>NZ_LRPC01000033.1 GCF_001592965.1 Roseivirga spongicola | reverse complement strand
ACATTCATTCAAAGAACTTTTTTACTGAGTATAATGGTGAGCTTATTTGATCTTGATTAAAGTTTTGATAGCTAACTCATGGTTATCAAAATCATCATCACACTCTTCAGTAAACGTTATCTAAAACCGGATTTTAATCCCTTTTAAACCTTCAGAAACCTGCCGTTGCTGGCTCTGTTTTTCCTCTTTCTGAAACCCTTTGTTCCAAAAGCGGATGCAAAGGTAAGAAGAATATTTTTAATATCGCAAATAAAATTTCAAAGTTTTTTTTCGAAGCTTTCCTTCTTTGCTTTTCCCCTCTTCTCTTCAGAAGCGGAGGGCAAAGGTAGCAAGCTTATTTGCTTTCAGCCAAATAAAAATGAAGTTTTTTTTTCATCCTTTTTTAACCTCCCAAAACTTCAATCTTTTCGCTCTTTTTGAGCACCGCTTGCGTTCAAACGGGATGCAAAAGTAGAAAACTTTCCGCCAACCGCAATACAACACCTCAATAAAAATTAAAGTATTTTATAAGTGACTGATAACTAGAGTTGTTTAATCGAAACAAAAAAAGCGCCCTTGTGAGGCGCCTTGAAATCTTAGTCGATTATGGTCTGTTTTCTATCAGGCCCAACCGATACAATCTTTATGGGTACTCCAGTTTTTTCTTCTATATACCTTATGTAGCTTTTTAACTCCTCAGGCATATCACTAAAGTTCCTAACTCCAGTAATATCATTTTTCCAACCAGGAAGGGTTTCATATACTGGCTCTACATCTTCATCTACTAACTGAAATGGCATCTCTTGCGTGACAGTTCCATCCTTCAGCTTGTAATCTGTACAAACTTTTATTTCATCTAGAATGGAGAGCACATCTGCCTTCATCATGAATAGTTGAGTAACACCGTTAATCATGATAGCATATTTAAGAGCTGGCAGGTCTAGCCAGCCACACCTTCTAGGGCGGCCAGTTGTTGCACCGAACTCATGCCCTTCGTCTTGAATTGCCTTACCAGTATCGTCAAACAGCTCTGTTGGGAACGGCCCACCTCCTACTCTAGTACAATATGCCTTAAAAATACCAAACACCTCTCCTATATTCTTTGGAGCCACTCCGAGACCAGTACATGCACCTGCCGTCATGGTATTGGAACTGGTAACGTACGGATAGCTTCCAAAATCTATATCTAGCAAAGAACCTTGAGCCCCTTCAGCCAGAATTGTCTGATTGGAATCTATACATTTATTAATTTGATATTCCGAGTTAACCAAATTGAATTGCTTAAGAAACTCTACAGCCTCAAAGAATGGGGCTTCGGCTTCACGCAGATCATATTCAAACTCGTAATGCTGCAAAATACGCTCATGCTTATTCACGAGGTTTCTATAACGTTCTTCAAAGCCTGGAGCCAATATATCTCCTACCCTCAGACCGTTTCTCGCGATTTTATCTTGATAAGATGGTCCAATACCCTTGAGCGTTGACCCAATTTTGTCTTTGCCTTTAGCTTGCTCATAAGCAGCATCTAACAACTTATGGGAAGGGAGAATAATCTGAGTCTTTTTAGATATATATAGATTCTTAGTGAAATCTATTTCGAACTTGGCCAGTCCTTCAATCTCCTTTTTAAAGATTACAGGGTCTAGCACAACACCATTACCTATTATATTCTGTATTTGCTCTCGGAAAATACCTGATGGAATTTGGTGCAACACATGCTTGTGACCATCGAATTCTAGGGTATGCCCAGCATTTGGACCTCCTTGGAATCTGGCAACCACATTATACTTTGGAGCTAAATAATCAACGACTTTTCCTTTGCCCTCGTCACCCCACTGTAAACCTAAGAGTACGTCTACTTTCATTATATGTATATTCTATCAGGATTTTAATTCTTGAATTGCTTGTTCTACTGTATCTGCTATTTTGAAAATAGCTGTCAGCTTAGTGATAATGAGCAGCTTCTTTACGTGCTCAGAAGGATTTACTATTACCACTTCACCTTCTTGATTTCTAAACTTTGTTAGGAGAGTAATTAAAACTCCAATGCCACTACTATTAATATACTTTACAGCCCCTATGTCTATGGCGCAAAGCGCTGTACCATTATTTATAGCATCATTTGCCGAATCTAACAGCCCAGAGCCAACCTCTTCGCCAATAAGATTACCTTCAATCTTGAGTACCAAGACTCCATTATCTTCAGAACTTTTAAATGTCATGATTCTGTCTCAGTCTTTTTTGAACGAGGCTTAGCAAAAAAGTAAAGTGTATGGTGCATGATGTCTATATCGAACATTTCTTCTAAGGTGTTCTTGATATTCTGAATTCTTGGGTCACAAAACTCTATGACATCTGAAGAGTCCATCATTAATATATGATCATGCTGTTTGAAGCCATAAGACTTTTCGTACTGAGCCATGTTCTTGCCGAACTGATGCTTAGTGACCAAGTCGCACTCTACTAATAAATCTAAGGTATTATAAACAGTTGCTCTAGATACACGATAGTTTTTGTTTTTCATGCTGATGTAAAGCGATTCTACATCGAAGTGACCATCGCGAGTATAGATTTCTTCCATAATGGCAAATCGCTCGGGTGTTTTACGCAAGCCTTTATTCTCCAGATATGCTGTGAATATTTGTTTGACTTGATCGAATACCTTTGGATTTAGTGCCATTTTGTTCGGTTAGGGTGCAAATATAAGATAGTTTAATTAATAGAGGTGAGCTAGCTAAATTCTCTTGAGTCGTGACGTGTTACACGCATAACACCAGTTACCTTTTCTAATTTAGTAATAAGTTGATCTAGGTGTTTAGTACTATTGACGTATAACCTGATTTGGCCATCAAAAATTCCAGTCTCAGTATCAATACTAATAGACTGCATGTTCACCTTTAACTCATTAGAGATAATATCTGTTACATCTCTCATTAACCCTACCCTATCTGTTCCGATTATTCTCAACACCGCCAAGAACGCATTTTGTTGTTGAGACATCCACTTGGCTTTAACAATTCTATTTCCATGGCGAGAAAGCAACTCTGGAGCATTCGGACATGTTGTTCTATGAATTTTAATTCCTTCATTAACGGTGATAAAACCAAAAACATCGTCTCCTGGAATTGGATTACAACACTTAGCGTACTTGTAATCTAAAACATCCATATCCTCTCCAATTAGAAGGATATCCTTGCCTGGGTCCTCAATTTTCTTGAAGTCGTCTGAATATTCGTGCTCCTTATTTTTGACCCTAAGACTTTTCTGCCGCTCTTTTTTAAAGTCTTTAAAGTTCTTGATATGTGAAGGGTCGATTAAACCTCTACCAACTTTATAATAGAAGTCGGTTACTGTTTTCTCTTCGAAATAAGCCCTGAGTTGATTGGCGACATCACCATCAAAAGGAACCTTCATTTGCTTCAACTTACGCTGAACAATCTCCTTACCATCGACTGCCGCTTGTTTTTTAGACTCCTTTAGGGTTTCCTTTATTTTGGACTTAGCCTTGGATGTTGCTACAAACCTCAACCAATCTTCATTTGGCCTCTGCTTATTAGAAGTAAGAATTTCGATCTGATCGCCATTCTTTAATTGATAGTTTAGCGGAACGAGCCTATTGTTGACTTTTGCACCAAGACATTTAGCCCCTATTTCTGTATGAATATCGAAAGCAAAATCTAGAGCGGTGGCTCCACTTGGAAGAATCTTTAGATCACCTTTAGGAGTGAAAACAAAAACCTCTTCATTAAATAAGTTAGAACGGAAGTCATCTACGAACTCAATGGCACTAGTGTCGTTCTGCTCCAGCATATCTCGAACCTTCTGAATCCATGACTCTAATCCAGATTCATGAGTAGGATTCATGCCATCTTTATACTTCCAGTGTGCTGCATACCCCTTCTCGGCAATATCATTCATTCGCTGGGTTCGAATTTGAACTTCAACCCATCGACCAGCTCTACTCATTACTGTAGTATGGAGAGATTCATAGCCATTGGCCTTAGGTGTACTCACCCAGTCTCGCAACCTATCGGGGTTTGGAGTATAAAAGTCGGTAACTATGGAATAAACTTGCCAACAAGCAGCCTTCTCTTGGTCGTAAGTTGTATCTAATATTATACGTACCGCAAAAAGGTCATAAACCTCTTCAAAAGGAATGTTTTGTTTCTTCATCTTATTCCAAATGGAATAGATGGACTTAGGCCTACCCTTTACCTCGTACTTAAAGCCTGTCCTATCAAGTTCATCGACAATTGGATTCATAAAACTCTTTATGAACCTACTTCGAGATGATTTACTTTCGGCAATTTTAGCTACTAAATCTTGGTAAACCTCCGGCTCGGTATACTTTAACCAAAGATCTTCTAACTCAGACTTAATGGCATAAAGCCCTAAACGGTGAGCCAGTGGAGAGTACAAATAAATGGTTTCCGATATTATCTTTAGCTGCTTGTGCCGCGGCATACTCCCCAGGGTACGCATATTATGAAGTCTATCGGCAAGCTTTACCAATATTACTCTCACATCTTCAGATAGAGTGAGTAACATTTTCCGGAAATTCTCTGCTTGTTGAGAACTGCCATGCTCAAAGACTCCTGATATTTTGGTTAGGCCGTCAATAATTTTAGCCACTTTAGGACCGAACGACTCCTTTATCTCATCTAGCTCTACCTCTGTATCTTCAACAACGTCATGAAGAAGGGCGGCAATAATAGATGTGGTTCCAAGCCCGATTTCCTCAACGCAGATTTCTGCAACAGCTAGTGGGTGGAAGATATAAGGCTCGCCAGACTTTCTTCGCATCTCTTTATGAGCTTCAACCGAAAGGTTAAAAGCCTTTTTGATCAGCTTAGCGTCATTATCCTTTAAAAAAGGTTTGGCTTTACGGAGCAGTCGTCTGTATCTCCTTAATATCTCTTTTCTTTCCTCTTCAAGATCAACTGCAATCATAGATTTCTTTTACTTAGTAGAAAGGTCAAAACTTTTGAAAAAATAAACAAGCCAATTGTTGACTTCAATAAAATTTAATTTACCTTTGCATTCCATTTCGGAACAGCCAGCGGATGTGGCGAAATTGGTAGACGCACTAGACTTAGGATCTAGCGCCTCAGGGCATGGGGGTTCGAGTCCCTCCATCCGCACAATTTGAACCCTCGGTCGTAAGATTTGAGGGTTTTTATTTATGAACAAAAACATTAGGGCATTGGACATTACTCTAGACAAACAAGATTCAAATGTCGCTTCAATTAAAGTTAAACTAAACGAAGCTGATTATCAATCGAAGGTAGACGAAAAGATCAAGGACTACAGCAAGAAGGCTCAAATCAAAGGATTTAGACCAGGCAAGGTTCCTCAAAGTCTTGTTAAAAAGATGTATGGCAAGTCCATATTGGTTGAAGAAATCAACCACATGGTTAGTCATGCTATTCAAGATTACATCAGAGACAATGAGTTGAAGATCTTAGGTGAGCCTATCCCTAATCAACAACAAATTGAAACTATTGACTGGGACAACCAGTCAGATTTTGAGTTTGAGTACACTATAGGCCTAGTTGATGACTTTACCGTTAGTCTTGACAAAAAGGTAAAAGTAACTCAGTACGATATTGAGGTAAACGACAAAGTAATTGACGAAACTGTTGATAACGTGCGTACTCAATTTGGTAAAATGACTAACCCTGAAGTGAGCGAAGAAGGCGATATGCTCTTCGGAACACTTACGCAAGAAGGTTCGGACATTGTACATGACACCACTATTGACCCTGTTGACTTCACAAAAACCAATACCAAGAAATTCGTAGGCAAAAAGAAAGGTGATGTGATTTCTGTCGATCTTTCTAAATTATATAAGGAGAAAGCTCAACAAGCAGCTCAAATTGGCAAAACTGAAGATGAGCTAGAAGGCATTGACCTTAAGTTCAACTTTGAAGTTAAGAATGTAAATAGAAGAGAGTTAGCCGAAGTGAACCAAGAGCTATTTGACAAGACTTTTGGACCTGATACTGTTTCTTCTGAAGAAGAATTCAGAGCAAAGATTTCTGATACCATTTCAGAGAATTACTCAAGAGAGACTAATGCTTGGTTGAATAAAACTATTCAGGACGAGCTAATTAAAAACACTCCTATTAGCTTACCAGACGACTTTCTTAAAAACTGGTTGAAACTTTCAGGTGAGGGTAAGGTAACAGATGCTGATATTGAGAAGGAATACGATATCTATGCAGATCAGCTACGCTGGAACTTGATCTCTAATGAAATTTCTAAGGAAAACGAGATCAAACCAGAGCATGAAGACATCAAAGAGGCTACAAGACAAATGATAGAGGCTCAGTTCATGGGGTCTGGTCTTGGACAAATGGCCGACCAGATGGATTCATTTGTTGAGCATTACCTTCAGGGAGAAAATGGCCAAAACTACATGAAAATGGCCGAGCAAGTTCAGCAAGAAAAAGTGCTAGACTTGGTTAAAGATAAGATTGAGATTAAGTCTAAAAAGGTTAGCCTAGATAAGTTCAAAGAAATAGTTAATCAATAACCGAACCTTTGCACAAAGTAAGATGTTAAATTAAAGTCCTTTTTCGGAAGGGCTTTTTTTTTAATTTTGTTCAGTTAAAGGTTAATTAAACTAATGATCAATAAAGAGGAATTCAGAAAATACGCCATTCATAATCAGGGAGTTAGTGGTTCTACATTCGATGCTTATACCAACCATGTAGAAAACATGACTCGCTCGGTAATTGAAGAGAGACCTACTCGTTTTGCAGAAATCGATGTATTCTCTCGTCTAATTATGGACAGAATTATATTTCTGGGAATGGGCGTAGACGACAATATCGCCAACATAATTACAGCTCAGCTACTGTTCTTAGAGTCAACAGACCCTAATAGAGATATCACCATGTATATAAATAGCCCTGGAGGCTCTGTATATGCAGGCTTAGGAATGTATGACACCATGCAGTTTGTAAAGCCAGATGTTGCCACTATTTGTACAGGAATGGCTGCTTCTATGGCCGCAGTACTTATGAGCGCAGGAGCGGAAGGTAAAAGAGCAGCTCTACCACACTCTAGAATTATGATTCACCAACCAAGTGGTGGTATGCAGGGTCAGTCTAGAGATATGGAAATAACTCTTAAGCAAATGCAAGAGTTGAGAAAAGATTTATACGATATTTTAGCTAAACACACTGGCCAGCCTTACGACAAAATAGAAAGAGACTCTGATAGAGACTATTGGATGCGTGCGGCTGAGGCCAAAGAGTACGGTCTTATTGACGAAGTACTCACTAAAAAATAAAGCTCATGGCAGAGGTTACTTGTTCGTTTTGCGGACGCAACAAAAAAGACGTTGACTTAATGATTTCGGGCATACATGCTCATATCTGTAATCATTGTATTACACAAGCCAACCAAATACTTTCAGAAGAATTAAAAACTAAGTCTTCTGAGGAGTCACCAAAATTCAATCTGATTAAACCAGTTGAGATGAAGAAGTATCTCGACCAATATGTGGTGGGTCAGGATGAGGCGAAGAAGGTAATCTCCGTTGCCGTGTACAATCACTACAAGCGATTGATCCAAAAGTCTAACGATGATGATGTTGTGATTGAAAAGTCCAACATCATTATGGTTGGAGAAACCGGTACTGGTAAAACCTACATTGCTAAAACCTTAGCAAAAATTTTACAGGTTCCTTTCTGTATAGCAGATGCCACTGTTCTTACAGAGGCTGGATATGTTGGTGAAGACGTTGAGAGTATTCTAACTAGACTTTTACAGTCGGCTAATTACGATGTAGAATCTGCCGAACGTGGTATCATTTACATTGATGAGATTGATAAGATTGCTAGAAAGTCTGACAACCCATCCATTACCAGAGATGTGAGTGGAGAAGGTGTTCAGCAAGCTCTTTTAAAGCTTTTGGAAGGAACCGCAGTGAATGTACCGCCACAAGGTGGAAGAAAACATCCGGACCAAAAGATGATATCGGTAAACACTGACAACATACTATTTATTTGTGGTGGGGCATTCGATGGAATTGCTAGACATATAGCCAACAGATTAAACACTCAACCACTTGGCTTCTCTGTTGCTAAGGACGAGCAAATGTTGGTAGATAAAGACAATTTGCATCAATATGTAAATGCTCAAGATTTAAAGAACTTTGGTCTGATACCTGAACTAATCGGTCGCTTACCTATAGTAACTCATCTTAATCCGCTTAATCCAGAAATTCTTAAGAACATTCTTACTGCTCCGAAAAATGCTTTGATTAAGCAATACACCAAACTCTTCGATATGGAAGAGAAGAAAGTTGTGTTTGAGGACGATGCATTAGATTACATAGTACAAAAAGCACTTGAGTTTAAGCTTGGTGCCAGAGGACTTAGATCTATCTGTGAAGCCATTATGACGGATGCCATGTTTGAACTACCGTCTGACAAGAATACTCATGAGCTAACCATCAACCGAAAATACGCACAAGAGAAGTTCGAGAAGTCGAAATTCAAGAAACTTAAGGTGGCGTAATTGAATGTTCGATGTTCGATGATCGATTAAACCGACTTAAGATCTCGTTAAGAGGTTAAGTTTATTGGAGCTATTATTCCCCGAAATACTCAACAAAGTTTCTTGGGGTTTCATAGAGCTTTAGAGAATGCAGTTGCCCCTGAGGGGTTATCTCTGCTACGCGAGGGGCTAAAATCTTCCAGATTTCCATTACTAAATTTTCGCAACTTGCCATTTTCCCTTCCATAAAGTCAACATCTACATTGAGGTTTCTATGATCAAGTTTATCTATAACCTCTGCTCTAATAAGATTGGAAAGTTGCTTTAGATCAACCACAAAACCGGTTTCAGCATCTGGCTGGCCTTTTACTGTAGTTATCAGCTCAAAGTTATGACCATGCCAATTGGCATTGGCACAAGGCCCAAACACCTCTACATTCTTTTCTTCACTCCAATTAGGGTTGTAAAGCTTGTGTGCTGCATTGAAATGTTCCTTTCTACTGACGTAAACCATTGATTTTCAAATTGGCTGCAAAGATAAAGGGTTACTTCTCATGAAGCAATGCGAATTGAAAATCGTTTAGTCATAAAAGAATGGGAGCTCTTATTTAAAGCTCTATTTGTAATCCACTGCTCTTCTTGAAAGACTTTCTGTTGGCTTTTTGAACTTAAATGCGTCTAAATTAACAACATTACCCTTGTTCTGCCTGAGAAAGGCATCCAACCTATTTCTTATTTGCTGAAGGTTAGGGGCTACTTCCAAAAGATCCGATTTTGCATCAACACTTGGAACCACATACTTATTTCGTGTCTTAGTTTTTCCAGCATTCAATACTCTTATCTTATTGGTCTCGTTTAGCTTTAGTAAGTCCTTCTCATAACTACTCTTTTTCGTCTTCATAGAATCAATTCCGGTGAGTACGTAAGGACCATCTACAAACTTATACCAGGCATAAAAGAAGACCGTAGTGTCAGAAACTACAGCTTGATCCGCTCTCATCTCCTGCTTTTGTCCAAAAGCATGGATTGACATTACTAGAAATAAAACAGACGTCAGTGCTAATCGCATATCAATAATATTTATTCTGAACTAAATAATTTTTCACATAATCAGAAACTCCATCTTCTAGAGAGGTAAACTCCTTGCTGTAGCCAATAGACTTTAACTTAGACATATCTGCTTGTGTATAATACTGGTATTTATCTCTAATATCTTCCGGAATATCAATAAAAGAAATATTCTCATCTACTCCCATTCCATTGAAGGTTGCTTTGGCCAAATCCAAAAAGGTCCGCGCTTCTCCAGAACCTAAATTATAAATTGAAGAATTCTTACGATGATTCATAAGAAAAAAACATACTTCAACCACATCCTTTACATATACAAAATCCCTCAACTGTTCACCATGTTGATATGATGAATTATGTGATTTAAATAGCTTCATTTCGCCAGTATGCTTTACCTGATTGAAGGTATGATATACAACCGAAGCCATTCTTCCCTTATGATACTCATTAGGACCATAAACATTAAAAAACTTCAACCCCGCCCAAAAGAAAGGTTGTTCCTTTTGATCTATAACCCATTTATCAAATTCATTTTTAGACCAACCATAAGGGTTTAAAGGCTCTAGATTGCCTAATGCATTTATATCGTCTTTGTAACCATTGTTACCATCGCCATAAGTGGCTGCAGAGGAGGCATAAACCAAAGGTATTTGATACTTAATACAGTACTTCCAAACCATTTTGGAGTAATCAATATTAAGCTTCGTCAGAAGGCTATGATCAAATTCAGCTGTATTAGTTCTCGCACCTAGATGAAAAATGAATTCTACCCTATTACCATTCGAATCAAGCCAGTCGAAAAAAGACTCTCTTTCAACTCTATCCACATAATTCTTCCCCTCCAAGTTCAGGTTCTTTTCCTCAAAAGAGAAATCGTCAACCAGAACAATATTGTTAAAGCCCTCCGAATTTAACTTAGAGACTAAAGCACTAGCAATAAAACCAGCCGCTCCTGTAACTACTATCATACCTCGTATTTTTGAACAAAAATAACGAATAGAGCTGAAGGGAGCATTTCATTTACGAAATGACTTTACATTAATAGTTTCTTACTTCTATACTAGGGTTCTTCAAATCTAGCTTGACTAAGCCTGTAGTAACACCATCTGCAAACCCTCCTATTTGTCCACTCAACCTAATTCTTCTAGGGTCTCCAGTGTAAAATATGCCTGTACCATTAGCTGCAGTGCCATTAATTTCCCTCTCGACATGAATGTATGACTTAGATGTTCCTGTTATGTCTGGCATAAAGTGATCGGTCTTTAATACATCCCCTCTGAAAACACTAGAACTTTCCATGTTCAGTGTTAGCCGAACTGTTTCTCCTTGCAACCTAACCACACTATTGTCGAACTGCCATATTGATACTGAGCTAGATTTGATCCGCATATCGATCCTTGATGACTCTTTTGCTATCAATTTAAGATGTGAATAAGATAGCTCTACTGGAGATGTTAAGTAAGACCCTTCTCTCAATTCAACCTCCTTAATATTGTTTGAGTAAACAAACACCTTAAAAGGTTTTTGGCCGTCATTGTCACCCGGTGAATTAATATGTAAGGTTTTATGTTTATAAACTACGTTATAGATAAGCTTCTCCGCTGTATCCTCAAAACTAACATACTCTATATTAGAAGGGATCAGAACCACCTCTGCTGAACCCGAGCTTTTAATACTAGTTAAACCAGGTGTCTCCAGTTTGTTGCTTAATTCCTGAGCTCTAATTGATAAAGCAGAAACTAAAATGACTGATATCATCAAAGAAACTCTATACATATTTATTGCCATAATCATTTTACTTTTTTGATTATGAACAATAACCCTGCCCAAAAACCGCTGTGGTATCAATATAAATCCATACCGATACTAGAATAATCAATACGCCCAATACATTGACTAATCGAAGATTAAAAACAGTCCTTAATCACTTTGTCGTTCTACGAACAAAGGGTACTCTTTTGGAATGCGTAACACAATATCTTTGCCATCCTCCCGCACTAAAGTTAACTTCCCTGTGACCTTCCATGCAGGCAGGTTCTTTATGCGATAAATACTATTCCCGTTATCGTCCTTAATCTGTAGCAGAGAAACTCCTAAGTTGTAACACATTTCAAAAGCAGACGTTTTTTGCGTTTTTCTATCACCATCATCGGTAGCAAAAAACAGATAGTCAGTTGGCTGAATCAGCACCTGTTCATCAGTAACGACCTCCTTTGAATCAAACCTTAGTTCATGAAGTATCTTATAATCATCAATATAGAAGAAATCACTAGTAGAATAAGTTGCTAACTGATCAAATTCGATAACCAATTCTTGACCTTTAATTACATCAAACTCAGCATTTTTTGATTGACAAGAAAAAACACTTACCAACACTATAAAAACGAAGTAAAATCTCACTATGCTCATCATAATCACTAATTTCTTCTCATATCACCTCCATCCAAGTGCACCAACTTATACGGTAAGCTAGCACCCGGTAAAGCAACAACACTGTTAATTCTTATCCTGGCTGGTATGCCTCTATAATAAATCTCGGTACCTGCAGTAGCTCTACCTTTTATTTCTTTATCCGACCACACGTAGACGCTGCCAGTCCCTCTCAAGTTCAGTATGACTGTCTGAGCTACCAAGTCATCCCCTCTGAACATTGAAGTACCATCTGCTTCTACTTTTTCATTCACCGTGTTACCCCTAGCCGTAACTCTAGAGTTACCATTTGTGGAAACAGTAAGTGATTTTAATTCAAGTCTCACATCAACGGTAGCATTTCCAGAAGTAATGATTCTAAAATCCTTTTGCTCTATAATAGACAAACTAGAGACAACGCTACTTCCATCTACACGTAATTCTTCAAAAGAAGTAAAGTACAAATAAACAGTTATCTCTTTGGCATCGTCAATTCGCTCATCTTTAGAAACCCTAAGCTCCCCACCTCTATATGAATATCGAATGTAACGAGCATTATCATCCTTTGCAAAAGAAAGATAGTTAGCAGGAGATGCAATTAAGATTACCTTAATGTTCGTGTCAACATGAACCGACTTAAGGCCGGGTAGATCAATTTTTTCAAAATCGGTTTGTGCCCGAATAGAATATGACGCAAAAAGTAAAACGAATATAATTAGGTATTTCATGGTCTATTTATCTAATAATATCTACAATAATGGGGTAGGCTCTTGGAATTCGGATTCTAATAGGCTCATTATCTGTTCTAGAAATGAAAAGCCTACCTGTGGTTGTTAGCATGTTTTCATTTCGAAAAATATATCTTTCTTCTCCTAAAGCCTCATTAAAAGCCTCTAGTCCCTCTTTTAGGCTCACCCCTATTTCTTGAAAATTAATATCCTTAATAATTAATCCGCCAGATTGGTTTGTCCCTATAACAGATGCTGTGGGAGATATTTGTATCACTCCATTTGAAATAATAGGATCATTGTTATAACCAGCTGAGTGCTGAATCTGGTTCTCGTCTAAGAAAAAGAAGGAATTCATGGGATATACATGTAGTTCATCAAACTGGATGGCAACTTCATTTCCTTCAAGAAACTCAAAGGTATCAAGCTTTAAATCTCTTTCCCTTTCAACACAAGCTGTAGAACCAAATGCGAATATAAAAAGAAAGATAACCGCAGTTATCTTTCTTTCTAATATCCAAAAATTGAGTGTCAAAAAAACACTAATTGTCATCTTAATTCTTCCAACCGTTTCCAACGGCTCCACCTTCTTGACCTATTCCTCCGAAAGAGTATAGCTCAAGACCTGTAGCCTCTAATTCCGTTGCTGGAATTGGGAACATAAACGGAGTACCTTCTTGTAGAAGATCATTTCTTCTCATGAAAGCCCATTGTGTAGTTGAACCTGCGGCTAAATCCAATTCTATAGAATACTCATAGTGAAGAATGTAAGTCAAATCATCTGTAGGTAAAACAGGATCTAATCCACCAACTGATGTTCTAGGAGAATTATTAATAGCAGCTGCCGCAGCAACGTTATTACCTAATCTCATATTGGCTTCAGCTTTTAGCATTTGAATCTCTGCTAGTAAGAATTGAGGGTTTTGGTCACCAGCTTCTGACATTGTATTATTAGTCATGAACCTTGAATTGTACCAGTTACTAAAGATACCTCTATTACGCTCAGGTCGTAAATACCCAAAGTCAGTGGTATAAGTAAAGTACTGCTCAAATCTAGCATCAGGAGAATCCGCTTGGTCTAATACACCAGTAGCAGGATAAACTTGAGGGATATTCACAGGATCAGCTAGGTGTGCAACCTTAAGGTCTGTTGGTAAATAACCTGCACCAGAATTCAACACATAACCAGCCCAATCGATGGTTGAATTAAACCAGTTTCCTGGAGATGTTTCGATGTAGAAATCTTCAGTAAAACCATTGTTAGCCCAAGTTAAAATCTGATTCCAATCAAGAGTTGCAGCCTCAGCAGAAGTTCTTGCTTCTTGAGACGCAATTCTAGCCAACATTGAGTTAGCATACTTAGTAAACTCGGTAATGTCCATATCAACATTCACCATCAAATCATACTTGAAATTTGGAGCTGCATTAGCCGCTGCCAAACCAGCCTGCATGTTTGCTATACCCTCATCTATGAGAGCAGTGTAAGGCTGTAGTTCTAAATTACCTAAATCAGAATCAAAATCTACAATGTATGCCTTATCAAAAATGACTCCAAGATACCCTTGAGCAAAACCTTTTGCGAATAACGCTCCAGCTTCCATTTGCTTAGTAATATCATTATCATTTTCATCAACAAAAGTGTTGCCATCATTAATGTAAGACAATACAGCATTTGAAGATACAACAGCAGAGTTTAGATTACTCCATGGAGAAGTTAGAGCACCTAGCCCCCCATAATTAGGATCATTCTGAAGTCTTAATCTAGGCTCTTCTGCAAAATCCCAAAACTGACGGGACTTATTAGTAGTAGTAATCTGATCTGCCATCAAGTGAAAATGTGTTCCCCAAGAGGTTGTAATACCCCAATAAGAGTCCAAGGTACCTGACTTCATCAAAGAGATCAAATCTCCAGGATCACTAAGGGCTCTCGCTCTATCTGGCTCATTTAAATTCTCCACCTCTAGGTCTTCACATGAAGTGAAGGCCAAGATCATTATTAGCATTGAGGCTAATAAAAGTTTAAAATTTTTCATATTTCGATATAGTTTAAAGTTCATTATTTAGGATTAAAACCTAATCTGTAAAGAAACAGTGTAGTTTCTGTATAGTGGGAAGTCGAAGTTCTCATCATAACCTTCTGGATCAAATCCACCGTAGTTTGAGAAGGTTAGAAGGTTACGACCAATTAAAGACAAACGAACATCTTCTACAAAAGAAACAGGGTTCTTGAAAGTATATGACATACTTAACTCTCTGATCTTCACAAATGTTCCGTCCTCGATAAAGTGACTAGCAGGTAAGTTACCATTATACAAAGAGTTAGCACTGATAGAGAAGTTAGTGTGATGCCCAAGTCTTGCATACTCTTCTTGGTCTGCAGCTCTAGTATTAAAATATAGATACTGGTTTGTAGCATTATACTTGTCTCCACCTTGTTTCCAGTCAATTAAGAAATATAACTGAAGGTTGTTGAAGAATGTTAAAGTATTAGACAATCCTACTTTAAAGTCAGGGTTTCTATCACCAATAATAGTCTGAAGTTTAGCTCCTCTATTATCTGGATCGTTGAAATAGAATGCGGTTTCTTGAGGAGTACCAATGTCATCAGTCAATACAACATACCCAAGGTTATTTACACTAAACTCACTCAAAGGAATACCATCAGCATTCCATGCATTAATTACGTTACCACTACCATCTGTCTCCAATTGGTCAAGGCTTGTAATTAATTTGTTACCATAGAATGTACCTACTGGCTCACCAGTCTCAACTCTATAATAGCCATTAGTGAATGGAGGAATACCAGCTAAGTCAGTAATCTCACTTCTGATGATATCGAAAGTCATATTAGCATCCCATCTGAAGTTTGACTTATTCATAACCTCTGCTCCCATTTGGAACTCAAAAGCTGTTGATTCAACAGCACCTAAGTTTTGAAACTGAGTATTGTAACCAGTTACAGCAGACAATCTTCTTTGAATGAAATCATTCTCTACTACTGAGCTAGCATAGTTAATTTGGAAATCGAATCTGTTAAGGAACTCACCATCTATACCAATTTCCAATTCCTTGTTAACTGCAGGAATAAGGTTGGCGTTTCCAAGTACTGATCCTGAGATACCTGAAGAACTAACAGAGAATGTCTCATATTGAGCTCTCCAAGTAGGTCTTCTACCAGCTGAACCGTAAGAAGCTCTCACCTTCAACTCATCAAAGATTGGAAGATCATAATCTTGAGTAATTCTGTAGGCTAAAGACACTCTACCAAACGTCTGCCATCTTTCTTCCTCACCAAATCTTGATGATCCATCGCGTCTTACTAGACCGTTGAAGATTAATTTGTCTTTCCAGATTACATCAGTACTTAAGAAAGCATTCTTAGAAACTGTCTCTCTCTGATAAGAACCAATGTTTCTGTTATCTTGACTCAATGCACCTAGATCGTAAACACCATTTGTAACAAGCTCTCTACCATTAGCGTTGAATCCATCTTCGAAATTATACTCATGTAAGAACTTAGTTGTAGCACTCACATTGAAATCGCCAAACTTCTTATTAAAGTTCATTTGAGCAGAAGTAACAGAATATGACTCTCTATTATTTGAAATAGAATAGTTACCGTTATTCAAAGTTGCATTAGGAGTAGCTGTTTTATATCCTTTAGGATAATATCTCTTGCTGTAGCTATTAAACTTATCGATAGACTGAGTTACATTAAATGAAATATTGTCAGTCAATTGATATCTTAAATCCAAACCTACTACAAACCTTTCATTCGTATCGTCATACTCCCAGTTTTCATACTGATAAAGTGGATTTGCAACATTCGAGTTCACCACATCGAATCCTGTAGGGAAAACGGCATAATCACCATCTTCGTCTCTCTCGGTAAAATCAATAAAAGGTTCTACAAGAAGTGCATCTGAGAAGAATGTTCCTTGACCACCTCTAGACACAGGAGTCAAAGTGTTTTGTTGGTAAGAAGTACTGATCTTAGCTGTAAACTTTTCTGATGGGAAGATGTCAAAGTTCATACGAACGTTCAATCTTTCCTCAGGGTCCAACACTTCAGAGATCATTCCTTTTGTCTGGTGTTGAGCCGACATGTAGAATGAATAATTCTCCAGAGAGTTCTGAACTGAAACTAAGTTCATGTAATAAGGTTGCTTAGAAATTAAGTTTCCAAAGTTATCATTATAAGATGGATAAGGATTCCAAGTACCGTCATCAGTTAACTCTCTAGAACCAGAAGTTAGATCAAAATCACCGTTTGGTAAAATTTTGAATGGGTGTGTTGATGCTGTCGGGTGTACGTTTTCAACTTCTGAGATACCATACTCACCTCTGTATTGAATTCTAATACCTTCTTTACCTTGAGCACCTCTTTTAGTACGGATTTGAATTACACCACCTGCGGCCAAAGATCCATATAATGAAGATGCTGCCGCTCCTTTGATAACCTCAATAGACTCAATATCATCAGTATTGATATCACTAAGGTTTTGCTGAGTTAAGATACCATCCACAATAATTAGTGGAGAAATGTTTCCAAAAACAGATTTTGCACCTCTTAATGATACTGAAGCACCACCGTCACCTTGACTTTGTACAATAGTAATACCAGCAACTTTACCTCTAAGAGTATTAGAAGCATCTAGTGCTGGTACAGCTGAAATCTGCTCATTCTTCACTTGAGACAGTCCGAAACCTAAGTTTTTCTTATCCGTTCCAACGGCAACACCAGTTACAACCACCTCACCAAGTGAAGTAGCGTCTGGGGCAAGCTGCACGTTTACAACAGTTTGACTGTTAACCAAGATTTCTTGGGTTACATAACCCAAATATCTAAAGATTAACGTAGAACCTGAAGGTACTGTTAGACTGTAATTACCATCCATGTCAGTAAAAGTACCATTAGTAGTACCTTTAATCAGAATGTTTACTTGTGGCAAAGGAAGACCATCATCTGTTCCGGTCACCTTACCTGAAACTGTTCGATCTTGCGCGAACGCCATACTCGATACGAGGAAAAGCGCGCACGAAAGAATAGTCAGTAAAACTCTCTTCATTGCTTTCGTTTTTAGTTTAATAGTTGATAAAAAAGTTTGTTTAGCACACCAAACATAAAATAAAAGTTGGTCAAAAAATAATATTGGTATTACAAATTGACCCTAATCAATTGACGGATGAGCGGACGCTTTTCTGTCCGAATGGCCAGAAGGGAATACAAATTAAAATTTTATTCGGCAGAATAAGGGTAAACTAATTCTGGAGATTACATGGCCAAAACAACTACAGGAAGAAGGGGAGGATGATACTTCACCGTATACATTAATAGATAAAAGTTAAATATTGTTAACAACAGGCTCTATTTTTAGGCCTTCAACCCCTTGGTAACTCAACAAAAGCACGCTTGAGATAGCTTGAATATAATTGGGAGGAATGGAAAACTTGGACAGAAATTGGGAAGAGTTAAAATCAGAATATTATTTGGCAGGCCTTCTGAACAAAAAAAACCGATCACACCAAAAAAAAACCAGCTAACAACCAATACCAGAAGGATTAACGCAACAATGATGCATTTTGATAAATTAATATGTCGGGTAAAAATTGTATATATTCAATACATTTTCCAATGGATCTTCCGTTGAAATTAGCTTGAATCTTGGAGTGTCCATGGAATAGGAGATAAAGTTTAGTTCTCAATGTTAGAGATGGCCCAAGCCAAATCTTGAGGTGTTTTCAATGACTTATTCTGACTCTCTAATAAATCAACCACTCGAGTATATTTAGATTCGCCCAATAACTTTTTCAATCGTCTTTTACTGAAATTAAAGAATTCATATTTAGAGTCTTCATTCATCAGATAGTAGTCTGTACCCTTTTTAAATTCTGCTCTATCTCGAGTTGAGTAGCCCCCTACTTCTGGTTCTAGAAGCTCACAGCTAGAAAAAGCAATTAGCCTATCTGTTGGGCCAAACACCTCATAAACAAAGAGTTTTTCAGAGGGAGATTCAGCAAATTGTGCTTCTGATACGGTTATAAATCTTCGGTTTGATGTAGTCCCCTTTAATGGTTTAGATTCTAGCTGTATCTCTTTAACGTCATCTAAACGAAGTGAAAGCCCATAATTCTCTTCAGACTCCGAAAGCTTTAGTACAACCTCTTTTTGATACAAGTCTAGATTTATGCAAACATTGGATTTCACCGTGCCATCTGCAAACCTTATTTCACCTTTGACACAATTGTCTAATAAGAACGGAGAGCCTATAAAATCTTTGCTCTCTATTGTTGTATTCCGAATAAATGAACTGTTGTTAAAATTCTCGTCCCAAGAATCTTGCTGAGCGTCCAACGTGTGGAACGAACAGACTACCAATAACATTATTATTACTTTTTTCATTTGATTCGTTACATTCTAAATTAGACAAATAAAAAGGGAGTGCCAAGGCACTCCCTTTCCAATATTAATTAGGGCTAATACTAATAGTAATAGATTTATAGTTCTCGGACACACCGACAACATCGTTACCCTCTAAAACTAATACCAATGTCCTTGTCTCGCCAGCAGGGATAGCACCGTTCAAAATTTCAACAGTTGCATCTCCAAAACTAGTATTTGCAGGAATTGTAAACTGGCCAGTAGTAGAGTAGTGAGTTCCTTCAACGGCAGTACTATTAGCTGCATCAACAGAGAAGTTAATCACTTGATCCGAACTCAAATGTGGAGAAACCAAATTCACCTGCTCAGAGATTGTACCATCTCCTGATTCTACACTTCTGGTATAACTTCCTGTAGTTAATGTTGCTTGATCAAACTCTACAACTGCAGGACCGTCATATTTATACACTTCATCATCATCTTCAAAGCAAGAAGTTAATGCGGTACATATTAATGCTGCGAATAGAAATATTCTGAAATTCATCATTTTCATCTTTTCTAAATTTTAGTAACCAAAATTGTTCTCAAGATTAGGATTCAATTCCAAGTCACCACTCGGAAGAGGAGCCAAAATTCTAGCATCATCGAAACTGATAACTTCACCAGTCAAATCAACTGCGCTCTTATCAATATCCATTCCTAATCTCTTTAGATCAAAGAATCTATGACCTTCTCCTAATAGTTCTAGTCTTCTCTCTACCAAAATTTCATCGATAAGGTCTTGACCAGTATTAGTGACAATATAAGTCGGGGAAACTGATCTTCTCTTCAATGTCTGAAGTGCAGCCTGAGCCTGTAGAGTATTACCTAATCTAGCTTCGGCCTCAGCAATATTCAAATACATCTCTGAAATTCTGAAGATCGGAATATTCGTAAGGTTACCCTGTCCGCCATTATCTATATACTTTTTAAGCTCTGGAGTTCCTACAGGGTTAGGTAGATTAGAGGTTTGAACCTCTTCAATTAAACCATTACGAACATCGGTTGGACCTAATAGGTCTAACACTTCTTGAGCTGGAGTGAAATCACCATTTCCTCTATAATCTGGAGTGATCACAGTTCCGTCAGTAATATAAATTGACATTACAGAAGTATTTGGTCCTTGATTCTCGTTCGACTGATACTCTAGATACCAAATAGCCTCTGGATGCTGAAACTGAGCCCAATCACTCACGTAGTTATCTCTGGTTGAAAGAGACGCTGTACCTGCATCGATAGCAGCCTGAGCATATTGTACACTTAAAGCATACTCTCCAGCATAAAGCGCAATTCTTGAACCTAAGGCTTGAGCACCCGCTTGAGTAAACCTAGCGTTAGATCTAGAGTTATCCATTAGACTAATCGCTTGAGCTACATCTGCCAACATGAAGTCATAAACCTCATCAATACTAGCTCTTGCAGGCAGAGTTACGTCAGCAAGATCTAAAACAGCCTCAGTAATCAAAGGTACACCACCCTTGTTTTGTGAGCCAACAATTGCAGTAGGCATGTAAGCATAAGTATTCATTAGGTACAAATAACCTAATGCTCTCAACGCATATGCCTCACCCAAAGTGTTATCATCTAAAACAGCCCCACCTTCAATAACCACGTTTAGTTGAAGCAAATAACCATATACTTCCCACGCAGTAAGGTGTGATCTTAACACATTGTTGTACTGACCATTATAGGTACCTCTATTATTATTGAAAGTAAAGTTATCGGCCATTACTTCTGGCACAACAATCCACTCACTACCAAGGGTTCCGCCCCCTTGAAAACTATTGTAAACATCAATCAAGAGTGCATTAAGCACATCTGGTGATTCTAACGCACCGTCAATAGAGACAGATTGTCTTGGCTCTGTTTCTAGCAAATCTGAACACGAAGTGGCTAGAATAGCTATTAAGCAAAGTGTAGTTATAAAATATTTTTTCATATCATTCGATTATTAAAATCCAAATTCAACTCCTACAGTTACATTCTTACTTGGAGGGAATACTCCAGTAGAGCTACCACCAGTAAATTCTGGATCTAGACCTGTGTAATTTGTGAAGGTCAATAGGTTAATTCCTTGAACATATACTCTTGCATTATCCAAGAACATGTTTGACAACATAGACTGAGGGAAGTTGTAAGATAGAGTAACTTGTTTTAGTCTGATGTAAGATAAATCTTGCAAAGCTCTTGCAGTACCTACTCCAACTGCACCTGGTTCAGCCGTAATGTTTGGTCTAGGGAAACTAGTAACATCACCTGGCTGTCTCCATACTAAATCACTAGTTCTAGTGTATAGATTCAGTCTTGCCTCATATGGATCATAAGAGAAACCACCAGTACCATCAGTACCATCTTTTCCATAATCATACTGGAACAAGAAGTCCAAAGTAAATCCTTTATAAGAAACAGTATTTGTCAGACCTCCAAAGAAGCTACTGTTAGTATTACCTAAAACTTTTCTATCATCATTCTCATCACCAATGCTAGATCCGTTTTGAGGATTGTAAGTTAAGTTTCCATCTCTATCATAGTAGAATGGTCTACCGTTAGCAGGGTTTACACCAGCCCAATCCCAGTTATACCATACGTTTAGTGGCAAACCAACTTGTGTGGCTGAACCATTATTGGTTTCACCTGGGAATAAGGCCAACAATTCCTGATCTTGGAAAGCTATGTTAAAGCTAGTACTCCAAGTCAAGCCACCTTTGTCATAGTTTACAGTGTTAACGCTGAACTCTATACCTCTATTCTCTAACTCTCCTACGTTTTCAGTAATCGAACCATATCCCGAAGTAGAAGGAAGATTTCTATTTAACAATAAGTCAGTTGAAAGTCTTCTATAGGCATCAATACTACCATTGATTCTTCCATCGAAGAATGAATAATCCGTACCAATGTTCAAAGTAGTTTGAGTTTCCCAAGACAATCTGTTGTTTGCCAAACCAGAAATAGTCAAACCTGGAAGGTTTAGGTAGTTACCAGCACCTGCAGAAGACACCAATCCTCTAGAATCGAAGTTACCAATACGGTTGTTACCAGCAGTACCGTAGCTTGCTCTCAGTTTCAGTTCTGATAAAGCACCGCTAGTCGACAAGAAGTCTTCTTCACTGATCAACCACGAAGCTCCGATTGAAGGGAATAGACCCCATCTTTGATCAACACCAAATCGAGAAGAACCATCGTATCTTAACGTACCGTTAAAGAAGTACTTATCCTTTAAGCTATACTTAACATTAGTGAACACACCAGCATTTCTCCAAGTGGTGTAAAACCCACCAGCACCAGTTGGTTCAGCAGCAGATTGAATAGTTCTGAATTGAGGAGTAGGGAAAGTCTGTGCATTCGCAGAGAAACCTTCATTAATTTCCTCTCTATATTCAGCAGCCAATAAAATATTCAACTTATTATCTGGGTTGATATCTAAGTCATAATTCAACTGTTGTGTTGAGATGAAGTTCACGTTTTCGTTGAATTGAGCATAAGCTGAACCATCTGTGTTACGACCACCGAATGATCTTGGATCGGTATATCTATTCTCAGTTAAGCCTCTATAATCAACACCATAATAAGATCTGAATCTTAAGTTATCTGCAATTCTGTAGTTGAATGCCATATTAGCAGATACCTGCTTAGTGTTAGTTGTTCTTTCGTTTAACTGTAACGATTTAACAGGATTTTCTGCAAGAATACCTGCCAAAGGCTCATTGTAACCTGTAGCTTCTGTCTCATCAAATATTGGGTTAAACGGAAGAACTAATAGTCCTGAGAACGTTGGATTTTCAAAGAATGAACCACTCAAAATTGTCCCTGACTGTCCAATAGCACTCACGTTCAATTTCGTTTCAATAGTCAACTTATCAGAAACATCTGTATCCAAGTTCAACCTTAGAGTTCCTCTTTCAAAGTCGAACTTTCTAATTTGTCCCTCTTGGCTGTTATAAGAACCAGAGATATAGAATCTTGTCTTCTCATTACCTCCAGATAAGCTTAACTCATAGTTAGAAATTCTTCCAGTTTCAGAGAAAATTTCGCTTTGCCAGTCATAAGTTGGGAGACCATTCACAAAGTCATCAAACTCAGACTGTGGCAACTGACCCAATTGAGTATTACTCAAATTTAATGCAGGGAATTGGTCAGCCGTAATACCAGACAATGCATTTCTTCTAGATAAACCCTCTAACAGATCAGGATCTGCACTGAATCTAGTGTAGTAATTTCTTCTTTGGTCTAGTCTGAAATTAATGAACTCCTGAGTATTCATCATATCAACTTGTCTTACTGGCGTTACCCAACCTGTATAAGTATTAAAGTTGATTTTAGTTGCACCAGACTTACCTTTCTTAGTTGTAATAAGAACAACACCATTTGCCGCCTGAGAACCGTAGATGGAGGCAGCTGCATCTTTCAAAATCTCCATTGACTCAATGTCATTTGGGTTAATTGAAGCTAATGGGTTAGTAGAAAGGTTTGATGAAGCATTCGCTGTGTTCATTTGAACTCCATCAACGATATATAATGGTTCGTTACCCGCGTTGATAGATCCTTGACCTCTTACTCTTACTCTAAGAGCTCCACCAGGAACACCGTTGCTACTCTGAACCAAAACCCCAGCAGCACGACCTTGAAGAGCTCTATCGAAACTCTGCATAGGCATGTTCTTGATCTTTTCACCACCTAGTGAAGCAATGGAGCCTGTAATCTCTCTTTTTCTTTCAACACCGTAACCGGTTACAACGACCTCCCCAAGTGTTGTAGCATCTGGTGTTAAGCTTACGTTGATAACCGTTTGGTTACCAACTGTTACTTCTTTGATTACGTAACCTAAGAAGCGGTAAACAAGTACAGACTCCCCGCTAGGAACTTCTATACTGTACTTCCCATCAAAGTCCGTAGACGTACCTTGGGTAGTACCTTTGATAAAGATACTCACCTGAGGTAAAGCGAGGCCATCATCTTCTCCGATCACCGTACCCGTTACTGTCCTAGATTGGCCATAAGCCACCCCAGACAATAAGAACAGCATCAGAGACATTAAAGCCAATGAAATTCTCTTCATTTTCTTGTTAGTTTAGTTATACAATAGTTTATAAATAGTGATTAAGAATTAATCCTTGTTTAGTGGAACAATTCATCTCAACCAGCACCTTACTCAAAAGTGAACAAGATTGTTTAGATAAATTTGCTCTTAATATGAAACGGCAAAAATAGCCTTAGAACGCTCTAAACCAACAAAAATACTGTTATGAGAATTGCTTTTTATGAAAATCAACGTGAAGCAAATGCCTTAAATACTGACTCTCAGAGGGTTTTACCTAACAACCGTTCGTGTAATAATTGTCACCTTCCTGTCATTTAAGGGTAAATCAAGATCGTTTTGTAAAATCTCCCCATAGCCTTGGTAAGACAAATTTTCTGTTCGACCTATCTTTCTTACTAGATAATCATAGACCGACTTGGCACGTTTTTCAGAGAGTGTTTGATTGTATTCACTACTCCCAACAGAATCGGTATAGCCTTGTATTTCAATTTGTAATTCTGGGTGCTCGCTTACAAGTGCTGCGAGTCTGTCTAACTCTCGGTATACTTCTTCTCTGAGTTTATAGCTATCAAAATCAAATAGAATAGGTTCTTGTAAGAGACTTTCACCTTCTTGGAATGGTTGAAGCCTGATTGTAGAGTCGCTCAAAAACTTCTGTTTACTAAGTACTGAATTTCTATATCCCCTTTTCATAGCCAATAGCTGAGAGTAATTCAGCTCCTCAGTAAGTAAAAACTGGCCATTTTCATTAGATAACCTCGAAATGGTATCACTATCATAAATAAAGAACACGTCTGCAGATAACGGTTCAAGTGACACTGCGTCTACTACCCTTCCATACGCTAAAGGCTCTTCAAACTTCAACTTAACGTTCGGAACAATTTGGTCTGGCACTTTAAATCTCTGTAGAAAAATTCTCCCTGTGGCATTACTTGAGCTGAAGTAAGCCCATTGGTCTGCCGATATACAGTAGCCTATCTGATCGAAGGCATTATTAATAGGCGAACCTAAATTCTCTGGTCTTGTCCATCCTCTTTCTTGACGAATTGATTTGAATAAGTCATACCCCCCCATTCCGACCCTTCCTCGGGTAGAAAAAATCAGCGTTTTACCATCTAGGTAAATGAACGGGGAGCAATCATCTTCTACTGTATTGATCTCTGGACCAAGATTAACCGCTGGCGACCAGTTATCCCCAACCTTTTCGCTCACCCAAATGTCTTGTTTACCCAAACCACCCTCTCGCATGCTTACGAAATAAAGCGTTTTCCCATTAGCTGTGAGGGAAGGTTGTGAATCCCATTCTGTGCTATTTACCTCTGGGCCAAACAACAAGGGCTTAGTCCAGGTATCATTTCTGAAATAGGAAACATACAGATCGCAGCTCCCAATATTATCGGGTCTATTGCAGCTTGTGAAGACTAATGTTCTACCATCGGCAGAAATTGAAGCAGCGCCTTCATTTCTTTCTGAATTAATTTGATCAGAAAGACTTACCGGCTCAGACCATACTGACTCATTATGATAATAAGAGGTATATAAATCTTCATCGCCCCTACCTAATCTATCACGAATGGTAAAAACAATTCTACCATCTACTGTAGCTGAAGGAAAGTACTGCTGTTCGAACTGGTTTAAAGGATTAGGCAGCTTTTCAAAGTCTACATCCAGAGGTCTTTCCAACTGCTTAATTGAAAACTCTATTGACTCTTTTAAAAAGGTGACTCTTTCACTCCCTATTTGATAAACTGGCGAATTGACATTACTCAGCAATTTTCTAGCCTGCTCATACTCTCCTAGCTGATAATGATAATTAGCTTGAATCACCAAAAGGCGATTAAGGAACCTCGGCTCTACTTCCTTTGAATAGTTTGAGATAATGGCGTTCGCTCTTTCAGGCTGATCTCTCTTGATATGAATTTCATGCAGTAATAAGATAGCCTCATCGAAGCTCTCATCCTTTTTCAGGATGTCTTTGAGAATCTCTTCAGACTTAAACAGATTACCAACATCCACTAGGCCTTTAGCTTCAGTGTAAGCCTCTGCCAGTTTTGACCTTCTAGTATGAAGTTCTTCCTGCGCCAGCGTGGTCAGTGTTAGAAGTAGAAATGATATCAAATATAGTACTCTCAATACTTACGGGATCTGCATAAACTTATGTGTTTGTAGCGAAATTTTCCAGCGAGGGTTGTCTTTTACGTACTCAATTATTTCTGGCAACATCTTTTCAGACTTATCCCATTCTGGTTGAAGATAGAGCAAACACTCGGGCCTGATTTTAGCTGCATGTTCTTCTGCCCACTTAAAATCACTCTTATTATAGATAACCACCTTTAGCTCATCTGCAGTCTCATAAAACTCCTGCCTGGGTTTCATGAATTTCTTGGGCGAGAAACACAACCAATCCCATGTTCCGCTGAGCGGATGAGCTCCAGACGTTTCAATATTGGCATGGAAGCCTTCGCTCCTCAGCGACTCGGTTAGACTATCTAGATTGTACATAAGAGGTTCTCCTCCAGTAACAACCACTAATTTGCTTTTGTATTGCTTGGCGCCTGCAACAATCTCACCGATTGACTGAGCCGGCCACTTTTCAGCGTCCCAGCTATCTTTTACATCGCACCAAACGCAGCCAACATCGCAACCGCCTAGTCTAACAAAGTATGCTGAATTTCCGGTGAAATGCCCTTCACCCTGAATGGTATAAAACGCTTCCATAATAGGAAGCTTGCCGTTGAGTTCGGCCACTTGCTTGTTTTCTGTCATAATCAATTTTTTATAGCAGGTAGTTGAAACTGCTTCATTATCGAATCTCTTTTAGAACGTCATCTCCGACCTGTCCCGAAAGCTTTCGGGAGGGAATCTCTCATTGAGGAAATTCCCGCCTACGCGGAAATGACGACCGAAGAGTATTAATTAAACTAATTTCTGATTGGCTAAGTAGGTATTCCAAAGCAGTGAAGCGATGGTCATTGGCCCTACTCCGCCCGGAACTGGCGTGATGTAGCTACACTTAGGTGCTACTTCATCGAACCTTACATCGCCCTTCAACTTAAAGCCAGATTTAGTTTTATCTGAAGGAACTCTGTGAATTCCGACATCGATTACGATGGCACCTTCCTTCACCATTTCTTCCGTAACAAAGCCTTCTCTTCCAATAGCCACAATTAGAATATCTGCTTGACGGGTAATCTCGGCCAAATTCTGAGTTCTGCTATGGCAAAGCGTTACTGTTGCATTTCCTGGATTCGAATTTCTACTCATCAACACACTGATGGGCGTACCGACAGTATGGCTTCTGCCTATTACCACGCAGTGCTTACCAGAAGTATCAATGCCATTTCTTTCTAACAAGAGCATCATACCCTTTGGAGTTGCTGGAAGGAGCGTAGGCAAATCGAGTAGCATCTTACCTAGGTTCGCTGGATGAAAACCATCAACATCTTTTTCAGGAAGGATGGCCTCCACAACTTTTTGCTCGTCTATCTGCTTCGGAAGAGGCACTTGTACGATAAAACCGTCAATATCAGCATCGTTATTCAACCGATCTACAGTAGCCATCACTTCTTCTTCTGAAGTTTCTTCTGGCAAGTGAATAAGAGTAGAACCAAAACCAATGGCCTCACAAGCCTTAACCTTAGCATTTACGTAGGTTTTGCTAGCGCCATCTTCGCCCACTAAAACAGCAGCAAGATGTGGTACTTTACCACCTTTGGCCTTGATTTCATTTACCTTCTCTGCCAATTCATCTTTAATAGATTGGGCTGTGGCTTTTCCGTCTAATAATTTCATAGTACTCTGTTATTAGTGCTCAGTGCTCAGGTTACTTCTTAAGATAATTGATGTACCCCTGAATGAGTTTCTTGCAACTTGTTATCTGGTCTAAAATATCTTTCAAACTTTCTTCTGAAAGAAAAGATTGATCCAAGGCCAAAAACAATTGGGTTTCTATTTCATATAGTGATCCTCTTGAAATATATAAAAATTGAATCCTCTCGTTTTTGTGCTGCCTACCAATTCCTTCCGCAATATTTGAGGGAACTGATATTGCAGCTCTTTTTAACTGGCTTGTCAATGCATACTTCTCATCTTCAGGAAAAGACTTGACCAAAGAATAGATTCCAGAGACCAGTTTCCTAGCTTCTTTCCAAACATCTAAGTCCGTATAGTCTTTATTCTCCATCTCCTGTGCACTGAGCACCAGTAACCATTAATCTAACTTAAGTACCGCCATGAAAGCCTCTTGTGGAATCTCCACATTACCTACTTGGCGCATTCTTTTCTTACCTTTTTTCTGTTTCTCCAAAAGCTTACGCTTTCTGGAAATATCACCACCGTAACACTTAGCCAATACGTTCTTACGCATTGCTTTCACGGTTTCTCTAGCAATGATTTTTGTTCCGATAGATGCTTGAACTGCAATCTCAAACATTTGTCTTGGAATCAGTTCTTTCAATTTTTCACACAGCCTCTTACCCCACTCGTAAGCCTTATCTCGGTGAACAATAGCAGAAAGTGCATCTACCTTGTCACCATTCAACTGAATATCGAGCTTTACTAAGTTCGATTGTCTGAAACCAATCAGTTCATAATCTAATGAGGCATAACCTCTAGAAATGGTTTTTAGCTTATCGAAGAAGTCGAATACAATCTCTGCCAACGGAATCTCGAATGATAACTCAACCCTGTCGGAGGTCAGATAAACCTGATTTTTCAGAATTCCCCTCTTGTCCATACACAGCCCCATGATTCCGCCTACATACTCTGCCTTAGAGATAATCTGAGCACGAATAATTGGTTCTTCCATATGTGCCATCTTATTAGAATCTGGCATTTCAGAAGGTGCATTGATTTTCCTTACTTCACCATCGTTCATAATGGCATGAAACTGAACCGAGGGAACTGTGGTAATAACAGTCATGTCGAACTCTCTTTCGAGACGTTCTTGAACAATTTCTAAGTGAAGCATTCCTAAGAATCCGCAACGGAAACCAAAACCAAGTGCAGCAGAGGTTTCTGGCTCCCAAACCAGGGATGCATCATTCAACTGAAGCTTCTCCATTGAAGCTCTGAGCTCTTCAAAGTCTTGTGTATCTACTGGGTAGATACCTGCAAACACCATAGGCTTTACATCTTCAAAGCCTTTTACCATTCTCTGGGTTGGCTTATCTACATGCGTAATGGTATCACCCACTTTTACCTCTTTGGCCACCTTGATACCCGAGATGAGGTAACCTACATTACCTGCTTTAATTTCTTGTTGAGGAGACTGCTTGAGCTTGAGAATACCAATTTCATCAGCATCATAGGTTTTACCCGTATTTACGAATTTCACCTTATCTCCTTTTTTAATGCTTCCGTTGAAAACACGGAAGATTACTTCAATACCTCTGAATGAATTGAAAACCGAATCGAAAATCATGGCCTGAAGTGGCTCTTCAGGATCTCCTTGTGGCGCAGGAATTTTTTCAATGATGGCTTCGAGGATTTCATCGATTCCAATACCAGCTTTACCGCTCGCTAGAATTACATCTTCTCTATCGCAACCAAGTAATTCAACTACTTGGTCGGTCATTTCTTCTGGCATGGCACCCGGAAGGTCTATTTTGTTGAGCACCGGAATAATCTCCAAATCGTGCTCCAAAGCTAAATAGAGGTTGGAAATGGTTTGAGCCTCTACCCCTTGCGATGCATCTACAATGAGCAATGCGCCTTCACAGGCCGCAATGGAACGTGAAACCTCATAAGAAAAGTCTACGTGACCTGGAGTGTCTATCAGGTTGAGCACGTACTCTTCTCCTTTATAATTATAATTCATTTGGATGGCGTGCGATTTGATGGTAATACCACGCTCACGCTCCAAATCCATATCATCCAACAACTGCTCTTGCATATCGCGATCAGCTACAGTACCTGTGTGCTGCAATAGTCTATCGGCCAAGGTACTTTTACCGTGGTCGATGTGCGCAATAATGCAGAAATTCCGAATTCTCTCCATATACCTCTTAAACGAACCGCAAAAATAGAAAAAAGTGATGCAATTCAATTCTCTTGATTGGTGCAATATTTGTACAAAGGCAATAACTTAATTGTTTGATATTGAATGCAATTCATTATCCGCACCAACCAAAACCAATGAAAAGACTCAAACTTAGCATGCAAACAGCCATATCTGGCTTTTTCACACTATTTCTTATCTCCTCTTCTTGCAGCTCTGGCACCGAAAAAAAAGCTAATGGCTCTAGTTTGCCAACCATTGATTTAGTTGAAGCCTATGATAACCGCACTGAAGTTTCACTAAGTACTTTTGCTGAGTCCATTGAGTATATCCCTTTAGAAACTGTTGAAAAGTCGCTGGTTGGAAACTATCCTAGCTTCTACTTGGCAGATGACAAAATCATATCTATCGCGTTCCGACAGATCTACACCTTCGATAAGAAATCAGGAAAATTTATAGAGGAGATAAGAGGCTATGGCGAAGGCCCTAATGAATATTTGAGCACCAAGAAGTCCCTCGAATTTAATGAAGAAGATGAAGTCTTTTATGTTGCTAAAAAGCCTTCGTTAATATGGCAACTCAACTCTTCAGGAGAAAAAACAGGAGAATTTGAAATTCCTACAGACGAAAACTACATCATGGGCTTTAGCAAATTATCAGACAACCTCTTTGTTGGCTACAATGCAAACCCAACGTGTAATCAAAAAAACAAACTCACGATTTTCGATAGCCAAGGAAAAATTCTAAAAACATTCCCAAATCATCAGTCATGCATACACGATCTATCTTTGGGTATTTCATTCGATACAGATGAGGGACGGTTTTATAGAGACAGAGGCAATGTCTATTTCGAGGAAGCCTATAATGACACACTATTTTATGTTTCTGATGATACTCTTTCCGCTCACCTGATATTTGACAGCAAAAATCAGAGCATCCCTTACGAGGATAAGACCAAGTACCCAACATTGGAATCTAGAGCTAACTTCCTCCAACCTTCAGTAATTGACATAACCCAACAACATATTTTCTTCCAGCTAACCACCAAAGGCCAAACTTTCAATGGAATTTTCAGCAGAGAAACTGGCGAAACATTGTTATCTGATATTGGCCGAACCGAAATGCATGGCTTTGTCAATGACCTAGACAATTTCCTCCCCTTTGTTCCGCAATATGCGACAGACAATAACCAACTAGTTGGTTATATGGAAGCACCAGATGTTCTTGCTTGGTTCAAAGAAAACCCAGAAAAAGCAGCTCAACTACCTGAAAGGCTGAAAAAACTGGGTGAAATGAAACCTGATGATAATCCTGTTGTAATGATTGTGGATTTAAAGGAGTGATTTATTCCTGAGTAGCCTATTTTTGCAGCATGCTTTTGGCCGACAAGAAAAAACAGGAAAACATCTCTGAGTACATTATTTATATGTACCAAACAGAATTACTGATTAGGAACTTTGATTTCGACATTGAGAAAATCAAAATCCATGTGTTCGGAAATATTCCTGACGAAAAAATGAGTGAGGAGAAAAGAGAGGATGAGCTGAATTGGTATCAAGAAGTAATTGGCCAAATGAAGTCTGAAGGACTTGAGCAGGAAGGGCACCTTTCTTACGTTCAGGGTGAAGTGCAAAAACTCTCAGACCTCAGCATGAAGCTTTTGGTTGAAAATGAAGATTACCAAACTATATTCAATGCTGCCAGACCAGCTTTAAGAGAAAGTATTCAAGCTTCTGAAGGCTTAGTCAACAACCCTGTTCAAGCCTGCCTTAATGGAGTTTTCGGTCTTCTCTTAGCAAGAATGAATGGCAAGCAAGTGCCGGATGAAACCATGGAGCAAATTGAGCATTTTGGCAACGTGCTTTCTATGCTCTCGCACAGCTATAGGGAATTGGAGAATTAGGAAAATGGTCAATTGTCATTAGAAATCAGAAATCAGCTGAACGGTAGATCAGGAATCAAAATGAATCACGCACAATATGACTTCTTAGCTGAACTGAATTCAGAGCCTCTGAAGAGGGTGGCCGAACTACAGAGGCGCACAATGGCTATAGGCCTGGTATTCGTTTTCCTTTTGATGAAATGCAAACTTCAGGTCATCAAGAATATATTGGTCAGGGGTCAGTTTCACCTGGAGAGACAGTTCTGGCTAAAATTACAATTATGAGTCCGGCATATTTTGTCGGTAAACTACAGGTAGGCATGAGCTTTGATTTTCTGGAAGGCTCAACTCTAATTGGAACTGGAAGAATTGAGGAGATTCTGAACCCATCACTGATTTCTGATCACTGATCGACTGACCCCCTTATTTCACTGGCATATCTATCACCAACAGGTTCTCAGAAATATATTGCTCTATTGTAAAGTCTTGAAGTTCAAGTCGTGCTTTTTCCGCTGTTTCTCTAAGCCTAGACTCAATAGTAGAAGGACTAGGCATTATGCTGTTGTGGCCTTCTATTTTAGCCCTAGCCGCATTTGTTGCTGGTATTGTCAATCTTTGATAATTCGCTGGCAAATCTGAGGTGCCTGATGCTAGGGTAACTCCAATAAACAGCTTTAACTGCTCATCTTCTAAAGTAGAATCATTGTAATGAACCAAAGTAAGCACACCGTCTAACTCTCCAGAAAGAACGTATTCACGGGCTTCAACATAGGCCTCCTCTATTTCCGGACTATCTCCATCACCCAGAAAGTGAACCCCTACCAAATTGTAGTCTGAAACCGTCTCTATGGTATAGTCAATGTTATTTAACCCACCTAAATACACATAGCCACCAATTATTATAATAAAGGCTACAAGCCCAGTGATTATCTTTCCTTTCTTACTCATATTGCTGCTACTTCTTTGTATTGCATGTTATACAACTTAGAATAGAAACCATCTTTATCCAATAACTCTTGGTGTGTTCCTACTTCTTTAATTTCTCCTTTATCTAACACTATAATTTTATCGGCACCCTGAATGGTTGAAAGTCTGTGAGCAATAACTATGGATGTTCTCCCTTTCATTAAAACCTCAATTGCCCCTTGAATAAGCTCTTCTGTTTCTGTATCAACTGAAGATGTGGCTTCGTCTAACACAATGATCTTCGGATCGTAGACCATGGCCCGTACGAAGGATATCAACTGTCGCTGACCTACAGAAAGGGTTGAACCTCTCTCCATCACGTTATAATCATAACCGTTGGGCAAGCGGTCGATAATTTTCTTCACTCCGACCAAATCGGCAGCAGCAGCTATTTTATCATCTGTAATATCGGGGTTACCTAGTGTAATATTGTGCCTGATGGTATCGGAATACAAAAAGACATCTTGCTGAACTACACCGATATGACTCCTAAGAGCTCCTAAATCATATTCTTTCAGGTTTACACCATCTACCAGAATATCACCTTTGTTGATTTCATAGAATCGCGACAGTAGATTAATGACTGAAGACTTCCCTGCTCCGGTGGCTCCGACAAGCGCTATGGTTTCACCCTCTTTCACCTTGAACGAAATATCCTTTAGCACATATTCCTCCTCATTGTAAGCAAACCAGACATTTTTGAACTCAACTTCGCCTTTGATTTCCTCAGGTGCATATTCACCTTCATCGGCCATGTGTTCATCATTATCTAATAGATCGAAAATTCTGTTCGAGCTCACAATCCCCATCTGAAGGGTGTTGAACCTATCGGCAATCATTCGGATGGGACGGAAGAACATCTGAATGTACATGATAAAGGCAATGATCACTCCTGGACCAACACTAGCGTCTACCAAAATCTCTCTAGCGCCATACCATACTGCCATACCTATGGCAATAGCTTGAATAATCTCTGCAACAGGGAAATAGATAGAATAGTAAAGTACGGAGCGAATATGCGCCTTTTCATGTTCTCTGTTAATTTCCTTGAACTTGTCCATCTCTCGCTTTTCTGCGTTAAAAATCTGGACAATGTTCATTCCTGTTACATGCTCCTGTACAAAGGAGTTTAAATTGGAAACAGCGTTTCTGACCTCATTAAAAGTAACCTTAATCTTCTCCTTGAAAACATAGGTGCTAAAAATAAGAAGTGGTAAGGTAGATAAACTTACTAAAGTCAGTTTCCAGTCTAAATAGAACATAAAGCCCATCAAGAAAACCAGCTGAAGCAAGTCGCCAATCAGGGCGGCAATACCTTCACTAAAGACGTTAGAAAGCGTTTCAATGTCCGAAACATTTCTGGTTACTAGTCTTCCTATTGGTGTTTTATCGAAGAATTTGAGTTTTAACCTTATTAAGTGATTAAAGAGCTTTGTTCGAATATCCTTTATAATGGTTTGGCCTACCCAACCCGAAAGATAAGTATGCGAATATTGCACTACAGCTAATACAATAAGGTGACCGATGAGAATGGTTATCATTAAAACCAATCCATCATAATCTCCATTCGGCACATATTCATCTATGGCCTTTTGAACCAGAATTGGTCTAATAGGGGTTAGTATGGCCAAAAATATGGTCAGGAATACTAGCAGATAAAACTGCTTTATGTAAGGCTTTGCGTATTGAAACAATCGCTTCAACACTTTAAAGTCTACAACATTTCCACTCTTAACTTTAGCCTTTTCCTTTTCCAATGCTATAAGTAAATCTCTTCTGAATAGTTAACCTCCGAAAGGTACAGTCCATGAGGAGGCACAGCCCTACCCGCTTTTGTTCTGTTCTTTGCAGCAATGATAGTAACAAAATCTTCCACAGTAAGTTTCCCTCTGCCCACTTCCAATAACGTTCCAACCAAGGCTCTCACCATTCCGCGCAAAAACCTGTTTGCCCTAACGTTAAAAATTAGCTGATCGTTCTCGCAATACCAGTTGGCTGTCAATATTTCACAAAAGAAGTTATTCACTTCAGTTTTCACCCTGCTAAAGCTTTCAAAATCTTGCCTACCGAGTAGCTTCTGGGCAGCCTCATTCATTCGTTCCACATTTAAGGAATGGCTGAAATAGTAGCTCTGTCCCACTAGAAAAGGAGTCTTCTTTTGATGAATAAAATAATGATAACCTCTCTCTTGAGCATCGAAACGTGCATGAGCCTCTGGCTGAACTTTACGACAGCTGTTAATAGCCACTTCATCGGGCAGCAGGCCATTCAGCTTGTACTGAATCTGACTTTCTGGAAGCTCAGTTTCTGCATCGAAATGCGCTATTTGCTTCCTGGCATGAACACCTGTATCTGTTCTACCACTGCCTGTAATACCAATCTGAGCGCCTAATATTCTGGAAAGCCCCTCTTCTATTTCTTGCTGAACGGTTAGAGCATTGGCCTGTCTTTGCCAGCCATGATAAGCCGCACCGTTGTAAGAAATATCAAGAAAATAGCGCATAGAGGTTTAGCCAATTCAATTTTGCCAGTGCGAATTAACTCAATTTAATCCATGCAGGAAAAGGAGCACTGTTTAAATCGACATTCAAAAGGAGCATTCGTAAATGGGTTTACTATATTTGCGCAAAATCAAGTAAGATGATCCAACGTATACAAACTTTATTTCTTCTAGGAGTAGCCATTTTAATGGGAATGACCAATGCGTACTACATTTGGGGCGAACAAAGTGTTGATCAGGAGACTGTGGTAACCCTTACCTCCATGAAGTTAAAGGTAATTGATACTGCAGGAACCATAAGTAACCTATCTGACGACACATTGATCAGAGAAGATGCTACTTGGTACATTGGCGCACTTACTATTGTTGCTGCCTTAATTGCAATATTCTCAGCCCTTCAATTTAAAAACAGGCTAAACCAAATGAAACTTGGTGCACTAAACGCACTAGTTATGGCTTCAACTTTAGGTGTTTCTTATTACAAGATATATCAATACGAAGGACTCATTGAGGGACAGGGCGTTATTTCATTCGGCTTTTATTTACCAGCTGGCGCCATGATTCTAAACATCATAGCTAACCGTTTTATCCGTAAAGACGAGAAGTTGGTAAAAAGTGTAGATAGAATCAGATAATCTACCCCTTCTGCTGCAAAACTTCTTTTATTTCCCTTAGCTCTGCTAGCAAGGCTTCATTAGCTCGTACACTTGAGTTAACAAAGCTCTTGAGTACATAAAGTATAGCCAAAGTGAAAATAAGAATAAATATAACGCAGGTTAAGATAATAAGTAGCTCCATGGTTTATTGGTTTATCCATAAAGTTACTCATTATCCTTTGACTATTTAACCTTAAACGGAATTATGAAGCCCATGGTCATTCTCATTGCCACCACGGCTTGCCTATTTGGCCTTACCTGATTGATCTGAAGTTGATGTGGAATAACTCCAGCAGCAACATCAAAAAACAAACTCTTAGCTTCTACTCTGTAACCATAGTATATTCCGTGCATTGGAAGAAACCTTCGATCAGCAGAACCGCCCTGGCCGTCTGTAGCCTGATAAGACTTTGCCCAAACATTATGAACCCTAAACATAGCATAATGACCAGCAAATTTATCTTTAGCGAAGTAGTAACGCCCTGAGAGACTAAATGAGGAGTTTATATCGTAGGTTCTCTGTCCTTGAGGTTCAGAATGAACCTCAATTACGCCATCACCAACATTCAAGGCACGTGTTCTTCGTTTTGCGTAAAAATCTACGCCCCATTGAAATCTATTAGAAATATCTCCTGTCAAGCCAAGCACAATGGCCGATTCTAATTGCTCCGATTGAGCGGCTGAAAAAGGACTTAAAGCTATTTCAAGTTGCAAAGGCTTTCTAGCTCCGTCTTAAGCTAGAATCGATCCTGAGAAGAACAAAAAGATGAATACTAGTACTGATATGTGTTTTTTCATGAATAAGTTATGTTATAAGTTAAAGAAATTTCTAAGCCTTTAACTTACAACAATAACAACACCTTGGTATCTACTCAGGATTAACTTTAACAAGTTTTATGACGAACCTTAAGTTCTCATTCGGTGCAATTTTGCCTGAGCCATAGTTCTGGTAACACCAAACTGAAGGAATATAAAAGTCTCCCTTGCCTCCCTCTGTAAGGAGCACTGCCGAACGTTGAAAGCCAGGGATAATTCCATTTGTGCCTATGGTAAATCTCAATGGCTCATAATCTCTATCCGCATCATGAATACCACCGTCTTGAGCAACACTTTCAATACTCGTATCCAGTAGCTCATCTTCAAAATTATATAACTCGTAATCAACATCTACCACATCACCGTCAGTAGCTTCAGTGGTATTTCCGTCTTCTAGCAACAAATATCTGATTCCGCTTTGCTCATCTACAACGGCAGTTAAATTCTTTTCTTCCAAGTGCTGATCTATTGCCGCAATATCAATTTCCAATTGCTCTGCAGGGTTATATTCAGGAAAATCATCATCACCTAAACACCCCATAAAACTCAACAACACTAAGCCTGCTATCCACTTTTTCATTCTCTTTCAATTTTAATTCAACAGTCCGGATAAACGAACGGTCGAATTTTACACTTTATTTTAACAATTCATCTTCAAGACACCCCCAAAAAACAAATAGTTGTAATGTCAAAAAAAGTAGTGTCGCCATAATTTCACTAAGTCAGGAAGCTTAAACTGTCAGGCTGTCACTCTTTTTGCCTTGGTATGGACTTTGAGTTTTAGGCATCGCAAAAAACAACTGACAGAACGTTATGCAAGAGAAAGGTACAATCTCGATACATACCGAGAACATATTCCCGATCATTAAGAAGTTCCTCTACTCAGATCATGAGATCTTCTTGAGAGAATTAGTCTCGAACGCGGTAGACGCTACACAAAAAATTAAAAGGCTAGCCTCACTTGGCGAATACACTGGCGACTTAGGTGAAACCAGAGTAGAAGTTGAGGTAAACAAAAAGAAGAAGACCATTACCATCAAAGATGCTGGTATTGGTATGACAGCCGAAGAAATTAAAAAGTACATCAACCAGATTGCTTTTTCAGGAGCTACTGAGTTTGTTGAGAAGTTTAAAGATGCTGGAGACGCCAAAGAGATCATTGGTAAGTTCGGTCTGGGCTTCTACTCTGCCTTTATGGTTGCCGGCAAAGTTGAAATTGACTCTTTGAGCTACCAAGAAGGTGCTGAGCCAGCGAAGTGGATTTGTGACGGTAGCACAGAATTCGAAATCAAAGAAGGAAAGAGAAAAACTAGAGGTACAACCATTACCCTCCACGTAAACGAAGATTCCGAAGAATTCTTAGAAGAAAGCAGAATTCAGGGCATCCTTGACAAGTATGCTAAATTCCTTCCTATCGAAGTAAAATTCGGAGAGAAAGAAGAGTCTGTAGAAGATGGCGAAGACAAAGAGGGTAAGAAGAAGTGGAAAACGGTTAAGAAAGATAACATCATTAACAACACCGCTCCTATCTGGACCAAGTCGCCTTCAGATCTGACTGACGAAGACTACCTAAAATTCTACAAAGAGCTTTACCCATTCTCTGAAGATCCGTTGTTCTGGATTCATTTGAATGTTGACTATCCGTTCGAACTAACCGGAATTCTTTACTTCCCTAAGTTGAAGAACGACTTCGAAATGCAGAAGAACAAGATTCAGCTTTACTCTCGCCAGGTATTTATTACCGATGAGGTGAAAGACGTTGTTCCTGAATTCTTGATGTTACTCCACGGTATCATTGACTCACCAGACATCCCGTTGAACGTATCTCGTTCTTACCTACAGTCTGATGGCAATGTGAAGAAAATCAACACCTACATCACCAAAAAAGTAGCAGATAAGTTGGGCGAACTCTTTAAGAAAGAGAGAGAATCTTACGAGAAGAAGTGGGATGATATCGGGCTTTTTGTGAAGTATGGAATGATCTCAGAAGAGAAGTTCTACGAAAAAGCGACTGACTATGCTTTGGTGAAAAATACGGAAGGCAAGTGCTTCACCTTAAAAGAATACGAAGCTCAAATAGAAGCCAACCAAACCGATAAAGACGGCAACAAAGTTTGGCTATATGCTAACAACCCAGCCAAGCAAGATGCCTTCATTTCTTCTGCTATTGATAAAGGTTATGATGTTCTTGTATTCGATTCTCCAATCGATAGCCACTTCATTAACCATATGGAAAGCAAGTTGGAGAAAACACAAATCAAGCGTGTAGACTCTGATAACCTGAACAAACTGATTGATAAAGACGAAAAGAGAGAGTTAGTACTTTCTGACGAGCAAAAAGAAAGCTTGAAAGAAGTATTCTCTAAGTCTATCGGCAATGAAAACTTCAAGGTTGAAGTTGAAGCACTTTCTCCATCTGATGCCCCGGTAACTATCACAATGTCTGAGTTTATGCGCAGAATGAAGGAGATGCAAGCTACTGGTGGTGGCGGATTCAACATGTTCGGTGCCATGCCAGATACATACGATGTTTCCGTGAACGGTAACCACCCATTAGCTGACAAAATCTTGAAGTCTGAAGCAGACGATGCAAAGCAGGGTCTTGCCAAGCAGGCGGTTGACTTAGCTATGCTTTCTCAAGGTTTGCTAGAAGGCAAAGCTTTAACTGACTTTATCAAGAGAAGTACTGAATTACTAGGTAAGTAGTTTACTTACAAGCTTTTTTAAAAATGCCAGCCCTATAAGGGTTTGGCATTTTTTTTGTTAATTTTTGTACTCAAACAACTAACACATGAAAAAGCTACTCCTCTCCATTCTCTCTCTTTTTACACTTCAAATTGCTTTAAACGCACAAAACACTACTCTTGAGATTCATTCTAATGGTTTCAAGCCAGAAGACAAGGTTAGTATAAAGTTTCATGATGGAGGCAGTTATAAAATAGATCCATCTACTGAGGTACAAACCATTCAAATGGACATTAATGAACCGAAACGAGGGATCATCCTCATAAGAAAACCCAATAGACTATTCTTTAAATCGCACTGGAAGGAGATTTATATAGACCCGGGTAAAAACGTGGTTAAATTAGAAAGACGAAGATTTAGAAGAAAAACGAGCCTCACTGGCTCCTCGAGCAACACTATGTTTCAGGCTTATTTAAAGGGCTCAAAAAAAGACAGGCTTTCAATACAAAAGGAAAACCCAAATCACCCCTTCTTCAACAGTTGCAAGAATTGAAAAAGACACTCCCTAAACTCAAAATAGACAAAACATGAAAAAAACACTTACCCTCTTAGCATTTTGCTTGTTGTCCTTAAATCTTACCGCTCAAGATTCTTTAAGACTAACCTTTAAACTTGAAGGCTTCAAGGCAAAAGATCAATTATCCATTGAATATAGTGAAGGTCGGTTTTCACTTCCTTCAGAGAAAGAAGAGCTTACAATAGTTAGAAAGCTGGAAAATCCAGAACCTATGGCCATAATTTATAAGTCTAGGCTTCGATCTTTTTGGATAGATAATAATGATATAACAGTAACCATCTCTAAATCTGGCTTTAAAAATGGAATAGATGTTCAAGGGTCACCCGCAGAAGATTTGTGGCAGCAGATAGTAAAAGCCCCAAAAGAAAAACGAGCCGAGCTATTAGCAGAAAACATTAATACTAAAATGGCTCAGTCCTACTTAGCAAGGAGTAGTGACAGGCTACTTCCAGAAGATCAAGAACGACTGCTTGCCATGTCTAACTCTAAAACCAAAGACTTAGCCAAGTATGATCTTTTAATGGCTTATGATATGTCTAATAGACTCAAAGAAGGAGACCCAATGATGGACTTTATCGCATCAACTATTGATGATCAGCAAACCTCAACCAAAGACTTAAGAGGCAAATTCATTCTGCTTGATTTTGCCGGCACTAATTGCGGCTGGTGTTGGGTAGAGTATCCTGAGATGTCTAAAACATTAGTTAATTACAAAAACCTGCAGACATTTACATTCAACCTAGACTTTAGGCATTCACAATGGCAAAAAATAGCCACACAACGGAATATTGAATTACCATGGCCAGTACTTTGGAAAGCAGAGAATAAACAGGAAATCATTGACAGATATGGAATCAACGTGCTACCCACTTATTACCTAATCTCTCCAGATGGAACAATCCTAGATAGATGGCAAGCTGGTAAAGTTGAAAAGCTAATTAGGAAGCTAGAGCAGCACAAAGTTAACTGATTGACTGCCTTTCAACATTAAGAGCACACAAAGCAGCCATAAACTCAAAATAGACAAAACATGAAAAAAACACTTACCCTCTTAGCATTTTGCTTGTTGTCCTTTAATCTTACCGCTCAAGATTCTTTAAGGTTAACCTTTAAACTTGATGGCTTTAAGACAAAAGATCAATTATCAATATCCTTTAGTGAAGGTCAGTTTTTGCTTCCGACAGAAAAAGAAGAAGTTACAATAGTTAGGAAACTGGTAGGCCCTGAATCCATGGCCATCATTTATAAGTCTAGGTTTAAATCGTTGTGGATAGACAATAATGATATTACGGTGACCATCTCTAAATCTGGCTTTAAAAATGGAATAGATGTTCAAGGGTCACCCGCAGAAGATTTGTGGCAGCAGATAGTAAAAGCCCCAAAAGAAGAACGAGCCAAGATTCTAGAAGAAAATATTAAGACTAAAATGGCCCAGTCCTACTTAGCAAGCAGTAGTGACAGGCTACTTCCAGAAGATCAAAAACGGCTACTGGCCATGTCTAACCCTAAAACTAACGACTTAGCCAAATACAACATTTCATTACTGGGTTTAGATGTATCTGAAAGACTAAAAGAGGGAGATCCAATGATGGACTTTATCGCATCAACTATTGATGATCAGCAAACATCAACCGAAGACTTAAGAGGCAAATACATTCTTCTCGATTTTGCAGGAACTGGTTGTGGTTGGTGTTGGGTAGAATACCCCAATATGGTTAAGTCATTAGAAAAGTATGAGAATCTTCAAGTATTAACTATCAATGAAGATTTTTCTCACGAACGTTGGAGGAAAATGGCTGAACAAAGAGACATTAACTTGCCTTGGCCTGTACTTTGGAAAGCTGAAAACAAAAAAGAGATTTTTGCCAAGTATGGAATTCAGGTGCTACCCACCCACTATTTAATATCTCCAGAAGGCATCATCTTAGAGAGATGGCAAGGAGCAAAAGACAACAAACTGGAACGTGCATTGGAAAAACACAAAGTCAATTAACCGACCGCCAGCGAACACCATCGTCCTTGTAAGAACATTTTAATACGACATACAATTTCCAACAGGCCTAAATCAGTTATTTAGGCCTGTTTTTCTTTGGCATATTCCTTGGCTAGCAAAAGCCGAACTTATTAAATTCAGCTATGCTTAGAACCATGTTCACAATTGCTTGGCGCAACGCCATTCGCCACAAACAATTCGCTATCCTCAATATACTTGGGCTAACCATAGGTATTACCGCCACGGTAATAATCGCGCTGTACGTGATGAACCAGTACAGCTATGACAACTTCCATAGCCAGGGAGATAGAATTTATAGAGTGAACCAGCCCATGATCTGGGGAGACTGGAATGAGCCCTTCGCCTCCACTGGTCCGAATTTAGCTATTGCATTAAGGTCTGATGTGCCCGAGTTTGAAGAAGTAACCAGAGTTCATACGCCAGGGGAAATGGCAGTAAGCTACAGACCGGATACCGGCAACCCTGTTTCGTTTACAGAAAGTAAAGCATTTGTTGCAGAGCAGAACTTCTTTGAAATATTTGACTTTAAGGCCAGAAATGGAAGCTTAGAAACAGCTCTGGAGCTACCGGGTAACGTGGTGGTCACTGAAGAAACTGCCACTAAGTACTTTGGTACAGAAGAAGCCATAGGAAAAACACTTTTGGTAAATCAGGGAACGGATGTCAAAGCATTCCGTGTAACGGCTGTTCTAGAAAGTATTCCAACCAATTCACATATACAGTTCGACATGTTGCTTTCCATGACTTCATTTGATGATATAAAGCGAAGACAGCATCAGTGGATCTGGACAACCTTTGTAACCTATGGTTTAGTGGCCGATGGGGTGAACATTGAGCAGCTTGAGCAAAAAATCCAGTCTATTCCTCCAAAATGGGCAGAACAAGAAATACAAAATGTTTTTGGCCAGAGCTATGCAGAATATACCAAAGACAAAGCTTGGACTCTAGAACTGCAGCCCTTAAGCGAAGTTTATGTGTACTCTCCACCTTCGGGTAACCGCATTGGCCCTAGCGGCAACATTCTATATATCCAGATTTTTTCAGCTGTAGGCGGACTTATTCTACTCTTATGCAGCATCAATTTTATGAACCTTTCTACAGCCAAATCGGCTAACAGAGCCAAAGAAGTGGGTATTAGAAAAGTTCTGGGATCGGAGAAAAGAACACTTATTCAGCAGTTTATCTTTGAATCGGTTTTATATGTTGCCGTAAGTACAGTAATAGCTTTAGTGGTCACCGAAATCTCTTTAGATGGTTTCAACCTAGTGGCCAATACAGAATTGAGTCTTTATGAATACGCCACCAACCCAAATGCTATCGGGCTAGTGGCTGCTTTTATAATTATACTAGGCGTGGCTGCCGGAAGCTATCCAGCCTTCTATCTATCATCCTTCAGCCCTATGAAAGTACTCAAAGGAAAATTAAGCTCTGGTTTTAAAGGAAGCATGCTAAGGAACACTCTTGTAGTGGTTCAATTCACTATTTCCGTAGCGCTAATTATAGCTACCTTCTTTGTGCAGAAACAGCTCAATTATGTTTCCAACGTAAATTTGGGGTTCAACACAGAAAACATTTTGCAAGTCCATAATATGGAAATGCTAACTAACGAGCAGCAGCAAACGCTTCAAGATATGCTTGTTGCCAATTCGGCAATTGAACAGGCCGGTATATCTGATCTTATTCCACCCAATGTTTGGAATGAGGACAAATACAAAGCTTACGGCCCCGACACCGAGGTGGTGACATTGAACAGGATCAGAAGTAACGAAGAGTATATCGATTTGCTAGACCTAAATTTTCTGGCAGGTAGAAACTTTGACAAAACCAGAGGCACTGACCAGCGCAAAGTAATACTGAATGAAGAGGCTGTTAGAGTGCTTGGTTGGGAGTACCCGATTGACCCAGACAATTCGCCCATTGGCCAACATATTACCTTCCCTAATAGCAACGAGGCCCTCTTTGAGGTAATTGGGGTAGTGGAAAACTTCAACCATAACAGTGTTCGTTATGAAATAGGCCCACTCCTCCTCATTCATCAGGAGAACGACATCATGTGGAAGCACAGCAACAACTACCTATCCGTTAGGCTGAACAATCAAATTGTGGCTAGTAAATCTTCGTTGGAAAATAGCCTTAAAAGTATTGAAGAAAGCGTGAAGGAAGTAGATGCCACCATTCCTTTCGAATACTCATTCATGGATCAGATGTTCGAAGCAAACTTTAGAACTGAACAGAGAATGGGCCAGATTCTGAACATCTTTACGGTGATGGCCTTAACCATTGCCTGTCTTGGTCTATTTGGGCTTTCAGCATTTGCTGCTGAGCAAAGGAAAAAGGAGCTTGGTATAAGAAAAGTACTCGGAGCCACAGCTCAACAGATCATAAGTTCTTTCACTAGAGAATTCTCAATTCTGATTATTATTTCTATTGTAATAGCCAGCCCATTGGCCTATTTCTTCACCAAAAACTGGCTCTCCAACTTTGCCTATTCAACCCCAATTGAGGTCTGGGTATTTGTGCTTGTTGGAGTGGCATCAATAATAATAGCTTGGCTAACTATTGGAGTACACTCGTTCAATGCAGCAAGACAAAACCCTACGGAAGTTTTACGAGACGAATAATTCTTATTGATTGGAAGCAGTATCTGCTTGCTGTCTGTTGTATTTCCAGCGTTTGTGAGACCAGAGATAATCTGCCGGATTTCGGTTGATGGCTTCTTCTAAAAGCTGGGCATACTTTTCAATTACTGCCGGTGATTTAGAGTAAGGCGGCTGTGCTATCGGTCTAAAAGTCACTTCATAATGCCCTTTAGATACTCGTACCGTATCGGAAAAGTAAACAGGGTAATTGACAGAACTAGCTATTTTCTCTGCTCCTACATAAAAGGCAGACTCTTGGTTGAGAAAGTTGACCCAGCGCTTTTCCGTGCCCATACTCGGTATCTGATCAGCTATCATACCAATCACCCTAGGTACATTTTTCCTTTTTATTATCTCCCTTAAAGCAGTGTCTTTAGGTATTGGCAAGCCTCCATGCCTAGTGCGGAGTTTGTGCATAATGCCTTGATAAGACTCTTTCTTAATCGACTTAAAAAGGAACTCCATAGGATATCCTATCTGCTGACTTATTGCATGTGCAGGCCACTCCCAGTTGGCCACATGGCCCGATAGCAACAAAATAGGTTCGCCCTTACTTAAGTGAGCCTGCAGTACTTCTGGGTTGATTAACTTACAGCGATGTTCCCAATCCTTTTTCTTGAAAGAGTATGACTTGGTGAACTCAGCAAAAACCTCCATAAATTGAAGATAAAATTGCTTTTCTATCTTCAACCTATCTTCATCGCTCAGGTCTGGAAATGATTTCTTGATATTCTCATGAACAACACCTCTTCTGTATTTAAGCACATAAAATGCAAAATAGGCCGTCATTCTGAACCAGAAATAAATCCACCAAAACGGCAGCCAAGAAGCAATTTTTACAAAAATCATCGTGTTAAAAGTGGTGTTTATTAACCATTAAAGGATGGGCTTAGTTCTCTCCTGATTTGGCCTGTTCGTTAATGGTTGGGTCTTCAGCTTTGGTATACTTCCACCTTCGGTGAGACCATAAATATCCTTCAGGTTGCTTTCTTATATTCTGCTCCAAATGTTGGGCATAAGATTTAATAATACCTGTATGCTTTTTGGAATAAGGCGGAGTGGCAATCTCATGAAATGTACATTGATATCTCCCGCGACCTGTTCTCAAGACTTCCATAAAAAACACTGGACTTTGAGTAGCAATCGCAATTTTTTCAGAACCCTGATAAAAGGCGGTTTCTTTATCGAAGAAACCTAACCATTGTTTATCTGTTCCTCTTGAAGGTATCTGATCTCCAATAATACCTATAACCCGAGGTTTATCTTTATGCTTCAGAATATGTCTGATGGCCTTGTCTTTAGGTAGACCAGTTCCACCATGCTTCTCTCTGAAGGTCAATAGCGACTTATCTACTCCATTATTTTCCATTGGCCTGTAAAGAAACTCTATAGGCACATTGAGTAAACTCCCCATAGATAGAAAGGGCCACTCCCAATTGGTCATATGACCATAGGCAACCAGAACGGTTTTTCCTTGTTCTATGTACCCTCTCACCTTTTCCGAACCCCTCATCTCAACTCGTTCTTTCCAGTCCTCTTCGGTAAAACGATAGGCGTAAATAGCCTCTCCCAAAACATACAAAAACTGTCTACCAAATTGATTAGCCGTTTTCTTCACCTCCTTTTCGGTAAACTCAGGAAAGCAGGTTCTAATATTGTCGCGAATGATCGATCTCCTGTAGCCAAACACTTGAAATCCGAGAAACCAGAGAAAATCGGCTATCAGGTACACCAACCGTTGAGGAAGCAGGGAAATGATTTTAAAAATCATAGGGAATTAATTCTGCGCAAATATAGCAGTTAATCGGGGGCTAGTAAACCAAAAACTACTTGTCGTACAGCCAAAGTAAGGCTTCTTTCAGCTCTGCTCTCCAAAAACGTTCGTTGTGCTCGCCTTTAGGGTTAATCTTAGAGGTCATTTGATCGGCATAGCCTTGTTCCTTAAACAGGGCGAGCATGCGATTATAGCTATCCATCATCATTGGCCCTTCCTTTCCACCCATGTAGAAGAAGAATTTAACATCAGAAGATAGTTTGAACCCTTTCACTTGTTCAAAAGCTCCTTCGCTATACCAATAACTTGGAGAGAAAATTCCTGCTTTACTGAAATACCCAGCATACTGGAACATAGCGTAATGTGAGATAAGTCCGCCCATTGAGCCTCCCATTATTCCTGTGTGCTCCCAAGAAGGTAAGGTTCTGTACTTTTTGTCTATGTAAGGTTTTACCACACGAACAATGAAGTTCATGTATTCATTGCCTTCTGCCTTACCATACTTTTCATGGTCCCATCCAGCCATTTCTTGCGTTCTGTGTTCTGCCCCATTGTCTACTCCCACAACAATAAGTTCCAGGCCATGAGACTTGTAAAGGTCATTCAACACTTCATCTACACCCCATTCTCCAGCAAAAGAAGTCGCATCATCAAACAGGTTTTGACCATCGTGCATATAAAGCACTTCGTAATCTTTCTTTGTGCTCGAGTAGTTAGGAGGAAGGTAAACTCTTATTTGACGCTCTCTTTCCATTCTAGGAAAATGAAGTGGAGTTTCTATAACGGTAACATTGGCTGCAGCTGTGCTTTTAGAGTCTTGTGCACAAACAGAAAGAACAGCAACTAAACCTACTAGGAAGAGAAATTTTCTCATGCTTAATGAATTTCAAAACTGAGCACGAAAATAAAGATTATATCAACTTTTGTAGAATATTAGTTAGAATCGCTCCCAGCGCTGCGCATCTTGTTTGCGCTTCATCTCCCCAGACTCTATCATTTCTGTCAGCCTCGGGTTTTGCTCGGCATTTTTAGAGGTAAGGTGCCAGTAACCGCAGATATCGCACTCGTAGACATTCTGAGGCCCTTCATGAGGAAGAAAGCCTTTATAGATGTGCTGGTCAATCAGGGCGGTTTCAGCCAAGTCTTGAGACATATATTGGTATTTCCCTGTCGAACACTTCATAGTACAAAGGTAATGGAGTTAATGGCTAACTATATAGATGATAACAGCCAAAATAGTTCAGAAATACCATGCTCATTGCCATTAGGCTCAAGTTCTTTATCATATTTGTAGTGTAGAATTTATGCCGAAACCCACTTTCGGTGATTAACCAAGATGTTTCTATCATGAAGCATCGCTCAAAATAATAAACATATGCGCCATGAATTGAGCGACATAGCCAAACTCACAGCAGAGTTCATCAATACTACCGACAGGCATGTTTTCCTAACCGGAAAGGCCGGAACAGGCAAAACCACCTTCCTCAAATACATAGTTGAACACACTCACAAAAAAACTATTGTTGCAGCTCCTACTGGCATTGCGGCTATCAATGCTCAAGGAGTTACATTGCATTCCTTATTACAGCTTCCTTTTGGTGCGTTTATTCCAGAAAGAGTAATTCCGCCCGATGTAAACGCACAGGTCACCACCCTTTACAACTTGTTTTCAGGGCTTCGTTTCAATGCAACTAAGCGCCAACTGATTAGAGAAATGGAGCTACTCATCATTGATGAAGTGAGTATGCTGAGAGCCGATTTACTAGACTGCATCGACCATATGCTTCGGTATTTGAGGAAGCGAAAAGACGTTCCGTTTGGAGGGGCTCAATTGCTATTTATTGGCGATTTGCTTCAGCTTCCGCCAGTAGTAAAAGACAATGAATGGAATGTTCTGAAATCACATTACAAATCGTCTTTCTTCTTTGAAGCTAAGGCCCTCGGCAACCAACCACTTATTCATGTTGAACTAGAGAAAATTTACCGCCAGAGCGATGATCAGTTCATCTCAATACTCAACAGGTTCAGAGAAAATACTCAGACCCATGCCGATATTGAGTTTTTGAACGGGTACTACAAACCCAATTTTAATGAACAAGAATCTGATGGTTTTATTCACCTGACAACCCACAACAGAAAGGCTGACAACATTAATAATGAACGACTTCAGGCTCTAGAAGCTAAGAGTCATTCTTTCCAGGCAGAAATTACAGGCGATTTTCCCGAAAACTCCTACCCCATCCCCGAAACGTTAGTTGTTAAGGAAGGGGCTCAGGTAATGTTCATTAAGAATGACCCTTCTGGCGAAGCCCAATTCTTCAATGGTAAAATCGGGCATATTTCCTCCATAAGTTCAGGGACTATCAAGGTGAAATTCGGTGATGGTAATGAAGTGGCCGTTCCACAATATACTTGGGAAAACAAACGCTACTCGTTAAACAAAAACACCAATGAGATAGATGAGAAAATACTGGGGAGTTTCACCCATTTCCCCATTAAGTTAGCCTGGGCAGTTACAGTGCATAAAAGCCAAGGGCTTACCTTCGAAAAGGCCATTTTAGACCTTTCAGGAGCTTTTACTCAAGGTCAGGTTTATGTAGCGCTTTCCAGACTTACCTCACTCAACGGACTGGTACTTTCCTCAAAAATCCCGCAAGAGGGCTTCGATATTTCAAGGTCGATGAAGGAGTTTGCGGAAAACCGACCAAGCAAGGAAGAGCTCAACAATAGACTTACCAAAGACCGCAGCGATTACCTCTACCAACTCATTTCTAAACACTTTAATTTTGAGGAGCTGGCGCGAATATTCAGGGCACATGTGTTTAGCTTCGACAAGCAGGAGAACAGATCGCTTAAGCAGCAATTTTCTGAGTGGACGAATGAGCAAGCCAAGCCAATTTTAGACATGGTTCAGGTAGGAAAAAGCTTTCAAGGCCAGGCTTACTCTATCATTCATAAGCAAGGGGACATGAAGCTTTTAGCCGAAAGGGTTGAAAAAGCAAAAGGGTATTTCTCTGCAATTTTGACCAACGCATTAGACTCCATTAAGGCGCACGATAAGAACCTGAAAGACAAGACTAGACTCAAAGCCTATCGAAAGGAGCTGAAAGAACTTCACGAACAACTCTTTAGCAAACAAATGGCTATGCTTAGGGCCAATCTGTTTATTCAGTTTATGGCCGAAGGTAAAACCCTCACTAAGCAAGATATTCAAGATGTACTAAAAGAGGTAATTATTCCCAAAACCGAGAAAAAGAAAGACAAAACACCAACGGCCGAAGTAAGCTTTGAGTTGTATAAGCAAGGTAAAACCGTAGAAGAAATTGCAGAAGAAAGAGGGCTAGTGTCTTCCACTATTGAAGGCCATCTTTCTAAGTACATTGAAACTGGAGAAGTAAAAGCCACCGATTTGGTAGATGACCAAAAGCTTAAAAACATCCTCAGCCTAATTACCCCAGAAACCACCACCTTAACAGAAATCAAAAGCCAATTAGGTGATGAGTATACCTTTGGAGAAGTAAGAATTGCCATGACGGAATGGAAGAGAGTGGATTAATGATAACTCCCTAAAATAAGCTAATAAACAAGCAAGTTCTACCCATAGAAATAATGAATAAAGACCACTCAATCAACATCTGAATAAGGGTTTAAAATACTATGAAAGCCAAAAAAGTATGGTAATTTTGAAATTATAGAAAGATAAAAATGGCGAAAGCTGATCTGTTAATAAAACTTGTAGGTGCAATCAATAAAGGTGATAACCAACTATATAAAAAGGTTGTTGAATCAATTATTGCAGAAGAACGGAAAAAAAATCATCACGTTCTGGCCAATCAATTACAAGATAGGATAGATCAGTTCAGACCAGTCAACAAGAATGGCTATCAACACCATGTTAACGGTAACACAGGTTCACTCAGTCTAGATAGTTTCTTGCTAAATGTCCGTCCTACTAAAAGTCTAAGCGAATTAATCTTGGATGAAGATACGATCAAATCAGTTTACAATTTTGTGCAGGAACATCATAGAAGGGACGTTTTAAAGACCTACAACTTAGAACCAAGGCATACCTTACTTACAATAGGCGCTCCAGGCAATGGTAAAACTTCTTTGGCTGAAGCTATTGCACACGAACTAATGGTTCCTTTTTATATCGTTCGCTATGACGGAATAATTGGGAGCTACTTAGGGGAAACAGCCTCTCGCCTCAAAAAGCTTTTTGACTTCATAAAGACCCAAGAATGTGTTTTGTTCTTTGACGAGTTTGACTCTATCGGAAAGGAACGAGGTGACGAGCATGAAACAGGTGAAATAAAGCGTGTTGTAAGCTCTTTGTTATTTCAAATTGACAACCTTCCCAGCTATGTAATCAGCATTGGCGCTACCAATCATCCAGAATTGTTGGATCGTGCAGTCTGGCGAAGATTTCAAGTGCGATTACAGCTCAACCTGCCAGACATAAAAATGATCACTCGTTTTATTGAGAAATTTGAAAGCCGGATAGATACAGCTTTTGGCTACTCTCCTAAAACTTTAGCTTCCAAACTTAAAGGTTTGAGTTTTGCCGAAGTTGAGGAGTTTTGCCTTGATGTTCAGCGCAAATATGTACTAAGACTACCTGAAGCCAATATCAAAGAGGTAGTACAAGATTGTTTGGACGAGCTAGCTGTCAAAACACAAATAACACATGTCAAACAAACCCCTTCTAATATTTCCGAAACCAAGCGAAGTTGACCGAACCCCTCTAAATCCGGGCTTTGGCCGAAATAACAAACCAGGACATGGCCGACAAGTAGAGCGAATTGAAGGTCGATTCACTCTGCTAGCAGAGGCATTGGAAAATAAACGTGTGTTCTTACAACAGAATGTTGTAGGAACAGCTCCAGAAATGGTCCTGGTGTTAGAGTTCATTGGAACCGTTACAAACTTTTTTAATGCAGTAAAAAAAGTTCCAGAGCTGGAATTTCTAGCAGAGCTGGAAGATGTTTTTGAATCAGATGATGACTTCCACCGTTTAGATCAGGAGAATCAACGACAGGAGGGCGACTTAACAGGGCAGCTATTCTTAATAATGACCAATCAGGAAGCCCTGAGTCAACTCCAGCGACTTTGGGAACATTATAAAAATGATACTTGGGAACGGTCACCGGCCGGCCGGATTGCTGGCGGTATTGCTAAATTCCGTGATGTTTTTGCGGCACTAAAGGACATACGCCCTTATAGTATTCAAGATCGTCTAAGAGACACTGGCTTTGAAAATTACATAAATGATTATGCAGAGTTCGGAAATCCAATGGTTCCTTTTGAGATTGAACTTTTTCACCGTTCAAACAGGCAAGAACAAAGAGATAGCCGTACCCAGATAGAAGGATTATTACAGCGAAATGAAGGCCGTATCATTCAGGGCTCAGAGGTTATCCTTGACGAAATTCAATACCACGCGTTGATTGCAGAAGCCCCGGCATTGACATTCAACGATCTTTCCGAACAATCTAACGTGGCCTTTCTACAATGTGAACAGGTTATGCACTTTCGGCCAGTGGGACAAGTCACGGGTGGCCCGACCGATATAGATGAAGATTTGCCGGAGATTGCAGAAACAGAGAACCAAGTTAGTGACCTTCCTCCTGTTGCTGCCCTGTTGGACGGTTACCCATTTGCAAATCACACGTCAGTTAAAGGTAAGCTAGTAGTTGATGACCCAGAAGACTATTTGAGTAAGTACGAAGCAACGGAAATGCTTCATGGTACTGCAATGGCTTCCCTTATTATTAATGGAGATTTGGATGACGACCAAAATTTACAGCTAAGCCGATCCCTGTATGTTCGTCCGATAATGCATCCTCAGGCTACAATGCCAGGTGAAGCGCGCTCCGAGCTCGTACCAACCAATCGCCTTCCTATCGACCTTATACACCGTGCTGTAAAGCGAATGTTTGAAGGTGAGCATGGTGAAGCAGCCGTGACACCCAATGTAAAGGTTATAAACCTTTCTATTGGAGACCCCGTTCGCCCTTTTCATATCAATATCAGTGCTTGGGCCAAGTTGCTCGATTGGCTGAGTGTAAAATACAATGTCCTTTTCATAGTAAGTGCTGGCAACTGGACAGAAGAAATTATGCTTGATATGCGGCCTGAAGAATTTCAGGCACTTCCAGATGAGAGAAAACGTAGCCTGATCTTTGAAACCATTAAGAATTCCAACCTGCAAGCTCGAAAAATTCTTACACCATCAGAGGCAATCAATGGACTTACTGTAGGGGCATCCTATAGTGATCAGGAGCTAAACCTTGGAGCAGCCGCCAATTTTCCGCTTTTCGATAGCAGCAACATTCTTGCAGCTTATAGTCGAATTGGATTAGGCTATCACAAAGCCATCAAGCCTGACATTCTTAATGCAGGTGGCCGACTACCCTACCGGGTGGATATTGTTCGTAGCAGGAACAATACAACTACGCTAAAGGTGGCACCCTTCAGCTACACTGCTGCAGGTCCGGGTCAAAGAATTGCAACTCCCGGTAGTGCCGCGGACCTCACAAGAACCGCTTATACCGCAGGCACCAGTAACGCAGCTGCACTTACCACAAGGTTGGCCGTTCAACTGCACGAAGTACTCGATGATATCAATACCGAATTGCCTCCCGAAAGACAAATTAGCGAAGTGTACTTTCCGGTATTACTCAAAGCACTGCTTGCGCACGGCACAAGCTGGGATGGCTCGGGAGACATTCTACACAGTGTTTTGTCTTCCGACCCACAGATCAATAATGTAAAAGATCATATCTGTAGTTATCTCGGCTATGGTACAACCGATGCAAACAGGATACTCTATTGTACCGATCAACGTGTAACGCTATTAGGGTTTGGTGAGATCAAGAAAGATACTGGCCACGAATACACCTTTCCACTCCCAAATATTCTGAATCAGGGTAGATACAAAAAAAGACTGGCTGTAACCCTTGCCTGGCTTTCGCCTCTAAACTTCAATACAGCCAAATATCGTCAAGCGGCCCTTTATTTTAACAACCTGACTTATGACCGTGATAGAAGACCAGATGAACCTATTCATTTTAGGAATTCTAACGCAGGCTTCCGAATCGCCCGCAGAGGCACAATCCAGCACCATATATTAGAAGATGATGAAGTTGGATACTACATTGATGGTACAGATTTAAAAATTAACGTCAACTGTAAAGAAGATGCCGGAGGACTCAAAAAGCAACTGGTGAAATATGGCTTGGCTGTGACTTTAGAAGTTCGCGAAAATGTACCTGTTCCTATCTATCAAGAAATTGAGCAGCGCATTCAGAGTCAAACAAGGATAAGACTTTAACCTGTTTTCAAAATTTAATGTGTCGCTCGTGTAGTACTTACTATCTCAGCAAAGTAGTATGTAAACTGTATGCATCATTCAAAATAAGAAAGTTTTGTAATGCATTCTTAATGCCCGGTGGCTTAAGCTTTAGCGGAAAATATTGAAACCCAAAGAGGCTTGTTATCCAGAGGCTGAAATTGGAACCAAGTATCCGGTTGAGGCCTCGACCGAAGCCCTGCATGAGATAAATCCACCTTCCCTGAAGCTTAGGTGATAATAAAAGCCCTCCTGCGCTAAAGCTTCGGAGGGCTTAGGTGGAGCCGGAGGGATTCGAACCCTCGTCCAGATAAGGAACACTAAGTGCCTTCTACATGCTTATTCGCTGATTAATTTTCGAGTTTGTTAAGGACAGCAACCACCCTAATCCAAACCTTATCCGCGATTAATTTTGCGCAAATGTCACGACAACCACTTACGCTAGTTCTGCATGATGATGTCTCATATTCCCACCCGGCAGAACGAGGGGGTGAGAGAGACACATTGCTATCTAATACTAATTAGGCAGCAAGGGCGTATTGTCTTTCGCCAATTAAAAGGATGAAAGTTTTATTTAAGGGAAATACTAACAACTCCCTGCATGCTTACACTCGCATTGCACATACTGTCAATTCCAGTCGGCCCCATATGTTATAGCTCCGAAAGATGTTCGGAACAAGTTTGCCTTACGCAAAAGGACTACAAATGTAAGGGCTTTTTTGTTCCAAACTAGCATTCTTTAAAACTGTGCAAACCATATTATAAGCTGCCATTTACTCATGTCAGCTTCATTGTTAACATATACAGACTCAAGAACAAATGAATCAAGAATGAAGTTAATCTCACATCTAAGGTTTTAATTCAACATTATTGAGTTTAACTAATCGCCTTCAGCAATAGGTATTAGATTTTTTAAACGATATTTCAATAGTCAATAGAATGGCCAAAACAACCACAATACTTGCTCAAGCAGGACTCGGCACTAAAGGCATTGTCTATATACTTATGGGTATTTTAGCGGCCTTTACCATTTTTGGAATGGGTCAAAAAGCTGACAGCACCGATGTACTGCTCTTTATTTCTCAGCAGGCCTTTGGTAAAATACTACTGGTGGCTGTAGGCGTTGGCCTTGGCGCCTATTCGCTATACAGATTTTACCAAGCCATTAAGGGCACTGACGATTGGGGAAATGATCTAAGAGGACTAGGCGTTAGAGCAGGATTTTTTCTTGGCGGATTTATGTACAGTCTCATTACCTTTTCAGCCTTTAAAATTTTTCTTAGGGGCAATACAGACAACCAACAAACCTCTTTACTTATTGAACAAGTATTAGACTTGCCTTATGGACGAGCTATGCTTTACATTGTTTCTGCCAGCATTTTAGGTCGAGCCATTTTCGATGCTACCATCGGTTGGTCCAAGCTCCATAAAAAGAAAATCAGTGATGATAAGCTAAATGAGACTGGGAGAAAAGTACTGACCAGAGTAGCACGCATTGGTTTCAGTGCAAGAGCCATTGTATTTGCCATCATTGCCTTTTTGATCTTTAGAGCAGCCTATTTTCTAAACCCCTATGAAGCTGGGGGAACTAAGGAGGCCTTTTCTTGGCTCCAAAACACATTGGGAACAGTCGTGTTTTCATTCATTGGCTTAGGGTTAGTAGCCTACGGTTTCTTTATGCTTATCAGAGCAAGATATCCTCATATGGATATTTAGAGGTCGATGGGAAAAGAGATACCGCTTCTACGAAGCTCATATTAGTGCCTACCTAACGTTATAACATTAGGCTACTCTGTAGCCAAAACTTCACCAAGCAATTAGCTCGGTACGAGCGAAATGTCATAACCAGACTCGCTGGAATGTGATCCTAGCTCCAGAGGAGCGACATCATCTTACTAATAGCCTGCTACAGCCTTAAGAGCTCCCAATGATCTCACTTGGCTGATCTCTCCATAGAGTCGAGATGGAAAAAGGGAAAGCTACTCTTTTCTACCCCAACCGAAGCGTAGAGGGCTACCTGAAAAGCCCTGGTTGATTTTTCGGCTGTGCTCAAGATGGAAAACAAAGCATACCGCTTCTACGAAGCTAATATCAGTTTGTACCCATGATTATGACATTAGGCTACTCTGTAGCCAAAACTTAATCGAGCCATTGACCTCGATACGAGCGAAATGTCATAACCAGACTCGCTGGAATGTGATCCTAGCTCCAGAGGAGCGGCATTGCCCTACTAATGCTCTGCTACAACCTTAAGAGCTTCCTTATGATCTCACTTGGCCGATCTCTGCATAGAGTCGAGATGAAAAAAGGGAAAGCTACTCTTTTCTACCCCAACCGAAGCGTAGAGGGCTACCTGAAAAACCTTGGTTGATTTTTCGGCTGCGCTCAAGATGGGAAACCAAACCAGCCTTTTCGGGCTCCGCGCACTTAATGGTTTTTCCTATAAGCAGTTTGTCAGAAGCCGGATAGGAATCGCTCCCAATAGCTATCGGTACGGGAATGACGGGGCTGAGAGTTGTTTTTTTATTAAACTTTGAACCTAGAACTTCGAACTTATAGGTCAAGATTTATATCTTGCGGCAATGGAAAAATTCGTTGTCTCGGCACGGAAATATAGGCCGGTTGGTTTTGAGGAAGTTGTAGGTCAAGAGCACATTACTACTACCCTTAAAAATGCAATTGACAATGAGCAGTTAGCTCAGGCACTGCTTTTCTGTGGTCCAAGAGGGGTTGGTAAAACTACCTGCGCCAGAATTGTGGCCCGATTAATCAACGAACAATCCATTGACAATCCGCTTTTAGGCAACGATTCTTTCAATATCTATGAGCTCGATGCTGCCTCTAATAACTCCGTAGATGATATCCGAAACCTGATCGATCAGGTGCGCTATCCTCCGCAGCAAGGCAAGTATAAGGTATACATCATAGATGAGGTTCACATGCTTTCGAATCAGGCCTTCAACGCGTTTTTGAAGACCCTAGAAGAGCCGCCTTCTTACGCCATCTTTATTCTAGCAACTACCGAGAAGCACAAGGTAATTCCTACCATTCTTTCTCGTTGTCAGATTTTCGACTTCAACAGAATTGAGGTGAGTGATATCTCAGGTCAGTTGAAAATGATTGCTGAGAAGGAAGGTATTGAAGCTGAAGATGAAGCGCTTAACCTAATTGGTCAAAAGGCTGACGGTGCCATGAGAGATGCACTTTCTCTTTTCGACCTTATTGTGACATTCTCACATGGAAAAAAGGTTACCTACGCAGCTACTATAGAAAACCTGCACATCCTGGATTATGATTATTACTTCAGAATGACTGAGGCTTTAATGGCTCAAAACACCACCGAAACTTTATTGATCTTCGATGAGATTCTGAAAAAGGGTTTTGATGGTCATAACTTCATAATCGGGCTAAGCAGCCATTTCCGTGACCTCATGGTAAGCAAAGACAATGCTACCATTCAGTTATTAGAGGTTTCTGATGTGGTAAAAGCTAAGTACCAAACACAGTCGAACGCAGTTCCGATGTCTTTCCTGCTTACTGCTTTAAATATTGCCAACCAGTGCGATATTCAGTATAAAGGAAGTAAAAACCAGCGCTTACATGTAGAGCTAGCACTATTGAAGATGGCGCACCTAACAACTGCCCTTCAACTGGCTGATGTGAGCGTTTTGGACGACTCATCAAAAAAAAAATTCTAGAGCAGTCTGAATCTAAGAAGTCAGAAGCCGAAAAGAAAGAAACTACTCCAGCTGCAGAGTCGAAAACTGAACCTGAACCAAAGGTTGAAACCAAAACTCAACCTACTCAAGATCCAGAACCTAGCTCTCCCGCTCCTCCACCAGCACCTGCGGCTTCAGAAGAAACTCAGCCAGTAGCACAACTCACCACCAGAAAGGTTAGAAGGCCAGGATCGGGTAAAACCATGGCCATTCCCTCCGACCTTAACTCTTTGAAGGCCGCTATGCAAAAGCCAGTGGAAGATGATACCGAAGAGGAAGAAGTAGTGGTTGGCACCCTGAGAGAAACTCCTTTTACTGCAGAACAACTCGATGAAGTTTATAATAAGTTTGTAGAGGAACGTGAGAAAAGAGGCCTCCAGCATGAGCTACTCATCTTAAAAGAGCCTTATACTCTCAAAGATAAACATGTGATTATCCCAATTGCCAACGAGGCCTTAGAACCTACTTTTGAACGCTTTAGAGCAGATTTACTTCAATTTCTAAGAGACGGATTAGCCAACGACAACGTGACAATCAGTTCAGAAATAAGGCAAATTGAAAAAGGCAGAATGCTTTACACCGACAGAGAGAAGTTTGAGCATCTTAAATCAAAATACCCTGCCCTGCGTGATCTTCAAGAAAAGCTTGGGCTAGACCCAGAGTTCTAAAACTTCAGAATAAAGCCAACCGTGATTACATTCTTGAGCTGAATATCCCTACCCCGTGTACCATCAGACCGAGTGACTTTAACATCATCGTCATAAATAAGCTGGGTATTAATTTTTGACTGTATAAAGTCATTCACTTTTAGGTTTAGGCTTGCTTCTACGTTTACTACTGTATTCGGGAATTTCTCATAGTTTGAGAAGAAGTTGTAATTGGTTTCAAACTCTACATTCTTCATCAGAGTTTTCTTGAAAGAACCTATGAGCGAAATACCAGCCTCAGATCTAATCCTTTCACCGGCTGCCACACCAAAAGACCCTGCTGTTGCTAAAGAGTCATTCAGAACAAATGTAAATCGACCAGCAAAGGGTGCCAACGTAGCTGTTAACCCCCAATCTGTGGGCTTATAGGTTAAACCTAGCGAAGCCTGAAGGTAACCTGGCGCCATAAAGTCTGAGATGAGTACTCTTCTCTTTTCAGATTGGCCAGAAACCGTTTCCAACTTCACCCCTTCATCCATTTGAGTCCTAAAGTTGATAGTGGCTGTCATCAGTATTTCCTGACTCATTTTCTGGCTATACTTAGAGTTCAAAATAACTGCATCATCCGTTTTCTCAAAGCGATTAGAGTTATCTCCGTTTCTGATAATACCGTAACCAATCTTGAGCTTATTTTCCCAGACCACCTCTTCTCTCTCGTAGTTGGTAAAACCTTCTACAATGCCTCCAATAGCCAAAGAAGAACTACCTCCGGCTGCCCAGTTGGTAAGCCCTACCTGCTGGATATTTAGGTTGAAGTTTCCACCATTTTTCCAATAAGTAATAGTGTCTTCAGGGTTAATGATCTCTGGACGAGGCAAAAGTGTAGAATCGGCTTCTTGTTCTTGTGCCCAAGCCAAGTGAAAACAAAGAAAGAAGGAAAGAAATAGAAGAGTCTTTTGAAACATTCCTAAAAATCTGCTGCAAATGTAATGGAGTAAATTAAAGGGCTGAAAAATAGCAGCGGCTTTTTGACCACTGGTGAGTTAAATCTAATTTGGTTTACGAATAATCAACTTTTCGCCCAAAGACAGGGTGTTATCTGCCTTGTTGTTCCACATCTTTAAGTCTTCGACTTCAACGCCATATTTTCTAGATATTGCCCACATAGTTTCCCCTTTTTGAACTTCGTGAGTTATTACCTCATTTTTGGGTTCAGCCGTTTTAAATCGAGTTTTCGGCACCATTAATTTGAGCTCTTGCCCTATCTGAAGGCCATTGGTTACTTGTAGGTTATTCCACTCCAATATTTCATCTATTTCTACTCCGTACTCTTTAGAAACAGCAAAGAAGGTTTCTTGATACTTCACCTTATGAGTGATTACCGTATCGGTGGCTGTATTTTCCAATCGCCTTAGTGGAGTTGGCTCAATAAAGACTTCGTTGTCATCCTTTAAAGGAACCTCTACAGTTCGAGGTCTTTCAACCCGTTGCTCTATGGTTTTCTCTGGCTCAACTGAAACTTGCTGAGATGCCGCTTGAGTAGTTTGAGGCTGAAGCACATTGCTATACTCTACAGGAATATCTTTTGGGCGAATAAATCTTAACCAGAGCACCCTCCCCACCTTCAGTTGCTCGCTGTCTCTCATGCGGTTTTTGTGCATCAGCTTTTTCTGCTTAATACCGTAATCTTGTGAAATGGACCAAAGAGTTTCCCCTGGCTGAACAATGTGATAATGCACCTTACCCTTGTTCTTTTTATTCTTGAGGTAGTAGTACTTATCTGCACGAACATTTCCTCTTTCACCAATGTCGTTGAACTTCCTAAGGCGTTTTATTTTCACCCCTGTTCTTCGAGAAAGGGTTTGTAGACTTTCGTTTTGTTTTGCACGAATTGCCGGAATACCGTTCAACTCAATTTGCCCTGGCTCATACGCCATGTTTGTATTACCTTTTATTCTAGGAAAAGCGCCCACATTGCCAGCAATTGGCCTGAAGCGCATGGATCTTTCGTTTGATTGACCGCTTGAAGTGTTGGAGCTACTGGTAGTTTTAGATGAGCCCGAAGAAGAAGTAGAAGTTCCAGAAGATTTAGGTTTATCTCCTGAAGAAGCAACCACCGGACTATGGTTTCTCTTCGGGTCAGGGTAAAAAACCATATAAGACTTATCGTCAGGAATTTTCGACTGATTCAGCCACTTGTTATAGTCTTTGAGCTCTTCATAATTGGTGTTAGTAGCTGAACTTACCTGACGAAGGGTCTTTCCCCTTCCTTCATAATTATGTAAACTAAAATCGTCTCGGTATTTACCACTGCCCACATAATCTTGGAAAGCCAGATAATGCGCCAAAAACTTCTTCACATACCAGTGTGTCTTCCCGTTGATGGTCATTGACTTGGCGCCATACAATTTATCATCAACCGACCTCTGCGTACCGGTTAGCCCTTGCAAGTAAGATTGAAGAGAAAGCACCCAGTTATCGAACACGAAATTGCTCCTTTTGAAGTATTTGGTTGCTCCAATGGTTGCGGTTATAATGTGCTTTCGTTCATCTACCACATTATCTACACGAAGCCCGAGTTCTTGAGCTGAAGCCTTTTTAAACTGCCAAAAGCCTACGGCATTGGAAGTAGAGACTGCGTCTGAAATAAACTGACTCTCCTGAATAGGTAGGTATTTAAAATCTTCTGGAATACCCTCTTGCTTTAGCACTTGCTCAACATAAGGCATATATAGCCTTGAGCGATCTACAAGTATTTGAAAGTGATATTGGCTGCGGGTAAGCAGGTCTAGTGTTTCCTCAATTTCTTTACGGGCATCTGCTGTAATCTTCAGCTTAACGCCAGCAAACTCCATTTCATTGGGGACAGTGATTGGGGCTTGCGCTAGTAAGCGTAACGAAGCCAGCAGGAGAATGAGTAGTGCGGTGAATGTCTTTCTCACTGTTTTCTTCTTACCACCATGAGGCCATCTCTGATGGGTAATAAAACGTTCTCAACTCTGTCATCTTCTTCCATGGAACGATTGTAGTCGAGAATTGCTTGCGTATCGGTATCAATTTTCTTTTCGGTTTGAACCACCTTACCACTCCACAATACATTATCGGCAATGATAAAGCCTCCTATCCGAACCTTTTCAATGACTAAGTTAAAGTAATTCAGATAATTTTTCTTATCCGCATCTATGAAAACTAAATCGAAAGGCCCCTCAATATCAGGGATTAAGTCCATGGCATTGCCAATTCGGTAATCGATCTGATCTGACAGACCGGCTTCTTCGAAATAGCCTCTTACCATTTCTTCAATTTCCTCATTCTTGTCTAGAGTAATGAGCTTTCCACCCTCGGCAAGCCCTTCAGCCAAGCAGATAGCAGAGTAACCTGTGTATGTTCCAATCTCGAGAATTCGGCTAGGCTTCATCATGTGAGAAACCATAGATAACACTCGCCCCTGCAAATGACCAGAAAGCATTCTTGGCATGAGTACCTTCTGATGTGTTTCTCTATCTAGTTTAGAAAGCAGCTCCGATTCTTTTCCAGAGTGTTCTTCAACGTACTTTTGAATATCTTCAGGAATAAACTCCATTAGTTCTGTGGTAAAAAGGTGAGGTAACTTAATCGCTGTGCATCGAACATTTCATTGGCAATATCCATTAAATCGGAACTACTAACTTTTCGGATTCTATCGAAAACATCTTCAAGACTATCTACTCTATTTAAGTCTAGAATGCTTTTACCTAACATGAGCATCAGGCTCGCATTATTCTCTTCTGCCATGGCCAATTGACCTACCAACTGCTCTTTGGCTTTGTGCAACTGCATGACACCAAGCGGTTTTTCCTTCAGCATTTTGAGCTCTCTAGCTATGATTCTGTGGCTACGCTCTACTTGGCTTTGCTCTGTACCGAAGTAAATGGCAAAGAGACCTGTATCTGCAAATGGGTGGTAACTGGCTTCTACATTATACACAAAACCATACTTCTCGCGTAAGGCCAAGTTCAACCTAGAATTCATGCCTGGGCCTCCAAGAATATTGATCAACATAAAAAGCGGGAGTCTCTTTTTGCTGGTCAATGGGTAGCCCGTTGCTCCAATAGCACAATGCGCTTGAGAGATATTTCTTCTTATAATTTCCTTTTCAGGAGTGTATTCAGCAAAGGGTTTTCTAATTCTGGCAGCTTCAATTTTTGGTATCTCACCAAAATGCTTTTCGGCCAAGCGCTGTACTTTCTTGAAAGACACATTACCCACACAAGAGAAAATAACGCGCTCTGTATTAAGGTTGGCTTTTAAAAACCCTTGAAAATCTGCTCTATGGAAAGACCTAACACTTTCTGGTGTTCCAAGAATGTTCTGGCCTAGAGGGTGATCTTTGAAAATGACTCGATCGAACTCATCTTGAATAGCATCTTCAGGATTATCGTGGTAGAGAGACATCTCTTCTAGAATTACCCCGCGCTCATTTTCAATCTGCTTTTCTGGAAAAATGGAATCGAACGTAATGTCTTTCAATAACTCGAAGGCGCTTTCCATGTGCTTATCCAATGCCGATGCATAGAAGCATATTTTCTCTTTGGTGGTATAGGCATTCAGCTCCCCGCCAACAGAGTCTAGTTTATTGAGAATGTGAAAAGCCTTTCTCTTCTTAGTTCCTTTAAAAGCCATGTGCTCCCAAAAGTGAGCAATTCCAGCCTGCTCTTCTGACTCGTCTCGGCTACCGATATCCAAAATAAATCCGCAATGCACAATTTTAGTACTTGGAACCTCTTTATGAATTACTCTAATGCCGTTGGGTAATGAAATAAGATTGTAATCGACCATCGCCTTCCTTCGAACGGGCAAAGTTAAGGCTTTATTGAGCAGAATAAGAACACTTTACATGTAAGATATCTTCCCCTTCCTCCTACTGTCATTCCCGTCCCGATAGCTATCGGGAGGAATCTCCATATCAAACGGACAGATTCGCATTTGTATTAGAATGACGATGTAAACTGATTCCTATATCTTTGCTGGCCCTATGACTAAGCCCTTTCAGAAAATACTGGTTATTCAAACCGCTTTTATTGGTGATGTAATTTTAGCCACTGGAGTTTTAGAAAAACTTCATCAGTATTATCCGCAAGCTCAACTCGACTTTTTGGTTAGAAAGGGGAACGAAGGCTTGGTAAAAAACCATCCTTTCTTGAACCAAACACTGGTCTGGGACAAGAAAGCAGGCAAGTATAAAAACCTACTGAAGTTGCTGAAAGCCATTCGCTCTGAACAGTATGATTTAGTAGTAAACATTCAGCGCTTTGCCAATTCTGGCTTTCTTACCGCTTTCTCAAGGGCTAAAATCAAAGTAGGGTTTGACAAGAACCCATTCAGCTGGGCTTTCAATAAAAAAGTACTTCATCTGATCAATAATAGAAGCCACGAGATAGAACGCAATCATAATCTAATAGCTGAGTTTACCGATGAGCATCCGGCAAAGCCAAAGCTTTATCCATCTGCAGAAGATTTTGATAAAGCAAGGAAACTAAAAACAGATCAGTTTATCTGTTTTGCTCCTGCATCTGTTTGGTTTACTAAACAATACCCAAAGGAAAAGTGGATTGAGTTTTTGGCAGAAACCAAGTTCGATGGTCTCATTTATGCGCTTGGCGCACCAACAGACAAGGCTCTTTGCGATGAAATTATAGAAAAAAGTGGCAACTCGAATGCTCATAACCTTTGCGGAAAACTTAGCCTTTTGGAATCTGCAGCCTTAATGCACGATGCCCAAATGAACTACGTGAATGACAGCGCTCCAATGCATTTAGCCAGTGCCATGAACGCTCCGACCGCTGCGATTTTCTGTTCTACTATTCCAGAATTTGGCTTTGGACCGCTTTCGGATGATTCAAGAGTTATTCAAATTCAAAAACCTTTGGCCTGTAGGCCTTGCGGATTACATGGTAAAAAGGCTTGCCCAAAAGGGCACTTTAAGTGTGGGCTTGAGATTGAGAAAAACCAACTTCTAAAACTAGTCGATTACTGATTTCAGGTTGTAGCGTACTACTTCAATTTTATTGAGTTGTTCAACTATTGAATATAGGTAGCGCCCCTCTTGGTCTACAGAAATAATCTTAGTGTCATACTCCAAAAGCAACCTATCCACTATTTCTCCCTCCCAGTTTAGAACAACTACTTTTTTAGAAAAATCCTTATCATCACCATGGCCCTCAAAGTTCTTTCCAGAATACAGAGCATAGATATATTCATCATTGGCCGTCACATCTAAAAATCCTTCCTTATTCTGAGATGAATAAGCCACACCGTAGGTTCTGCTCTTCTCTTTAATTTCAGATAAGTCTTTAAACTGTCCCATTCCTAAATGATGTGAAGCCACTAACTCAGGTTCTGGCTGATTGAATGATATGATATCCCAGTTTGGCATATTCATGGTAAAAACACCAAGCCTATTATCACTGAAATTTCTAACCGTGAATGCTTGATAAGCCATTCCAAAAGCTTCTGTTCTAAGTTCGGACTGTTCGTCTTGAAAAGGATATTTGAAATACCCTCTCGGATTTTGTCCCTCTCGATCAAAAACCACTATCCGATTTGGAGAACTAAGACTTAATGAAACAAACTCACCTTGATTGTTCCTCTCCGTTCTATTCAACCCGAACACATCAAGTTCAGCTATTTCTTTCGTAAGGTATCCTTGTTCCTTCAATGCAGAGTCAATATCGAACTCATAATAACTTCGCCCCATATCCTTGGCAATAAACCCGACCCTGTGTTCCTTTTGAGAAGCTATTGTTGATCTTAAAACTCCAGCAAACTCTCCAGGACCACCACCTTGCTTAATGAAGCCACCAAGGTATTCTAACGATTTAACATTGTAGACCTCAAAATAATTTGGCTGAGCAAAAGGCTTACAAATAACCAGCTTGTCTCCAACAACCAACAGGTTAAACGCCATCATTAAATGCTCTTCAGAAATATCCAGAGCCTCAGCATTAAGCAACCTACCTTCTACTTCAAGAGCTTCTAAAGATATTTCGATTTTAACTTCCCTTTGGCCTCTAGTACATGAGAGGGATGTCAGCGCAATAAGGACGCATAGAGTTTTGATCAAATTGGATGAGTTCATGCATATCTATTGACGTTTCAAATTAGTCAATCTAGACCACAACTAAAAAAATCGTTAACCGATGAATGAATGAAGAATTTAGTTCTTAGTTGAGTCTCATCACACTTCCCTTTAATTTCTCATTGTTTCCTGTTTACTTCGCTACAAACGAAAATGAGCTTATGAGATACGAACACATCGGTAAAGACCTTTTCATTAAAAACAGGGAAAAACTGAAAGCCAGACTAAAGCCAAACTCGGCTGTAATTGTCTGCTCTAACGATATTATGCCAACTAATGCAGATGGCACCATGGCATTCAGACAGAATAGCAACATGCTTTATCTTTCAGGTATTGATCAGGAAGAATCTACCCTAATCATAGCCCCCGACTTCCCAGACGATAGATTTAAGGAGGTGCTTTTCCTTCGTGAAACCAATGAACATATTGCGGTGTGGGAAGGCCACAAGTACACCGAAGAAGAAGCCCAAGAAACTTCAGGTGTTCAGACCATTCTTTGGAACGATAAATTTGAGCTAACCCTCAAGACTATCTTGGCTGAATGTGAGCATATTTACCTTTATCACAATGAGCACATCAGAAATTCAACAGAAGTAGAAACTCGCAGCGACCGCTTCAGTAAATGGATCCGAAATACTTATCCTAATTATGAGTATGAGCGTCTCGCACCTGAAATTTATGACCTGCGGACAGTTAAGGAGCCTAGGGAAATTGAGTTGATGCAAGAGGCTTGTAACATAACTGAAAAAGCCTTCAGAAGAGTTCTGAAATTCACTAAACCTGGCACTTGGGAATACGAAGTTGAGGCAGAATTCTTACATGAATTCATCAGAAATAAATCTAAAGGCTTTGCTTACACCCCAATTATAGCTGGTGGCGGTAATGCTTGCGTACTTCATTACATCGAAAACAAAGCTCAGTTGAAAGATGGTGATTTAATGCTTCTTGATGTTGGGGCCGAATACGCCAACTACAATGCAGACATGACCCGTACCATTCCGGTTAATGGCCGATTCACCAAAAGACAAAGAGAAGTTTACGATGCGGTTTTAAGAGTGAAAAACGAGGCAAATGCCATTCTCACTCCAGGAAATAGTATTCCTGAATACCATAAAGAGGTTGGTAAAATTATGACTAGCGAATTAATAGGGCTTGGTTTATTAGATCAAACAGATGTTAAGAACGAAGACCCTAACTGGCCTGCCTACAAGAAGTACTTTATGCACGGAACTTCACACCACATAGGGCTAGATGTTCACGATGTTGCCAGTATTTACACCGAATTCAAACCAGGCATGGTGTTCACCATTGAACCAGGCATTTACATTCCTAATGAAGGGATTGGTATTCGTTTGGAAGATGACATCCAAATTACTGAAGACGGTCACTTCAACCTGATGAGGAACATTCCTATTGAGGCTGAGGAGATTGAAGAAATCATGAATTCATAAAAATGGAAATTCGCGAGGGTAGTTTTTCTGAAGCTTTGGAAGTTCTAAGAGGACTACCCGAGTTTGACCCATTGCTTTCTACCGATCATTATGTGGAAAGAATGGCCAATAAACCGAAGCTCATCGCCATAGCATGGGTAGAAGAAAAACCTGTGGGCTGCAAAATAGCCTACGATAGGTTTGAAGATGGCACCCTATACAGTTGGCTGGGCGGGGTAATTCCAAAATATAGAAAAATGGGTCTGGCTAAGAAAATGGCAGACTTTCAAGAAAAGTGGGCACTGGAAAATGGTTTCAGTGCCATTCGCTTTAAAACCTTGAACCGACACAAGGCTATGCTCACTTTTGCCATCAATAATGGTTTTCAGATATACAATGTAAAACCGAAAGACGAGATAGAAAACTATCGTATTGAACTGATAAAGGATTTGAAATGAGTGAAGCATTTAACAGCAATGAGGCCCCAGAACCAGTTGGACTCTATCCACACTCTAGAAAAGTAGGCAATCTGCTTTTCCTTTCCGGGGTAGGGCCTAGAGAAAAAGGTACAAAGAAAATCCCTGGCGTTGAGCTTTCTGAAAACGGAGAAATCATCTCCTACGACATTGCCGAACAATGCCACTCAGTTTTCAAGAATGTCCGACTAATTCTTGAAGCCTCTGGCAGTAGCTGGGATAAACTGATAGATGTAACCGTTTTTCTTACCAATATGAAAGACGACTTCCCCACCTACAATAAAATCTATGCTGAATATTTCAAAGACAATCAACCCTGTAGAACCACAGTCGAAATCAGCTCCCTACCAACTCCCATTGCCATTGAATTGAAGTGCATAGCCACAATTTAAAATAGCTATTAACTATATTCATGATGTCACTTTCAACTACCCATCATGAACTTAGGCCAAAACTACCTCGCTTTAGCGGTTAAAGACATTTCCGCTTCTCTTGCTTTTTATCAAAAATTAGGATTCGAACCAGTACCCGATTGTGGGGGAATTGACCAAAAATGGTTGATGCTTAAAAATGGAGAAACCCAGATTGGTCTGTTTCAAGATATGTTCCCTGAAAATGTCATCACCTTCAACCCTCCTAATGTCAGGTCCATTCAAAAATCGCTAAAAGTCGAAGGTGTCCAAATTGATAATGAATGTGATGAAACCAATACTGGCCTAGCCTACATCATGCTGAAAGATCCCGATGGCAATCAAATCTTGATGGACCAGCACTAGCAATTGGGTCTCCAACATCAGGACTCATTTCCCACTTCGGGAATAATTTTATGTATTTCAAATATTTTTTTCTGCCGTTGGTAGGGTCAAATAGGTAAAACACGTAGTTGGTATAAGGATTGGGGTTCAACACCCAAATCAATCTAACAACTATGGGTCAGTTGATAAGAAAAACCAAACAAACACTCTACCCTGCTTTCAACATGATAAGCGGGTTACTCATCCGTGTTTTCAGCCCAATTAAAAAAGGAGACTTTATAGAGATAAACGGTCAAGTTGGCTCAGTAGAACACACTGGCTACAAAAAGACTATTTTAAAAAATATGGATGGCGAACCAGTTGAAATAGCCAATACACTAATCTATACTGGTGAACTTCACAACCTCAGTCATAAGAACATTGTCAACCTAGATGTTAATGTTTCTATTGAGATTTCTAACAATATGAGTTTAGTGAAGCAATTCATTAGAGACTATCTAGACAGGAATAATAGCTTATTAAAAACTCCAGCTCCACGTGTTTTTGCGAAACGCATTAAGGATAAACATGTGGTGTTAGGTATTAAAGCTTGGTGCACTATAGAGAAATATTTGGAGGCTGATGCTGAAACGGAGTTTTCATTGAAAGAATACTTAGCAAGCAAAGGCATAAGCCTAGAAACAGAAAAAACACCACAAAGAAATTTACTGACAGCCTAGTAAGGTAGGCTTAATATATTTTTTAATGCAACTAACTGAAACTCCGACTATAAAAACCTTCCCCGCTCATTTGAGTACAGGTGGCATTGTTCCGGGTTTTCAGACAGACGATAAGCACAAAGCATTCATCACGGACTTGATTGGTTTTGGGAATGGTTTGTCAGGTACTCACAAGATGTGCATTGATGTAGGTACAACTAGTGAGGTAAATGGCAATCTTATATGGAGAGCCGCTAAGCTTAAGGAATTAGGATCCAACACTTGTAAGCAAAAGGTTACAAAACTGACCAACTGTTTGGAGCTCTAATTTTACAACTCCTCGCTAGGTCAAAGCTGCTTAACCTTCTTGATTACCAGTGCCTTCTGGTAAATTAAACAGCGTATAAATGTGTGTGAAATACATATTTATGTATATTTGTATGCCTTTCACAGAAATCCTATCACCTAAACCTAGTTTCTAGAATCACACGTAAATGTGGTCTTTAACAAGGTGTAGTCTTAATCTGAGGCAAGTATTAGGTGAATCCAAGCTAACTACATCTTTGACCAAAACACGAGAGTGATGAAACAACCTATTGGTGGGTTTAAGAGACACCTACTAATTTTTGCTATTGCATGCCTTTGCGCATTGCCAACACTGAGCATTCAAGCTCAAGCACAGTCTGCCAATTGTGACCTATTTGGCCTAGGAGCTAGTGCGTCTATTGCTAATCCATTCGATCCAGCGTTGGGTTTCAACGTCTTCGTAAAGAACGACCTGAAGCTAAAAAATAATGAAACCGAAGGGGCTGTGGCGCTTGGCGGAAACCTCATAATTGATGGAAGCTACCAAGTATCTGTTAACAGTAAAGGCAGCTTCAAAGTTGGCGGGGTGCCAGTTACACTAGTAGTTGGCGGAATGGTTGACTATAGAAGCGGCAACTCTCTGCAGGTGAACAATAATGGCTATGTTAAAATTGGCAATCCCAACGGATCAAAGGCATGGTATACAGACCAGAACGGGGCTTACTCTCCGATCAGAATCACTAAAGACAATAACTACAACAGTACACCGAGGCTTCATTTACAAGCCAATGCTCAACAGCTTGGTGTAAGTGCGCAAAACAATCCCATCTTTGAGGCAAACCTTATAGACTTCAATGCTGCCTTCGCTCAGTTTGAAGCTAGCGCTCATACCATTAGTCAAATGGCAAACAATGCTAATTTGACTAACCCAAATGGCAACCCAATTAGTAATGTAAACCTTCCCAATCAAGTCAAAATCAACCTGCAAACGGGAGTTAATGTACTTAATGTTACAGGAACCGATTTAAATAAAGTATCGGTTTTCACTTACAATAATCAACCAAGTGCTAACAGAATATTAATTGTAAATGTAGACGCGCCAGGTACATTTAACTGGAACGTATTTAACACAGGGGGCATAGGTGAACATGTCGCACCGTATATTCTTTTCAACTTTCCTAACACCACAACCCTAAAAATCCAAGGTAACGGTTCTATCATTGGCTCACTATTAGCACCTAAGGCTCACATCAATAAAGCGAGCCATAATAATATTGCTGGGCAGATTGTAGGGCAGTCCATGGAGCAAGCTTCAGGCGAAAACCACTGGTTTGGTTTTGCAGGAAGCATTGGTTCTCAAACAGGTGGCGGACTGCCTAATGGAAGTACCGTAACTAGAGAGTTAGACGATTGCTCATACATCATAGATGGTAATGAATTCACCCCTGTTGCATCAGCTTCTTGTACCTCAACTCCCTCATATGTACTTTCTGGTGCTACAACCGGAAGTGGAACCAACCTCTCTGGAGTTGCTCTAAATCCTGGCACCACCACCATCACTTGGACTGCAGGAACATCAACCTACACCGTCAATGTTGAAATTGAAGACAACATTGTCCCTACCGTTATCGGGAAAGACATTACAGTGTATCTAGATGAAAATGGAGAAGTCAATGTATCTCCGGAAGATGTTAACAACGGTTCTTCCGATAATTGTGACTTAACGCTATCATTAGACAAGCTAACCTTCAGTTGTGCCGATTTAGGGTCAAACACTGCTACTCTTACTGGTAGTGATGAGGCTGGAAATTCTGCGACAACCACTGTCACCATCACAGTAGAAGACAACATTGCGCCTACTGTGGTTACTAAGAACATCACCAAAATGGTGAATAGTGCTACGCCTGTTACCATCACCCCTCAAGATGTGCTGGTGCTGAACTGTGGTTCTACG
>NZ_LRPC01000032.1 GCF_001592965.1 Roseivirga spongicola | reverse complement strand
GCGCTCGTAGTTATTGAATAACTTCCACCCGTAGCAATACCGCTACCTACTTCTCCATCGACATTCGATATTATTTTTACAGTAGAGCCGGCTTCCGCTGTACCTTCAAAGGTTGGTGTGGTATCCTTGGTCAGGTTATCTGAAGTAGACCCTGCGGTATGCTCTTCGTTACCCGAATCTGTGGCAGTAGTCATATCTGGAGTACTTGGAGGGTCTGGTGCCACATTATCTACCACGGTAATGGTAAATTCCTCTGCATAATCATCAGTACCATCGTTCGTATTTATTCTTATATCGTATGTGCCTGCGGCTAGGGCACTGCCTGTTCTTAAAGTAGTACCACTTATATTGAAACTCGCATTATCAGTACTTCCTGAACCAGAAACCAAAGAATAGGTATGGGTATCACCACCATCTGCGTCAGTAGTAGAGAGCGTGCCTACTGTTACATTTACGCCAGTTGCACTTTGGTTGATAGAGGTTGAAGTCAGCGCTATGTCTGTTGGGGCATTGTTGGAGGCTACAGCTGCAGCAAGCAAAACATCATCTATTGCAAAATTTGCAGGTGCAGGTGTGTTCATCGTCATTCTAATCTCATCAATATTACCCCACCCTGATGAAGCCGAAATATCCCCTGAAGTAACCGTAAAGTTGGTAGTTCCCGCAGAAGATATGGTCTTAGTAATTGCACCTGAAACGGCACTACCATTATCATACCCTTGAACGGTTATATTCTGGGTTGTTCCTGTAGCCACTGCAAAAGCAAAGCTTGTAAGAGAAAAATTATTCGCAGCGTTATCCGACTTATATGAAAAGGAAGTAACGTTAGTTCCAGTGGCTGTCATAATTACTGCAAGGTCAGAACCACCTGAAATGCCTGAGACCGTATTATTCACCGTTATATTGACAATATTACCTGATGTTACAGCAGAAACCCCTAGACTATGACCATCAATGTTTGTTGCACTAGGATTTGTGGAAGCCCCAGTAAGTAACCGAGCAGAGCCTGCCTCAAAGGTGATAGTCGAGCCTATGGTCTGAGCATTAACTTGCAAAAATGGCAACGTTTGAACAACCAAGACAAAAGTAAGCAAACCAATAAGCCTAGCGGCACTTCTATGCCCTGTAAAGAGTATCTTTAAATAGCTATCCACAAAACCAATAGCGCCAATGCTAAGGTTGCTCAATTTGGACAAACAACGGCCTGAGCCATTTACCGCTAAAGAAAATGATTTTGCCATCATGACCTTTGGAATCAAGGCTGACCCAATGGTTTTCATGAAGCTCTTGTTGAGTCTATTAAAATCAATCATATGTTTTGGTGGTGAATGAGCATTATTTTTACAAACTAAAACCTGTAATTCATAAGAACAGGCAGCGCAACGATACGCTTAGTTTTATATTTCAATTAGCAATAAATATATAGTAGTTTTTTTGTTCGAGAAAATAGCACCCTCTAAAACAAGTATTTATACCTGCTTAGTTTAAGTAAAAAAACCATGACATTAGTGTGATTTATAAAAAGCTCAGGACTCTCGGATAGCACAAGAAAAACTTTTAAATAATCTCAATTATCAACCTAGTTTAAGAGGCTATTCAGAATATATTTCTTTTGGCAATTTCAGTACCCGTGATGTAAAACGCAGGTTCTCTACTGAACTTTCATTTCTTTCTACCATAGACATATTTTATAAAAAGGCCATCAGTAAAAGATGGCCTTTTCTTGTTCTATGTCAAGCTAGATCAGATCAATTCCTCGAAGGGTAGATTCCAAACATACAAATTACCCAATGAATCGTAAGATAAGGTTGCATATTGTTATGAGCCTGACTACCTCCTGTATTACCAACTGTTACACCCTGACCAGCAGGAATCGTAGCAACACCTGTACTTAAGGTCACATCGTTTCCTGCACTTCCATACATATTAGAAGGGGTGGCAGCAAAATTCACTTCTGTATTTCCCTTTGCAAGAAATAGTCCATCATCAGGAGTGTCTTCAGTTGCTTCTCCATCCTTTGCAGTTAAAGAAACAGACACCGGCATTTCATGAGTTGTAGTCGCTAAATGAAAATGATTCGGCAAATTCAAGATATTCAAAGTCACATCCTCAATACCACTTCTTGATCCCAGTTTGTGTGTACTTAACCCTGGTCCGGTACCGGCACTTATGGGTATTCTACCCCTTAAATCGGGTAACCCAAAAGTTGTCCTACCATCTCCGCCATAGGTTGTTCCCAAAATTGAAAACAGGGCTGTATTCTGAGCAATAGCGATTAATTGACCCTCACAAAAAGCCCAAGCTCTCGGAGCAAAATTACCAGCAAACCCTCTTATTTCTCCAATAGTTCCTTCCATAATATTTAAAGTTATATTGAGAAATCAATTTCTAGATGGGAATAATCCGGCCATACAGATAATCCAATATATTGTCAGGTAAGGCTGCATGTTTGTATGAGACTGACTACCTCCTGTATTTCCAACAGTTACACCCTGACCAGCAGGAATTTGACTGATTCCAGAACCTAGAACTACATTATTACCTACATCTCCATACATTTTAGTAGGAGTAGGAGCAAAGTTAACTTCTGTATTTCCCTTAGCAAGAGACAAACCTGCTGCTGGGGTCTCAGAAGTTGCATCTCCATCTTTAGCCATAACAGTTACTTGTGCTGTTATGGCCTGCGTTTGAGCCACATGATTGTGAGAAGGTATCTGAGTCTGCGTCAAAACCACGTACTCCTGACCAGACCTTTGCCCAAGCGGTCTAGGTGATAGTCCTGGCCCAGTGCCAGCACTAATTGGGGCACGCCCTCTTAAATCGGGTAAGGCAAAGGTGGTACGCCCATCTCCGCCATAAGTCGTTCCCAATAGTGAAAATAACGCTTGATTTTGAGCAATAGAGAGCAATTGCCCATTGCAAAATGCCCAGTTTCTAGGCGCAAAGTTTCCTCCGAAACCTCTTATTTCGGCTAAATATCCTTCCATGATGTTGTGAATGATTTGTTGTGTAAAATTAGATTTGTGTGTTTCATTTTATTGTGTGTGAGTAGTGTGATTTATCGAAATCGTTTTAAGTTAAGAAAAATATCCAAACGATTTCAACTTCCGTAAATTTATGTATTCATTTAAGAAGTAAACCGCTGCCCAGGCAAAAAGCCAAGGTTAAACAACTTGACACCAGACATATACCCCTCTGCAGTGTTAACCACCGTAATTCTTAAGTACTCATTATTTATGCAAGCCACGACCACACCATAAACTACATCTGCATGTACTATCTGTCCTGGTTCAGCTTGGGCTGCTTGTTCTAGACTAACCGGAGTAACTTCTAGAATTCGCATTTCTACTCCTGCTACAACTGTAAACGCACCACCATATTTCGGATTAGTAGCATTTATAAGATATTCTATTTCAGTTGCAGATTGTTCCCCCCATTTAATGGTCAAATCATCTTCAGTTGGCTTTTGATCAAAAGCTTTGTCTACACTTTTTAAAGTCAGAAACTCATTAGGTTGGCTTTTTAGCAAGTCCAAAACCTTTTCAACCAAAGAAGGAACTATCTCCCCCAAGCGTCTGCTATGCAAGCCGTAGTTTTCCCCAGGGATTACTCGGAGTTCTTCCTTCAACAGCACCGGCCCTTCATCTACCTGATCATTCACTAAGTGTATGGTTACTCCACCAATTTCTTCACTATTCTTAAGCTGCCAAAAAATAGGGTCCGCTCCTTTATACTTAGGCAAAAGCCCGAAATGGAAATTGACAAACTTATTTGGTAGTACACTAAGAAGAGATTCCGGTATTATCCATGGAAATGTAAGTACCCAAACAGTTTCAACATGATGCTCCTTTATAAACAAGGATAGTTCTTCAACCCAACTATTTCTTTCCAGTTGTAATATTTCCGCATGGGTTACACCCGCAGCATGTATTGAAGAAGCTAAAAGGTTTACGTGCTTTTTTAGCACTCCTACCCCAACCAAAAGGTCGTCATCCTTTAACTTTTTCATGGCTGGAATTGAAAGTGTATTTGAATTAGTAAGTAATAGTACCTTCATTCTTAAACGGCCAAATAAGAGTTCATCCATACACTAGCTAGTGCATCTCTAGACTGTACAATATGTTCATTTTCGCTGATTGGCCCATCTACCTGCGCCAACTCCTTTGTCTCAACATTGTTTCCACTCACAACTTTATGACTAAGAATTGTAATTGCACTATTCAATTTAGGGACCTGAGTTGAATCATAACTTACAGAAGAATCTAGCGATTCAAGGTTCTTCTTTAACTCCTCAACGTTTAGTTTACCATTATTTTCTACTAAAACTCTCCCAATTGCTTTGCCGCACTTATCCCCCATTGAGACAAACGTATTCTTCCATAATGCATCGTTACTTAGTGCATTTTGAGTTGAAATCATTTCAAGCCCTGCCAAGTCATACTTTTCTGGTGCAAACAAAAATGGAAGTGCTACAATTTTAGTTTTACTGTTTAATCCTCTGGCATGAAACTCTTCAATAAAAAGAGTAGCTTCTTCTCCACAAAACAGCGGAAACACAAAATCATAAGCTTCTATATCTATACTATCGAAAGCTTCTTTTACTTCAGACAACTTACCTGGCTGCGGTAACTGCAAGAGCTTAAGGTCGTGATCAAAATCTTGATCGACCGACATTAAACCTAGTTGAAAGCAGTTTAAAAAAGCATATCCTGAGTCGAACATGGCCCCTAAAATAAGCCCTTTCTTACCCAAGTTTTGAGCTGCATATTGCCCCATAGCAAAGCAGTGCTGCCATAGGTGGGTTGAGTTAACCAATACGTTATCGCCATAACCTTTGGTAGGTATTAAGTGCTCTCCAAGGTTATTCATAATGAAAGGGATATTTCGCTTTTCGAACCGATCTACCAAGCCTTCAATGGCTTTTGGAGTTACTAATCCAGCAACAAGGTCAACATCGTGGTACCCAAAAAAATCATCCAGAGCTTTTTCAATCAACACTGGGCTTCCTTGTCCAACTGTTTCGGTTAATATTTCAGGTTCAAATTCAGTTTCGGCCAGTTCTGCTTTAAGTGCTTTTTTAAGCGCTCTATCAAACTGTTTGCCCATTGGCATAATACCAGAGTTAGGGATCAGTATCCCAATTGTAATTTCTTCCATAATCATTTTAGGTGTGATTTGCTGGTTTTACTACAGCTCGGCCCACATACGAATTAAGTTGCTGTAAACCTGCTGAAGCACAAGCCTAGTTTCCTTATGCTCCGCTTGACCCATTTGATCAAGTACTTGATTAATCTGATCGATAATCTCACGCTGACCCGAATCGCGAATAGCACACTGCATCCAAGTAACAACAGCCATTCTTTTACCACTGGTAACTGGCAATACCTGATGCAACCTAGTTGTCGGGTAGATTACTGCAGCACCTGCTGTGGGCTTAAACAATTTTGTACCGGCTTCTGTGATTACTTCTAATTCGCCTCCTTCATAACTCTCTGGAGGCGAAAGAAAAAGCGTCATCCCCACATCCGTTCTAATTGTAAACTGTGTTCCCATCAATGGACTATCTACATGGGTACCATAGTGCATTCCCGGTTCATAAAAGCTCACCAAGGGCGGCAGTATTATTTTAGGAAATATGGCCGATTGAATTCTTCTATTACGCGAAATGGCCTGAGATACAATTTGCCCAATTTGCTGTGCCTGAAAATTGTTTTCTGCACTTATCTGCTTGTTTTGTTTAACACCAGCGGCAGCATCTGAAGCCGTTGACTTACCATCTGAAAAACCAGCTTGATTAATGAGATTTAATATGGCAGACAATTCTTGAGCATTTAATAGCTCATCTATCTGCAGATAGTTTCCAGAATTTAATTGCATTGTATGTGTGCGTTGAGATTTCTGTTGTGAGTTTAAGCATTGTTAATCGATTTGAAAAACTTAGCACCAATAATTGCTTAAGAATTATAAATATTGATTATGCTATAATTAAGGCTTGCTGCTTAAAGCTAAAATAAATAATTTGCCACAAGACTGTTAAAAAAAAATGGACACTACACACAAAGAATCTCTTGTTGAGAAAGCTAAAGCTTATCAACAAAAAGGCGACCTTGCCAATGCAGAAATATTTTTTAGCGAAGCATTAAGTAATGACCCAAATTCGGTAGAAACCCTTTCTAACCTTGGCATGCTTTACCTAATGAAGGGCAATGCCCAACAAGCAATAGATAGTTGGCAAAAAGCACTTAGCTTAGATCCTGAAAACCTTGAAAGCTTAAGTAATCTTGGCTTTATATGCACACAAATTCAAGACTTCCAAAATGCCCTTATCTATTTAGAAAAAGCAAGTAAAGTAGCTCCTGAAAGAGACGACATAGGTCTTCAAATTGCGCAGATCAAAACACATTTTGGTCAATATGATGAGGCTAAAGGTATATTAAAGCCCTTTTTAGATAGTGAACCTCTGAGTCAGAACAGCTACCTTATGATGGCACAGTTAGAGCTTTTGACGAACAATTCAGCCGGGGCCAAATCAAATTTAGAGCAACTCTTAAAAAAAGACCCCAATCTGGTAGAAGCAATGATCAACCTAGCTTCAATTCTAGAAACAGAGGGCAAAGCAGAAGACGCTCATAACTACTTAACACAAGCAGCCCAAAAAGCCCCTTTTCATTTTCAAGCCAACCTAGAATTAGGACGTTTTTTGGGGCAAAATGGACAAGCAGAGGAAGGCTTGACTTATTTAAAAAAGGCCGTTCAAATCCAACCAGGCGACTGGGGAATTCATGTTCACCTTGGAAACACGTATCAAGAAATTGGTGATTTCGACAACACTATTAAGTCATATAAAAAAGCACTAAGCATAAACCCTGATGATTTAGGCACTAGGCAAAATCTTAGCCGTGTTATGTCTCGTTTTGTACCACCATGGCATTTAAGAATGTTGGCTGATCACGAACGAAATGATGCGTTTGAGCAAGCCATTGAAAAAGCTATTAAAGCAGAATCAGTAGCGCTAGACATTGGAACAGGTTCTGGATTATTGGCCATGATGGCTGCCAAGCATGGAGCACAAAAAGTATATGCCTGTGAACAATCAAAGTATATTGCTGAAGCTGCAAAGGAAAATATTGGCAAAAATGGGTACGCTGAAAAAATTCAACTATTTCAAGCCAAGTCAACGCAGCTTACAGCCGAGAATCTTAACCCAAAACCCAATATTATAGTAGCTGAAATATTTGACTCTGGTCTGTTGGGCGAACATGCCGTTCCATCATTCCGTCATGCATTGGAAAGCCTATGTGAGGAAGGAACAAAAGTAATACCTAAAGCTGCTGAAGTAAAAGGTAAACTTTTACACGCCCCAAAATCAAGCTCCGTAAATCCTATTACTAAAATCTCAGGGTTCGATCTTTCAGGGTTCGACCAGTTTAGAGTGCCAGAAGAATATATCACTCAGAACCTTTCGGAAATAACCCATGAATTCTGCTCCGATGAGTTCAAAATTCTTGATGTAGATTTCGAAAAGCTTTGGCCTGCCATGGCACCTAATCAGTGCCGCAGATTTGATATTAGCGTAGAAGTAACGGATAACAAACCCATTCATGGCATCGCCTTCTGGTTTACGCTTTTTATGGACGATAGCATTATGCTAAGCAGTGCTCCTGGGCGAAAAGACAACCACTGGGGGCAAGCAGTATCCTTCTTTAATCAGCCTATAATTGGAAGTTCGGGACAAAAGCTGAAAGTAACAGTAAATTATACTGATACAAAGATTTGGTTTGAAGACCCACAACTCGTTTAGTCATGAGCGGTAAACTCCCTTTTAATCCACCGCAGCTAAGTCAGTTCATGGACGCTTGTTGGGTAGAAAACTATTTCACGAAAGATGAAGTAGCACTAATCCTTAAAGCATATGACACAAGAACAAAGTCCGCTGCTCAAGTGGCCGATGAGGGATTAGACATGCCTGATTTAAGGAAATCCACTGTGACCTTTTTAGAGCCCAATGACGCTGAATATGCTCCTATTATTCATAAGCTTGCTCAATTAGCCATTCAAGTTAATCAGCAACGATATGCCTTTGATTTATCAGGCATATATGAGCCACTGCAAATAGCCCAATACGATTCGAATGACTTCTTTGATTGGCACACAGACTTCAGTAATGGCCAAGCTTCTACACGAAAGCTTAGTTTGAGTGTTCAATTGTCTGAGCCTTCATCATATGAGGGTGGAGATTTGCAGTTCAAAATAAACACCAATGAAATAAACGCTCCAAAAAGTCTGGGTACCGTGGTAATCTTCCCTTCGTTTATTCAACATAGGGTCACACCAATCACCTCAGGATCCAGAAAGTCTTTGGTAGCATGGATAACAGGACCTCATTTCAAATAACAGCTCATGAAAACCAGTCATCGATTTTGCTTTAGCTTTAAGCATAAACCTCTTTTGGAGGAATACAATGCATTGGCAATTGAGTATCAGAAACACTTCAACACTGGCTTTTATGACGGTGAGTGGAGCGGCTTTGCTTTGAGAAAACCAGAGGCCGCACTTTATGATCTATTTGCGGGGAACAACGAAAGCGATAATTTCATTGATACAGATCTCTTCGAAAAACTACCTGAAACCAACAAACTACTTAAATTCTTTCCGTGTGAAAAAACTTCAGTAAGAGTACTTAAGCTTACTCCAGGGTCAGGTATAAAGCCTCATTCTGATGAAGGTCTTAACTTTTTTGACGGTTTTGTTAGACTTCACATCCCGATTCAGACCAATCCTGATATTGAATTTATAGTGGCAGGAGAAAAGCTAGAAATGAAAGAAGGTGAATGTTGGTTTGCTGACTTCAATCAGATTCATAGCGTGTATAACCATGGTGATATTGACAGACTACATTTGGTTATTGACATGAAGGTGAACGAGTGGCTAAAGGAATTATTCCTAAAAGAGCGAATCATTGAGCGAGGAGAACAAGCACCCGACCCAATGGACTCCTATCCTACCGAGGTAAAAAAGGAAATAGTTCAACACTTGATGCAACAAGGAACTGAAACGTCAATCAAAACAGCTCAGCAGATTATGAAGAAATACTCGCTTATTATCTAATGAAAAACGAGGTAACCGTACTCGGAAACCTCGTTCAAATATTTAATTCAGTAGGTCTAACTAGTTGCCCACCTCATTCATCAACGCTTCAATGGCCTTCTCTAACTGCTCATCTCTACCGTTGTTAATTAGGCCTGGCATATTTTTGATTTGAATATCTGGCTTGGTTTCTAGGTTTTCCATCCAGCGACCAGCTTTGTCTTTAGCGCTTACAGGAACAACCCCCCAAGAACCACCGCCTTGCAGACCTTCCCAGCCGGCAAAAGAACAAGTACCTGGGGTTGGCATCCCTACGGTAGTTCCAATTTCTAAGTCGGTATAACCTTGAGCAAAGCAATGACCATCACTATAGTTCGACTCATTGAACATGGCCAAAGTTGGTTTGGTCCAGCGTGAAGTTGGCTCCCCTCCTACTACTTTGGCTGCTGTAGCGTAAGTAAGGAATGGCTCGCCAGTAAAGAACATAGCCAAATCTGCTACTAAATCTCCACCACCATTAAAACGGGTATCTACAATCACTCCTTTAGCTTCGTAATACTTACCCATCATATCTTCAAAGATATCGCGATAAGGGCCATCACTCATTCCAGGAATATGAACATAACCTAAAGTCCCATTAGACTTTTCTTTTACCTCTGCCTCATTAATTCTAACAAACCTATCATAAAGCAGGCCTCGCTCTGCTCCTAATGAAATTGGCTTTACAGTGATTTCTTGTTTGTTTCCTCCCTTAGCATCAGTAATTTCTAATAATGTAAACTGATTGGCTTTTCGGTTAAGGTAGGTAGCATAATCGCGGTCGGGAGAAATAGTTTCTCCATCAATTTTCTGAATGATCATCCCTGCCTCAACATTGAACTTGGCCTTATCTAACGGTCCGCCTTCAATTACTTCAGTAATTAACAATCCGTTTCCTTTATGATTATAATCGAAGAATACGCCCAAAGAAGCTGTAGCATCGGCATTAGAAATACTGGTACTATAACGCGAACCGGAGTGAGATACATTCAATTCACCTAACATTTCTGAAAGCATTTCTGAGAACTCATAACCATTACCAATCGATGGTAAGTACTTCTCGTATTCTTTTCTCATTAACTCCCAATCTACCCCGTGGAAGGTTGGCTCGTAGAATATGTTTTTAGTTCTGATCCATACGTGATCGAACATGTAAGCTCGCTCTGCTACCGCATCGTATGTCATTTCTCCACGGATAGAAATGCCTTCTTGTTTGCCACTTTCTGGGTCTATCTTAGATATTCTACCTCCACTTAAGAGATATAGGTTTTTCATATCCTTATCCCACACCATTGAGCCATAGCCAGTATTTAAACGGATGGCTTGCTTAGTTTCTCGCGTTCTTAAGTTAGTAGACCATAAGTTCTGACCGCCCTCAAACCTGGCCAAGTAATAGAGCTTCTCGCCATCTTTAGAAAGCACTGCATCGCCAAGAGAAGACGAGTGGATAGTTAGGCGTTCTTTGCGCTCTTTCATTCCATCCCAATCGAATTTCAGGTCTTTGCTTTCTTCTTTTTTCGGCTCGTCTTTCTTTTTCTTCTTATCGTCTTCTTCCTCTTTAGGCTCGTCTTTCTTGGTTTCTTTTTCAATCTCCTGCATCAACTCATAATCTTCTTTGCTCATGTTGAACTTATCATAAGCTTCTTGAGTGAAGAACATTGAATAGACATCGCTCTGACTGCTTCCACTCGTTGCCAAACTCTTGAGACCATCGCGATTACTGAACCAGATCATTTGTTTGCCTTCGTTCACCCATTTTGGAGATGAATCATAATAACCGCTTTCTGTCAGGTTAACTCTTTTGGAACCATCGGCAGCCATTAGTAAAACCTCACTGTTGTTGAGCAATTTGCTCCAGTCTACTAAAAGCCACTTGCTATCTGGACTCCATGTAAAATACTTATCGCCATCTCTCATGTGGAACAAGTCATCTTCGGTTAAAAGACTCACCTCGTTACCCGATGCTACATCTCTTACCACTAAATTTCTTCTACCTTTAATGTAGGCTAGTTTTTTACCATCGGGTGAAAAGTTTGGCAAGTATGCATCTACATCTACTGAGAACATTGGCTCTTCTTTCAATAAAGTTGAAGCAAAGAAGAATGGCTCTTGAGCTTCTCTCTGTCTTGTAGACTTGAAAATGCTCCATTTGCCATCGCGCTCAGCAGCATAAACCACTGATTTTCCGTCAGGGCTGAAAGTCACAAATTGCTCAGCTTCTGGCGTATTAGTTATTCTTTTGGTTAGTGAACCATCTACTGAAGTTACAAACACTTCTCCCCTTGCCACAAAGGCAATTTCTTTACCGTTGGGCGAAATAGCCATTTCGCGCACTCCACCATTAATACTTATGAACTGGTCGGCATTACTTTTCTCCTGAGTTCTGATGGTAACGTTAACCTTTTGAGCTTGGCCACCTTCACGCATTGTATACAACTCTCCATCGTATCCGAAAGCTAGAGTACCTCCACCAAAGCTTAAAAAACGAACAGGGTGAAGATCAAACGAAGTCAATTGCTGCGATTGCGAAGGGTTTGAAAGGCTCATTTTATGCACATTGAAAGTGCCGCTTTCTTCGCTCAAGTAATAAACAGATTGCTCATCGGAAGAGAAAATAGGCTGTCTATCCTCACCAGCTCTGGTAGTGAGCATTTTATGGGTATCCGTCTCTTTATTATAAATCCATAAGTCTCTAGTGATGGCAGAAACATGATGCTTTCTCCACTCATTTTCACCACCTTTTTTATCGTGGTAAACCATGGTATTACCATCCTTGCTCACTTGAAGATATTCTGCTGGTATAGTGAAAATCTGATCTACCCTTCCACCATTAACAGACACCGAATAAAGCTCTGGTTGCGAACCTGTTGGATACTGACGATGTTCTTTAGTATCCATTCTCTGAGCTCCAAAAATGATTGAACCATTATCGTGTGAGAAAGTGAATGGGCTTTCATCTGCAGAGTGGTAGGTTAACCTCGTGGCTGCGCCACCTTGTGCATCCATTACGTATACATCGAAATTACCATAACGATCTGAAGCAAAGGCAATTTGCTGACCATCTTTGCTCCATACTGGCATGTAATCATGCGCCTCATGAAATGTAATTTGCTTAGCTTCTCCGCCATTAGTTGGCACAACATATAAGTCGCCTTTGTAGGTAAAGGCTATTTGTTGCCCGTTTGGAGAAATTGACTGGTAACGAATCCATTTAGGATTTTCCTGCGCCTGAACTCCCAGACACAGCAGTAGTAACAATAGCGTGTAAAGTTTCTTCATTGATTGAGTTTTAAAGTCACAATCTATGAAAAGAGAACTTAAGGAGGAAGGAAGTTAAGAGGTTTGGAGGTTGGGAAGTTTAGAAGTTGGGAAGTTAAGAGGTTGGGAGGTTTGGAGGTTGGTATGATTAGATATTAGGAAGAAAGGCGGCAATAAAATGAGCCAGAATTCTAAATACCTACAGCAACTCATTCTCCGCCATGAAATTTCTACCTTTTTCTGTGGTAATAGCGTTCATGTAGAATTTGAGGACTTCTTGATGGTACTCCAGCTTGGTCATGGTGCTAGTATGAATGTAAGGGGAGTTCTCGTAAGACATCATTAACTGGAAGAAGAGTTTAGCATACATCTTCTCATCGAAATCGGTTTTATAATAGCCTTGCGCTCTTCCTCTTTCAATATTATGAATCATTATTTGAGAGAATTTTTCCGAAAACACCAACATGTGTCGAGCAAATAAGTCGGGGTAATACTTAATGAGTTGCCTCAACAATATAGAGTTGTTGGTTTGAGAAAGTCGTTCCATTTCCTCATCTCTAGAAAACATCCTTATAATGGCATTATCTATTCGCTCATCAAGGTCTTTCAGTGTCTGAAGTGTTTTACTGATCAGGTAAAGAACCACATCTTCGAGCAGTTCTTCTTTGTTTTTGTATATGAGGTAAAGGGTCTTTTTTGAAACACCAAACTCTCTGGCTAAATCGTCCATAGTAACCGTTTTAGCACCATTCTCAATGAATATATTTGCGGCCTTTTCAATAAATTTTTGATCCTTTTCCATATGTGTTTTCAAAAGAAAGAAGGAAGTGGCTACCACAAAGCAGCCAGCTTCATTCTTTATCTATAAATAAAACTCAAGTTATTCTTCATGGTTTAGTGGCTCATAATCTGCCACCATTAGCTCACCGTAGTTTGAGTCCTTATGTTTAGTGAATCGCTCTTCTAATCGAACAACCATCATATAAACTACAGGAACAATTACCAAAGTAAGGAATAGTGACGAAAGCAACCCACCAATAATTACAATGGCCAAGCCATTATTCATTTCAGCGGCAGCACCAGAAGCTAAAGCAATTGGCAACATACCAATAACCATAGCAATGGTTGTCATTAAAATTGGTCTTAAACGGGCATGGTTAGCCTGTATAAGTGCCTCTCTAATTTTCTCACCTTCTCTCATTCTTTGGTTGGCAAAGTCTACTAAGAGAATTGCGTTTTTAGCAACCAGACCAATAAGCATGATCAACCCGAGAATGGTAAAGATGTTCAAACTTTGGTTAGTAAGCGCCAAAGCCCAAAGCGCACCAATGAACGAAAGCGGAATAGAGAACAATACGATGAAAGGTTTCACGAAATCATCATAAAGCACCACCATAATCATGTAAACCAACATAATGGCGGCTAATAGGGCAATTCCAAGCGTACCGAATCCATCGCTTTGATTTTCCATGTCTCCTCCCCATGCCCAGTCTACACCTTTGGGCATTTCTACTTCTGCCAGCTTAGCTTCCCACTCTGCCGCTACTGTTCCTGTTGGTTTACCAACAGTTTGTGCTTTAACCGACACTGAAGGAGCTCTATTGTAACGCTCTAAGAGAGATGGTCCTGAACCATAGTTGATATCGGCAAATTGAGAAAGCTTTATTTTCTGCCCTTCGGCATTGATGAAATTGATGTTTTGAACATCTTCAATACTCGTTCTGTAAGCTTCGTCTAAAATGATGTTGATATCGTATTCGTAGTTACCGGTTCTGTATTTGTTATCATCGTTTCCACTAAAGGCTGTTCTCAAGGCTTGACCTACAGTGGCCACATTTAAGCCCAGCATGGCCATTCTATCCCTGTCTACCGTAACTGAAATTTCAGGGTTTCCCTCTTCTATACTTAACTCAATTTCGGTAGCACCATCAATGGTTCTCAATACCTCTTCGGCAGTTTGTGCGTATGCCAAAGCTTCTTCGAAGGTACTGGCAGTGATATTCATTTCAAGCGGAGCTTCTTCTGCACCAATTAAACCAACCGGAATAGTTTTCACTTTAGCATCTACCAGTTCTTGCTCTAGCTTTCGCTTGAGCTTAGCCGCATAGATTTCGGTTTTATCTTCCCTCAAAGATTTATCTACCAAGGTTACATTGATTTCAGACTTGTAACTGGTGGCTTGAGCAGAGCCCATTCCTCCACTAGCCTGCCCTACCGTGGTAATTATTCTCTCAACCTCAGGTAAAGACTCAATATAAGCTTCGGCCTTTTGAGTTAAGAAGTTTGTTTCTTCTATAGAAGCATCTTTGTTAATCTCTAACTGTACCAAAAACTCTCCTTTATCAGTTCCTGGGAAGAAATCGGTTCCGATAAACCCTAGGCCTACCAAAGCGAAGGAGCTAATAAAAAGCACCACTGCCACTAGCAACGTGAGTATTTTATGGCTCAATGACCACTTTAGAATGGCAGTAATTTCATTGGTAAACCAAGTCAAACCTTCTTCGAACTTATAAATTACTCTACCTAGAATTGATTTACTGCTGATTAACTCAAGCTTACCGAATCTAGAGAACAACCAAGGCACAACGGTAAACGAAACCAAAAGAGATAGCATGGTGGCAATGATTACCGTTACACAGAACTGCGCAATAATATTTGCTACCAAACCTGTACTCATGGCAATTGGCAAGAACACCACTACAATTACAAGCGTAATGGCCGTTACGGTAAAGCCAATTTCTTTGGCTCCATCATAGGCCGCACGGACACGGTTTTTGCCCATTTCCATGTGCCTGTGAATATTTTCAATAACCACAATGGCATCATCTACCAGAATACCTACCACCAGCGATAGAGCCAATAAGCTCATGAGGTTGAGGCTATAGCCTGCTATCATCATTCCTATGAAGGTGGCAATGAGAGAAGTAGGAATAGCTACGGTTACGATAATGGCATTTCTGATGCTGTGTAGGAAGAACAGCATTACGAATGCCACCAAAGCAATGGCTATGAATAAATCGTGAATTACCGAATCTGCTGCTTCTAGTGTAAACACTGAGGTGTCATTGGCCAAGGTGAGCTTTACGCCTTGTTCGGCATATTGAGCCTCTATTGAAGCCATTTCTTCTTGCACCAATTCACTTACAGTTACCGCATTGGCGTCTGTCTGTTTCTGAATTTGCAATAGAATAGTGTTCTCCCTATTGATACGAGCTATTTTCTCCGTTTCTTTCTGAGTATCCTGAACTTCGGCCACATCGGTTAAACGGATGTTTTTGCCTCCTTTAGAGGAAATAACTAAGCTTCTCAATTCGTCTACCGAAGTAATTTTACCTGACAAACGAATTAATGTAGAGTTTTCTCTAGTCTTAAGGTTACCTGTAGGAAAATCTAGGTTTGAGGCTGAAATAACCTGCTGAACCTGTGCAATAGTTAAACCATAACCTTCTAACTTATTCTGATCTAGGTTTACACGGATTTCTCTCTCCTGACCACCAACAATATTTACCTGAGCCACCCCAGGAATTCTGGAGAAATCTGGCTGAATTTTCTGATCGATCAGATCGTATAGTTCACTTTCAGACAAATCGGCTGTTACACCAATACTTACCACAGGCAAATCTGACAAAGAGAATTGCGAAAGAGATGGCTCTTCAATGTCTTCGGGCAAATCTGAACGAATAGCGTTGATTTTACGCTGGGCATCGTTGAGGGCATAGTCTACGTCAGCATCATTATTAAACTCAATAATTACTGTCGATAGACTCTCATAAGACTTAGTTTCAATCTTCTTGATATTCTCTAAAGAAGAAACTGCATCTTCAATTTTTCGGGAAACGGTATTTTCAACCTCTGCTGGAGAAGCTCCAGGATAAATTGTGGCTACTGTAACCACTTTTACCTCGAATTTCGGGATCAGCTCATAACTCAGCTGACTATAACTGAACAAACCTCCGATGGTAAGTAGTGCCAGCAGCACTATCACCAAACTCGGCCGTTTTATCGATACTTCTGCTATTTTCATTTCGGCTTTCTTATTTGATGATTCTTACTTTAGCTTCATCTGTCAGGTTAATCTGACCACTGGTTACTACTTGGTCGCCAGCTTTGAGACCAGCTACCACCTCTACCTTTTCGCCATAGTTTACACCAGACTTAATTTTTGTGAGTTGTGCTACTCCGTTCTTTACCACAAAAACTTCATTGTTACTCACACTACCTACAAATGCTGCTCTTGGTATTGTAAGCCTTGCCTGTGTTTCTTCTGAAGCAAATTTGGCCGTAGCATACATGCCTGCCCTAAGTTTACTTTCACTGTTATCTACTGTAATTTCTACCGGGAATTTTAAAGCACCATTAGAAGCTGGGGCTATAAAGCTGATTGTACCAGTAACCTCTTCATTAGTGGCCCTAGGCACTAAAGTAACTTGCTGACCAACAGCCAATCTACTAACCAACACTTCATCTACCTCTACCCTAAGCTTGAGAGAAGAAATGTCTACCACCTCAACAATAGGAGCACCAGGGTTCACAACCGCACCGACTTCAACCTTCTTGTCGTTTACAACTCCACTAACCTTTGTGATCACCCTGGTATCTCCCGAGTTCAACTTAGCCGACTCATATTGAGCCTTGGCATTTTCAACCTGAAGCTTCGCCTGATCTAATTGAGCAGTAGTGATACCGCCTGTTTTGTGCGCAGCTTCATATCTTTCTAAAGTGAGTATGGCATTATCTAAGTTGGCTTTAGCATTACTCACGCTGATATCCATTTTGTCTTGAGCTATTTGAGCAATGACCTGCCCAGCTTTTACTACACTTCCTTCTTTTACTTTCAGTGCTATCAATTGCCCCCCTACTTCTGCAGAAATCTCTGCTGTGGTTTTAGGAATGAAAGAACCGTTTACGCTAAATCCTTCGCTTATCTCTTCATTCTGAACAGCGGACACTCTAACGGCTACTTCGCTATTGGTTTGAGCAACTATGGCTACTTCTTCTTCATTCTTTTCTTTGTTGGATTTAAGAATGAAGTAAAACGCGGTGGCAACCGCCACCAAGGTGATTATGGTTATGATTGTCTTTTTCATTTTTTTATTTGATTTCAGTTAGAGTTCTAAGGGAACCCTCAGACTTCAAAAGTTCTATTTCTGCTAGTTTGTAATCGAGTTTTGCGCTTGTGAGATTGTCTTTAGCATCTGAAAGGTCTCTTTCAGCATCGAGCATATCGTTAAGAGTTGCTAAGCCTAGACTGTAGTTGTTTTGTGTATCGGTTAGCACCGATTCGGCCAACTGAACATTTTTCTCTTGGTTCTCAATAGTTATTAAGCTGTTTTGTAATTGCGCTCTGGCATTGTTATAAGCCAGTTGTAAACCCAGCATAGTATCTCTCATATCGGCCTCAGCTTTAGCAATTTCTATCTTTGCTTTGCCTACCCTAGACTTGGTAGCAAAACCGCTAAAAATTGGAATCCTCAGATTCAGACCAATAGATGAAAGGTCTGACCAGAAAACACCGTTGCTTTCGCCATTCCACCAAGGCATTTTACTTCCTTGGCCTAACCATCCGTAGCTAGCTGAAAGGGAGGCAGTAGGGTAATATTCGGCTTCGGTAGCCTTCTTTCGCCACTCTAAAAGCTCGAGCTGCTTATCCATAAGTTTCACTTCTGTTCGTTGAGACAAGAAATCGGCATTTTGAGTGAATAAAGTTGTTGGCTCGAAGCTTTCTTCAGGCAATGAAATAGGTTCATCAATAGACATACCTATCATGAATTTCAGTGCGTTTTCGGTTTGCTGAACAGCATTCAAAACCTGCTGTCTATTAGACTTAGCGTTGTTTAGTGCTACTTGACTTCTGTCATAGTCGATTTTCTTGGCTAACCCAGACTCATAAAGTCCTTGAATGATTTCCACCGTTTGTTCAGTAAGAGTAAGGTTACTCTCTAAGTTTTCTAAGCTCTGTTGAGCCTGATATACCTGATAGTAAGCGGTAGCCACCTTTTCAATGACCTGCTCTTCAGTAAGCTCAGCATTGATGAGATAAAACTCGCGGGTAGATCTGGCTGCCTTTAGCCCAGTAAAAACCGCTTGATTGAATATGGTTTGGTTTACTTGAGCAGTGAAGGTAGATGTCCACTTTTGGCCGAAAGCTACTCTAACGTTGGTACCAGGTTGGCCGAATATTTCGCCTGGCAACACATTTTCTTGCAATAGCGGATTATAACTTGTGTTTCCGCTAATAGCCAAACTTGGCAGAGCCCCTGCTTTAGTTTCTGCTATTTCAAGCTCGCCTTTTTGTATATCTAAGCGTGCCTTTTGAGCTTCGGCTTTGTGCTCTAAGGCATAGTTGATGGCATCAGCCAAACTGAGTCGCCTACCTTCTTGGGCAATCAACGGGCTGGTTCCTATCAGAAAAATCAATATCAATTTTTTCATTCTTCGTTGCTGTTGTTTTTAATCTTTCTCTTTCTCTAAATCTGACATTCTAAATGATCAGGAAACTCAAAAACATTTATAGTTTCCAAGTTCCTAACGCAAATACTTTTTTTGAGTTCCTGAAAAGCCAAAAGAAATTTTTGAAGAGTAAAATCAGAGAGTTACACATCCATCCTCAACCAGCGGAATGCACTCAAAATGAATCAGTTGAATTGGAGAAGATGTAGATATTACTAATTTCGCACCCTCAATAATTCACCTATGAAAAAGCTCATCCTGTCTACCTTCGCCCTATTGTTGGTACTATCTTGCTCAGACGAACCTGCGCCTTTCGAAGCATATCCGCAAACACATGATATTCGTTTTACAATAGAAGCCTCTGATAAAAGAGGGTCTGAAATTGACTTGGATATTGAAGGAGATAACCTCGATATTTCTTGGCGTTCGTCTAGTAATGACAATTTGCCTTTAGACATAAGTTACCCGAATACTACAGTTGCCTACCTAACCATTGCCACAATAAATTATAGAGATCTCTCCGAGGTACAAGTGGGCGTTCCCTTTGAGCCTTATACTATAAAAATGACCATTAGAGTTGATGATGAAATAGTAGAAAGTAAAGAGGTAACCATTAGCGAATCTGGTCAAGTAGATTTCGTAAATTACTCCTTTCAATAACGGATGTAGGAACAGTAAGCATGTCACTTATCATTAACTCAAAACCAGAAGTAGAAACTGTCTTTGACAAATATCCTACTGAAGTAAAACCGAAGATTGAAGAGCTGCAACGCCTTATTATTGAAACAGCTAAAGAGGTTGAGCAAATAGAGTGGTTAGAAGAAACCTTAAAATGGGGAGAACCTAGCTATGTAACCAAGATTGGCAGCACACTTCGCATTGATTGGAAACCGAAGAACCCAGACCAATATGCCATGTATTTCCAATGTACGAGTAAGCTGGTTCCTTCCTTCAAAGAAAAATTTGGCGACTTATTCAATTATGAAGGAACGAGGGCTATTGTTTTCCAACTCAATGAAGAGCTACCCCTTCATGAATTAAAGCAATGTATTAAAGCGGCTCTCACCTACCATAAGGTAAAGCACTTAGAAGGGCTGGGAATGTAATTTGTGCAGAGTTATTAACTGAGAAACCTTCCTCAAATCATGAGCTTCTACGCGAATCTCTCTCAGGGTTAAACAGCATAGGTTCGGCAGAATCGACACCTAATTTATGCAAGTAGAGATAGTCTCAACTGCTAGTAGATAAGCTGCTTTTAGGGTTATATACCCATATAAATATTACAAAGACCGCTATTACAATTAGTGCAATTAATTCGAGGTTAGTTAGGTAGTCCATGGCATTGACGGACTTACTGGCCTTCATTAGTTGAACCTTTCCTTCGCTTAACTGAATCTTTGATAGTACATACAAATCTGACTCTAAAGCATGTAGACTTTTGGCTAACTGTTCTTCTGCTTGTGGGTCTGTATAAACCCGCTCTTCGATAGGTCTTAAAGTTTCTGTTTTCTCAACAAAGGCGTTTAAGTAATCTCTTTCTTCAGCAGTAAGTTGAGTAGCATAAAAGCGCTCTACCAAAGCATCAATAGAGTCATTTACTTGTTCGTTTTGATCGGCAAAAAACGCCTCGTTTTCTGTCAATAGGGCCAATTTCTTCTGGTCTACCAGTAGCTTCAACTCAAAGATGAGATCTTTTACCACCAAACGGTCTTCATACATAGCCACAACCGACTCTTTCACTCTTCTAAAGTGCTGCCTATCTACCAGATTGGTCGCAATTATTAAGAGAAAAACGATGAGTAAAGCGGCTGTCCACTTGAGCTTCTTAGAAATACTTGCCATATCACACCTCCCTAAATAAGAAACAGTTAAAATCTTTAGAACTCAATATAGAGGATTCCTAGAAATGGCAAAACAGAATTTCTACAGACTTGTTCTGAACTAATTTTAGAAGCCTTATACTGGCTTGGAAGTTAACTCCAGCACGGTAATTTCAGGATAAATACCAATTCTACCAGGAAAGCCTAAGAAGCCATACCCTCTATTAACATACAGGTACTGATCTCCTTCTTTGTAGAGGTCCGCCCACTGCTTGTAGATATACTTAGACGGACTCCATCGCCAGTCTCCTATTTCCACACCAAGCTGCATTCCATGCGTGTGACCAGCGAACATTAGGTCAATATCTGGCTGCTGATCTCGTACTTGAGCGTCCCAATGACTTGGATCGTGAGAAAGTAAAAGTTTCACGTCTCCTTCGGCATTCAAAGCAGCTTTCGAGAGGTCTCCGTACTTCGCAAACCTACCTGCCCCCCAGTTTTCTACACCAATCACCGATATTTGCTCAGTACCTACCTTAATAGACTGGTTTTCGTTCATCATCAGATTCCAGCCCATCCGCTCATGCACCTTGATCATATCTTCCAAGTTATTGCGCTTGGCAGCTTGCGAAGGCCAAGATCTATAGTCGCCATAATCGTGATTTCCTAGGGTAGAATAAACACCCAAATCGGCCTTCACCTTAGAAAATATGTCCATGTACTCCTTCACTTCTTTGGTTTCATTATTTACCAAGTCTCCAGTAAAGAAAACCATGTCAGGTTTCTCATTCAGCAGGAGATCTATCCCTCCTTGAACTGCTGTTTTATCAAAGAAACTACCGCTATGAATGTCGGATAACTGTGCAACTTTTACACCTTCAAACCCCTTCGGAAGATTAGGCAAATAAACACGTCTTCTTCTTATTCGGTAATCATAAGCGCCTTTAACAATTCCAAAGCTCATGGTTACTACCGGCAAGGTAGCAGCAACCACAGCAGAACGCGCTAAAAACTTAGAGCGAGGCATCTTTTGGCCACTCGCCACCCTCTTCTCATACCTTCTTTTCCTTCCTTCAAAGAACCATTTCAGTACTCTTCTTATGTCATCGAAGAAGACAAAAAGAACCGCCAAAAGTTTAGCCGCGTAGCTCATGAAGATGATGGAAAGCAGAAACATAAATGAGGTTGTTCCTGTTTGGACTAACCAAAGAAATACAACCATGCCGAGCATTATTATGGCTTGAGCCAAATAGATGTACCTGATAATGCTTCTAAGCCTTGGCTTGAATTTACTGATGAGAGTTTTAGTCGCTTGATAGGCATAGAAATCTAGCCAAGCGAGAATTACTACAAGAATAAGGAAGGCAAAAGGTGATGGACGCATCGATTAAGTAACCAGTAAACAATAAATCTAGTTCAGTAAAACATCATTAAGCTAATTATACATAGCTAAACAAACCAACGATGACTTAAACAGAGATGCTTGAGGTCTGAACAACATCATAAAACTCTTGAATACCGCAAACACTACAAACTAAAAAGACTGTCTCAAAAGCTCCTCTTCGGTCATTCTTAAGTCGACTAGGAATCTCCATCGGCTTAGAGTGCCTTTATCCCCTATTGATGAAGGTAAAGCCGGAAATGACTTATAGCTTCTGAGACAGCCTCCTCCTAGATCATCCACTTGATCGAAAGAATAACTGCAATTATCAAAACTAATCCCGCAAACCAGTTCTTTAGCTCTTGTTTCTCCGATCGTCCTTTATCATAGTAATCAGCAAATCTTTTACTTGAAAAGGGCTTGAAAATCAAGAACCTGGTAACTGCTCCTAAATCAGGAATTAGATTCAATAAAAAATCCAAACTACTTCGAAGCCTCCTCGACCATGTGCTTGCTTCCGACAAAGAAAGGTACACGCTGGTGTAAGCTCTCTGGCTCAATATCCATAATTCGTTGCTTACCGTCAGTTGCTAAACCTCCAGCTTGTTCGGCAATCATGGCTAAGGCATTGCACTCATACATGAGTCTTAGCTTTCCATTAGGCGCTTTCTCGGTAGAAGGATAAATATAGATTCCCCCCTTCAGTAAATTTCTATGGAAGTCTGCCACCAAAGAACCAATGTATCGGGCAGAGTAACCTCTGTCTTTACAAGTCTCGATATAGGCCTTAACATCATCGTCAAAAGAGCGATAAGAACCCTCATTGACCGAGTATACCTTTCCATCTTTAGGCATCTTCATGTTCTGATGAGAAAGAATATACTCCCCAAGGCTTGGCTCATACGTAAAGCCATTTACCCCTTTACCAGTAGTATAAACAAACATGGTAGAAGAGCCATAAAGAATGTAGCCTGCCGCCACCTGATGTTTACCAGCTTGTAGCACATCTTCTTCCTGCACAGGACTACCTGCCGGAGAAATCCGTCTGTAAATGCTAAAAATTGTTCCGATAGAGACGTTTACATCGATATTTGACGATCCATCTAGTGGGTCGATTGCAATGATGTATTTAGACCTTGGATTATTTAGGTCGATGATATCTTCATCTTCTTCCGAAATAATAGCTGCCACTTCACCACCTTTTTTCAAAGCTCTGGTGAAACGAATGTTTGCAGCTACATCCAAGTTCTGTTGTTCTTCTCCCTGAACGTTCTCTGAGCCATAAGCTCCTGTAATGCCAGCAAGGCCAGCACGGTTAATCTCCCTGTTTACCACCTTACCTGCATATGCTAAATCGCGAATGAGTTGTGATAATTCTCCGGTTGCATACTTAAATGCCTCTTGGTTCTTGTTAATGAACCTGTCAAGATTAGAGCCCACCGGAAGGGCAATTCTTGAGTTTTCCGCTTTTCCCATTGATGAGTTATAATTTGATTCTAATCAAACGTTAATAACTTGCGCGAAAATAGTAAAAATCAATTAGGTCACTTGAAAGTCTTTAAGTTTGGAGGGGCATCTGTTAGAGATGCAGGGTCTGTGCAGAATATGGTCAATATTATTGCTGCACATAAGAATGAGAAATTATTGGTGGTTGTTTCTGCCATGGGCAAAATGACAAATGCTTTTGAGGCTCTGTTAAACCAAGTAATTGAAGAAGAACCTGCCGAAATTCCTATTGAAGAGGTTAAGGATTTTCATGACAACATCATTAAAGACCTTGGCTTAGTGAGTAGCCAAACTTTAAGAGAAGACATGGAAGAAATTTACGAGCAATTGATCCATGGCCTCAATGGATATAGCTCAGCATTCGGCTATGACTTTGTTTATGACCAAACAGTTTCTTTGGCCGAAGTGATTTCCACAAAAATTATTGCTGCCTACTTGAATAAACAAGGCATTGATGCCGTTTGGGTGGATGCTCGAAAGGTAGTAAAAACTAACAGCACGCACAGACAAGCAATGGTAGACTGGGGTGCATCTCAGGCCATGATCAAGTCTCAGGCTATGCCTCATCTGGAAGATAAAGTGGTGGTTACACAAGGTTTTATTGGCAGCAATGCTAAATACAACACCACCACCCTCGGCCGGGAAGGAAGCGATTTCAGTGCAGCGATCTTTGCTACCTCATTAGGTGCCGATTCGGTTACTATTTGGAAAGATGTGCCAGGTGTACTCAATGCAGACCCAAAGAAGTTTGAGAACACTAAGCTATATGACAGACTGCCTTACAAAGAAGCTGCAGAAATGACCTATTATGGTGCCTCGGTTATTCACCCGAAAACCATTAAACCTTTAGCTCAAAAAGGAATACCTCTGTATGTAAGGTCTTTCCAAAATATGCAGGAGAAAGGAACTGTTATTGAAGAATGCCAGATTCCGAACCTCAACCCTGCTATTATCCATAAAGACAAGCAGACGGTTATTTCGTTTAAAATCAGTGACTTTTCATTTATCAACGAGGCTCACATTTACACCATTTTCGAGCATGTGAAAAGGCTAAACCTCACTATCAACCTTATGCAAAACTCGGCCATCTCTTTCACCATTTGCATGGATGATGACCCAAAAAGGCGTGAGCAATTAAGAACCGCTTTGATGGATGAATTCAGTATTTACTACAACGAGGGCCTAGAAATGATAACGGTAAAAAACTATAATCAAGAGACTATTAACGAGCTAATGGAAGGCAAGCAAGTTATTATTGAACAACGCTCTAGAAACAACTTCCAGATGGTCTATAAGGTGAATTAGTAAAATGGTTGATTAGGGAATTGGTCTATATGATTGACTATTGACCAATGACCAATGACTATAAATAGCGTTTAATCGTTCGCCATACGGAGCCTAAGTATCCTGAATTTGCTCCGAAAAGATTGACATGCACCATTAGAGGGTATAGGTTGTAAACTTCTACTAAGGCATCAAAGTCGTCAGGCAGTGGGTAATTGGAGTCATAGGCCTCATAAAACCTCTGGTCGAAGCCACCAAACAATTGGGTCATGGCTATATCCATTTCTCTGGCTCCAAAGTATACTGCTGGGTCATAGACCGCTGATCCACGAGCAGAACTCATTACATTTCCACTCCACAAATCGCCATGTAATAGTGAAGGTTCTGAAGGAGGCACAATCTGCGGCAGCTTGCTTAAAAAGCGTTTGAAGTCCCGCACAAAATCTTTCTCAACCTCTTCGTTATATATTGCTAAACCTAATTGAGTATTCAACCTATTCTCTCGAAAGAACTCAGTCCAATCACCGTTAAAACTATTATTCTGATTAAGCCTGCCGATATAATTGTTATAATTTAAACCATGTTTATCTGCTTTAACCTGATGCAACTGAGCTATCCCTTCTCCTAGTCTAGACCAATAGGTATCATCGCTTGCACTAGGCTCTAGGAACTCTAAAACCAAAAATGCTTTATCGTCCAGCTTTCCATAACCAAAGACCTCAGGTATTTTAAGCTGTGTAGCTTGACGCAATAATTTGAGACCTTGGGCTTCTTCCTCAAACATATCGTCATACTGACCTTCATTCCACTTAATGAAGAAATCACCATAGTTGGTTTCGGCACAAACTGCCATATTAATGTCTCCTCCAGTCTGAATTTGAACAGATTCAACCTTAAGTTCATCGCCCAGAACCTGAAAAAGCATTCTGGAAAGCATATCTGGGAAGTTCTCTAACATTAAGCCAAATGATGTTTCTCCACTAACTTATTGAGTAAGTTTTCAGTTGAACGTTCCAGTATTTCAAAAACCAATTGAAAGCCATTTTCTCCTCCGTAGTATGGGTCTGGCACATCTTGCCCCACTCCCTCTTCATCAAAATCTCTCATCTTTATAACCGCAGCTGTAGCCCCTTCTGGCTTCAATTGCTCCACATTATCGATGTTAGAATCGTCCATCGGTAAAATGTAGTCAAAGTCATTAAAGTCGAATTTCTTTAGTTGTCTTCCTCTATGACTATATAGAATTCCATTCTTTTTGGCATTAGCCACAGACCGGCTATCTGGCTTTTCACCTATATGGAAGTCGGCAGTGCCGCAAGAGTCTATCTTAAAAACTTCTTCTAACCCTCTTTCTTTCACCTTATGACGAAAAATGCCTTCGGCTAAAGGCGATCGGCAGATATTTCCTAAACAGACAAATAATACTTTCACTTGAGTCATTTCCTCTTACTCTTTTAACTTGCAGACAATATTTTCAAACCTATGGAATTTATAAAAGTAAGCCAAGACCACGCCCCACACGTAGCACTCATTGAGCTAAATCGTCCGAAAGAACTCAATGCCCTTAATCTTCAATTATTGACCGAGCTTGCAGAGGCTCTTCAAGATTTAGATACTAATGAGCAGGTAAGGGCAATTATTTTAACCGGTAACGAAAGAGCTTTTGCTGCTGGAGCAGACATTCGACAACTGGCAGATAAAAACAGCATAGATATGTACAAGATGGACCTGTTCAGCTTGTGGAGAAAAATATCATCCGTTAAAAAGCCAATCATTGCTGCCGTTTCTGGATTCGCATTAGGCGGTGGCTGCGAATTAGCCATGGGCTGCGACATGATTGTAGCCTCGGAGACTGCTCAATTTGGTCAGCCCGAGATAAAGATAGGTGTAATTCCTGGTGCAGGTGGCACTCAAAGGCTCACCAAAGCCATAGGCAAAGTAAAAGCCATGGAATTGATTTTAACTGGAAGATTCATAGATGCTGAAGAGGCTTTGAGCCTTGGCCTAGTCAACAGCATTGTTCCGGTAGAAGTATATATGAAGGAGGCTACCAAACTTGCTCAAGAAATTGCTTCTATGCCTCCGCTTGCGGTTCAAATGGCCAAAGAATCTATTAATAGGTCTTTTGAGGTTTCGTTGGAAGAAGGACTCTATTTTGAAAGGAAAAATTACAACACCCTTTACTCTTCTGAAGACCAAAAAGAAGGTATGAGTGCCTTCATAGAAAAGCGAAAACCAAACTTTAAAGGACAATAAAAAAAGGGGCTCAACGCCCCTCCTTTTTTTAAAATTGTCTTTCTACCTTATCTAAATGAGAAACCAACACCAACAGACATTGTGTTGTACTCTTGGAAAGCGTATTCACCTGTAAGTGTTAAGAACAACAACTTCAATCTTAAACCTACATTAGCTCTCACTCCATTCTTCTTGTATTTCAGGCTGATCGGATCTGTAAATGTTCTAGTTTCGGTAGTATAGTCGCCCAACATATTGAAACCAATATCATAATTAGAGTATCCTAATCCTGCAAAAGCAGTTACAAATAAGAACTTCTTAGAAGCCACTGCTTGGAAAACATAAGAGTTGGCCTCAAACTCACCATATTGATCCAAATCCTTATCAATATACACTTGTGAAGTAAGGTTGGTGAACCCTAAAAACACTGATAAATCAATTGGAAGAAGCTTCTCACCTGGCAACCATTGCTTGATGTCGTGCATTAAACCCAAGCCAAAAAGCTTTACATTACCATCGTCTTCAAAAGTTTGCTCAGGTACGTAACGAACCTTCAATTCAAAACCTTTAGGAAGGCCAATACCAATTTGTGCCATTGGTACCGGAACTGCATTAAAAGGCATAAAATCTTCTTCAATTCCCAAACCAGTTGGAGCAGAAATTCTCACTACTTCCTCTCCTGTATCCGGATCTAAGAAAGTAAGTTGAGGCAGATCATCTGCACCTAAATTTGGCCCAAACATAGTAGGGATATCTACTGATGCGCCACCGTCATATCTAACGTTAGTATAATCTGAGTTTCTGAAAGTAAAAAACTCAGCACCTGTAGGTACACTTGCAGCAGACACAGTTACCGAAAGGTCGAACCCAAGTAAGTTGTGAGGCTTAGCTGTATTGTACCAGCCACTAGCCAAACCATAGCCAAACCCCTCAAAAGCTGGCTGTAAATATCCTTCTAATAATTTATTTGCATCGGCAACACCTGCTTCTAGAAAGGCGTCAAGGTCTACCTGTGCTTTAAGTCCAAATGAAGCACTGAACAACATGAAGACCGCTATAAAAAATCTGTTAATTCTTTTCATTATCATCTTGGTTGAAGATTAGTCTAGTTGAAGTCTTGTGGTTACATCGAATTTGAAAACTATCTGGAAGTCAACATCTGACTGAGAGAGGTTTACATCGCGACCTATAATTTCGATATCCAATTCGAAAGTCTGGCTATTAAATAGAGCTTGCTCTAAGTCCTGAATGGCAATTGCACTAACATTACCTGGAGTTCCTGCCTCGTACAAAATCACATCCTCAACATTATTCTGAGCATCAGCAATAAGTATTTCAAGCAAATCTTGGTTTTGACCTCCAGCAATAGCTACATCAATATCCATGTCCAAGTCAGCTCTGCTACCGCTAGGGAAGTTCACAATACTGTATGAAATCTTGTTAATGGTGAATTTTGTAGCATCATCTAGGTATTCTGAAAATTCATTATCAGAGATATCGATAACACCTGTTGAGGCATCAATTGGTGGAGTTTCATCAATATCCTGACCTACGAAAATTGCAGGCACAGACAATTGAACATTGATGGGGTCAATTTCAACATTCTTTGAAATGTCGGATTGAAAACCTGCCTCGCCACAGCCCCAAATCACTAATAAGAGTGATAGTAATGGTAAAAGACGTTTTTGCATAATTGAATAGTTAAATAATAAAGTGAGTTTTAAGGTTTATAGTGAGTAATAGAATGCTATAAAATAAACACATGAACCCCAGTGGGTTATGCAGCTCAACAGCCTAAGTAACTCGAGTAAAGTTACCAACAGTAGTCATGTTTAATTGAGAGGATTCACCAAAAATGGTATGTAATAATCGAGAATTGCTCGCAAAGTTCCTAAACTGAGTATAGATAAATCATTTCATAACGGCTGGGTTATAATCATTAAAGCTTGAATGCAAAACAGCTAGTGATTTGAGAAGAAATGAGTAACCTATGCGGTGGTTTGTTATTTTTGCCCCCAATGATATTTCTCTACAACCTTGGAATTCGACTTTATGCTTTGCTGGCCAAAGCCTCTTCCCCATTCAATGCAAAGGCCAAAAAATTCATCAAGGGTAGAAAGAATGTCTTTAGCGAAATACGAAAATATAGATCCAATGAAAAAGGTCCAGTAGCATGGTTTCATGCCGCATCTTTAGGTGAATTTGAACAGGGGCTTCCAGTAATGGAGCGCTTTAAGGAGGAGTTTCCATCATATTCTATAGTTGTGAGTTTTTTCTCTCCCTCTGGCTACGAACACAGAAAAGAGCATTTTATTGCAGACCTTACTTGCTACTTACCTATTGACACTAAAGCGAATGCAAAACGTTTTTTCGATGAGCTAAAACCAAACCTAGCCTGCTTTATTAAATACGAGTATTGGTTCCACTTTTTAAAAGAGGCAGACCAGCGATCAATCCCTTTATTCAGCATATCTGCCATATTCACTCCAAATCATATTTTCTTTAAAAAATACGGCAGCTTCCACCGGCAAATGCTTCGGTACTTTGACCATACTTTTGTTCAAAACACCAAGTCAGAATATTTATTAAAGAGTATTGGGGTTGAAGATTGTAGCATATCTGGAGATACCCGGTTCGACAGAGTGAGCCAAACTGTTGCAAGCCCAGAAAGCTACGCAGACCTTGAGAAATTCTGCGGTGATAAGATCACCCTGATAGTTGGAAGTGCCTGGCCAGAAGACATGGCCGTTCTAGCCGGTTTCATTAATGCAAAAAGTGGTGAAATCAATATCATAATTGCACCGCACCTTATAGACAGAGCCCATGTAGAAAAAATCACAAGCCATTTATCTGTACCTTTTAAACTGTACAGCGATGGTAATCTTACAAACACAGACAGTGTATTGATTTTGAATACTATCGGCATGCTCTCTTCCACCTATCAATATGCCGACTTTGCATATATTGGAGGAGCCTTTGGCGATGGCCTTCATAACATTTTAGAGGCTGTAGCATTTGGTTTACCAGTAGTTTTCGGCAATAAAGGCTTAGAAAAATTCCCTGAATCAGAAGAACTGATCACTCTCGGTGGGGCCTTTTCTGTAGAAGATGCTCAGCAGACGCAAGATGTACTGAATAACTTGTTAATTGAAGGATTTAGGAAAGGAGCTTCCGATATTTGCCTTCAGTATGTAACAGAAAATCAGGGAGCAACTGAACGAATAATATCATACCTAAAGGAAGAATTAAAATGAAGGGACAGGTATACAAGTCTACAGGTAGTTGGTATGATGTGAAAGGTGAAGATGGCATCACCTATCAGAGTAGGCTTAGAGGAAAATTTAAACAAGAGGGCATTAAAGTCAACAACCCTATTGCTGTTGGAGACTTTGTAGAGGTTATTCCTGATGAACAACATGAAAACTCTGGCCTAATTACAGAGATTCAAAACAGAGAAAACTATATAATCCGAAAGTCTACCAGAAAGAATGGTTTCTCCCATATTCTCGCGGCTAATGTAGACCAAGCACTGTTGCTAGCCACAGTCTCTTTTCCACGTACCTCTCAAGGTTTCATAGATAGGTTTTTGGTTAGTGCCGAATCTTTCAGAATACCAGCGCTAGTGATTTTCAACAAGAAGGATTTACTGAATGAAAAAGAGCTAGATAAGACTTTTGATTTATGTGCCATGTATGACCACATAGGTTATGAAACAGACCTTATCTCTGCTCAAACTGAAGAAGGCCTTGAAACCATTAAAAAACATTTAAAGGGGAAAACCACGCTAATTGCTGGGCACTCAGGAGTTGGAAAATCAACTCTTTTAAACAAACTAATTCCAGGACTAGCTCAAAAGACTGGAGAGGTATCAACCTTCGCAAATAAAGGAACGCACACCACTACTTTTGCTGAGATGTTTGAAGTAGATGCAGAGACCAAAATTATAGATACGCCAGGAATCAAAGAACTCGGCTTAGTTGATATGGAAGCCTCAGAGATTAGTCACTACTTCCCAGAGATGAGGCAGTACATTGGAGAATGCCGTTTTAACAATTGCCTTCACGTTAATGAACCAGGCTGTAAGGTAATTGAAGCACTAGAAGAAGGTGAAATATTTGAAGAGCGATACATGAGCTACCTCAGCATGTTGCAAGACTACGATAGTCATAGATAAAAAACAGGCTCCTACTGCAGCCTGTCTCTTACAAATTCTATTTTGGTTTTACCATGAGGGGCAGGTTTTCCATCCTCTCCCAAATTCACCATCGTTATTTTATCGATGGAAAGTATATTCTCTCGAGTAATTTTATTTCTCACCTCGCAGCGTAATGTTAGAGATGTCCTCCCAAACTCTACCGCTTCAATACCTATCTCAATGATATCTCCCTGTCGAGGAGCACTAATGAAATTGATCTCAGAAATAAACTTGGTGACTATATGCTTATTCTCTAACTGTACCACTGTGTATAAGGCAGCCTCCTCGTCTATCCAGGCGAGAAGACTTCCTCCAAATAGAGTTCCGTTGGGATTTAAATCCTCAGGCTTCACCCATTTTCTTGTATGGAAATTCATTGACCTACTTTAAGTAAGATTTAAACATCCAGTTGTGTTTTTCTAGCTCTTGAATGTAGCTGGTGAAGATATCTATTGTACCCTCGTCACCATCTTCATCCGCTGCTTTCAACACCTCATTTAAATCTCCGATTAAAATTTTGTGAGCCTCAATGATTGCCTCAACCATAGCATTTGCATCCATTTGCTCAGCATGAGATTCGACATGTGCATTAGATAGTATATTCTTTAAAGAACCTTTTGGAGTGCCATCTAATGCCAAAACTCTTTCTGCAATCTCGTCTACTTTTTCGGCAGCTTCTCTGTACAACTCCTCAAACTTATCGTGTAGTACAAAGAAGAAAGGACCTTTCACATTCCAGTGAAACAATCTTAAGTTCTGATAATGAACTTGATAATCTATAAGCAGTTGGTTCAATCTTGATACCACTGCGCTTTCCGATTTATTTTCCATTTTGATTTTTGTTTTCGGTTAATTCTAATTTTCTAATAGTATAATAAAGCAACTATCTTTAGGGTCTATATGTTCCCTTAGTATATAGATTTTAGCAATATGACATTACAGCAGTTAGAATACATTGTAGCATTAGACACCCACCGACATTTTGTAACGGCAGCAGATAGTTGTTTTGTTACTCAACCCACCCTTACGCTCCAGATAAAGAAGCTTGAAAATGAGATGGGGACATTGATTTTCGATCGGTCTAAACACCCCATTGAACCAACAAAAACTGGTAGGCAAATCATTAATATGTCTCGTCAAATATTGAGGGAAGTAAACGGTTTGAAAGATTACGTTAACACTGAAAAAGACAACTTAAGTGGAGTTTTTAGAATTGGTGTAATCCCAACTGTAGCGCCCTACTTAATGCCTCGGTTCCTCAAGCACTTCTCTGACAACAATCCGAATATTACGCTTAAGGTGAGAGAAGTTGAGTCTGAGCAGATTATACATGATATTAAGCACGACTTGCTAGACATTGGCATTTTAGCTACTCCACTAGACGAGAGCAACATTAGAGAGATACCACTCTACAACGAACCCTTTTTATTGTACATAGCGGAGCAACACCCCCTCTTTGCTAGAAAAAAGATAAGCCCTGAAGACCTTCCAGAAACTGGTCTTTGGTTGTTAAATCAGGGACACTGCCTTAGAGACCAAGTCCTTTCTCTTTGCAATAGGCCTAATAGCTCCAAAATTGAGAACATTAGCTACGAAAGCGGTTCAATAGAAACGCTGAGAAATTTGGTAAAGAACCATATGGGTTATACCCTAGTACCCGAACTTTCTGTTTTGGATCAGAAAGACGATTACAGAATTAAGCGTTTCGAAAAACCAGAGCCAACCCGAGAAATCAGCTTGGCTGTACATAAGGGTTTTACCAAAGAAGCTGTGCTAGAAAGTCTGAGAGATAGTATTGTAAAATACATTCCCGAGCATTTTGTTAAAGCAAAAAAGGTAAATCGAATTCGCTGGAGATAAGCCCATCTAAGAGAATTACCTATTCTCTAACAACCAGAGATTTCCCGATTACAGCTAACAAAAAGTGCATGATCTTTGAGAAAAAGAAAGACATGACTATAGAAGCGACACTTACATTAATGGCAATCGGATATTTCACCATCTTCAGCTTTGTTACTGTAAAAATCAGACAGATTCTGAAAAGACAGGGATAAGCATCATTCTGGCGAGCCGACTCAAGGAATTGAGAAATACATTCCGGAAATCACTCTTTCCAGAAAACTATTTCTGCCAGTTGGGTCATCTTGAACCTTTCTCTGGTTACTTCGCCAAGAAATGGAGCTCCTTGATACTCAAAGTGATTAACTGTAATCACGTGCTTTCCTCTCGCAAAAGCTTCCAGATCAATCATCTGTAAAAAGCCTTTCTCATTTTCATTCGGATGGTAAGCAAAAGAAAAATCTAGATCAATCAGCTCTCCATCTACCTTGACCTCAAAAGTCGACTCTATACAATCGATAATTGAAATCAAGTTTTCGGCACTCACATTATCCTTCTGAAGTAACTCAACAACCGTTTTTGTAGAATCGAACTGTGATTGTACTCCGGCTTCTATGCTTTCCCTGAGGGTAGTCTTATCATTAATTCCTTGGGCATCTGGGCAGAAAAATGCCAACGACATATTCATGCTAGGAGAATAGCGAACAAACAGTGGCAGAAAGCTCTCCTTAACCACCTTAGACGGAATACTGGCAGAGTAAACAAATCGGCTCTTCCTTTCATCATCATAAAAAGAGGTTTCTATGACTCTAGCGTTATGAACCCCATCTCCAGGGAAAAAGGTATGCCTATCCCAAGAGTTTAATCTAGTAGTCGCAACAGCTACGGCCACTAAAACCAAGGTAACCGATACAATATGCTTCCTCTTAAAATTAGTTATCAGGTGGTAGTAAATACTACGATAAATGAATGAGAGTGAAAGCACACTGAATACCCGATAGATAGGGAAAAAGATAACTGAAAACCACTTGGACTTCTTGAAGGCTGAGAACAAAATCGAATCTAGGAAGAAGACAATCGCCCCTATAAAGAGAAGCACAAATAGTATCATTATCAGCACTATACCCAACGATGCCACACTGGACATTCCGAAAGTGCCTGTGATGAAGTTTATTGTACCAATAAATATGAACAAGAAACACCCTACCAGAACCACAGATATGATAGAAAATACGATAAGATAGGTGTAAGCGAATATTACACTTGAGACCTGATCTAGGTAAAATATCAAATCGTCTAAGGTCCTAACTCTTTTAGGAATATACTTCTTGAAAGGGCCTTTCAGGTTTAATTTATCGTAATCGATGGTGTTAGAAACGGAGCTTAAGCCTACAATTCCTATCCAAAACCCTCTAAGCAAAAGGTGCAAGAGCAAACTGATTAAAAAGAACTGAATTACATAAGGAATAGTCCCTAAGATAGCTTTGCCTGCTGCTGCGAAAATGACCGTATTATCTTGTGTGGCGACTAGCTTATTGAAGTTAATGCGAGCCCTGATGTTCTCATATTCATCTATTCCACTAGCTAATAGGAATATGGAAAAACCAGTGATCAGTAGCTCAAGCTGCCAGCTTTCTAATTGCAGGTTAGCTACCCATCTCCTCAGTTTACCTTCTTTAGAGTCATCATCTCTATCAATTTCTTCCATTTGCTTAGATTAAGGTTGGTTGAAAATAAATAAAAATGACCTTAAAAAAGGCACTACGCTAAAAACAAAAAAGCCAACTCGGTTGAGTCAGCTTTTGAATACCTTAAAGGTTTTGGTTAACAACAACCACCACCATCGTAGAAATAGGTGCTTGGAGAAACCCAAATATCTTCGCTCTGTAGTGCTTCTAAGTTACCAGCTGTCTTATCGCAAACGGCAAGTGGCTGATTAGGCAGCAAGACATGACCTTTGTGGTCGTCAAAATATTCGGCATCCCCTGTATAAATGGCAGTTCTCCCAGTAAATACACAAGGCCCATCTTCTGGCATTGGGTCTTTGATAGCACAAACCTCTACAGATTCAATGTAGATTGATGTTGGCGTATCATACTGACCCGGCTTTAATATTCTATATGGTCTCTTTGCTCTAATTTCAACCGTACCAAAACCAACATCGGTAATCATTTTAATGTATTGGCTTAATGGAAGAGAACCACTCAGGCAAAGAGCTCTAAGCTTTTCATCGAACTTCAACGAGTCTGGCATTTCCTGTTCTGCTATAGGATCGGAAAGCACCAAGCGGCCTCTAGGCTTTAGCACTCTGTACATTTCTCTTAGGGCCTTTTTTAAGTCTTCTTCATGAAAAATATTGAAAAGACAGTTTTGGGCAGCCACATCTACCGACTCATCTTCAATAGGCAAATTGAGCGCATCACCTTTTCTCAAGTCTACAAAACTCGGGTCGAACCACTTATTAGTAGCAGCAGCCTGTTCAAAGTTTCTTTTAGATGCTTCCAGCATCTCATCAACTACATCTACACCAATTACCCCTGAAGGCTGTCGGCTGAAGTAAGAGAATTGCAACAACTCCATCCCTCCACCAACTCCTACATAGAGAATTTTAGGCGAGTTTACCAAGTCTCTTGGGTGCACGGTACTTCCACAACCGTAGTTCATGTCTAACATAATTTGTGGAATCTCTAATTCAGGGAAAGCCCAAACTGGAGTTGTAGTGCAGCACAGACCCACATCTGGAGTTTCAGCAGCCTGTTTATATACGTTCTTTGTAGTTTCTAAATAACTTTCCATAATCTAAGTGGTTGCTCCGCCACAGCTAGAACCAGCACCTGCCGTGCAACCAAAGCAATGTTGATTGATAATAATTTCTCGATTTAACACCTTCTGCCAATCAAAATCCTTAATGTGATTAGGAGCTCCATGATTAAGCTTTAAATCTAACATTTGATTGAAATCGCAATCATAGAGGTAACCATCCCAGCCTATAGAAACCATATTTCTACACATTACACCTTCAGCAGCAATTGGATTGAAGGCGTTGGCTAACTCACTCATATAGTCCTCGTAATTACCAGAATTCAAGAGGTAATCCAAAAATCTACTTACTGGTAAGTTGGTGATTGAATAAAGGTTATTGAAATCTATATCGAAGCCATCTTTAAGCCTGCCTTTAAATTCTGATTCTAGAATTGACTGGTCGTCTGGTAAATAAGCCCCTGAAGGGTTGTAAACCAAGTCTAACTGAAGACCCGTTCCTTCCTTTCCATAGCCCACTGCATTGAGCATTTTTAAAGCCTCAATAGACTTATTAAAAACACCACCTCCTCTTTGAGCATCGGTTCTTCTAGCGGTAAATGACGGTAATGAAGAAACCACATTCACGTTATGCTTTTTGAAAAACTCAGGCAGATCATGATACTTCGGGTTAGCCAGAATAATAGTAAGGTTACACCGAACAATTATTTCCGCCCCTTTTTTAGAAAGCTCCTCAACAAACCACCGAAAGTCAGGATTCATTTCCGGAGCTCCGCCTGTTAAGTCTACTGTTTTTACCGGCATACCATCCATAGCATCCAAAATTTGCTGCATGGTATCTCGAGTCATGATTTCCTTTCTATCAGGGCCAGCATCCACATGGCAGTGCTTACACACTTGGTTACACATTTTACCTACATTGACCTGAAAAATATCAATCCCTACCGGCTTAAGGTTCTTCATTCCCATGTCTTGAATCTTAGATTCAAAGGAAGGAATGTTAATCTCTTCGTTTTTACTGAGGATTTTTATTTGTTCCTCTGGCGTAGAAAGCCAGTGTTTTGCTCTTTTAAGAGTAGCTAAAGACATAGACTACATTAATTTTTCTTTGACTTTGTTCATCATTTGAACACCATGCACTAAAGAGGCTCCACCTCTAATAGCAGCAGAGACATGTACAGCCTCCATCATTTGCTCTTCATCTGCTCCCTTTTTCATGCTATCGTCAGTATAAGCATCAATACAGTAAGGGCACTGAATAGCATGAGCTACCGCCAAGGCGATTAGCGATTTTTCTCTAGCAGTGAGGGCTCCTGGCTTAAATACTTCTCCATACCAATCGAAGAACTTGTCTCCCATTTCTTTCTGGAACTCAGTGATATCGCCAAACTTCTTTAAATCTTCTGGGTTGTAATACGTTTTAGACATGATGTTTCTTTTTTAGGTTGATTCAATGAAAGTGATCGTCAACCTGCTGTGTACATACGAAGTACTAAGGGGTGTTAGATTCACCTTGTGAGAACACTAATTGAATCAGAATGTTCTGAAGAAACAAGTGAGTGGAAGAAACATTCCAATCCCGACAGGAGATTTTATTTCAACTGTCAGGAGAAATACCTTTGGATGAAAATCTATTAGGCCGAAATGGCATAGACTGAAGAAAGCTGATTTCTGTATGCTGATGGGGTAGCTTTAGTATAACTAGAAAATAGTCTCGTAAACGAGCTTACGTCTTTAAAACCAATTTCATTACATACACTTTGCACATTAGAATCTCTATTCTTTAAAAGCCACTTAGCTCTTTCAATGCGCAATGCTGTCACATATTTCTTCGGAGTAATTCCAAAGGTTCTCTTAAATGCTCTGTGGAAATGATAAGGAGAAAGACAAGCCACTTTCGAAAGCTCATTCAAATTGATTTCTTCACAATAATGTGCCTGAATATAGTCTCTAGCTATAGACAATCTTTTATAGAGCTCCACCTTGGTCGATTGCTTTACAATTTGTTGGTTCTCTAGGTTATGTAGTTGAGCGCTACAATCTGCAAAAACCATTTCGAGAATTCTGTTGAAGATTGAGTAATTGTCTACCTCATCAGCCGAAAGGTAAAGTTTAGCATGTATAATGTCTCTTATCACAGGCTTTACCTCTTCATCTACCAACAAGGTATGTAAAGGGAATTCGGGTGATGTTTCAATCAGATCGTAAATACCATTTCTGTCTATTAAATCTTCATCAGAGCTACTATGTGAACTAACAAAGTCGCTAACAAAGTCTTCATTAAAACAAAAAGCTAACATGGTGGTATCTTCACCGTTCTGAGCTTTTACATTGTATTCAGTACCAGCATTCATTACCAAAAATTGCTGCTGATTAACTTGAAGTACTCTGTCCTTAATTTGATATTCTTGTGTTCCGTTGAGACCGAAACGAATGGAAAAACGGGTTTTTTGGTTTTCACCAAGTAGATTTTTTGAGCTGAAGAGGGCGAATCCGTTATCGATCCCCTCTATTGCTCCGCTGTCAGATTCCCAATAGATCTGACCACCCATTTTGTGAATGGTGTGTTGCCCCTTGTAAGCTATCATGTTGTTGTTGTTTTGACCTTAAACGATTATAACGTAAAGGATAGCTAACAAGGTTTCAATTTATGTAAGCGGTTACTAAATCTAACTAGAAATATAACCTTTACCCCAGTAAAGGCTTAGCCAACCACCTTCACTTTTACCGCCATCAAGCCTTTCGGACCCTGGGCAATTTCGAAGCTCACTTTGTTTCCTTCTTGAATTGGCTGCATCAAGTTATCTGCATGAACAAAGAACTGTTCGTGACTTCCGTCTTGAGCAATGAACCCATAACCTTTAGAGTTATTGAAGAATTTAACACGCCCTCTTCTTTCGGCTGTTAAGTCTTCCTCTTCACGCTTAGGAACACCAATTTCAATATCTTTTGCTTTGATTGGCTTAGATTTAGCATTCGGATCTGGCGGAGTATCAGAAATATTACCGAACTCGTCTACGTATGCCATCATACTATCTAAGCTACCATCTGTAGTGCTGGCCTTTTTTTCTTCTCTTTTAGCCAACTTCTCTTTTCTCTTCTGAAGCTTCTTTTTTTCTCTTTCTTTCTTGTTAAATGTAGTTTGCGATCTTGCCATAAATGAATTTAAAGTGAACAATAAACGATAGCCTAAAAGCTACCAAGTAACCAGAACTGTCTACTTTTCAGTTCTCTCAATGGTTTGCTAACGCTAAAGTGCAGTACTTGATTGTTGTTTATACAACTGACAACCTACCACACTCGGCAGGATTGAGATTTTTATCAAATCAGCGGGATTGAGTTTAGAAAAGCAGCTCCAATTACTTTCTCCTACAAAGGTGATACTATTAAATGGTTATTCCTATTGATTAGTTCCGAAACGGAGCCATAGAAAGCCCTATTCAGCTCATTTATTGAAAGAAAAAGTTGGATTAGCCAAAATTGAACCTCCTCCTCAACCATAGTTCATTAGCTGCGTAGGCAGTGTTTATGAAAAAACAGGAAAAAATTAAAGGATGTGCCCTAATCGCCCCTTAAACCTACACTTATGAATGTGATTCACTTTTTTATTCGAATTAACACAGATACAGGATTTGAGCTAAGTAAATAAAAAAGCCCACCGTCTCTGGTGGGCTTTACACTTAAAGTGACCTCGGCAGGATTCAAACCTGCAACCTCCTGAGCCGTAATCAGGTGCACTATTCAGTTATGCTACGAGGCCTTTTTTCAACGTTCTTAGTTAAAGTCCGTTAAATTAGGCTGCAAAGGTAGGTAATTCTTTTTCTTTGTGAAAGAGAGCTATTATAACTTTTAAAAAATACTAACTTTGTCAGCTCTCAAATTGAGATAATTGATATGAAGAAATTTGCATTTGCCGTAGTTGCACTCGTGTTGTTGGGAAATATTGCTAAAGCTCAAAGACCAGATCTTCCTGGAGCTCTGATCATTGATTTAGGCGTAAACACTTGGAGCAGTGCCCCTGACAATATAGCACTGAACAATTTTCAGTCGAAAACTGTCAACATTACTTATTTCTACGATTTACCATTGGGTAATAGCAAATTCACCTTCACTCCTGGAATTGGCTTAGGACTTGAGAAATTCTCTTTCGAGGATAACTACACATTAAGCAGCGAAATAAACAATGGAGCACTTGAAGTTACAGCTGAACAATTATCTCAACCAGATGTATTTGAATACGGCAAGTCTAAATTAGGAGCTAATTATTTAGACATTCCTTTGGAATTCAGATTCTACAGTAGAAAAAACCAGTATTCAAGAGGCTTTAGAGCTGCTATAGGTGGTAAAGTTGGAGTTCTATATTCTTCTTTCACCAAATTCAAGTATGAAGATTCTCTTGGAGACAATCACATGGTGAAAAATAGAGCCAACTATGGCCTAAACCGTTTCCGCTATGGTGTTCAGGCAAGAGTTGGCTTTGGTGGGTTTAGCTTATTCGGCTATTATGAGCTCTCTGATAAATTCGAAACTCCTCCCGCAGGCGGTGAAGACACCAACAACCTAACTTTCGGAATTGCATTAACAGGATTCTAAGAGATTACCTCTTAGAATTACTTCCCTAAGAACTCAGGCTTACGCTTCTCTAAGAAGGCATTCACTCCTTCTTTATAATCGTGTGACGCACCAGCAATATCTTGCATGTGCGCTTCATATTCTAACATCTCTGTTAAGGATGCTCCCTGAGATTTGTTGAGCATTTTCTTCATCATGCCAATAGCTTTGGTAGGTGCCTTAGCGTAATAATCAGTGTAGGCTTTAACTGCATCATCTAATTGATCATCTGCAACGCACTTATTTACTAAACCCAACGCCTCGGCTTCTTTACCTGAAACCCTACTACCCATAGTAGCTAATTCAAAAGCCTTTGACGACCCAACCAATCTCGGCAGAAAATACGATGACCCTGAATCAAGAACCAACCCTATATTCACAAACACTTCTATCAGCTTAGCACTTTCGGCCGCAACTACCAAGTCGCAGGCCAAGGCGAACGAACACCCAGCGCCAGCCGCTACTCCATTCAGCCTACAAACAACCGGTTTTGGTAGATTTCTAATTGCCTGAATGATTGGATTATACCTCGTATGAATCGATTCCGAGAAAGATCTGTTTGGTTCCTTAGAGGCTGCTTTTAGATCTTGTCCACTGCAAAAAGCCTTCCCCTCTCCAGTAAGTACCACAACACGCACTTCCTCATTCTTCTTACATTCCTTCAGTGCTGCCTGCAGCTCGAAAGTTATCTCATTATTTAACGCGTTATAGACATCAGGTCTATTCAATGTAATAGTAGCAACTCCGGCTTCTAAATTGTATTTCAGAAATTCGTACATAGGTTTAAGCAAATAAAAGGATTGAACCATAGCACACTACAAAGCCTAACAAAGCTCCGCCCAATACTTCTTTGGGTGTATGTGCATGCAAATATAATCTGGCCCATGACACAGCTCCACACAGAGCAATTGCCACTAACAAAGGCCAAAGCAGGTAATTAGTAGAAGGGAATGCCCTCTGCAGAGCTAAAATAAAACCTAAACTACCAAACACACCTGCAGTGTGGGCACTAATCTTCCATCTGAAAGTGATTCCATTGGTTACAACCACTACAGTAGTGATTGCTACGAACGTAACTTTTAGCAGCGGAGTCATCCACTGTTGCCCTTCTATCATAAAGGATACAATCAGGTAGAATATAGAGATAAACATAAAAGGCATTAGCCTTTCCCTCCTATCTTTCATATGAAGGTCCTTAATGACTTTAGTAACCTTAAACATGATAACGGTGAGTGCAGGAATGACAAACGTGGTTACAAAGACTAGCCCCACAACAGTAGACTTACCCTTATCTGTAAGGTTTGAACTACCTTCTATGAAAAAAAGCACCACCCAAAATACCGCTGTAGGCATTAACAGCGGCTGAAAGATGTAGGTAATAAGCCTTGCAGCTAAATTCAAATCAGAGTTCTTTTCTAAGTCTGGCAACCGGAATATTTAATTGCTCACGGTATTTGGCAACAGTTCTTCTGGCAATATTATAGCCCTGAGCTTTCAATGCTTTTTCTAGCTTATCATCAGACAAAGGCTTCTTCTTATTCTCATTATCTATCAGTTCTTGCAGTCTAGTTTTCACCTCACGGCTACTCACATCTTCGCCACTTGCTGTAGAAATACCCTCACTAAAGAAATACTTTAGAGGAAAAATTCCGAAATCAGTTTGAACAGACTTTGAGTTGGCTACACGAGAAACAGTTGAAATATCCATTTGAATTTCGTTAGCAATGTCTTTCAAAATCATTGGTCTCAACTTCGCTTCATCACCTTCTTCAAAAAACTCATACTGATATTTTACAATAGCCTCCATGGTTCTCAAAAGAGTATTCTGACGCTGTTTAATAGCATCGATAAACCATTTGGCTGCATCAAGCTTTTGCTTAACAAAGCTAACCGTCTCCTTTAACTTCTTGTCTTTTTTATCACTCTTGTCGTAAGCAGAAAACATTTCACTGTACGAAGAGCTCACTCTCAACTCAGGAGCATTTCGGGAGTTCAAAGTAAGATCCATCTCTCCATTTTTGTTGGAAAGAATGAAATCGGGTATCAAATATTGTGTCTTTACCAAGCCACCAGAAATACCTCCTGGCTTTGGGTTAAGGCGAGTTATTGCCGATATAGCCTCCTTAAAAACCTCTTCATCTTCAAGGTTAAGCTTCTTTTCTATTTTATCGTAGTGCTTTTTTGTAAACTCATCGAAACATAAGTCTACAATGTTATAGGCCAAATTAAGCGCTTCTAGAATCTCTTCATCATGCTCATTTTCCTCTCTTTTTCTTTCAAGCTGAATAAGCAGACACTCTTTTAGATTTCTCGCCCCTATTCCTGGAGGGTCGAACTTTTGTATTTCACTTAACAGCTCCTCGAGCTCATCTATATCAGTTTCGATATTCTGAGAAAACGCAAGGTCGTTAACAATTGCATCTAGCTCCCGTCTAATGTATCCATCAGACTCAATACTACCCAAAAGCTGCTTACCAATTTTCTCTTGGCGATCATCCAAACCCAAGAATCCAAGCTGAGCTTCTAGCTGCTCATTTAACGAAGCCTGCATAGCAATAGGCATCTCACGATCTTCATCATCGTTATAATTACCATCACCCTGCATCTTGTATCCGGCATAATCGTCTTCTGCCAAATAGTCTTCCACATTGAGCTCGTCTGAATTATCTTCATAAGAATCTTCAAACTCATCACTCTCCTGAGACGCCTCTTGTTCCTCTCTACCCTCTTCCAAAGCAGGGTTAAGTTCAAGCTCTTCTTCCACCCTTGCATCTAGCTCTGCTGTTGGCACTTGCAACAGCTTTATGAACTGAATTTGCTGTGGAGACAGCTTCTGACTTAAACTTTGATTAAGACTGAGTTTCTGCATTCGATAATTAATTCTGACCTTAATTCAAATTTAAAGGAAAGTATCAGAGAATCGAGGGAGGAGAAACACTTTTTAACAAAAATCATGCAAATTTTTCAAATCACGCCAAAAACGCCTACTCCTAGCCATTCCGATATCACACGGCCTAACTATGAACAACCCACCACAACCGTTTTTACGACATTTAATGGTTGTTTATCCACTCAAAAAATGATTGCTTTGCGTTTCTTTTAAAACACTATTTAGGAGGTTATGAAGACTAGGAGAACCAAGATTTCCGAACTATTAAAAAGTGAACAAACCAATATTGATGTTCACGTAAAAGGCTGGGTTAGAACAAAAAGAGGCAATAAGCACGTAAACTTCATTGCACTCAACGATGGCTCCACCATTAATAACATCCAAATAGTAGCAGACCCGAATAGTATTTCAGAAGACATATTAAAGAAGGTTACCACAGGGGCCAGTATTGCTGTCAACGGCAAGCTGGTTGAGTCACAGGGCTCTGGGCAATCGGTTGAAGTACATGCAGAAACCATTGAAATCTTAGGTGTGGCAGACCCAGAGAAGTACCCGCTTCAACCTAAAAAACACTCATTTGAGTTTTTAAGAGAAATAGCGCACTTAAGACCTAGAACAAATACTTTCAGTGCTGTTTTAAGAATGAGACACGCAATGTCTTTTGCTGTACACAAATTCTTTAATGAGAAGGGCTTTAACTACATGCACACTCCTATAATTACAGGGAGTGATGCAGAAGGTGCTGGTGAAATGTTCCGAGTAACTACCCTAGATGCCAAAAACCCACCACTGAAAGAAGATGGTTCGGTGGATTATTCAGAAGATTTCTTCGAGAAAGAGACTAACCTTACTGTTTCAGGCCAATTAGAAGGTGAGCTTGGCGCTTTAGCAGTGGGAGAAATATATACTTTTGGCCCTACTTTCAGAGCTGAAAACTCCAACACCACCAGGCACCTTGCAGAATTCTGGATGATAGAACCTGAAATGGCATTCTATGATTTAGAAGACAACATGGACTTGGCAGAAGAGTTTTTGAAGTACCTAGTGCAATATGCTCTAGACAATTGCGCTGACGATTTGGCATTTCTAGAGAGTAGACTTATTGACGAAGAGAAGAACAAGCCTGCAAACGAGAAAAGCGAAATGACGCTCACTGAAAAACTAAGGTTTGTTGCAGAAAATGACTTCGAGAGAGTTACTTATACTGATGCCATAGACATTCTGAGAAACTCTAAGCCAAATAAGAAAAAGAAGTTTCAGTACCCTGTTGAAGGCTGGGGTACCGACTTACAATCTGAGCACGAGAGATACTTGGTTGAAAAGCACTTTAAAAAACCAGTTATACTGACCAATTACCCTAAAGACATTAAGGCGTTTTACATGCGCATGGATGATGATGGAAAGACTGTCTCTGCAATGGACATTCTATTTCCTGGAATTGGTGAGATAGTTGGTGGATCTCAAAGAGAGGAAAGGCTTGACATTCTTATGAGTAGAATGACAGAAATGGGCATTCCTCATGAAGAAATGGACTGGTATTTAGACACCAGACGCTACGGAACCGTTCCTCACAGCGGTTTTGGCCTTGGCTTTGAAAGGCTAATGATCTTTGTAACCGGACTTGGAAACATTAGGGATGTTATTCCATTCCCAAGAACTCCAGGCAATGCGGAATTCTAAGACAAAAATTTAGGGCTGATTTTCAGCCCTTTTTATTTTTTACTAAATCTTACCGTTTGTTGAAATTTGGATCGATCATCTCGAACCAGTACCAAGTAATAGCCCCTCGGAAAAGACTGTACATCGACCTTGTATTTCTTCGGGCCGTTATCTTCTACATTTACAGCCATCTTAGTACCAATGATACTTCTAATCTCTAGCTGAGGCTTTTTAAGATTGAGATTACTTAAATCGATATTTAGGAAGTCTGAAGTTGGATTTGGGAAAATCTCAACTTTCAATTTCTCGTTAGGGTCGGTAGAAGTTCTGTTCGCTAAAGCCTGAGTTTGAGCGGAAACTGAAAATGCCGCAAACATAAACACTAAAAGTGCTGCAATTCTTAGGCGCGATATGTTAAGGCTGAAGACCTTCATTTTCTAGTTAGACCCGATTAATGTGCTTTAGGTTTAATAAAATTAAGTTTTTTTTCAATAAATCTCGATATCTAAGCGTTACTTATTGCTTTTGGCAAGAAATGCAGCAAATCTGATGCCATCAAAGATACTTCTCCAACATTTTTTCTAGCCAAATCGCCAGCTAAACCATGTAGAAAAACACCTAAACACGCAGCCTCTTCTGAGCCTAAGCCTTGAGCCATCAAACCTGTAACTATACCCGCCAATACATCTCCACTGCCTGCTGTAGCCATTCCAGGGTTCCCTGTATTATTAAAATAAACCTCACCAGAAGGGACTATAATGGCTGAATGTGCTCCCTTTAAAATAATAACTAGCTTTTTCTTCTTGGCTACACTTTGTGCCACTTTAATTCTCTCAAGGCCATCAGAACATTTACCAAATAGACGATGAAATTCTCCTACATGAGGAGTGAGCACAGTAAACTCAGGCAAAAGATCTAGCAGTTCTGAGTTTTCACTTAACATATTGAGCCCATCAGCATCTACAACAAGTCTGCTCACCCCTGCCTCTAGCAGCTGGCGAAAAGCTTGAACAGTCTTTTGTTCCACACCTACCCCCGGCCCAAAACAAACCACATCTGTATTCTTCTGCAGAGAACCTTCTGAAATCAATCGCTCCTCAGAATCTACATTCACCATCACTTCTGGTAAACTGGTTTGTAAGACCTGAACTCCACATTTAGGAACATGAGCCGTGAGCAAACCGGCACCACTCTTCATAGCTGTTTTGGAGCAAAGAAATGCCGCTCCCATTTTCCCATAACTTCCCGCAAATACTTGAACACGACCGAAATGTCCTTTGTGCTGAAATTTTACTCTAGGCGGAAGCGCCTTTCTAATAGAATGATCTAAAAGGAAGTAACTACCATTTTGGGCCTCGATAAAATCTTCATCTAAACCAATGTTCACAGCTTTCCATTCGCCAACGAAACTTCCAGATTCAGGAATAAAAAAACTAAGCTTGGGCCTTTGAAAAGTAATGGTGAAATCTGCTTGAACTATAGCTCCTGTCAAATTCACTTCGTCCGAAAAGAGTCCCGATGGCACATCTACAGAAAAAGTTTTTGATTCTGCATTATTGATAGTAGAGACAACATGCTCTAGGTCTCCAAGTATTGGGCGATTAAGACCAGAACCAAAGAGTGCATCGACTACCACGTCAGAATTTGGCAACACGAATTCCGATGGCTTCACCTCATTAACATCGCTACCAAACTGCTTCAAGTTAGCCAAGCAGTCGTCCGAAAGCTCTGAAGAAACTTTAACAAGAATAACCTTTACACTGTAATGCTTCGACTTTAAAAGCCTTGCAATAGCCAGACCATCTCCTCCATTATTTCCCGTACCACAAACCACCGCCACCAAAGACTCTGTGCTCACCCTCTCTTCAAACTCACTTACAAAAGCCAAAGAAGCCCTCTCCATCAACTCAAGAGATGTGATTGGTTCGTTGTGAATAGTATATTGATCTGCTTCCCTGGTTTGCGCTGCATTAAGTAATTTCTTCATTAGAATTTCAAATACGGTACTAGTTTCTGGATTGTTACTGAATCAATAAGCTTCAACCTTTTTAAGTCATCAGCCTTTTTGAATTTACCGTATTTGCTTTTTGCGGACAAGATTTCCTTAGTTAGTTCATAGCTAATATATGGATGGGCATTAAGTTGTTTGAACGTAGCAATGTTAATAGAAATAGACTCAAGCGTAACTGTATCGGAAACATGCAGGAAGCTTTTAATCTGTAAAAACAAACTGTCTTTCATTCCATACATATCCTTGAGCTGATCTACTGAGTGAAACCCACCTAGAGCCTCTCTAAAGGAAACTATTTGTCGAGAGTAACCAGACCCTATACCATATAGTCTTTTAAACTCCGTAGTATCAGCCGTATTAATATCTATAATCAAAGGCACTTCATTATAGCGTTGTTTCTTTTGAACAACCCTGGCAGAAGCATTCCTTTTAACAGGAACGGGGCTACCCTGCTCCTCTACTTCATCATCTTCAATTAGATTTTCGGGCAGATCTATATATGACTGTAGCGATTGATAAAGTGAATCTGGAAAATCATAAATCTTAGCCAAGTCGCCTTTTACCCTAAAGGTACCACCAGCTTTTCTGAAATTCTCTACCCTTCTGGCAAGAAAAAGAGGGACACCAAGAGAAACTAACTCGCTAGCAGAAGCAGTATTAGGATTGAAAATCTTAGGTATCGGTTTGAGCATCTCAGGCTTACGAGGCTTTACATTCATTTGAGAAATAAGACTGTCTAGCAATGCTTTATCTTCCTTAAAACCGACATACCTTAAGCCAAAAATAGACTTATATATAGCTGGCATAGCTAAACAAAGTACAATGAGCAAGATCAGAACAACTGAACCGTTTGCCTCAGTCTTACTGAAACTAAACACTTTAAAGAGTAGTTTCTTAATTTGATTCATGTGTGCTAATGCTATTGCAAATAATTTAGTATAATATTTTCTTAGAAAATACATATTAATAATCGAACAACACTTAACTAGAATGATTCTAAATAGCAAACACTGATATACATCACTTTTTTTCAGGTAAAGTAGGGGTTATTTTTGCCCAGCGTATTAGAATAGTGAAGACGCGTAAAGAATGAAGGAAGGTTTTAAAGTACTCAGCTTATCATACAAAAAGGCACCCGTTGAAATTCGGGAGGTTCTTTCTGTAAGTGATTCATTGGCAGCCGAATTCTTATTAGAATTCCCACATACAACTGAGGTCAATGATTTGATGGTACTTTCAACCTGCAATAGAACAGAAATTTATTACTCAGCTGAAAAAAGCTTAAGCACTGAAATACTTGTTTATCTAGGCCTGAAAAAAGGACTACAGAACCCTACTCAATACCTTCAATACTTTGATGAGATTCTTAGTGCCGAAAAAGCCTCAGAATACCTCTTCCGCGTTTCAATGGGCTTAGAAGCTCAAGTTGTTGGTGATTTACAAATCATTAACCAAATCAAAAGAGCTTACCAAGCTTCTGCCGATGCCAATATGGCCGGCCCTTTTCTACACAGACTACTGCATACAATTTTCTTCGCTAATAAGCGCGTTGTTCAAGAAACAGCTTTTAGAGATGGTGCAGCTAGCGTTTCCTATGCAACGGCTGAGTTGGTAAAAACATTAGCTCAAGCTTTTGTAGATACAAAAGTACTTGTGATGGGAATTGGCGAAATTGGTGAAGACCTTGCTAAGCATTTAACAGATGCTCCGTTTAGCGTTACGCTCACCAATAGAAGTGAAGCTAAGCTTATGGAGGTAGCCGAATCTTGCGGTCTTTCTACTCTTCCTTTTGTCGGCATTAAAGAAAAACTATCTGAGTTCGACATTGTAATTTCTAGTCTTCCTGTCAAAGACTTTATAGATGTTACTGACATAGCAAGCGCTGAAGGTAGCGGATTGAAGTATTTCATAGACCTTTCCATTCCAAGATCTATTTCGCCTGCCATTGAGTCTGTAGCTGGGGTCAACCTTTACAATATTGACGAAATCCAAGATAAAACTTCTCAAGCAGTTCAGAAAAGAGTAGACGCTATCCCACAAGTGGAGGCGATAGTTTCTGAATCTATGGCAGAGTTTACTGATTGGTCTAGGGAAATGGAAGTTTCTCCGACTATTCAAAAGCTTAAAAATGCTTTGGAAGAAATTCGTCAAGAAGAATTGAAGAAACACCTTAAAAATGTTTCACCAGAGGTTGAAATGTTTGCCAATAAATTCTCTAAGAGCATTACTAATAAAATAATGAAGCTTCCTGTGCTTCAGCTTAAAGCTGCATGTCAACGAGGGGAAGCCGAAACTCTAATTGACGTATTGAACGATCTGTTTAATCTTGAGAAAGATCCGGTAAAGCAATAAGTGAGTTTTACATCAATAGCATTTCAATAGTCAGCTAAATTTCACAGCTTTCGGGCTAATCCTCCGATGAAGCCACGAATGTATCACTTCAGACTATTCCTTATTCTATTTCTTCTGAGTACGCAAGGAGCTCTTCTTGCAGATCAGTTTGAACCTTTTTCAGAAGGCGGTAGAGTTGGTCTAAAAAATATTACAACAAATACCATTGCCATACCTCCCAAGTTTGAAGGCCTAGGCTGGTCAGATAAAAGCTTCTCTGTAGTAAACGGAGTAATTGGAGCTTTGCAAAACGAAAGATGGGCATTAGTAAACACAGAAGGCAACCGAATAACAGAGCATTACTTCAACACCCTGGTTCCTAGCTCAGAAGACAACTTTATTGCCTCAAAAAGAGACAACAGCTCAATTCTCACCAACTACGGATTAATAGATAGCAATGGCAAAACAATCATAAACTTTGTTTTTAGCTCAATGCAGAGTCATTCTGCTGGACTTATCGTATCCGAAAAAAAAGGTGCAAAGTACTTACGAGGCTTTATTTCTGAAAAAGGTAAATCAATTATTCCAATAGCCTATGATGCTATATCTGAACTTAGCAAGACCCATCTTATAGTAAGCAAAGACGGCTTATTAGCAGTATTTGATACTGATGGCAATCAGCTCACTGAGTTTCTTTTTGAATACATTGAACCCCATGGCAATACCTACTACAAGATAGGACAGTACAACCATCAAGGTTTATTGAGGAATACAATAGAACTGGTTATACCGCCTCTTTACAAAAATCTAGTCTTTGGTGAAGACCAAGTAGAAGCCATTCCATACACACAATGGGACTTCTTTAAGACAAGCAATTATAGTGCTACCTACTACTTTGATGATATTAACTTTTTAGACCAGGAAGCTTTTGCTACTTCAGCCGGACGAAAAACAGGGTCTATAAACTATAAAGGCGAGTACTACAGTTTTCTACCAGAAGAGAGGCTGGTTGAATCAAATGAGAAAGTGTTTGTCACCACTACGCGTTCTGGTAGATACAAAGCCTACAATAGCCAAGGGAAACCACTTTTTAGAGACTCATTTGAAGAAATTCAACTTCAAACTAACTTGATCTTTACAAAAAACAGCCAAGCAGATGGCCACTCTTGGTCTATTCACAATTTAGATGGGAAAAAGCTCAATCTGTTTAATTATCAGTATATCGAGAAGAAATCAGCCTCCTTTTTTCAAGCCAAACGAAATGACAAAATAGGCCTAATCGGAAAAGATGGAAAAGAGATAAGTCCGTTTTTATACGATCAACTTTCTGCTTTTAAAAATGAGCGAGCAATAGCCCTGTACAACAATGGATATGGCGTTGTTAACTCAAATGGCCTATGGATAATGACTCCGTACTACGACAGCCTCTCCATTGACAATAACTACTTGTATTTTCGACAAGGGACGGAATACGGAGTTGCCGATCTTTTTGGTAAAGTTCTTTACCGAGACCAGTCGCCATTTGAACCGTTAGCCGAAGCTATTATTAAGAGCCACGAAGACAGCAGTAAATCTATCTTCTCTATGTACGGAGAGCAACTATTGGAGCACAGCTATGATTCTATTACCGCCCTGAGCACACAATTGCTTTTCATCCGAAGAAACAATCAGAGCTTTCTATTTCGGCCTTCAGACAAGTATGTTCTCAAACTAGAAAACGACATTGAGCACATTGAACCAATGAAAGCCGATTATATGCCCGTATTAAAGGGAGGGCAATGGGGCTTCTTAAATTCTGATGGAAGGATAACAATAGCAAACCGATATGAAGCTGTGGGTCAATTCTCAGAAGGCCTTTTTTCGGTAAAACTCATAGGAAAATGGGGATTCGTAAATAAAAATGAAGAGCTAATCATTCAACCCAACTTCGATCAAGTCAGCCCTTTTGATAATGGTTTATCTATTGTGAAAAGTGATTCTAAGTGGGGACTTATAAACACTTCTGGCACACAAGTAATCGCTTTAAATTACGACTCGGTAAAAAGACTCGGCAGCTATTTTGTAATTGAATCTAATGATCAGGTAGGGTTAGCAGACAGCCGAGGAAAGATCATTAAAAATCCTTCTTTCGACAGTATTAAAGCTTTGGAGAACAACTATTTTTTGGTGGAACGAAACGGTTTCTATGGAGTAATCAATGAAGCAGGACATGATGTAATCCCAACTATTTACAAAACCGTAAAACAATCGGGAGATATGTTTCTCGCCTCGAAAGAAGGAGAAAAAAGAACCTTTCAGTTGAAATAAATCAGTTCTTGAGCTTCACGAAATATAGCGTTGGATTCGGCTCTTCTGTCATTCCCTCTTCCAGTTTCTTTGCAGAGAAGTAGTAGGTATTAGACTCAGCTGGTAAAGGAGTTAAAAGAACAGGTTCACCATCAGAATGCTCTCCCCCATCAAGTCCAGCATCCAGATTATAGCTCATATACTCTTCTAAATCGTAAATCAGTAATTTGGCCTTCCCCTCAAAGGAGTACCTCACTATTAAATACCTATCCGATCTGAAGAAACTTCTGATATTTACAGCTTTATTCCCCGTTTCAGAAACAGCACTCTCACCGAAGTCCAACTTAAGAGAGGGTTCAAACACTGAAGACCTTGCCTCATATATGGTATCTCTAACAAAAGGCTCCGGAAAAAGAACAGGAAGATAAAAATAGGTTTTATCTGTCGACTCTGAGTAATAATTAGCATCAGTCATAATGAACATCATCTGATTCTTCAAGCTTACTTTAGTGAGTTCCAAACTATCTATTCGACCTCCGGTAGATGGATCAATTCTATATCGAGTTGGAAATTTAAGAAACCCACCACCTTCAAGGTTCTTTGTTTCTGTTCGGAAAACCTCAAGGGTATCATTCATAAAATAGGTATAGTTGGGAAAAGAGTAATCTCTGATATATCGAACAAAATCACCGTTATAATCATAAACCACAATTTTTCGCATTCCGATAATATAAATGTGTTCATTCATTCTATCCAGCGAAAACCCAACTGGTCTTTCCACCTCTTCAGGACCACCACCTATTTTACCAATTAACTGAAGAAATTTGCCAGAATCATCAAACTGGAATATCTTCTGTTGACTGAAATCAAAAATAAAGATGTAATCCTCAGTCCTTTCAACCTTGGTTGTCATGGCAATAAGGCTCTCATCGGTTTCCTCCAGTTTCACAGCTTCTATTTCATCAGCAATATCGTCTATACTTAACTCGTCATCCGCATTTGGGTTAACAGGGATAACCCTAAACACATCTTGCTGATCTTCACTTTCATTGCCGCAGCTAAAAAGAAGAATAAATAAGAGAGAAAAGAGAGTATATGTTCGTTTCATCATCAATGGATTACTACTATAAACATAGTACTATATTTATAGTAGATCAACTAACTATTTAATAAAACGAAAAAGCCCCAACAGAATCTGTCAGGGCTCTTAATCTTATTTCCTATTGAGATTAGCTTTTGGAGCTTCCTCCGTCACTTCTGCGCTTGCCAGAACTCGAAGACTTCTGAGCAGGGTTAGCGATAGATTCTCTCATATCTGTATCGGCCTTAATGTTCTCAAACTTATAATAATCCATTACACCAAGGTTTCCAGATCTGAACGCCTCTGCAATTGCCATTGGTATTTCAGCTTCTGCTTCAATTACCTTTGCTCTAGCTTCTTGAGACTTTGCTTTCATTTCTTGCTCACTCGCAACAGCCATAGCTCTTCTTTCTTCGGCCTTAGCTTCTGCTACTTTCAAATCAGCTTGCGCCTGATCTGTTTGTAATGTTGCGCCAATATTGGTTCCTACATCTACATCTGCTATATCAATAGACAGAATCTCAAAAGCAGTACCAGCATCTAAGCCTCTTTGTAAAACCAGTTTAGAAATCTTATCAGGGTTTTCTAGTACTTGCTTATGCGTACCTGCAGAACCAATTGAGGTTACAATCCCCTCTCCTACTCTCGCCAGAATGGTATCTTCTCCAGCACCGCCAACCAATTGTTGAATGTTTGCACGCACAGTCACCCTTGCAATAGCCATTAGCTGAATACCATCTGCTGCAACTGCTGCAACCTTAGGAGTCGTAATTACTTTAGGGTTAACTGATATCTGCACTGCCTCAAATACATCTCTACCAGCCAAATCGATAGCCGTTGCCTGTTTAAAAGTGAGGTTAATATTTGCCTTGTCGGCCGAAATCAAAGCCTTAATTACGGAAGGAACATTCCCTCCTGCTAAATAGTGGGTTTCCAAATCGGTAGTAGTCAGCTCCAAACCAGCCTTGGTGGCCGTAATCATAGCATCTACCACTATTCTCGGTGGCACTTTTCTAATTCGCATAAATACGAGTTCCAAGAGGCCAACTCTTACATTCGAGAATTGCGCTGTGATCCATAGGTTAACAGGCACAAAGTATAAGAACACAAAAAGTAGGACGATGCCGCCTATCACGGCAATCAAAGCAGTATAGTTTTCCATTAATTGGTGGTTGTTGTTTCTACAATAATTTTATTGCCGTCTACATGAGCAATCTTTACACTAGAACCAGAAGAGATATATTCCCCTCTAGATCGCACTTCGTAAGTTTTGTTGTTGAATTCTGCTTTGCCAATAGGCTTTAAATCTGAAATGGCCAAACCTCTCATTTCGACCGTCAGGTCTGAATAATATCCTTCATTAAACTTCCCCTGATTGGTACTTTTCAATGAGAACCTATTCCATGATTTAGCCCTAAAGCTAAAAACTAAGCCAATCAGCGAAACTAAAGCTGTTCCAACTAGCACCCAGTTGCCTGTAGACGACCCATGAGCATCATAGGTAAGGTAAATACCCACAACACAAAGCCCTAATCCTATCAGTCCAAGAATAGTAGTTCCAGGCACAAACAACAGTTCTAAGTAAATTAGAACTAGGCCAATGAGAATCAATAAAACGATGGAAATCCAGTCTCCCATAGGTGCAAAACTTATTCACACCAATATACATACTTAAATGAAATGGCTTAGTAAGCCTTGGCAAAAAGTACTCTTCCTTGAGAAGGTTTACCAGAGTAAATACAAACTCCAGCCTCTTCTTTTCTATCTAAAGGAATACACCTGATGGTTGCTTTAGTTTCTTCTTTGATCTTGTCTTCAGTTTCGGCTGTTCCATCCCAGTGAGCTGAAACGAAGCCTCCTTTACCATCGAGCACTTTCTTAAAGTCCTCGTAAGAGTCCACTTCAGTAGTATGCTCGGTTCGGAAGTCTACCGCCTTCTGATAAATGCTATTCTGAATATCATTCAGGAGTTCTTCAACTTTGGCCGCTACATCTCCGGAAAGATCGAAGGACTGTTTTTCTCCAGTATCTCTTCTTGCTATTTCCAGCGTGTTATTCTCCAAATCTCTTGGACCCATGGCAAATCTAACTGGCACCCCTTTCAGCTCCCATTCAGCGAACTTAAAGCCCGGCTTATGAGTATCTCTGTCATCAAACTTCACAGAAATCCCTTTAGCCCTCAATTGAGCAGTAATTTCATCGACCTTGGCTCTGATTTGGGCCAGTTGTTCTTCTCCTTTATATATAGGGACAATCACTACTTGAATAGGCGCCAATTTTGGAGGAAGTACCAAACCATGGTCGTCTGAGTGAGCCATAATCAACGCTCCCATCAAGCGAGTGCTTACACCCCAAGAAGTTCCCCAAACGTGTTCTAGACCACCTTCTTTGGTAGCAAACTTTACATCGAATGCTTTTGCGAAGTTCTGACCTAAAAAGTGGGAAGTTCCTGCTTGTAATGCCTTACCATCTTGCATTAGAGCTTCTATACAGTAAGTCTCCAATGCACCAGCAAATCTTTCAGACTCTGATTTGATTCCTTTTACAACAGGCACGCCCATAAATTCTTCAGCGAATGTAGCGTAGACGTTCATCATTTGAATTGACTCATCTATGGCCTCTTGCTTGGTAGCGTGTGCCGTATGACCTTCCTGCCACAAGAACTCCGCTGTTCTGAGGAACAAGCGCGTTCTCATTTCCCAACGAACCACATTAGCCCACTGGTTTACTAGTATAGGCAGGTCTCTGTAAGACTGAACCCAATTTTTATAGGTACTCCAGATTACAGTTTCTGAGGTAGGACGCACAATCAGTTCTTCTTCTAGCTTAGCATCAGGATCTACCACTACACCGTTGCCGTTCTCATCATTCTTTAACCTATAATGAGTAACTACAGCGCACTCTTTAGCAAATCCTTCAACGTGATCTGCTTCCTTGCTTAAATAGGATTTTGGAATGAACAAAGGGAAGTAAGCGTTAGTATGACCAGTTTCTTTAAACATTCTGTCAATTTCAGCCTGCATTTTTTCCCAAATGCTGAAACCGTAGGGTTTGATCACCATACAACCTCTTACTGCTGAATTCTCGGCCAAATCGGCCTTTTTCACTAACTCATTATACCACAATGAGTAATCTTCACTTCGTTTTGGTAATCCTTTGCTCATCTCTTGATTGTTGGTATGATACTTGCTCTTTTACTGAGCGGAAAATACCGTGCAAAGATAAAATTTTCGGGTATTTAACCGACCAAATAAGAGAATTAGACGTTAAGTTTAAAGAAGAAAGGAAAGCCATGAAGAACTCCAGCTATTTTAAGATTGCATCAACCTTACTAGCACTATCGGTATTTGCCGGCTGTGCCTCATTACCCATGCAACAAGGCGAGTATGACGATGTTTACTTTACATCGGCAGATAGAGCCCAACCTAAAAAGGTTGTAATAGACCCTGAAGGAACACAAGAGCTTGGTGAAAACGTGGTGACACTAGAAAGAAGCTCTGATCAGAAAGTTGAGGCAAACCTAATAGACAAGTATAATAATGGAGCTCCTCAGGAAGTAGTGTACTTTGAAGCCATAGACCCGAAAGTTTCTAGAGCTTCTGAACTCAATTACGATGACTTTGTGTGGGATTACGAAAACGAGCTCCTGAAAAATTACGACTTACCCCTAGACTGGGACGACATGGATCCTATTACATTTAATCAAATAGTTAGGGACGACTTTCAGTTTAGAAATGCTTGGTATGACCAATACTATAGAGGTTTCAATTCGGCAATGGAGAACTACTTAACTCAAGCCAGTTCTTTTAACACACCTCACACAAGAGCAAGAAACTGGAACTTTAATGTTGGTTTTGGATTAGGCTTTGGCTCAATTTATAATTCTTCATTCTTCTGGGGAAGCCCTTACTCTTCAGGTATATGGTTAGACCCTCTCTGGAGATTTGGTAACCCGTACGCTGGAAGATTCAGGTACTCATTTTATGACCCATTCTTTTACGATCCGTTTTTCAATGACCCTTGGTTTGTCAGTTCATACGGCTTTAGTTCATGGAGATATAGAAATTGGAATTGGAGACGTGGAAACACAATCATAATTGCCAATAATGAATATTATAATAGCCGAGGAAACAGAGACTATACAAGAGGTGCAAGAGTACCTTCTACCTCTGTAACAAGTGTTAGATCAGATGCTGCTAATGGCACGGGAAACACCAGATCTAGCCAAGCTGCACTAAACAACACTTCACGAAGTAGGTCTACCATTTCAAGAGGAAGAGTATCTAATACTTCCGTAAGACCAGTGACTACCTCTAGTACCAGATCTTCTAGATCAACTACTAGTGTAGATCAGGCCCTAAGTAGAAGTAGTAACAGGGTAAGAACCGATAGCTACAGGATTAGTACTGATGGTAAAAGCCGAAGTTCATCAGGGTATAGCATTGGAAGTTTGAGAAGGTCTTCTAACTCTGGTAGAAGCAGCGGACTCACTTACAATACAAGCTCTAGATCTAGAACCAGCATACCTTCTTACACCAGAACATCGAGTTCTAGAAGAAGTAGCGGTGTATCATTCAGTAGAGGAACATCTAGCAGATCTAGTTCTCCTACATTTAGTAGAAGCAGCAGATCTTCTAGTAGTAGAAGTTACAGTTATGGTAGAAGCTCGAGCTCAAGTAGGTCTTCAGGCTCATATAGCAGAAGTAGCAGCTCAAGTTCAAGCAGGTCTTCAGGTTCTGTAAGCAGAAGCAGCAGTTCGAGTAGTAGATCATCTAGCAGCGGCTCTTCGCGTTCATCGAGCTCAGGAAGTAGCAGATCTGGTAGAGGAGGTAATTAAAAACGATTCAAAGCATTTTAAGTATGAGAAAAATATATCAGCTAATAATAGTTGGTCTGGCAGTGGTGTGCCTTAACCAACTGGGAAAAGCACAAATTGCACCTGGCTCATTCGGGTACTATCAAGACGCACTTAGGTTTTCTCAAACCGGAACTTACGGAACCGCAAGGTTTCAGTCTTTAGGCGGAGCAGGCTCTGTACTTGGGGGCGATTTAAGTTCTGCCATTCTAAACCCGGCAGGGTTGGGACTGTATAACAGGTCTCAGTTTGTGATTTCCCCAAACCTGAATTTCAAGAGTTATGATACTGAATTCCTAGGCCGAAACATTAGAAATGAAGATACTCGCTTCAACATTGGAAACTTCGGGTTAGCCCTGAACTTCAATAAAGGAGACTTAGAACCTGGTAGTTGGAGAGGCGGAACACTAGCCTTTTCTTACAATAGAGTAAACACTTTCAACCAAAGTCTTAATTATTCGGCATATAATGGGAATAGCTCAATTATTGATGCCATGCTGAATAGAGCTGATGGTTTTTTTCCAGACGAATTAGGAGGAATAGAACAAGTTGGTTATGATCATTATTTGATTAACCCCGTGCCTGGAGCTGAAGACATTTATGTTTCTTTTGTGGAAGGATTTCCTACTCAACAAGAAAGAATATCCAAGCAAGGAAGTACTGATCAGTTCAACATCTCATTTGGAGGGAATTTTGACGATAAAATCTATTTAGGCGCAGGCTTAGGCTTTACTTCTAGTGACTACTCTTATAACCGAGTATACACTGAAGCTTTTGACGATCCAGCAATTTCTAGCTTTCAGATAGACGAGCGATTGGACGTTACCGGAACTGGTGTTAACATGAACTTAGGAGTGATTGTTAGACCAACCAACTTTATGCGTATTGGCGCTTCAATTACTACTCCTACCTGGTATAGCATGAGCGAAGAAGGCGATGTCATTTATAGATCTGAATACAACAATTATGATGTGTCTAACTTCAGAGATGCCAACGACAATAGACTAATTCTAGAGGACACTGTCCTCAATAGTCTAAGAAGCTCAACAGACGTTTATTTCTCAGACTATAACATTAGAACCCCAATGAAATTCAATGTTGGAGCTGCATTCTTTATTGGAAAAAACGGCTTCATTACTGCTGATGTTGAACACTTAAATTACTCTCGTGCCCATGTTTCTTCTATAGATTTTAGTGTAGAAAATGACAATGAAACAATTGACAACATATATAGATCTGCGACCAGCGTTAGACTAGGTGGGGAGTATAGATACAGCATATTTAGGTTCAGGGTTGGCTATGCCAGTATAGGCGATCCATATAGGTCGAGCTTTGATGGTGTAGACAGATCTCGCTCTGTTGTATCAGGAGGGTTAGGTGTTAACGTGGGTAAATATTTCTTCGACTTAAGCTTATCTCAGACAGCTTATAAAGATTCATTCACAAGCTACACCTTTGCTGACGGCACCGGACCTACTTCCTTTACAGACAATAAAATCACTAATGCTAGTTTAACCTTAGGGTTGAATTTCTAGAAGAAAAAGGATTAACGACTTAAATAATTCGAGATAATCATTTCTGTAGAGATCTGATTGTCTCGAATTTTTATTTGGGCTTGGTTATAAAACTCTTCTCTTAGCTCCTTCAGGGCTCTAATTTCTTGGATCAGATCGAGTTGATCATAACTTTTGAAAATCGGTCGATTTTCCACTCCTTCATCTAAAATCCTCAATGCCAAATCGCCAGGATTAACATCTAAATAGATCGTTCGGCCATGAGCATTCATGGTGTCCATATTGAAATGAAAACAAGGCGTTCCTCCTCCTGTAGCTAAAACAAATCCATCTCTGGTAGCACAAACTTCGTGTAACGCTTCCTTCTCTCTTAGCCTAAAATTGCCTTCTCCTTGAAATGAGAAGTACTCTGGTATACTCATACCAATTTTCCCCACAATCAAATGGTCCAAATCAATAAAGTCGAGCGAGAGCTCTTCACCCAGCTGCTTACCCAGTGTAGACTTACCAGAACCTGGAAGACCAAGAAGAAAGATGTTTTCTTTCTCACCCATTAATAAAACTCATTGAGTAGTTCAGTGGCATCAGGAATATCATTATAGTGCCACTTCTTCATCACCTGCCCATCTTGAAGAAGTACTAAACCTGGGTTAGACCTCACCATGGTTTTCAAGAGCGTTTTATCTGAATAATAATAAGGAACTGCCAATTGAACATCGTGTCTGAGCGATTCAAACTCAGGGCCTGAAGATGCTGTAATGGCTACCACCCCTACCTGATTTTCAATTGAACGAACGAGGCTATTCAACATTGGGTAGGCTCTTAGCTCGGTGTTTTCAACATCGTGAACTATGACAAGCAACTTCTTACCTGAAAGCGACTCCATGGTATAATCATCTTCATCGCCCCAGAACGCATAGTTAGTAATTTTTGGCACTTCAGAAGGATTGTCTGCTGGAGGCATCATAGCCACGGGAATTACAGTTCCCTCCTTATACGCTCTAAAGTCTATAGAAGGCAAATGGTTGATTGACCAAAAAGCTACTACCAAGCAAAAAACGGTACTTACAGCCACACTGATATGCTTAAAGTTGGATGGTCTTTTTATGTCATTGGCCTTTCTACCAATAAATAAGATGACTATAAACACCAACAAAATGATGTCTTTAAAGAAAGACTGCCAAGGGGTTAGTTTGATAGCATCTCCAAAACAGCCACAATCAGTTACTTTATTGAAGTAGGCACTATAAAAAGTGAGGAAGGTAAAGAAGATAATCATGGCCAACAATAGTGTGGTGACCAACTTCTCTCTATACTTAAGGAGTATGGCTATACCTAAAACAACTTCTAATGTAGATAGCAAAATGGAAAAGAACAGGGCCAAAGGCTTTAATGACTCGAAAAAGGGTGCTATGTCTACGGCAAAGACAGTAAAGTACTCTTCTAACTTAATTTGAGTTCCGACAGGGTCGTTTACTTTAATTAATCCGGAAAAAATAAACAGACCTCCTACTATAAATCTGGCAACTGTATTTAATGCTTTCATGCTTTTGCGGCTCCCATTAAAATCATACAAAAAACGGCATAGTTAATCATATCCATATAATTGGCATCTATACCCTCTGAAATGATAGTCTTACCCTGGTTATCTTCAATTTGCTTCACTCGAAGCAATTTCATGAGTACAATGTCCGTCATCGAACTCACTCTCATATCTCTCCAAGCTTCACCATAATCATGGTTTTTATTCATGAGCAAAGCCATCGTTTCATTCACATGCTTATCGTAAAGCGGTTCTAAGGTATCAACATCTAGCTCTAACGGATCACTTTCCGTTAAGTCCATCTGAATGAGTGCAATAACACAGTAATTAATAATACCAATGAACTCTCCCGTAATATCATCATCTACCATTTGCTTACCCTTCATTTGGATAGACCTGATGCGTTGGGCCTTGATAAAAATCTGATCTGTGATGGACGAAAGTCTGAGTATTCTCCAGGCTGTTCCATAATCTTGAGTCTTCTTCAAAAATATGTCTTTACAGGCCTTAATAACTTCTTTATATTCGCCTACCGTTTGCTCCTCCAAGGTGATCGTTTTTAAATGTCTAAAGAATTCTTGAGCGCGAAAGATAAGCTATTTGAGGTTAAATCCACATTGAATATCAGTGGAAATCTGGTGAGTCTAGATGAACCTCAGGTGATGGGAATACTCAATATCACCCCTGATTCATTTTATGCCGAAAGCCGCGTAAATCAAGAAACTGCCATTCTCAAAAAGGCACATCAAATGGTTAAAGCAGGTGCTTTTATCCTAGATATAGGAGGTTACTCTACCCGACCTGGCGCTGATGACATTTCTGAAGAAGAGGAAACAAAGAGAGTTACAGATGCCATCAATTTAGTGAGATCCAAGTTTCCAGAGGTACTCATTTCTGTTGATACCTTTCGTTCTTCGGTGGCAAAACATGCTATTGAATCTGGAGCAAATATTATCAACGATGTCTCTGGTGGCAACTTAGATAGCAACATGTTTGAAACAGTGGCCCAACTCAACGTTCCTTACATACTTATGCATATGAGGGGAACCCCTCAAACCATGAAATCATTGAATCAATATGACGATTTACTGATAGATATTGGAAAGGAGCTTGCCATCAAGTGCAATGAACTGAAGCAGAGAGGAGTTTCAGACATCATTATTGACCCTGGGTTTGGTTTTGCCAAAAGCATATCTCAGAACTATAAATTGCTCCAAAAATTAAGTTATCTTAAAAGACTTGGCTATCCTTTACTCGCGGGGCTGTCAAGAAAATCTATGATTTATAAAACCCTGAATATAGAACCGCAGGATGCTTTGAACGGTACTACAGCACTAAATATGATTGCATTGCAAAACGGTGCAAGCCTTTTACGCGTTCACGATGTTAAAGAAGCCCACGAAACTATTAAACTCTTTAAAGCCTTAAACACTTGATTTACGCTATAAACATAGGGTTCTTAGAAATCAGATGGATTGACATGCTAGACATTACGCTGGTAAGTGTTCTGCTCTATCAGGTGTACAAGCTTCTAAAGGGAAGTGTTGCTGTAAGGGTATTAATTGGCTTCTTGGTTTTGTACCTGGCTTTCTTAATTGTGCGGGCGGCAGAAATGGAGTTGCTCACTGGTATTCTCGGCCAGTTTATGGGAGTCGGTGTGTTAGCTGCTATCATCATCTTCTCGCAAGAGATTAGAAAATTCTTAATTGTACTAGGCAAAACCACCTTCCGAAAAGATGGTGTTTTGCAGAGCCTAATGATTTGGAAGCGAAAAGAAGCTAAAGAACACTTCAACCTGACTCCCATTATTGAGGCATCCAAAAACCTCTCTTCTACCAACACTGGGGCCTTAATGGTCTTTTCTAGAAACTCAGAACTGAAATTTTATGCCGACAGTGGTGATAGACTAGATGCTACACTCTCTAAGCGTTTACTCATAGCAATATTCAACAAATACAGCCCTTTACACGATGGCGCCATTATCATATACCAAGGTAAAATTTTGGCGGCACGATGCATTCTCCCAGTTAGCGAACGCGAGCTACCTGCACATTATGGCATGAGGCACAGAGCAGCAATGGGCATGTCAGAAGCCACTGATACGCTAATACTTTCCGTTTCTGAAGAGACAGGTCAAATATCTATCATTAGAAATGGACGTATTGATAGCAACCTTTCTATCCCGGAAATTAGGAAGCGAATTATCTCTTATTTGTCCGATACCGAAAACGTAAAGCGAGAAGTTGAAGAAGAAGTCAATGCAGAAGCGACTTCTGGTGTCAACTAATCATCGTATTTAACGCCTAATGGTTTAAGGTAATTTCTCTAGAATTCACTTTTGAACTTAACCCACATAAGCGCAGGGTTTTCAGAAGACTCAATATCTTCTAGAGTACTGCCTTCTATAAATGAGATCTGATTTTCGTCCAATTCTGCCAGAAACTCTCCAATATCTGAGGAATTTACTGTAAGCAACATTCTACCGTTATGCCACGAGTTAAAAGCTAAATCATATGGGCTTTGATCACCCTTTCTTATATCGATAGACATAATTTGACCTGTAGGCCTATGATACAGTAAGTCATCATAAGCTTGATCGAAACCAATACGGTAATCAATATGAATCCACTCCTCGCCAATCTTAGGAACGAAGAGCCAAACCTTTCCCGAGGTTAAAATCTGGTTTACAGGAGAGGTTTGCTCATCCTTTGCCTCATCTAATGTCCATAAAAACTCACCTTTCAAGTCGAAATGCAAATATGGGCGAACCCTCTCGTCATTAATTTGGTATACAGAATCACTCAATAGCTGACGATATAGTAAGCTATTCTTATAAGGTGTAAAACTATTAACTGGCGTACCTGTAGGAAAACCAATATCTCCCAGTGTCTCTAGAAAGTATCGAGGGTTTCCGAAACTTTTGTCAAGCATAGCAATTTGCCCAGCTGAACTGTCAGCCTGCGCTCTAAAACTCAGGTCTAGCCAATATTTTCCGTTCAATTCTTGGACGTGGTTAACATCATAGACCGTCTCCATAGAGCTTAAATACTGCCCATCTAAAAGGTATTTGAAGAGTCTTTTCCTTGAATTATCGAAAAAGACGAGAGTATCCGATCTCAGCCAATAGCTGTTAATTGAGCCGTACTCTTCTGGACCGTTTCCAAACCTATTAAACTTGGTTACCAAATCACCAACTCCATTGAAGACATACAGCGTTTTCAGTTTTTCTGAAGTAAATTTAAAGTAACTGCCATTCCAGTATACCTCCATGGCAGCTCCTATCAATGATTGTTCAGTTTCTTCTAGTTTAACCACCTCTACCTCATCAATTAAGTCAGAAATATCTACCGATGGTGTATTTATATCTATGGCGATAGATTGGAATACGTCATCACCAGCTTCAGACTTACCGTTCTCTGGATGACACGAGGAGAAACCTAAACTTACCGTGGCAATCAATAATTTCGATAAGACGTGTTGTGTATGTCTAATCATAAGGGCCGATTATTTTAAAGACTTTTTGAACTTAACCCACATAAGCGCAGGGTTTTCAGAAGACTCTATAACATCTAGTGAGCTTCCTTCTCTAAAAGAATATTGAGATTCATCAAGATCTTCTAAGAGTTCGGAAAGGTCTAGTGAATTAATTGGTATAAGCATAGTATTGTTACCGAGCCATTGATCGAACATTAAACCCAATTTCTCTTCAGCATTTTTCCTAGTATCTAAACTAAACTGCTTGCCAGTAGCTCTATCGATCACCATCTGAAAAGAATCTTCAAAAGAAGTATTATAAGTAAGGTAAATAAGCTGCTCACCAATCTTCGGCCAAATCATCCATACCTTATTGGCATCGCGTATTTCATTCATTGCTATGCTAGGATTGTTCAACACTTTTTCATCTCTCCACAAAAAATCTGCACCAAAATCAAAGTGAATAAACGGCTTAATACCAGCGTCCTTAATCAGGTAGGTGCTATCATTCAATATCTGTTTATAGACAAGGACATCTTTATAAGGAATCATAGAGTTAGTAGTGGTTACAATTGGAAAGCCAAAGGGCCGATTAAATGGTAAAAACTCTATTGGTTCTTGCATGTTTTGATTGTACCGCACCAATTCATAGTTAGTAGAGTCTCCTGTAAACCTGTGGCTATAATCGGTCCAGTAACCGCCTTCATTTTCATAAACATGCATTGCATTTTTAGGCAGCTTTAACTCTGATAGATAGTTACCTTCAAAATCATAACTGACAACCCGAGACCTATCATTGTCATAGATTTTTACTGTATCGCCTTTTAACCAATAGCTCCAAAGCGAACTATATTCTTCTGGGCCATCTCCGTTCCTATTAAGCTGTCTTATAAACTCTCCCTTTCTGTTAAAGAAATAGAGGGAGTTGCTCTTAGTGTTCGGGATTACTATGAGGTCATTATGTATTGTCAGATTAAAAATTACACCGAGAAGTGATTCTTCGGTCTCTTCTAGCTTAACAACTTCTACCTTTTCTATTAGGTCAGCGAACTTAAGTTCGGGTGGATTTCTGTTGATAACGATAGATTGGAACTGATCTGGATTAGGCTTATTCTCTAGAGTTTCTTTTTTGTGACCACAAGAGACTATTAAAATTAGCCCTAACAGCAACTGCAATTTCCTATAATTCATTTTGAAGTGTTTATCCAAGTATAACTAAAATACTCGTTAATCACCTAAAATTATAATTACTATTTCCTCCTACTCAAGAACACTGGCAAGCAAAGGAATACCGCCACGGTTGAGAACACCAAACCACCGATAGTACCAATAGCCAGAGCGAACCAGAAATATTCTGAATCACCTTCTAGCAAGAAAGGAATCAGGCCAAAGCAGGTTGAAAGAATGGTTAGAATAATTGGCTGTGCCTTCCCCATAACAGACCTTAGCACCGAACGATTGTATTTTTTGAGCCTTGTATTATTCAAGTCGTTAACAATGAAGATGGAAGCGTTTACTACCAACCCTCCTAGCATAACAAAAGCGGCAAATCCTCCTGGGTCGAACCTAAAATCGAACAAGGAGAAAATAAGGAACAAACCAATGAAGGAAATTGGAATGGTTATAATGATATAAAAAGGTTGTTTCAGGTTTTCGAACAAAATGGCACAGATAAAGAAAATACCCACCATAAGAAATAATAGGAGACTATATTGGCGTTGCTGCTGCCTAAAGCTGAAGTAATTACCAGAGGTCTCTACAGAATAACCAACTGGCAACAACTGCTCCATTTTCTCAATACTCTCTTCTAAATATTGACGACCAAATTTTCCAGAGCCTAAATAATCGAAAGCTAAACGCCTGAGGTATTGCCTATCCTCTTTAAGTAATTCGTTGGCTGTTTCTTCAAAGGTAAGAGTGGCAAAATCCTTAATTTTCACAAACCGTGCGGTATCTATAGGTAAAGCTTCTTCCATTAGATCCCACTTAGAAAACTGATCAGCACTATTAGCCTTAATGACAACTGGCAGCCTTTTATCTTGGTAATTGGCCTCAAATGATCGTCCTCTCGGCTTGGTTAAATCCCCAAGCGTATTCATTATGCTACTTCGGCTAATACCAGCTCTTGCTAAGCGACCTACATCAAAACTTAAAACATATTCACTGGTTTTCTCTGAGGAGTAGCCAAACTTCTCGTTTGTTTTCACCTCTTGAACCCTCCTATTACCATCTACCAGCATTTGGGCAAAAATCTCCGCCTGTGTTTCCAGTTCGTCATAATTGTACCCCCTCATTACCACCGAATAGCTCGGCCTCTGGTTACTCTCTCCACCAGCATTAAAACTTTGACCTATACCAGTAATGGACCACCTTACTCCTGTAAGGTCTAATGAACGTGCCTGTAACCTGCCTTTTAATTGATACGGCACCGCAGAGTTTTCATACTCTGGCGCAAAAGTTATCTCAATTCTGGCAGTTCTTTCATTTACTTGTGTTACGTACTTATCTATCCCCTTTACGTCTACCAAGTAATTCTCAATTTTGGATATCACATAATTTGTATCGTCTAGGGTAGTACCAAAAGGCAAGCTAGCTCGAACAAACAAGCGAGTACGTTGAGGAGTACCATAATAGTAGCCTTCATACACCTCGGTAACAAACTTTCTTAGTGCACCTCCGAGTGCCTTGTCCACTATCGGTTTAATGTCGTCCTGATATTTATCACTACCAATTGAATTGTTGTACCATTCTTGCCCTTCCCATTGTGGTGGTAGTTTAAACACAGGTAAACCAAAACCTAAAATGACTATGAAGATAAACGCCTTTCGATACTTTACTACGAACTTAATAGAGCGACTATATGCACTAAACCAGCGTACCCTTCTGCGCAAACCTTTTATGCTGACCATTTTAGAAGTCCTCTTCAATTCTTCTTTAAATAGAAGCTGGTAAAGAGATGGGGTGAAGAACAGGGCAATCAACAGCGATGTTGCCAAGTTAATAGACACTACAATGGAGAAATCTGTCAGATCCCTTCTATCTTCTTCTGGCAACAGAAGCACCATTAAAAGGGCCATAATAGTAGTGAGTGATGCTGCCAACAAAGCCAAGAAAATTCTGGAGTTCTTCTTCTTATGTAGGTGATCGAGCATCACTATGGCATTGTCTACAATCAGTCCGAAGGAAATAGTCAGACCGGCTATGCTATACATGTGCAACTCTACATTCAGCGCATAAAGGATAATAGCAGTAATACAGAGATTGACAATAATGCCTAGGAACAGCGTAAATAGGTAGCGAACATTTCTATTGATAAGAAAAATAAAAAGGACCAGTATACCGATGGAAAGTCCTGTTCGAATATAAATCTTATCCATTTCCTTACGGAGAAACTCTGTGTCATCCCGCTCTAAGCGAACATCTATTCCGGCAGGTAATCCCGATTTTAGCGCTTCTATTTCCGCCTTAATCTCATCGGCCAAAACCACCTTATTCACCATAGGCCGAGCCATTATTGACATGTATACGGCATTCTTACCATTAATTCGTTGGTAATAGCTAGGTGCTTGTTCTTCCACAAAAACTTTAGCAACATCGTTCAGATAAATAGGCTTACCATCAATCCTTGCCACCTCAGTTTGCTCTAAACTGCTAATATCTGGTATTTGCGAACTTGTCTTTAAGAAATACTGCTGGCCTGAAGGCGTTTTAGCCAGTCCGGCATAAACCGCGCTTGTCGAGCTACTGAGCGCTTGATTGATACTTGATTTATTCAATCCATATCTCAGTAGAGATGGAGCATCGAATTCTATAGTTATCTGTAGAGGATTTCCCCCTCTGATTTGAACACTGTGAATATCGCGAATTTGGCTTAACGGTTTTCTGATGTATTCGTCTACATCTTCTTGCAGCTTAAAGGCTGCAAAAGGCCCGTTAATGGAATACATTAAAATAGGCGAAATCTGCTCATCATCATTTTGCTCCCCTCCCGATTGCTGCACAATGGGATAGGTAAGGTTTTCCGGAAGTTTCTTATAGATATTTCTAATGATTGCATTGACTTCAAACTTCCTGAAATCCATATCAGTGTCCTTGTCAAACACCATGGTAATATCGCCTCTGTTATACGCTGAGGTACTTTTCAACTTGTTTACCCCTTCAATTTGTGATAATGCATTCTCTAAAGGAGAAGTGGCTAAACGCTCCACTATATCTGGAGAAGCATCTGGTAATCTATAGCTGATTTTAAGTATCGGGGCGCTTTGCGTGGGAGTAAAGTTAACGTTGAGCCTAGGGATAAACGCCACTCCAATAATGGCCAGCACTAGAAAGATAACTACTACCCTAAATGGTCTTTGTGTCTGCATGAACTAACAAAGTAGTCATGTTTTTTTTAATAGCCACCAATTAACCTAACTTTTCATCCCATTCATACCTTAATTCTAACTTGACTGATAATAAGTAAGTACTTTCATAATTGTATTTTTATTGTTTTTTTATTGTTTTTTTATTGTTTTTTTATTGTTTTATAATTGCTTT
>NZ_LRPC01000031.1 GCF_001592965.1 Roseivirga spongicola | reverse complement strand
GTTCAATGTTCAATGTTCAATTAGGAATTCTTTTCTAGCCCAAATCATTCACTCTTTAATGGAATAAGCACTTTAAACTCACTGCCTTCTCCTGGTTTACTATTTATTGTGACCTTTCCATCATGAGCATCTACAATATGCTTTACAATAGAAAGTCCTAAGCCTGAACCTTTAGTGTCGTGTACATCGCCTGTAGGTACCCGGTAGAACTTCTCAAAGAGCTTGTCCAGTTGGTTCTTGGCTATTCCCATTCCATTATCTTTGATTGAAACGAAAGCAAATTCACCATCCTTCCCCGTTTTTACTTCCAATTGCTTTTCTTCTAAGCTATACTTCATCCCATTATCTATTAGGTTGACTAGGACTTCAATCAAGGCTTCCTTGTCAGCTTTTATTGGAAGGCTACTTTCGCTCAATTGAACTGAATGTTCAAAACCATTACTTTCTAAATGGTATGAGTAAGTATTCATCACATCTTGAACCACTTCAGATAAATCTAGTGCTGACCTACTATATTCTCGCTTGTTTGCCTCAATTTTAGAAAAGCTAAGAATACGATTGAGCATATTAGAAAGGCGATTCACCTCTTTAGTAATGATCTCATAGTATTCCATCTTTTTGCTTTCATTCTTTACCCTTCCCAACAAAAGAGTCTCAGCAAACATATTAATGAGGGCCAATGGCGTTCTGATCTCGTGTGAAACGTTCGAGACAAAATCTGCTTTCTTCTGGGCCAGCTCCATTTCGCGCTGAACATTTCTAAAGACCAACCCAACTCCTATAATCATGATTAGCATGAGTATGCCAAGAGCAATGAGATTATTCGTTTTTCTACGGTTTACGGCCTGCTCTACGGTTCCACCTTCGCGAGCAATCCCTACTTCAAACCTTGGAATTAAGTCGAGAGGCTCACTTTCAATCTGCCCGACTAACTCACCAGAGGTAGAATAAATCTGAAAGCCATCTTCAATTCTAGAGCAGGTAATAATAAAATCGCCCTGAGCCATTTCTTGAAACTTGGGTACTAGGGCCTGCTCCACAAACTTTTGCGCATTAAAGAAGTAGATGTTCAAAAAGAGCCTATCTCCTACCTTAGAAACAAAAAACTGATAGTCCATATACAGGCCATCATATTCTATCCAATCATCAAACGACTGTATTTTCTGAAAGTCACCCTCCTCCATGTAGCGAATCAGCCTGTTGACTATTGAGGTGTTTGCTTCGGCCAAATTGTTGGCCACTCCAAGAAAATCCTCGTTCAAAAGCTTTGCATTTTGAGAAAGCACGGTCTCGTCCCATCCGTTGATCTCCTTACTGTAAAGCGCCTGAAAAAAAGTGTAGGAGTTAAGTCTTTCTAACATTCTATCAGAATCGGCTCCCCAATTTTCTTCCTCAATAATTTTAAATACCTCAGCACTCTTCTCTTGAGCCACTTGGTTAACCGAAAAGAGCACAGACTCTAACTGTCTACGATAAATAGTGGTAAGCTCTCTCTCGTCTACTGTAAGTGAATTCAGCTGAAATACGCCATAAGTAACTACTGGCACAACCAATATAAGTAGAACTAAAAGGACTGATTTTTTACCTGATTTTGTCAATACTAAGGCATTTTAACTGCATGAAAATAAGCAATAGAGAATGGCCTTATTAATTTTGTGACATTCTTTTACAAAGGGTGGATTTTTAAACAGAAACACCTACCTTTGCAGCCCAAAATAAATTTATTCAAATGTTAAAGAATTACGAGACAGTATTCATTTTAAATCCCGTTTTGTCTGAAGACCAGATGAAGGATGCTGTCGGCCAGTACGAACAACTCCTCAAAAATGGTGGAGCTGAGATTATTAACACAGAGATGTGGGGACTTAAGAAATTGGCGTACCCAATTCAGCACAAGTCTACCGGTTTCTATAATCTTGTAGAGTTCAAAGCCGACCCAAGTTTAATCGCCTCTCTAGAAATCGAATTTAAAAGAGATGAGAGAGTAATGAGATTCTTAACTGTTGCACTAGACAAACACGCAGTAGAGTACAACGACAAGAGAAGATCAGGTGCATTTAAGAAGAAATCTAAGAAAGAGGAGGCAGCAGCATGACATTAGTTAACGAACCAGTAAACAGAGAGCAGCAGAAGAAGAAATACTGCCGCTTCAAGAAAAACGGTATCAAATACGTAGACTACAAGAACCCAGATTTCTTGTTGAGCTTCGTAAACGAGCAAGGTAAAATTCTTCCAAGAAGAATTACCGGTACTAGCTTAAAATACCAGAAGAAAGTTACTCAGGCGGTAAAGAGAGCAAGACACCTTGCCCTTCTACCTTACGTAGCTGATGGATTGAAGTAATAACCTAAACTGTAGAGAAGTCATGGAAGTAATATTGAAAACAGATATTAAAGGTTTAGGCTATAAGAACGACACAGTAAGTGTAAAGCCTGGTTACGGTAGAAACTACCTTATTCCTCAAGGTTTTGCTATCATTGCTAACGAGTCTAACCGCAAAATGATCGAAGAGAACATTAAGCAAGCGGCTCACAAAGCAGAGAAAATCAAAACTGATGCAGAAGCTATTGCAAATGCAATTGGTGACTCTGTATTAGAGATCAAAGCTAAAGTTGGTGATAGCGGTAAAATCTTTGGTGCAGTTACTACACTTCAAATTTCTGATGCATTGAAAGCTAAAGGCATCGATGTTGATAGAAAGAAAATCTCTTTCAAGAGCGAAGTGAAAATGGTAGGTGACTACGAAGTAGAAATCGATCTTCACAAAGAAGTTAAGAAAGATGTAAAATTCAGCGTTGTAGCTGAGTAAGCAATCTTAAAACATAAAAGGAAAGCCCGAGCAGCAATGCTCGGGCTTTTTTGTTGGGCTTAGGCTCAACTCCCCCACCCACGAGCGAATGAAATTGAGAGCTTATCAACTACTTGAGTTCTTATGAAAAATCAATCACTCTAGGTTACAACCTCTTTGAACATAAAACATTGAACTAGAACTACTACTCTTTGGCAAGCGTTTGCATTAGAATTCGACCAACCTAGCTTGATAAGGCGTTAGATTTTTCTTTAATTTCATTAGAGCAATTTGCATTGCCTTGACTGACACTAAGAAAACACTCCTTCAAATCACTCTAAATCAACCTTATCATGAAATCTGGTCAAAGACGCGTTGTCATTGAAAACGTTTCTCCTGAAATCAATTGTGGACAGCATGCTGCTAAGCGGGTTGTAGGCCAAATACTTGAAGTATCTGCAGACTTATTGGCCGATGGGCACGATGTACTCAATGCGCACGTCAAGTATAAGCACCAAAGCGCTAAGGCGTGGAAGTACGCTCCCATGGAATTGCATGAAAACGATCGATGGGCTGGCTCTTTTAAGGTCGAAAAACAAGGATTGTACGAGTATACTGTTGAAGCCTGGATAGACTACCCACTTACTTGGCAGCACAATATAGAGCGCAAAATTGAAGACGGACAACAAGTAAATGTAGAACTAGAAGATGGTATTCAATACCTCCAGGCTGCCAAGAAAAAAAGTAAGGCGGATAAGGAGTATTTAGAGCAACTCATTGCTGCTTTCAAGAATACTGACGACTATAACTTTGCTATAGAAGAAGCTCAATCAGAAAAACTACATCAGGTCTTTTTAACAAATCCAGTTAAGCAATTTGCTACAACCTACGATAAACTCTTACCTCTATATGTAGACCGAAAGAAGGCTTTGTTTAGTTCTTGGTATGAATTCTTTCCTAGATCTACCGCCAAAGAGCCTAACCAACACGGAACCTTTAAAGATGTATTGGAAATTATTCCATTAGTAGCAGAACAAGGCTTCGATGTTATTTACTTCCCTCCTGTTCACCCTATAGGAACTGCGCATAGAAAAGGCAAGAACAATACCACTACCGCTTTGCCGGACGATGTTGGTGTGCCTTGGGCTATTGGCAACAAAGAAGGTGGTCATAAAGACATTTTGCCTGAACTAGGTTCTTTAGAAGACTTTCAGGAAGTAATAAAAGTAGCAGCGGAGCATGGCATTGAAATCGCTATGGATTTTGCACTTCAGTGCTCTCCCGATCACCCTTATGTTAAGGAACATCCAAGCTGGTTCAAATGGCGACCGGATGGAACGGTTCAGTATGCCGAGAATCCACCAAAGAAGTATCAGGATATATACCCTATCTACTTCGAGTCGGAAGACTGGGAGAATATGTGGGACGAATTCATCAGCATAGTGCTGTATTGGAACAAACTTGGTATTAAAATCTTTAGGGTAGACAACCCCCACACCAAACCATTCGGTTTCTGGGAATACCTGATTGCAGAAGTGAAGAAAGTAGATCAGGACGTTCTATTTCTTTCCGAAGCTTTTACTAAGCCCAAAACCATGCAGCGCTTAGCTAAAATTGGCTTTACCCAAGGCTATACTTACTATACTTGGAGAACCAGTAAGAGCGAACTCATTGAGTACATGAACGAGTTGACCAAAAGCCCAATGAAGGACTATTTCCGTCCTAACTTTTGGCCTAACACACCAGATATTAACCCTTGGATGCTGCAAGGAGGTAACGAAAATCTATACATTACCAGACACATGATGGCCGCAACATTGAGTTCTAACTTTGGAATGTACGGCCCTGTTTATGAGCAAATTGAAAACGCTGCGGTAATTGGTAAGGAAGAATATCTCAACTCAGAAAAGTATGAAGTAAGGCATTGGGATTGGAAAAAAGTGACTAAAGTGGGGCAGCTTGTAGGGAAAATCAATAAGATTAGAAAAGAGCACAAAGCCCTCCAGGAAACCAACAACATTGATTTCTGCCAAATAGAAAACGATCGAATTCTGGCTTATTTCAAGCAAAGCCAAGATAAAACGGACAACATGCTGTTTGCCGTAAACCTAGACCCTTACAATAAACAAGGCGGCTGGGTACAAGTACCTAAACATAAATTAGGCTTAGATAATAATCACCCAATCAGAGTTACTGACCTCATTACTGGTAACAGCTATATCTGGAACCAAGAGTGGAACTTTGTTGAGCTAGATCCATATCAGATACCTTATCATATTTTTTCAATACATTATTAGAATGAATTATGGCTAAAGCAACCAACAATAGGGACATTGAATGGATAGCAAAGTTTGAAGACGAAGACTTCAGACATCAGCTCAGCAATAGTATACTGCCCAAGTATATGATGAGTACCCGTTGGTATGCAGCCAAAACCCAAAAGGCAAAAACATGTAGAATAGAAATGAAAATGCCGTTTCAGATCAATGATCAAGAAACGGCATTTTTTATTACCATAGAAGTAAACTTCGAAGCCGGTTTTACTGAGTACTACTTCATCACCTTAGCATTGGTCGATTCTTCAGATCAAATAGATGATGCGAAGGGCGAAATAACTCCTCTGGTACTGGATGAAGAACAGGGACTGTTAATAGATGCCCTTTACTATGAACAGTTCAGAAAAGCCCTCTACAAGCAAATACTATCTCAAAAAACTGTAACAGACGGAAATACGAAAATACTCTTTGAAAAAGGCAAGGTCCTTAGGTCTAGCCAGACTTATGAGTCATCTAGAGTATTAGGTTTCGATCAGAGTAACACGTCTATTGAATTCAACGGAAAATATTTCTTCAAAGCATATAGAAGGCTATTCCAAGACGCTAACCCAGACTTGGAACTCACCAAGTTTCTTTCAGATGAAAGTGACTTTAATAACTGCCCAAAATATGCTGGTAGCGTAAGCTGGATTAAGAATGAATACGCCACCATCTCCATTGGCATAATGCAAGAGCGCATTGATAATATTGGAGAAGCCTGGAATCATACTTTAGAAATGATGAAGGGGTACTTTGAAAGAATTCAGGCAACCGATATGGCACCTGAAGACATTCAATACATCAACAAATTCGACTTCAACTCTCCCGATGATATCAGGTCTGATTTTAGGCTTCTCATCGGAGATGATGTTTTGGAAAAGGTAGAGAAGATGGCACTAAGGGTAGCAGAAATGCATATTGCTCTTTTCAAAAATAAGATTGACGCCAAGTTCTTCCCCATACCATTTAACGGAGACTATACGGTATGGCTTAAAAACCGGATCATCTACCAGTTAAATGCCCGCTTTATTTTGGTAGAAGAAAACCTGAATAAACTGGATGGCCTAGCCAAAGAATACGCTGAAATGTTTGTTTCTGCTAGGGAAGAAATCACTACTCGATTCTTGGCTTTTGAAGAGTCTCAGCTCAACTCTAGCCGAATCAGAATTCATGGCGACTTGCACTTAGGCCAAATTCTAATGAATGAGCAAGATGATTTTTACATCATCGATTACGAAGGCGAACCAGAAAGTACTATTCGTGACCGCAAGGTAAAGCAAACTCCATTGAAAGATGTAGCCGGAATGCTTCGCTCTTTTCACTATGGCGTATATGCAGTGATCTTTGACGACAAACTCAACCACAAGCTGTCTAGAGAAGAGCTGTTTGAAGCGGGCGAAAAATACTATAGAGCCATAGCTTCAGTTTTCTTAAACAAGTATGTAACCACAGCCATGAACAAAGGCCTGAATATAGGCTACGAGTCAGAAATAAGATATCTGCTCAAATATCACCTACTCGAAAAAGCAGTGTATGAAATCGGCTATGAACTCAAAGCCAGACCCGACTGGGTGATAATTCCACTCACCGGCATCAAACAAATATTAGAAGATTAACCATGAAGGAACATAAGCACGTTAGCTCCAACTCTCTTTTTACTGAATTCGATAGTAGCCTCTTCAAGTCAGGAAAACACTTTAAGCTTTACGAAAAGCTAGGCTCCCATATCATAGAGGTTGAAGGCACAAAAGGCACCCATTTTGCCGTTTGGGCACCCAATGCCAGTAAGGTTCAGCTTATTGGTGACTTCAACTCATGGAATGGAGATGGATATGAGCTTTACCCTCGCTGGGATGGTTCTGGTGTATGGGAAGGTTTTGTACCAGAACTAGCCCAAGGAACGGTTTACAAGTACAAAATCCACTCTAACAATTACGGGCAAGTGTTAGAAAAAGGAGATCCCTTTGCTATGCACTGGGAAGTTCCACCTAAAACAGCATCTGTTGTGTGGCAAAACAACTACCAGTGGAAAGATGCTCAGTGGATGCAAGCAAGAAAAGAAAAAAACGCCTTAAATCAGCCTTTTTCGGTATATGAAGTGCATTTAGGGTCATGGAAGCGCAAAGAGAATGGCGAATCTTTAAGCTATCAAGAACTAGCGGTAGACTTAGTTAATTACGTCAAAGACATGGGCTATACGCATGTGGAGTTTCTACCTTTAATGGAACATCCATTCTTTGGTTCATGGGGTTACCAAGGCACAGGTTACTTTGCCCCAACCTCTAGATACGGAACTCCAGATGACTTCTTTGCGATGATGGATGCTTTCCATGAAGCTGAAATAGGCGTAATCATGGACTGGGTTCCTTCCCACTTCCCTAACGATGACCACGGAATCTATAACTTCGATGGCACTCACCTCTTCGAGCATGCAGATCCTCGCCAAGGCTATCACCCTGACTGGAGCTCCTACATCTTCAATTATGGTAGAAATGAAGTACGATCATTCTTGATCAGTAGCGCAGGATTTTGGTTAGATGTTGGGCATGCCGATGGACTCAGGGTAGATGCAGTAGCCTCTATGCTCTACTTAGATTACTCAAGAAAAGAAGGCGAATGGATACCTAACCAATATGGTGGAAGAGAGAACTTAGAGGCCATTTCCCTTTTAAAAGAACTAAATGAATACGTTTACAGCGAATTTGAAGGCATTCAGACTATTGCCGAAGAATCTACGGCATGGCCAGCAGTTTCAAGACCTACTTATGTAGGCGGCTTAGGCTTCGGAATGAAGTGGATGATGGGCTGGATGCACGATACGCTAGAGTATTTCAAGAAAGATCCGTTTCACCGCCAGTACCACCAAAACAACATTACCTTCAGCTTAAACTACGCTTTCACTGAGAATTTTATGCTGCCACTCTCACACGATGAGGTGGTACATGGCAAAGGTCCTCTGATTGACAGAATGCCAGGCGATGAATGGCAACGATTTGCCAATTTGCGCTTGCTTTATGGCTATATGTACACTCACCCTGGCACTAAGCTGGTATTTATGGGGGGAGAAATTGGGCAGACTTCTGAATGGAAACATGATTATTCTTTAGACTGGCATTTGCTAAAGCATGCACCCCACCAAGGTGTTCAGCAACTTACTAAGGCCCTGAACAAACTCTACCAGTCAGAGCCAGGCTTATACCAAAATGGATTCACCGCAGAAGGTTTTGAATGGATTGAACTAAACGATTATCAGAATTCGGTGCTGAGCTTTATTAGAAAAGGCGAGAATGAAGCAGATAACCTGACAGTAATCTGTAATTTTACGCCTGTTGTTCGCGAGCATTACAGAATCGGAATCAACGGTGGCACTTGGCAAGAAATCTTTAACTCAGATGCTAAAGAATTCTGGGGAAGCGGAGTAGCCAACGAAGGTAAGATTCAGTCGCAAGCACAACCTCACCATGGAAGACCGAACTCATTGGAGCTGACACTACCTCCTTTGTCGGTAATTATTTTCAAACAAGTGCCAGAAGCGAAAACTGCGAAGAAAAGCGCAGCTAAACCAAAGGCTAAGAAGTAGGAAAATTCCTCATGGAAAGATATTTATGTATTCACGGGCACTTCTATCAGCCCCCAAGAGAAAACGCATGGTTAGAAAAAATCGAAATTCAACCTAGTGCTTTCCCCTATCACGATTGGAACGAGCGCATCACCAAAGAATGCTACTATCCTAATGCATTCTCCAGAGTGCTCAATGACGATCAGAAGATCATAGACATTGTCAACAATTACTCTAAGATCAGCTTCAACTTTGGCCCTACTCTACTCTCATGGATGGAACAACATGCACCTGAAACTTATCAGGCCATTCTAGATTCAGACAGAGAAAGTCAGCAGAACTTTGGTGGGCACGGTTCGGCCATGGCTCAGGTTTATAATCATATGATTATGCCTTTGGCCAACAGAAGAGACAAGGAAACGCAGATTATCTGGGGAATTGAAGACTTCAGAAAGCGTTTCGGCCGTCAGCCAGAAGGCATGTGGCTTGGCGAAGCTGCAGTAGATTCAGAATCGCTTGAGTTAATGGCTAAGCATGGCATAAAGTTCAGCCTATTGGCTCCTAGACAAGCTGCAAGGTTTAGAAAAATTGGTGAGCAAAACTGGACTGAAGGAATAGACCCCAACAAACATTACAAATACACGCTGCCCAACGGAGAAAGCATTACGCTCTATTTTTATGATGGCGAACGCTCTCAAAATGTAGCATTTAAAGGTGTATTGCAGAATGGTAAGGCCTTTGCCCACGACCTGATGGAAGGCTACCGCGGAAATGTAGAAAATGAGTTCGTTCACATTGCTACCGATGGTGAAAGCTATGGCCATCACCACAAGAATGGCGATATGGCCCTGGCCTATTGCCTAAGATACATCGAAGAGAATAACTTCACTAAGCTGACCAACTATGGTCAGTATTTATCGCTTTTCGAACCAGCATACGAAGTGCAAATTCATGAAAATAGCTCATGGAGCTGTGTTCACGGAGTAGAAAGATGGAGATCTAACTGCGGTTGCCATACAGGTGGAGAAGGTCATTGGAACCAGAAATGGAGAGAGCCGCTCAGAACTGCTCTAGACAATGCGCGAGATACCATGATAGACATTTACGAAAAGGGAATGGCTAGCTTTGTTGATGACCCTTGGGCCATGCGCGATGAATACATTGAAGTGATCTTAGACAGAAGCAAACCTAACCTGAGGAGCTTTCTGAAAAAGCACATCAATAAAAAGCTAACAAATGACGAGCGCACTCACGTAATGCGCATGCTCGAAATGCAGCGCAATGCCATGCTCATGTACACCAGCTGTGGTTGGTTCTTCAACGATATTTCTGGTATTGAAACACTTCAAATTCTACAGTATGCTTGCCGAGCCATTCAACTAGGAGAAAGTGAATCTGAGTATAGGTTCGAAGACAAATTTCTAGAAGACCTAAGCCGAGGCCACAGTAATAGAACAGCAGAAGGCAGCGGTAAAGACATTTACCTCAAACACATTAAGCCCTACATGTTATCGCTCACACAAGTGGGCATGCACTACGCTGTGGCTTCTCTTTTTGCCGATAATCCTCAAAGTTTAACGGTCTTAAATTACGATTGTAATAGTATCTTTTTCGATAGACGGAGCGCAGGTATTCAGAAGCTGGCCTATGGTACAACTAGGGTGAAATCTAAAGTAACCACATCAGAAAAAGAATTCAGCTTTGTGGTGATTTACCTTGGACAGCATCACCTTATTGGAGGAACTTCGAGAAGATTATCTACCGAAGAATTTGAACCAATTTCTAGTGCACTTTGCAAGGCCTTCGATCAAAGTAATATTTCTCAGGTGGTAGACATCATCAAAGAAGGATTTAAAGCGCACACTTTCTCCTTCTTCGGAATGTTTAAAGATGAGCAAATGAAGCTCGTCAATCAATACCTCGCAGAAAGTGAGGAATTGGCTTATGACTCTTACCGAAAGATTTACGACCGTAATTACAACATCATGAATGTAATGCGGGTAGAAAATCTTCAAATTCCGCCTACGCTAAAGCAGAACATTGAAGATGTTATCAATATTGAGTTTAAGGACCTGCTTGTAAACGGCCATTTCAGTATTCAAAAGATGGACGAACTTTGTGATGAAGTTATTAAGTGGGGTATTCAGTTGAATGAAGACCTGCTCAATGCCAAACTCAACGACAAGTTAGACGCTATGTTCCGTGAGTTCCTTCTTGACCATTCAAACCTCAAGGTGTTAGATGATATCTTGGCCACTATAAAGCTCTTTAAAAAGGTTAGTTTGAACCCCATATTGGTAAACTTGCAAAATGGCGTTTTTGAACTAAGCAAAACCATGTATTCAAAGGGTTCGGCAGCTACCGAAGATGACAATACATTGATAGAAACCTTAGAAGAAATAGCTCGAGAAATCAATATTGACCTGACCTATGTAAAACAACAAGTGGCTTGGTAGATCCAAACCCTAGATGATACACAACCTATACAGGCCGTCAAACCTGAGGTGTTTCCACAGACCATTCCCCCTTTTTGAAAAAGGGCTAGGGGGATTCGATGTTTCAGGAAAGTCCATCAACTGAAGAACCCAATAAACCTTGGAAGAGATGGGCTCTCTTGCTTTTTTTCCAGAAAAATGCTCCTGAACCAAGGGAAATACAGCTTTGCGAATAGAAGGCTACTTTTTGAAAACTATAGCCACTTATAGGCGTACCTTAAGAAGTAATTCAAGAGCTAAGCTAAATATGATCGCGATTACGTTAGCCCGTGGCCAATGCTAGCAGTATTAAAACAGGATAAACCTTGAGAAGTACAGTAATTAAATTCTTCATACTATCATTAGTAATTTTACTAAGTGCCTGCACAGATAAGCAACCGAACTCCAAAACTGAAAATTCACTCCCGGAAGAGAGCAGTTACCTTGGTCAAAAACCACCCGGCAAAACTCCAGAAGCATTCGCCCCTAAGCTTGTAACCACTACAAATTGGGAATACAGTGGCGTCTTCAATCCAGACATGACAGAATTTTACTTCCTAAGACAGGTTGAAGGGTCTGAAGAGAGGGAATTCGTGGTTTACGAAAAGAGAAACAATCAATGGAATGAGGTTGTCATCTCCCCTCGCCAAGGTCAACCATTCGTTTCACCCGAAGGCAAAACCATGCATTTGGGCCGTAGATATATGGAACGAATGGACTCCAATAGGTGGTCGGGTATAAAAGAACTTGATGCTCCATTCAATGAGTTGCCAATTATGCGACTAACTGCCTCTTCTCAGGGCACTTATTTCTTTGACGAGTTTAAACAAGACTTAACAGGCGACATCCGATACTCTCGACTAAAAGACGGTATTTATGAAGAACCGAAATTGCTCGATGAAAAAATCAATAACGGTAGAAGTTTCCACCCCTTTATTGCCCCAGATGAATCGTACCTCATATTCGATAGCTACAGAGAAGAGGGATATGGAAATTCCGACCTATATATTAGTTACCGTCAACAGGACGGATCATGGGGAACTCCTATTAATTTAGGCCCCGAAATAAACACAAAAGCATGGGAGGCATCTGCCAGCGTTACTCCAGACGGCAAATACCTTTTCTTCAATAGAAAAGTAGGGCCAGACGAAGGTAGAAATGTAGACATTTTTTGGGTCGATTTTCAGGTAGTGAAAGACCTTAAGCCACCGTTAAAACGCTGATGTTTCAGGGGCATCTAGTCCCTTTTGCATATCTCCTCCCGATTAGCTTTCTTGAACTAAGAAAACACACAAAATCTCTTTTAGAATCTCTGTGCTTTTCTGGAAATAAAAGGTGCATATAGCACACTATTTTAGTGTGCTATAAAGAAGTTTTACAGACTGGTGAATATAACTGCCACAGTGGTGTGTAGCTAATGTTGGCAACAAGCTGAAAAAGCCACCGCACTAATAGGCACATTTGGTTTTTGCCAACCCCAAAGCCAAACGCAAAACCAAAAGAGCTTAACCAGCTCACCTCTCTAAAAAGTTATGATTTTGACTTTCTTCTTGTTGGATACATGACTTGTTTCTCCTTGAATTAACCATTCTCGTCCCTAAGCGTCTTATTAATACTTTGGATCAGGGCATTTTGAACTCTCAGTAAATAGTGCATTGCATTTAGATTATCTAATTGTTTGTATACAGTTTGCTCTAAACCGGATTTGGTGTATCTCGTACTCATAAAAAGTCAATTTCAAATTTTGATTCTTAATATGATTCATCAGAACTGAAATAAACAACTACTGAATCGTTTAACGAAACAAATATATTGTAAAAGGAACACGTTTAAAAATTATTAATGAACTAAGTTTGTTTTAATTGCTATTTATGCAACGTAATACGATTCAAATGACATCTAAAAAGCAAATCAACAGAATTAGGGTAGTACTTGCTGAACAAGACAGAACAAACAAATGGCTATCAGAAAAAGTAGACAAAAATAGAACAACTGTTTCAAGATGGTGCACAAACGACATGCAGCCTTCACTTGAAACGTTAGTGGAGATTGCTGAAGCCCTAGATGTTGATATAAGAGAATTGCTAAACCGAACAAAAGATGAAAGGTAAAACTTATATCGACCTATTCGCAGGAGCTGGTGGACTTTCGGAAGGTTTTGCTAGGAATGGTTTTGAGCCAATTGCTCATGTTGAAACAGATACTGCAGCTTGTTTTACATTAAAGACCCGAGCTGCATACCATTACCTTAAATCGATAGACCACTATGATACTTACATCAAATATTTAAAAGGAGAAATAACGAGAACTGAATTGTATTCTTTTGTTCCTGAGAAGATTATGGAATCCGTAATTAACCTTTCGATTTCAGAAGAAAATAATTATGTGATCCATGATAAAATTCAAAAGAACTTAAAAAACAAAACTGTTGACTTAATTATTGGTGGACCACCTTGCCAAGCATATTCTCTCGTTGGGCGTGCAAGGTCAAAAAATGGGATGTCTGGTGACCCGAGAAACTTCCTTTATGTTCAATATGCTGGTTATCTCGAAAAGTACAATCCAAAGCTATTTGTTTTCGAAAATGTGATTGGACTTAAGTCTGCCAAGGACGGACTCTACCTGAACAACATGAAAAAACTTTTTGACAAAAAAGGTTATAACATGAAACTCTTTACGGTAGAAGCTAACAAATTTGGGGTACTACAGAACAGAAGAAGAATTATCATCATAGGATGGAATAAGAAATATGATTTTGAAATTCCTGATTTAGAAGCGATAAATCTTTCATCAACAAAATATTCTGTACAGGATTTACTTTCCGATTTACCTAAACTCCAAGCTGGAGAAGGACAAGATAAATTTGTAAAATATGAAACTTTAACGAATGAATACTTAAACAACAGTTTCATAAGAAATGGTATTGATATTTTAACACAACATAAAGCCAGACCGCACTCGGAACAGGATAAAGAAATCTATAGGATAGCTGTTAAAAAGTGGAACGATAAGAAAGAGAGGTTACACTATAATGATCTCCCAGAAAAATTAAAAACTCATAAGAACAGGTCTTCATTCTTCGACAGGTTTAAGGTAGTTGCAGCTAATGAGCCCCACTCACAAACAGTGGTTGCACATATTGCAAAAGACGGCCACTATTATATTCATCCTGATTTAAGTCAAAATCGTTCACTAACAATCCGTGAAGCTGCAAGACTTCAATCATTTCCAGACGACTATTATTTTGAAGGAGTTCGTGAAGGAGTCAATAGAACTCCTGCATTTAAACAAATTGGAAATGCTGTACCACCACTTATGGCTTATGAAATCTCAAAAATTATATTAAAAATATTATGTCAGGCAAAGAAGAGTTAATAGATGGATATTATCAGATTAGACCTGCTGCTCGTTTAATCCATACCATTGGGAGCGATCTGATAGGTGACTCCTATGCAGCTCTTGTCGAGCTGGTTAAAAACTCTTATGACGCTGATGCTACTAAGGTTGATATTATTTTTAAGTACACAGAAATTGGCAATGAAAATGCCTTGGTTATTTCAATTAAAGATGATGGTCATGGTATGGATTTCAATACAGTCATAAATAAATGGTTGGTTCCTGCTACTGACGATAAGTTAAAAAGAAAACTAAGTAAAAATAAAACAAGAACCTTACAAGGAAGAAAAGGTATTGGTCGATTCGCAGCTTCAATTCTTGGTCAAGAAATGACTATGTCTACTATAGACGAAAATGGAGAAAAATCAGAAGCGGTTATAGATTGGAGAATTTTTAAAACTGATGAGTTTTTAGAAAACATTGACCTTCTCGTAGAGAAGAAAAAAACCAATGAAGTTTCTGGGACAGAAATACTCATCATTGCCAAGGATGAAAAATATACCGAAATCGTAATTGATGAAAATGGAGATGAAGAAACAATTGAAAAGATCGATACAAAACTCTCTTATTGGAACAAAGACACACTGATTCAATTAGTCAATGAATTGCGCAAACTTATTTCGCCCTTTGACGAATCAATTGATGATGAGTTCAAAATCAATTTATCTTTTGAAAATTCACCGTTTCCAGAAATTGACGAGAATATTAAAATTGATACATATCCAATAATAAAATTCTATGATTATCGAATTTCAGGTACTATTTCCAAAGAGGGAAATGCTAAACTTTTATTTGAAAACAACATAAATCCAAATGCAATTCAAAAAGAAGAAATTAATGTAACATTTGATTTAGATAACAAGACTGAGAGTTATTGTGGATTAATACGCATTGACTTTAGAGTTTTTGATAGAGAACCAGAAGCAATCGACAACCTTATTAACAAAGGCTTAATTAACCCTGTATCAAAACAGTATATGGGTAAAAATGATGCAAGAAGGTTGTTAAATGAAGTGTTTGGCGTAAATGTTTATAAAAATAGTTTCAGAATCAGGCCTTATGGAAATAGCGGTGTTGATTGGCTAAAATTAGACCATAGACGTATACAAAATCCAACAATGAGAATTAGTAATAATCAAATTGTTGGTTTTGTAACTATTCAGTCAGAAGAAGAATCTGGTCTAATTGAAAAGAGTGCTAGAGACGGTTTGAAGGAAAATGAAAGTTATTTTGGATTAATTGCATTAGCTAGTAGAGCTATATCAGAATTAGAAATCAGACGTCTTGCTTTTAGGATTAAGAGTGAAAAAAGTAGAGGGAAGCAAACAAAAGTACAAGATACAATAAACTCATTATTCAGTCTTGCAGAAGTTAAAACCACAATTGGGAAGAAGCTATCGGAATTCAAAATAGACAAAAAAGCTATTGATGAGATCGATACAATCTTAACGAAGGAAGAAGAGAAAAAAGCAGAATTGAAAGAGGAAATTGAAAAAACAATTGCTATTTATCAAGGTCATGCAACTTTAGGCAAAATTGTCAATTTTATTCTTCACGAAGGTCGAAAACCATTACAGTTTTTCAATTCTGAAGCTAGAGTAATGGAACGCTATTTGAAATTTTACAAAGCCACTAAGGATGAAGAAAACCTTGAAGAACTAACAAATAGTATAAACGGATTCAAAGTAAACAGCAAGTTTATCTCAAACTTATTCAAAAGGATTTCTCCACTAGCCAAACAAAAAAGAGATAAAAAAACTGACTTTGCTGTCGTAAATGTTATTCGAGAAAGTATGGATGTTTTCAAATCTCAACTTGAGGATGAAAATATTACAATTACCATTTCAGGAGATGAAAAAATCGAAACATTCGGTTGGTCTGAAGATCTATATATAGCACTAACCAATTTAATTGAAAATAGCATTTATTGGCTTAAAATTTCAAAATCTAAAACCAAAGAAATATTCATTTCCGTTCATGAGAATCACAACGCTGTAATTATTGACATCAAAGACTCTGGCCCTGGATTAACAGATTTAGAAATTGAATCAGGAGCTATTTTTGAACCAGGGTATTCTAAAAAACTTAATGGAACCGGATTAGGTCTGGCAATTGCCGGTGAAGCAATCGACAGATTAAACGGAGAACTTTCTGCTCGTAGCTATAATCAAGGAGCTTATTTTCAGATAGAAATCAACAAGTAATATGAAAGAATTAAAATTACTAATCGTAGAGGACGATTCAAATGTTATCGCTACATACACGAGGGATATTGATTCATACAATAAAACAAATGGGAATTTAATAATTAGAGAAACTATTCTTTCTGAAAAGGATCAAGCTCTAGACATACTAAGGAATTCAGATAATATTTTTGACGGAGCAGTCATTGATTTGGATTTAAAGCAATCAGGTGGTAGTGATAGTTCTGGCAACGAAATAATTAAAGAAGTTAAAGAAAATCTAAGATTTCCTGTTTTTGTTATTTCTGGTACATCTCATAATCTTCACTCGTCATTAAGTGAGGAAACTTCTTTTTTTAAAGTTCGGGACAGGGATGCTGACTTTGATTTCATAGAAGAAATTGTTGCCATATACAATACTGGAATTACTGAGATTTTGAACAGAAAAGGAACCGTAGAGAGGTACATTAATGACATTTTCTGGAATCATTTATCCAACTCTTTAGACCTTTGGACAAACGATAACGAAAGGAGTCCAGAAGAAAAGCAAAAATCTCTTTTAAGATATACTCTTTTACATATTCAAGAGTATTTAGAAATTACTGAAGAATCAGGTTTTGAAAACTACCACCCTTCTGAAATCTATATCACCCCATGTATTAAGCCTAGTATTTTTACTGGGGATTTGGTCGAAGAGAAGGATACTTCAACGAATTATATTGTGTTAACCCCATCTTGTGATTTAGCGCAGGGTAAAGCAAAAGACATTTTAGTTGTACAAATAGATTCACCGAATGAAGGTATTCTTAAAGAAAAAGTTGGTCTTATCATTAAGGGTAAAGCTGATCAAGAAGTCTTAGAAAGTGCTGAAGATACCCTTAAAAGAATTATACATAATAGCTATTCCAATAAGTATCATTTTCTGCCACAATACAAAGACATTGAAGGAGGTCTCATAAATTTTCAGAAAATGAAATCTGTTAGAGTAAAAGAATTTAGTGAGAAGTTTGTTCGTAAGGCTTCAGTCAACAGCACCTTCACAAAGGACATTGTAGCTAGATTCTCATATTATTATTCGAGACAAGGTTCACCAGATTTTGATACAGATGAATTATATAAAGGATTGTTTTAAGCTCACTGCAACCACACACATTGTCAAGCCGCTCAAGCCAAACGCACCAGTCAAAGCTTGTCAATAAGTGTCTGAGCCAACGCACGGACGAACAGACAAAGTAAAAACGAAAAAGACGGCCGTGAGCCATAAGCCCACGGTGCGCCTCCCGATGCCTCGGGACCATATACGTAGCACAGTAGGTTACGTAGCCACTCATCCAGCTTCTTGAGTTTGGTGTATGCAGTCCCCAATCGGAAGTTATTTATCCAACTCCTAGCTACTTCTTTGAGCCGCTCTGTACGTTCTGCAAAACTGTATGGCAGCGTTTTCTTGGTGATTCGCTTGAGCTTGCGTTTTAGATTATCCCAACTGCTTTTACTCACTACCGCTTGGTATCATCCCCAACAAGCCATCATCACCGCCAAAAAACTAGAGCATAAAAAAAGGCGGTATTGTTTCCAATAACCGCCCGTCTCAAACGAGAACTCACCTATGGAAAGTCCTAAATATCTTTCTATAACTCTACTACCGAGTTATCTTCAAAGGTCAATTGATTAGGAACATACTTGTCTGCATCCCAATCATTCTCCCACTTCTGACCATCGATCAAATACCTAAACTGATATTCTTTGCCAGTAGCAAGTTTAACGGTAGCCTTAAAGTCACCGCTTTTTAATTTCTTCATTTCTGTTGCAGTAGTATCCCAGTCGTTGAATTCACCAACCACTGTCACTTTCTCTGCTCCTTCTGCCGCCTCTGCAGGTAACTGAAAAGTTACATTCGCTTGCGGCTTAGTTTTCAGGATTTGCTTTTTAATGCTCATTTCCTTGCGTTTACTAATACAAATCTTCGCACAAATACAGCACGCAACAAGCACCAAGGCAAAAAAAGTAGTGAAACGTTTGCATACTTCCCACCATAGTAAGTCACTCTTTTTCAATCAGTTTCAAATATCAAACGTTTGTTTTTAGCTGAATCGAAGGTTTAGTAATCTGAACCTTATTTCCTTGCATTGCTTTTAGAAGGGAAGGCCACTTTTAAACTTTATCTTTGCGCATGTTCAGAACCGAAATTGAACCACAAGACAGTTCTATTAAAATTGATTATCAGTCGAAGATCTTGACCTTAGGCTCATGCTTTTCAGACAGCATTGGCCAAAGACTTACGGAAGCCAAATTTCAATCGGAGGTCAATCCCTACGGCACTATTTTTAATCCATTATCAATTCTTGAGCTAATGGAGCTTTCCTTAGAGCGTTCAGAAATATTAGACGCGGCCGTTCTAAAGCGCGATGGATACTACTTCAATTATAAATTCCATTCTTCCTTTAGAGCAAAAACTAAAGACACCCTCCACAAGCGAATGGAAGAAGCGCTCACCAAAGTGGCTCAGCAGCTAAAAGAAGCCAACTTCATTTTCATTACACTGGGCACGGCTTGGGTTTATGAGCAAAACAAAACACATATGCTAGTGGCCAACTGCCACAAAACACCACAGAAAGAATTTACCAGAAGGCTACTTTCGGTTGAAGAGATTGTCCCAGCCTTTTTTGCACTCAAAGAAGTCATCAATCAATTCAATCCAGAAGTACAGTTTATCTTTACCGTGAGCCCTGTAAGACATACGCGTGATACCTTAAAGCTGAATTCAGTGAGCAAATCAGTTTTAAGGTCAGCGGCTTATTACATGGATGACATGGCGCCAGATGTTCATTATTTTCCCGCCTATGAGATAATGATGGACGACCTCAGAGATTACCGATTCTATGAGAAGGACCTCATTCATCCCAACGAGCAAGCCATAGACTACATCTGGGAGCAATTCGTTCAAACCTATTTAGCCAAAAAAGATCAGGCAACTTTAGAAAAATGGAATAAGCTGCGGATGGCGCTTAACCATAAGCCATTCAACCCAAAATCTGGCGGACACCAAAAATTCTTAAGCAAAACACTCGATCAACTGAAACAGCTGGGTAAAGAGCTACCTCTAGACAAAGAAATTGAAAACCTTAACAAGCAATTGAAGTAAATGGCCAACCAGAAACACTCCAACCGACTTACCGAAGCCTCCTCACCTTACCTGCTTCAGCATGCGCACAACCCTGTAGATTGGTTTCCTTGGGGCGAAGAAGCACTAGCAAAAGCGAAGCAGGAAAACAAGCCAATCATTGTCAGTATTGGCTATTCGGCTTGCCATTGGTGCCATGTGATGGAGCGTGAGAGTTTCGAAAACGAAGACATTGCCGCCATTATGAACGAGCATTTTGTCTGCATTAAGGTGGATAGAGAAGAGCGCCCCGATGTAGATCAGGTTTATATGGATGCAGTGCATGCCATGGGTTTGCAGGGCGGTTGGCCGCTGAATGTTTTTCTACTCCCCGATCAGCGACCTTTTTACGGAGGAACTTACTTTCCACCGAAAGGCTGGGCGCAGCTTTGTATGCAAGTGAACAGAGCATTCAACGAGCAGCATGACGAACTGGAAAAATCGGCAGAAGGCTTTATGAATACCCTAGGCAGAAGTGAAGTTGAGAAATACGGACTTATTGGCCAAGGCAACGACTTTAAGAAAACCGCGGTGCATGAAATGTATTTGAAGTTTGCTGAAAACTTCGACTTACAACAAGGCGGAAACAACCGAGCGCCCAAATTTCCCATGCCTGTTATTTATGAGTTTCTGCTGAAGGAGTATCACATCAATGAGAATAATGAAGCTTTGGCTCATGTAGAACGAACTTTAGACCACATGGCATTGGGCGGCATTTACGATCAGGTGGGTGGCGGCTTCACCCGCTATTCTACCGATATGGATTGGTTTGTTCCACACTTCGAGAAAATGCTCTATGATAATGGTCAGCTGGTGAGCCTTTATGCCCACGCTTATCAAGCCACTAAAAAGGCGCTTTACAAGGAAACCGTTTACCAGACCATCGACTGGCTGGAAAGAGAAATGACTTCCGAAGAAGGTGGTTTCTACTCCGCGCTAGATGCCGATAGTGAAGGCGAAGAAGGTAAGTTCTACCTCTGGACCGTTCAAGAATTCTACGACCTTTTAGGGCCAGATGCTGAAATGATGCTAGACTTCTATAACATCACCGCAGGCAACTTGGAACCTGGAAAGAATATTCCTTTCCGTTCTGGATCAGATGAGGCGTTTGCCGAAGCCAATGATTTGGAAGTAGACGAGCTAAAAGACATTGTCAGGATTTGCAACATGAAGCTGCTCAATGCCAGAAGTAGCAGAATCAGACCAGGACTTGATGATAAAATCCTCAGTGGTTGGAACGGGCTTATGCTTTCTGGCTTGTGTGATGCTTATGCTACTTTTGGAGAAGAAAAATTTCTGAGTCTAGCACTAGCCAATGCCGAATTCATCAAAAACCATATGATGAAAGACCATCACCTGTACAGGAATTTCAAGGGCGGAAAGCCTAGCATTGATGGTTATTTGGAAGACTACGCTGCCGTAATAGAAGGCTACCTTAAGCTTTATCAAATTACGTTTGATGAGAACTGGCTTTTCCTCGCCAATGAACTGATGAAGGTAACTCTACAAGAGTTTTACGATGAGCAAGAAGGACTATTCTTCTTCACTTCAAACCAGTCAGAAGCCCTGATAGCTAGAAAGAAAGAATTGTTCGATAACGTGATTCCTTCTTCCAATTCCATGATGGCCAGTAACCTCAAAACTTTAGGATTGCTGTTGAGTCATGACCAATACATCGAGGCCTCGAAGGATATGGTGGATAAGGTGAACAGAATGCTAATGCTTGCTCCGCAAGACTTGGCCAATTGGGCTTCGTTGTATGCCTTAAACACCTACCCAACTGCGGAAGTCGTGGCCATTGACAACAACCAAGCAAGTCAATTGCTGAGCGAAGCCTATTTCCCTAACAAGGTCATCGCTGGAAAAGTAAGCAATCAGTCTTCAGAGCTAGAGCTTCTTGAAGGACGAGAAATGATCAATAATCAACCGACCTATTTCGTTTGCTACAATAAGGCTTGTCAATTACCTGTGCATAGTTCAAAAGAGGTTTTTGAGCAAATGGAGTTTTCAATAGGTCCACCCCAATAGCACCTGGGAAGCAGGGAAAGTAGGTGCTGTATCTCTCTCGAACTCATGGAGAACAGTTTCGAGATAAAATCGAAAACAATGCAAATTCTACCCCAGCCCTTCCCGAGAATTCGGGAAGGTGAGCGATAAAGCTTGTCAAAATGATGAAGTAAAAAGCCATACAGGGGATTTAGGAGTAAACTCTTAAATTCAATCCTCGAACACATACATTCAATGACGGAACGAAAAATGTTTTATGGTGCTTCACCGACTCTCTTTGAGCAAGCAAAGCGGCTAAGAGAGAACATGACTTATCATGAAAAGCTCCTGTGGGAAAAGATTAAATCAAACCAAATTCATGGCCTTCGTTTTAAGGCTCAGCATCCCATTGCCATCTACATTGTAGATTTCTATTGTCATAAATTAAAACTGGTAATTGAGGTCGATGGAAAAAATCATATGGAAAAAGATCAAGCAGAATATGACGCTGATAGATCTCATGAATTACATGATTTTGGAATTTCGGTGATAAGGTTTTCGAATCAAGAAATAGAACAGAATATTGAGAAGGTAATAACTGAAATTAGCAACCTATGTTTAAATCTATTAAGGCACATTTCATCAGAATAAGTTTTTACCCCGACCCTAAAGGGTGAGTGATGAAGCTTGTCAAAATGATGTAGCAAAGTCCCCTTTAGGGGATTTAGGGGCCTAATGCCCTAGCCTTCAAGCTTGCATAAAGATCACATAACTTTTACCCGAGCCCTTCGCAAGACAATATGCCATATGGACTCGAGGGTAAAGTTTAAACGATAAAGTTTACTCAAACAAAGTAAATTCTACCCTAGCCCTTCCGAGAACTCGGGAGGGTGAGAGATGAAACTTGTCAAAATGATGAAGCAAAGTCCCCTTTAGGGGATTTAGGGGTCGCCAAAACATTCTCCACTTCTTCTACCACTAGAAAGCCTTTAATTAATAACTTCAAACTTTCATAGAAAACAGTCGTTTGTCATCACTCCAATTCAATATTGACGCTCCTGAAGAAGCAGCCACTTACTTTGCTAATGTAGCTCTGCCACTACCCATTCCGCAGCTTTTCACTTACAGAGTCCCCACTGAATTTCTGGAGTTAGTAAAGCCAGGCATCAGAGTAATCGTCTCGTTTGGTAGACAGAAAGTGGTAACTGGCCTTGTTGATTCTATCCACCAAGAAGCGCCTAAAGTCTACACAGCTAAACCCATCTTAGATGTACTAGATGCAGAACCGGTTGTTACTCCTCAGCAGGTAAACATGATGAAGTGGATGAGCAACTATTATCTCTGCACTTATGGCGAAGTGGTAAATGCAGCCTTTCCTTCAGGACTTAAGTTGAGTAGTGAATCAAAAATTCAGCTTCATCCGCACTACGACTGGAATGATACAGACCTTACTTTAGATGATAAGGAAGTAATTCTTCTCTCGGCATTAGAGAAAAAAGACTCATTAAGCTACAGAGACGCAGCCGACATCTTAGAACTCAAAAGTGCTTACCGCTATATCAAATCACTGGTTCAGAAAGAATTGGTGATCATTTATGAAGAAGTAAAAGAGCGTTACAAGCCGAAAAAAGTAAAGAAAATACGGCTTCATGGTGATTACTTAGCGAATGAAGATTTGTTAGATGAGCTCTTTCAAGAGTTGGAGAAAAAGCCAAAGCAGTCGGACATACTGTTGCTTTACTTGAGAGAAGTCCCTGTGTTTCAAAACCCAGAATTGAACTCATCAGGTATTCCTAAGTCGACCTTTACTGAAGCTGGTCTTTCAGCTTCATCCATCAAAACGATGGTAAAGAATGAAATACTGATTGAGTTTGAAGAGATTGTTTCTCGCTTTGGAGATGAAGGTCCCGCAGAAACTACTGAAATAGAGCTTAGCGATATTCAGCAAAATGCTCAGCAAGAAATCTTCGATTACTTTACCAATAAGTCTACCGTTTTACTCCATGGCATTACAGGTAGTGGTAAAACCGAAATTTATATCAGTCTAATTCAGCAGGCACTGGAAAGCGGTCAGCAAGTACTCTATCTTCTGCCAGAAATTGCCCTTACTGCTCAGATAGTCAACAGGCTCAGAAAAGTTTTTGGTGACAGAATGGGTGTTTACCATTCTAAATTCTCAGACAACGAAAGGGTTGAGGTTTGGTACGGACTTATGGAAGGTCGATTCGACTTTATTGTGGGGGTTCGAAGCAGCATTTTCCTTCCCTTTGGTAGCCTAGGGCTAGTAATAGTAGACGAGGAGCACGAAACCAGCTATAAACAGTATGATCCGGCACCGAGATACCATGCGAGAGATGTTGCACTCTATTTGGCACATTTGCATGGTGCAAAAACAGTTTTAGGCTCTGCTACGCCATCGTTGGAATCTTACACCAATGCCAAGCAAGAAAAGTACGGTTTGGTTGAGCTATTTCAGCGATACAACGATGCTAGTTTACCAGTTATTAACCTGGCCAACCTAACGGAGGAAAAGAAGCGAAAAACCAGTGTTGGCGAGTTCACTTCTGTGCTTATTGAAGCCATCGGACAGATTCTAGAGAAAAAAGAGCAAGCCATCATTTTCCAAAACCGAAGAGGTTTTTCTAACTATCTCACATGCGAAGATTGTGGTCATATTCCTGAGTGCCCTCGCTGCTCGGTTAGCCTCACCTACCATCAATATAAAAACCAGCTCAACTGCCATTACTGTGGCCATAAAGATGCTGTTCCGTTGGTCTGCCCCGCTTGTGGCAGCACAAAGGTGCATACCGTTGGTATTGGTACAGAACGCATTGAAGAAGATATTAAGCTGCTCTTTCCGAAGGCACGGGTGCAAAGAATGGACTTAGAAACCACCCGAGCCAAATACGCCTATCAGAACATAATACACGATTTTGAGAAAGGTGAAATTGATATTCTAGTAGGAACTCAAATGGTTTCTAAGGGACTAGACTTCGACAAGGTAAGTTTGGTAGGTGTGTTCGACATTGACAGAATGCTTTACTTCCCTGATTTTAGAGCTTATGAAAGAGCCTTTCAAATGGTTACCCAAGTAAGTGGTAGAGCTGGAAGAAGAGATACTGAAGGCAGGGTAATTATTCAAAGTAGGAACCCTGAGCAGGGCATTATCGAACTCATCAGAACTGGTGATTACCATACTTTTTATCAACGAGAAATGATGGAAAGGAAAAAGTATCACTACCCTCCTTTCACTAGAATGATTCATTTGACGCTTCGAAGCAAAGACAAAAAACTCACCAATGAAGCAGCTCAAAGATTGGCCAACATTCTCAAAGAAGACATGGGAGCCAGCAGAGTGCTAGGCCCTCAAGAGCCGCTAATCAACAAAATCAGAGATAAATTCTTGATGGACATCTTCTTAAAGATTGAAAAGAAATATAAGATGGAAGCCGTAAAAGACCTGATTCGAAATGCTCAGCTGGAGTTACTCAAAGTAAAAGAACTCAAATCCGTTGAAGTGGTTGTAGATGTTGACCCTCATTAGACAATCTCTCTCGGCCCGTCATTACGAGGAGAAAAGCCATTATGTAGTCTTACAATAATCGGTATATTGAAAGTTCGCATGAATTGAAAAGCCTAGAACAAATCGAATGATCATCTGCCCCGTCATTACGAGGAAGAATTAATGCGAGGCAATTAATTGTGACGAAGTAATCTACCTGTTTGGAAGTACGCTAATCAGACCTTCGGCACAGACTTTCACTCCCGCCCCGAAGTATCGGGGCCTCGGGAGGCGAAGTTTGTTTCTCGCAATGAAGAACCAGAACAAACTACTCTTTATCCTTCTCTTCTTTAGACTCAGAATCCTCTTCAGCATTTTCCTTCTCAATCTCCTCTACCGCCTCTTCTACTTGTTCTGCCAGCACCACATCTTTAGTGCCAGAGGTATTACTGCTCATACGCTGCAAAAAGTAAGACAGTCCAGTATCTTCTAATGGAGCTGGGGCACCTTCTTCTAAGCCTTCTTTTCCGAACTTGATCAGTCCCCAAGTCATTACCAAACTGGTGACAATAATGGTTATCAAAATAATGTCGGAATTGAAAGTAAGCGAAGTCAGTTCTTCAGGAATTGAGAAGAATAAGAGTACAGTAATCAATCCTCTTGGTGTAATAAAAAACTCAGGAAATATAGATTTCTTAAGGAAAAACAGCTTTAAGAAAACAAACCTTACGATAAAGAAGAACACCACTATCCCTAAGCCTACAGCAAATATTTCAAGGTCGAGCAAAGCCCTTAAGTCGATTGTAGTACCAAAAACCACAAAGAAAAAAGTTCGCACAACAAATGCAGACTCCCGTGTAACTAGGTGCAAATCTTTAAGTATTGAGTTGATGGTTTTTTCGTTTATAAACTCCTTCAATTTGCCAATAAAGAAGAGGTTATTATTATTCAACAGCAAACCAAAAACGAGAATGATTACCAAAGAAGACAAGTGCAATTGCTTACCAATAGCATAGAGCAAAATCAGTACTGCAATCAGCATAAACAGTTTTACATCTCCTTCCAATCTTTGGAAAAGCAAAACCAAGGCATAGCTAACCACAACCGAGATTACGATGGTAATAATGATATTACCCACTACACTGTAAATGACCTGATTAGCACTTTCAACACCTACATTTTCTACCAAGAAATAGAAGAACATAATGCCTAGAATATCTGAGAACGTACTCTCGTAGATCATAAATTCCTTCTTATCCTTTGCCAACCGACTTACAGAAGGGATTACAATGGCACTACTCATTATAGAAAGTGGAACCGCATAAACCAGAGAAATGATGGGATCTTCTTTAAATACCTGATTGATAATCAACGAAATACCAAAGGCACAGACAATCAAAGAAATCAGCGCAACCGTAAACGACTTCCAAATAATTGGCCACTTCTCTCTACTCAGCTTTAGATCTATGGCTGCCTCTAAAACAATCATAATCAACCCTACAATCCCTAGTACCTCCAAGGTCCCAAAAATGAGTCCGTCTTGGTTAAAGTTGTAGTAGTCCATTGCGTACTTACCACCAATACCCAGCAGAATCAAAAGAATAACACTCGGAATGTTAGTTCTCTTAGATATATAATTAAAAATGTGCGATGCGATAATGACGCAAGCGAGTACAATGATAAGATTATACGCGTTCATTCAGGTCGGTTAATGGTTAAAAAAAGAGGTATTATTGATTCAATTCGCAGGCCTCTTCGGCCAATAGCTTATCCAAATATAGCCAGCTAAGCTTCTTTACCTCATAATAATTCAAAAGTTCATCTAAACGGTAATGATTCATAAAATGATCGAGACCACGTTTAAAAACGGAGTAATCTTCTAAAGATTCTTCGCTCCCCAATAAAGCATAATGGCTCATATATTGTTTCATAAGGCCCAAATGTTTTACATCGTAAATTGGAAAAACACTGGGTTTATGCGAGTTACAATATGCTGAAGCAAAGGCTAATAAATGATACTCATTCCCCTTAAACTGAAATTTTGCCAATTTAGTCACAGCCGTTAAAGCATTACCATCTAAATCTTCGTCTATATTCTGTGTAATAATGTGGTTCGTCATTTCTTGCTGACAAGCCAAATCATTTATTTGCTTATGGTTGAGCACACTCAGCTTTAGCTTAACCGCCTCAACCTCTTGATTCCTAGGGTTATTGGCAAAACATGCTAGTCGCTTAACATCACTTAGGAAGAAGCCTCTCCTCTCCTTTAGCCTGTAAGCATAAGCCAGCAACCTTTCACCAAACAATCCCATCTTTCTAAAATACAGATTAGCACAAAAAAATTACCGAAAGGCTTCCTAAAATCGAATCATTTTCATTCAACTAGAGTTATCATTATCTGATTTTAATTGCATAGGAATTAATCGTACTTTTGCCCAACTTTTTACGCCCCTGAGGCATGAAAGGTTCGGCATTCAAAAATTGAGTAATGGAAGATAAGTCAACAAAAGTTTCTGACGAATTATTGAAAGAGGTAGATGAGATTGGTGATAACCATATCATGACTTCTATAGCCACTCCGATGAGAGAAGATGCATTTGAGCTAAGTGACGAGGAGAAGATCGAGAAAATTCAGGGTTACTTCGAAAAGATAATGCATACCCTTGGCCTAGACTTAACAGACGACAGTCTAAAAGGTACACCAAAAAGGGTAGCCAAACTCTACATCAAAGACTTATTCAAAGGGTTAGATCCGGCCAATAAGCCATCTATGTCTACCTTCGAAAACAAGTACAACTACAACCAAATGTTGGTAGAAAAGAACATCACAGTTTACTCTAACTGCGAGCATCACTTTTTACCAATTGTTGGAAGAGCGCACGTTGCCTACATACCAAACGGTAATGTAATTGGCCTTTCTAAAATCAATAGAATTGTAGACTACTATGCGCGTAGGCCACAAGTTCAAGAGAGACTTGCACTACAAGTGTTGAACGAACTGAAAGAAGCGCTTAATACGGAAGATGTGGCTGTTTATGTAGATGCCGAACATATGTGTATTAGCTCAAGAGGTGTATCCGATCAGCATTCTTCTACCGTTACTGTTGAATACAGCGGCAAATTCCAAGAAGAAGCTACCAAAAAAGAATTTTTGACCTACATCAACGACAAGTTGAAATGAGCCTATACGAACAGTATCCGATAAGCATTTACAATTCATTAGAGAAAGAAAAGCAAGTATTCAAACCAATACACGAAGGCCGCGTGGGCATGTACGTCTGTGGCCCAACTGTTTATAGCGATGTGCACTTAGGCAATGTGCGCACCTTCGTTTCTTTCGATATCATTTTTAGATACTTAAAATTTCTCGGGTACAAGGTTCGATATGTAAGAAACATCACTGACGTTGGCCATTTAGTGGGCGATGCGGATGAAGGGGAAGATAAAATAGCCAAGAAGGCACGTTTGGAAGAACTTGAACCAATGGAAGTGGTTCAAAAATACACCAATGGCTTTCACGATGTTATGCAACTCTTCAACAACATCCCTCCTTCTATTGAGCCAACCGCTACAGGTCATATAGTTGAGCAAATTGAGTTTGTTCAGAAGATTATAGATAACGGCTATGCCTACGAAAAAGACGGAAACGTTTATTTCGATGTAAGGAGGTTTGGCCAAGACCATGAATACGGAGAGTTGAGTGGAAGAAATATTGATGAAATGCTTTCCAACACTCGAGCACTTTCTGGTCAAGATCAGAAAAACGATCCTTTAGATTTTGCTCTTTGGAAGAAGGCAGAGGGCGGCCACCTTATGCGTTGGCCATCTCCGTGGGGAGAAGGCTTTCCGGGATGGCATTTGGAATGCTCTGTAATGAGCACCAAATACCTAGGTGAAACCTTCGACATTCACGGTGGAGGAATGGACTTGAAGTTCCCACATCACGAAGCTGAAATTGCTCAAAACAAAGGCTGCTGCCATAAAGGTGGAGCCAACTACTGGATTCACGGAAACATGCTTACAGTAAATGGCCGAAAAATGGCCAAGTCTGAGGGTAATGGCTTTACTCCAGAGCAATTACTAACAGGTGACCATAAGCTTTTGGAAAGAGGATACTCAGCAATGACGGTGCGTTTCTTTATGCTTATGTCTCATTATGCCAGCACTTTGGACTTCTCGAATGAAGCGCTACAAGCTGCCGAAAAAGGTTACAAGCGACTAATGGCGAGTGTCAACCTTTTGGAGAAACTAGCTAAGCCAGGTACAGCAAGTATTGATAAAGCCAAAACCCAAGAGCTGGGCGATATTGTAGATAAGGCCATGAAAGACTTAAGCGATGACTTCAATACAGCAAAAGCCATTGCTAATTTATTTGAACTGAGTACCAAAATAAATACCTACTACCAGCAACCTTCAGAGTTAGCAGTAATTGACCCTGAAGTTTTCGAACAGGTAATAGAGCGATTTAAAGGAATCATCTTTGACGTGTTAGGCCTTAGAAATGAGGCAGAAGCAGCTCAGGATGGTAAAACTTTAGATAGCGTAATGCAGGTGTTGATCGAGCTAAGAAAGCAGGCAAAATTCAGTAAAAACTATGCTCTATCTGATAAAATCAGAGACGATTTGAAGGCAGCCGGCATACAGTTAAAGGACGAAAAAGGGGGCGAAATGTCCTACACAATAAATTAAGGTTAGAGCGATCTCAAATCTTTAACCAAGCTAAGAATAGGACGTTATTCCGGAATTTTTCTTCCAAAACCACACAAAGCTTTGAAAGAAAAACATCCGGAGCCTCATTGAATAGATTGTTAATGCAAAAATCAAAAGCCATTCGTCATTCCCGACTCCGATTGGGAATCTCATAGAGCTTAGAGCATGTTTGAGGAGATTCCCACCTTCGCGGGAATGACCTTACTAATTGGCTTTTGATTTTGAAATGGCATGACGGTAAAAAGAAATTGAATAAGACTTATGATTCTTTCAGGAAGAGAAATTAAGCGAGAAATAGGTAAAGGCATTAACATTGAGCCTTACAATGAGTCGCAATTAAACCCGAACAGCTACAACCTTAAGCTTCACAATGAGCTGATGGTGTACACCAATCCGGTATTGGATATGAAAACTCCAAACCCGGTAGAAAAGCTGATCATTCCTGAAGAAGGTCTTTTACTAGAAACAGGCAAGCTGTACTTGGGTAGAACCATTGAGAAAACGGAAACATCAAAGTTTGTACCTATGCTGGAAGGCCGTAGCTCAATTGGGCGCTTGGGTCTTTTTATTCACGTAACCGCAGGTTTTGGAGATGTTGGTTTTAACGGTTTCTGGACACTGGAGATTTTTTGCGTTCAACCTATACGCATTTATGCCGGAGTAGACATTTGCCAGATTTTCTACCATACCATTGAAGGCGATTACGACACCTATAAAAGCGGCAAATACCAGAACAATACGGGCATTCAGGCCAGTATGTTATATAAAGATTTCGAGAAATAGTTACTTCCTAATACTCTCTAGTACTATTAATATTTTTAGATAAAATTAAGGGTTTTACCTAGAGCCTCATTAAATACATCTTGTATATTGTGTCAAAGTTGATTTAACTCATTTGGTGGTTATCAATGCTTATGGCTGGGTATTGGTTGCTTATATGAAAAAATTGGATTTTCATTTACCTGTGAGGAAATTATCTTGACTTGAGCCTCAACGTACCTACTTTCAGATTCTGTCTAGAATCTGACACTATTCACCTCCGAGACTGAACTAAGGCGTATGGATTTCTCCATGCGGTGACTTTGTTTATTTAACCATCTAACTGTGGTTATCTGTGTTTAGTCATGGGTGACCCTGCTTTACTTTTTGAGACAATAGTGCGTAGCGTGAACACAATAGATAGACATCAATTTGACGGAGTACTCCATCACTTACCCAACAACCTGCTCATCATAGATGATTCAGGAGTAATCATTTATGCAAACAATCAGCTTGAAAAAACCTTCGGATATACCAAAGAAGAAGTACTGGGTCAAAAAGCCCAAATACTCATCCCAGACTATCAGAGGAAATTAAACGCTAAAAAAAGATCAGAATTTTATACTAGACCACATGCACTTCCTATTGGAAGTGGCGTTGAAGTTACAGGAGTTAAAAAGAATGGGGAAGAATTCCCTATGGAAATAGGCTTAACTCCATTCAATAGAAATGGCGCTAATTTGTTAGCAGTGACCATTATTGACAATACTAAGCGAAAGAAGGTAGAGGAAGATCTGATCAAAAAAAACGAATTACTTAATCTAGGAGAGCAAATCAACCAAATAGGTCATTGGCAATGGAACGTTATTGACGATAAAATTACTTGGTCTGATAACCTCTACGCAATGTTTCAACGCGAAAAAGGCGGGGAACTCTGTTATGAAACCTACTTCAGCTATGTGTATGAAGAAGATAGCCAATTTGTATTAGGTAGAACTCAAAAAATACTTGAAGACAAACAGTTCTACGATTTCTTTCACAGAATAAAAACTGGAACAGGACAAATTAAAACCGTTCATCTTATGGGAAAGGTATTCTTAAATGAGCGAGGAGAAGTAGCCGAAATGGTTGGTACCTGCCAAGATGTAACCAAACAAAAAGCAGATGAAAAAAGGGTTGAACTTTTCACCCAGCAGTTACAAGCAAAAAATAAGGAGCTTGAAATGTTTGCCTATGTTGCCGGCCACGACCTTAAGGAACCTGTAAGAACAATTGGTGCCATGACCCAGCTTTTTATGCAAAGCAATGGTGCATCGCTGAATGAAGAAGGGCGAGAGCTAATGGAGATCATCTCCAATGCAGCAGGCAGAATGAAACAACTCATCAACGACCTGTCTGATTACAGCAAACTCGGAACTGATAGAACTCAATCTACTCATAACTGTACGGTAATAATGGAAGAGGTTTGCAAAGACCTTGCAGTGGCAATAGATGAGGCTAACGCAGAAATAGTTTTTAACAAACTGCCAGTGGTTCAATGCTATAGAACAGAGCTAAGGCTACTTTTTCAAAACCTTATCTCAAACGCCATTAAGTTCAGAAAACCCAATGAAAAACCTGTAATACACGTTTCGGCAGAACTTAATGAAGATTGCTGGACCTTTACAGTAAAAGACAATGGCATTGGTATGGCCAAAGACTGCCTACCAGATATCTTCCAGATTTTTAGAAGATTACACAGCAGAGAGGAATACCCGGGCACAGGAATTGGGCTTGCACATTGTAAGAAAATAGTGGAACTCCATGAGGGCGAAATATGGGTAGAATCCGAGCAAGGTAAAGGCAGTACGTTCTATTTTACCATTCCGCTTTCTTAGTCCATTTGACTGATTAACTCATACTGGAATAAGGTTTATATACTACAATCTGTAATCTACCGGCATAAGCTTTTGCCTACTGACCAGAGAGAGCTTATCTTCCCGAGTGAAAAGAGCACTGATACTCATATTTACCTTTCCAATAAAGGTTTACCAGTATGGTATTTCGCCATTATTGGGAGCCAATTGCCGCTTCTCTCCTACTTGTTCTAGCTACACAGTTCAGGCTATTAAAGAGTGGGGACCAATTCGCGGAACTTGGTTAGGTATCAGGCGTTTTAGTCGCTGTCACCCTTGGGGTGGCCATGGTTATGATCCGGTTCCGAAGAGAGATGGTCAGAAGTGGTTTTAGAATAGACAGAAATACTCTATTCAATGTAATTCCTTAGTTTGAATTTATACATGTCATGAAAATCGTATCATGGAATTGCAATGGAGCTTTAAGAAACAAATTCCACCTGCTAACATATCTAAACGCAGACATCTTCATTATTCAAGAATGTGAAAATCCAACTCTTAGCAAACACAAAGAGTATCAAGAGTGGAGCCATAATCATCTTTGGATAGGAGATTCCAAAAACAAGGGTCTAGGTGTTTTTGCCAAACCGTCCATTCAAATCGACAAGCTAGACTGGTCATGTCAATATAAAGACCACTCCGTTAAATACTTTTTACCCTGTACCATAAATAAAAGCTTTCAGCTATTGGCAGTTTGGACTCATAGAAACAAGTCTCCAAATTTTGGCTATATAGGACAGTTTTGGAAATACTTACATACCAATTTGGTGCACTTTGACGAAATCATAATTGCAGGAGACTTAAATAGTAATGCCATCTGGGATCAATGGGATAGGTGGTGGAATCACACAGATGTGATAAATATGCTAAAAGAGAAACGCATTGAAAGTGTTTATCATTCCTCGAGCGGAGAGCAACAAGGCTTTGAAACAACACCTACTTTCTTTCTACAGAAGAATGAGAACAAGCCATATCATATAGACTATTTCCTCGTAAGTCCACAGTTTCAGAATTTTAAAGATTTCAAAATTGGAAAACGAGATGAATGGATAAAGATAAGTGATCATGTGCCTTTAATATTCAGCTTTTAAAAACACTGTTCTCTTCTACAGCCACCATCTCTAAACTTAACCTTATTTCGCATTTGACTCTGTTGGAGCCTACTAGCCTAGGGTAAAAACATGAAATAGACATCTACTTCACTTTGGTTTTCTTTAGAGCCATATAACAATAGATCCATAAAAGAAAAGCAATTACTAAAAGAGGCTATAATTGCTTTTCCAACATTTTACAGCAAGCTTTAGTCTATGAAAAAGCTACTGCTCTCTACCTGCTTGCTTCCTTTATTTTTAGGAAGTTGCCAACCCAAACTCAAAGAAGTAGATAGAACGGTTTTAGCAGAAGAGTACATTCAGGCATTAAATGAATTCGATTACCCGAGCATAATCTCCTTATTTTATGACAGTGTGCGAATGAAGGAAATAGTTTATGAAACTACTTTCTCTAAGGCAGATTACTATAACCTATTTCAGTGGGACTCCATTTTTCAACCAGAATACAAGGTTCTACAAATACAGGAATTACCTGGCGAAAAGATTGAACTCCAAATTTCAAAGCTAGGCCCAAGAATTAACTTCCTGATGGACAACCCCATTATTACCAAAGAAGTATTGAGTTTTGAAAAAGATAAGATTTATGAGGTTGAAATAATTGAATACCTATACTTTGATGATGAAACTTGGGTAGCACGCAGACAAGCGCTTATAGAATGGGTTGCGGCCAACCACCCCGAACTCGATGGATTCATTTACGATCAAACTAAAGCAGGAGCTCTTAATTATCTCAAAGCTATAGAGCTCTATAAAGCCGCTAACAACCAATAAGAAGCAATAGAATAATTTTGGCAAGCTTTTCTTGTCTTATTTCTCTAACTTCTGCTCCAATATAAGTCAGAGAGAGAAATAGAGCTTGCAGAGCACTGCCAAAAAGTAAGCCTGCCACTCTACTAGCTAAGATATTTTTAGAAAAGCTGTATTGCTTAGATTTTTTCAATGAATAAGACCTCAGAGCGTTATTCATTCGGTATACTTAAAGAAAGAAGTTATGAAATGGACCTATGGAATTAAACAAAAAGCTACTGCTGCAGGCATACTAGCAGCCATTATGGGCTTAATTGTCATCAACAATATTTCCGAAAGAAAGAGGTTCAGACAGCTTGAAGAGTCCATCTCTTCTATTTATCAAGATAGGTTATTGGTAGAAAGCTATATTTTTAAACTCTACGATAACCTGCAAAAACAAAACGATTGTCTTCTCGCAGAACAACCACAGCTTTCGGAAGAACTTACAGAGTTAAAGCAAGAAAGAGAGCAACTTATGCTGCTTTATGCACAAACTTATCTGACAGAAGAAGAAGAATTGCATTTCAATGCTCTCAAAGAAACCCTAAACGATTTTGACCAAGGCACTGCTTTTGAGAATAAAACTGCTACCAATATGGAAGCCATTGAGCACCTGAATGCGCTCTCAAATATTCAAACCGATGAAGGAGCTTCTTTATGGGATAAGTCAGAACGAATTATTTCTGGAAGTCAGATTTCCTCTCAATTTGAAATGGCTATAGTAATTTGCTTGGCGGTAATTATTCAAGCTCTAATTCTATCTTCAAAATCGCTAAAGCCTAAAACACAAATCCAGAAACATAACCTGAACTAGTAAAGTGTTTAACATCTGCCCTCAGAAAGAGCAGTAGTTCATCAGTGCTTTTGCAGTTGGGCTGTTTCTAGCTCACTCCACCCCTAACCCCTGAAGGGCCAGTAGATCAACGGTTCAGTCGCAGCAACTGGCTTTCTGGCTTCCTGTTCTAGTTCCCGAGCTTCCGACTTCTGGCTCAATAGGCCGAAAGCTTGGCAGATCCTTCAGCTACGCTCAGGATGAAAAAGATGACCGCATCAGGTAAATGCTTACTTCTTGGAAGAGGTGCAATCCATCAGTATCCTCGGTAAGTTCCTACTTATGGCTTCTCGCTCCAAGTATCTAGCTCACTCCACCCCTAACCCCTGAAGGGGCGGTAGATCAACGGTTCAGTCGCAACAACAGGCTTTCTGGCTTCCTGTTCTAGCTTCCGACTTCTGGCTTCTGGCTCAATAGACCGAAAGCTTGGCAGATCCTTCGGCCACGCTCAGGATAAAAAAGATTACTGCATAAGGTAAATACTCAGTTTAAGCTTACCTCTTGGAAGAGGTGCAATCCATCAGTATCCTCGGTAAGTCTCCTTTTATGGCTTCTAGCTCCAAGCATCTAGCTTCCCGCTTCCGACTCCGAGCTTCCAGCTCACTCCACCCCTAACCCCTGAAGGGGCAATAGATCAACGGTTCAGTCGCAGCAACTGGCTTTCTGGCTTCCCGCTTCCGACTTCCAGCTCAACATTAGCCCTAAATCTCCCAATCGTCATTAATTTGGGCCATGGTATGATATGCTGTCATATCGTACTGACAAGGCACTACGGCCACATAATTATGGTCTACAGCCCACACATCGGTATCTTCACCTTTGTCATTGTTAACAAAATTGCCAGCTAACCAAAAGTATGGTCTACCATAAGGGTCTTTCCTATGGTCGAATTCCTCCTCCCAATGTGCCTTTGCCTGTCTACAAATCTTAATACCCTTTATCTTTTCATTTTGCTTAGGAGGAAAATTGACATTCAGTGCAACGCCTTTGGTAAGGCCTTTAGCTAGCACTTCTTCTGCAATTTGCTTCACGTAATCTCTGGTGTGGGAAAAGTCTGCATCGTGAGAAAAATCTGCCAGTGAATAACCTATAGAGGGATAGCCTTCAATGGCTCCTTCAATAGCTGCAGACATAGTACCAGAATACAAAACGCTTACCGCTAAGTTGCTACCATGATTAATTCCACTTACCACAAGGTCTGGGCTCTTATCTTTAAATACATGATGCTTAGCCAACTTCACACAATCGGCAGGTGTTCCAGAGCACTTATAACTCTTTATGTTAAGGTCATCAAAAAGATCTTCTGGAATTAAACGTAGCGGTTCACCAATAGTAATGGCATGCCCCATTCCAGACTGTGGACTATCGGGAGCAACTACGATTACCTCTCCTATTTCGGACATTACCTCCGCTAAAACGCGAATGCCGTTAGAAACTATACCGTCATCGTTAGTAACAAGAATAAGTGGCTTTGACATGCTTCAAAGATATTGTTTTATGCTGGAAGGGACAGAGTTTGTCTAAAGGGAATTGTCTGAAATTATAAGTTTTTCAACTCATTGTAATGCGCGACCACTTTGGTGAGATCAACCAACTTATCTACCCTCAGTCTTTCTCTTTTTATGAATTTCCGTAACTCCGAATGCTGATCAGGAAATGCTCTAATCACATCATTTTTAGTATTCCCTACTTCGGTGAGGTTGGCATTTTCATCTATCAGCCACAATTCATAAGCTAAATAGCGAAAGGTTACAATTTGATTACCCGGGCCATAAAATGGATCGTACATGCTTCTTCTAAAAGAACTTCGGTTAGAGGATGACCTGGAACGAGTGGCAATGTATTCTCTGGCTATAAGTGACACTCCACCTTGATGAATTAACTCGAAGATTTTCGGCCTACGGTATCCTGTCTGATTAACTACTGGTACGGCATAAAAAAACCTCATGGCCTTTCCTTTACCACCATCAATTGAAAAGTACTGAAACTGATTAGCGCTTAAGGTAGTGACATTGCTTTTACCAGTTTCTATGACCAGAATTACGTCTGCTGTTAAGTCATACTTAATTCTACCCTTGAGTTCGGTTCCGTCATTAAGCGTTACTGAACCCGTGTGAAACTTCTCACTAGGAAACTGCTGCCCTACGGCTGTAAGACCTCCACAAACCAACAAAGCAAAAAAGAAGAACGCTCTCATTACTATTATAAACTACGGTTTACCCTTAGAATGTTTCGTTTGTAGAGCGAACAGAAGCGAAAAATTATAGCTTCTTCATCTCCACATATTCTAAAATCTCTAAGCCATACCCTATTAAACCTACTCTTTTTTGAGGATTATTAGAAATGAGCTTGATTTTAGATATACCCAAATCTCTAAGAATTTGAGCACCTACTCCATAATCTTTGGTGTCCATCTTTAGACCGAATTTACGGCTCAAAGGTTGTTCTGTTACTCCATCTTTTTGCAACATTTTCATTTCATGAATAAGTCGCTGCCCTCTAGCACTCTGATTCATATAGAGTACCACACCTTTACCCTCAGATTCAATCATTCTAAGAGCATGTTTAATAGGGTTACCAGAGTCGAACTTAAAACCAAATATATCACCAAGGGTACTAGATGAGTGAACTCTTACGAGTACAGGCTCGTCAGGCTCCCACTCTCCTTTTATAACTGCCAGGTGCATTTCATTAGTATTGATCTGCTTATAGGCTTGTAAGTGGAAATCTCCGTATTCAGTAGGCAAGTCAATGCCCATTTCCCTTTCGATCAGACTCTCATTTTCTAATCGATATGAGATTAAGTCTTCTATAGAAACCAGCTTCAGGTTAAAGCGTTTTGCTACATGAACCAAGTCTGGTAAACGGGCCATGGTACCATCTTCGTTCATAATTTCTACTAGAACACCAGCCGGATTCAAACCTGCCAATCGGGCTAAATCCATAGCTGCCTCTGTATGGCCTGTTCTTCTTAACACCCCTCCTCGCTTAGCTCTCAACGGGAAAATATGGCCTGGTTTACCCAATTCTTCAGGTCGAATGTTCGGGTCTACCAAAGCTTTTACCGTTTTGGCGCGGTCTGAGGCAGAAATACCCGTAGTACAGCCGTGACCAATAAGATCTACCGAAACGGTGAATGGAGTTTCATAAGCTGCCGAGTTATTATCAACCATTAGGTTGAGTCCCAATTCATCGCACCTATCTTCAACAACTGCAGCACAAATAAGGCCTCGGCCATGAGTAGCCATAAAATTGATGATCTCTGGAGTTACTTTGTCTGCTGCACAGATAAAGTCTCCTTCATTTTCACGGTTTTCATCATCTACTACAATAATTACTTCTCCGTTCTTAATAGCCTCAATGGCCTCCTCAATGGTATTAAGCTTAATTTCTTCAGACATATCTCTAGTAAAAGCCCTGCAAAGGTATAAAGTTCAGCGGGGTGAAAAAATGATCATGAAATGACGGTACCCAGTTCATCATTGATCTCTTTGAGCATAATTTTCAAATGCTGATGCATTCTCATTAACTCATCTTGTTCATCTTGGTTTTTAGACTTTTTAAGGGTCTCTTCATTCTGATGAATGAGTGACTCCAATTTCTTTCTTTTCAACCTTAAAATGGCCGAATAAGCAGCATTTGGTAAATCTTCTGACTCATGCATTGTGCTGATTCGGTGTCGTTCTTCCCAACCCTCACTTACAAAGTATTTCATTTCTAGCATATCTATGACCAACTGACTCATAGACGGATTATTAGGCCCAATAAACTGATCGGCATCTAATTTCTTTCCTTCATCTAAAAGTTGAGTAGCCCAATTGAGTGTTTCCTCGATCAATTTATTTTCAAAATTGATAGATTCGGTTTCGCCCAAAACAAACTCGGCAATACTCATTTCTTCATCGAAAGGTTCATGACCATAATTGATTACGAGACGAAGGCATTCTCTTTCTACCGGAAAGGCAAGCGAACCAATATCTGGTTTCTTCTGCTGAGGTTCTGCCACAGGTGGTGGCAATTCTTCTTGATAAGCCTCCGGCTTTTTGTCTTTCCTTTGTTTCTGAATAATGAGTTTATTCAGCTCACTTAGCAATACCTGCTCCTCAACATCGAGCAAATTGGCACTGGCAGAAACATAGACAGACCTTTTAATTCCGTCAGGAATAAGCGATATACTCTCAATAATATCTCTTATTACCTGCACCTTTTTAGTAGGATCGGTTTGCTTACCACCATCGGTAAGAATGTCTGTCTTAAAGGTGATGAAATCTCGAGCGTTGCTTTTCAGATATTCCTGAAAAGCATCGGAAGTCATGGTTCGGGAGAAACTATCTGGGTCTTGCCCGTCAGGGAAAACCACCGCTCTTACATCCAGATCATTCTCGAGAATCATATCGATTCCACGGAAAGAGGCCTTAATTCCAGCACTATCTCCATCGTATAGAACAGTAATGTTCTTGGTGTAGCGACTGATTAGCTGAATTTGCTCCTTTGTTAAGCTTGTTCCGCTAGATGCCACCACATTATGAACACCAGCCTGGTGCATGGATATAACATCAGTATAACCTTCTACCAAGTAACACAGGTCTTCGTTCCGAATGGCCTGCCTTGCCTGATGGATTCCATAGAGGATATTACTCTTGTGGTATACATCTGTTTCAGGAGAATTAATGTACTTAGGCTGCTTCTTGTCCGACCTGAGTGTTCTAGCTCCAAACGCAATTACCTTACCAGCAACGTTTTGGATGGGAAACATTACCCTACCTCTAAAACGATCGTACTTCTTATTTTCCTGCCTGAGTATAAGACCGGCTTTTTCAAGAATATCTTCAGAATACCCTTTACTCTTGGCCTCTTTTAATAGACCGTCCCACTGATCTAAAGAATAACCAAGCTCAAAGGTCTTAATGGTTTGCTCATTAAAACCTCTCTCTTTAAAGTAGCTTAAACCAATAGACTTACCTTCTTCTGACTGAAACAGCTGCTTTTTGAAAAATTCACTAGCAAAGTTCAGTATAATGAAAAGACTGTCTCTTTCATTCTGAGCTTGAATTTGCTCATCGGTTTGTTCTTCTTCCTGAACCTCAATTCCGTATTTACCAGCCAGATACTTGAGGGCCTCAATGTAACTGATTCCCTCAACTTCCATCACAAACGAAATGGCGTCTCCACCCTTTCCTGAGCTGAAGCACTTGAAAATCTCTTTACTTGGCGAAACATAGAAAGAAGGAGTCTTTTCATTGGTGAAAGGACTTAAGCCTCTGTAGTTGCTACCTACCTTTTTTAGACTGACAAAATCGCTGATAACTTCGACTATATCGATACGATTTTTTATCTCCTGAATTGTTGAATCGCTTATGGCCATAAAGGGTTTCAAATATAGTTGATTGTGTTACGCGAAACATGAACTATTCCTATGTACCGATGTTTTTATTAAATGTCGGGCGAAAGCCTTTTATTTGCACCCAAATTTGAGAAGATGGCATTGAGTAAAGAAGCGGTTTTAGCGGCCTTAAGAAACGTTCAAGATCCAGATATTAAGAAAGACTTGGTAACTCTTAATATGATTCAGGACATTGAGATTGACGGAAACAAGCTAGGGTTTACCGTAATGCTCACTACTCCTGCGTGTCCGCTAAAGGAGCTAATTAGAAAAGATTGTGAAGAGGCAATTGCCAAGTACATTGGAGAAGATATTGAGGTAACAGTTACCATGAGTTCTCATGTAACTTCTACTAGAGATAATGCACCGCTTCTACCGGATGTTAAAAATATTATCGCTGTAGCTTCTGGTAAAGGTGGTGTTGGAAAATCTACTGTAACGGCTAATCTGGCTGTGGCATTAGCCAAACAAGGGGCTAAAGTTGGAGTTATTGATGCCGATATTTTTGGCCCTTCTATGCCTACCATGTTCAACTGCGAGCATGAACAACCAGGTATAAAGAAAGAAGGAGACAAAAACCTGATTATTCCTGTGCAACAATACGGTGTAAAGCTTATTTCTATTGGGCTATTAACCCCTGCAGAAAATGCCGTGGTTTGGCGTGGGCCTATGGCCAGCAGCGCACTTAAGCAGTTTATTGCAGATACCGAATGGGGTGAGTTAGACTATTTATTCATAGACCTCCCTCCTGGCACCAGTGATATTCATCTTACACTAGTTCAAACTGTACCTGTAACTGGTGCTGTTTTAGTAACAACTCCACAGAAAGTAGCTATTGCCGATGCGCAAAAAGGGTTGAACATGTTTCAGCAAGCCCAAATCAATGTTCCGGTTCTTGGAGTGATTGAAAATATGGCTTACTTTACACCCGAGGAATTACCAGAAAACAAATACTATATTTTTGGTAAAGGAGGTGGAAGAAAACTTGCCGAGAAACATAATGTTCCATTCATAGGCGAAATACCTCTGGTACAGGGAATTAGAGAAGGTGGAGATGTGGGATACCCGGCCATTATGAATAGCGATATTACAGGAGAAGCTTTTAAAAATGTGGCAGAAGTTGTGGCTCAGAAAATAGCCATAAGAAACGCAGAAAAGGCTGAAACGAAGAAAGTAGAAATTAACGTTTAAAATATGCTTGAGAGAATTGAAACAGCACTAGAGAAAATCAGACCTTTTCTGATTGCAGACGGAGGAAATGTTCGTGTGCTGGAAGTAACTGAAGACATGGTGGTGAAGCTCGAGTTAGAAGGCGCGTGCGAATCGTGCCCAATGTCTCACATGACCATGAAAGCCGGAATTGAAGAGGCCATTAAGCGAGATATTCCTGAAGTAAAGGAAGTAATAGCGGTAAATGTAGCTGAAGCTTAATAAAGAATTACAATTCTTTAAGAGGCGCTTTTTTTTGAAGCGCCTTTTTTGTTGGTGGTCATTGAATTATCAGCTTAAATTTGACACGTTGAACTAATAGTTATCTTTGTTGGCGATTAGCCCTCAACGGATAAAATGATTTTCATTTTTGGCCGTTCTAAACTTTGGAAATGAGCAAAAAGCCCTTCAATATTTTAAGCTTTCTTAAGAACATCGGAATTATGGTAGGCATCGGATTAGTTGCCCTACTTTTCTTTTTTTATGTATACCTACCGTCTACTACCAACCACAACGAGACCATTACGGTACCCGATCTGGTAGGTAAGTCTTTCGATGATATAGATGAATTCTTAACCAATAGAAATCTTCAGTACGTAGTTACCGAAGACTCAGGTTTTTCTGAAGACTACGACCCTGAATTTATTCTTAGCCAAAATCCAAAGGGCGGTGCCAAGGTAAAGGAAGACAGGAAAATCTACCTTACACTTAACGCCAATGTTCCACCGCAGGTGCGCATGCCTAACCTGATCAACACTGACTTACCGAACGCAGCAGATATACTAAACAGCCACGGCCTTAAACTTGGAGAAATCTCTTATGTGCCAGACAGAAGAGTAAACGCGGTAATTTCTCAGAAATTAAGCGATGAAGATATTACCACTGGAACCATGATTTACAAAGGTTCTACAATAGACTTAGTGATAGGTAATGGCGAGGGTATCAAAAGCTTTCCTACTCCAGATTTCCTTGGCAAGTCTGCCGATGAGGTTAAGTTTCAAATTCAAGCTTCAGGCTTAAAACTTGACGAGATTAACTACATACTCAACGACACCGTTCCTCCTAACAGAGTGTACAAACAACTACCTCCGGTAGGTGCTATGGTAAGAACTGGAGACTTAATTGAGGTGTGGATTAATAAGGAAAAAGAAGAAGAGGAAGAAGAGCCACAGCAGTGAGGAAATCAGTTTGGATCATAGGGCTTTTACTTCTCTGTACGATTGTGAAAGGGCAAATCGTTGAGCGCCCTCTTCCAAATACAATGTGGAGCCTTAACTCCGTTCCATATTCTGCGCAACAGTCTCAAGCTACTCTTAGCCTCCCCTTCTGGGACGATTTTAGTACCGCTTCCATTGTTCCTTCATCCAACCTATGGCTTAGTGGCAATCAGGTTAGAATAAGCAATGGCACAGGGGTAAATGCTCCTACTATAAACGTGGCTATCTTTGATGGTGTAGATGCTAATGGGGCACCTTATAATGCATCGAGCCTAATTAATGGAAAGACAGATAGCCTTGTTTCTCATCCTATTAACCTAGCTACTTTAGAAGCAAGCCAAGCCGACTCGGTTTACTTAAGCTTTTTCTGGCAAGTAACGGGCAATGGAGAATTACCCGATGAAGAAGACAGTTTAAGCCTTGAGTTTAAAACACCTGATGGTACATGGCGGTCTGTTTGGTCTACTACCGGTGGTATAAATTTAGAAACTGGAGAGTTTTTCCAAGAAAACATTAAAGTAAACTCTGAATACTTCTCAGACACCTTTCAGTTCAAATTTCAATCTTATTCAAGACTTTCAGGAGCTTTCGATACTTGGCTTCTAGACTACGTTTATTTGAACGATTCTCGCTACGAAGCAGACACAGCTTACCTAGACAGAGCCCTTACCCGAAAGCCTTCGTTCTTGACCGCGCCATACTCGGCAATGCCCACAGAGCAATTCTTTGCTAACCCATCGCGCTACTTACAAGAAACCAATGTTGGCTTCTACAACTTAAATTCATCTTTTCAACCCATTCAGTTTACCACAACCGTTAGAGAGTTAATTGCCAATGAACAAATAGAAGTACTGAATGACGATAGAGTGGCTAACCCCTTGCCCGGAGCTTTTGAAAGAAGAACCTTTACCTCTCCTGCGCTTTCTGCCAATTTAAATGCCTTGGCCGACTCTCTGTGGCTAGAAACCTCTTACGTAATCAGGTCTGGCGACAACTATTTTATTGAGCGTATTAACCCAGGTGTAGACACCACCTTTAACACCAACATTGACTACAGACTGAATGACACCGTAAAAGTAATTACTGTAATAGATGACTATCTGGCTTACGATGACGGTGAACCAGACTTTGCTGCTGGTATCAATCAAAGAGGTGGCAAATTAGCTTATGCATATTATGTAGAAGGAAGAGCACTGCTGACTCACATAGACATTAACTTCCCATTTGTTCAACAAGCTGGAGAACCAATTGAACTTTATGTTTGGAACAACCTGAATAATGACCCAGAATCGATCTTGTACCAAAACTCATATAGTGTCTTAAGGCCTTCTAGCATTGGCGAATTGAGAGCGTATGCACTAGAAACCCCAATTTTTGTTCAAGACACTATTTACATTGGTTTTGAACAAGGTACTAACGAGTTTCTAGCAGTAGGTCTTGATAAGAACATAGACTCTGGTGACAAGATGTACTATAACGTAAGCGGACAATGGCAAGAAAACGAGTTTGTGACAGGTAGCTTTCTCATGCGCCCTAGGTTCGATAAAGAAACCGCAGCCAACTTTGAAGAGGCAGATTCAGGCGAAGCCAGAGACATTAAACTTTACCCTAACCCTACTGAGGGTATACTTTTCTTTGAAGGTGAACTGGAGAACCTTTCGGTTTTTGACAATTGGGGCAAAGTGGCAAATTATGAGCTTAGCAAAGTGGCAAACGGATATACAATAGACCTAAGCTTCAACAAAAAAGGAATATATTTGCTGCGCCTTAGCCAAGGCGGAAATGTAAGCTTTAAAAGAATAATACTAAAGGAATAAAAATGGAGAACATCACCGTTCAAGAGGTAAAAGACAGATTAGATAACGGAGAAGATTTTTGTTTTATAGATGTGCGCGAAGTTTGGGAGTATGAAGAAGACAATATTGGCGCACAGAATATTCCATTAGCTGAAATACCCCATAAAATTTCTGATTTAGCTGAATTAAAGGAAGCTGAGATAGTTATTCATTGCAAGTCCGGTAAAAGAGCTTCTCAAGCCCAAATGTACCTAAGACAGCAAGGCTTCGGCAAAGTAATTAACATGACAGGCGGTATTGACGCCTATAGAGCTGCAGGGTTTTAGTCCCCACTCCCCATTAAAGAGACGCTTGATTCGCTAAACTTCTTGTGTTAGGATTGAATGAACCTCTAAAAGAGTTTCATCCAATCATTTACGTTTTGGTTATGGTAAACTTGTAGACCTAGTTTAGCAGCGGCTTCTATATTCATTTTATTGTCATCGATAAACAACCCTTCTGAAGCATTCAGTTGATGATCATTTAAGATTACCTGCCAAGCCTGAGGCTCAGGTTTTCTTGCTCCCACTTCTTGAGAGAAGTAGACCTGCTTAAAATAGTCATGAAAATCTTTTTGAGGAGAAGTATACTTGGCAATATTAAGAAACCTTCTTACATGGATTTCATTCGTATTGCTCATCACATATAGGTCATACTGCTCTGCCAACTTTTCTAGTAACTCAAATCGCTCCTTAGTAATAGGTCCAAGCATCGCATTCCATGCTTCGTCTAACAAGCCCTCTTCACCAGTAAACTCAAGCTCTTCTCTTAAGTGAGCGCGGAACGTAGGGTCATCGATCTCTCCTCTCTCATAAGTTTTGAAAAAATCAGCTTCGGCAGCTAAACTTTGAACCATTGGCAAAGGCTTACCAGAAACCTCAGCAAATGCTCTATAAGTAGCTTCGGTGTCCAAATCGATAATAACACCGCCAAGGTCGAAAATTATGTACGAGATATTTGATATTTCTATAGCCATGAACTTTGTTTAATTAAGGTCAAATATGTAACATTGCACTCCAATTTTCAACGGCTTTCTTAAGCAATTGAAAAGGGCCTATAACTCAGTTGGTTAGAGTATCTGACTCATAATCAGAAAGTCCCTGGTTCGAGCCCAGGTGGGCCCACAAATAGCACAATCGAAAGGTTGTGCTATTTTTGTTTATGGACGCACACATTTACATCCTTTGCAGCAAGTCACTAAATAAGTTTTATACAGGAAGCACTGAACTAGAACCCACAAAAAGACTTGAACTTCATCTTAATAAGGTATATGGCAATGAAAAGTTCACAAGCATTGCCAATGACTGGGAGTTATATTATCAGCATTTATGCTCAAATATTAGGCAAGCCAAGCTAATCGAAAACCACATCAAGAAGATGAAGAGCAGAGTATATATTCAGAATCTCAAGAAATACCCTGAAATCATGACAAAGTTATTATTGAGATACCCTGGTTCGTCCCGATAGCTATCGGGACAGGTGGGCCCACAAATAGCACAATCGAAAGGTTGTGCTATTTTTGTTTATGGACGCACATATTTACATCCTCTTTAGCAATTCAATTGATATCTTGTCTTGAAGTTGGTTTACACAAATAAGTGTAAAATAAACAAAAGCTATAAGACAAGTTTTCGGCATACGATATAACGAGAGTATCAAAAGGAGGTATTTTCAAACCCAACTTTAAAAGATACTTTGAAAACAGTTATAGAAGTACTTCAGAGCAATACTCTTCCCCTATCGAATCTGGCCTATGAATTAACTCGCTAAAAGCTTATTCTGTTGCTTTATTTTATTGAATAGATTAGAACGGCTGTTACTAATTGCCTCTGCCTGCTCAGAAATACCAAATCCTCCATGGTGATGTTCTCTAAGAAGATGGACTCCGCCTTACAACAAAATTCTCTGTACTAAAGAAAGAGCCTGACCTTTCATTTGGTATTTTAAAGCTTGTGATACATACAACAAATCAAGATTGACAATTTTCCCCCTTTGAGGGTGGCTTACAGCATGTTTTGCTTCATAATTTATATCGCTGCTCCATAATTTTTAAACTATCCTTAAACTTTATGAATTAGACAGCATAGTTCATATCCCTCACTTTGAGTTCTTCCTGACCTTTGTAAGAAGCAATTTATTTCAAACAACATTAAAAATTTAAGGTCATGAAAAATCTACTATTCATTCTTTTATTCTTTAGCACATTAGCCGCCAAAGCACAAGAAACAAGCGTTGAAAAATCAACCTTCGGAGTACAAACTGGAGTTTTAGGAATCTGGGCATACAATGAAGCAAAACTATCAAACGCCATAGCACTAAGAACAGAGCTTGGCTTTGATTTTGGTATTTGGGAAACTACTTATTACGATGATTATGATTCTCCGTTCATTCTCACACCTGTTATAGTGGTTGAGCCAAGATTCTATTACAACCTCAAAAGACGTTCAGAAAATTCTCAACGAACTGATGGAAACAGCGGCAATTTCATTGCTATAAAAACTAGTTACCATCCAGAATTGGCTCTTTTCAATACTGACGAGGCTCCAGTGGTAAGTGATTTCGCCATTATACCTACATGGGGAATTAGAAGAAATCTAGGAGACCATTTTAATTATGAAGCAGGAATTGGTGTAGGGTACAGCTACACCTTTGCAGAACGTGCTGGTTATTCTAAGGACAAAAGTGAAATAGAATTGAATATGCACTTGCGAATAGGATATAGATTCTAGCATAAACAGAGCAATTTTCTATACATCCAAAGATTCATTGCCGGGATTAGATTTTGGCAATGCTCCTAAAACATTTAATCACTTTAATTATCAAAAAAATGAAAAACATATTAATTATCATATTCACATTTTGCGCGCTACTCTCCTATGGTCAAAATGACACCAAGCCAATTGACAGAAACGGATTTGTTATTGGTTTTGGAATTGGCGGGGGTGTCATCAGTATATCCGACAGCGATCAAGCAGTACCTTTCGATGATGCTCAAGCCGGTGGCAGTTTTCCAAACTTGAAAGTAGGTTGGATGGTCAATGATCGTCTAGCCATTCTAGCAACCTACGCAGGAATGGGTTACGAACTCGAAGACAAAGACCGAAGTTTTGATGCATTGATGCCTTCTGTACAATATTGGGTAAAGGACCGATGGTGGATAAATGCCGGTGCAGGTTTGGCTATGGATTTTCCAGCATTCTATGAAGATAGTATTGAAGAAGAAGATTGGAATTTTGGTGGAGCAGTAGCCTTTAGTACAGGCTATGAATTAGTACAAAAGAAAAGCTTTGTATTAGACCTTCAAACACAATTGCAGATGGGATGGGCAAGATTAGACAATGATATAGATCGAGAGGTTGTAGTGCTCTCTTTTGAAGTTGGTTTTAATTGGTTTTAAAGCAGACACCATCTGAGAAGATCACCAATCATGGATAACAGCCTTCTAACGGTCGATTAATATAGAAAGCCTGATTGAATCGGGCTTTCCAATTACCTCACTATAATAGAATAGTTCTTTTTTAATTACATTTATATAATAATTACACCTTATATTTATTACATAAAGGTAATCTAATGAACCACTGGGACAAGTTATTAGTACGTGAACAGCTTGATAAAAAGCTTGTTAAATTTAGGTCTACACCTCCTTTACCGTCAAACGGATGGATAAAAACAATTCGGGAAGCCTTAGGGATGACAACTGCTCAATTGGCAAAAAGAGTTGGTGTTAATCAACCTCGCATAACTCATATGGAGCAAGCTGAACCCGAAGAAAACCTCAAGCTATCAACTATGAATAAGGTAGCTGAAGGGTTAGGGATGAAGTTTGTATATGGCTTTGTTCCTAAAGAAAGCCTTGAAAATACTGTTAGATCACAGGCTAGAAAACTTGCTTTAAGTCGCATGGAACGACTTGATCACACCATGCGCTTAGAGCTTCAAAACTTAAGTGAGCCTGAAAAGGAAAAGGCCATAAGTGATATGGTTGATCGTATCCTGATAGAGGGTGATAAAGAGTTATGGGAGATCAAATGATATTTGAAGAACCAGATGGCGCAACACCTCTCGATCCCGATGAAGCAGTTGGCTTAAAACTCTCTCATATATCTACCCGTGAAGAACTCAACCGTTGGGAACAGGAAAATATCAATCAAGCCTATTCTTGGTGTGAGAGAAGGCGAAATAAAAAGAATGTGGTTTCCGAAGAGTTCTTGACCACCCTTCACAAACAAATGTTTGGGAAGGTTTGGCAATGGGCTGGTGACTTCAGACGATCTGAAAAGAGTATCGGAATTGATTGGGTTCAAGTACCAATTGAGCTTCGCCAACTAATTAATGACATGAATTATTGGATAGAGCATGAAACATTTCCATCGGATGAAATTGCTGTAAGGTTTCATCATAGATTGGTGTGGATACATTTATTTCCGAATGGTAATGGTAGACACGCTCGACTAGCGACTGACCGACTGCTTATGGATGTTTTTGGCTTAGAGCCATTTACTTGGGGAAGTACCAACATTGACAACCAAGGGAATGTGAGGTCACAATATATTCAAGCATTAAGGCAAGCCGACAATCATGATTATTCTGGGTTAGTGGAGTTTGTGAGAACTTAAGCCCCAACAACAAGACCCCTCAAAATGATCCTAAGACTCCTATGCTTGTCGCAACTGATAACGGGTTTCAACAAATAGAATAACAAAAAAAGCCAACTATAAATCTATTTTAAGAGAGATCAACTCAATAGGCAACCACTGTCACCCCCTCCTCCTTCGCTTGGAGTTAAACCTCTTACTTCTGTATGGCTTCTCTGAAGTTGAATTAGACTTTGGTTTGTTTGACTTTGGCTGACCTGATTTCTTCCTTGGTTGGGTAGTCTGAGTTGGCTGTGGCTTACTCGCAGCAGACAAATCTCCAGTAGGCTCAAAGCCCTTGATTACTTCAATATTTAGTCGGTGTTCGAGTAGTTTTTCTATTCCCTTAACCAACGGAAATTCTTCTGCATCGAGCAAGGAAATTGCCTCTCCATTTGCCCCAGCTCGCCCTGTTCTTCCTATTCTATGCACATAGTCTTCAGCTGCCTTTGGCAGTTCAAAATTGACAACGTAAGGAAGCAAAGGAATATCTAAACCCCGGGCTGCAATATCTGTTGCCACCAACACGCGTATAGTCCCTTCCTTAAATCCCGCCAAGGCTTTGGTTCTAGCGCCTTGGCTTTTCTCTCCGTGAATAGCAGCAGCTGTTATTCCGTTTTTGTTTAGCTTAACACTTAGGCGATTGCATGCGTGCTTGGTTCTCATAAAGATAAGAACCTGCTGCCAGTCGCCTTCTTTAATCATTTTCAAGACTACTTCAGACTTCTGCTTTCTATCTACATGATAGAGAAATTGTTGAACTTGTTCCGAAGCAGAATTTTCTGGATTCACTTCTACTAAAACAGGATCTTGCAAAAACGAGCCAGCCAGTTCTTTAATTTCCTTCGAAAAAGTAGCCGAAAACAAAAGGTTCTGCCTTTTTGAAGGAAGAAGAGGAAGTATCTTTTTAATATCTCTATGAAAGCCCATATCCAACATTCTATCTGCTTCGTCTAGCACTAGAATTTCTACGTGAGCCAGAGAAATATGGCCCTGACCAACCAAATCCAACAGACGCCCAGGTGTGGCAATTAGAACATCCACACCATTTCTTAAAGCTCGAATCTGAGGGTTTTGGTTAACCCCTCCGAAAATAACGGCAGACTCCACATGAAGAAACTCGCTATAGGTTTTTACATTTTCATGTACTTGGGCCGCAAGTTCTCTAGTAGGCGTAAGTACTAAAGCCCGAATTGGCCTTCGTCTTGGCTGATGGCCTTCGGAAAGGATTTGCAGAAGAGGCAGGGTAAAACCTGCGGTTTTGCCAGTTCCCGTTTGGGCGGAAGCCATTACATCACTTCCTTTTAAAATGTGAGGAATTGCTTTTTCTTGAATTGGCGAGGGAGTGGTATATCCTTTTTTGTTAATAGCGTGTAACAAAGACTTGGACAAACCAAGGGTAGCGAATGACATATATAAAATTAGAGTACTGCCCTATTGCATTATTGAGCCATGCAAAGTTACAGCTAATTCTAGCCATAGCCTATTCCTACCTTACTCATGAATTTAATCCTTGCTTTTACTCATTAAGAAAAATGGATACTTAAGGTTTTCCACTCTTATATATAAAAGAAGTAAACAAACTGCACTATCTAAGGAAGGCCAAATGGTTAAGTCATCTTTTGTTATCTTCCTGAAAAAATAAGCCATGAAACCCAACCTACTCTCAATCCTTCTACTCCTTTTAATAGTCAGTTGCCAACCTTCAAAAGAAAGTTCAGAGGAAAAGTGGCTTTCTAATGCTTCTCCTAGCGAACAAGGCTTCAGCTCTACATTCGAAACAGAGTTAGATAACTATATACAAACAGCTATAAATGACACCATAATACCAGGAGGCACGTTTCTGATTGCTAGGAATGGCCGAATAGTTTACCATAAAAGCTATGGCGAGATAGCCGGGACTAATATAAAAAACGAAGGGATTTACCGGATAGCATCTATGACAAAAGCTATTACTTCAGTTTCCATTATGCAACTGGTAGAACAAGGCAAAATTAACTTAGACGACCCGGTATATGAGTACATTCCAGCATTTAAGAATCAAGTGGTCTTAGACCAATTCAACTCTAGTGACTCCACTTACACTACCTTACCTGTAGACAAACCTGTAACCATCAGAAACCTAATGACTCACACCTCAGGTATAGTATATGGATCATTCAACCCAGGCAAAATTATGGCTGTATATGATCAATTCGATATGAACGTTGGATTTACTCACCCTACATGGTCTACGGAAAAGTGGATTAACAGACTTGCAGAAGTACCACTGGCCCATCAACCGGGAGCACGTTTTTCTTATGGGCTCAACATGGATGTGATGGGAAGAATTATAGAAGTAGTCTCTGGCCAGAAACTAAACACCTACTTTAAAGAGCACATATTCGATGTTATTGGAATGGAAGACACCTACTTTTATTTACCTGAATCTAAGCACGATAGACTAGTACCTTTAGCTCAGAAAATAAACGGCACTTTTATGTCTACCGATCAACTAGGCATGAGTGCTCTTACCGACTACCCAAAGCAAGGACCTAGAGATTTCTTTGCTGGAGGTGCTGGTTTAAGTTCTACAGCATTAGATTATGCACGTTTCATACAAACGCTGGTTGAAGGAGGTGGAGACCTACTTGGATCAGAAGCCATGGCTGAAATGACCAAAGACCAGCTTCCTTTAGTGATAAATGACTATGAAAACTACCCTAAAGGCCCCGATGGCAGTTTTGCATTAGGCTTTCAACTCTATCAAGACAAACCCACCAAGAAGAGTCCGAAATCTCCAGGCACTTATGAATAGAGCGGATACTTCAATACCAAGTTCTTCATAGACCCTCAGCAAAACATGATTTTCGTTGGAATGACACAAGTCAATGCTTTTCAGGGAGGTGCTTTTTGGGAAGGAATGTATAAGCTTATTTACCAATCAATAGACTAAATTCGTATAAACGTTTACTAGGGTTTTATAAGAATTTCAAATTTTATTGAAAAAATTCTACTGACACAAAAACTTGACTATCAAATACTTAGCATTTATATATAAAGAGTAAAAAGTTAACCACTGAAAATCAGTCACTTGCAAATTAAAAATCCTTTTCAGTACATTTGCAGCCATAACAACGAAATGAAAAATTTCAACTCACATAGCGAAACATTACAGCCAATAGGTAAAACAGCCTATGATCTATGTGATGAAAGCCGTTCGGGAAAGTAGAATTTTCGATATAAGATTTTTACAACCCGGGCTTTCAGTTCGGGTTTTTTGTTTCAAAAAAATTAAGAAATGCAGAAGATGACAATTCGCTTAGAAAACACAGGACTAGCGCCTTTGGGCTATCAAAATCACAGTGATTTTGAAGTTGGTAAAATATGTCTTTTGCAAAATAAGATCGGGAAGAATATGACTTGACAATACCGTACATAAGCGCGGCATTGAAAAGCCCGGTCTGCATAAGGCCGGGCTTTTTTTGTGCCCAAACAAAATGAAACTAAAAAACCACCTCGCCCTTCGGGCACTCCTCCTAAAAGGAGGAGAGTTTAATTACTCCCCTATCAACGGAAAATGTCCGCAGTACAAAGGGGTCAAGGGGTCAAGAAGCTAAAGGAGAGGCAGAACGAGTGTCTCCTCAATCCCGAAACATCGGGAGGAGAGAGCCTGCCTGCCGCAGGCAGGGTTAAAGCCCTCAAGCAGTCTTTCTCCCGATAGCTATCGGGACGGACTGTGATGTTTGAAAAAGCTCCAATGTAAATAGCGGGTCATTGCATCCAACAATTGGTTGATCGCCAGCTGAAAGGAACAATGGCCTCAATGGAAATGCGATAACGAGGGAGAGTTATACTGGTCTGTAAAACCAGTGCCTCAGGCTGAGTAGGTTCGAATCCTACCATTTCCACGGAATATAATCGTCAGGTATAAGGCCTGATGAGGGTTTCAGTATAGCCCCATAGTGCCGAACTAGTAAGTCTCGGTATGCTACTTAGCTTGAGGACATATTCCCATGCTTGTCGGAGGTTCGAATCCTCCCTACCCCACAATTGAATGAGAAATGGGGTAGTAGCTTAGTTGGTAGAGCACCATGCTTTTAACATGGTAAATGGACTAAAAATCCATTTTCAGAAGTTCATCGGGTCTTCTTTAAAAACCGATGCCAATACTGAAAGGAAGATTCAGTTTGCCCCTTACCTACTTCGGTAGATGAGGAAAGTTTTGAAAAAGCCAAGGTGGTTTAGGATATCGCCCGATGCAAGATTTGACTTCTGCTGTCACAGGAAGACGTTGCGAACTTCAGTTCCAAGCAAATTCCCCTGACTCTAGAACTCACTTCTGAATTCAGACTCAATAAACACCTCGCTTTGGATAGATGGCAAAACTGTTCAACCTTTCATAAAACGAAACTATTTGGCCAATAGCGATAAATAAATGTTTAACCGAGGGAAACCTCACAACCATTGTAAAAATGAAAAGAATACGAATCAACGATGGAAAAGTCGGTTTGGTTTTCAGAAATGGAGATTACCGCAAAGTGATCACCGCAGGTACTACTTGGTTATCGCTAGCGGACACTGTAATGGTTTACAACCTTACCGATCAGTTCTACTCTTCTAAAAACTTAAACATCCTTTTGAAGGATGAAGCCTTGGCTTCAATGCTTGAAGTAGTAGACGTGAAAGACAATGAGATTGTCATTCAATATGCTGACGGCAAGTTCAAACAAGTTTTGACTGTAGGAAAGTATGCTTTCTGGAAAGGTTTGGTGGAATACACTTTCACCAGAGTAGACCTAAGCGATTTCAACATTTCGCAAGACATTAGCAAAGCTGTGTTTACCAGCACCGATTTGCTAAGACACATCAGAGTTTACGTAGTTGAATCTTACGAAAAAGGACTCTTGATGATAGATGGAAAGTTGGAAAAAACGCTTGATAAAGGCACTTACTACTTCTGGAAAAACACCACCGCCATCAATGTTTTGAAGGCTGATATGAGGAAGCTTCAAATGGAAATTTCTGGTCAGGAAATTCTCACCAAAGACAAAGCCGGTTTGAGAATCAACTTCTACTGCCAATACAAAGTGGTTGATATTGAGAAATTTCTTATCGACAACAAGGATGCTGAAAAACAGCTCTATGTATTGATGCAGTTAGCTTTGAGGGAATACATTGGCAACTACACGCTTGACGAACTGCTAGAGCAAAAATCTGCGATTGCAGAATATGTACTGGAAGTTCTGAAGAGCAAAGCCGAAACTCTGGGAATTGAAATCAGGGATTGTGGTGTCAAGGACATTATACTTTCCGGTGAATTGAGAAACATCATGAACCAAGTTTTGGTGGCGCAAAAACAAGCACAAGCCAACGTGATTACCAGACGTGAAGAAACAGCTTCTACCAGAAGCTTGTTGAACACCGCCAAATTGATGGAAGACAACGACATGTTGTTCAAATTGAAGGAGATGGAATATGTTGAACGAATCGCAGATAAGATCAACAACATTTCACTTTCTGGCGGCAATCAGGTGGTAGATCAATTGAAGGAGATTTTCTCTAGGTAGTTGGTCTACCTGCTGCCACTCTAATGGTATGTCATCCCCGCGTAGGCGGGGATCTCCGAATGATAGGTGAGATTCCCGTTTTCACGGGAATGACGTCCAAAGAGAGGATAAAAAGGAACATGAAACAATTACATAAAAACTGAGGGAATACCTCCCAATGCTGCGGATTCTGTGCTCCACTTTAGGGGTGCTGTCCGAAGGACTGAGGGGTATTTACCCTCTCAAACGAAAATGGACATTTACGAAGAATACATAGAAAGTATTATTCAGATGGCAGATCAAGCCATAGATAATGGCCAAGATGATGAGGCCAAAAGATGGTTTGAGAGAGGATTGTGTGAAGAGCCTGGTAGTGCCAAACTTCATTTTAGAATGGCTTGCCTACTTCAATACGGCCTTGATGATAAAGCGGGAGCTGAACAGCATTATCTGCTGGCAATAAAATTTAAACCAGATTACCGAAGTGCTTATGTCAATCTCGCGCAGCTCTATCTGGATAATGAGAAATACCTTGGTCTGGAAAACCTTATGCATAAAGCCATGAAGGTTGAAGGCTTCAACAAAACCTTTGTCTATGAAAACCTAGGCAAAGTGGCCGAAACTCAAGGTCAATTTAGCAAGGCGATTGCTTGGTACCGAAAAGGTATGATGCAAGCCCTTGACAACTATGATGTGGACGATTTGAAAGACCACATCAAGCGAAATAAGTACAAACGACTAAAGAAACGTTGGAAATTATGGCAACGAGAAAATTAACTGGAAAAGACCTGAGAAAGCTCGGATTCCCTGAAGGCAGAGCCATTGGCGAGGCAATCAAGGCTATGGAAGAGTATTTCAAAGGCAAATCCATATTGCATAAAAAAGCCATGTTGAAAAAGGTGGTCGGAAACCCTGGTCTTTACCTAAAACATGAGGCCTGGGGCCCTGTGGCGATGGCGCTGATCATCAAAAAAGACCACAACGAGACACTGGCTTTGCGGGAAAAACGCATACCATATCATATATATGGGGCAGACGGCATTGAGCAAGGAGCAATCAACCAAATGGAGATTGCCATGAAATTGCCGGTGACTAAGTATGGAGCACTGATGCCGGATGCACACCATGGCTACGGACTGCCAATTGGTGGCGTTCTGGCAACTGAGAATGCAGTGATCCCTTATGGAGTTGGGGTAGACATTGGCTGCAGAATGTGCATGACCATGTATGACGTCCCTCCTGCTTTTGTGCATCAAAACACAGAGGAGTTGAAGGACATGTTGATGGAGAACACCAAATTCGGTCAGGCGGTATTTAAAAGGCCAAAAGACCATGAGGTGTTAGACCGAGGGCTTTTCAACGAAATCAATATTTTGAAATCTTTGAAAGACACAGCATGGAAGCAAATCGGTTCTTCCGGAGGTGGCAACCACTTTGTGGAATTCGGTATTACTGAGATTCATTCGGAGATCAATGAATTCAACCTGCCGGTTGGCAAGTATTTATCGGTACTCTCCCACTCGGGATCGAGGGGACTTGGTGCGAATATCGCAAGGCATTACACCAAGCTGGCCATGGATATGACCAAATTACCGGGAGAAGCTAAGCATCTGGCTTGGTTGGATTTAGACACTGAAGCGGGTCAGGAATACTGGCAAGCTATGAATCTGGCCGGTGACTATGCCTCGGCATGCCATCACCAGATTCACGATAGACTGGCTGCTGCCTTAGGTGAGCAACCACTGGCACTGATCGAAAACCACCACAACTTTGCCTGGAAAGAGCAAGATGCGGATGGAAAGGAAATCATTGTGCATAGAAAAGGAGCTACACCAGCAGGTGAAGGTGTTCTGGGAATTATCCCAGGCTCAATGACCTCACCGGGCTTTATTGTAAAAGGCAAAGGGAACGGGGATTCTATCAATTCAGCTTCTCATGGAGCAGGAAGGGTACTTTCCAGAACCAAAGCCAAGCAGACACTTTCTAAAAAGGAAGTGAAAAAGCACATCAAAAAAGCTGGAGTTACCTTAATCGGTTCCGGTTTGGACGAAGCGCCTCAGGTTTATAAAAACATCCATGAGGTAATGGCTCAACAAACCGACTTGGTTGAAGTACTTGGTACCTTCGAACCAAAAATCGTCCGTATGTGTGGGGATGAAAGGTTTGGGGAGGTGGATTAGAACAGCCTAGAATCAATAAAGAGTCTTGTTAAAGCGCAAGGCTCTTTTACCTTTTACTAATCTTGTTTCTGGTAATATCACGCTGCTGATTACTTCTGAACTTTTTAGATGACTGAAGTGCTGAATGCTTAGTTTTCCTCCCTTGAACTCTGGCCCTCCACATTTCGAAGGAACTTGGTTTCATCTCTCTTCTCATCAACTTGATAACCTCTTTCTCAGGTAGACCAAACTGTTGTTCAATAGCATCGAAAGGGGTCCTATCTTCCCACGCCATCTCAATAATTCTATCTATATCTTCAAAAGACAAACCATGTTTCTCAATCATACTCAATAAATATACTTTTAGTCCTAAATGTTTGAAAGTCAAACAAAAAAGAACCCCTACACGTATTGCAGGGGTTTCCAACCATCAACTTAACCAGAATCACTATAGCATAGTGATTTGCTCTTGAAACTCTGTCATTGGCAGAGCAGTCTCTTTGAGCGCTTTAAAGCCTCCTTTTATGTTTACAGCATTGTAATAACCTGACGATAAAAGAATAGATGTGGCTATCATAGATCTGTAACCACCCGCGCAGTGTATATACCATTTACTCTGACTATCTAGATTTTTGAGGTTCGTGTTTATAAAATCTAGTGGAAAATTGGTTGCTCCCCTAATGTGCTGCGATTCGAATTCGCTCTCTTTCCTCACATCCAATAAGTTCGCCCCATTCTCAAAGATGGATACAAACTCTTCTGCTGTAACTTGCTCAACCCTCTGAACTTCTTCACCTGCATTGCGCCATGCTTTAATGCCACCTTTCAGAAAGCCTAAGGCGTTATCGTAGCCTACTCTAGAGAGGCGAACCACTACTTCTTCTTCTTTTCCTTCTTCGGCTAAGAATACAATTGGGGTATTTAAATCGGTTATCAAAGCACCCACCCAAGGCGCGAACGTATCGTCAATTCCAATAAATATTGAATTTGGAATAAAGCCTTCAGCAAACTGCTCCTTAGGTCGCGTATCCAAAATAAGCGCCTTATTCTTTCGTACTACTTGCTTAAATTCTTTTACGTCTAAACCAATGACACCTTGCTCAAGTATTTGATCGATACTCTCATAACCCATTTTGTTCATTACTGCATTTTTAGGGAAGTATTGAGGTGGCGCGACAAGGTCTGACGTAACTTCTTGTACAAACTCCTCCTTGGTCATATCTGCTCTCAGTGCATAGTTGAATTTCTTCTGATTCCCCAGCGTATCAACAGTATCCGAACTCATGTTCTTTCCGCATGCAGAACCTTGCCCATGACCAGGATAAACAATAACATCATCTGCTAAGGGCATAATTTTATTTCTAAGTGAATCGAACAAATGAGCTGCTAAATCTTCTCTAGACAAATCTGTTTTCACCGCCAGATCTGGCCGGCCAACATCGCCCAAAAACAAGGTATCACCTGTAAAAATTGAATGTTCTTTCCCCGCTTCATCAATTAAGAGAAAGGTTGAAGACTCCATAGTGTGACCTGGCGTGTGCAGTACCTTGATCTTTACATTTCCCAGTTGAAGCACCTCACCATCTTTTACTACATGAGCTTTAAAGTTTGGCTGGGCAGTGGGGCCGTAAACAATGGTTGCTCCAGTTTTCTTGGCTAAATCCAAATGACCAGAGACAAAATCTGCATGAAAGTGAGTCTCCAAGACATACTTAATGGTTGCTCCATTTTGCTTAGCCATTTCAATATATGGCTCAACTTCTCTCAAAGGGTCTACAATGGCCGCTTCACCGTTCGACTCGATGTAGTAAGCTGCTTCGGCAAGACATTGGGTGTAAATCTGTTCTATTTTCATATCTGAGTACTTTTTCCGATCAATGACTCAAAGTTGGAAAAAGCCTCATTTGCCTTGCGTAACCTATGTTACCTCATAAACTGATATATATCAGGATTCTATAGCACTTCAACCAGTATGAATTTTTAAATACATTTTTTTGCTGTTAACAACTATTGGAATATTTTCGTGGGAGCTCAAGAAATTGTGCCGACCAAACTAAGATTATGACTAACATCTTGCTCGTGGAGGATCGCGAGATTCTTAGGACATTGTTTTCGGATTTAATCGAAAACTATTGGCCTGATGAAAAACCTCTTTCAATAAACACATGCGGCTTTGATGCTGCCGAAAAGCTGATCTCTGAGAAGGAGTATCAGATTTACGTTTTCAACATATCTACCAATAGTGCTTCTAACTTTGGCTTAGTCAAGCAGCTAGTGCAAAAAGGCCATTGCAATAAGTCTAAGATAATTATCACTTCTGTAGATAAGCCTCCAATCATAACTACAGACCAAGAAGTAGAAATTCACTATTGTAATGAAGACAACTTTACTGCAGAGTGCCTACCACTAATGGTTCAGTAAGCGACTACTTTTTCTTTTCTATACCAAAAGTAAGCTTGTAGTATTCCATGATAGGCTGAAAAGGGCCATACTTATGTTGCTCAGCAGAAAAATTATCTCGCCAAGGCCCGTAGGGTGTAGAAACAGGCTTTAGCTCCTTCTTTGGAAAATCGGCTTCAGGGTTTGCCTTCTGAGGTCTATCAAAACTGTTAATGTAAGCTGCCACATGGTAGGCCTCTTCATCGGTTAACACTGGCTTATCGTAAGTAGCTTGTTGAAATGGCATATTGGATTTAATGAACTCTGCAGCGGTGATTACTCGGTGCATTCCCGCTCCATGATTGTAAGAATCATTGCCCCATAATGGTGGAAACTCATAGAGCGCACCTTCATTTGGTCTCACCCCTTGTCCATCTGCTCCATGGCAAACAATACAATACTTCTGAAAAATCGTTTCCCCTTTAGAAAGATCTGCCTTTACTTCAGGTAGGTCAATAGCCACATACCCCTTATACTCAGCGAGTTTCTCTTCAGGCACATCTTCACTTAGCCACTTCATATAGGCTATCATGCCTTTCATTTCTAGTGTATTATGAGGCAGTTTTTGCCCATTCATACTGCGCTCCATACAGCCATCAATTCTTTCCTCCAAGGTGCCCATTTTGTCTTCGCGCCCTCGGTATTGAGGAAATCGGTTATAGACGCCCACGAAGCTTCCAGACCCTGGCTTAGTTCCGGCTTCTAAATGACAGCTCTGACAGGTAAGGTTATTCCCAGCAAATTGCATTTCCTCTTTTTCTGCCAAAGGACCAATAAGCTCAGGAGTTCTAGTAATTACATCATATCCTAACTTGATCAATGAAGCTTTTTCTTCGCCCTCCAAATCGGTAGTTATAGATTTAGGCTTCCAAACGAGGTTATTTGGTTTATGCTGAATGAGACCTATATGCAGTGCCACAAGGCCAAATAATGCAGAGAAAACAAGCAATACTATTGTACTGAGTAATAACCGAATTCTAAAAAGCAATTTGTCCATTTTTCCCATCTCCTTAGAAAAAGTTCAAGTAACCATTCTCTCTAAAGTGGATATACACCAAAATACTCAGTTTTTGATTCCGAACATATCAAAAGCTATATACTAGGCTTAAATCTGTATGAAAAAAGTCTGCATTATTAATTATCACTGATGAGTCGGAGATAGAGTTGTCCGACAGAAACCTATAAGCTACTAATGTTTCCAAGCTTAAACTACTTAGATTTTTTATGGGCTTAACTTTTAAAACAGCATCCCAATGAATGTGAGAAGGCAACTTGTATTTATTGCTTTCAACATCACTCGGTTTTGGCAAACGGTTGTAGGCGATTGAGCTGGTAAATTGATAGCTCATTTGCTCATCAGACCAAGCATTTTGCCACTTAAACATAAGAGAAATTGCATCCCTAACACCTTCAATTCGTGTTCTTCTTTGAAAAGTATAGAAAGGCTCGTAGCCCCATTCTCTTGGCATTAAAAACCTTCCAGCATCACTAATTCTAGAAACATTCAGTTGCATTGAATTATCCTCCCATTGCTTCTCAAGTCTCAAACCATAATACAAAGCCGATTGATCTACCTTATAAGTTCTGCTTTGATCGGAATTACCACCACTGCCTAAGCGTTCTTGATACATAACCTTTGCAGCAATGCTCAAGCGGCTTTCAGAAAGCTGTAACCTCGGTTCAACTAGGAAGGTGTTCATCACCCCCTCAACCAAATAATTCCAAATATCTAAAGAGAGCCCTCCACTAAAAAGCTTATTATAGTTGGTTACCAGCAGAAAATCAGATGCTATATTATTGCGGTAACCACTCGGAGATCCATCTTTATTAAAACCAACTCCTGCAACACCTAATGAGCGCCCTATTTTTTCAAAATCTCCAGAAAATCTTGGCATAGACTTATGTATAATGGCCAATTGCCACGAGGCATTCTCAGCTTTATAATTCTCATACCAAATACCTTCTAAAGCATTAGGAAAAGGCCATTGCTCAGCTTTTAAAGCTTGAGCATTCTTAACAAACCTACCGACAGTTAGTATTTGTCCGTTGTGATTCAACTCAGCGTTAAGAACGGGAAGTGCAAACTCAGAATGAGCACTCATAGTTCTTAAATTGAAAAGGTTCGCCTCATAAATTGGCCCTCTTCCCGTTATAGCATCTCGTTTCTCCAAGTTTTCTGTGCTTGGCAGAAAAACTCCATTAACCTGACCGGAAAAACTCAGCCAAGATTTAAGCTTATAACTTGCCTTATAAGAACCATAGCCCACAAAAGCATTAAAATCAGTCAGTTCACCCTTGTTATTGGTAGACATATAGCGCATTGTCACAGCACCTTTTGTCTGAAATGGCTTTTCGTCTTGAGCCGGTAAAACTCTTACTGAAAAAGTAAGAACCGTGAAAACTATAAAAACCTTCTTCAACCCTAATGAGGCAGTTTACGCTTTATTCTTCCGTAAACGTAAGTTCCCAAAATTCCTGAAGCAATAGCCACAATAATCACGAAAACTCCATTTCCTAATAGAATGAACATTGGTCCCGGGCAAGCGCCAGTCATTGCCCAACCCAGCCCGAAAATGGTTCCACCAATAAGGTAACGTGGTATAGAAAACTGCTTAGGCGGAATAACAATTGGGTCGCCAGAGATGGCCTTCATTTTAGTACGCTTAATAATCTGAGTAATGATGATTCCCAAGACCACTGCAGTACCTATAACACCATACATGTGGAAAGACTGAAATTTGAACATTTCGTAAATCCTGAACCAAGAAACCACCTCTGCTTTGGTGAGGGTAATACCGAATAGAATACCCAGAAAGATATATTTTATGAATTTCATAAGTCTAGATTTAAAGGGAAAGAAGGTGAGGCAATAGCAAGTGCGTCATAACCAGACCACCAATAAAGAAACCTATCACAGCTACCAAAGAGGCTGGCTGAAGATCGCTCAAACCACTGATGGCGTGCCCACTGGTACAACCACCAGCATAGCGTGTTCCGAAGCCAACTAAAAAGCCTCCCACCACAAACATAATGAGGCCTTTTAGGCTGAATAGTGACTCAAAACTGAAGAGATCTTGAGGTACAATACCCTCTCCAGGATTGGCAATTCCCAACGCTTGCAAATCTGCCACAGTAGCTTCTGATATGGCAATAGTGGCATCTGGCATTAGGTATTGATGAGCAATGAAGCCTCCAATTACTGTTCCTGCCAAGAACAAAAGGTTCCAAGTTTGCTTTCTCCAATCAAAGTCGAAGAAGTCACAAGACCTGCCCCCGCCTAACATGGAGCACATATTTCTGAAGTTTGCAGAAAGGCCAAAACTGTTGCCAAAATAGAGCAATGCGAACATTACAATGGCAATAATGGTCCCGGCAACATACCACGGCCATGGCTGTTGAATGAATTCAATAAGATTGTTCATTTGATTTTTTATATGACCCCGAGCCTGAAGTGGCTCAGGGCAATTGTTAGTTTAGAGTACTTGGACAAACATAATCCGTTACTGGAATACCTACTTCCTGAATGGCTTTAAAGCCACCAGCTACATCGATAATCTTATCGTATCCTCTTGATTTTAAGATGGAAGAGAAGATCATAGATCGGTAACCACCGGCACAGTGAATGTAGTACTCAGTGTTTTTATCAATTCTTGCCATCTCATCGTTGATGAAATCTAGTGGCGTATTTTTCGCTTTTTCAATGTGTTCTGCCAAGTATTCTCCAGGCTTTCTCACATCTAAGACATTGGCAGTTCCTTCTTCGAGTTTTTCCTTCAATACATCAGCTCCAACAGAGGTTACTGAATCAATCTCTTTTCCGGCTGCTCTCCAGGCTTCCATTCCACCTTTCAAATAGCCAAGCGTATTGTCATACCCTACTCTAGAAAGTCGGGTCACCACTTCTTCTTCTCTACCTTCATCGGCTAAGAAAATAATAGGTTGCTGAAGATCAGGAATCAAAGCTCCTACCCAAGGGGCAAAACTTCCATCGATACCGATGAAGATTGAGTTAGGGATAAAGCCTTTGGCAAACTCCTGAGGCTTTCTGGTATCTAACACTAAGGCACCTTCGTGATTGGCCATAGCTTCGAAAGTCTCTACACTCAAAGCTACCTTTCCAGTTTCGAGTATCTTATCGATGCCATCCGTATTGGCAGATTTGTTCATGGCCACATTTTGAGCAAAATATTGAGGAGGTGGAAGCAAACCATCGGTCACTTCTTTGATGAACTCCTCTTTGGTCATATCAGCCCTCAAAGCATAGTTTACTTTCTTCTGATTGCCCAAACTGTCTGTGGTTTCCTTGCTCATGTTTTTTCCACAAGCCGAACCAGCACCATGAGCAGGATAAACAATTACATCGTCTGGCAAGGTCATGATTTTCTCTCTCAGGCTATCGAATAACATTCCCGCCAAATCTTCTTGCGTAATGTCGCCTTTTTGAGCCAAATCAGGCCTACCTACATCTCCTATAAATAGCGTATCTCCACTGAAAATTGCATGTTCTTTTCCTTCTTCATCAATAAGTAAGTAGGTAGAGCTTTCCAGCGTATGACCTGGAGTGTGCAATACCTTAATTTTTACATCGCCCAGCTCGAAGATTTCTCCGTCAGTTGCCTTATGGCTATCGAACTCAGTTTTTGCGCCTGGTCCATAAATTATGGTTGCGCCTGTTTTCTTGGCTAAGTCCACATGACCAGAAACAAAGTCTGCATGGAAATGTGTCTCGAAAATGTATTTGATAGTGGCCTTATTTTTTTCGGCCATAGAAAGGTATGGATGTACCTCTCTGAGCGGATCGATGATAGCTACCTCGCCCTTACTTTCAATGTAGTAAGCTCCTTGCGCTAAACAACCCGTGTAAATTTGATCTATTTTCATTTTGCTTTTCTTTTCTCGTTAAGTCGATATAAAGACAAGGTCAGTGTAAATTACGTTCCAACTTCTGAAAGCTGAAGTAACTTAAGTTACATTAGGCATTGGTTTGACTAACCAAGTGCGCTCTTCCATCTTCAAACTTACCTGATAGACAGTAATTTACTGCATCGTTGGTAGTTAAAAAGAAGGCATGTTTCTCACCTTTCTTAATCAATTCGTTTTTATAAAATGCATCTCTTACCGGGCCAATTACCTCGGCAAAAAGCATGGTAATGTTCTTCTCTTCTAAACTTTCAATGAGCTCGCGCAAACCAATGACTCCGGTGGCATCTATGTAGGCTACCGAAGCAGCATCTAAAACCACATACTTCAGCTCACCATTTCTCTTTTGCACCTCATTCATCACCTTGTCTTTAATGGTTTGAATGTTGACAAAAGCAAAAGGAGCGTCCACCCTCAACACCAACAGTTCTGGCCAGGTTTCCAACTCATTAAAACGTTTTACATTCCTATATTCTTCAATACCCTTTACCCTTCCTAGCACAGCCATATGTGGGTTTGCCGCTTTAAAAAGTAGGATTAAAATGGATAGAATAATTCCTGTAACAATACCCGGAACCATGCTGAACTGCAGCGTCACAATAAAAGTAGCTAACAGTAAACCGAACTCCACTTTGTTGGTTTTCCATAGTGTTCTTACATAGCCTATATCAATGAGGCCAGAAACGGCTACCATAATAATTGAAGCTAAAATAGCATGTGGCAAATTGTAGAACAGCGGAGTGAGGAACAGCAACGTCAAGGCAACCAAAACAGCGGAAATAATGGAGGCCAAAGGCGTATTGGCACCTGCCTGATGGTTTACTGCTGAGCGTGAAAAGCCACCAGTAACTGGGTAACTTTGGAATAGTGAGCCGACAATATTTGATGCTCCCAAGGCTATCAATTCTTGGTTTGGAATCACCTTATAATCTCTTCTTTTGGCTTCAATGGCTTTAGCCACGGAAAATGCCTCCATAAAGGCTACTACAGCAATGGTTAGTGAAAGTGGAAGCAGCTTTTGAATAGTCTCGATTGAGAAATCTGGAATGATGAGTGACGGCAATCCACTTGGTACTTCTTTCACTATGCTTACACCCTCGGCTTCTAGCCCAAATGCCGCTACAATCAGAATACCAATAACAACCGCTACTAAAGCTCCCGGAATTTTTTTGTTGATCTTTTTCGCTCCTTTGATGAGAATAATTCCAGCAATACCTAGAAGCAAAGTGAGCAGATGTGTTTCATCGATTTGACCGATAGCACTACCAATAATTCGGTGTACTTGATTACTTTTTTCTAGCTCAACCCCGAGGAAATACTTCAGCTGATTCAATCCAATAATCAATGCGGCCGCTGAAGTGAAACCACTGATAACAGGCTTGGCCAATAGATTGGTGATAAAACCCATTCTAATTACGCCTAGCAGAAATTGAGCAGTACCCATAAAGAAGGCCAACATAATAGCGTAAGTGATGTAGGCTTCGCTCCCTTCCATAGCCATCACTGATACCCCAGTTGCTACCAAGAGAGAATCCATTGCTACTGGAGCTACTGAAAGCTGACGAGAAGTACCGAAGATGGCATATATTATCTGAGGTACTACTGACGCATAAAGACCATAAACTGGTGGTAAGCCCGCGATAAGCGCATACGCCATTCCTTGAGGAATTAGCATTACCCCTACCGTTAAGCCGGCAAATAAATCACCGCTTAGGTCTGACTTTTTATAGTTCGGTAACCAAGAGAGTATGGGTAAAAACTGCTTCACTTTATTCTGATTTAGCTGACACAAAAGTAGGCCCGCTCAGAAGCTGTAAAAGTAACTAAAGTTACGAAAGCTGATAAATGATCATCAGTTGGTTATTTGGCATTTCTCTCGAATCTTCTCAATTTCATGCATTGGGCACATCTAAAATCAAAAAACTTCTAACTCTAATTACTCTGATGATTGTTGGGGAAGCTATTTTCTTCCTTCCCTTTGTAATTACTAGAGTGTTCAGACCCACCTTTCTAACTGTTTTTGAGATAGACAACCTTGAACTGGGAACAGCCTTTTCTGTATACGGAATTGTAGCTATGGCTTCTTACTTTTTTGGTGGGCCTATTGCCGATAGGTATTCACCCAAAAAACTATTAATCTTTTCTCTAATTGCCACCGCTTTGGCTGGGCTAATAATGGCCGGAATCCCTTCATTAACTACTTTGACCATACTTTACGGTTTTTGGGGCTTGAGCACTATTCTGTTTTTCTGGGCCGCATTCATTAAAGGCATTAGACAGTTTGGTGGCGAAGAATCTCAAGGAAAATCTCAAGGCTTAGTTGATGGTGGTAGAGGATTTGTAGCTGCTTTAATAGCCTCCTCCTCTGTTTTTTTATTGGATGCACTACTTCCTGTTTCGGCCGATCAAGCGACCAAGAATCAACTAGAAAATGGATTAAGCCTCATTATTATATTCTTTTCAATTTTAGTTCTGCTCACAGCAGTGCTCGTATGGAAAGCGCTGCCCAGTGCAACTTTAAAGACGACTGAGAAAGCTGAAAAAATGAGCTTAAGCGGTGTAAAAAAGGCTATCTCTCACCGGTCAGTTTGGCTCCAGGCCATTATTCTACTTTGTGCATACGTGGGTTATAAATGTACAGACGATTTTGGCCTTTATGCGCAAGATGCCTTTGGCTATGATGATGTTGAATCGGCACACATTGCGACCATCTCCTTCTGGATGCGACCTATTGCTGCCGCTTTGGCCGGTTTTTTAGGCGACAAACTGGTTCATTCGAAAATAACCAAGGCATGCTTTGTTATTCTCATCTTAGGTTCAATGATAATTAGTTCTGGTGTTCTTGGTGGAGATATTTTTCTTCTCATAGCCCTAACACTTGCCAGCACAAGCTTAGGAATTTATGGACTAAGAGGCCTCTACTATGCCCTTTTTCAAGAGTCGAAAATACCACTATCCTATGCAGGCGCTGCTATTGGCTTTATTTCTGTCATTGGCTATACTCCAGATGTTTTTATGGGTCCACTGATGGGCGTTTTATTAGATAACAACCCTGGTAAACTTGGACATCAATACTTATTTGGTGTTCTGGCTGTTTTTGGAGTTATAGGCTTGTTGGCTTCAGTTTTATTTGGAAAGGATAGCTCTGTAACTGGCGAAGAGAGCCAGAGTATTTAACCTCGCTATAAGTACACTTTCTCAAAGCCTATAATTTGGCTATTTTACAAATGTCAATTCAACCTTATGCAAAACATTAAACTCACTTTAGCCATTTTGGTCATGGTCATTTCTGGCTGTCAATCCAATAACAGCCAACCAGCCGAAACTAAAACCAAAGCATCTTATCAAGACCTTGTTCAGCTTTTCAAAGATTGGCGGGCATTTGAAACCCCTCCTTTACTCAAGGGCACACCTGACTATACAAAAGTAACTTTTGACGAGCGTTGGCCCGAGTTTAAAATGCTACAAACGCAGCTACATTCGATGGACACTACTGGCTGGTCAATCCCTGAGCAGGTAGACTATCATATTGTTTGGGCTGAAATGAATGGTTATGATTTTAATCATCGTGTACTAAAACCATGGCAAAGAGACCCAGCATTTTACAAAGTAATTTGGATGCACAGAAGCGATGTACCAGCCCATGAAGGCCCAACCAATCACGGAACCGTTGAGGTATGGACGTATAACTTTCCTCTTATCGCTGATAAAAAGGACGAGTTTCTTCAAGGTATTAAGACAATTCCCACATTTAATGAGCAAGCCAAAGAAAACTTAACCGGCAATGCCAGAGACCTTTGGATAGCCGGAATTAGAGACATCAAAACGCAATCTCAAGACTTGGAGTCCTTGAAATCATTGGCTGGAGTTGCTGAAGATAACTCTTTGATGGACGCCATTGACCAAGCCATTTCATCGACAAATGAATTAGCAGAATGGCTAGAAAATGAGTCTACATCTAAAACCGGTCCTTCTGGTATAGGCAAAGAAAACTATACTTGGTATTTGCAAAATGTGCATTTGGTACCACTAACATGGGAAGATGAGGTAATGATACTTAAAAGGGAATTGGCTAGGGCTTGGTCTGCCTTAAAGCTAGAAGAACATCGCAACCGCAACTTGCCTGAGCTTACTGCGGCTGGCTCGCCAGAAGAATATGATGCTATGGCCGATAGATCTGCCAAGAGCTTGCTGAAGTTTCTAGACGAACAGGAAATTGTAACCGTAAAAGACTATTTCGAACCAGCTCTAAGAGCACATTTAGGTGAATTCATACCTAACTTCTTTACCATTGGCGAGCACTATGATGCCCGCCCCTTATACTCTCATTTTTACCACTGGTTTGAACTGGCCAGAATGGACAATGAACCTCACCCTAGCGAAATTAGAAGAGAGCCCTTACTCTACAATATCTTCGATTCGAGAAATGAAGGTACTGCCACCGCTGTAGAAGAGATGTTTATGGATGCCGGGCTATATGAGGATGACCCGAGAGTAAGAGAAATTGTGCTTATCATGATTGCGCAAAGAGCAGCTCGTGGATTAGGCTCCCTATACGCTCACGCCAATGAAATGACCATGGAAGAGGCAGGTGGTATTCATTCAGAATTCACTCCTAGAGGCTGGATGAAAACCGAAAAGGAACTGCTTATTTTTGAACAACATTTGTACCTCAGACAACCAGGCTACGGCACCAGCTACATTACCGGAAAGTATCTCTTAGAAGCTGCTATGGCCGATTATGCTCGATTGAATGAAGATAACTTCAAGCTAAAAGACTTCTTCGACCAACTGAACTCAATTGGCTCAATACCTATTGCGCTTGGCCATTGGCAAATGACAGGAGTTAATGATCAGGTATTAAGCATTACCACAAAAGAAGACTGATTGATTTCATTGATTAAACACAAATTCTAAACCTCTATCAAACATTGAATAAGGCATACACAGTCTTATCACTTAAGATTACATCAATTATCACCTGAAAAAAATAGAATGCATCATACTGAATATCAATCAATTAAAAATTGATGTAAAATATTTTTTACACAGAGTAAAACTTTTTTTACCTTTAGTACGTCATTTTTTACATAAGGTCAAATTTATCATACTAAGTAATAAGTCATGGATTATCGTGAAAACAAGAATTGGGTCAACATGCTGGCAGCTATTATAGTACCAGCAGTCTATTTCTTCTTTATTTTTCAAGACTCGCCACAAGAAGGGTTAAACACGGATGAACTGCTCAAATTTTGGGGCAAGCAAATGATGGTGTACATACTAGTGGCCATTGGAGTTAGAATAGGAATTGAAATATTATACGCCATAATCTATTCAGCCATAACAAAAGAGGCTGTTCCGAAGACAGACGAAAGAGACAGGCTCATAGAGCTTAAATCCAAGAACATCAGCCAAATCATTTTCATCTTCGGGATTATTGCCGGAATGGGTGCTCTGGCTATGGAAAAGTCTGTCAACAGTTTCTTTTTAGCATTTTTAATTGGAGGCGTTATTTCAGAGCTAGTTGAAAACACCATCCAACTGGTTTACTATAAAAGAGGATTTTAATGGCGAAGTATAAGATCGAAAATAAGATAAGAACGCTTCGCTTTATGAACGATGAAATGACACAGCAACAGTTAGCGGATAAGGTAGATGTATCTCGTCAAACTATTGTGGCCATAGAAAAGGGAAAGTACTCTCCTACCCTTGAGTTGGCCTTTAAAATAGCGCAGGTCTTTCAGGTTCCTTTGCATGAAGTTTTTTCCTACGAGCCCGAGGTAAAGTAAATCAAGACACATGAAAGCGTATATCAGGAAAAAATACGGTGGGCCAAACAAGCTGCAATTGCTTGATTTTCAAAAGCCCAGCCCGAAAGAAGATGAGTTACTAGTTAAGGTGGTTGCAACATCTGTTAATCCAGCAGATTGGCGTGTAATGCGTGGCACACCATACATGATTCGCCTGATGATGGGAGTATTTAAACCTAAAAACCCCTTCATTGGAGCAGATGTTTCTGGCATAGTAGAAAAGGTTGGCAGCAAGGTAACTCAGTTTAAACCAGGAGATGAAGTTTTTACTGATGTAATGGGTACTGGAGCAGGTGCTTTTGCCGAATATGTTTGTGTAAAAGCATCGCACTGGGTTAGAAAGCCTCAAGAAGTAAGTCATAAAGAAGCCGCTGCAACTCCCTTAGCAGGAATTACAGCATGGCAAGGCCTCAATGATATTGGCAAACTCCAAAATGGTCAACAGGTCTTGATTAATGGTGCTTCTGGCGGAGTAGGAACATTTGCGGTTCAGATAGCTAAGCATATTGAGGCTCATATTACAGCCGTTTGTAGCACTTCTAAAGTGGAAATGGTAAGGTCATTAGGTGCTGATGTTGTTATTGATTACAAGAAGAATGATTACCGAAAGTTAAATCAACAATTCGATCTGATTTTTGATGCAGTAGGCAATGTTAGCCCATCTATAGCCAAGCGTTTGCTTAAGCCAAGTGGCATTTGTGTAATGGTTGGCTGGAGTGGTTTTGGTCACTTCATTGGCTTTAGTCTAGGAAAGCTCTGGCTCTCTAAGGCTTCTGATAAAAAATTAGAATCGTTCACAGCAAAAATGAAAACTGAAGACCTTTCATTATTAGCAGAACTAATAGCTACCAATAAGTTAACACCCGTTGTATCAGACCATTATAATTTCACAGAATTACCAGCAGCTATTGCTTTTCAAGAGAGAGGTCATGCAGCAGGAAAAGTAATAGTAACGGTCTCGGAGTAGCACAGCTCAGCCGAGGAAATAGTGACTTCAGCCAAGAAAATATCCGCTTCGGTAAGTCATTTATGGAACTAAAAAGAAAAGAATAGAGATTACATTAAAATATCAACTCAACAACACCGATGAAACTCTTAATATTCAAAACTAATATTGCCAACGAGAGCAGAATCAAGAAGGTCAACGCACTGCTCGCTTATAACCCAGGTTTAATGGATTGGTCTATCGACATGGAAGACCGAGATAAGGTGCTTCGCATAGAGGCTGAAGACCAAGTAGATGAATCTGACGTAATGGAAATTGTCAACTCTTGGGGCGTAGAATGCTATAGTATGGAGGATTGAGCTTGTAATGCATTAATGCCATGATTGTTCTAAATTGAATGGTTATTAGAACACATCATGGCTAATACATACACACAAGTACATATTCAGGTGGTTTTTGCAGTTAAAAATCGAAGTAGTTTGATTCATGCCACTTGGGAAGATGCTCTTTTTCGTTACATCACTGGTATCATTCAAAATCATGGTCATCGAGTATTGCAGGTTAATGGAATGCCAGATCATGTTCATATTTTATTCGGAATGAAGCCAGATCAGGCCTTGTCTGACTTAATAAAGCAGGTCAAACAAGATTCTTCTAAGTGGATCAATCAACAAGGGTATGTTAAAGGCAGGTTTTCATGGCAAGCAGGCTATGGCGCATTCTCATATAGCAAATCGCAGATTCCTAGGGTGGTTAGGTATATCCAAAATCAGAAAGAGCACCACAAAAAGAAAACGTTCCGAGAGGAGTATCTTGAATTCCTTAAGGCCTTTGAGATAGATTTTAACGAGGGCTATATTTTTAACGAGGTGTAATGTGATGTACCTAAAGGCACATTAAAAACAACTTTTGCATCTAATGATTCTACCGAGATGTAGTCCCTAGCGAGACAAAAAAATTACATAGATTAAATTGATATCTCACCCTATAAGGTATATTGACGAAAGGACTGTCACCTCCTTTAATGACAGAAAAAAGAAAGCAATATCCGATGCCAGTCTAAGCCGAATTCAACCCAACAAACTCTGCAAGCTTAACCCCTTTAGAGGTTAAACATTGGTGAAATTCGGATTATACGATACCCGATTTATTCCTTTAGTTAGAAAACAAATGTGATGTACCTAAAGGCACATGCTGGTCGAAAAACAATTATAGCTACCGACATGTGATCCCTAAAGGGACATGGTTGCATCCTATTATCTTTTTCTCAAAACACCCACGATTGTTAATAGAATCAGTGCATGCTCATTAAAACTAAATACGCTTAAGAGAACAAGACAACCATACCCCGTTAGGGGTTAAACATCGGTAGACCTGAAGATTGCAGGATATACCATTTGTGCCTTTAGGTACAAAACCCAAACTTGCATTATGTTATGTACCTAAAGGCACATTAACAAATTTCTCTGTTATCAAAGAGCTACCGAGGTATAGTCCCTAAAGGGACATAAGAGTTATACAGGCTGACTCGGCAGTTGGCTTTATAATATATTTACCGACAGACTGTAATTTCTCTAAAGTAGCCGAAATCAGGAGAAAGTAGTATCTAGCGCCAGTCTAAGCGGAATTCAACCCAACAAACTCTGCAAAATTCACCCCGTTAGGGGGTAAAACATTGGTGAAAATGGGAGTCTACGACATACGGTTTGTGCCTTTAGGTACAAAACATGATGGTTATCACAACACCTCTATCCTATTTCTGTGCAGCTCAATTTTATCTTCTCGTTCCAATTTTTTTAGGAGGCGAGAAACCACTACCCTTGACGTATTCAATTCCTGAGCAATTTGCTCGTGGGTTTTGTTGATGACGAATGATCCTGTGCTCTGCTTTTTGTCAAGCAGATACTTCATTAGCCTCTGATCCATATTCATAAAGGCTATGCCATCCACCGTGTTCAGCATTTCATCGAACCGATCGTGATAGGAATCGAAAATGAACTTTCGAAACGATCGGTACTTCACCATCCAAGTATCAATGTAGTGCATAGAAACCATCCAAAGTGTGGCGTCTTCCTCCGCCACTACTTTGAATTCTGAAATTTGTGTACCTAAACAGCACGAGATAGACATGGCACAGGCATCGCCTCCTTCAAGGTAATAAAGGAAAATCTCTCTACCCTCTTTGTCTTCACGCATTACCCGAAGAGTTCCATTAATTACCAAAGGCATCTCTTTAGCCTCCATACCTGGCTCAATTAAAGGTTGTCCTTCACGGACTTTTAAAAAACGACCAGTGTTAACGATCTCTTCGATCAATTGACCTTCAAGACCTACCTGTTCAAGTGCATCAGTTACTATTTTCATTGACCTCCATTGGGAACCTCTTTTCTAAGGTTCAATATTTCTTTATCTATTGTCCAAAGTCCCATACCATCTTCACCAATGATATCGAACAATTCTACAGCCCTTCTGGCTAAGGTTTCTTCTTCTCTTTGTTCTTCAACATACCAATTCAAGAAACTCATGGTAGTGTAATCCTTAATTTTATAACAATGATCTACAATGTTATTGATGGAAACAGTTACCTCAATTTCGTGATTCAGAATCTCTTCGAACACCTCTTTTAACGAACTAAAATGATGTTTAAGCTCTGTGATATCTGGCTGAATAGCATGCCCTCCGGCATCGTTGATATAATGAAAAAGCTTTAACATATGCTGTCTCTCTTCTTCAGAGTGCATATAGAGAAATTTGGCAGAGTTTTCATAGCCTGTCATTTCACACCACGAAGCCATAGAAAGATAGGCTGCCGAAGAAAGCGCCTCCATTCTAATCTGATCGTTCAACAACTTCTCTGTATCTTCTGTAAGCGATCTTTTCGCTGTTACTTTCTGTCTTTCCATAATTATAGATTTGGTTCATTAATGTAGTTCACAGCAAGCTAAATACTGTACTCTAACGACAATTTTTAATGAAAAAGAGTGCCGTCTTCACTCCAATTTAAATCTAAACCAAATCAAGACTAAATGCTTTGCACTGCGACTCAGTTAAACAGGCACACCCTTCATCATTTTATTCCAATACAGATATGGCAACATGTATTTTTTAAGCATCCATAACCTCCAATGCTCTTTAGAAGAGTCGAATACAAGCATCTTCTTTAGCTGCGGATCTGGTAAGAAGTTATTCTTATAGTCGAACTCGGCCAATACCATTTTACCATAACCAGTAACTAATGGACATGAGGAGTAACCATTGTATTTCATGTCTGTGATACTCTTAGCCTCCATAAGCTTTAGAATGTTGGCTACCACTATTGGAGCTTGTTTTCTAATGGCTGCTCCAGTCTTGGCAGTAGGAAGACCTGCAGCATCTCCCAGACCAAAGATGTTCTGATAATTTACATGCTGGAGGGTTTCAATATTCACATCCAACCAACCAGCCTCATTCGCTAGAGAAGAGCTTTTCACAAAGTCTGGAGCGGTTTGAGGTGGAGCCAAGTGCAGCATATCATAAGGCATTACTGTTGAGTATGTGCCTTCTGTTCGCTCTTGCAAAACATTGCCTTCGTTTACAATACAGTTATTCTCTTCGGGGTTGACACTTTTGAAGGTAACCTCCCTATTACTAGCATCGATTTTAACAGGTGCATAGAAGGGTTTAAAGTGAATCCCATATCTATGAATAACCTTCATTAAAGTTTTAGCAATAGCAGGAACACCAAAGATGACGGTACCTGGAGTAGCAAAGACTACATTTGTGTTATCTAGAATCCCTTCTTTTCTGAAATGATCTGCCGCTAAGTAGCAAATTTTCTGAGGAGCACCTCCACATTTAATGGGTGTTTTTGGTTGGGTAAAAATGGCGTTACCACCCTTAAAGTTCTTCAAAACCGTCCAAGTATGCAGCGGATCAGTGTAATTACTGCATACGACATCTCGGTCTAAAGCCTCGGTTAGGCCATCAATCAAGCTAGTATCAATTTTAATACCTGGTGCTACTACCAAAAAATCGTAGGTTATGGAATTTCCCTCAGCAGTAACTACAATGTTTTCTTCGGGTTTGAACTCGCTAGCCGACTCTTTTATCCAGTGGACTCCTGGCGGAATCAGCCCCTTCATTGGTCTGGCGGTTTTTTGGTAGTCGTAGGCATTTGCCCCGACCAAGGTCCATGCTGGTTGATAGTAATGGGTGTCTGCAGGTTCGATAATTGCCACATCTAAATCTCTTTTCGCTCGTTTGAGCTGAGCAGAGACCATGATTCCGGCAGTACCTCCTCCAATGACCAATACTTGATGATGAGAACTCATTTGTTTTAGGTTTAATAGTGGACAAATAGGGTTCTAAAAAGAACACAGTAAGTTTAGCTATTCCCTAAAAACTCGAGTGTTACTTTAGTTACACAGGCAGGTGACTCTCATCAGACAGCATCTGGCCTCTAATTCTGGTTGGCAGGTGTGTAATTAAAATCTAGATAAGGCTTTCCTGCAGCCCAAAGCAATTCAAGTTTGGCTTTTTCAATAGACACCTGTTGTTTGATTAGCTTAATTCTGGCCTCCAGGAGCTTATCTTGCTGAAAGTTGATTTTAAATAAATCACTCTCTCCTAAAGTAAGGTTCAATAGTTCGGCCTCTAGTAACCGCTGATAATTACTTACGGAAGTTTCTAAAAAACTGAGCATCTGCTGGCCATTCACCATTTCAAAATACGCCCCCTCAATTTCATTCACTATCTCTTGTTGAACGAACCTACTCTCTAAACCCGTTTGATCTATTTTTATTCGGGTCTGCTTTAGCTTGGCTCTTTCTTTCCTTAAGAAAAGTGGAAATTCAACTTCTAAACCGAACTTGTAATTGTTACCTAAGTCTATATCTGAAAACTCTCCATTATAATTAATGGGCGAGTTAATGAGGTTGTAATTTAAGTCTACCCTCGGCTTCAGGTTTTCCTTTGCTAACCTTTCATCTACTCCCAGTTGATCTAGTTTTAAACTATACTTTTGCAACTCAGGATGGTTTTCTACAGCAAACAACATTAGGCTATCTAACTGCTCGGCTGGCTGTTGAAAAGCCACACCCCAGATTGGTGCCACGTTATCCTGAATTTCCAGAGGCTCTTCATTTTCGCCCCATAAATAATTAGAGAGTACTAAGCCAGCACGTTTAAAGCCAATCAAAGCAGCCTGCCTATCGGCACTTCTATTTTGGAAGGTAATAGCAGCCTGAACAGTATCTACAGCCGCAACTTCACCAAACTCAAAATCTAGCTTTACACGCCTATAAATCTCCTCAGATATGGTTAAACTCTGGTCTACAAACCTAAACTCGAAATAATTGTAGTACCAATCCCAATAAGCTTTTACCGCAGATAGCAGCACCTTGTTGATCATTTTAATGCGCTCGGCTTCTGTAATTTGAGCGAACAATTCGGCTTGTTGAACTGCGGCCCGCCTCTGGTCAATGAACAACCCTCTACCCACTGGCAAACTTACCCCTGCTGTTACCTGCCTGAAATCTTCATCCTCAGAAATGTTTCTTTCCGGGTTAAGATAGTATCCTCTATTTCTGTCTACACTAATTTTAGGGTCTATGGGAAACCAAAGAGGCACTTTCAATGTGGTATTGAATATGTCGTAGTACTCGGTATCCTTATAGTTTTTCACATCCCAATTACTAGTCAGTTTTGGGTCGAAAGCACCCTTAGCTAAGCGAATCTCTTGTCTAGCATTCTCGGGCATTAAGTCGGCCTGTTTTACCACCGGGTGATTGGCCAGAATAATCTTCACATAGTCTTCTAAAGCAAAGATCTGTACAGAGTCTGCTGGCTCAACAATCTCATCGATGCTAGTCACACTAATCTGCTCTTGCGCATGGACCAAGTTTATACTCAGGCCAAGGCATAAAAGAACGAGGTATTTTAAGTTGTTCAGCATACTACTTTTTGCCTTCTTCTTTTTTAAGAACTGATTCTTCTGGTGCAGAATACAAACTAGGAGGGAATCCATTTAACTGTCGCCAGATTTCGTACCATACTGGCACGTTGTCTAGCATTACCCAACCCTTAGTTCCCGAACCAATGCGCAACTGTTCTGGCCATGGCTCCTCTTCCGGGTCTGGTGTAACCAGAATCCTGAACTCCCCATTCACCGAGTTTACTCTATCTATTACCTGCACTACTCCGCCAAAAGTACCGACAGAAACGCTTGGCCAACCTGAAAACTGCAAGGCAGGCCATCCATCGAATTCAATTCTGGCCTTTCTACCCTTTTGAATCAGCGGCACATCCATTGCCCTCACGTACATTTCTACAGCCAGTTGAGGGTTTTCTGGCATTACCTGAGCTACAGACTCTCCCTCTTTGATAGTTTCTCCAACACCTGCCTTCATGGCTTTTACCACATAACCACTTTGCGGAGCAATTAACTGGTAATTACTGGTTCTGATTTCATAATTGGAATATTGATTCTCTAGCTTAGCCAAAGCCGCTTCTGCTTCAAAAACCTCTGCAGTGGTATTATTAAGGTCAGATCTGGCCTTACTGATTTTGTCTTGATACTCTGCCTGAACGCCTGAAATATTCACCTGCGCATTAATTACCTCGGTCTTAGACTCCAGAAACTTGTTCTCGGAACTTACCAGCTTCATTTTGGACTCCTGAAACTTAGACTCCAGTTCCTGAAACTTTGTCAAAGCAATGTTTCCTGCATCAAACCTCTTCTTATTTCGTTCAAAAATATTCTCTTGGTTAGCAAACCTCACCTTCTCCGCTTCAAAGTCTACACTATCGCTTGTGAGCTTAAACCTAGCTTGTTGCAGCTTGTTTTTTGCCTGCTCGAATTTGGCCACTTGTAGTTTTTCAAGCGCTTCAATTTGTTGCTCTAAGGCTTCTACTTTGTCTTTCTTAGCCTCAATCCCCTGCTTCTTAGCCTCAATTTGCTGAGCAGTTCTGTTGAGTAATTGAGGATCGAAGTAATCGTCTTTTACTTCAGAAAGTGAGAGAATGGTATCACCTTTCTCTACAAACTGGCCTTCGGTAATATGCCAAGCTTCTATTCTACCTGCTATTGCAGACTGAATAGACTGTGGCCTTTCACCAGGTGAAAAAGCAGTAATTTTACCCGTAGCTCTAATGTTTTGTTGCCATGGAAAAAACAATAGAATGAAGAACAGCAACGACACTCCAACTAGTACTTTTGCTACCACCTTACCCGCTCCTGGGGTTTTTAGCGTTTTGAACAAAATACTCTTTTGCTCAATCATTTCGTTGTCCTTATTGTCAGATATATTCAACATTAGACTAATCGTTAACTAGTTCACTCAAATACCCTGCAGCTAGTAATTCTTTATAATTGCTGTCTGCTTTAATTCTTCCATCATCCATAATAACCACCCTGTCGCAAGCTGAAAGAACTGCCGGATCGTTTGAGACTATTACCACTGTGCACACACTCATTTCCATTACCAGATTAATAAGCCGCTCTTTCTCCGTACGCTGAAAACCATTGAAGTAATCATTCAGAATCATCAGCTTTGGCTTTTTAACTAAGCAACGGGCTAGAATCAGTTTATTGACAAAGGAGGTGGAAAAGCCTTTTCCGCCACTAAGCATATGCGTATTCATTCCGTTTGGTAGCATATTAACCTTGTCTTGCAAACCTACTTGCTGAATGGCTTCTACGGCATCACTGACCGAAACCTGAGGTTTACCAACTGTGACATTATCCAAAATGCTTCCCTCGAAAATATCCTCTTGAGAAACATTCTTGGCTATTTTGTCTCGCAGGTTAGTATAGTCTAAGTCTCTCAAACTATAGCCATTAATGGTTACCAATCCTTTATAATTATGGTTAAGACCAGAAAGTGTATTGGTAAGGGTTGTTTTGCCAGAATCGTTAGGGCCAGCAATACACAACTTCGTTCCACAAGAAATGGAAAGGTTAATATCTTTAAGTGCTAAGCCATCTGAATTCGGATATGAGTAATTGAGCTGTTTAACATCTATTGTAAAACCTCTATCAACATCTTCTTTTCTAAGGTCTATTCCCCCTACTTTCTCAAGTGGCAAGTCTGTAACTTGACTAATTTTATCTACCGCAGTGAGCATATCGTAAACCACATCCATGTAGGTAATGATTTTCTCTACGGAATTAAGAATTAGGATAATAATAACCTCTGAAGCTACAAACTGACCTAGCGTTATCTCCCTGCTAATAACCAATGACGTACCAATAATGAGCAAACCGCCCGTAATTGCTGCCTTAAAAAGCACTATGTACCCATATTGCGTAAGCAGCACTCGGAAGTGCGTTCTTCTATTCAGTAAGTAGCTATTTACGTTGAACTCTGTTTTCTTGATTGGTAAGTTAGTATTACCTGAAATTTTGAAAGAGTTGAGCACTCTAGCAATCTCTTCGAGCCAATAAACCACTTTGTACTTATACTTAGACTCTTGAATGGAAGAGTGCAAACCTTTGGGACCGGTTAATCGGAAGATTAAGACCAAAATAAGAATGAGTACCATTCCGAAGAACACAAAGAATGGGTGATAGAACGAAAGCAGCAGCAAGCCAAAAACAATCTGAATAGTACCAGACATTAAATCGCCCAACAACTTAGGCAACCCTTTCTGAATGGTCAAAACATCGAAAAAGCGATTAACCAACTCAGGTGTATGTAAATTACTCAGCGACTCTACCTTCATTCTTGGAATTCGGAAGGTAAACTCAAGTGCTGCTTTGGTAAATATTCTTCGCTGGATATACTCCAGAATGGTCATCTGCATTATTTGCAAACCACCTGCTGCCAGAATACCCAAAAGTACCAAGCCAATAAGTAAGTAAATGGAGCTAAACACCACTCCACCCGATACTAACTCTACTGTAGCTTGAATACCCAATGGTAGCGTAAGTGATACAATACCCACAAATGCGGCATAAATAAACACATAGAGAATATCTTTTTTCTCTTCACCTAAAAGCCTAAGCAGTCTTTTTACTGGAGAAAGGTCTTTTGGTTTTTCGTCTTCATCGTGTTCCGAAACCAAGCTTTTGTAGCTAAAAGCCCCCATCATTACCAGTTCGCCTTTTTCATTTTTGATCAGGCTATCCTTTACATCTTCCAGTGTAACTTCCTCAGTATCGCTATCATGCACTAGGTACACGCAAGTTTTACCCTTCTTCCCTTTAGAGATAATAACTGGTAAAAAACCATCGGTAGATGTTGTAAGCGCTATAATTGGAATATTTACATCGGCTATGAATGCCTCAAACTCCTGATCTTCCAATACCTGATCAAGCAAAACCACCCTCACCTTATTGGCCGATTCTAGTAAATCTCTTTTGAATTCGTAAGACTCATCTATGGAGTAGATTCTGGTACCCACTTGAAGGTCTTGATAAAGCGCATCTTCTATGCTCTCGCCTAAAAGCAGCTTTACCTCTTTAATTGTATTAGCAATATGCTGATTTGTCATTTTACTTCTGAATGGCTTTTAAGACTAAACTGTGGATGAACTCGAAATTGCGTGAATACACTTCTTCGTGAGCATCTTTATGGTCTGTTAATGAAGGAAGGTGTTCCGCAAAAAACACTTGTTGATGAGCGGCCTGCAAGCAAGTGCTAATCAGTGAATGTGAAAATGGGTACTTTGGATTAATTTCAGACACAATATCCGCTATACGTCCGCATAAAGACTTATAACCTTTAAAGAGCCCAAATTTGTTATCATGATCTACCTGTTTAGTAAGATAAGTCTTCTCCGACTCATTTATTACAATGCGCTGAAGTGCGGTTTCATCTACATCTGGAAAGGAGTTATCGTAGCATTTTTTCTCTGTAATGAGCTTCATTGCTTTTTCCAGACGTTCATAAGGATCTTTGATATTATTAGTGGCAAAATCGATTTTATACTCCATCCATGTCCAGTACCAAGTGATGAGGTAAACTAGCAGCTTGTGCTTGTTCTCGAAGTATCTATAGATAGAAGCCTCTGTAGACTCAATTGCTACCGAGAGTTTTTTGAAAGTAAATCCTTCCAAACCCAATTCATCGATCAGCTGGATTGAATGACGAACGATCTTCTGACCCAGTTCGGTATCTTGAGGGTCTTTCAGATACAGATTATCGTTCATCTGTAACTTAAGCAGGGTGGTCATAGATTCAGTTTGTTAATCTAACTTTACTAAATAATAGTAATACTATCAGCAAAGATAGGTACACAACGGAACCACTTGAGAAAATGTTCAGTTACTGGCGATTTTTTTTTCTAGAATGAAGCAAAAAAAATGAGACACTCCCCAGTGTCTCATCTCCGTATTTTTACAAATACCCCCAAATAACAAAAGCGGGGGACGATTGCTCGCCCCCACTCACCCTGTCTCAAGTTGACTTGGGACAGCGTGCCAAGATACTGTTCAGAGCCAGACTCAATGGTTACCCAAATCATCTATCTCCTTTCAGCTTCGCCTATATTACCAGTACATCGTACTCGTAAAAGGTGAATTTTGCAGCTCTTTTGCGCTTAGCGCTGAATCATCTCTTACTCAGAGAAACCCCTTTCGGAGCATCATCCTTCCATTGAAGGTTGAAAAACCGTTTCCAGTCTGACTCATCCCACACCTGAAGGTGCAGTAGTCATGGCTTTCACCATAACCTGTTTCAATTCTTTGGCCTGCCTTAATCACTTTCAGCAGAAAGATTTTTTAAAACGTCTTTGATTACTCCCTTTCAAGTAGTGATCATGCCTATAGAGCGCGTCCCTGAAAAGCCACCCTCTATATTTTCCAATGCTGGAAAATCAGTTTTGAAACTTTAGCTGTTTCAGATTTACCTAAGTAAACCCTTTCATTACACTTTTTCAGGCTTCCCCTGAAGAGAGATTGAAGCATTGCTTCAGCTCTTTATCCCTCACTTGGTATTTCTAAAGTAGAGTTAATAATTTTACACCCCAAACTCGTAACATCTTAGTTTTCAACAAGTTTCCCACTCTCTAATTCACATCATTATCCACAGGGTTTTCCACAGAGTTATACACACTTCCTTATTATTCAACGACTTAGCCTACCCTCTACTATAAGCCAATTCTCTCAAGACTTTCATTAAGAAGATGGAAGCAGATAATGCCATTTGAGTCATTTTCACTAAAATTGCAGCCTAATTGAAACGGTTATGAGCGAAAACGAAAAAAGGGAATCTTTGAACTTTATTGAACAAATGATTGAGGACGATTTGGCCTCTGGAAAAAACTCATTTGTCCAGACCCGTTTTCCTCCTGAACCAAACGGTTACCTACACATCGGCCACGCCAAGTCTATTGTTTTGAACTTCGGCCTAGCCGAAAAGTACAATGGCAAATGCAACCTTAGGTTTGACGACACCAACCCTGAAAAGGAAAGCACTGAGTACGTTAATGCCATTATTGAAGACATTAAATGGCTGGGATACGACTATGGCGAAAAAGCTTTATTTACCTCTGACTATTTTGATACGCTGTATGAATACGCTATTAAACTGATCAAAAAAGGCAAAGCCTATGTAGACCATCAATCGGCCGAAGAAATTAGCGCAGGCAAAACCAACCCTACTATTCCGGGCATTGAGAGCCCTTACAGAAATAACTCTGTAGAGCAAAACCTGGAGGAGTTTGAGAAAATGCGTGCTGGTGAATATGCCGAAGGAAGCTGCGTACTACGCGCTAAAATCGATATGACCTCGCCAAACATGCACATGCGCGACCCGATCATTTACCGAATTAAAAAGGTAGCGCATCACCGCACTGGCGACAAATGGTGTATTTATCCGAATTACGATTTTGCGCACGGCCAGTCAGACTCTATTGAAAACGTGACTTACAGTTTGTGTACGTTAGAGTTTCGTGACCACAAACCTCTTTACGATTGGTTGATTGACGAATTGGAGATTTTCCCATCGAAACAAACCGAGTTTGCACGATTGAACCTCAGTTATACCATTGTGAGTAAACGGAAGCTACTACAACTGGTAAACGATGGCCATGTAGCCGGCTGGGACGATCCGCGCATGCCAACTATTTCGGCTTTGAGAAGAAGAGGTTTTACGCCAGACTCTTTAAAGAAATTTGCACACAAAGTGGGTGTTGCCCGTAGAGATGGCATTACCGATGTTGCCCTTCTGGAACATAGTGTGCGCGAAGACCTGAACAAAAAAGCCAACCGTGTTTTCGGAATTCAGAATCCACTAAAAGTGGTTATTACCAACTGGCCAGAGGATAAGGAAGAGATAATGCAGGCCGTGAACAATCCGGAAGATGAAACTGCCGGAACCCGCGACATGCCATTTACACGCGAGCTTTACATAGAGCAAGACGACTTCTTGGAGAACCCACCTTCGCCACGTAAGTGGTTCCGTTTGGGACCAGACCGTGAGGTGCGCTTAAAGTACGGTTACATTGTAAAATGTACGGGCTTTAAAAAGGCTGATGATGGAAGCATAGAAGAGATTTACTGCGAGTACGACCCAGAAACCAAAAGTGGACAAGACACTAGCGGTAAGAAAGTAAAAGGTACGCTCGGTTGGGTCTCTGCCAAGCATGCGGTAGAAGCTGAAATCAGATTGTATGACAGGCTTTTCAAAACTGAAAACCTAAATACTATTGATGATGATTTCATTAACCACTTAAACCCTGACTCGCTTACCATTGTACCAAATGCCTTGGTAGAACCATCACTGAAGGATGCGAAAGCGGGCGATCAATTCCAGTTTGAACGCCAGGGCTACTTTATTGTTGACAAAGAATCGACAGACGACAAATTGGTGTTTAACCGCACCGTAACCCTCCGAGATAATTGGAGTAAGAAATAATTTAGAAAAGGAGCTTCGGCTCCTTTTTTTGTTTCTCAATACTAATACCTTTCAGGAACAGTCTACTCTAGCTTTTTTACTGAAATTTTATCGTACGAATACTCAGAAATATCAATTTCATAATCTTCCTTCCCATTAACCTTTACTACAAAAGTATACTTTGATTTCCATTCCAATAATTGAATTTTATCAATCACATATTTATCAAATCTGTCGCTCGAAAGAAAGAAACTAGCTTCAAGTGCCTTCTGATTACCCTCAATACCCTTAAGACTAATTTGCTCTATAACTATAGAAAAGTGCCCTTCCTCACTTACTGCCAATGCTCTAAACATGAAATAACCTTCGTTACCATCCCCAATCGAGTAGGGAGATGTCAAAACAGATTTTATATTGAAATAATACCTTGGTAATTCTTGAGCATTAAGATTAACAAATGCGAAAAAGAGTACAGCAGTAATAAGTTGTTTCATTTATTCGAAATACTAATTTCCTATCTTACAGTTTAATTAAATAAGTAAATAGAGTGCAAAAAAACCAACCCTAAAAACCTCATAATTAAATATTAAAATGATTCGGGTTCTTTTTATTAGGTCGAAAACTAATGACTTCGATAAAACTAGCATTCACTCGGTAATAAATGCTTGTTTGCTCACTAAAAACACATTTTCGCAAGCCTTTTTTGCGTTTAGATGCCTTAAACATATCAGGGTTTTCAGCAATAAGACCGAGCACTTTTTCTATCCTGCTATATATTTCTTTGGCCTTTTGAACACCAAAGTTCTCAACGATATACTCAAGTAGTGCTATTTCTTCTTGCCTTGCCCTAGGCGAGTATCGTATTTCCAGCCTCAACTTCAGAAATTAAAACGATTCTTGATTTCTTCTTGTAATGACTTATGAGATACATACTCACCTTTATCCAACTGCTCAATTCCTTCATTAATTGCAGCCTGATCTTCAGGGCTTACGTCACTCCAAAAATCTTCATCATCAATTTTTAACAAAGATTTTATCTGGTTTAATAGCTCCTCATCTTTAGTATTGATGATTTCAGATATGATTCTATACTTTACAGCAATATCCATTTCTATGTATTCTCAATGATTAAAGTTAGCAATTAAAGTGCATTAGAATGAATTCATCTGCTATCTATTCGCAATATACATTGTATACTAGCAAACAAAAGAGACTGTCTTCACCACGCTCAATTCTATCACTATCTTAGCACAAAACTTAAACCATGCCGCTCATTAGAACTTCGATCAGCCACCTTTCAAAAGATCAAATTGCATTAATCGGAATTCCGTTCGATGCGCACGCTTCTTTTTTGCAAGGGCCAGCCAAGGCACCTGAACTGATTATTGAGGCTATTGAGTCTGACTCGGCTAATTTCTTTACAGAATCACTAAATGATCTGAATGAGCACGCAAGAATTGCTTGGTGTGGCAATGCTGATTTGGAAGATTACTTCTCAATTAGCCAACCGATTGAGGCAATTCTGGAAAAAGGAGCGATTCCGTTTTCACTAGGTGGCGACCACTCGATCACCTACCCGATTCTCAAAGCCATCCACAAACATCATGGCAAAGTGAACATCCTTCATTTTGATGCGCACACCGACCTATATGATGAATTAGACAACAACAAGTACTCTCACGCTTGTCCTTTTGCCAGAATTATGGAAGAAGGGCTGGCTGAAAGCCTCACGCAAGTTGGCATTCGCACACTTACACAGCACACCAAAGAGCAAGCTGAGCGATTTGGCGTGAACATCATTCAAATGAAAGACTGGACTCCTGAAACGAAGTTTGAAATTGAAGGCCCGGTTTATCTTTCCTTCGATATGGATGTGCTTGATCCTGCTTTTGCGCCAGGAATTTCTCATCATGAACCAGGTGGTTTTTCAACCAGAGAAGTGCTCCGAATTATTCAAAAGCTAGACCTAAACATTGTTGGTTTAGACCTAGTGGAATACAATCCCGACAGAGACGTTAATGGCGTAACTGCAATGGTCTCAGCGAAAATCGTCAAGGAGTTGATCGATAGATTCCTATAAATTAATCCTATCACTTGAAAGGCTCGTTTTACAATTTTATCGTGCTGATCCCTCCGCTACGGTCGGGATGGAAAATGGAATAATCAAAAGTGATCAGTTGGTGACAACACCAACTGAGGGTTATAAATACCTATTGGTCTGACCACTTGGAGTGGTCAGACCAATACATAAGTCCCGAATCTTGGAACACATAGAATATCTTGAACAAAAGACACGATAGTAGAAAAAGTAAAACCGAAACATCTGAATCAATATCCACCTAAACCTTGTCTAAAATCCGACCCAAGCTTGTAAGAAACTTGACCTAGGTATGGCAAATTTGCTTAGTTGATCCCTCCGCTATGGTCGGGATGGAAAATGAGATGATCAGTTGGTGACAACAACTGAGGACTATAAATACTTATTGGTCTGACCACTTGGAGTAGTCAGACCAATAGTGAGGCTTTAGGTGCTCATAAGGGATTGGATCTGGCTACTTTGAACCAGTGCGCCACCAATAGAACTCTTCTAGTTTATCGGTATTGATAAAGTCTACACCGAGTTTTTCCATTTGCTCCCAGCTATTCTGATTATCAGGGATTGCCCAAAAGCGGAGCTTCTTGCCTTCAGCATGCGTTTGCTTAACCAATTCCTTGATTTTCTTTCGGTCTTCTTTTGGAAGTTTACCTTCTCCATTCCATTTAGAATAAGTCCTAAAACCGACACTAATTACAGGCATTATGTGCGTACGATAGCCCTTCCCTAAATCATTCGGCCTACCATCTAATGCAGCTAATTCTGGGTTATTATTTACTAATCCGATGGGTCTTTGGCCTGATATGAACAATGTTACTGCTCCATCCTTATCCACCTCAGTTTCACCCAATTTGGTAAATAGGTGCGTATATTTCTTCTGTAGCTTTGCCAAAGCTATGTAAGAAGCATCAGCATCGTTTTTAAAATCTACCATCAGGTAAAAAGGCAATTCACTTCCCTTATAAACCCTTCCAGCATTGGCTTTTACTATACTGTCTAATGGTTGAAAATAAAGCGCTTCTAAAGTGCGGTCTTCGGAAATATCCTCAAAATCATGCGCTACAAACAGCTCTCCGTTCACCTCAAAAACATCAGCTTCTATAGAGGTAAAGCCAAATGAGTGAGCATCTAAAAGTGGTCTCTCATGATCGTAATCATTATGCGCATGCGATTTAGGCAAAGGATTTTGCGCATATACAAAACAGGAGAAAGTAAGTAAGCAGCAAAAAATGGAGATACGTTGTAGGTTAATCATGGGTCAAAAAAAAGTTATCGATAATATTATTGTCTAGATCTATGGCCTTAAAATTAAGCGTATCGTTGGTGACTTTGATTAAGCCAAAATGATGAATACTTAATACTTTATCCATTTTAGGATGAGAAGCATTTTCTTTCGGCTCCAAACCTCCACCCGCTCCACCAACTATTACAAATGCTGTTTTCTGTTTTCCGTAGGTTTTTATTTTCCTCTCATAATCGTGCGTATGACCAGCTATCACCATGTCTATCTTCGCCTTCTCATAAAGAGGAAGAAGTAGGTTACGTAGGGAAATTTCTCCATGATACCCGGGCCAACCTTGAGAGTAAGGCGGATGATGACTCACCAAAAACCGCCATTTGGCAGAAGTCCAAGCTTCGCTTTGAATCTGTTCCATAAACCATCGATACTGCTCAGAGCTATTAGGTAGACCCACCGGGAAAGTTTCATTTAGGTCGAGGGCTATAAATGCTAAATCACCATCCTTCCAAGCGTAGTAGTTTTGTTGATTGGGTACCCCTAAATACTTACTGAAATTATTCGGCTTCAATTCTTCATAGTAGCCATCGTAATCGTGGTTACCGGGAACAGGATAATGCGCGTAACCACCGAGATGCATTGAACGCAACAACCTCAAATACTCCTGCTCATTATCTCCTTGACCCACCAAGTCGCCAGCTCCCACCGAAAAATGTGGCAAATACTGATTCGACATGCGCATGATTCTATCAAAAACTTTCCAGCCACTTTGACTATCGGCCCAAACCATAAATTCTTGGCTATTCGTATTCTTCTTCTCTGGAAAAATATAGACGGGAGAAATCAAGCCATCTTGAATAACTCTGTAATACTTAAGCGAATCTGAAATAGCTACTAGAAACACCCCTTCTTCCCCTTCAACCTCCACTTGATTAGACAACGCATCTGGCTGCTTTCCATAAATAAGTTTGGCTTTTGAGTTACTAATACTCACCCATCTAGCATATAATTGACCTGTACTACCCTTTTGAAAAATAGGCTCAGCCAATAGAACTGGTTTTCTCTTCAGCTTCTGAATGGTAGACTCCAATTCGGCTAATGTCAGCCGCTCCTTTGCCTTCATTATCTGCCTTGTTTCAGACTCGGACAGATTGGTTAACAAAGCTTCTTTGGTAAGAACTTCGCGAAGAAGCGCTCTTCGCTGCATTAGAAGTTTATGCGACTCCCATTTATCTTGATCAATGAATTCAACAGACCGCAATCCACCTGCCATGGCATTGTTTAGAACTCGTATGGTAAGTGTATAATTACCAGCCTTAGCTACTGGGTAGTAAGCGGCCAGTTCGGGAGCAACTCTTTCTCCATTTAACCAAAGCTGAGCACCATCATCGGCATTTATTCGAAGCACTCCTCTACCCAATTGAACCTCGGTTTGATACCAAATGGAATGGTCTGGCAATAGAATTCGATGGGGAATCCGTATAGTCTTTTCCTCCGTAAATTCTGGAAGAGATATATTCGCCCCTCCTCGAAAATCGGCCAAGTTTAACCGCCAAAGGGAATCGATTGAGACACCCAAACCATCCTCAAAAGGAATTAGTCGATCTACCGCACCAGATATTTTTTCGTCTAATTGAAGTGTAAAAGGCCTGAAGCTAGCTTTTTGCTCCTCTTCCAAGTTACAGCTAGTTAGAAACGCTACCAAAAAGCTTATGAGTAATAGGCTATATCTTTTGCAACCCATCTTCTAAGGTGTTTAGTACCGCATCAATCTCAGGCTGGGTAATAACCAAAGCGGGCTTGAGGTTGAGAATGTTTTGCTGAATCAGCTTAAATGACACACCACGCTCGAAACAAAAGGCCATTAATTGATGTGCTTCTTCAACTGCTCGTTCTTTAGTGGTTCTGTTCTTCACCAAGTCCAAACCCAGATTCAAACCTAAGCCGGTAACATTTCCTATAATTTCATAACGTTCTTTGAGTGTCTCAAGGCCATTTTTGAAGTAATCGCCCAAGGTTGCCGCTCGTTCAACCAAGTTGTCTTCTTCCAACACCTCAATTACCGTTTTAGCAGCGGCTGCGCAGAAAGGACTCTTTTCATGGGTGTAATGTCCAATGGATTTATGCTGAAGTGTATTGAGTTTTTCCTTACCAATAATACCAGCATAAGGCACTATCCCTCCTCCAAAACCCTTGCCGATTACCAGTATATCTGGAGTTACAAAGTGTTCCGAAGCAAACATTTTCCCCGTTCGACCAAAAGCAGTATAGATCTCATCGAAAATGAGCAGAATACCAAGTTCATTGCAAAGCTTTCTAACCTGTTCCCAATAGTACTTTGTGGGCACGGTACTGTTGTAGAATATTGGCTCTGTGACTAATGCAGCAATCTCCTGCTCTTTAGCAACCATTTTATCCAATTGCTTGAGATACATCTCATCGATGAACATTTGATCATCGCTATTCCATGGGTTTCGGTAATAATCTGGCAATGGAAGATGCAAGGCTCCAGGCATCATCGGGCCGAGCCCTTCTTTAAAATGTGGGTCGGCACCAATTGAAACTGCTTGAAAGCCAGTTCCATGAAAAGTCCCTTCGAATGACAGCGTCTTATACCTGCCAGTATGGTGTTTGGCCAACATTACGGCCATTTCAATGGCTTCTGAGCCGCCTGGGCAAAAAAGTACGCGAGACAGATCGTCTGGAGCGAGCTCGGTTAACTTTTCTGCCAAAACTACAGTTGGCTCATTAGTGAACCTTCTTGGTGCGAAAGAAAGTCCAATATCCATTTGGTGCTTTAGCGCCTGCACTACTTTCGGATGATTATATCCGATGGTGTGCACACCATTTCCATGCAAATCGAGGTATTTCTTTCCGCTACCATCAAAGATATAAGCCCCTTCTGCCTTGCTGATAGTATTGAAAACTGGAGTGGAAAGTGTCTGATGGAGGAACACCTCTGCATCGCGTTGAAGCAGCTCATCATCTACTCCTTCTCTTTCAGTCATTTGCTTTAAAGCGCCTATTTGTTCTCCTTGATTTACTGCCATCTTAATGGTGAATTGGGTGATTAGTGAATTAGATGATTGGTAAATTGAGTTTTTACCCCTGCCCTAAAGAGTGAGTGACAACGCCTTCGTTTAGTCATCCCTTTAGGGATTGAGGGTGTTTTTTTGGTCATTGGACAATAGTCACTTGTCATTGGACATTGGTCATTGGCATGAGCTATTGACTAACATACAACACACTTGCTGGTATGAGTTGCTTTCTGATTTCTGGACCTTCATAATAAGCACCCAGCCATTTGCCTCCGCCACCATTAAACCATTCAATTCTGATCTGATGCTTACCAGGCTGCAAATTCACTGTGCCAAATTTCTCAATCACCCCGTGGTCACCATCATTATCCGCAACTAACTGATCATTGATAAAAAGTCTACTGCCATCATCGCTTGCTACGGTGAAGGTGTAATCTCCAGCTTTCTCAATGGCGATAAAGCCTTGATAAACAACCGCTACATGCTCTTCTCTTGTCAGTTTTGTCCTACTCAAACTAGGCTCTAGCGCTACGCCCTCCGCCACTGGCTTGTGAGCGTTGAAGTTTGGTAGCTTTACCATTTCATCTACCTCGTAGACTTGGTATTTCATTCCATGATTCACTTCCGCATCGATAAACCTAAAAAAGCCTCTTTCTACTTCGCTTTTCCTAGTTCCTTCTGCAAACACGGCAGAGCTCACCACGGTATTTTCTTTCAACATAAAAGGCACTCCAAACATTTGAGATTGAGCAGTTGGCGTAGATCCATCAGTGGTATATCTTACCTCGCCTTTGGCATTCGGGTTGGCGATTTTGACCTCAGCAGGCTCACCAACATACAAGCCTCCGGCCGGTGACCAAGCATCGGCTTTTGGACTGATTTCTGGCTTTCGCATAGATGTAGGAGCCGTATACTCTGGCTCAATTTCTTCACCCTGAAAAATCTCTAATACTGGTCGGCCAATCCAAGCTTGAGGCTTCTTCAGTCCGAAAAGTTCGGCAACTGTAGCCGGTGTATCGAAGGTGTTAATTGTACCCTTTATCTGATAATTCTCTTTGACACCTTTTCCATAGGCAATCCAAGGAATTTGAATTTCTTCTAGCGACTCACCTCCATGACCAAAACCTTTACCTCCATGATCTGAGGTTATAATAATCACTGTTTCGTCCTTCATGGGAGATTTCTCAACAGCCTGCTTGATGAGGCCTATGAGAGAATCTGCTTTCTCTACCGACTGATAATAAGCTGGAGAACCATGCCCTTTTCCGTGCCCAGCTCCATCTACATGGTCTAAATGCACGAACATGAAGTTAGGCTGATCGTTTTCCCAATATTCCACAGCGTGTTGGGCAGTAGCCACTTCGCCCTCTACATGCTTCTGATAAGTTGGATCGGCATGATCGAACAGGTTACCAAAACCTCCCCAGTCGTAAATAATTGAAGTTTTAAGCTCTGGTTTCTGCTCTTTCGCTATTCTGAAAATTGTTGGAAAGAAAGCACCAGTAGAATTCACCTGTGTTGGTAAAATATGTTGATCTGCTCGCCAGGCATTCGAAGTAATTCCATGCTGGGCTGGGCTCGCCCCCATAATCATAGAGGCCCAATTTGGGCTACTGCTTGTTGGCAACACCCCTCTGGCTATCATAGAAGAAGCACCATTTACCATCATTTCATCCATATTTGGTGTGCTTGCTTTTTGGACTCCATCAGGACTCATGCCATCTACACCTATAACAATTACGTGCTTTGCACTATGCTTTTGGCTTTCTTGCCCGCAACTAAAAAGCAAGGCGCTGCCAAGCACAGCCCATATACAGGCTGTGAAATTTCTTCTGAAAGTATGTTTCATGCTATGAAAGTTTGTCCCAAGGGCCAGTAATGGCCAGGGTATCTCCATTTTCTTGAATATTTACAAAAAGTGTTTTTCCCGAAGGTGAGAACGTAACACCAGCAAACTCCGACTTTGAGCTTCTGTTACAAGCAATGTCGTACAGCTCGCCTTTTTGATTGATTCCACGAACGTGATTGAGCTCTCCGTTGTCTTCTGTTAGCACTACATCTCCCCATGGCGCAATACACAGGTTGTCACACATGTGGAGCACAGTTTTGTCTTCCGACTCAGCAAATAGCTCTAGTGTATTTTCTTCGGGAGAGTACTTAAATACTTGCCCAAACCTTTTTGGACCACCATTGGTACAAGCAAAATAGACTTCGTTATTGCCATACCACATGCCTTCTCCTCTGGCAAAACGAGCGGCTCCTTGGTCAAAGCCTCTAAACCTTAGGTCATCTTCTTCCGGATCTACATTCTCAAGGTCGATCCACTCTACATCGAATTTTTCGTTCGCTTTAATGGTTACCCCTTCCCAGTTTCTGGTATCGAAGCTCGGTTGACCCTTAATGGCTAAGGCCTGAAGTTTTCCTCCAGCATGTAAATCATTCTTGTCATTTGGAATGAAGCGATAAATTAAGCCATCATGAGTATCTTCGGTTTGATACACGTAATGCGTTTCTGGATCTACAGCCACAGCTTCATGATTGAAGCGGCCCATAGCTTTAATTGGCTTAGGTTCGGCAACTGCAATATTTTCGGAAGCTGGCACCTCGAAAACATAACCGTGGTATTGCTCTACTGGCCCTTCGGGCTTGGTCACATCTTCTTCACAAGTTAACCAGCTACCCCAAGGCGTTATACCACCAGCACAGTTTCGGTAAGTTCCGGCCAGGCTTAAGTATTGCTTTTCTACCTCGCCAGTTTCTTCATTGTAAACCAAAGTGGTTGTTCCTCCTAAACCTGGAAATTCATTATTACCAGCATCGAATAGGTTTTCGGCACCAAATGCTTCTAGATTTTCATTTTCATTACCAAAAGCTCCCTCCTCTTTTCTGCCAGGGCTGTTTTCATGATTCCTAACTATTAACACTTTACCATTGGCCGCCTCAAAGGTTCCCATGCCATCCGGTCTGGCAGGCACTTTTAAACCATCGTCCATCTTTTCGCCCCACTTAGAAATTACTTTATAAGAGAAGCCTTCTGGTAAATCTAGATAGCCTTTAGGATCGGTGATGAGTTTAACTTTAATATCTTCGGTTACCGCCTTTGTTGCGCATCGGGAAAGAGCTACAAAGCCCATACTTACAATTGCCGATTGCTTGATGAATTTTCTTCTGCTGGTTGTGGTCATAGTAGTAGTTTTGAAAAGTGTGAACCACCCCTAAACCTGAAGTGGAACACCCGTCCTATATTGAAAAACCTAATCTAATTCAATTGAATGCCTTTTTGAGGTTCAGGAAATGAACACTCTGTTAAGCTTACTTAATGAAGGTTTCTACGGCTTTTCCGCCACCTTCTATCTTATATTCTAGCCCTAATAATTTTGCTGCGGTGGCTGCTAACTGGTTTTGATAATACTGGCCTTTCTCCACCACTCCCAAAGCAGGAGTGTCTGGCCCTATAGCGGCCATCCAAATTTCACCAGCCCCGGTAATATCGGTTCCGTGACTTCTCCAAGTATCTAATGGCTCAGTTCCTCTACCATGGTCTGTTGTGATGAGCAAAGTAGTTTTATCCTTGTACTGAGGAGTAGACTGAATGTACTCCCAAATTTCTTTGATGAACTGATCGGTTTGCTTGGCCGACTTTAGGTAATGATCGTATTCGCCATCATGGGCAAAATCGTCAGTTTCTCCGTAGGCAATGTACACCAGCTTAGGTGAGTGCTTTTTGACGTATTCCATAGCGAAATGATGAGTAAAAGCATCTAATCTCACTCCTCCCCATGGGCTTGGAATTTCATCTTGTAGCTTATTCAGAAATTGCTCTCTCTCAGAAAGTGGCTCATCTGTAGATTTCTCGAAGCCTGCATTCACGGGCACTCCGCTTCTTTCTTCATTGATGATATAAGGAAAAACATCCCACGAACCGAAAGCAGCTACTTTACCTTTAAGACCCTCTTGCTTATTCGCAAACTCTAAAATAGTCTCGTTTGGGTTTTGGATTTTAGCATTAGAATTTATTCTGGCATCGTCTGCTTTACCAGTTAGAATTTCATTGTAACCAGGATAAGAAAACCACATGTTATTGGTGCAGTTAACTAGACTTCCTAACTCTCTATTTCCTAAAAGTTGCCCCTCCTTAGCTAGAGTATTCCAAAAAAATGGCATTAACACCTCTCTTCTCTCAGTAGGCGTTTCCCTCCAAAAAAGCGTTGAAAGCTCTTTAGTGTTGTCTACATAGTCTTTGTTTTCAATGAGCTGAGCATCGGCACCAGTGTAAAGCTCTTGCCACCTTAAACCGTCTAAAGAGATAATAAATAGGTTTTCAGTTTTGTGTTGAGCACATGCATTTAGGCTCACAACACCTAAAAGTAGAATCAGTAATCTGGTTTTCATGATTGAGTTTTTAAAACGGTCGTGACATTGTATCACGACCGTTCTCTTTATGAATTAATTAACAACTATGTTCTTATTGAACATCCCACCACACCTTAGTGACATTATTATCTGGGCCTTGTCTCTGGATTACAGCGTTGTAATTATCCTTGTTCAAAGCCTGAACGCTAGATGGGTAAATGAATCTCACAGGTACTGTTGGTTGAACAGCTCCGGGGCCAGGGTTAATCTCTGGCATTCCAGTTCTTCTCCAGTCGAACCAACCTTCCAAACCATTGAAGAAGTTGGCAATCCACTTTTGAGTGGCAATTTTCTCCAACTTTTCTGCACTAGTTCCTGTATAAGCAACCTCTGGTTGAGCAAAGTAAGCTGCATCTGCATTTACTGCATCTTTAATGGCTGTGTAACCTGCCACATCAAGTCTCTCATCATAATAGTCATAAGAAGCCTGAATACCATTATTGTAGTAAGTGGCAGCATCTCCAGTAGAAATAAATCCACGTTCTCTGGCTTCAGCCAAAATGAATTGAAGCTCTGAGTAGGTCATAATTAAGCCTTGTCTGGCAATTGGCGAAGCCAAAGGGTTACAAGCAGAACAAGAGAACATTAAACCTAATCTAGAGATGAAGTTTGAACCACCCTTAGCAGGGTCTCCACTAGGAGAATATTGAAGCGCCTCTTCATCGGCCAAGCCGTTAGGCACTCCTTCATAATCGTCCCAATCTCCTACTAAACCAGCACCTGAATCGGTAGTTGGCTGAGCGTATACAAACAACCTTGTATCGTTAAGAGACTTCAGTGTGTTTTCCATTTTCTCGCTCAATCTATACTCATCGAATGAACCAGATCTGGTAGTATAAAGCGGCTGCTGGTTTGGCAAATCGGCCAAGTATTGCAATGCCACGTTATCATCATTGCTCTCAAGAATTGGGAAGGTAGTTGGGTTAGAAACAATAGCCTGCATTGCACTGCTAGGATCTATTCTATCTGACAAACGCAAATGCGTTCTCAACAGTAATGAGTTGGCAAACTTCTTCCAACGAAGTATATCACCAGAGAAAAGAATATCGCCTTCAATTCCTTGACCATTTACATCTAATAGGTTGTTGGCTTCAGAAAGGTTAGCAATAATACTCTGATAGATGCTCTCTTGAGAATCGAATGTAGGCAGGTTAGTACCTTCTTTGGCCATAGTGGCTTCGCTGAAAGGCACATCACCATAGCTATCTGTTAAGATTGAGTACAACCAAGACTGATAAACCATGGCAACTCCTCTGTAATTATTGTTACCAGACTCAGTAGCAATGCGCTTAATGTTCTCCAAATCGCGCATAATGTTGTAGTAAGAGTTGTAAGGGTTAGACTCTGGCCCCCAGTTATACCTATCTTCATTGGTAAACTGAATTTTAGCAGAGTACTGCATTACCACGTTTCCTGTTCCCCAAGCCTTACCAGCATTTTCGTTGATTCCGTTTCTCAATACTGTTGGTAGTAATAGAGAAGCCGGCACTTGCTCTGGGCTGTTAGGATTCATGTTCAATTCTTCGAATCCGTCTTCACAAGCAGACACACCTATTACTAAAGCTAGTGTGGCTGCTGTTCTTTTTATATTGAATAATTTCATTTTCGTTGAATTAAAAGAGATTAAAATTTAACGTTCAGATTGAAGCCAATGCTTCTGGCAGAAGGGTAAGCCATGTTTTCGATACCTGGCTGAAGTGTTCCTCCGCTCATTGCCATCACATCTGGATCGAAGTGTGGATTCTCTGTCCAAAGGGCTAAGTTTCTACCAACTACAGACACTTTAATTGACTGCACAAAAGAGTTAGCAAACCAGCTAGAAGGCATGGTGTAACCAATTCTCACTTCTCTCAACTTTACATAAGAAGCATCGTACTTAGCCGCCTCTACGTTGTTACGCTCATAATATCTGTTGTGCCAGTTTCTAGAGCTCACCTTTGTGGTATTTGGAGAATAAGAACCATCAGGATTTTCAACTACACCCGGAGAAACAATTCCGTTCTCTTCTTGCGTTAGGTCATATCCGTTTTCACGTCCGTAAAGAGTTTCTTTTAACTGACCTGAGGTACTACCAATGGTTTTGGTTCTAGAAACTACAATACCGCCATGTCTGATATCGAATAAGAAACCGAAAGAGAAGTTTTTGTAAGACAATGTATTCTGGATACCCATCATCCAATCTGGGTTGTAGTTACCTTGCTTCTTCAATTCAGGGTCTCTTAAAGGAGTACCTTCTGCAGAGTGAATTATCTGTCCAAAGTATTCGCTGTTCGGATCTTCTACTCTAGCGAAGCCTACACCGTAGATATCGCCCATTCTTTCGCCTTCTCTGGCCTGTACAAAGGCTCCGTTTCTTTCGGTCAACGTGTAAGCATCAACATTTTCGTCTAGCTCAATTACTTTAGATCTGTTTCTAGTAAAGTTTACTGACGCATCCCAAGTAACACCATTGACCTTCTGCACAGGAGTACCATAAGCCATTAGCTCAATACCATTATTCTGAATTTCACCAGCATTGATAATTCTGCTAGCATAACCTGTAGCAATATCTAAAGTGATCGGAATAATCTGATCTCTCGTTCTATTGTCGTAGTAAGTGAAATCTACTCCAAAACGGCCACCAAACATTCTAAGGTCTGCTCCAATTTCATAAGAGCTTGTTCTTTCTGGCTTAAGCTCGGCATTGGCCAAGGTAGAAGATTCAGATTTCGCTTGAACACCACCCCAAGCTGTACTTGAATTGTACACATTAGTAAGGCTGTAAGGGTTTGTATCATTACCCACTTCAGCATAAGCGGCTCTCACCTTTGCAAATGAAATAACAGAAGGTAAAATGAACATATCGCTCAATACAGCACTCGCAGTGATAGACGGATAGAAGTAACTATTGTTTTCTACAGGAAGCGTAGAAGACCAGTCGTTTCTACCAGTAATATCTAAGAACAACATGTTCTTATAAGCGAATTGTCCGTAACCGTAGATCGAGTTAATCTTCTTTTCTTGGTCGTACTGATTTACCTGGAGATTTACAGCAGAGTTTGAGAAATTATAGATACCAGGAATCAATAACTGAGGAGCCACCGTTTGGTTGTAGTTGTTTGTTTGGCTCATTCTGTTTCCACCTACTGATACTGTAAAAGAGAAGTCTTCATTCACCTCCTTGTTGTAGGTTAGAAGTACATCTGAGTTTTGTTCGTAGAAGAATAGCTTGTCTTCTCTATACATTCCCAATGGGAAACGCTGTGTACTGAATGCTCTTTTTCTATCGCGAAGCTCGTTGTAAAAATCAATACCTGTTCTCACCATTAGGCTCAACTCATCAGTAAACTGATAGCTAGCTGAAACAGTACCGAATATTCTATTCTTATTCTGTCCGTTTGTGTTTTCGTAAGTAGTGAAATACGGGTTATCGTGATAATTGTAGTTGTAGTTAAACTGCTGTACACCTTCCAAGCCTGGCATCCAATAGTTTCTCAGGTTGTTGGTATTGATTTGTCTACCATACCAAATCCACAGATACATCAAACTTTCAGTACCGTAGCTAATTGCTGGTCTGTTATCACTTTGTGTGTTCACGTAGTTAGCTGATGCGCTTACCTTCAGCTTATCTGTAAGGTTCATATCGGTTTTAAGTGAAACTGTATTTCTCTTAAGGTCGGTATTTGGCACCATACCTTTTTGATCTAGATTGGTATAAGAGAAACGTACGTTTCCGAAGTCATTATTAGCACTTACACTGATGTTGTTGGTAAGCGTAACACCTGTTTCGAAAAAGTCATTGATGTTATCAGGATTTGCTACCCAAGGAGTTGGAGTAATAGTGCTACCTGCAGGTGCGTTTAAATCTCCTCCTCTAAAGCCTTCAGCATCTCTAGGAGAGTCGAACTGAGGAATTAACTGACCATCCATTCTAGGGCCCCAGCTTTCGTCAACACCATCGGCAATACCTGAACCTGAACCGTCTACGAATGCAAACTGACCGTTGTTTCCTTGGCCATAAACATCTTGCCACTCAGGTAATCTCAAAGGATTTTCAAAGCTAACATTTGAGTTGAAGGTGATACCCAAACCTCTTTTCCCTTTACCAGATTTAGTGGTAATTAAGATGGCTCCATTGGCAGCTCTTGAACCATAAAGTGCTGCAGCTGCAGGGCCTTTAAGTACAGAAACCGAAGCAATGTCATCAGGATTGATTTCACCAGCAGCGTTACCGTAATCTACTTCTAAGTTTCCGCTTCCCGATGAACCATTTACATTGTTACTGATAGGAATTCCGTCTACCACAAACAGCGGTTGGTTAGCATTTACGTTTAGAGAAGATTCACCACGAATGATTACTCTGGATGATCCTCCAACGCCAGAACCAGAACCAGTGATTTGAACACCAGCAATTTTACCACTCAATGCATCTACCACATTGGTTTCTCTTGCTTCGGTCAATTCTTCGCCCTGAACTTCTTGAACAGAGTAACCCAAAGCCTTAGACTCTCTTTCTACACCCAGTGCAGTTACCACCACTTCTTGAAGAGAAGTAACGTTTTCAGAAAGGCTTACATTAATTACAGAACGGTTTCCTATGGTCTCTTCTAGGGTTACATAACCCACAAATGAGAAAACTAATACATCGGAATTGTCTGGAATACTTAAGTTGAAACGGCCATCGGCATCTGTAACCATACCTAAGGTTGTTCCTTTTACTTTAACCGTTACAAAAGGTAAAGGCTCGTTGGTAGCTGCATCTACAACAGTACCCGTAATTGTCTTATCTAAAGACTCGGTGAGTGCACCGGCCTTTGCCTCTGGATGCATAAAAACACCCATTATTATTGCTAGAGCTGTAAGCCAAACCGACATGCGAGAAGGCTTGTTCGCACAATTTTTCATAGATTAGATTGTTTATTAAAGTTGTCTTAAAAGGTTGCTTTAGTAAATTTTAGTTTGATCCTGTCTGAAGCTTCCGCCAAGATGATTCAGACAGTAAGAGCGAATTTTGGAGTGCCTACAGGCACTTCTTTTTTGAGTATCGATCCTTATTACATAGGCCTTCTTTTTTTGAGTTGAGTCTTTGTTTACAATTCATTGAGGATTTCCTCAGCCAAGCCAAATGACATGGTCATTCCTGCCCCACCGAGACCGTTAACTATCATTACTCCCTCTTGAGGTTGAAGCACCAATTCAGTGGCTCCATTCATCATTTTAGGGTATATTCCGTGCCATCTAGAAGAGATTGACCAATCCTTGAAATCAGCAAAAGTGGCCAAGTAATCCAGAATCATTTGGTCTATAAACTCTTGATTGAAAGGACTCAAGTCCTTACCATACTCATGTGAATCTCCAATGGTTAGCTCCCCACTTCCATTCTGCGAAACCATTACATTTAGTCCCCATTTGAGGTATTCAGGGTGATTTTCTTCATAATATGCCTTTAGCGCTCCATGCGAAGGTGTTTGCTTAAAGGCTTCATAGTGAACCAGAGTTAAGCCTCCACATAAGGCAGGACCTATTTTCCATTCGTTGGGTTGACTAATCAAACGCATCATTTGCAGCTTGCATTTGTTGATGTCTTGCTGCCCGAAAAGCTCGGGGTACAGCGTTTCAAAGTCCGCACCACTACATACCAAAATCAAATCGGCCTGAAGTAATTGGTCTTTCGATGTTTTAACTGATGGATGATTCACCTCTACCGCGGTGGTATTCCAGTGAAACTGAACACCCAATTGCTCTTGCAGGTATGCTGGAATTTTAGCGATGGCTTCTCTCGGATCAACAATCAGTTCTTCATTACTCCATAGTGCTGCTTTTAGGCCTTTCTGTACCACAGCTTCTGAAGTTATTTGAGAAGGCTTAAGTACACTATATTGACTTTTCTCAGAAGCAAACTCTTCTATTACTGCCAACTCTTCTGGCAAATACGCCATGTGCAGACTACCAACTTCGCCATGCCAGATATTGGCCTTTTCGGCAACTTCTTTCCAAATAGCTCTTGAGTTGATCGCTCTTTGATATTTCTCCCCTTTTGGTTGACCTACAGGCCAAACCATTCCGAAATTTCTAACTGATGCGCCCTGAGCTTTTTCGCTTCGCTCTATCACTTCTATACTATAGCCTTGCAAGGCTAATTTTCTAGCGCAAGCCAGACCTACAATTCCGGCACCTACAACAATTGCTTTCTTACTCATAGTATTCAGTTCAAAACCAATTGACCTGCTACAGTCGATTGGCGTTGATATTTTCTTTTAAAATAAATGGCCGAACCCGCAGTGATAATCACTCCAAACACAGAAACCACCAGTAATGAATTTTGAAAAAACTGAGTCCAAGACATTTCTCCGAAGCCTGCTAGCTCTTTGTAAAAGAGAAAGCCCATGCTGCCCAAATAGCCAAAGCTATCGGCCAGGTACATCAGATAACCTGCATTGCCCTTGCTCTTAAAAACTGCCATAAATCGATCGAAAATGACGCAGTTGAATGGCACGTAAGCTAAGTACAAACCGAAGCCCACCAAGACCATCCAAGGCAGGGCTCCGATCTGTGACATTGAGAAAATATATGAACTAGTAAAAATGATTATGAACCCTAGACCAATCAGCAAGTGATTGATCATGAATGCTTTAAGATTATCCTTTATAAGTACTAGCAGACAAATAATTACCAATACCGCTAGTGAAATCGGCACCTCTGTTTGAGTGAAAATTCCTGGCTGCTCACCATACCCTTGCTCTACCCAAATATTGGCTACGAAGTTGTCTCGAACATCTCGTAGAAGGGTCAGAAAAACATAGGCAATAACCAGTAGCAAAATGCCACTGGCGTATTGCTTAAAAAAGCCTGATCGCTCTGCCTTAGACATAGTGTCTCGCTTATTCTTTCTAGCTATATCCTTGGTACACGGAGCAGGTATTTGATCCAGTATCCAGACGAACAAAAGCAATGGCAGCACAAAGACTAAACCTGTTAGAAAGGGCATCCACCAAGCCGAAACACCAAAGTCTACCATAAGACCAGCTCCAACAGTTTTCACTAAGCCAGAAGAAAAAATGAAGCTAACTCCTAAAAAAGCGCCCATAAACTCCGTGGCTCTTCTACCTTCTAGATAACTGAATACAAGCCCCCAAACCATACCTAGTGGGAAGCCATTGATAAGAAGCATAAGAATATTGGCGGGCTTTGGCACCAACGGAAAAAACAGCAAAGCCAACCAGCTTATAGCAATTAGAACTAAAGTAGCTTTAGCTCTACCCTTTTGTCCTCGCTCGGCAATGAACTTAATTCCGTAGAATTTAGATAAGGTATATCCTATGGTTTGGGCAAAAATGAGCCAGATTTTATAATCGATTCCGAGCCATTCCATTTCACCGAAAGTGGCCGCTGTAAATGGTTTTCTAAAAGCATACATGCAGGAGTAAGTACCAAATGCGGCAAGCGCCCCAACAATGGCTACTACTTTATGATCTGCCCTCTGTAAGTATGCCTTCGGACTCATATCACTCAGTTTCAAAAATTTCTTTCAGCTCCTTAAGTGAATCTACCGCATGAGAAGCGCCCATATCTATCAGGTCAGCTTTGCTATACATGTCTGAGCTTACCCCAACAATCACCAAGCATCCGGCATTCTTTCCTTCAGCTATATCAGAAGCAGTGTCGCCTACTTTCGCCACCTGAGAAGACTCTGCTATTTGAAAGTGAGCTTTAGCCTTTTCAATCATAAAGGGTGCTGGTCTTCCAGACTCCACCTCGTCTGAGGTTACAGAAAAGTCTATGAGTTGGTTTTTCGCCCACCCCATCTTATCGATGAGTATATCTGCCGTAGTTCTGAAATAGCCAGTATCCAAAACCACCTTGATGTTATTGGCCTTTAAGAACTCAAAAAACTCTGTGGTACCTTCTATTTCTGTTAAGTCGTCAGCGGCCTTATAAGCATCTTCAACATTTCCGATAAAGGAGTTAAAAACAACTTCAATGGCTTCATCTGTGATATTTTCATCTTCAGATTTCATGAGCAGGGCAATTCCCTCCTTCTTATTCATGCCTCCAATTCGAGACATTACATCTTCCAGAGTAAACTCAAACCCATATTCGGACAAGGCGTCCCTTACGCATTTATAAACAGTTTTTCCTTCATCTATCGTAGTGCCTGCCATATCGAACACCACCATCTTCACAGTATCTTTAATCATTCTTTACACTGATAATCGGCATGTAATCCATGCCTTTGCTTACATTTAAAAAATCCAACCTGAGCGTTACATGAAATCTGACATCCTGAGTGCCATTGGCAAAAAGCTTCGAAACGTGCGTAAAGAGAAAGGGCTAAGCCTTGCTGATGTAGCCCAGAAAAGCGGCATAACGCCAGGGCTACTTTCGAAAATCGAAAACTTCCGTACCATGCCTTCTTTGCCTGTTCTTTACAAAATTTCAGAGGCGCTAGAAGAGCCTTTGTCTGAAATTGTAAAACCGGTGGATGAAGAGCCTGAAGCATCATTTACTCTGATTCGAAAAGGTGAAGGTGAAAGAGAATCTAGATACGACTCTAAAGGTCTCATTTACGAAAACCTGATGTCTCAAATTATTCACAGCCAACCTGTTAAGGTGGTTACTGTAACAGTATTGCCAGGTATTTTCAGAAAGCCATTGGCTAATGACTCGTACGAATTGGTGTATTTGCTCGAAGGAGAAATTATCTATGGTCTTCTCGATGAAAAAGTTCATCTGAAGAAGGGAGATACACTTTATTTTAATGGTCAAATTCCTCATTCTCTTAAAAACCCCGGTACTACACCAGCCAAGCTGTTTAAGGCTTACTTTATGAACTCAAGTATTTAGAAAGGCCTTCTCTCTAAATGTTCATATATGTAAAATTAGGAAGAGATTTTTTTGAGAAAATCGACTTAAGATTCTTTAATAAAACAGTAACTCCTTTCACACAGAGTTAATATTCAATTAATTGATTACTAGTGATTTAAAATAAATTGAAAAGCAGATTTTACATTTCAATTGATGAGCATGATTAATTTTTCATAACCTATTGACTTGAATATTTGTCACTTTTAAAAGTTGACAAATATGAAAACTAAGAATCAACTTCCTAACTCTTCAATGGCTTTAAGGAATAGAGATACTTCCTCCTCAGTATTATAATAATGTACGCAGGCGCGGACTATTTCTTTCAGACCTTTGGCAGTCATATCCAAGTAAGTGTTTGGCACTCCATTCCAACTAAGGTTAATACCTCTATCTAACAACCAAAACATTACGTCAGGTGCTGCCATGCCATCTACGGTGAAAGAGATAATACCACCAAGTTCTATACCCTGATCTTGAAGATGAATATGTTCCATTTTACGAAGCCCATCTCTCAATTGAGTGGCCAATACCTGAACTCGCTGCCAGATATTCTCCAGACCTGCCTCATAGGCATAATCCGCTGCGACTTTCAACCCTAATTGATTAGCTCTATTGCCCTCCCAGTTTTCGAACTTGCGTGCATCTTCTCTTATTTCATAAGTCTGTTCACCTGTCCAAGTGGCTGAATGTAAATCGACAGTGTAAGGAGTAAGTTTCGGCAAAACCGACTCACGAACATATAAGAACCCTGTCCCCCTAGGCGCACGAAGGTATTTACGGCCCGTTGCAGAAAGCATATCGCATTGAATCTTCTCTACATCAATTGGATATTGCCCTACAGTTTGACAGGCATCTAGCAGATAGAGCACTCCTTTCGACTTACAGATTTCACCAATCTGCTCTGCTGGAGCTAAATGGCCAGAGTTGGTAGGCATATGAGTGATGGAAACCAACTTTGTTTTAGCAGAAAAGAGCTTTTCAAAAGCCTCCAAATCTTCATCTCCATTCTCATTATTAGGAATCACCTTAATGATTGGTTTCTTAGGATGATGTAAGTAAGCCAAGTAATTACTAGCGTAATCGGGTCTATTGCAGATAATTTCATCGCCTTCTTGCCAATCGATGGCCTGAAAAGCGGCATTCCATGCAGCTGTAGCATTTTCGACAATGGCTATTTCCTTACTTTGAGCATTAATCAACCTAGCTACAGAATCATAGGTAGAATCTAGTTCATCAGCCCGCTTCATTTGAATCTCATATCCACCAATTGTAGCCTCTTCTTTCAGAAAATCGATGACTGTATCTCTCACAATATTGGAAGGCAATGAAGCCCCAGCATTATTGAAGTGAATGACTTTCTGAACTCCATCGGTTTCTGCTCTAAATCTGGCAATATCTTTGTCTGAAAACATATTGAAAGTTAAGGAACCTAAAGAGAATGTCACCATTTAAGAAACATGTATTTCGGGCATTCGTTGGCTTCACTATATTTCGAACAAATTCTCTAAGCATGAAAAAACTACTCGCTCTCCTACTATTTATTGGCAGTCTCAATCTACAAGCACAGGTAAACCAATCTGAGGTTAATGACTTCATTTCTGATTATGCCAAAAAGAACAACATAAGTGAGAGTGAAGTAAAAGACATCTTAGATGCTGCTGAATTTCAGCAAGACATCATTGATAAAATTAGCAAGCCTGCGGAAGGCACAATGACCTGGGAGCGTTACCGCAAAATATTTATAACCGAAGAGAGAGCTCAGGCCGGGGTTGAGTTTTGGAAGGAACACAAGGAAACAGTAGCTAAGGTTGCACAAGAAACTGGTGTGAATGAAGAAATCATTATGGGCATTATTGGGGTTGAGACTTACTTTGGACGAATTAAGGGAAACTACAAAGTACTGGATGCACTTTATACGCTTGGGTTTGGCTATCCTAAAAGAGGTAAATTCTTCCGGTCAGAACTCGCGAAATACCTAGAACTCACTTCTAAGGAAAAACTAGACCCAAAAGAGATCAAAGGTTCTTATGCTGGAGCCATGGGTTACTCTCAGTTTATGCCGAGCAGCTACTTAGCCTACGCCAAAAGCTTCGATGAAGGCGGAACTGCAGACCTCATCAATGACCCTACTGATGCTATTGCAAGTGTTGCCAATTACTTAAAAGTTCACCGTTGGAAGAAAGGCGAACCCGTTGCAGCCACAGCAACCTTCAGCAGAAAAGTAACCAACTTGAATAAGCAATCTCTGAAGCCTAAAAACAAGCTTTCTGATTATACAGCACTGGGTATTCAACCCGGCATTGAGGCATCTGGCAACACTCCTGCAACCCTGGTAATCCTGGATATGGAAGAAGGAAAAGAACACTGGTACGGTTTCGATAATTTTTATGTCATCACACGCTATAATCATAGCCCAATGTATGCCATGGCTGTTTTTCAGCTAGCTGAAAAAATGAAGGAGATGATGAACTGATAAGCTTTTTGATTAAATTAAGATTATGTCAACAGACGAAAGAAAATTGGAGATAATCAGAAAAGTAAGCTCTGATATAGACGAGCCTACACTTGATGCAATCGAATATTTATTATCAACCCCTTCCGATATCCCAGAACCTATACTGAGAATTATAGAACAAGCTATGGCAGAAGAACCTTTAGAAGAGTACACATCCGCTAAAAGTGTTATTAAGTAGAGAGAAACGCAATGAAAGTCAAATGGACATACACTGCGAAAAAATCTCTCAACCAAGTTTATGAATTTTTAATTGACGTTTGGGGAAACCATGTAGCCGACCATTTTTTACAGCTGGTAGATGCAAGAATCAGTTCTCTGGCCAAAAGGCCTGAGATTGGGAAAAAACACCTTAATCGTGACTTTAGATCTATATTAATCCACAAGCATATTCGGCTCTTTTACCATATTGGAAATTCAGAAATAGTTCTTCTTACCTTTTGGGACAATCGACAGGATCCTGTCAGATTTTCAGAAGCCCTTATAAAAAAGAAGCCCTAATTGACTTAGGGCTTCCGGATAGAAAACACTTTTATGCTAAATTTATCTCAAACCAAAAACTAATCAGGCATTTGTAAGTGTTTTGTCTTTTGTATCAAGTGATGAACTTGTTCTTCTGTAACGATCTGTTTTCCAACTTCATTTAATTCCTCTAATAATAATTCAGCCAATCGCTCTTCGCACCAAGCATCCTTTTGTTTTTGTTGGAATGATTTGAGGTAATCATTTAACATACTTCGGCAGGTGTCTTCCACATGAAAAACCACACCGCTAATGGTGACTTTGTCTTGGCTGCTCATCGCTTCGGGATAATATATTGGTTGGAAAAACATTCTAACTACACTTTATTCTTTAGACTCAACTTGCTCAGAATGGTTACTGACTTACAGTTGTTTAATATATAGATGATGCCTAAGGCCGAAATGTTGCATTGCCTAGCAACTTTAGCACTGGTTAAACTTGCTTAACACTTCTTCACCTAGTTCTTCTTAAAATAAATATCTGAAGTTACTGTCTCTAGCGACACATACTTCCCACCCTTGCCTAAGTTGCCTTTTACTTCATGTGAGCTGATTAAAGGCAAGCCTCTATCTTCCTTCATCTGAAAGTTGTGATTAGTATAAATACCGCCATTTACGGTTTTTATTTCCACCTCTGCACCCTGACTCTCGGGCCATTCTAGCTCTATATCACCAGTGACAGTTTTGGCATATAGCTCTTTGTAAGTGCCTGCAATGAATAAATCACCAATTACAGATTCTACATCTAATTCAGCATCGGCAGGAAGCTTCACTTCCACTACAACATCCAAGCAAATTCTATTTTGCTTCCCATTTCTGCCCCAACTCATGGCTTTTTCATCATCGCAACTGTAGTAACCACCGTCTTCTAACTTTTTGTCGTCCAACTCTACTTTTAGACGAATGCGATTTGAACCCTCATCGAGAGAGACTTGCAGCAGATCATTCAAATCACCATCGTTGATGGAGTATTTTACCACTACCCCCACTTGCTTTTCAGCCCAATTACTGATGGTAATCTTATCTACCAATTCAGCATCAATATCTACACGCTGATTGTTAAAGCTCACTTTCTTCTCAAATAACTCGCTTTGAGCCTGCACAAAAGAACAAGCCATCACGAATAACGCAGTTAGAATAGTCTTCATATCAGTTCTTTCTAAGGAAAACATTACCATATTCCGACTGCACCTTTACTGAGTTCACCCCACTGCCATTATCTATTTCAGCTACCAAGCTTTTACCCAGCATATCATCTCCAGCTACAGACACCTTAGAAGAAAGGTTGGAGAATATCTGACCCCAACTGGTTGAAGCATACAAATTCTTCAATGCCGATTCTTTAATCATGATATCAGCTCCGCCATATTTTGCATAAACATTCAGTTGCTTGGGAGCAGACAACACCTCTACCATTCCGTATTTAGCATCAATTTCTACGAGGGCATTTTCAGGAAGAAACACCTCTAATAAAACCTCAATCTCAGTTCCATTGTAATAGGTTTTAGAACCCTTTCCTATCTTATAGGTAGATCCATCCCTGCTAACTATAATCGACTCATTTTCATCAGAATCACTTTGAACTGAAACATAGTTTTGTTTATAGCTATCAAGATTTTTCAGTTCTGATGAAATTGTCAGCTGACCTGAATTCCTTGTAGGAGACAGCACAAAATCTTCTGACCCATCTTGCCCATTGATTAACACTTTGGCTACTATTTGCACTTCTTGCTTATCCCAAGTACTCACCTTTACCAATTCAGGATATTCGAATTTTAGCGAGAGCTTTTCCGTATTGGCTAATGGATAATTCTTTTCGACTTGCTGTGCTAAAGAAAGGCTAGCGCACAGAAAAAGAAGTAAAAGTGTGGTGATGTTTTTCATGATATTTGAGTTAAGATGAAAAATCCCCAGCGCTGACCTAACACTGGGGATTCTAGATTTATTTCTTTCTGAGATAGACGTTGTCGTAAGAGGCTTTAATCTCTAAATCAACACCGCCCCCATTGAGAGTTCCTTGAATAGTAGAGCTAATCTTCTTCATATCTCCATTTTTGGAGAACTCTATATCCATATCCGAATAGGCCTCACCGTAAGGGGTTTTTACCACAATGTTAGCCTTTGTATTAGCCGGTAGGGTTACATCCACATCGTCATAAACCGAAACGAGTGAAGTTGGACCAACTTGGCTGAGAGAAGAAAATTTAGCCACAATGGTACCATAAACCGTATTAACCAATGCAGGGCCAGTTACCTCTTCCATGTATACATCGTTATATCTACCTGAAATCTCTAGCTCAGATGAAACACCGTATACCTCAATCTTTTCGCCTTCATATTGCCCTGTATGCTCAATCTGTACCTTCATTCCCTTAGGCACTTTAATTTTGAACATACCATCTTCTCTGCGAGCTGCCTGAAATATGGTCACACTACTACCTTCAGAAGTTACATTCAAACCAATACCTGTATTATCTTCTCCTCGAGCACTTAGAGGCTTTAGGCCCTCAGCTCTTTCTGGTCGCCCACCTTTGTTACTAGTTTCTATCTGAATCTCGTTACCATCGTAAGCCTCTACCCTTACATTATTGACCTCTTTTACATGGAGTGTCTTACCCGATGGGTTTGAAACCGCCAACTTATAATCTTGAGCTTGAGCGCTCATTAAACTGATGGCTACTAAAGTCATTACCATCATTACTTTGTTCAATCTATTCATTTTCATTGTTTTACTTTTTTGCCCCGAGTTTCGGGATGAGTTTTAAACTTTTGGACCGTCCTTATTTTTTAATTATTAATTACATTTCTTTTAGTTTGAAGATGCCTAGATAGGCTTCATCCTTAACTTCTTTGAGCACACCCTCCTCTTCAGTTAGTTTTTCTAGCGATTGAATAGCCGAGCTTTCGTCCAACCCAATCAGCGCATCGATGATTGCTATTTGAACTGCTGGTTCAGATTCCTCAAGCAAGGCTCCACTGAGCAGCTCAAGTACTTCTTGTTTACTACCCGTCTTAACCAGTGCCTCTACCGCTTTGGTACGCACATGCATGTTCGGATCGTTTTTCATTACAGCTTCCAGTGTCAGAATCATTTCTTTATTAGACTTCTTTACTCCAGAAACATTACTCACAGCTTGCAGCCTTCCACTAGCAGAACTACTCTGCAACTGACTTTTTAGTGTTGCCAACTCCTGCTGCATTAGCTTAACTTCTTCATTGGTAGAAAACCGACCTCCTACCCAAAACCCCACCATTATTAATGCTACGGCAGCCGCTACACGGTATGTCCAAGTGAGTACAGTAGAACGCTTAGGCTCCATCACTACCACCCTAGATTGTTCTTCTCGAGCATCAAGCTTTGCAAAGAGGTCGTCATCAGAAAAGTTATTAGAACTAACTTTCTTCAGCGTTTCACTCATAAGAAACTGATCTTGATAAGACTTCAATTCAGCGGGAATATCTTCTCCTTGAAAGAAAACTTGGAGTTGCTTTTCCTCTTCCAGAGAAGTCTCCCCGTTGAAATACTTTTCGATCAGAATTTCTATGTCTTTATTGCTGTTCATAATCTGCTACTTTTAAATAGGCCTCTCTAGCTGCTTTTCTTGCCCTAGAAAGCCCAACTCTAATATTATTGACCTGAAGGCCGGTCTGCTCTGCTATTTCCTCGTAACTATAGCCTTCTAAATCTCTCAGTGTAATTAGCAGTCTTTGCTGTTCAGGCAATTCCTGAAAAGACCTAATCATCACCTGCATACTCTCACTCAGCTCAAGTCTCTTGTATGGACTTTCAAAACCCGAATCGACTTCAAGCTCTTGTACATCGAGATGATATTTGTGCTTTTTACTTTTGAGTTTATCGAAACACCTGTTCTTGGTGACTGTCACCGCAAAAGCTTCTACACTTCTGTATTCTTTAAGCTGCCCTCGTTTATCCCAGAGCCTTACCATTACATCTTGAAGCGCATCTTCAGCTTCTTCGGCAGACTTTAGCAAATGCACTGCTATTCTGAAAAGTCTATCCTTTAGTGGTAAAACCTTAGTTTTAAATTCTTGCAACTCCATTCAGTTCTATAGACGAGATGATACAACAGTCATTACAGGCGATGAAAAATTATTTCGAAAACACATCGCAACACAAACACATCTACCTGATTATCAAAAGATAAGGTTTATAAAATATTTGAGATTATTTTCGCTTTAGGAATAGCTATGTTTTTCATCCTCTCTAAAATACTCGCTTTTTTCGTTCGACCTTTAACTTGGATTATTGGTCTATTTCTGGTCTCTGTTCTATGGAAGAATAAGAAATGGAGGAAGCGTTGCTTTTGGCTAGCCCTCGGCCTTCTCACACTTTTTTCTAATCAATACATTGCGAATAGGGTAATGCTTTGGTGGGAATATGAGCCAGTCCCGTTCTCGGAAATCGGAAATTACGATGTTGCGATTGTTTTTTCTGGAGTAACTAAAGGCAGTAAAACCCCAAGAGATAGGGTGTATTTTAATAATGGAGCCGATAGAATTACCCACACACTCCAGCTCTACAAAGAAGGAAAAGTAAAACACATTTTAGTAAGTGGTGGACTGGGTTTTGAACAAGTAGAAAACAGCAGAGCAGCAGACAGACTGAAGTCGTTCTTAATGCTGGCAGGAGTTCCAGACACAGTAATAACAGTAGAGCCAGATGCAGTCAACACTCATGAAAATGCAGTAAAGACAGCAGAGATATTAAGGAGAGACTTTGCAGGTCAGAAATATCTACTAGTTACTTCAGCCTTCCACATGAAGCGATCTAGGTTATGCCTTGAGAAAGAAGGCATAACCTTTGACACTTTTCCTGCTGGCTATTTGACAGATAGACCAACTCTCAATTTTGATGATGTAATAATACCAAGAGCCAACGCCATAGATAAATGGGAAATACTTTTTAAAGAATGGGTTGGCTTGGCTACGTATAAACTTATGGGCTACATTTAGTCAATTACGATCGTCTTTTTATTGACAAATTCTCGAATTCCTAAATGTGACAACTCTCTGCCGTAGCCAGATTTTTTAATACCACCGAAAGGTAATCTCGGGTCAGACGCCACCATTGAGTTGATAAACATAGCGCCTGTTTCTACTTTTCTAGCGACCTCTAATGCTTGGTCCTTATCTTCAGACCAAACCGAACCTCCGAGACCAAAGCGAGAATCGTTCGCGACCTTAATAGCCTCTTCCATATCCTTAACTTTGATAACAGAAGCTACAGGACCAAACATCTCTTCTTCATAAGCAGGCTGACCTGGCTGAACATTGGCTAAAATAGTCGGCTGAAAGAATGCTCCTTCACCCTCTACCCTTTGACCACCCAATACAACTTCAGCTCCATTTTCTACAGATTCTTCTACTTGCTTCAGCAAATCATCGGCAAACTTTTTAGAAGCCATAGGACCGCAATTGGTAGTTTTTAGGCTTGGATCTGCTGGTTGATAGGTTTTCATATACGCCACAAATTTGGCCAAGAATTCTTCATAAATTCTTTCAACCACAATAAAGCGCTTTGCGGCTATACAGCTCTGACCACAATTAATCATTCGTGCTTTTGCAGCCGTGCGAGCCGTCTTTTCTAAGTCCGCCTCTGACAACACAATGAATGGATCGCTCCCACCTAATTCTAATACTGAGATTTTGATATTGCGGCCAGCAGATTCGGCAACTTTTGAACCAGCGATTTCACTCCCTGTGAGGGTTATCGCCTTAATTCTATCATCATCTATTAGTGCTTCTACCTTATCAGAGCCTATCAATAAACTTTGAAAGACCCCTACAGGAAAACCAGATTCGATAAACGCCTTTTCAATAGCTTGTGAGCATTGAGGTACATTAGATGCATGCTTCAAAACACCTGTATTTCCAGCCATTAGAGTAGGTGCTGCAAATCTAAAAACTTGCCATAGAGGAAAATTCCAAGGCATAACAGCCAGAATACATCCTAACGGTTCATAGCTAATAAAAGCCTTACTAGCATCGCTTTCCAAAAGTTCGTCCTTTAGAAATTTTTCAGCATTATCTGCATAATACTCGCATACCCATTCACACTTTTCTACTTCAGAAACTCCCTCTGAGGCTATCTTCCCCATTTCCAAAGTCATAAGACTTGCTAGGTGTTCTTTATTGTCTTTAAGGTATTTAGCTAATGATTTAAAAAGCTTAGACCGATAGGAAAATGACTCTTTAGACCATGTATGAAAAGCGCCATCAGCTCTTTCTACTGCCGATTGCACATAGTTTTCGGAATGTTCATCGAATTCTGCTTCGACTTTATTATTAAACGGATTAGTTGATTTAAATGCCATAACTATAAAAGTACCGAGCGGACTTATTTGTTACGACTAAGAAGAGAAATTTAAAACACTATTACATCTACGCCTTCTAGAACCTTCACTAGATCTACCACCTCTTTCATTCTTAGGAAATAGAAAATATTCTTCCCCTCTCTCTTACTACCGAGGATGCCTTTCATTTTCATATTGGCCAAGTGGTGGGAAGTTAAGGACTGCTCCAAGCCTAAATAGGCCGTAATGTCATTTACAGACATTTTCTCATGCTCGTTCAGCAAATCTATAATGCCGACACGCATGGGATGAGCAATTGTTTTTAAAACAAAAGCAATTTTCTCAACTCTATCATGATCAAGTTGCTCTTCCATTAGGATAGGTTTGTTTATCAAATATATGAACATACGTTCATATTAAAAAACACTAGCCAGATTATTTAGCACACTCTTTCAAACCTAGCTACAACGTAAAACGAAAAGAGGCCAGCAAAAATCTTTGCCAGCCCCTATTATTTTAAACCAGACTATTCTTATCTGAAGATTATTTCAATCTCAACTCTTCTATTGGCAGCTCTCCCCTCTCTTGTGCTGTTATCAGCAACTGGATTAGCAATTCCATATCCGTCCGAAGATATTCTAGAAGCATCAATTCCTTGATCTACAATATACTTCTTCACTGAATTGGCTCTTCTCTTAGAAAGCTCCAAGTTGGAAGCCGCATTACCAGTATTATCTGTGTAACCACTCAATTTAATATTGAAGTTATTCTCTTTCATTAATTGAACTACCTGATTCAATGACTCAAAAGAGCTAGGCCTCAATACATCACTACCAGAGTTGAACTGGATATTCTTAACCGCCAGATCCAAAACCTGCTGAACCTCTTCTTGCACTTCTGGGCAACCACCATTGGATGCCAAACCATACGTTTCAGGACACTGGTCTTCGCTGTCTTTAACACCGTCTTTGTCTTTATCTGGACAACCATTAAGGGTTCCAGCAACTGAAGGACACTCATCTTCACTATCTTTTACACCATCGCCATCTCTGTCTGGACAACCATTCAAAGTACCTGCAACTGTAGGACACTCATCTTCTGAATCTTGAATACCGTCACCGTCAGTATCAGGACAACCATTAAATTTGGCTATACCAGCCACACTAGGACAAGCATCTTCGCTATCTTTAATTCCATCACCATCGGCATCAGGACATCCATTTAAGGTTCCTGCTTCGGTAGGACATTGATCGTCTTTATCTAAAACACCATCACCATCAGTATCTGGCCACGGACAACCCTTATTTTCAACTGGGCCCGCAACGTTAGGACAAGCATCTTCTTTATTTAAAACACCATCTCCATCAGAATCTCTTTTACCTCCAAGAGAGAAAGAAACACCTACAGTATACTGCATGTAATTAGGCGCTTGCTCAATGCTCTTTTTGTAAGATGCCATAGCTTCAATACTAGCACCTTCGGTTACTTTGAATTCTAGACCAGCACCAAGTGGCATATGACTTCTTAATCCATCCTCAAACTGAGTGTAGAATCCGCGAATATTGCTGAATGAAGTAACGCCATAGCCAGCAAACACAAAAGGAGCAACCTTAGATTCTTCCTTCAGCAAATACCCATTGGCCAATTTGTAGACCAACCTTAAGTCTACATCGAAAACGTTAGCTTCAAAAATATCTTCATGGCTCAACTTGCCATAGGAAGTTCCAAACTCCACATCCAAACTGCTATTAAGGTATCTATCTACACCTACTCTAAAACCAGAGTTATCTAAATCTCCGAAGTCGAATAAACTCTCGTAGTAACGGTAGCTGAACTTATTGTTAGAGTAGTTAATATCGATCCACCACGGATCGTCTGAGGTTTGTGCATTCATTGATGAAGCGACCACAACCATCGCAAAAAGTAGTACTAGTTTTTTCATGTCTTGTTGTTGATTAATGTGTGCGAAATAGTCAAATAATTGGCCAAGCTTTCCCTTAACCACTTAAAAGCAATATAATTAAATAAAATCTAAGTTTTACAATATAAAATTTAAGAAACGATGAAAATTTAAATAGGAATAAGTCTTGAGAACGGAAAAGATTCCCAATCTTGGACACATGAAGATTGGATTGATTTCCGACACCCACGGCAACCTCGATGAAAGAGTTTTCCACCACTTTAAAAACTGTGATGAAATATGGCATGCGGGAGACATTGGCGAAAATGACGTACTCAAAAGACTTCAGTCTTTTAAACCCACCCAAGCTGTATTCGGCAACATCGATAGCCATCAAATGCAAAAAGAGTTACCAGAATTTCTGGTAATGGAAAATGAATCTGTAAAAACCCTAATGATTCATATTGGTGGCAAACCCAAAAAGTATGCAAAAGGAGTTAAGGACCTGATTAAAAAACACCAACCCAAACTATTCATTTGCGGCCACAGCCACATATTAAAAGTTATGATGGATCAAGAACTAGGCACCCTATACATGAATCCTGGCGCAGCAGGAAAACATGGCTTTCACCAAATGAGAACACTCCTTCGTTTCGACTTAGAAGCAGGTTCTATAAAAAATCTAGAGGTAATTGAACTTGGCAAAAGAGCTCAAGCATAAAAAAAGTCCTGATGTAAATCAGGACTCTCTATCAATATCTTAGACTGATTACTCAGCAGAATCTTCTTTTTTCTCCTCTTTCTTAGCAGCAGCTTTCTTTTCAGCTTTTGGCTCTTCTGCTTTCTCAGCTTTTGGAGCAGCCTTTTTAGCCTCAGCCTTAGGAGCTTCCTCTTTCTTTGCTTTAGCAGCTCTTTTAGGCTCCTCAGTTTTGAAAGAAGCTTTTAACTCTTCTTTATCTACGTTTTTCAAAACTGGCTTAGCCGTCAATTGCTTAATTGAATTTTGTCTTTCAGCAGCTCTCTGCTTATTTCTTCTGCCTTTTCTCTTTAATCTTGTAACTCCCATGATTAAGACCTTATTTCTGAATGAGGGCACAAAGATACTGGTTTAATATTGATTTGCGAATATTTCTACAAATAAAACTTTCGAATTTTCCTTTTTGAAGCACAAATTCTTTCGAATGAAAGGATTGGTTTTACTAGTTTTGGCAAAAATTGAGAGATATGGCTCAAAAACCTTCATTACCAAAAGGCACTAGAGACTTCGGTCCAGAACAGATGTTCAAGCGCAATTACATTATTGATACTATCAAGGATGTATTTAGAAAGTATGGCTTTATGCCTCTTGAAACGCCAGCTATGGAAAACCTTTCTGTACTGACAGGCAAGTATGGCGATGAAGGAGATCAGTTATTGTTTAGAGTATTGAACTCAGGAGATTTCTTGAGCAAAGTAAATGATGACGATTATGCCGAAGGATATAAATCGCTAAGTCCTAAAATCACGGAAAAAGGTCTTAAATACGATTTAACCGTTCCGTTTGCTCGATACGTAGTAATGAATCAAACGGAAGTAACTTTTCCATTTAAACGATACCAGATTCAACCAGTATGGAGGGCCGATCGTCCTCAGAAAGGAAGGTATAGAGAGTTTTACCAATGCGATGCAGACATAGTAGGCACTAATTCACTGGTATGTGAAGCAGAACTATTAGCGATGGTTCAAGAGGTGTATAAAAAACTCACATTCGATGCTTACCAAATTGCCATTAGCAACAGAAAAGTGCTCGAGGGTATTGCTGAAGTTTGCGGTGCAAAAGAGGAATTCAGCCGTTTCTGTGTGATACTAGACAAGCTGGATAAGATCGGAAAAGAAAAGGTCTTTTCAGAACTAGAAAGCATTGGAGTTAATGAAGCTGGCCTAAAAACGCTAGACTCTATATTATCTTTAACTGGTCATAACATAAGCAAATTAGATGTGCTTGCAGAGATATTCGGCACATCAGAAATTGGTCAGAATGGTATTTCTGAGGTTAAAGAGACACTTGACAACCTTAGCCTTCTGGGCTTTTTAACAGACAAAGTATCGGTAGACTTTACATTAGCAAGAGGTCTCTCCTATTACACCGGAATGATCTATGAAGTAAAGCCAACTACGGTAAAAATGGGCACTATAACTGCCGGAGGGCGCTACGACAACCTTACTGGAGTATTTGGACTGCAGGGTATTTCTGGAGTTGGCGTTTCTTTCGGAATTGATCGTATTTACGACACTCTAGAAGAGCTGAACCTCTTCCCTATTTCCGAAGCCAAATACTCCAAAGTATTGCTTGTTCCATTCGATGAAGAAGCTCAAAGACACTCCCTTCAGTTACTTTGTCAGCTCAGAAATGCGGGCATTGCCTCTGAAGTATATCCAGAACCTGCTAAAATGAAAAAACAGTTAGGCTATGCAGATAAAAAAGGCATACCATTCGTTTTATTAATAGGCTCTGAAGAAATAAAACAACAACGTTATACCTTGAAGTATATGGAAACTGGTAATCAAGATATGTTCACAATAGAAGATGTTATTACCAACTTGCAAGAAGAACTATAGGCTTTGGTTAATATATAACTTTCAGACTAGCCTAGCGTTTATCGAGTATTGCTATGCCCAAAAAACAACTCATTTCTAGGTTAACAAGCATCCTAATCGCAACTTTTTTTTTGACGCTTTGCCATCATAATCTAAAGTCTCAGAATAGAAGTACGGATGGCGATTTTGAAACAGATTTTATCATTGGGTGCGGTCCATTTCCCATTAGCATTCAAAACAAGTTTAGTGGAACAATTGGTTCTGCGCAGTATATTTTTGATAACACCATTGATCCCAGCACATGCCCTAACTACAAAACAGACCCGAGCTGCTTCAATGGCACCCTTACAGCTAATAACAGTTTTACCTATAACACCCCTGGTACATACTACGCCATACAGATTTTAGGAACAGCAACGGTACCTAGAGTAGATTATATTAGAATAGATGTCTTGGACTATTCTAACCCACCTGCCGTAACAGTCAATAATTGCCAAGGCAATAGCTTTGAGTTGATCTTTGATAAAAACAGTGACCCATACGATTTTTACAGCATCAATTTTCAGGATGGCCCAGGAAACACCATTGACATCCAAAACTGGAATGGAGACACTCCTTACTCCTACACTTTCTCAAACCCTGGGAGCTACAATCTTAGCATTAGAGGACATTTTAATAACGGCACTTCCTCTAGCTGCGTATCACCTCCTTACGTTGTTTCAGCATTTCAGACTCTTCCTACTCCAGAAATCACCTCACTGGAAGTTCTAGATGGCTCAAAAATCAACCTCACCTACAATCGATTAGCCAAAGGATTAAAATACGAACTACTAGCCAACGATGGAACTGGGCTAAGGTCAGTCGCTCAGATTAATCCTAATACTTACAATGAGGAATTCACCTTCGAAGATCCTGGCTTCAATTTTTCTCAATCTCCTTACGCTTTTCAACTCTTAGTCACCGATGACTGTGGATCATCAAACCAAACCTCTAAAACAGCCTATTCCATTGCCTCTCGATTAACGAATGAAAACATCTCAGATCAATTTACATATGATATTCAATGGTCTACCTTCCAAGAAAACTTCACCGAAATCAACCTAATTTCAGGTACTTCATTATTAAACTCGTACAATACTCATCAAAGTAGTACTACCATTAGTTTAGACAACTGCAACTCAATAGTTGAAGTAAAATTCCAAAGAACTGATGACGGGATTGTCTCAACAGGCATCTTAATGAAGCCATTTGAGTCGACCTCAATACTCCTTCCCTCCCCTCCTCCCAATGTAGCATCTATTAGAGGTTCCCTCGTAGAACTAACTCTCCCACCCACCCACTTCCCCTTAGGAGAGTATATTGTTTATAGGAAAGATACTGGCCCAGATTTTCAAGAAGTATTTAGAACCGCATCTGCGAATTACACAGACACCACCATCCCTAGCGGAACAAGTGAAGTTTGCTACAGAATAGCTTATATGGACGAATGTGGGAATCAATCTGAGGTTTCTACAGAAAGTTGCTTAGTACTGTCTACCTCTTTGGGAGTGCCGAACGCCTTTAGCCCAAATGGAGATCAGATTAACGATGAATTCAAGATAAGCGAAGGTATTTATGCAAACTTTAAAATGGCAATCTTCAACAGGTGGGGAACCCTGATTTACTACAGCACCGATCCTGCCAAAGGATGGAATGGAGACTATGAGGGCCAACCCGCAAGAAGTGGAACTTATCTTTATCAGATTTCATTTCAGAATGCAGACAATCTGCTGATTACAAAATCGGGTAGTTTTGTTTTAATTCGATAGTTTTGGAGAAAATTGAGCAGCTATGTTTGATATGATGAAAATGATGGGCAAGGTGAAGGAGATGCAAGCCAAGATGAAGGAAGCCCAAGAGAAGCTAGAGTTTATAGAAGAAACTGGTGAAGCCGGAGCTGGTATGGTGAAAGCTGTAGTTAATGGGAAGAAAAGCGTTATCTCAATTGATATCGATGAAAGCCTTCTGAGCAAAGACGATAAAGAGATGCTACAAGACCTGACCGTTGCCGCCATCAACAATGCTATGGAAAAGGCAGACGCTCGCGCAAAAGAAGAAATAAAGAAAAGCACCGATGGGCTTATGCCCAATATCCCTGGCATGGACTTGGGCAACTTATTTTAATGGAGAAACTATCCATTGTTCTCCTCAACTTTAATGGGAGAAATCACCTAGAAACTTTTTTACCTTCTGTGGTTGAATATAGTCAACCTCACAGCATCTATGTGGTTGACAATGGCTCTTCAGATAATTCTGTACAGTTTGTTAAGGAGCACTTCCCAACAGTAAAACTCATCTGTTTTGATCAGAATTATGGGTTTTGTGAAGGTTACAATAAGGCCCTCCCTTTAATTGAATCAGAATACACCGTTTTATTAAATACGGATGTAGAAGTTAGCTCTAACTGGACAGCCCCTCTATTAAAACTAGCTGAAACTGACAAAGAAATTAAAGCCATTCAGCCAAAAATTCTAGACTACAAAAACAAAACACGTTTTGAATATGCAGGAGCCGCAGGCGGCTTCTTAGACCTAATGGGGTACCCCTTTTGCCGGGGCAGAATATTCGAAACCCTAGAAGAAGACCAGAACCAATATCCAGATTCTAGAAGTATTTTCTGGGCTTCTGGCAGCTGTTTATTTATCCATAGAAACACCTATCTAGAACTAGGGGGTCTTGATTCAGACTTTTTCGCCCACATGGAAGAAATAGACCTTTGTTGGCGAATTTGGAACTCAGGAGGCAGAGTAGTTTACTGTCCAGACAGCACTATTTTCCACCTAGGCGGTGGTACACTTAACAAGTCGAAGCCGAAAAAAACTTACCTTAATTTCAGAAACGGATTAAGCTTGATAATAAAGAACGAAAGTGCTTTAGCCCTGCTTTGGAAGTTGCCATTAAGAATACTTCTAGATTGGTCTGCATTACTCAAATTTTCCTTGCAAAGTGGTCCTCAACATGGAATAGCCATTCTTCATGCACATTTAAGCACGCTAGTGAATTTACCGAAGACTTGGAAAAAAAGAATAAAAGCCCCTTCACCCGGAAAAAACATTCCGTATTACAAAGGGTTCATAGCTTGGCAGTACTTTGTAAAAGGTAAGAAAACCTTTGATCAACTCTAATCAGATCAATTATACCAAACCGGGTTCTGTCTCCTTCTTAGGTGTTTGCGAATATTAATTACATAAGCTAGACCTAAATAAACAATTAGAGGCGAACCGAAGGTTAAAAACGAGGCGTAAATGAAGAAAAGTCTGATGCTAGAAGTTGAAAGATTTAGCTTCTCACCAAGTTTAGTGCAAACGCCAAAGGCTTGATTCTCAAAAAACTGCTGAATTCTTTCCATTTCGCTAAAAGATGTCCGAATTTAGAAACAATTTCTCATAGGTGAAATCGGAAAGTACTAAAAAATTATTAAACTTGCAGCCTGCTAAATCAGGCTTAAACAGACGAAAACAATCAAAATTCTTATGAAAACCCAAACTGCTAAAAAGTTTTTTCTATTTGCTCTAGTGGCCGTTTTTACCCTTTCGGGTTGTGCCTTGAGCAAGATGAAGAAAATGGCTAAAGACCAACAGTTGACAGTTACTCCAAGTCCTCTTGAAGTACACGCAGATACTGTAAAATTTGAGATGTCTGCCAAACTTCCGGTGAAAATGCTCAAGCCGAAAAAAGTATATCAAATCAACACTTTCTATACTTACGGAACGCAAGAGCGTCAGTTAAAAACTGTTCAATTCAGAGAAGTAGACTACCCTAATTCTGCTACTGAGCAACCATCTATCACTGAAACTTACATGTTCCCTTATGTTGATGGAATGAACAGAGGTAGCCTTCAAGTTCAAGGTAAAGCTTTGAACCCAAAGAATGGCAACTTCCTAGAAACTGAAAGATTAGGCATTGCCGATGGAGTAATTACTACTTCTAAACTTGTACAGCCTTCTTACTATGCTTCTTACGCTCCTCACGGTTACAACGACCAAGAAGAATTGATCCCAACTAATGTTGAGTTCTTCTTCGACCAAGGAAGATCTGTTTTCAAAACTTCTGAGAAAAACAGTGATAGAGGTGAAAAATTCGCTGCATTCATTGCAGAGAAAAATGTTACAAGAACTGTTACTATCACAGGTACTCACTCTCCAGAAGGTAAAGAAACATTCAACTCTGAGCTTTCAAGAGAAAGAGCTGCTGCTATTGAAGCATGGTACAGAGAAAAGATGGATCAGTATGACTACCAAAACATGGCTAGCCAAATCAGATTCATCCAGAAGCCTATCGTTCAGGATTGGACTGGCCTAAAAAACATGCTTGCTAGCTATAATGGTATCACTTCTGCTCAAAAGTCTGAGTGGACTAACATCATCAACGGTACAGGTTCTTTCGAGCAGAAAGAAAAACAACTTCAGACGCTTAGCACTTACAACAAAGTTTTCACTGACATCTACCCTCAGTTGAGAACAGCTAAAACAGAAGTATTAACAGTTAAGCCTAAGAAAGCTAGAACTGAAATTGCTACTCTTGCTACTCAAATTGCTAACGGTTCTGCATCTGCTGATGCGCTTTCTTTAGAAGAAATGCTTTATGCCGCTGCTAACAACCCTTCATTGACTGAGAAGCAGAAGATTTACGAAGCTGCCGCTAAGAAAAACGATACTTACGTTGTACATAACAACTTAGGTGCTGTTCACTTGCAAATGGCTATGCAAACTTCAGGTAGAGAAATGACTAACCACGTTAAAACTGCGTTGAACCATTTCAATATCTCAAACCAGAAACAAGCCAATGTTTATGCTCAAGCTAACATGGGTATGGCTCTGGCAATGCAAGAAAACCTTTGGGGTGCACACGATGCTTTAACTAAAGCTGTTGCAATGAACCCAGGTAACGAAGTAAGCCAAGGCGTTAATGGTGCTAAAGGATATGTAGAAACTAGAGTTGGCCGTTACGATTTAGCTATTGCTTCTTTGAACAGAGCTACCAACAGATCTGTAGATCAATTCAACAAAGGTTTAGTTCAGTTACTAAGAAAAGACTTCAGAAATGCTCAGTCTACTCTAGAAAGCGTAATTAGTAGCGATAGAGGTTACGTTATGGCACACTATGCTGCTGCTGTAGCTGCTGCTCGTCAAGACAATGAAAACAAGGTAATTGAGCACCTAAGAAATGCTATCAATGCCGATTCTTCATTAAAGTCTAAAGCTGCAACCGATCTAGAATTCAGACAATACACTGGTTCTCAAGCCTTCATGGACTTGATTAACTAAGAAAACCATATTTTAATAGTGAAGCCTCTGGTACAAACCGGAGGCTTTTTTTATGCCAATTCAAAACAGAATCTATGTTGGGATTTGAACCCTGATTGATTATTTTTACGGCCGTTTAAAAAGAGTTCGATGAGAGAAATACAATTCAGAGAAGCCCTAAGAGAAGCCATGTCGGAAGAAATGAGAAGAGATGAGAAAATCTTCCTCATGGGTGAAGAAGTTGCAGAGTATAATGGTGCATATAAAGTGAGCCAGGGCATGCTCGATGAGTTCGGAGCTGAAAGAGTGATAGACACTCCTATTGCCGAATTAGGTTTTGCAGGAATTGGTGTTGGCGCAGCAATGAACGGCCTTCGTCCTATTATCGAATTCATGACGTTCAACTTCTCATTAGTAGCTATTGATCAGGTGATCAACTCAGCTGCTAAAATGATGTCGATGTCTGGAGGTCAGTTTCCAATGCCAATGGTATTTAGAGGCCCAACTGGTAACGCTGGAATGTTGAGCTCTCAGCACTCGCAAAACTTCGAGAACTGGTATGCTAATACTCCAGGTTTGAAAGTGGTTGTTCCATCAAATCCCTATGACGCAAAAGGACTTCTAAAGTCTTCCATTAGAGATAATGACCCTGTAATCTTCATGGAGTCTGAATTAATGTATGGAGATAAAGGCGAAGTTCCTGAAGGAGAATATTTACTACCAATTGGTCAGGCTCACATTGTAAAAGAAGGCTCTGACGTTACTCTAGTTTCTTTCGGTAAAATGATGAAAGTAGTTAATGAAGCTGCTGAAGAACTTTCCAAAAATGGTGTAAATGCTGAGGTTATTGACCTTAGATCAGTAAGACCACTAGACTACAAAACAATTGTAGAATCGGTGAAGAAAACCAATAGACTTGTTGTTGTTGAAGAAGCTTGGCCACTAGCTTCCATTTCAGCTGACATTGCCTTCAACATTCAGAAAGATGCATTCGACTACCTAGATGCTCCTGTGAAAAGAGTGAACAGCATGGACCTTCCTTTGCCTTACGCTCCTACCCTGATTGACGCCATTCTTCCTAATGTGAAGAGAACCCTTGAGGCCGTTGATTCAGTAATGTACAAGTAGTTTTATAAAGCATTAAATTGAAGCCTTGATGGAAACGTCAGGGCTTTTTTATTATGAGTCAATTAGTTCTTATTGCTGGAGTAAGCAGGTCAGGGAAATCATCTCTAGCTAAAAGATTGTGCGCTCAACTCAAGAATGCCAAGCATCTGGATCAGGATGAGTTTGTAAAACCAGAGTCAGAAATACCAACCATCAAAGATAGAGTTGACTGGGAAACTCCAGAATCTATAGACTGGACGGAGTGGAAAGAAGCAATAGGCCAGGCTAAGGAGAAGCACGAATACGTTATTGCCGAAGGGATATTCGCTTTGAGTGATGAGAGCCTAGTTAGAGAGGCCGACCTAACCATTTTACTTTCTATCGGTAAAGAAGAGTTTGTAAAGCGTAGAAAGGAAGAGACACGCTGGGGATATGAACCAGTATGGTTTATAGAACACGTTTGGCATTCACATCTTAAGAACCATAATCCGCACAGCATTAATGTAGATTTTGAACTTACTGAAATAAATAGTCCATTAACTACAATTTTAGGGAGACTCGGTAGAAATTAAATCTCATCGCTTGCAAATCCGAGACATAAGCTCTTTCTTTAACGAAAGACTTAGTTTTGAAAAAAGCACTTTCCGCCCTCACTCTGTTATTCTTACTCGTCATTTCATGCTCTGCACCTCAAAAGGAACCTGAGCAACTAGAAACAATTCCGGAAGTTGTTCAAGAGGTTGATCAGCCGAGAACTAGAGTGTATGCCGATATGCCCAACTATCAGTTCCAGTTTGGTTCGTTACAGCTTAATCAGCATATGAAAGATATAGACCTACGAGTCTTTAAGCACTATGGTGAATTCTACACAGATGACTTTACCATCTACAGACTCAACCGGATCGATTATTTAGCTGAATCTTACTTCATCGATGACATTAACCTTTACTTTATAGATAGCCTTTTGGTGAAAATTCAGGCCTATTTGAGAGAAGATAAATCGCATGAATTCCTAAACAAATACGGAGCAGCTAAAATCTACATTAACGACTACCACAACAAGAAGCTATTAGAAACTGAAAAGGTGTTAATAAAGGATGATGGCAAATACCGCATCAATGAAAACTTAGACTACTACACCCTTCGTTGGAAAAGAGGCGAAACCGACATTGAATATATAGTGAATAAAAAAGCAGATAGCACTAAGACCATTGCAGCCGATGACATCCGGTACTTCGATGATAAAAGGCACCGCTTCAAACTCACCTTTCAAAGCTATGACTATGACAATCAGTTAGCTTGGGTGAAGTGGGAATCTTACAAAGAAGCCAGAGGGTTAGTGGCTAAACCAGCTGAGGAGCAATAGGTGTCTTAAAGTATTCATTGATACTCACGTTTGTTAATATCAAAAGAAATTTATCTTGGAAGAGTATTTTGGATCAGTTTTACTTGAATACTTGGGTGCCTCGGTCAAATGGGTGTTATTTAGGTTTTTCCATTTGTTTAAAAAAAGTCCTCCTCCTTCATTCAAGGACATCTTAGATCGGAAATCCAGTGGTACTCCTGAGGGCTTTTTGATCGGACTTTCCAATATTCTCATTGGAGCAATAATGATCGTTTTGCTAACTTACACTATCATTCTCCTCGCATAGCAGCTCAGAACATCCATTCTTATCCTAATCGATATTTATAAGGCTTGAAATAAAAAAGTCCTCGTTGCGAACGAGGACTAGCTATTTCTTTAGGAGCTGTAAAATTATTAGAGGATTAGTTGGCCACTTTGGGTACCCTCACCCAAAGCAAGAACACGTTGGTGAAGATACTAACTTTAGCTTTCAGACTATCTTCTTCCCCCCATCTGAGCAAGGCTCTGCATGGCTCGTTTACCACCAACCTTGTTCATCATCTTCATCATTTTACGCATATCGCCAAACTGCTTCATAAGGTTGTTTACTTCTTGAATAGAAGTTCCAGAACCATCAGCAATACGCTTTCTACGGCTACCATTCATTAATTCAGGGTTCGCTCTCTCCTCTTTGGTCATAGAGCGTATAATAGCTTCGATTGGCTTAAATGAATCATCATCTATGTCCAAACCTTTCAAGGCTTTGCCCATACCAGGAATCATACCCATCAAGTCTTTCAGGTTACCCATTTTCTTGATCTGATCTAGCTGAGAAAGGAAATCGTCAAAGTCGAACTTATTCTGGCGAATCTTCTTATTCAGCTTCTTAGCTTCCTCTTCATCAAAGTTCTGCTGAGCCTTTTCAACCAATGACACAACATCACCCATTCCTAGGATTCTGTTGGCCATACGATCTGGGTGGAAGACATCGATAGCTTCCATTTTCTCGCCAGTCGAAATAAACTTGATTGGCTTATCTACAACGGTTCTGATAGAAAGAGCTGCACCACCTCGGGTATCACCATCGAGTTTAGTTAGCACCACTCCATCGAAATCGAGTCTTTCGTTGAAGGTCTTAGCAGTGTTCACTGCATCCTGACCAGTCATTGAGTCAACCACAAACAACGTCTCAGAAGGATTAAGGGCTTTCTTCAAACCTTCAATCTCTTGCATCATTTGCTCGTCTACCGCTAAACGACCAGCAGTATCGACAATTACAATTTTCTTACCAGTAGCCTTTGCATGTTTGATGGCGTTATTGGCAATTTCTTCTGCGTTCTTGTTTTCAGGTTCAGCATAAACCTCCACACCAATTTGCTCACCGAGCACTTTCAATTGGTCAATCGCAGCTGGGCGGTAAATATCACAGGCAGTCAGTAATACCTGACGGCCCTGAGACTTGAGCATTCTGGCTAACTTTCCAGAGAAAGTAGTTTTACCAGAACCTTGCAAACCAGAGATAAGCACAACGGCAGGGTCTCCCTGAAGGGTCATATCTACCTTTTGCCCACCCATCATCTGGGTAAGCTCTTCGTTTACAATCTTGATCAACAACTGACCAGGGCTAACTGAAATCAATACATCGCGACCAAGGGCCTCTTCTTTGATTTTATCGGTCACATCTTTGGCAACCTTATAGTTAACATCCGCATCGATTAAGGCTCTTCTGATTTCCTTAACTGTTGTTGCTACGTTGATTTCGGTGATTGACCCTTGTCCTTTAAGAGTCTTAAAAGCTCTATCTAACTTCCCGCTTAAATTTTCAAACATGCTTTTAACTTTTGGCTTGCAAAAATAGCCATTTTTCCCTGCATAAAAAGCCGTTGAAAAGACTTAGCTCCATAAATCGAATCATATACTTTTGTATTAGTGTCCTTAATGAGGATATTGTGCCCCAAACTGAACTAACCGAATGAAGAAGATCAACTTTTCTCAGGATGTTTTACCGCACCTGATTGCCGTTATTATTTTCCTGATTATTACCGTTTCATTTTTTAACCCGGTCTTTTTCGATGATCAGAGTTTAGCCCAAAGCGATATAGTTCAGTGGGAAGCTAGTGCTCATGAATTGATGGAGTACAGAGCAGAAACAGGCGAAGAAGGCCTTTGGACTAATTCAATTTTCGGAGGAATGCCAGCCTATCTGATTAGCGTAAAATGGGGGAATCAGTTGATTAAGCACACTCATGCACTTTTTTCATTAGGCCTTCCCCACCCAGTGAGAATCATTTTCGTTAGCATGCTGTCCTTCTACATTATGCTTCTTTGTTTTAGGGTAAATCCGTATTTAGCGCTTATCGGTTCTGTAGCTTTCGGTTTATCTTCATACAATATTATTGGCCTTACCGCTGGGCATAACGCCAGAATTTCAGCTGTCTCCTTTATGCCTTTGGTAATGGGTGGAATTCACCTTTGCTTCACAAGAAATAAATATTTAGGCGCGAGTTTAACCGCTCTAGCACTTGCCATGCAATTGAGGGTAAATCACCTTCAGATCACTTATTACCTAGCTTTCATCATAGGCATCTACGGACTTCTTCAACTTATTTATGCTTACAAAGGCGGTACAATCAAAGACTTTTCTCAGCGTCTTGGCTTGTTAGTAATAGCGGCAGTAATGGCCATAGGGACCTTCTTTGGAGAGTTTTATGCTACTTATGAATACGGAAAGTATTCCAACAGAGGAGCTTCCGAGCTGAGTCAACAAGTAGATGATGAAATGAATGCCGATGGACTTTCATCTTCTTACGCCTTTCAATACTCAAATGGTATTTGGGATCCTTTCACTTTATTCATCCCTAATGCTTTGGGAGGAAATGGCACCTACCCAAGTGACTCAGAAACTGTTCAGTTTTTAAGAAACAATGGAGTAAACAACCAACAGCTAAATCAACTATTAAGTCGAGACCCAAGGTTTAGACCATATTGGGGGCAAGAAACTCCAACAACATATTATGCAGGTGCTATTATGGTATTCCTGTTTGTTTTAGGCTGCATACTGGTAGAAAGAAAATATGTAATCTGGCTAGTTGCCGTGGCGGTTCTGGGTATCATCCTAAGCTATGGTAGAAATATGGCATGGTTCAACGACATCATGTTCCATTACTTCCCAGGCTACAATAAGTTCAGGTCGGTGACCTTCACCATGGTTATGCCAATTTCCTCCATTTCACTCTTAGGAATGATGGGCTTACAAAAGCTATTTGAACTGAAGTGGGACAAAGACACCAAAAAGAAATTCTTAATCGCTTTGGGTTCAACAGCAGGACTTGCTTTGTTACTATCAATATTTGCAGGCACTTTCAGCTTTAGAGGCCCTTACGACAGCCAGTCTCAACTACCACCAGAATTACTAAGAGCATTTAAAGCCGACCGTAAATCTCTATTCTCCGCAGATGCTTTAAGGGCATTCGGGTTCATAGCCATTTTTGCCTTGACCATTTACCTCAATAGAATTGGTTCGGTTAAGAAAACCGTGCTTTATCTTTCTCTCATTGCTATTGGTATAGCTGAAATAGTCATTGTCAGCAATAGATTCATTTCTGATTCCAACTATAGCAAAACCTATAAATCGAACGCTTTTGCATTTACTCAAGCCGACAGATTTATCACACAAAACAAGGCGCTTGGTGATAGAGTGATCGACATGAATGGCTCATTCTATAATGCCACTTCATCTTATCATCACCATCTAGTAAATGGATATCATGGAGCCAGAATTAGAAGATATCAGGAGCTTATTGACAATGCTATTTTACCTGAATTCAGCGCTGTTGCTCAGGATATGGGCAAAGGCTCAATACCAGATTTTTCTAGTACTCCAATGCTCAACATGCTGAATACGAAGTATGTGATTGAGCCTGGTGCACAAGATGCAATGATCAACCCTAGAGCACTTGGTTCTGCATGGTTTGTAGGAAATATTAACTACGTTAACGATGCCGATGGTGAGTTCAATGAAACTAAAACGCTTAGAACCCCTGCCACAACTGCTATCGTTAATCAAAGAGAAGTTCCTCAAGGCATTGGCACCTCAACCGATGGAACGATTGAGCTTACGGAATATCATCCTGGATACTGGAAATACGAGTCGTCCAATACTGGAGATGGCTTTGCTGTGTTCTCGGAGGTGCACTACCCTAAAGGTTTTAAAGTAACAATAGATGGAGAAGAAGTAGATATGCTTAGAGCAAACTATATTCTGAGAGCACTTGCAATCCCTGCCGGTAACCACACCATTGAATTTAGCTTTGAACCGAAGATTTACAAAGTGGGAAGTGGTATAATGACCGTTTTCTCAATACTTGTAATTCTGTGCTTTTTAGGTGCTGTATACCTATCTGTTAGAAAGGAATCCGCACTCTAAGACAGGAGCTCTACTAGTTTACTGACAATTCTATTAGATGCTTTACCATCCCAAAAAGTAGGAATTGAACCTTTTTTCCATTCTCCTATTGATATCTTCTCAATAGAAGAGGTCAACAGGTTCAGGTTCTCACCAATGAGTTCATTAGTGCCTATGTGTATAGTCTCTGGGCGTTCTGTGTTTTCTCGAAGTGTAACACATGGAATCTTTAAGAATGTAGTTTCCTCCTGAATTCCTCCAGAATCTGTGACTACACCAACAGATTTTTTCATCATGTCTAGAAACTCCAGATACGGCAGTGGTGGTATAAATAAAATATTCTGGTAGTCTCCTTTATCAGTTATCTTAGATTCTGTTCTTGGGTGAACAGGAAACACAACTTTAGCCTCACCAGCTGCTTTATCTATAGTTTTTAGAAAAGTATTAAGCTTAACAGCATCATCTACGTTGGAAGGTCTGTGCAACGTTAACAAGAAATAATTCTCCAAATCTTCACCCTTCAACACATTCGGAAACCTTGTCTTTTCTAGTGATTTGACTAGGCTGTCTATCATAACGTTTCCAACAAGAAAAATTCGTTCTTTCTCAATCCCTTCCTTCAGAAGGTTTTCATCTGCCTCTTGGGTAGTAGTGAAAAAATAGTCAGTAACTGAGTCGGTAAGAAGTCTATTAATTTCTTCCGGCATTGATCTATCTAATGACCTTAGTCCCCCTTCAACGTGAACTAATTTTAGGTTAAGCTTCTTTGTTACCACAGCACAAGCCATGGTAGAGTTAACATCTCCTACTACTAAAACACAGTCAGTCCTATTTTCGAGCAAATGTTTCTCGAAAGCCACCATAATTCTAGCTGTTTGTTCAGAATGTGAACACGAACCAACACTGAGATTGACATCTGGCTGAGGAATATTCAGATCGGTAAAAAAGCTACCGCTCATTTTATCGTCATAATGCTGACCTGTATGCACTAAAGTGTATTCTAAACCAACCTGATGTTTCTTTTCATAATCTTTAATAGCGTGAATGATTGGAGAAACTTTAACGAAGTTAGGCCTGGTTCCGGCAACGATAGTTATATGCATACAGCAAGTTTTGTGTAAAAAAAGAGCTCTCTTTCCAATAATAAAAGTTGCTCCTTATAAATTTGAAACAATGAACATGAAGATATGTATGCTCCTGCATGAATTCTACCCTAATGATATTAGGGTAAGCAAGGAGTCTTCAGCATTAATTGATGCCGGTTTTGAAGTTCACCTGATCTGTTTACAGCGTAAAGGAGAAGCTCAAGAGGAAGTTATAAATGGAATAAAAGTGAGTAGAGTCCCTATGGCTCAATCTTTCTTTTGGAGAGGTATTTGGGATATTACCCTCGTAATCTTAGGTTTTCATCAGCCTCTATTTTACAAAAGGCTAAAGCAAAAAATGAGAACCGAGAATTTCTCAGCCATTCATGTTCATGACTTGCCTTTGGCAAAAACTGCGCTGAATCTTAAGAGGCTTTTTCACTCTACAAAAGTAGTGTTGGACTTTCATGAGAATTATCCTGAGGCTCTGAAAGTCTGGTTTCAATGGAAATCAAATCCTGTTATCAGGCTGAAGAACAAGATCTTCTTTGGCTTTGACAAATGGCTGAAGTTTGAAAAGGTAGCAGCAGAGAAAGCTGATCATTTAATTGTGGTTGTTGAAGAGATGAAAGCTCGAATTCAACAAATCCATAATATTGATTCAAATAAGGTATCGGTTGTAACTAATAGCGAAAGTGTTGAATTCTTAAATCAAAAGGTATTTCATGATGTTTACAAAAAAGAGCCTGATGATTTTATTCTTGCCTATACTGGCAATGTGGGGCCTCACCGAGGCGTAGACACAATCATTAAAGCCCTTGCTCACCTAAAGCAATACCCACAGATAAAGCTCGAAATTACCGGCAAACTATCTATTGACACTGAAAAGTGGTTACTAAATCTAGCTCAAAACTGTGGTGTAGAACATATGGTAAAGCTGAACGGGTATCAGCCTTTCGAAAAATTCTATTCCTATATGGCTTTAGCCGATGTAAACCTTATTCCGCACAATAGAAATGGTCATACAGATAACACCATTCCACATAAGCTTTATCAGGGAATGTTGGTTGGCAAGCCAGTATTGGTTAGTGATGCTCCTCCGCTAAAGAGAGTCGTAGATGAATTGCAAAGCGGTTTAGTCTTTGAAGCAGAGAATGAAAGAGATTGCGCTAACAAGATTGAAAGCATGTTTTTGAATCCAACTTTAACAGCCAAACTAGGTAATAATGGCTTCTTAAGCACCACAAAAAAAATGCATAATTGGGAGGCTGAAGGAAAGAAGCTGGCTTCTTTTTATCATGAACTTATAGATAGCAAATAATGGATAAGAATAAAGAAAAGACCAAGAGAGATCGGTTTGTCAAAACACTACACTTTTTGGAGCCTACTCTTCCTAAGGGAAGTAGAATACTAGACTTAGGCACTCCTAACGACATGTCGGCCTACCTTCAAGCCAATGGCTATGAAGTTGACAATGCTTATGGTGAAGACTTCGACCTTAATCCAGAGATCATTGCAAAAGAGGGCTATGATGCCGTGACTATCTTTGAGGTGCTCGAGCACCTAATTAACCCTATGGGAATTCTTCAGCAGATTAAAGCTCCTAAACTCTATGCTTCAGTCCCTCTAAGCCTTTGGTTTGCCAAAGCCTACCGAAACAAAAATGACGAATGGGATCAACACTTTCATGAATTTGAAGACTGGCAATTCGATTGGTTATTGAAAAAGGCGGGATGGAATATTGAAAGAAATGAAAAGTGGACTAGTCCAGTGAAAAAAATCGGTTTCAGACCATTATTAAGAAAAGTGACTCCTAGATATTATATAGTAGAAGCATCGAGAGCCTAGTTTGGTTCTCTGGGTAAAGCTGACCTTCTTCATTTTTTTGTAATTAAGGGCAATACCTGTAGGGCATAGCTGAAAAAAGCCATCTAGCATAATTGGTAAGTTAATGTCTGTCTCTCAACCACTATCTTTCCGCTCAAAATATTACCTTTCAAACTTATAAGCACCAGTTTTGGGTATTGTAATTAAACAAAGCATCCGCTCATCAATCATCTCCTATATAGGCGTGGTTATTGGCTATGTAAATGTGCTTTGGCTTTACACTTATTTTCTAAGTACTGAACAGGTTGGTTTATTCAGGCTTATTCAGAGTGCCTCTTACCTCCTAGCAACTTTTGGGCAAATAGGTCTGGCACAAAGCTTCATTAAATTCTTTCCCGAGTTTAAAAATGAAAAGGGCTTTCTGCCAGCTACACTCTTAGGTGGAACATTAGGATTTTTTGTGCTATGCGGAGCCGCCTTGGTTTTTAAAGACGCCATAGTGGGATATTTCTCTCAAGAATCTCCACTATTTATAGAGTACTTTCAGCTTACTCTACTACTGACTTTTTTGGTTATACAGTTTCAGCTTTTGGAGGCTTACTCTAGAAGCTTATTGAAAATTACAGCTCCAACTTTTTTTAGAGACATTGGCCTGAGAGTGACCACAGGCATCTTTTTAGTGCTTTATGGCTTTAGCTTTATCAACTTCAATCAACTTGTTTATTCCTTATTGATTGTTCATGGAATTGCTGTAATAGGCCTGATTATTAACTTTCTTAAGAACAAAGAACTTCAAGTATCATTAGACTTTAGCTTCCTGAGAAATGGGCAGTTAAAGAGAATCATGAACTATGGTTTTTATTCGCTAATTGGTGCTGGAGGAACACAGATTATACTGCTAATAGATAATATAATGATTAGCGGATATGAAGGTTTAGGTAATAATGGAATCTATACGATTGCCTTCTTTATTGGAGTAGTTATAGAAATGCCCAAGCGAGCCATCACCCAAATTAGTTCGGCATTGTTATCACAATCTTTCAATAAAAACGATATGGCTGCCGTAAACAAGCTTTATAAGCAGACAGCCATTAATCAATTGCTCATTGGTTCACTTCTTCTCATTGGTATTTGGGCCAACCTTACCAATATCTATTCTTTTATTCCGAATAGCGAAGACTATATAGCTGGTTTTAATGTGGTGCTTTTTATAGGCTTAGGTAAACTTTCTGATATGGCCTTTGGTACCAATGGGGAAATAATAGTAATGTCTAAATACTATAGATTTAATGTAATTACGGTAGCCATATTGGCTCTGTTAGCGGTAGTTTTAAACACTTTCCTTATACCTATTTACGGTATAGAAGGTGCAGCTATTGCTTCCTTCTTGGCCATGCTGGTCTTTAACCTTACCAAGTATGTATTTGTATGGATGAAATTTGGCATTCAACCTTTCAGCATTGCTACACTAAAAATGGTTGGAATTTCGGGTACAGTACTTCTTCTCAATTCCTTACTCCCAAGCCTAGACTCATCTATTTTGGATATCGTGGTGAGATCTACCACCATAAGCCTAGTGTTCTTAGGGTTAACTTATGGCCTTAAAGTTTCTGAAGAATTCAATGGGGTAATCAACCAAGTCTTTACCAAGCTAAAGCTCCGATAACCAACTAGAAAGCGCTTCGGTAAGGGCTTTGCGATTATACTTTTCGATATGCTGAAACTCGAATTGCAATTCACCTGAAAAGAAAGCCTTTAAGAAGGTCAACACACCCAACTTGTCATCATAAGCATAGCAAGCACCGGCATCTGTTTCCGCAAGAATTCGAGCCAAGTCGCTTTCGGTGTCTCCAATACAGAGAATTGGCTTTTTAGCCTGAAGGTACTCAAAGAGTTTACCTGGCAGTTGGGTTTGAAGCCTATCTGTCTTGGTCTGAATTAGGAGTAACAAGTCAGATCCTGCATAATGCTCAGAAAGTTCTGCATGAGGAATTGAGTCTTGAACAGTAATCATGTCTTTTAAACCTTCAAACGCCTGAATATCGTTTAAAACCTCAGAGCTGATAATACCCGTGAGCTTCAGTTGAAACTTCTCTGTTGAAGCTAATTTCGACAGACTTTCCCAAAGCACTTGAGGGTTCCGCTGATTACTCAGCATACCAATATGACTTATCAGTTTCACCTCTCTGGCACTTGTACTTGCTTCAGTAAAATCATCAGAATCGAATCCATTAGTAATCACTTTCACTCTTCTGGCTCCTAGCTCTTCAAATTCTTTTGCTGCACTACGACTCGTAACTAAAAGCGAATTGGCCACCTTAAAGACCTGTTGCTCCAATTGTTTATGACGTTTCCAAATGGGCTTAGAAATCTTCATTTCATGAAGTATTTCCCATTGTGTCCAAGGGTCTCGAAAGTCGGCCACCCAAGTGAGGGAAGGAACCTTCATTTTCAATTTAGCACCAATTAAATGCATGCTATGTGGTGGCCCTGTAGTGATAATATGCTTGATTCCGTTGGTTTCAAGAATTCCCTGTAGATAATTCACGGAAGGTTTTACCCAGAAAACCCTTGGGTCTGGCACAAACAGATTCCCTCTAATCCAAATAGCAAGACTCTTTAAGGAACTTCTTTTAGACGATTCTAAAATCTGCCCCTGCTTTATTTCTTTTTGACCTGTGAGCTTCTTAAAAATCCTATAAGGCTCCCATATAGGAAACTTAAGCACTTCTACCTCGGGGTTTATGTCTTTTAGAAGTGATTCATCCTTAAGATCAAAGTCTGGGTTTTCTGGAGTAAATATGATTGGCCTCCAACCAAACTCAGGTAAGAACTTACTGAATTTTAGCCAGCGCTGAACACCTGCCCCACCACTTGGTGGCCAATAATAAGTTACAATGAGAATGGGTTTTAGTTGATTATCCAAACTGCTCGAAAATTGCGCTTTTAAAGCCTATGCTTCGGTTTGCTTGCAATTAAGAATAAAAAAATATTATTTCAGCCATCAAATCAGGTCAAACTCAACAAATCAAACATGGGCTTTCTTCCAATCTTTGTCGCTCTTTTAGGACTTATTCTTCTTTACACCATATATACCTACAATCAGATTAAACCACGAAAGGCTAATCTAACCAGTGTAATTGACCATATGGCGGCCAACAGCAGAGAAAGAAAACAGCTTGTATTAACCTATGACGCCCAACATCCAAACTCAGAACTGAGTGATTTGGCCGAAAAGTTTAAAAGAACTTCAACAGATAGGTTTCAGAGTTATAAAAAAGAAGAAGAGTTTATTGAGGAAGTAGATAGTGCAGCACAAAAAACAACAGATTCAGAACTTGCTGAAAAACTAAGACTTTACAATAGCAAACAAAAAGACTTAATGAGCAGCCTAAAGAGTAAAGCAAATGAATATAACCGCTTTATATCAAAAGCTCCTGCCAAAACCGTTGCTGCTATCTTCGGTTTTAAGCCTTTCTAATCTTCTGATCTATATAATCCAATATCTGTTCTGTCTTAGATGGCTCAAACCACTCTACAGATTCGTCTTTCCGAAACCAAGTTAGCTGTCGCTTGGCATATCTCCTAGAGTTTCGTTTTAGCAACCTTACCGCTTCTGCATAGTCATAATCTCCTTCCAGATAAGGAAATATCTCTTGGTAGCCGACAGTTTGTAATGCATTAAGGCTTTTATAAGGAATGAATTGCTTGGCTTCTTCAAACAAGCCTTGCTCAATCATAATATCCATTCGCCTATCTATTCTACCATAAAGTTGTTCTCTCTCCATGGTAAGTCCAATCTTTATAACCTCGAAAGGACGCTCCTTCTTAGATCGTTTACGGAAGTCTGAAAACTTCTTGCCTGTAGAACGGATCACCTCTAATGCTCTAATTATTCGCTGAGGGTTCTTACGATCTACTATACTCCAATATTCTGGGTCTTTGCCCTCGAGTTCATCAACTAGCCGCTGTAACCCATTTTGCTTAAACTCATCATTTAAGGTATCTCTTAAGCCATCTTCTATTTCAGGGAATTCATCGAGTCCATTACAAACAGCATCAATGAAAAGACCAGAACCTCCAACCATTACAACTGAATTATTTCTCTCATGAACTTGATTAATAATGGCTAGAGCATCCCCTTCAAACTGCCCTACATCGTATTCATCATGAATAGAAAGTGAGTTTACTAAATGGTGCTTGGCTTCTGAAAGCTCCAAAGCATCTGGTTTAGCGGTTCCAATTTCCAACTCTTTGTAGAACTGTCGAGAGTCGGCAGAAATTATTTCAGTATTTAAAAATTGGGCAACTTTTATAGCTGTTGACGTTTTACCTACAGCAGTTGGCCCTACAATACAGGTTAAATACTTTTTAAGTGTTTCCATTTAGTAATCTAAGGGACAAATATATTATAATTGGAATTTCAAAATGAACAAAACACCTGGCACAATACTAGTAATTGACGATAATGAGGTTAATAGGAAGTACTTAAAAACTGTACTTTCACATAACGGGTTTGAGCCGCTCATTACGTCTAGTGGGTTTGAAGCGCTTGAAGAGTTAAAGGTAAAAGAGGTTGACCTCATTTTGATAGACATTCAAATGCCTGAAATGGACGGTTTTGAGTGTTTCAGGCAAATCAAAGCACTTTTCAACCTAGATTGTCCTATTTTGGCTATTACAGCTTTTTCAGATTTAACGGATAAAAAGCAAATCATTGCTTTTGGCTTTAATGATTACATTGCCAAGCCTGTTAAGCCCAATGTTCTGATCGATACCTTGAGTTATTGGATCAATAATCACTCAGAAATTGTAACGGAGGGAAACCATGTAATGATGGAACATGTTGACAAGGGTATTCTTAAAGACCTATTGCGGTTTACAGATGAAGAATCTCTTTTGAGTTTGATTGATGAATTTATTGAGGAAACCAAAGCCAGTCTTCAATCTATCGCATTTTTAAGGAGTGCTAATAAGCATGCTGAAATTTTAAGTATCTTGCACAATATAAAAGGAAATTCCGGCTCATTCGGCTTTAACTTGCTTTCATCTAAAGCTGCAAAAATTGAAGCTCACATTAAAGAAAAAAGGTTTGAAATGGCTGAATCAGACCTTGATGATTTTTTTGAATACACCGACTTCCTTTTACGAGACTACCAGAGACTGTTAAATATTGACTAAATTATGACTTTAGAATTTAAAAAAGTTCTAGTAGCAGAGGATAGCTCTGTGATTCAGAACTTACTTAAGAAAATTCTCTTGTTTGAGAACTGTAAAATCACCTCTGCCAAAGACGGGCAAAGTGTTCTAGATAAATTCGAAGCCGAAGACTTCGACTTGGTAATTATGGACATTAACCTTCCTAAACTTAGTGGATTAGAGGCTACCAAGAGAATTAGAGCAGGAAAAACCAAGAAGGCTCAGATTCCTATTATAGGAATTTCAGGCAATGCTAAAAACCTACCTGTTTCCGAATTTTATGAGGCAGGAATGAACGAATACATTCAAAAACCACTTGATTATGATAAGTTAATTGAGCTGGTTAAGAAATACACTCAAAACAATTAATGTCGGTAAAGTATACAAAGCATTTCTTAAGTAAACTAGAAGATATATTCGCAGAATCAGACTACGTTTTGCGCTACGAAAAGGGCAACTTTAAGTCTGGTTATTGTGTTCTTAAAGACACCAGAATTGCTATTGTAAACAAATACTATACTACAGAAGGCAAAGTAAATTGCCTCATTGACATTTTAAAATCTATTGACATTGACCATAAGCACCTTAGCGAGAAAAACGCTAAGCTGTTTATGGAACTCTCCCAAACCACTTTAGAACTGTGATTGTAACCGTACTCGGATCCGGAACTTCACAAGGCGTACCAGTTATAGGCTGCGATTGCCCAGTTTGCACCTCTTTAGATTATAGGGATAAGCGACTGCGCTCTTCCATTCATATTGAAACCAGTGGCAAGAGTATTGTAATAGATTCTGGGCCAGATTTTCGTCAGCAGGTCTTAAGGGAGCGAGTGAAGTCGTTAGACGCACTTATTTTTACCCACGAGCACAAAGATCATACTGCAGGAATGGATGACATTAGATCATTCAACTTCCTTCAAAAAAAGGATATGCCAATTTATGGTGACCCTAGGGTGCTCAATCAATTAAAACAGGAGTTCTCTTATGTTTTTGCAGAGAAGAAATATCCTGGTGTACCTCAGGTTGAAATGAAAGCACTAGATGGCTCTCCGTTCTTAATAGATAATGTTGAGATAACGCCTATTGAAGTCATGCATTATAGGCTGCCTGTCTATGGCTATCGCATTAAAGACTTCACATATATTACAGATGCCAAAACCATATCGGAAGAATCTATAGAAAAAATTAGAGGCAGTAAAGTGGTTATTTTAAATGCGCTCCAAAAGACAGACCATTTAAGTCATTTAACACTAGATGAAGCCTTAGAAATGGCAGAAAAAATTGGAGCAGAAAAAACCTACCTAACTCACCTTAGCCATAAGATGGGAAAACATCAGGAAGTTGACTCACAACTCCCTGATCATGTTTCTATAGCTTATGATGGACTAAAAATAGAGCTTTAAGCCCATTTAGTCTACCACATTAATTTTCAAGGTGTTTGTTCTACCTAAATCGTGGATTGGCATACTTGCCGTGGTAATGAACACATCTCCAGTAGAAAGACAACCTGCTGCTTTAAGTATATCTTCCTGATCTTTAAAAGTCTGATCTGTGGACTGTTTACTATCATAAAAGAAGGCTTCAACACCCCAAACCAAACCAAGCTTAGTCAACAACTTCTTATTTGCTGTGAAGATAAAAATCTTAGCGTGCGGCCTGTGCGATGATAATTTAAAAGCAGTATATCCCGAAACCGTGTTGCCTGTTATACCTTTTGCCTCAACTTGCTCGCTCAACTTAGTAGCTGCCAACATTACGTTGTCATTCATGAAAGTATCGCTATTAGGGTTAGGGTCTTGGAATTTATCGTAGATTTTGGCCGAAGACTCTACTGAAGAGATAGTTCTAGCCATATAATTTACAGTTTCTACAGGATACTTACCCGCTGCAGTTTCTGCTGAAAGCATTACGGCATCGGCTCCATCCAAAATTCCATTAGCAACATCATTAGTTTCAGCTCTAGTTGGTCTAGGATTACTAATCATGCTCTCCATCATCTGAGTGGCAATAATAACGGGCTTGGCAGCTCTGTTACATTTTTCAACCATCATCTTCTGAGCCATTGGAACTTCTTCCATCACAATCTCAACCCCTAGGTCGCCTCTAGCCACCATAAGTGCATCAGAAGCTGCAATAATCTCATCGATATTCTTGAGGGCTTCAGGCTTCTCAATCTTAGCCACAACCCTAATATCTTTTCCTGCTTTCTTAATACGCTCTTTTAGATCTAGAATATCAGCAGCCGTTCTTACAAACGATAGAGCAATCCAGTCTACCTCCTGCGCAATACCAAACTCCAAATCCTTCTTATCTTTCTCGGTAAGTGCTGGTGCAGAAACTTCTGTAAAAGGAAGGTTAATTCCTTTTCTAGACTTCAAAGAGCCACCATACTTTACTTCGCAAGTAACCTCATTGCCATTTATGCTCTTTACGAACAATTCTAGGTTTCCATCATCAATAAGTACAACATCTCCAACCTTTACATCTTTCGGCAAGTCTTGGTAAGAAGTACTTACTTTCTTAGATGTTCCTAGAAGGCTTTCTGTAGTTATTATAAGGTCTTCACCCGGCTCAATAAACACCTCACCATCTTCAACCTTTTCAACTCTGATTTTCGGTCCTTGCAAATCTTGTAGAATAGAAACGTGCGTTCCTAACTCTTCATTTACCTCTCGAATTCTTTGAACTACACCTGCATGAGTTTCATGTTCTCCATGCGAGAAATTTAACCGGAAAACGTTTACACCGGCTAATACAAGTTCTTTTAAAACATCTTTTGATTGACTGGCTGGACCAACTGTAGCAACAATTTTGGCCCTCTTAGAATGTATAGCTTGCCCCATTTTTAGAAGATAAGGTTATCCTTAGACTTTAATGATTGAGTATTAATTTTTGATACAAATTGCACGAAAGGTATTTGTTTGATTTCGCTTATGAAAACATTCTCATTGAAAGTAATGCTTTCGTTTTCCAAAAGAATCAAATAGTCAAAGTTTTTAAGCTCTGGCAATAAAAAACCACTGAAGCTTCCATTCACATCTTCAGCCTTATTCCTAATGAGCCGAACTGTTTGGAAATCAGTGATATTTGCAAAATTCTGAATAGACAGACTCTTAGTTTGAGTAAAGCCTATTTCTATATTCTCAGATTTCATCAGGTTCAGGCCTAACTCCTTATTTAAAGACCATGCGAGTTTATACGGCTTCACACTTGCGTTGACAGCCAATAAAAGAAAGTCGAAATCGTAAGTAACTTGTAGCTTATTTTTAGCCATATAGGGCAAAATTAGGGCTTTTAGCCGCCTAGGACAAGATTAAAAATTTTGTTTGACATGTGGGCAGAATTGCATTTCTTTGCATCGAGTTTTAACTAAATATTAACCAAAATGTCAGAAATCGCATCAAAAGTTAAGGGTATTATTATTGATAAATTAGGTGTTGAAGATTCTGAAGTTACTCCTGAGGCTAGCTTCACTAACGATCTTGGCGCTGATTCCCTTGACACTGTGGAATTGATTATGGAGTTCGAGAAAGAGTTTAATATTTCAATTCCAGACGATCAAGCTGAGAACATCGCAACGGTAGGCGATGCAATATCCTATTTGGAAGCAAACGTTCAGCAATAACATTTTACATACGACTCCTCTATGCAATTAAAAAGAGTTGTAGTAACAGGTTTAGGTGCACTTACACCGCTAGGCAATAATCTCAATACTTATTGGGATAATTTGATTAAGGGTGTGAGTGGTGCCGGACCAATCACCAAATTCGATCCTGAATTATTCAAGACCAAGTTTGCCTGTGAGGTAAAGGGTTACGATCCTAACGATTTCTTTGACAGAAAAGAGGCTCGTAAAATGGATCTCTTTACGCAGTACGCAATGATTACTGCCGATGAGGCCATTGTAGACTCAGGTTTAGACTTAGATTCCATCAATAAATTGAAAGCTGGAGTTATCTGGGGTTCAGGAATTGGTGGTTTAAGAACTTTTCAGGAAGAAGTTGCTTCATTTGCACAGGGTGATGGAACTCCTAGATTCAATCCTTTCTTCATTCCGAAAATGATCGCAGATATTTCTGCAGGAATGATTTCTATCAAATACGGTTTTCACGGACCAAACTTTGTAACAGTATCGGCTTGTGCTTCTGCTACCAATGCCATGATAGACGCCATGACCTACATTAAACTAGGTAAAGCGAATGTTATGATTACCGGTGGTTCTGAAGCTTCTGTAACTGAAGCAGGAATGGGAGGTTTTAACGCGATGAAAGCCCTTTCTGAGAGAAATGATTCTCCTGAAACTGCATCGCGACCTTTTGATAAAGATAGAGATGGATTTGTTCTTGGAGAAGGTGCTGGAGCACTGATCTTAGAAGAATATGAGCACGCAAAGGCAAGAGGAGCCAAAATCTACGCTGAATTAGTAGGTGGTGGCATGTCGGCCGATGCTTATCATATAACAGCCCCACACCCAGAAGGATTGGGAGCTGAGAATGTAATGATCAACGCTCTGGAAGATGCTTATATGAAGCCAGAAGAAATTGATTACATCAATGTTCATGGTACGTCTACCCCACTTGGTGACGTTTCTGAAGCCGTGGCCATTGAAAAGGTGTTTGGAGAGCATGCTTATAAACTAAACATAAGCTCTACCAAGTCTATGACAGGACACCTTTTGGGAGCTGCTGGAGCTATCGAGGCTATTGCAAGTGTAATGGCAATCAAAGATCAGATTGTACCACCAACTATCAATCATTTTACTGATGATGACAGGTTCGACCCTAAGCTGAACTTTACGTTCAACAAAGCTCAGAAAAGAACTGTTAACGCAGCAGTAAGTAATACATTTGGTTTCGGTGGTCACAATACATCGGTAGTTTTCCGTAAAATCGACTAAAAGTGCGGTTGTTTGTAAACCGTATCAAGTCCGTATTTATTTCCTATAGTAAAGAAGACAAAGCGCTTATTGCCTCTATCAAAATGATAGCAGGCAGTAAGCCTTATAATTTAAAACCCTACAAGATTGCCACACAACACACTTCTGTGGCAAAATCTGTTAAAAGAGGTTTTAAAGAATCTAACGAGAGGCTAGAATACTTGGGAGATGCCGTACTCAGTGTAGTAGTTGCTGAGTATCTATTCAAAAGATATCCTTTCAAAGATGAAGGGTTTCTTACTGAAATTCGATCTAGAATTGTAAGCCGAGACAGCCTCAACAACGTAGCCAGAACCATAGGTGTTCCTCAGATTGTGCGCTACGACAAAAAGCGCAAGACCCCTAATTCGCATAAATCATTATTCGGCAACACCCTAGAAGCACTTATAGGAGCCATATATTTAGATAAAGGGTTTAAGCACAGCCGTAGTTTTATTCTAAATAAACTCCTAAAGCCTCATTTCGACATTGAAGAGCTTATTAACACCACCAAAAACTACAAAAGCAAGTTAATTGAGTGGACCCAAAAGCAGTCTAAATCTCCATCATTTCAGCATTTAGAAACCATAGACAAGGGCCATTATAAAGAATTTATAATGGAGGTAAGAATTGATGACGAACCAATAGCCAAAGGTCATGGTTTAAGCAAGAAAAAGGCTGAGCAAGACGCTGCTAGAGAAGCCTGTCTGAAATTAGAGCTTGAGGAGCAATGAGAAAATACAGAATTGGAGGAGCCACAGTTAACCAAACTCCACTAGATTGGAAAGGCAATATACAGAGGCTAAAAAAAGTACTTCAAGAAGCTAGACAGCATAAAGTGGAGATACTTTGTTTGCCTGAACTCTCTATAACTAGTTATGGCTGTGAAGATTTATTCCTAAGCGATTGGCTCCCTAAGAAAGCACTCACTTTTATTCCTGAATTAATAGCTGAAACAGAAGGGCTTCTTACCACCTTCAACCTACCTATAAGACATAATGGCACGCTTTATAACTGTTCTCTACTTGTACAAAACAAGGAGATAATGGGCATCTACGCCAAGCAATACATGGCGCTAGACGGGGTTCATTATGAACCTCGCTGGTTCAACCCTTGGCCAATTGGTTTAGTAGAAGAGTTTGAGATTGAGGGTAGAAACTATCCAATAGGCGACATTACATTCGACTTTGAAGATTGGAAAATTGGCTTAGAAATTTGCGAAGATGCCTGGCGGGGCGATGTTAGACCAGCTTGCAGATTAGTAGAGAAAGGCGTAAACCTGATTCTAAACCCAAGCGCTAGCCATTTTGCTATGAAAAAGACCTTGGAAAGAATCGCTTTGGTCGAAAAATCTTCTAGCGAATTCAACTGCACTTATGTTTATGCCAACCTCTTAGGCAATGAGGCTGGTAGAATGATTTACGATGGCGAAATTCTTATTTCACAACGAGGCGATATACTTTTAAGGAACGAACTCTTAAGCTTTAAATCGCATCAATTAGTTTATGGAGACTTCTATCCTGACCAATCTACTGAGAAAGACGAAACATTAATTGCACCTGTTGAGCCTAAAGAGATTGAGTTCCCAAAAGCTTCTGCCCTTGCCTTGTATGATTATATGAGGAAAAGTAGAACTAAAGGTTACACGTTATCTCTTAGTGGTGGTGCAGACTCAGCTACTTGTGCAATCATGGTTGCAGAAATGGTGAAACGAGGAGTTGCTGCCCTCGGAGCAGATGAGTTTTGCAAATCCATTGGCTTTGCCACTCTTAACGAGAAAAGCGAAAAAGGAATTGTTAAAGCTATATTCAATACGGCTTATCAAGGTACGGTTAATTCTTCTGACACCACCTTAAATGCTGCCAAATACTTGGCCGACTCCATTGGTGCTAAATTCTATAGCTGGAATATTGACAGCACGGTGAATGCCAATACAGATATTATTGAAAATGCGCTGGGCAGAGAGCTCACTTGGGAGCAAGACGACCTGGCCTTACAAAATATTCAAGCAAGATCTAGAAGCCCCATCATCTGGATGCTCACTAATATCACAAACACCCTCCTACTCACTACATCAAACAGAAGCGAGGGAGATGTTGGCTACGCAACCATGGATGGAGACACCAGCGGAAGCCTTGCCCCTATCTCTTCAGTAGATAAGCACTTTATTCGCCAATGGCTCGTTTATGCAGAAAACGAATTGGGTTATGATGGTTTGAAATACATCAATAAGCTTCCTCCTACAGCCGAATTAAGACCTCAAGACCAAAAGCAAACCGATGAGGACGATTTAATGCCTTATCATATTATGGTTGAAATCGAAAAACTCGCAATAAGAGACCACAAGTCTCCACTTGAAGTTTTCAATGCATTGAAAGATGCCAACCTAGAAGCTGAAGACTTACTCAAACAGCACATCAAAAAATTCTATCAGCTTTGGAGCCGCAACCAATGGAAGAGAGAACGCTTGGCTCCTGCTTTTCATTTAGACGAGTTTAATGTAGACCCTAGAACTTGGTGTAGATTCCCTATTTTATCTGCTGGCTTTGTAGAAGAGTTGCAAGAGCTGTAAATCTATTGTTAAACTTTAGGCTTTATAAGCTAGTAATCTAAGAGCTTCGAGCATTTCGTATATATTTGCTCCATGCTCAATCTATCTATACTATCGTACATCGTGTGGGACCCCATGCGAGAGATCATAAAAGGAATTCAACCACCGGTTTGGTATAGCGTATTATTTGCAGCCGGATTTATTTTTGGTTACCAAATAATGGTTTACATCTTCAAAAAGGAAGGTAAAAACCCATTGAATGTAGACACCCTTTCGGTGCATATGATTTTGGCTACCATTATTGGAGCTAGATTGGGCCATTTAATTTTTTATGAGCCAGAGCGCTTCTTGGCCGACCCATTAATGTTCTTTAGAACTTGGGAAGGTGGTTTGGCTAGCCACGGAGCAGCCATCTGTATTCCTATCGCTCTTTACCTCTACAGCAACTATGTGGTTTCAACCAGAAAATCCATATTCCCGCTGAAATTCACTAAAAAACGAAGACAAGGGCAAAGCTATCTTTGGATTGTCGATAGAATTGTGATTACGGTAGCTCTTGCTGGTGCTTTCATTCGCTTTGGAAACTTTGTGAACTCTGAAATTATTGGTAAGCCTACTGGTTCAGATTATGGTGTTGTTTTTGGTCGGGTGGCCGAAGAAAGACTAGAAAAAGCTGAACTAGGGTTTGAATCTGTAGAAGCTTCAAAGGGAGAATCTAGAGAAAACCTAGAGGCAGGTATTGTACCTGTAGACCTGACTATAGTATTCGAAAACAGACAGATTAGCGAAGAGCAAGCAAGTAATATTATCAATACAGGCGTACGCAGAATGCTCATGTCTGACCCAGCCATAACCGAGCACTATTCTCAACCGAGTGGGCCATTAGATTTTGAGCTTTCTTTAGTAGATAGAAAAATGCAAGCTGTTGTGCATACCTGGGGAATAAGCAGATACCCTGCACAGCTTTATGAATCGGCTACATGCGTAATTCTATTCTTAATTTTACTTGGGCTTTGGTTTAAATGGAAAGAAAAGACACCAGAAGGACTCTTTTTTGGTATATTCCTAATCTGGATTTTCGGATTGCGTTGGTTCCATGAAACTTTCAAAGAGAATCAGGTAGCTTTCGAGGATTCTATGACCTTCAATATGGGTCAACTCTTGAGTATTCCTCTAGTATTGATAGGGGTATTCTTGGTAATAAGAGTCATTATACTATCTAAGAAAGCTAAAGATTAGCGTGCTGAATACATTGTCAAGATTGTTTTTGTTGGTACTGTGTTGTTTGTGTTTCAACCTTGACTGCCTTTCTCAAAATACTATGCCGGATATAGACCCGGAAACTGACGTCACTATTGGGAAAATCTATATTATAGGCAACAAAAAAACTCGCAACTCTATCATTTTAAGGGAATTGAACTTTGAAGAAGGCCAAACCCTAAAGATGAAAGACTTTGCCGAGTCAGTTGAACTAGACAAACAAAAGCTTATCAACACCCGACTTTTTCAAACTGTTGAACTAGTACCATTATTCTTATCTCCTAATAATGTAGAGGTACTAGTAAGGGTTCAAGAAAGATGGTATGTTTTCCCAGCCCCCATCTTCAAACTGTCAGATAGAAATTTCACTGAGTGGTGGGTAAATCAAAACAGAGACTTCTCAAGGGTAAATTATGGAGCTCAGCTTTATCACCTCAATTTTTCTGGCAGAAATGATAGACTTGTTCTGAAAGCACAATTCGGGTTTACCAAGCAATATGCCTTTCAATACTCTATACCATACATCAATAAAGCTCAAACCACTGGCCTAAATATTTCAACCTCCTTTGCCACAAACAAAGCCGTGAGTTACGCTTCTGATGGTCATAGGTTACAGTTTGTGGAGAGCGAAAACACTATAAGGCGTTTATTTTCTACCAGTGGAACACTCACCTTTAGACCTTCCTTCTACAATAGGCATTCGTTCTCTTTGGGTTATAGTAGAACTTCTATTGCTGATACAGTTTACCAGCTCAACAACGATTATTTTCAGGTAGACGCTAACTTGCAAGAGTATTTTGTCTTCTCTTATACTTACAACCATGACAACCGAGATTATGTAGCCTACCCACTCAAAGGAAATAGGTTTACAGGTAGTGTTAATCAACTAGGGCTAGGCATTTTTGACGACATCAACATGCTCACTACAAGGGTGGAGTTTTCTACCTATACTCCTATAGGCCAGAAGCTCTCATGGGCTAATTCAATAGATGTCTACAAAACTTTTACAGACGAGATTCCTTATTTAGTACGTGCAGGTTTTGGCTACAGCCCGAACTTTATCCGTGGCTATGAACGCTATGTGGTAGAGAGCGACTTTCTTACCTCCTACCGCACCTCTATGCGATTTCAAATTTTGAAAGGAATGAAACAGCTCAACCGAAGAAGCATGATAGAACAGTTTAGGGCGCTCCCCTATGCTTTTTACCTAAAGGTATTTATGGATACTGGTTATGCTGGTGACCCTCTAGAGTCTAACTCTAACAATTTCTACAATAACAAGTGGATTGGAAGTGTAGGTGTAGGTGTAGACTTGGTTACTCTATATGATTTTGTAGTACGTTTCGAGTACAGTATGAATAGAGAGGGAGATACAGGCTTCTTCGTGAATTTTAGGTCGGCTCTTTAAGACAACCCTCCTTTTCTTTGGCAGATTGTTTATATTCGAATGTGCGCATACTAACACTCACAGCTCTTCTTTTTTGCGGAATTTGGACTCAGACTTTTAGCCAAATTTCTGGTGTCCCTCCGAAGGGTCCAATCTCTATAGGAATGGGTGGTGTTTCTTCTGCTACAGCCAATGAATGGTCTATATTCAATAATCCAGCAGGACTCACTGCAAACAATGGAATAAGCGGAGTAATATCTTATCAGACCATTTTCAACTTTGCACCCTTTAATACCGTAGTTACTGGTGTCAATGCTGAAACTCCATGGGGAAATGCTGCTTTTGGTGTTTATCGCTTTGGCGATGAAATTTTCAGTAATCAAATGGCCAGCCTGGGCTTTGCTAAACAAATAGGAATTATGGCTTTAGGTGCTAAAGCCAATGTTCTTCAATACAATATAGACGGCTTCGGAAAGAGATCGATATTTGTAGCCGAAATGGGCGCACTAGCAGAGTTTACTCCTGAGCTAAACTTTGGAGTCCATGTATACAATTTCACTCAATCGGTTATTGCTCCTGAAAGTCAGGAAAGAGTTCCTACCATAATTCGCTTGGCTCTCAATTATCATCCTGATGAAAACCTTAACTTGTTTCTAGAAGGAGAGAAAGATGTAGAAGATGACCCTGATTTGAGACTAGGTATTGCCTATAGCTTAATCGAAAACCTCTGGCTAAGAACAGGCTTCTCTACCCTCACCAACCGACATTCTTTCGGAGCCGGATTTACGTTTAGAAAGTTCACCATAGACTACGCTGTCAGGTCGAACAGAAGTACTGGTGCTACACACAATTTTGGTCTGACCTACCAGATTAAGGACTAATGAAACGTACTTTCATAGCGCTGCTTACCATTGGTTGTATTTCATTTACAAACCAAGTTCAAGCTCAGCAAAATGAAAACTTCGACCTTCAAAGTTTTATAGAAAACCTCTTCAACCTACAGGATGAATCGCTCAACTATGAAGACTTATACGAGCGTTTACTACTGCTATATGAAAACCCGGTAAACCTAAATTCAGCTTCTGTAGATCAGTTGAAAGGCCTTTACATTCTTTCTGACCCACAGATAGATTCCTTAAAGAATTACATTACTGAGAACGGGAAGCTACTCACAGTCTATGAGCTTCAGTTGGTTCCTGGTTTCGACTACAACACAATAGAAAAATTAGCCCCTTTTGTTTCGGTAGACTCTAAAGAGTTTATCCAAGACGACAGGCCACTTTTACAGCGAATTCTTACAGAAAGAAATAACTACTTCATTTATCGCTTTGAGCAAACTCTAGAAGAGAAAGAAGGTTATACTGAACCAGAATCGCCTGACGACACCCGCTATGCTGGAGGCCCAGCCAAGCACTACCTTAGGTACAGAGTTGCTAAAAGTGGAGACTTTAGTTTTGGATTCACAACCGAGCTAGATGCTGGAGAAAAATTCACTTGGGATCCGGCTACTAAAAGATTTGGAATGGACTTTTGGTCTATTCACGGTATGGTTGAAAACTATAAAGGCTTCAGGAAAATTATCTTAGGCGACTATCAACTTCAGTTTGGACAAGGTTTAATTTTTGGAGCTGGGTTTGGAGTTGGAAAAGGATCGGAAACTATTAATGCCTTGGAAAGGGTAAACACTGGAGCCAAGCCCTATACTTCAGTTATTGAAGGAGGCTTTTTAAGGGGAACTGCCGTTACCTATGATGTTTCTGAGAAAATGGAAGTCACAGCCTTTGCTTCTCACTTAAAACAAGATGCTTCTATAAGGCAAGACGAGGAGTCTTTCGAAGATTATTTTTCTTCTATACAAACCACCGGTTTCCATAGAACGCCCACAGAAATAGCCAACAAAAGGCAGATTGCTGAAACTGTGCTTGGCGCCAACCTTCATTTTAAGATGAGCGAAATAGCCCAATTCGGCATGGTGTTGAATTCCAATAGTTATAGTTTACCTATCCAACGAAGCAATCAAGCCTATAATCAGTTTGAGTTCTCAGGAAAATCTAATCACAACGCAAGCATTTATACCAGCTTTAGTCTTAGACAGTTCCGTTTTTTTGGAGAAGGTGGTATTTCTAAAAGTGGCGGTACTGGTGGTGTTTTCGGCTTCACCTCAACCTTATCTCCAAGGGTAGATTTCGCAATGATGTTCCGAAGTTATGCTCGAGATTTTCATGCTCTGAGAGGCGCTTCATTTGCAGAAGGTAGCCGAAACATTAATGAAAGCGGTATTTACTGGGGCTTCAAATACACCTTAAATAGTAAATTCTTTTTAACAGCCTATTACGATACCTTCCAATTTCCTTGGCTCAGATTTAGGGTAAATACACCTTCTGAGGGCAACGACTATTTATTGCGTTTAAACTATTTTCCGCAGAGGTCGGTAAAGATTTATATTCAATACAGAAACAAATCTCGAGAAGAAAACACAGAAGATCCAGAAGACGGTTCTACCGTTGTTCGAGCTGGAACAAAGCAGCAAGTGTTAGCCAATCTCGAATACAGAATTACGCCTCAACTCAACTTAAAGTCTCGTGTTCAATTCAGTGATTTCAGAATTACAGATGAATTCAATGATGGCTACGCTTTTATTCAAGATGCTGTCTACTCTACGGGAAAATTTGTTTTCAGTGGCCGCATTGCCATATTCGATACTGAAGGAGCCAACAACAGACAATATGCATATGAGCGAGATGTACTTTACGCCTTTTCAATTCCCGCTTACAGCGGAGAAGGTATTAGAAATTACTTATTGATTCAGTATAAACTAAACCGACAAATAGACATTTGGGCTAGAGTGGCCAGAACTTCATTTTACGACCGAGATGAAGTTGGCACAGGTCTTGAAACCATTGATGGAGACAAAAGGACTGATGTTAAATTTCAGATTAGATATAAAATCAGATAATCTAGCCTTTTAAACCATTTGATTTGTCGCAGTAGACAAACTTTGATAATTTCCGAACTATTAAAAATTTAAGAAATGAGGACAAGACTTTTATCATTCGTTGTGCTCTTTTCTTTGAGTACTTCTCTGGTTTTTGCTCAGGGAAAAGCTACAAGAAAAGACAGTGAACGATGGCAGCAACATGCCAACTACTTCATGGAAATTGACATGGATGTGAATACTAATCGCTTCCAAGGAACCCAGAAGATCAAGTATACTAACAACTCTCCAGATGTTTTAGATCAGGTGTTTTACCATCTTTACTTTAATGCTTTCCAGCCAGGAAGCATGATGGATGTTCGTTCTAGAACCATAGAAGACCCAGACAGAAGGGTAAGAGATAGAATTTCCAAGCTTTCTGAAGACGAGATTGGCTACCAGAAGATATTCTCTCTCAAGCAAGATGGAAAAGATGTAAAGTATGAAGTAGAGGGTACAGTTTTAGAGGTTGAGTTAGCCAAGCCTATCCAACCAGGTCAAACCGTTACTTTCGACATGACTTTTGAGGGACAAGTCCCTGTTCAGATCAGAAGATCTGGTAGAGACAACGCTGAGGGTGTTCGCTACACCATGACCCAGTGGTTCCCTAAATTGGCTGAGTATGATTACCAAGGATGGCATGCCGATGAATACATTGGCCGAGAATTCTATGGGATTTGGGGAGATTACGATGTTAAAATCTCAATAGACAAAGATTATGTAATTGGTGGAACTGGCTACTTGCAAAATCCACTAGAAATTGGCCACGGTTATGAAGATGCTGGTCAAACCGTGAAGAAAAAAGTTAAAGACGGTAAACTAACTTGGCACTTTAAAGCACCTAATGTTCACGACTTTGCTTGGGCGGCAGATCCAGATTATGTTCATGATAAACTAACCATGGATAATGGAATGGTGTTACACTTCTTCCACCAAAAAGGCCAGAACGAGAAAAACTGGAAAGAGCTAATGCCTTTGGCAGAACAAGCGTTTGAGTATGCTAATGAGCATTTTGGCCAATATCCTTACAAGCAGTTCTCCGTAATTCAAGGTGGTGACGGTGGTATGGAATACCCAATGTCTACTATGATTACCGGAATGAGAGGAAGCTTGCTAGGTGTAACCATTCACGAAGCTATGCACGATTGGTACCATGGTGTTTTAGGTAATAATGAAGCGCTTACTCCTTGGATGGACGAAGGCTTTACTTCTTACGCTTCTGCCAGAATTTCACGACACATAAGAGCTAACGGAAAAGAAGAAGAACCTACTATCGAAAACCTAGGCATGGCTGCTAACGGTGGTTATTTGAGAATTGCTATGAGTGGTGTAGAAGAGCCACTAAGCACACACGGAGACCACTACAACCTAAACGGAGCCTACAGTGCCGCTTCTTACAGCAAAGGTTCTGTATGGATGAGCCAATTGGGCTATGTAATTGGAGAAGAAGCTCTAGACAAAGGTCTTTTAGAGTACTTTGATACTTGGAAGTTTAAGCACCCTAACCCAAATGATGTACTTAGAGTTTTTGAAAGAGTTTCTGGCTTAGAGCTAGACTGGTACAACGAGTACTTTGTTTACACTACCAAGAAAATCGATTATGGTATTCAGAACGTTGTTGGAGAGGGTAACTCAACTAAAGTTACCTTAGAAAAAGTAGGCCTAATGCCTATGCCAACGGACGTTGTTGTTACCTATAAAGATGGTACTAAAGAAGTGCACTACATGGCGCTAAGAATGATGCGTGGTGAAAAACCTGCTGAAACTAACGATCCGAGAGTAGTTCACCCTGATTGGCCTTGGACTCACCCTACGTATGAGTTTAGCATCAACAAACCTGTTTCTGAAATAGCATCAATAGAAATTGATCCTTCAAAGAGAATGGCAGATGTTAACAGAGAAAATAATGCATGGACAGCCGAAGCATTAGACAATAAAAAGTAAGCGAACATCGAGTTCAAAAACATAAATAGTCCGACTTGTGCAAACAGGTCGGACTATTGTTTTTAAAGCATTCTCGTAATTCTTAAATTATACCAAACCACGCAATTATGGCTAAACCCGTATTAATCCTTCTCGCCTCCCTACTTATTTACTCCTGTACATCTAAACCAGAATTCAAAATAAAAGGCTCCATAGAGAATTACGAAGGCTATGTATTTCTTCGCTATGGAAACATCTCAGATAGCACATTAATTGAAAATGGTGAATTCGAATTTACAGGCTCGGTTGATCAAGTAAGACGAGCAACCATAACAAACAAAGCAGACGGAATCTATTCGGCTTCATTTTTTCTAGACAATGAAGATATAACCCTCAAAACAGCATACAAAGAGCCTTTTATAAGGTTACTAGAGGTAAACAGCGAAGCAAACAGGTTAATGGAATAAATCTTGGGCGATTTGGAAGTAGTGATGGAAGATGAAGAGAAGTTGAGGAGCAACGAGCTCTTCTTATACATGGACTCAATTACTCACCTCTATCCAAACAATCAATTCATAGTAGAGCTAACATCAGAAGTAGTTACCAGCGATTTTGTGACCATCGACCAATCTCGGCAGTTGCTATCTCAAATAGATACTGCTTTACTAGACCCATTAGAACTAAAGTCTATTATAGTCTCATTAGATAGACAAGAAAGAATTAACTCTGGAGACCAATTCCCCAATTTCACTTTTGAAAGCTTTGAAGGTGAAACGTACTCACAAAACAGTTTTTCAGATCAATACATTCTAATTGATTTTTGGGCTACTTGGTGTGGTCCATGCACCAAAGGGTTCGGAGAATTACAGCCTCTATATGAGGAACTAGATGGAAAGCTGGAAGTCATAGCAGTATCCATAGATCCGAACAAAGAACTTCCAATGAAGCACCTCAGTCAAAAGAACTACCCGTGGAAACAAGCTTACGCTAAAGGGCAGTTTGAAAACCCATTTTTAGAGCAACTTGGGGTGGTATTTCTTCCATTCTATTATTTAATCAGCCCCGATGGTGAAATCTTAGCAATTAATCCTGATATAGCAGAAATTCCGGAGTTAGTTAAAAAGCGATCGAGCCTCAAAGAAGTTCTTAAGTAATGGATATTAGTAAAATCTTAATGGGAGCCATCTACATTTTGGCTGGTATAATGCACTTCATTAAACCTAAGGTGTATATGAAAATTATGCCGCCCTATCTCCCCTATCATAAGTTTTTGGTTTACCTCAGTGGCTTATTCGAAGCTCTTTTCGGTGCTTTAGTTCTATTCCCTTCAACACAAAGTATTGGCGCTTGGGGTATAATTGCTACTCTAATTGGAGTGTTCCCTGCAAACATTTATATGCTTACTTCTTATAGAGGCAAAAAGACCTGGTATAGAGTAGCACTGTGGATTCGTCTACCTCTTCAACTTTTGCTCATATACTGGGCGTGGCTCTATACCTAAGAACTAAAAGAACCTTCGGTTGAACCAAAACCGAAACTTTAGGTGTTGTTGCTGCTTAATGCCTAGCAATTTGAACAAGCCCCTAGTTAAGGTTACGATATTATTCTGCAGTATGATGACAGTAATGGCAGGAGCCACTATTGCTCCTTCATTACCAGAGATGACTAAAGCCTTCCCTGACAACCCTTCTGCAGAAACTTTAGTGAAACTCGTGCTCACCATTCCGGGCTTGGCTATAGCCTTAACATCGCCATTTTCGGGTTGGTTTATTGATAGATTTGGAAGAATTAAGCTTCTCGCTTCTATGCTAGGGCTATATGCCTTAGCAGGCAGTTCGGGTTTATACTTGAATACCCTTGGAGAGATTATAGTTGGTAGAATTTTCTTGGGCATTGCCGTTGGTGGCATTATGACAACTGCCATTGCTCTAATTGGTGATTACTTTGATGGTGAAGAAAGAAAGTCTTTTCTTGGAACACAGGCAGGAATAATGGCTTTATCAGGGACTGTATTTATAAGCTTTGGTGGATACTTAGCTGACCTTGGATGGCGATATCCGTTTGCTATTTACTTATTGGCTGCCTTGGCTATCCCTATGGTTTTACTGTTCTTAAATGAGCCTGAGCTAGATATTAGTAACGATGAAAATCGATCAAACACTGACCTAAAAATTCCTAAAACCGCTTGGACTATTTATGTAATCTCCTTCTTTGGAATGGTCGTTTTTTACCTAATGCCTGTTCAAGTCCCTTTCTTAATGAAAGAAATTTCTGATGTTGGCAATACTGCTACTGGGCTAGCCATTTCCGTAGTAATGTTAGTTGGCGGTTTAATGTCTTTTTTATTCCCTAGAATTAAATCTCGACTTACGCATTACCAGATTTATGGCATTACATTTTTATTGATGGGTATTGGATATTTAATGATTTCCAATGCAAGCAGCTATGCCATGACCATTCCAGGCCTCTTTGTATCTGGGTTGGGCGCTGGCCTTCTAATGCCTAACTCAAACTTATGTTTGGTCACCTTGGCTAACTCAAAGAACAGGGGAAAGATTTTGGGCTTTCTTACTACTTTTTTATTCATGGGGCAATTTGCATCTCCATTGCTTTTTCAGCCAGTAATCAATGCTACTTCAATCTCAGGAGGCTTTCTCTACCTTTCCATAGCCTTGATTATTATTTCAATTATTGTACTGTTTAGAAATAAGCGATTTGTTCCGAAGAGTCAGAATGAACCTGTAATAGTACAGGAAAGAAGTTCTACAAATGAAGCCGAGATTGATTAAAATAAGAAAGGCTCCCAAAAGGAGCCTTTACTTCACAATCTAATTATCGGTCTACTTCTCTACCGTTATCACATAGTTACCGGCCAAGCCAGCTCTTACTGGCCCATCGGACTTAGTAAAGCTGAACACAAACTTGGAGGTAGTCAGTGAATTAATATTTACCACTTTGCCATCGTCTAGGTTAACCACTTCGGCAGACTCACCAGCCCACTCCCAAGTACCACTGGCTTTAAACAAGTCGCCAGCGTTGGTTGTGGTATAAGTACCATTAGCAAAAGACAGGGCAAAGCCCGGATAGTTCGCACTTACGTTAGAACCATCTACTTTAATGCTTCCGAATTGACCCAGTGTCCATTGGCCAGATAATTTCTCAAAAGCGAGTTCTTGTAAACTCGGCTCCATAGGATCATCAGGATCGCAAGAAAGACTGAACAGGGCTAGCGCAGCTATCAGTACAAAAGTGTATATTTTTCTATTGTTCATCTTGGTTGTATGTTTTGACCTCTCCCAGCCCTCCCAAAGGTTGGGAGGACGTAGGTTAGGCATATTTTATTACTTCAATTACTATTTTCTAATGAGTACTTTCTTTCTCACAAGAGATCTCTCATTGCTGAACTGGATGATGTACAGACCACTTTCAAAGTTGGTTACATCGATAGTCAACTCTGGCTTGTCATAGCCTTCTTTCTCCAGCTTACTCACACCAGTTGGATTAATCATCTGGATGTTCAACGGCATGCCGTTGAGCTCGCTCAAGTCTATAGTTACATAGTTGCTCGCAGGGTTCGGGAACACATTGATCTGCTCTTCGCTAATCTGTCCGTTATCCACACCCGTGACTATCACACCTTCTCCACTCAATCCAATTTCCAATACATTGTCTTGAATGTTGTCTGTGATATCATAATTGAACACTACAACTCCATTATACACTTTTGCTTCTGTTGGCCTGAACACCGCGGTAATATTCTTTGTATCACCAGGGTTAAGCTGAACAGATCCAGGGTTAATACTGAAACCTTGAGTAGAGTTAATTACTCTTACCTCAGTTGCAGCGTCTCCTCTATTCTCGATGGTCCAAGACTTAGTAGTCGATAATCCTAGAACCGTTGGATCAAATACACCATCGCCAGTTACAACGATAATGGCTTCTCCCTCATTGGTAATAGCAATGGTCAATGCCTTCTCATAAGTACCGCCAAACTCATCGGCTGTTCTTACTCTGATACTATAGCTATCCTTAGTTTCAAAGTCGAAGACTTCTGCAGCTAGCAACTTATTACCAGTTATGGTAAAGCTTGCATTGTCAGCATCTCCTGTTCCTGATACTAAGGTGTAAGTATGGCTATCGCCAGCATCGGCATCTGTTGTGCTCAATACTCCAATCTCTGCTCCTACTGCATTGTTTTCTTGAATGCTTGCTGTAGAAAGTGAAATGTCAGTAGCTACAAAGTTGGTAGTGTAAACCTCTCCTGTAAAGCCTGCTGCCAGAGTATTGGTAGCCGCATCCGTGATATTAGTTCCTGCTTTGGCATTCAATCCAATAGTACCTTCTCCTGAGATACTTCCCACAGTAACTGTATATGTTTTAGCATCTACTACAGTAACTGTACTGACAGTGGCAGTGGCGGTTCCTGTAACCACCGTTTCAAAGTCTGACACATCTACTCCTGTTACATCTTCACTAAAGACCACAGTGTAATCTCTGCTTGTTGTACCAGTAGGTATCTGGTCAGCCTCTGCTCTTGTAATACTGGTGACAGTAGGTGCTGTTCCATCAAAAGTAGTACTAACTGTATTGCCAGACTTACTGCTGTTGCCTGCCACGTCTTCTGCAATGTTGGCTCCAAGAGTAACAGTAGTGGCCCCATCGGCTGTAGGTGTAATTGTAGCACTCCAAACTGTACCTACTGTTACATTAGTAAAGTTACTTGCTGTACCATTGGTTACAGTGATATCTCCCAATTCAAATCCAGTTACCGCCTCATCGTAAGTGAAAGTTGCGGTAAAGGCTGCATTGGTCAATGTACCTGCTGAAGATGTAATGGTTGGTGTTGGTTTAACACCATCTACAATCACTCCTGCTGAGCTTGGCACATTATTGAGTGTTGGAACTGCATTCACATTGAATGCATCTACAATGATGGCTCCATTTAAGGTTAAGCTATTAGACAGTGTAATACCGTCTGAATCTAGATCACCTTCTTGTATAGTATATACAAAGGTTGCTGATGTTCCAGCGCTAACTGGCGCTTGTAAAGTTGCAGCAACCGTTTCTGTACCAATAGTAATATCCAGAGTTGGTGCTCCTGTAATTGTCACTGGCAGGCTGAAGGTCAACTCTACTTCTAGCTCATCACCGATTCCATAGATGCCATCGTTAGATAATCCTACAGCGGTAATCACCGAGGCATTAATGGTTGTGAAGGTCCAACTTGTATTGTTAGAAATACCCGCGTAGCTATTTCCAGCATCATCAGTAAATGCACCCGCATCAACCATCACATAGAATTCTGTACTTGGTGGTAATAGTGCATTATCTGGATTAATGGTAACAACATTATCTACGATACTCACTTTGTCACTAGCTACATCAATAGTTTCTAGTACAGTGTTATCACTAGTCTGCGCTATAGTAATATCTCCAGAGCCTACGTAAACATCTTCATTGAAGTCCATTAAAAGGTTGGCATTCGGTAGAATATCAATAGCATTGTCAGCTGGCGATAAGGTTGCCTTCATCTGCTGATCTAGCACAATCGTCAACTCTCCTGCTGTACCTACATTACCTGCTACATCGGTTGCTATAGCACGAAGTGTCAGGTCATTCACTGTTCCATCTACAAGTACTCCTCCTACTGTTGAACCCACATCAATTGACCAGTTACCTGCGCCATCTGTTGTGGCTGGCAAACCAGTGAAGGTAGTTCCGTTGTAGGTCAACTCTACTTCTACTGAAGCGCTAGCCTCTGCAGTTCCTGAGAAGGTCATTGCATCTCCAGTAGTGAAGTTGGTCAGATCATCGCTATCGCTAACCCCATGGTCTGAACCTGCATCAAGGTCTACTGTTGGAGCATCTGGGCCTGTGGTATCCAGTGTGATATCATAAGTAGCCGCTGTACCGGTGTTACCTGCTGCATCCGTCACAGTAACAGTCACGGTTTCGGTTGCATCTTCGGTTAGTGCATTTGAAATATCCAAAGACCAGTTGCCGCTACCATCTACCGAAAGGCCAGAATAAGTAACACCATTAAATGTTAGGTCGAATGTAGCATTCGCTTCTGCCATACCACTGATGGTTACGCTGCTCATGTCATTGATAATAGCATCTGAACTGCTTGCCCCTGTATCGTTGGTAATACCTGAGAAGGTTGCTGCAGCAGGTGCTGTAGTATCAATGGTGACATTTACAGCAGTGCTAGTAACACCAGTATTGCCAGCGGCATCTGTTGCATTAGCCGTCACTGCAATGGTTCCATCCGTTAGTGGGTTAGCACCTGTATAATCAAGTGTCCAGTTTCCTGAACCATCTGCGGTGGTTGTTCCTACACTAGTTCCTCCTACAAACACTTCTACAGTGGAGTTTGCTTCTGCTGTTCCGTTTACAGATGGTGTATTGTCACTTGTTATTCCATCACTGGCACTTGAACCTGTATCGTCACTTACTGAAGTAACAATTGGCGCAACTGGTGCAGTAGTATCTAGTACCGTATCGTCTGTTGCTGCCGTACCTGTATTAGTCGAGGCATCGGTCAATGTTACTGATAAGGTCAATGTTCCATCATTCAAGCCTGAAAGGTCTGCTAACGTGACTTGATCTGTTGCCGTAACAATAGTTCCTGATCCTGTAACATTGGTTCCGCCATTATCTGAGCTCACTGTATAGTTGTATGTAGTACCGATCTCTGCTCCTGCAAAGGTGAAAGTTGTTGTAGTCACTTCTGCATCTCCAACCAAGGCATCTCCTAAGGTTACCGAATAACCTGATGGAGCGGTTAAGTCATCATCGTCATTGGTCGTAACCGTTACTGTTTGATCTGCAAGGCCACCAAAGTCGCTATCACTGGCCGCTACATCTATAGATAGAGTAATGGTAGACATTACATGTCCATCTTCTATGGCATCATCAGTTCCTGTAATCACTACAGTCTGAGGCGTATCCCAGTTAATTGAAGTGAATGTCAAGGCAGAACTCCCGACTGTGGCTTCACCTGTATCGTTGCTAGATACATTGATCACTACATCACTAGCAGGTTCTGCATCTAGCACTACAGTAAACTGATCGGTGGTTCCTGTCTCTGAAACTGTTGCGGTGATTTTCGAAATGGTAAAGCCTGCAACGTCATCATCTGAATTATCTACATTCACTATTTGATCCGCCACAGCATCATATACATCATCACTTGAAGCATCTTCTACGGCCAAGGTAATATTGAAGCTCTGTGTACCATCGATAATATCGTCATCTACTCCAGTTACCGTTACTGTCTGTGCGGTATTCCAGTTAGCTGTTGTAAAGGTTAATGTAGAAGCACTCACTGTTCCTTCTCCTGTATCTCCACTAGTAATCGAAATCACTACATCGCTCAAAGGTTCAGCATCGAGTACTACGTCAAAGCTATCAGTTCCACCTGCTTCAGTAATTTCGGTGGAGCCAGCGGTTTCTGTAATTGTGAAGCCAGCGGCATCATCGTTTTCAATTGTTCCGAGTCCTACGTTATCGGAAATAGCAACATTTCTACCGCTTGCTTGAAGGCTAGAAAGAGTTATTCCAAATTCCTCATCAAATTCGGCTAGACCATCGTTGGCCACTGTTACAGTGATTTCTTCTATCTCACCTGCTGTTCCAGCAAAGTTCAACTGGCCTGAAGCACTCGTATAATCACCATCTGCTGTAGTAGCTGTAGCATCATTCGTGGCATAGCTTAAGCTAACACCTGTATCTACCGCCTTATTCAAGGTAACTGTAAATACAAAGTCTGTTGTCGCTCCGCCATCGGCATTTTCTGCTTTAGACACATCATCTATTGATATGCTTGCTGCATCGTCATTCGTGATAGTACCCAAGCCAGTGGCATCCGAAATGGTCACGTTCTTTCCTCCTGCTTGAACATTGCTAAGGGTTACTGTGAACGTCTCGTCTAGTTCCACTATATCATCGTTCGCTACGGTTACATTAAAGGTTTGCGTTTCACCGTCTGTTCCTGTAAAGTTCAATGTTCCATTTGCTGCGGTGTAATCGCTTGCACTTGCTGTTCCATCGCTTGTCGCATAGTCCACTGAAATAGCTTGATCTATGCTGCCAGTAAGCGTAGCTGTAAATGTATAAGTAGTTGTAGCACCACCGTCTGCATTTTCGTTTTTGGTCACATCATCTATGGCAAAAGTTGAAGCATCGTCATTTGTGATTGTTACTGTTGCCTCATCACTTACCCCTACAGCCAAAGTTGTAGCACTTAAGTTGGTCATAGAAACCTTAAATGTTTCATTGGCCTCTACTATGGCGTCTAGACTAGGTGTAACTGTGAAAGTTTCAGTCTCCCCTGCTGTTCCTGCAAAAGTTAGCGACTGCCCTACTAAGGCGGTGTAATCACTATTTGCGACAGTTGCTGTACCATCTACCGTTATCACCTCTACGGTAAACCCTCCTTGCACAGGGTTATCCAACGTAGCTGTTAATGTTATTGCGCCATCATCTTCATTACCACTTTCATCTGCGATGGTCACTGTGGCTGTATCATCATTATTAATGGTTACGGTTGCGCCATCAGTAACATCGATATCTCCAGAAGCCACCGTTGCAGGAGTAAGGTTACTCATGGCAACTGTGAAGGTTTCGTTTGCTTCAAGTTTAGAGTCTGAGCCAATGGTAATGTTTACATTCTTTGACTCACCAACTGTACCAGTGAAAGTTACTGGACTAGAAACCAAGGCAGTGTAATCGCTATCTGCAGTAGTGGCTGTTCCATCGGCAGTACTTAAGTCTACAGTAAGGCCTCCATCTACCGCTTTATCTAGTACTAAGCTTACAGTAGCCGTTCCATCTTCTTCGTCAACAGTAACGTCTGCAATAGTTACAGTTGCTTGGTCATCATTGGTGATAGTTCCTGTACCTGTACCGTCACCAATCACCATATTGGTACCAGTAGGACTAGTTAGCGTTACGGTTATTGTTTCATCATCTTCAACAATAGCATCTCCAGCTACACTAACGGTAATTGTCTTGCTAGACTCTCCCACTGCAAAGCTTACTGTTCCTGAAGCAGCTGTATAGTCTGAAGCTGAGCTAGCTGTACCATCAGAGGTAGCATAAGCTACAGTTGCTCCTCCCGCTGGTGCTGGTTGAGATAAAGAAACCGTAAAAGTAAGGCTTGTGCTACCAGACTCTCCTTCTGCAACAGAAGGATCATTAATTGATATTTCTGTTTGATCCGTGGTAGTAAAGCTCCATGCTGAGGTGCTCATTATTCCCCCAAAGGCATTACCGGCAACATCCTCAAAGGCTCCATTATCAACCAAAATATAATGCTCTGTTATAAGTGCAAGGTCTGAAGTGTTATCAAATGTAACTACGTTACCAGAAATGGATACAACAGTATTATTGGTCACATCAAAGGTTCTTACTACACCATCATCACTCACTCTATGTACAGTAACATTACCTGTATTGGCTACTACAGCCTCATTAAATGTAAGGGTAAAGTCTCCATTCAAACTCACACCTGTGGCATTGTCTGCTGGACTTAATGTGCTGATTGTTGGGGCTGCATTGTCTACTAGAATAGCTGATGTATTTGGTAGCGTTGGTAAAGTAGTGTTCAAAGCATTGCCTGCTTCATCTTCAACACCTACGTCTCCTACATCGAAAGAGCTAATTACAATACCATCGCTATCGCTGTCAGTAACTCCTACAGAATAGGTAAACGTCCATGTATTGGTGCCATTTCCTGATGCATAGGTAGCTGCTTTGGTTGTCCCTCCAACATCGATCACCAAATAGGGAGGTTCGCATGAGCTTCCATCGTCATAATTCACTGCATCACTAAAGGCAACAGTAAACGTTAGGTTTTTTCCTGAGTTGTAAGAGCCATCGGAAGGTGCTGTAATTGATGTAATTGTTGCTGCTGTATTGTCTACCACAAAGGAATTATTATTGGTTCCTGTTGGGATAACGTTGATTAACGAATTTCCCGCAACATCTGTGATATCTTGACTACCAGAAAAGCTTAAGGTCACAGTTCCATTAAGTGATGCCAAGTCTCCTCCAGACACAGTCACTCTATAAATATTACCACTTGGATTGATAACCGAAGTTGGCGTTCCTGTTGTGCCAGTAACCGCAAAGTCTGCAGTACCAACACCACTTACTGCTTCAGAGAAGGTAACATCCCAAATTAGCGCATCATTATTTGTTGGACTTGTGGTTGGGCCAAACCTGGCAATTGATGTAATCGTAGGTGCATTTCCATCAATTACTAATGCCTTGTTGCTGCCTAAAGAATTCGCTGCCCCAGGTGTTGGTAGTGTAAGCACTGCATCGTTTCCAGCTGCGTCCTTAATAGTCCCACCGTTCAACCCTAGCGCATTGGTTGCAACATAGTCTAAGTCTGAATTAGTATCTCCTGATTGAATTGTATAATTAAAAGTCAAAGTAGTTGATCCCGACCCAGTAGTGTAGTCAACCACTCTATCTGTATCTCCAGTTTCTAGGGTAAGCTGAGGAACTCCTGAAACGGTAACAGACTCACTAAACGTGACGGTTACTGGAATTTCATCACCTACTTTATATGACCCATTAGTCTTAGTACTCGACACACTACTTACAGTAGCTGCAATGCCGTCAATAACGATATCCTTATTCTGACTAAGCGAGCCACCAGTCCCTCCCTGTTGAACGGTAAGGCTAGCATTATTACCTGCATTGTCCTTAATAGTCCCTCCGTTTAATGATAGCGCTGTAGAACTAGTAACATCAAGGTCGGCACTTTCATCACCAGCCTGAACAGTATACACAAAACGCAAGGTCGATACGCTTCTATCAACATAATCGATGGTTCTGTCTGTAGTTCCTGTCTCCATAGTTAACTGCGGAGTTCCTGTTACCAATACCTCTTCAGAATATTGAACATAGACGTTTATTTCATCGCCTATTTTGTAAGTACCATTATCTGCATTACTAGTTACCTCAAGAACTGTAGGAGCGACACCATCAATTTCTAAGGCTTTATTGTCTGATAATGAGCTCCCTCCCCCAATAGTTGGTAGTGTTAGAGAAGCATTATTCTGAGCACCATCGATGACCGTAGCACCGTTTAAACTCAGTGCGTTAATACTGGTGTACTCTAGATCGTTATTCTCATCACCGGCTTGTACGGTGTAATTAAATGTCAGCGTGTTTGAGTTACTTCCACTTGTATAATCAACCGTTCTGTCTGTCGAACCCGTTTCTAGTTCTAGTTGAGGATTGGCTACAAAAACAAAAACTTTTTCACTGAAAGTCACTGTGATTGCGATAACGTCTCCTTGCTTGTATGTACCATCTGCAGTACTTGAGCTTACACTGGTAACGGTTGGAACCACCCCATCAACTACGAGAGCAGCATTGCCCGACAAGGAATTCCCCCCTCCAATGGTTGGTAAAGTTAGAACAGCATTATTTCCTGCTGCATCTTGAATGCTTGTACCGGCAGTTAACGAACTGGTACCTACATATTCCAATGCAGAAGATTCATCGCCCGACTGAACCGTGTAATTGAAGGTAAGTGTAGTTCCTGGTGACCCAGAGGTATAGTTTATAGTTTGATCCGTATCGCCTGTCTCCAAAGTGAGCTGTGGTGTACCGGTTACCGTAACGGCTTCATCGAAAGTAACCGTTATAGCGATGACATCACCCAATTTGTAGGTTCCATCAGAATTTGTTGAACTCACACTTGTAACTGTTGGCAATTCAGTGTCTACTACCAAGGCTTTATTCGCTCCTAAAGAGTTGGCTGCGCCCGGTGTGGCCAGTGTTAACGTGGCATCATTGTTTGCCCCATCTTTAATAGTACCTCCATTCAAACTCAAGGCTGTAGTACCTGTATAGTCTAAGTCAGCACTTACATCGCCTGACTGAACTGTGTAATTGAAGGTCAATGTAGAAGTCCCGCTTCCTGATGTATAGTTGATTGTTCTATCTGTGGTACCGGTCTCCAGTTCCAACTGAGGAGTACCCGTTACTGTAACGTTTTCACTGAAGGTTACCGTTACTTCAATTACATCGCTTGCCTTATAGCTACCATTGGCTGTTGTTGAACTCACACTTGTAACTGTTGGTGCAGTCTCATCATTCAGAGTAGCTGTATTGTTGGTAGTTTGATCCGCTACCGCGGTACGTTCATTAATATCAAAAACCTCACTTGCTTGAATATCTACCTCAATGGTTTCTCCTCCATCAGGTGTGCCCGTTAAAGAGAAGAAGATTCTGATTGTTGTTTCACCACCTGATAATGCAGTAGCAGAAGCCTCTACAGTATTGTCGTTCTGTTTAACACTAGAGATGGCATTCAAGGTGGCTGTACCTCCTGTGATTTTCAGGTCAAAATCGGCCGGTGTTAGACCACCGCCTCCGCAGTTGTCTTCATAAACTCCTTCATTGAAGGTTACATCTATGTACGAATTGTCAGAGGCTAAGCTTACACCAGTTATGTATGGGTCCACCAAATCATTCAGTATTCTTGTATTATTGCTTTGTGTTGCTGCTGCGGCATTTCCTGCTGCATCAAATACTGAACTTCCATCAGCAAAGTTGATAGTTATCGTTTCTCCTCCGTCAGCTACCCCAGTAGTCGTGAAATTCACTCTAATCATGCTCTCTCCACCTACTAGGTCAGAAGTTCCATTCAATTGTTTTAGACTCGTAACAACAGGCGTATGAGCAGTTCCACCAGAAATGGATATATCTATATCTGAAACCTCCAGTGCTCCACTGCCTCCATTCGTGCTGTAAAGCCCTTCACTGGCGAAAATCTCTACAAAGGCATTGCTATTGTTTAAGCCTAAGCTTGTTATTTGAGGCCCGGACGCATCATTGACTGCCCCAATACTTGCGGCTGCTCGTACAAAGTCTGCATCGTCAGCATCAGTATCTGTACCGTTAGGAATTCTTTGAACAGATTCATCAGAAACACTGGAAGCGTTACCAGTAGGTGCCTCACCAGCTCCCGCGCCTAACTTTACTTGATCTACAACAGCCCCCCCTGGATCTTTGAGAACTATTTGAACATCGTTATTAAGTAGTCCAGAACCATCTGGATTTCCTAGCACTAAATAATCACCAACCTCAGAACTATTAAATGTTCCAGCTCCTGATGAGATATAGTTGGAAACATCAAAAGCTCCATTATCAGTCAAATCCCCTATGACATCGGAACCATCGATAAGTTCAATTGTCCAGCCAGTAAAATCAATAGCCGCAGTTTTTATGTAAAGCTCTACCCACTCATCGTCTGAACCAGGAGCACCGCCTGGAGCCGAAGCGAAAACTGAAGTACTCCAATCTTGCTGAGGATCAGTAACTATTTCATTGATTACTACATCTACAGTACTAAAATTAAGTGTAGTAGTATTAGAAATACCTGCAAAATCGTTTCCAGCATCATCATCCAGAGCAGCGGCATCAATTTCTATGTGATAGTTTGTTCCTTTTTTTAGAGTACCTGCAGGGTTTAACGTAACCGTGGCGCCAGACACACTAACCAATGTACCATTGGTAACATCCAACTGCTCAAAATTACCTACACCAGTTTCAACTATTGTAATGTTACCAGTGCCTACAGCCATATTATCGTCAAATGTAATGGTGAGATTCTGGCTGAGTGTAACGTTGCTAGCTCCATCTGCAGGACTACTGCTTTGTATCGTTGGAGCGGTAACATCAGCTACGCTAAAATTGTAATCAGTATCATTTGTAATCCCAACAAAACTATTTCCGCTAGCGTCATCTATAGCGCTGGCATCTATTCTAACAGAATAAGCATTTGTTTCAGTAAAACTATTCGTTGGATTGATGTATAATTTGTCATTTGAAATACCAAGAGCACCATTGGCTGGGTTACTTGTAGCTGTTGCTGTTGCAATATCAAAGACTTCAAAGTTAGTCGAACCAGTAACATCTCGAATAGTAATATTACCAGTACCCGCTGCGATATTTTCACTAAAGTCGAGTACCAGATTATCGGCAGCCCCTACGTCTGTCGCACCGTCTGCAGGATTGCTTGAAA
>NZ_LRPC01000030.1 GCF_001592965.1 Roseivirga spongicola | reverse complement strand
GTTGAACATCCAGATGATCAGTCCAACAGGAGTGAGCAGACTAGAGAAAGAAGGTTATGACAAGTCGGAGCTGACTATCGATGTAACCAACTTTGAAAGTGGTCTGTACATCATCCAGTTCAGCAATGAGAGATCACTTGTGAGAAAGAAAGTCCTAATCAGAAAGTAGTAACAGAAGTAAGTAGAATATACCGACCCCACGTCCTCCCAATCTTTGGGAGGGCAGGGTGAGGATAAAACATGCAACCAAGATGAAAATAAAGAGCATATACACCCTCACACTAATAGCAGTAATCGCTTTGTTGTCGTTAGGCTGCGAGCAGAAAGATGACGGTACGGGGCCAAGCATTCAAGACCTTGCTTACGAGAAGCTAGCTGGTCAGTGGACGCTAGGAGAGTTTGGGAGCATCAAGCTAGAAGGAGCAGATGTTAGCCCCAACTATCCGGGCTTTGCCCTGTCTTTTGCAGATGGCACATACACCACCACCAACGCTGGCGACCTATTCAGTGCCAGTGGCACATGGGAGTGGGCCGATGAGTCAGCCGCAGTGGTAAACCTAGACGATGGCAAAGTGGTGAACATCCAACAGCTCACCTTTAGCAAGTTTGTGTTCAGCTTTACTAAGTCCGATGGGCCGGTAAGAGCTGGCATGGCCGGTAACTACGTGATAAGGGTAGAAAAATAAATTGTTGATCATATTTATGTTGATTTTGAGCTCATGGCAAACGTGTCATGAGCTCTTTTCTTTGGCTAATACTAAAAGGGTGGGCTTAATGGAATACGAAGTATGATTTTGAGAAAAAAATAAGCAGAAATAAGAATTAGGCTGTTTGTTGATATTCAGTGCTTTACCTTGTGAAAGTAGGCGAATGCTACTAGATGAAGGCAAAACCATTTAGCTAAATCTCTTGGTTTTTTAAGGTTGTATTCTGTTTTAATGGTATTTTTAGAGCGGTTATTGGGGTTTTTAACCAGATCGCCATAGACTCAACTTTTATTTCGCCTAATATGAGGTGTCCTTCATTGTACAAATGTAAGACGCATTTTTTCTCGTGGCCATTACTTAATGGTTATCTCAGTGATTACATCCTCTGGTTTGGGTTTGTTAATCATTTGGCTAACTGTAAATGACTTTAAAGCTCGGCCATATTGAACCTCGCAAAGAGCTTTCTTGTGCTGTCAGGTCTTTCTTTGAAATGTCTTACGATGCAGAGAAGAGTAGAGAAGATTACCTGCTTCCTTCTGGTAGAATTGCATTCTTCTATATCAAAACAGAGAGCGAGTTTCAAGTTGAATTCGAATCTTCAAACAACTGTTCAACAGTAAGCACTGGTTATTATTTAGCTTATTTAGATGGTGCTGCTCGTTATGTTCACCCTAAAATAACAGTTTTAGCAGCCTCGATATATCCTGTTTATCTAGGTCTAATCTTCAGAGTAAAACCTAAAGACATATTGAATACTTTTACTAGGCTAGACACTATCTTTAATATTGAAGATAGTGGTTTGCCAGTAGATGTTAGTCAGCTGAGTTCACTTCGGCTAATGAACCAGATGCAGCGATTTATACTAGCGCAACTTCAGAAAAACCCCATGAGGGAAGATGTAGAGTCAGTTTATAAGAAAATAGTAGACGCCAAAGCATACTCCCTTACTGTAAAGGAGCTTTCAGAGTGGATGGGCTATACGGAAAGACACTTTACAAGCATATTTCAAGAGTATTCAGGCTTTTCCCCTAAGCGATTTATACAGCTAGTTAGGTTTGATCGATCTCTGAAAATGATTGATGATCTTGGTAGTTCTGGTAAATTATCTGATGTGGCTTACGAAATGGGCTACCACGATCAGGCTCACTTCACAAGAGATTTCAAACAGTTTTGTGGTAAAACACCTAAAGAAATAAGAGCTGAGAGAGGCTCTGCTGCTTATCTTTTTCGCAGAGGCAGAGTGTATTAGCCTGTGCCAACTTCCGATTAGTACAATTTATTGTGTTCGAAAGGTTCTTTTTTTGTGTTCTAAGACCCCTCTTTCAGATGCATACTACCATCTGTTAGAGACTCAACTAAAACATTAACGAGTTTCCCTGCTACTACCAGGTCTATTATAAGCTAATGGCTTAATAATGGTGTCCTTGTTTTAGGGAGCATAACACCTTTCACCACACTCATGAAATATACAGTTAGGCAACCTTTCAAATCCAGTGGGCAAGAAGTTCCTACTGGTAAAATAGTATTGAACATTCCTGCTAAAGAGAACATTTAAAGCTCATTTGAGTCACCGAATCTCTTGAATACTAACTGTCCTTTTATAAACGAATTACCAAGCATCTCCATATAGTTTAATTGACTTTTTTATGAAAAGAATCATTCTGTTTTTAATTCTATTAACGTACTATCAAGCAGCATATGCCCAATCAGTTTTTCAAGGGTTAGAATCTTCGGGTTCTGATAGCCGGAATTACACCTCAAATATCACTCCGTATAATCTTAATACTGATACAGACTTATGGACTAGATATACATCTAATATTGCTGAAACAAACGAGATATATTCAGGTGCTACTACTGCTGATTATGCAGAGGAGTTTACTAAAACAGTGAGGGGTGAGGATGAGTATTCAAATACACTTAGTGCTGGAGATATTGCGTTTGTGGGGTATCATACCGATTCAGACGATGGCTTTACTTTTATAGCTTTAACGGATATACCCGGAGGTGAAGTTATTTATTTTACGGATAAAGGTTGGAATGCAACAAATGCTACTTGGTATCTAAATTCAGAAGACCATATTACTTGGACTGCACCAGCAGGAGGAGTTTCTATAGGTACTGTTATATCAATCATAGAAACTTCAGGCGATAGCTTTACCGTTACTCACGGAACAGCATTTCTGTCTGGAAGTGGCTTCAGTTTACTTGGGGGAGACAGTATATTGGCTTATCAATCATCATCTGGTGTAGAACCGGCTAACCCAACTTTTATTGCCGGTATATACGGAGATGATAATTATGTACACACTGTTGGATGCGATGATGCAGGCGGTTGGCTTAGCTGTTCTACTTGTACTCATATTAGTGGATCTTGTAGTACCGCAAGTGGAGATACTTCGGGTATGCCTGCAGGTTTAACAAATGGGGAAAATGCTTTAGCTTTATTTCCTAATAAAGGAGAGGAAGATAATGCTAAATACACAGGAACACTTACAGGAACAGTTTCTGTTGTAAGAGCAGCAATACACAATCCTGCTAATTGGACTACAAATCAGAGCCCTATTAATATAGCTGCTAATCAATATTCAGGTATTAATATAACTCCTGATGTATCCAATAATGCCCCCACCGCCTCTGCCTTCACTGCAAATCCATCAGGGAATCTGACTTATACCTTTTCGACTAATGATTTTGGTTATAACGACAGTGATTCAGATGCTTTAGATCATGTATTAATTGAGGCTGTACCAACAAACGGTACATTGTATTTAGATGCTAATTCTAATGATACATTTGATGCGGGAGAAGCAGTCACTGTGGCTCAGCAAGTGACAAAGGCAGATTTAGATGCTGGTAACCTTCAATATATACAGAACGGAAATACAAACACTTCATTTCAGTTCGAAGTCAATGATGGTAAAGCCGATAGTTCTGGAGACTATGTTGCTACCTTAAATATGATCTCTCATTCAGTGGTTAACTGGGCTGGAGGAAGTAACGCAAATGCTGCTACTACAGGACAAGATGGTGTAGCTGCAATAGCCCTAGGCGAGTTTAGATTAGATGCTGGCGCAAGTGTACCTTATACCGAGTATGACGATTTTAATTATTTTGCAAATTTCCCGCCTGATGGATTGGATTTAGCCTATTCCAACAGTCTAGTGAACACTTCGGCACCTAATGCTGGTTATTCGTTTGCTGAAACCTCTGGAGCAGAGTTCAGCTTAGATTCATGGGTTTTCTTTTCAACTACAGATAGAACGCCTGGTGATGATTTTAGGATGATTGGGCTTAGAAATGGGGTGGAAGTTGTACGGTCAGATTTTCAGTTAGGAGATATAGACAATATGCAATATGTTACCATGACCAGAGATACACACTATTCTGGTAGTGAGTGGCAGAATGTTGATGAAGTTTATTTGGTTCACCTAGGTACTAATCCGAATGACGCTCAAAACAAAGGCCAAGTTAAGTTTATGATAGGTGATGTAACCGTATCTGCTGCGGTAGCGCCTACCCCACCAATTATAGAAGTAGGCACGGAAAACACTGCCAGCTCTAGCAATGCAGTTACTCCGCAAAGTAATTTTTTCGAAGACTCTAGAAGGGAATATTTAATTACAGCTTCCGATCTGGGTGCTCTAGGGTTAAAAAATGGAGATAAGTTGTATTCACTAGCATTCAAATATACTAGTGTAAACCCAGTAACATCCAATGTTACAATTAGTCTCAAATCTACCACGCAAACGGAATTTTCTAGTTTCTCATTCGAAGGTGGGGGAACGCAGGTCTTTTCAGGAACACATACACCTAGTGTGGGATGGGCCACAATAGTTTTCGACACTCCATATACTTATGATGGCAATGGCATAGTGGTGAGTTATTGTTATGATAACAATTCTTTCAGTGGTAACTCTACAGTAGAGTATAGTGTAACAACATATAGCTCAAATAGGTATGCTTATACCGATGGTGCTTCAGGTTGTAGTCTAAGTAGTTTTGGAGTCAACTCGAATAGACCGAACATGCAGTTTGCTACTGTCCCACCTAATAATGCTCCTACGGATATTTCGCTTACTGCTACTTCTATCAACCAAAGTGTTACAGGAGTAAACACAACGGTTGGTACACTTTCTACCACAGATGCAGATGGTGGTGATACCCATACCTATTCTTTGGTTGCAGGTACAGGAGACGATGATAACGCTAGTTTTAATATTAGTGGTACTACTTTAAGAACAGGCAGTGCCCTGGCCGCAGGTACATACGATATAAGAATAAACACCAATGACGGTACTGATGATTTTGCCGAAGAGTTTACCATTACCGTGGTAGATAATGTAGCTCCTTCAGCGCCTAGCACCCCAGATTTAGCTACTTCCTCAGACTCTGGTAATGAGGAGCATACCGCAGGGTCTACTTCAGATAACCTGACCAATGATACCACACCAACATTTGAAGGTACAGCGGAAGCTGGCGCTACCGTAAAAATAATATCGAATGTCGATGGAGAAGTAGGTAGCGGTATTGCAACGGGTGGAAATTATTCAATAACTACGAGCGCTTTGACTGCTGGTGCTCATACCATTACGGCAACTGCAACAGATGGATCCGCAAATACCAGTTCTGCTTCTTCTGCCTTGAGCATTACCATCGATACTACTTCACCTACAGTTAGCATTTCTACCACTTCCAGTAATCCGACCAATGATAATCCCATTCCCGTAACTATCACCTTCAATTCTGAGGCAGATAATATGACGGAGAACGATATTACCGTGGTGAATGGCACAACTAGTAATTTTGTTTCTCCAGACAGTACTAGTTTTTACGTGGATATTACGCCTTCGGGTAATGGGGGCGTTCAAGTATCCCTTGGCGCAGGCACGGCTTTTGATCGAGCAGGGAATGCCAATACTGTTTCGAATACATTAAGTCTAACTTTTGATGGAACTGCCCCAGCGTTCAGTTCAGTAAGTCCAAGCTCAAGTAGTTCAGTGAGTAATGCAAATGTTGGTTACACCTTGTCTGAAGCTATTGCTTCAGGTACAGTTACCTTTACTCGTACAAGTGGTACAGCCGATGGCAATTCACCACATGTGGTAAACCTTACAGGCAGCGAGTTGAATGCAGGAACTTTTTCTGCAAGAGCTCTTACCAATGCACCAAGCTTGGTTAGTGGAGCAACTTATACTATATCATTTGATGCAACAGACGTGGCAGGTAATAGCGCTACTACTGTGAGTTCTACGGGTGTGACTTTTGATAATATTGCACCAACTATTACGTCCATTACAGCACCTGTTAATGGGGCTTATAATTCAGGAAAAAACCTACAATTTACAGTAGCCTTTAGTGAGTCAGTTAGCTATGACGATGGGAACTCATGTGAGCCACCTTATTTGCAGATCAACGTAGGAGGTGCTATTAAAGTAGCGACTTACTCATCAGGGAATGGTACGGCTTCTTGGACTTTTACTTATTCAGTGGGGAGCAATGATAGTGATGATGATGGTATAGCAATCAGCTCTTTTAGTTTAGGAGATTTAGGGGTTCAAGATGTAGCAGGAAATGCTCTGAACACTACTTTGCCAACATTGCCGAATACATCTGCCATTATCATAGATAATACGGATCCAGTAATTAGCTCTGTGAGCCCAAGTTCGAGCAGTATGATAAGCAATGCTAATGTAGGTTATGCTTTATCAGAAACAATAGCTTCCGGTACAGTTACCTTCACTCGTACCAGTGGTACAGCCGATGGCAGTTCACCACATGTGATAAGCCTTACAGGCAACGAGTTGAATTCAGGAACTTTTTCTTTAGGAGCTCTTACCAATGCACCAAGCTTAGTTAGCGGAGCAACCTATACTATATCATTTGATGCTACAGACGCGGCAGGCAATAGCGCTTCTACTGTGAGTTCTACTGGTGTGACTTTTGATAATACAGCTCCAGTAATTAGCTCAGTTAGTCCTAGTTCTAACAGCGCTGTAACTAATGTAAATGTACGTTACACTCTATCAGAGGCAATTGCTTCGGGTACAGTTACCTTCACTCGTACTAGTGGCACAGCCGATCGCAATTCTCCACATGTGGTAAGCCTAACAGGCAGTGAGTTGAATGCAGGAACTTTTTCTGTAGGCGCTCTTACCAATGCACCTACTTTGGTAGATGGTTCTGTTTATACAATCAGCTTTGATGGAGTAGATGGAGCGGGCAATGCGGCAACAACTGTGAACTCAACAGAAGTGACTTATGATGTTACCTTACCAACAATTACATCCATTACTGCCCCTGCAAATGGCTCATACAACGCAGGTAAAGATCTAACATTTACTGTGACCTTTAGTGAAGCAGTGACTTATAGTCAGATAGGTTCATGTTTTCCTCCGTCTTTGAGAATCGATGTTGGAGGATCTATCAAAGCTGCAACTTATGTATCTGGAGACGGTACCGATTCTTGGACCTTTACTTATTCAGTGGGAAGTAATGATAGCGATAGTGATGGAATTGTAATCAGCTCTATTGATGTAGGTGATCTAGGTATTAAAGATGAAGCAGGAAATGTTTTAAACACTACTTTACCAACACTACCAAATACATCGGCTATTCTAGTAGACAATGCAGCTCCTACAATTAGCACATTAAGTCCAGCAGACAATACCACTGGTGTTAGCTTAGATGGAGACTTTGTCCTTACATTCAACGAGGCCGTAGTAGCTAATACAGGTAATGTTACCGTGCATAGAGTGAGCGATGATGGTGTAGTAAGAACATTTGATGTGACTAATAATGCTATTGTATCTGTTTCTGGCAGTGTAGTTACGCTTGATAACACTTCAGATCTTGCTCTCAATACAGAGCATTATATTTTGGTTGATAATGGAGCGTTTGAGGATGTGGCAGGGAATAGTTTTGCAGGTATTTCAAGTATCGCAACTTGGAGTTTTACCACAATCGAACAAACTAAAATGTCAATTGATGATCCTTCTATTGCAGAAGGAGAATCTGATAGCAAAAGCCTTACGTTTACGGTTTCTTTGTCTCAACCAGCACCTGCAGGAGGAGCAACAGTAGACTATGCTACTTCTGATGGCACAGCTAGTTCGGCTTCAGATTATACTGCTACTTCAGGAACGGTAAGCTTTGTAGAAGGAGAGTCTAGCAAGACCATTACCGTTACTGTTTCTGATGATGCTGTTGTGGAAGATGATGAAACATTAACCGTAGGTCTTACAAACCCTGCCGGTGCTAATGTGGTGATTGATGATGCTACAGGAGTTGGAACCATCACTAACGATGACCAGGCAACTGTAACTATTGCAGACGTTACTGTAGCCGAAGCTGATGGAACAGCAACGGTAACCTTCACTTTAGATAATGCAGTTGAAGGAGGCCTTTCAGTAGATGTTAGTACTACAAATGGTACCGCCACGGGCGGAGTAGACTTCTCGCCAATAACAGCTCAAACCATTACGTTTGATGGTACAGCTGGCGAAACAGAAACACTCGATATTACAATTACAGCTGATGCTATAGTTGAGGCAGATGAAACAATTACTGTTTCAATGAGTGGACTGACACCAGCAACTGCGGCTTCAACAGATATTGATATTACAGACGGAGCCACGGTAACTATCACAAACGATGATGTAGCTGTGATTACCATTGCCGATGTAACAATAAGCGAAGATGCTGGAACAGGAACCGCAACGCTTACCTTAGACAAAGCAGTAGCAGCAACATTCGATGTTTATGTAAACTCAGCAGCCGGAACAGCTGGCCACAACGATGACTTCACTGAAGTATTTAATGAGATTGCTTCATTTGCAGGAACAGCAGGTGAGACGCAAACCATCAACTTCACTGTGCTAGATGATGATGTAGTTGAACTTGATGAAACCTTCAGGTTATTGTTGAGCAGTGTAACCAATACATCTCTAAATCATGATGATTTTAACCTAACCGATGAGGCAACGGTAACCATTAAAAACGATGATGCCGCTACACTTGCTATTGATGATGTTGATAAGGCGGAAAATGCTGATGGAACAACAGCTACATTGACCTTTACAGTAACGCTAACTGGTGATGTTGATCAAGGTATGACGGTTGATTTCGCAACAAGCGATGGAACAGCACTTTCCGCTAGCGATTATACTTCAGGGTCAGGAACCTTGAACTTTGCAGGTACCGATGGCGAAACGCAAACGCTTTCAGTTGCAGTTTCAGATGACGATTTAGTTGAAGCAGACGAAACATTTGATGTCACGCTTTCTAACCTGCTAGCCGGAGGAAGAAACGTTAGCATCTCTGATGCTACAGGAGTTGGGACCATCACTAACGATGATCTAGCGTCTATCACTATAGCCGATGTCACTGTTGATGAAGAAGACGGAACGGCTACTGTAAGTTTAGTGCTAAATAAAGCGGTAGAAGGAGGTCTTACTGTAGACCTAAGTACAGCAGATGGAACAGCGACTACTACCGATAGCGATTACACCGCGTTGGTTTCTAGTCCAGTAACTTTCGCTGGTACAATTGGTGAGTCACATGATGTAAACATTACTATTGGCTCGGATTCCAAGCTTGAAGCAAACGAGACCTTTACAGTTTCCATGAGCAACCTAACTCCTGTAACGGTGTCTTCAACAGATATTGATATTACAGACGGAGCCACGGTAACCATCAATAATGACGACCAAGCAACTGTAACCATTGCCGATGCAAGCGGGGCAGAAGCTGATGGAGCCATTACGCTAACCGCTACATTAGATAACGCAGTAGACGGAGGCTTCTTTGTAGAATTAAATACTGCCGATGTAACAGCGCTTTCAACTTCAGATTACACTGCGCTTATTAGCCAAAAGCTGACCTTCTCAGGAACAGCAGGAGAGCAGCAAACCTTCACTATTACCCCTACAGATGATAGTATTGAGGAATCTACGGAGACACTTACTGTGAGCATGAGCAACATCTCAGCAGGAACGGTAGATGAAAACAACATCGATATTACCGATGGAGCTACAATAACCATTACCGATGAAGATGATAATACCGCACCTGTTGGATATTCAGTTACCCTTGACGATGCCTTGATCGGCTCAGCCGAAACAGCCATCAGCACCTTCACCTTTACAGGGGCAGAGATTGGAACTACTTACAACTATATGGTGAACTCAGATAATGGCGGAACCAAGGTTGCAGGATCAGGAACAATTGCAACAGCCACAGATCAGGTAACATTAACAGACCTTTCAGGACTGAACGATGGAACACTGACCTTGTCAGTAACATTGACCGATGCCTCAAGCAATGTAGGAACAGTAGTAACTGCTCAAGCAACAATCGACCAGACCATGGAAGCTACCTTGTCACCAGCCGATGATGCTATTGATGTTCTACCAGATGCCAAACTAAGCATGGACTTTGGAGAAAATGTCTACAAAGGAACCGGTAACATCACCATTGCACAGACCAGCAATGACGAGGTATTGGAAACCATAGACGTGACAAGTAGCAATGTTGTAGTAAATGGTTCAGAAGTAACCATAACTCCAACAAACCTATTGTTACCACCAAGCACAGAGTTCTATGTTTCTATAGAAATAGGAGCACTTACCGATGATGCAGGGAATAACTATGCAGGTGCTACAAGCAAAACAGCTTGGACGTTTACAACAATTGCAGCACCAGTAGTAACCGCTACAACAGTTCCTACGGCAGACACGTATGCGATAGGTGATAAGCTTACTTTCGAGACCAGCTTTACGCTACCAGTAACTATTACAGGTACGCCAAGCCTACCAATTACGGTTGGAACAGAAACGAAGGCCGCCACACTAAGTGGAAAAGTAAGCGAAAGCAACACCGCAACGTTCACTTATACCATTACAGAAGGCGACTTGGATACAGACGGTATCATGGTTGGATCAACCATCGACCTGAACGGAGCTACCATGGTAGATGAGTTCGGAACCGATGCGATCTTAACGCTTAATAATACCGCCAGCACGGCCAATGTTAATGTAGACGGAATCCGCGCAACACCAACCATTACTTCAGTGGTGAGCGACCTGACCAATGCAGCCTTTACAGTAACTGTTACCTACGATGAACCAGTTTCAGGCCTAACAGCTGAAGACCTGAACATCACCAACGGTACAGCAGATAATGTAACGGTAGTAACCGCAGGCC
>NZ_LRPC01000029.1 GCF_001592965.1 Roseivirga spongicola | reverse complement strand
TCAACCTTGAAGATGTTCACTGAGCTCAGGCTAAAAACTACGTAGTTGCCTATGATAAGCCCATTGGCTTGCTTATTAATTTTGGAGCCAGAAGCTTACAGTTTAAGAAAGTATTCAACCCGAAATATCCATCAGGATCAGGATTAACAAGATGATAGGATAAAAAGGATAAAATGGAAGAGATGATAGAATCAATTAGAGGGCACAAACTAAATCAGGTAAATCAAGTAATCCTGCGAATCCTGATGCAGACAAATTCACCCGTAAAGTTTTGAGTATGGCGGTTCCGAGTTTAAGGTTTAGGGGTTTTGTTGGAGAGTGGGAAGATATTGAAGCTCGCAAGCTATTTCCAACAGTTACTAATGGATTTGTTGGAGTGGCGACACCTTTCTATGCTGAGAGAGGGACAATGTACTTACAGGGTAAAAATGTAAAGAGTAATAGCATTGATCCCGAAGGCTTAATTTATGTCAATAGTACTTTTCACAATAAGCAAAAGAAGTCTCAATTAAAAGAGGGAGATATTGTGATGGTACAGTCTGGTCATGTCGGGGAATGTGCTGTAATAACAAAAGAATATGCTGGATCAAATTGTCATGCACTTCTAATATTGAAGCCTAATGGTGAGGGTGATAGTAGTTTTTATTCTCAATATTTCTATACAGACTTTGGTAAAAGACTAATCTACAAGATTACGACTGGTAATACGATTAAACATATTTTGGCTAGTGATGTAAAGGTGTTGAGACTTCCTTACCCCTCCCTCCCCGAACAGCGCAAGATCGCTGACTTTTTGAGTGCGGTAGATGAGAAGATCCGACTGCTTACTGAGAAAAAAGACAAGCTCGAAACCTACAAAAAAGGGGTGATGCAAAAGCTCTTCCCCAAACAAGGTCAAACCAACCCCGAGCTTCGCTTTAAACGTCCTGATGGTACCGCCTTTCCGGATTGGGAGGAGAAAAGGTTGGGGGAGATAGGTTCATTTCTAAAAGGGAAAGGAGTTTCCAAATCTGATATTGATGAAGAGGGAATGAATGAATGTATTCGTTATGGCGAGCTTTATACCTCATATGGAGAGGTAATTGAAAAAGTGTATTCAAAATCGAATCAAAGTATTGAGGAGTCTATCTTGAGTGAGCCTAATGATGTGCTTATTCCTGCTTCAGGAGAAACTCAAATTGATATAGCTACTGCTTCTAGCATAAATAAGAAAGGTGTGATCTTGGGCGGAGATGTCAATGTTTTCAGGACAAAACAGAATGGTAGTTTTATTGCGTATCAACTGTGTTCTGCTCGAAAAATTGAAGTCGCTCGATTGTCGCAGGGTATCTCTGTAATTCACTTGTATTCGAGTCAGCTCAAAGGGCTTTTAATTGGACTTTCTAGTAAGGAAGAGCAAGAAAGAATAGTTGATTTTCTATTATCAATAGACCATCGAATTAAAGGTTGCTTAGAAGAAATCGATCATATGAAGGACTTTAAAAAAGGGCTATTGCAGCAGATGTTTGTTTAGTCTGCACTGTGATTTTTATGATTATGGGATTACTGTGATTTTTGTTGGAGGTTAAATCATATTCATCATGTAAATCAAATTAATCACAGTCAAGACAATTTTGGTTGTAGGCGTTAGGGCTGTGGTGGTTTAATTATGGACATTATAGTTGTAAATAAATCATGGTTAATACAGTCTGCACTGTGATTTTTATGATTATGGGATTTATGTGATTTCTGTTGGAGGTTAAATCATGTTCATCATGTAAATCAAATTAATCACAGTCAAGACAATTTTGGTTGTAGGCGTTAGGGCTGTGGTGGTCTAATCATGGTTATCGCAATAGTCAAATAAATCATGGTTAAGACAGTCAAGACAATTAATTAAATTACATAATGAACACGGCAGTAAACACACAGTACAAGTACTCAGATCTTACTAGTAAAATCATCGGCTGTGCTATGGAAGTCCATAAAGTTTTAGGCAATGGTTTTCAAGAGGTAATCTACCAGAGAGCACTAGCCATAGAGATGTATGAGAATAAGCTGGCTTTCAATAGAGAATTTGAAATGCCCATATTCTATCGAGAGGAGCAGATAGGAACAAGAAGAGTTGATTTTTTGGTAGAGGATGCCATTTCAGTGGAACTTAAGGCGATCACTAGACTAGAGGATGTTCACTACGCTCAGGCAATTAACTATCTTGAAGCCTATAATTTAGAAATCGGGTTGTTGGTCAACTTTGGCGAGCGAAGCCTTCAATTCAAGAGATTCAAGAATAAAAAGTTCAAGAAAAAATAAGTAAACGGGAAAGTGTCTGTACTGTGATTATTGTGATTTTGAGATTAATGTGATTTTGTATGGAGGTGCTAAGGCTTTGCAGCATTTAATCATGCTCATCACGTAAATCAAATCAATCACAGTCTAGACAATGACTATTGCAGCAGATGTTTGTGTGAGGGCCTGCGGCCGCTTGAAGCTTGAAGTCGGGGGCTTGAAGAAAGAAGAAAATGAGTGACAAAAAATCATATATAAGTATCTGTTAATCAATGATTAATAAATTAAAAGATGTCGTTACTAGTCATAAAGCGTTAACATTTGTTGGCGTTTTATGCATCAATTATGCTTCGGGTCCGTATATTTGTATTAACAGAACCCGGATAGCATACCATAAGAACTGCTTCTGGGTCATTTTTTTTATAGGCTATGGCTCCTAAACCCTTCCTTACCATAGCGCAACAAATTCAGCGTCTCGAAGACCGAGGGATGTCTTTTCAAGACAAAGATCTCGCAAGTCATTTTCTTCAGAACATTAGTTATTATCGACTAAAAGGCTATTGGTGGGATTTACAAGCTGATTTTCAAAATCATACTTTTCAGGAAGGTGTATCTTTCGAGGATGTTATTGATAAGTACAATTTTGATAGACAATTGAGACTGATCATTCTAGACGCTATCGAAAGAATTGAGATAGCCCTTAGAACCAAGATGATATACTTCATGTGGGAAGATCATGGTCCATTCTGGTACCGAGAGTCACAGTATTTTAGACGAGATAATTGGTTCAGATCATCACTTGATAAACTTGAAAAGGAATTTTCTTGGAGTACAGAAATATTCGTAGTTGATCACAAAAATAGATTTCCTAATGAACATCCAGAAGCGATGAAAATACTTGAAGTCGCCTCAATGGGTACATTATCTAAGATCTATAAGAATATAAAAACACAACTTCCGGCTAAATCCAAAATTGCCAATAGTATGGATCTCAATTTGCATACTGAATTGGAAAGTTGGTTAGAGGCTATTGTTTACGTTCGAAATATAGCGGCTCATCATTCTAGATTATGGAGTAGAGATTTAGTCAAGCGCCCTATCCATGAGTTAAGAAACCCAAGAAGTACTTGGTTATCAATGCCTCTTCAAGAGGTACAACAAAAACGTATTTTTTTGTCTCTTACTTGTATGCTCTATCTCTGTAATAGAGTTACACCTGGTCATCAGATTAAAACAAAGATCAAATCACTTTTCGCAACTTATCCGGACATTCCGATCTATAAGATTGGTTTTTTGGAAGGATGGGAAGAACAAGAAATATGGGTTTGAAAAACAGTTTGATAGATTAGAACCTATATTATTGAAAAAGGCAAGTAAAGAGGAAGAATTGGATATTTTTAGGAAATAAAAAAACCTCGGTTGAAAAACCGAGGATTTCTATGCGGCCCGATAAAAGCAAACGGCTTTTACCAAGTCGACTTATTATCTTTTGTAACACAATGTTACAGAATGAATTAGATTCTTCAAAGAATAATTTTTTAATCAATTGATTTATAGTGGTTTACGCAAAAAGTAAAATAAAGTTTTAAATGACCATACAACCAGAGCAGGCATTAGAAAACAAGCTTATTGAGCAGTTAGAGGGGCTCAAGTATCAGCGAGTCAACATTAAGGATGAAGCTGATCTCTTAGCTAATATGAAAGCTCAACTAGAGAAGCACAATGGAGTGTCTCTGTCTCAGAAAGAGTTTGCCAAGGTGGTCAATCATTTGAGTAAAGGGTCTGTCTTTGATAAGGCCAAGACACTAAGAGATAAGTATGCTTTAGAGAAAGAGGATGGTACCGTTGCCTATATCGAGTTCCTCAATATAGATCACTGGTGCCAGAACCTCTTCCAAGTCACTAACCAAGTGACTATGGAGGGCAAGTATAAGAATCGCTACGATGTCACCTTGCTCATGAATGGTATTCCGGTAGTGCAGATAGAACTCAAGCGGAGGGGGATAGAACTCAAAGAAGCCTTTAATCAAGTCAAGCGTTATCAAAAGCATTCCTTTGGTGCCTCTGCAGGACTCTTTCAATACATCCAGTTCTATGTCATCAGCAATGGAGTTAATACAAAGTACTTCTCAAATCAGAAGCGAGAGAGCTTTAAGAACACCTTCTATTGGTCAGATAAAGAGAATAAGGTCATCACTAACCTAGAGCAATTCGCCAATGAGTTCCTAGAACCTTGCCACATGAGCAAGATGATATGCAAGTATGTGGTCATCAATGAAACGATGAAAGGACTGATGATCCTTAGGCCTTATCAATTCTATGCGGTAGAGGCCATCATCGAAAGAGTAAAGAACTCCACCAAGAATGGCTACATCTGGCATACTACAGGTTCGGGTAAAACGCTTACTTCATTTAAGGCTGCACAGATCCTCACTAAGCTTCCACAGATTCATAAGGTAGTTTTTGTAGTAGATAGAAAAGACCTCGACTTCCAGACAGCCAAAGAGTACAATAGCTTCCAGAAGGATAGTGTGAGTTCTACGGACAATACCAATATTCTGGTCAAGCAGTTCTCTGATGATACGCCATTGATCGTTACTACCATACAGAAGCTGAATACTGCGATTTCTAAGAAGCGCTACACGTCCAGAATGGAGCATCAGAAGGATAAGAAGATCGTCTTCATCTTTGATGAGTGTCACCGCTCACAGTTTGGCGAAACACATGAACGGATCAAAGATTGGTTTCAGGAAGCGCAGATGTTTGGCTTTACGGGCACACCCATTTTTGCTGACAATGCCACTAAGAATGAGCTAGGCAAGCGCACCACAAAAGATCTATTTGAAGAGTGTCTTCACAAGTATGTGATCACTGATGCTATTAAGGATGAAAACGTACTTAAGTTCTCAATAGAATATGTCGGTCGTTATCGAGAGAAGGAAGGAAGTAATAATGAAATCGATATTGAGGTAGAAGATATCGATACCAAAGAGCTTCTAGAGAGCCCGGAACGGCTACGTAAGATAGTTGATTACATAGCAGTCAACCATGACAGAAAAACTCATGGTAAGCGATTTACAGCAGCCTTCTGTGTGAGTAGTGTTAAGTCCTTAATCTTTTACTACGAGTTGCTTAAAGCCGCTAAAAATGAGGGTAAGCACAACCTTAAGGTTGCAACCATTTTTAGCTATAATCCGAACGAAGATGACAATGCTTCAGATGGAATGATTGGAGAGGAGGTTTCAGTTGTTGAAGAAGCTGCAGCAGTCTATGGTTTAGATAAACACAGTAGGGAGAAGCTAGACGAGTTTATAGACGACTACAATCAAATGTTTGGGTCCAAGTACTCTACCAAAGACTCAAAATCTTTCTATGACTACTATAATGACATCTCTAAGCGAGTAAAGGCAGGGCAGGTAGATATCCTACTAGTTGTGAATATGTTCTTAACGGGTTTCGACTCAAAGAAACTCAATACACTCTATGTCGATAAGAATTTAAAGTACCATGGTCTAATTCAAGCCTTCTCACGAACGAATAGAACGTTAGATGAGACTAAGTCTCAAGGGAACATAGTTTGCTTCAGAAACCTCAAGAAAGCAACTGACGATGCTATAGCGCTCTTTTCGAATAAGGATGCCAAAGAGGTAATCTTGATGGAGCCTTATGAGAACTATGTCGAGAAGTTCAGAGAGGCATTGGAGAAGATGAAGCAGATCGCCCCTACGGTTGATAGTGTAAATGATCTGCGTTCAGAAGAAGAGGAGTTCGAGTTTGTAAAAGCATTTAGGGAGCTGCTGAGATTGAAGAATGTTTTAAGTGGCTTTGCAGATTTTGATGAAAATGAAATTGGCATTGATCCACAAGAGTTCGAGGACTACAAAAGCAAGTACCTAGATATTCATGACAAGGTCAGAAATGACAGAGAAAAGGAGAAGGTTTCAATTCTCAACGATGTGGACTTTGAGCTGGAGTTAATCCATAGAGATGAGGTCAATGTAGCCTATATACTAAAGTTGCTGGCCAAGCTGAAAGAAGAAAAGCCTGAAGATCAAGAGAAGCGCAAGAAGGAGATCATTGATGCCATTTCCGGTGACGCCCAACTTAGAAGCAAGAAGGAACTCATTGAGAAGTTCATTCAAGAGAACTTACCAGAAATTGAAGATGTAGAGCAGATAGATGATGCCTTTGAGAGTTTTTGGAATGCTGAGCGCTCCAAAGCACTTGAGTTGTTGGCTAAAGAAGAAAGCCTTAATGAAGGGCTTTTACACAGTGCTATAGATAACTATCTCTTTACCGAGCGAAAGCCTATCAATACCGAAGTAATGGAAATGATAGAAGGAGAGAAGCCAAAGCTTAAGGAGCGTAGAACCACCATTAACCGCATTATCGACAGAATGGTCGATTTCGTGGATACATTCATAGGAGGGATGGGGGAGTGATGGATTACATAGAACAATTAGGGCAGTCTGAGTGGAATAGTAAACGAGATAAGATTCTTTTAAGAGATTGTAACACTTGCCAACACTGTAACAACAACAAGGTTATCCAGGGGGCACAGGTTGGTATTTGTTTATCTGAAGATTTAGTCAAATATGTTCTCAATGAGAAAATACGCTACGATTTGTTTGTGGCTTTTTTTCAGGAAGCGATAGTTGAAATTCATACACTTTACAAGTCCACTCCGATTTCCAATATGAATTATTTGGCGTATATAAAAAGTGGGTCAACTTCTATTGAATATACGAGGATGGATGAGTCTACTGGTATTAGTACATCTATGAAGGGAAAAAGAGTTGTTGGACTCAGGAGAATTAACTTAGGCTCTTTGTATGAGAGTCATTGGGAGTCTTACAGAAGAGGATTTTTAAATAAAATGGAAGTTAAACCAAAAGAGCTAGATGAACTTGAGAAAGAACTATTGAAGTGTAGTATTGAGGTAAATAATTCGTACTTCTGGGAATATGTTTACAAGTTGTCTGTTCACCACAAATATTACCAAGAAGGATTAATGGCATGGGAATATCCTGATGAAGCTTTATTAACCCTTTGCTGGGATTGTCATACAGAATTACATGAAACCACCCAAATAGATCATTATGACCAATTTGGAAATTTAATTGGCCAATTAACTCCTTGTGCAAGGTGTTTTGGTGCTGGTTATTTTCCAGAGTACACTCATGTTGAAAATGGTGTTTGTTTCAGGTGTGATGGTAGAAGATTTGACTAGACCTTTTGGTAATAGATTGCTATGCAATAAAAAAGCCTCAGCGTTTAAACTGAGGCTTTTTTCTCTGGTGATCCGCTCAGGACTCGAACCTAATTTTTGACTTTGCTCTAAAAAGCCTTTAAATGAGATTTAAATCAGGTTTTTGAAAAATGGATGGTGCGCATTGAGTATGATTTACACGTATTTTACTACATTTCGCTTGCCAATAGCTTGCCAAAATGACAATTAAAGTAATAGTTAAGAAGGACTCGAACGGTAATCCTAGGTTGAGTAGAAAGGGAGAAACTACCATTTATGTTAGGTACCAGCATAACAGTAAGGTAGCCGATTTTCAAGCATGCAAAATTGCTCCGAAATCAATAGAGTTTGTTGAGGTGAGAGGTAAACTAGAGATAATGGAACCTTACATTAAACAACGTGTGAAAGGTAGGTTAGATGCTATTGAGAATATTGACCTGGTTAAAAGAGATATAAAAGCCGCTGTTAACCGGCTTATTGCTAAAGGTATTGAACCTATGCCTAAAATCGTCAAGCGAGAATTTGAGGCTGGTTTTGTACAGGATTCTGAGGAAGAGCTTCGTCCGATGATTAAAGAGGTATTCAGAGACTATATCAATGCGCAGTCGCATGCGGGTGTAGCTAAAGGCACTCTTAAACAATATAATAGCACTTTAAATCATATCGAGTCATTTCATAAATCGGAGGGTTTTGAATACGCAATAGATCAAGCAGACTTAAACTACTATGATGCTCTTGTCTCTTATTTGAAAGTAACTCATAAGGGTATAACTAAGGAGAGTACTGTTGGGAAGAATATTAAGACCTTAAAGTCAATGCTCAGATGGGCCAGAAGTAGAGGTTATGAGGTTCACCCAGACGTTGACCTTAAGGCTTTTAAAGTAGCTAAGTCAACTAAGAAGGTGTATTATTTGACAGAGGAGGAGGTTAGTAGATTGCTAGATGCTGAACTTTCTGATAATCATAAGCTATCTAGGGTCAGGGATAGGTTTGTATTTAACTGCTATGTGGGTCTACGAGTGGGTGACTTGAATAGACTTAACATCAAACATATTCAGACTATAGAAAGGGAAGGGAAGAAGGTGAAGCTTATAGAAGCTATTACTGAGAAGCAGAAAAAGAGGGGCTTCATACCGTTGAAACCAATTCCGCTTAGCATCCTTGAAAAATATGATTACTCTTTACCTAATATTTCTGATCAGAAGTATAACATGTACCTGAAAGAGCTATTAAAAAAGGTTGAAATTGATAGGGCTATAGAAATTGCTCCTGGAGAGTTTGAACCCTTGTATAGTTTGGTGACATCTCATTTGGCAGTTAAAACCTTTATTACCCTTTGTCATAAATGGGGTATTCCAACCAAGCATGTTGCCTCTATTACTGGAAAAACAGAAAAAGTGATTAACGAGTATTATTATGCCGTTAGTGATGAGGACTTAATCGATGTTATGTTATTTAATAATCAGTAAACATGGGCTATAGAGAAGATAGAATGAACGAGAGACAATTTCTTTCTGAGTGGTCAGAAAGCCAACTCGTTGAGTTAATTCAAGGTGTTTTAACCCAATTCAAGAACGGAGAACTCTTGGATGATTTTATACTGCCAATAAGGTCAGAGTTAGATAAGCTTAAGCAAGATAGTTTTAGGCTAAGGGATGATTTAGATTCCCTAAATGATAGGTTTGAGAATGTAGATTATTACAATACCCGAAAGTTCGATGAAATATATGAGTTTGAGAATGAGAGGGCACATAACGCTGTGAACGAAGGGATTAATTCATGCTTCAACTTTAGTCAGTTGGCAATATTCTTTAGCATGATGAAAAAAATGAAGGTTTTGTCAGCGAGTGACTCCATAATAGCGGAAAATGCAAATGATCTAACGGGCGTTGGTAAGGAATCATTTAGAAAAGGGCTAGGAATGAACAAGCCGAACAGTAGTTTTAAAGAGGACTATCCAAATGAGAAACACTATGAGAATTTGAATAAAGTAAGGGGAGTCTTGGGTGAAATGATAGAGTCTTTAAATGTGAGTATGAAGGAAATTCAGGATAGTGTACCCCTTGAAAAAAGGGCTAATATTTAGATTTTCCTCCCTTGCCCCTCCCGATGTATAGTGAGGGGTTCCGGTTCTTATTACCCCATATGATTCACTATTTGCTTCAAAACTAAAATCATGAAGCAGATCAATGCTATGTTACTCGTAGAAATCAGAAAGCAGGTTGAAGATGTAGTAGACCAAAAGCTTTCAAATCAAAAAGAACCTCAGCACTTTCTTACTCGTGAAGAGGCTGCAGAATTTTGCAGAACATCACAGACTAATTTCGATCGTTGGGTAGCAGCCGGTGATATACGTTCAATAAGAATGTATGGCCGGGTGCTATTCTCAAGAAATTGGTTAATCGATGATTTACAAAAGATGCGAAGCACAACCGTTTAAGGATAGTAAGAAAATGCCGGTTGACTTTGTGAAATTACAAGCGCCTACAGATTTATGGGCCTTTCAAACTATGGACAGAAAGCCTATTCAGTATATGAATAGGCTTTTTAGACCGTCACTCACTACTACTGAGGTAGGCTTTCCTAAATATTGGACTAGTAAGGTTTCTGATAATGAGAAGGGGTTTTACCATAAAATTGACTTGGTAAGAGGAAGGCATGAGCTCTGTAATTCCTTATGGAAATATTATCACGGCCATAACGCCTGTTCTTTTACTTTAAATGAGTGTTTTGATGCACTTGAAAAGTTGTGCTTAGATGTAGGGGAGGATGCTTTTCAATTTGTGGTCAATCACCTTGAGATTGGCGTGTTTTTTCAAGTAAACTTTGACTTGATACAAAAGGTGCGAATGACTTACAAGAACAGTGCTTTCGATGCCATGAAAAAAAGTAAGTCTAGAGAAGTGTATGGTTGGCGTTTGCAATTAACTCAGTTTGAAATAAAGCTTTATGACGTAAGAGCTAAGCAGCGTTTAGCGAAAGAAGTGATAGACGCACCCGTAGGATCATATAGGTTTGAGATAAAGTATTACGATAAAAAAATACTCCGAAAAATGGGAGTAAAAGTTACCGAGGACCTTTTTATTGGAGAATGCCCTTTATTTATTCATTGGCAAAATGTCGTTCAAACCATCGTTTTTAAGCTATTCCCAGATATTCCTTCAGGATTAAAAACTAGTGATATCAAAAATCTTTGCCTTTACCTTTCTGATGGGTTTGAGGAGTTTCAAAGAATTGTAAAACAGAAGCCTAGTGGTAAAACAGATCTTGCAAGGGTTAGGGATTCAGTCGAAAGAAATAGAATGTTACTCGATGGGAAAATAAACCTGAAAGAGCTATTGCTTGAGACCTTTAATTCGAACTTGTTATTATGTGGAAAATAGTATACATAATGTGTCTATCTAAAGGTCATTAAAAAAGGTGTTAAGTAAAATTCTAAGAGAATAAAGCATATTAAATCTTCATCTCTTAAGAACGTTTGTTTTAGCTCATTTCAGGCACTACTCAATTTTTAATTGCTATCAAAAGCTAACCTTTTAATTAAGAAACATTCGTTAAGTGTTATTGTCAAGAGGTGACATTTTGCCCTTCATAAACTTAACAAAACTTCACATTTTATTATTCTTTATTCTGTTTCGAAAACTGTTGTTTTGCGGTTCGACTACATGAAATGAATTCTAGGTATCGTTGTATTTACGATTTCTGCTGTGCATTCAAATCTTCTATGATATTTTGAATTGATTGAGAAACCAATATGGACAGCTGTTATGGATATTTTACCTGTGCCCGCTGCTTCATACAAATTGACCTTCCTTAGAAACAAATCCTTCAAGACTTCCACTTGCTCATTTGAAGAGGTATTAAAGTGTGAATGTTTTAAAATGCTCGTAGTGTCTAAAAACTAAACTTCAATTTTATGCACTAATTCGGTAAGCTTGCTATTAAGTGTTGTAATGCTTGATAAAGGAATAAAATCTCCTTGATTTTTTGACTTAGTAGATTTTTGAAGGGCAAAAACCTCTATATCAAGATCTTTACATTTTTCAAGTATATCTTTTCTTGGCTGTCTGTAACAGACGAGAATGGACTTAGTGGAAATGCCACCATATAACTTCTTTACAGCTCTAATCTTATTTACTGATTCCTGTTTTACATCACCGGCTTTACATTCTAAGAATATCATACTTTTACCAGTACTCAAGATTATATCAATCTCATTCTTTGCCTTTTCTTGATCAGAGTTGACCAAAAGTTCTACTCCCAAAAATAATTGTTTTTTTGCACTCCAGCTTCGAACCGTTTTGGCAACCACTAATTCCCACCAAAGACCGGAAAAACATATTTCGAAAGCTTTTTTATGGTTCAAGTGTTCATTGAACTCAGGTGATTTAATTTTCAGGAGCTCATTTCTCCACGTTAATTCTACTCCATTATCCAAATTGATATTGTAGGGTTTCGAGTAATCCTTTATTCTAGAGGCAACCCTGCTAAACAACCTACTAATGCCTTTCTTTTTGATCAAATCCAACATTCGGAAAGCAATATCAAACTCACTTTCAGTAATTGAAGATAATGAAGTCTTGTTGATCTTTGAATGACCCGATAATCGAAGAAAAGTTTCAATCTTGATATCACTCTTCAATGGTATATATTCTTTCTTCTTAAAGAAGAAAAACTCCTTTTTCTGATCGAGATAAAAAGATTCCAATCCTAAATCCTTGAAAACATTATGAGCTGCTAATGTCATAATTTTAGTACCTCCCGTCAGATTTAGTTCAAATTCATCTTTCTCGTTTTCAAACACAATTTTCTCTATAACCGATGAAATATTATCAAAGTCGTAGGGGTCTACTTTGTGTAAATCAAAAGAGATAAAACTAAAGCTTTCCTGAATTAACTTCAGCTTTTCTTTGAGTTGTTCGGTGTAAATTAAATGGACGTGGTCAGGGTTTCTTTCTTTAATCCCCCAATAGATAGGTATAACTTGACCTCCTAGTAAAGCTATTTGAGTGTTTTTCATTCCGATAATTTGATCTCTGGCTGATCTGTATTCGGGTTGTAAACGATATTCAACACTTCAGTTCCTGGTTTTGGTTTTCGTAACTCCTGTAGGTATTCGGTAAAGTCTACATAAACAATTTTACAGGCATAATCTTTTGCAAAAATTGATGCTGAGGCAACCATTGACTTTTTGCCACCGGTAATATCTACCACAATCTTAGAGTGATTATTTAAGATTAATTGTTCCTTTAGCGCCTTGTACATTTCTAAAAATGACTCGTCATTCAGTCTAATTATGCTATATCCGTCTTCTAAATACTTTTGAAGAACTTCTTCCACGGCTTTGTTTTCACCTGTGGTGACAATTACATGTTTTGAAGGCTTCATAGCCTTGGCGGTAAGGATTATCGGTTCAGGAGAGAAGCCTAGAATGGAAATCAACATATCTTCGTTATTAAAGGAATCTTGAAATCTATTTTGAAAAGACTCTATTATTTCGGGCAGAAGTTTGGAGAAATACAACTCTTGTGCCTCTTCGAACTCACCTGATCTTGACAGTTGGATCCAGTTTTCGGTATATCTTATCTCATTCATAATGAAAACTCATTTCTTCGTATCTAATCAAGTATTTTTCAAAACCTTTGTAAGAACTTTGTGCCTGATTCAATTTAATCATTCCATTTTCAAAGTTTGTTTCAAAAGCACCTCCGTTAATATCGAGGGCCATTAAGTTTCCGCCTTTATAAAAGCCATAGAAAGGTTTTTCTGCTAAATGATCGCTCTGGGACTTATTTAAGTTTTTGCAGTCAAAGCTTATTTTTTTCAATGGAGGAGGGCATTTTAATCCCTTTTCCTTTACATACCACTCATAAGAAGCAAAGTAGTGCTTCCTGATAGTTCCTTTTTCTAATTGATAAGGCGCATTCGCAACCTGCCATTTCATAAAGGATCTTAGCGCATCATTTTGAGGTCCGTTCAATTTTGCACCGACTTCAAAACCACTTTTTAATCCATGTCTACCGTCTATATTGGCAGTAAAAATCATCCCACTTTGTTCGTTAGAAAGTCCTTTAGAATGGTTAAAAACGTCACCATAAATTTTGCACCCTAATTCAGCAAATTCAATACAACCAAGCATGTGCAATGGTCTATAGTTCATGCCTCTGCAGAAGATTTGTATATCGACTCCTCGATTAATGGCTCTCTTTATTGAGTCCATAAATTCAGTTAAATTTTCTAATCCAATGATGCAATAAGAGGACATAATTATTTCTTTCTGAGCCTCTTCAATTAATTCTATTAGACTAGAATAAATCGAATTGTTTAAGTTCCCAAGTGTATATAAAAAGTCTTTCGGGTCATTGGGAAGCCATTCTGATGAGAGTGAAAAGTTCGAATGCTTAATAAACTTTCTTCCAGTTCCTGACTTTACAAATTGATTATAGGTTGTTCCATAGCGATATATGGAGTCAAAAAGTTTTGATGCTACATCCGAAGAGTTTTGCTGCAAATAAACACCTGACTCAGGATTTTTATTTAATGAGGGAGTTGTAATATTGGCTGAGGTGACTAAAGTTTTTTTATTATCAACAATGATGAATTTAGCATGGACATTCTCAGCTGCCCTTATATGAGCCCCTTCATTGAATAGTGAGTTGATAGCGTTTAAATGAGTTTCATTTGTGTTTTCTTGAAGTTCTTCTTCTGTTAAGAGGCTCGCAGAGAATTTGGAGGAGTCAAGCTGTGTGAGGATGAAAATACAACAGTCTGTTGTTCTTAATTTATTGAGTAGAGCATTAATGATTTCTGAATCTGTTAGTATGAAGGAACAAAGTTTTATGCATACCTCTGCTATCTCAATGAGATCAAGTATAATATTCTTTAATTCAGTTTGTCCTTCTAGCGTAATAGGTAGTTCATTGTTTGACGTCCAAGCTTGGAAGGATTTGTTTTTCTTGACAAAAAGCCAATCATTAAAAGTATCGGTGTCTTTTTTAATCTTCATGCCTCGCTTGGATCATTCATAAAAAGCTTCATATCAATTTTTTCTAGAATGCCATTCAGTTCTAGATCTATTAGATTTTTCCTGAAGTTCCCTTTCATGTTGTTTTTCATAGTTAATACCTCTTCCAACGGTGGGGAGAAATCATATTCTTTGCATAGTGCATATAATTCACAAATTTCTTGAACAAGCACATCAGTAGTTTTGAAGGTTATAAATAACTTCCAAACACCATGAAGAGGATTTCTACTTATATAGTCTCGACCTCGAAGTAGGTTTATGATTATAGACTTTTTGTCTCTCGTGCGATCCAGTAGTTTTTTAGTAATGACTAATACAAGCTCATTTTTATCGCATATTATATTTTCATTCTCTAAGCCAGTTAGACTATATTCAATCTCAATAAATTCTTTAAACTCATCTTCTGTGATATAGAAAAGTCTGTTATTCCCAAAGTCATTGTTATCAGCTTCAAACCAATTTGTACCGATCGTGGGGCCGTGATTTTTTGAAGGGTTTAGTTGTACAAGCAAACCTTGAATCTTTGCCTCTAAAATCTTCTTTATTTTAGTTATTGGTTCGTTTTCACCAGAAAGACTTAGGCCATTAGTGATCTGTTTAACTGGTTTTCCATCGTCAGAAAGAGATACCAATAACGGTAACGTCAATAATGTGTAAGACATTGATTCTATCTTTTCAAGCCCTATAGGTATACCAAATCTAGACTTTTGATCTTCATTCAGTGATTCAATGGAGGTTTTGATTTTTTCTTCAGAAATAGGTTCATGTACAAGGTCAGGGGCAAAAGGTCTTTGAATAATCACCTGTCCGTCATCCTTAGTGAAAAAATTATAATATTCTTCACTTATAAAATGAGAACTATAGTACCACGCTAAATTCTTGGAAACCGGCCGATTATTGGTTCCGTCTAGGTAAATATCAATATCTTTTCTACTATACCGTTTTTCAGAGCCTTCGGTAATAAATAGCCTGCCTTTGGTAGTTATACTTTTTCCATTTTCTACTAACTCTTCATTCTCTAACTTTATTATTCTATTTTCTATAGCTCTTTTTGAAACGCCCAGAATAGTTGAGATTGAATTAGCATCGGTTGGATTATCTTTGACTAGGTCAAGGATGGCTTTGTCTAGTATTTCAAGTTCATCCGGTGTAGAGTCTAAAATTGTAGCATGAATACAATAGATTGGGTATTGAAGGAAAGCCAATGCACGCAAATAACCTTGATTATTTTCTAGCAAAGTGTTGTAATGCTGCTCTATGTCTAAAGTTATTCTAAACATGCCTGCCTTTGTTCTTTAATAATGCCATAGTTTCAGATAGCTCTATTTGTCTTTTTTGATCTTTGTAGCTGAGAATCATGACGTCTAAAGGGTCTCCTTTAGAATAGTGCTTTTTGATTTCATTCCGCTTTTTGGGATTCAATTGGGAAATGTGCACTAAGCCTGAAAAGCCTGAATCAAATGTTACAAATATTCCAAAAGGTGCAACATCTTTAATGGTGGTTTTAATGATTGTTTGAGCAGGGTTTGCTTCTTTAAAGACCTCCCATTTTTCAATTTCTTTAATTTGCTTTAGCCCGAGTTGGAATTTCTTTAGCTCATCATTATAATCTAGAAGGACAACTTGAATTTCATCCTTTACCTTGAAATCTTGAGACAAGTCTAGGTTCTTGTCATCGCCTATATTTGAAATATGCAAGAGTCCGTCAAGACCATGGGAGGTTATAAACATACCGTAGTCTTTAATTATCTTAATTTTTCCCCTAACCTTAGAACCCACTGGAAATTTCTTTTTGAACTCCTCGTATAACAAGTAATCTCCGGCTGCTCTTGATTCTGAAGTTCGTGCCTTGACATTTTCTTTTGTTTGTTTGATTCCCAAACTTATTTGTTTATTCTCAATATTGATTTTGAGAACCTTAACGTCAACTTCTTGATCAACTTCTAGATGATCATTCACATCAGCCACAAAGTGTTGTGAAATGTCTGTTTTATGAACTAAGCCATCCAATCCATCTATAGTGACAAAGGCTCCATAAGGCACAATCGCTTTTACAACACCCTTTACATTGGACCCTACGGGATATTTTTCTTGGAATCTCTCATGTGGGCTTTTAAAGTCATAATCATCATCATTAGTTTCATAAAAAGCCCCAATATTCTCATCATTGCTTAGTTCTACGAGCTTTTGAAATAATTTTGTGAAAGGGAATAAGCCATCATAATGGCTTGACTGTTGAGTAAGTGTTCGACTATTTCCTATTAAAATAAGTTTCTTTTTGGCTCTACTGAACGCAACATTTAATCTTCTTGCATCATCAAGGAAACCTACTTTCTTTTTTTCTTGATCTGGGCTAGCACTTCGTGTAAAACTAAATACAATGATATCGAACTCCATACCCTGAAAAGAGTCCAATGTAGCCACTTCAATATTGGATAAAGAGTGCTTAGCGGAGGCCTCCAATTCTGTTTTAATCAGAGCTACTTGAGATTTGTAAGGGGCTATGACCGCAACTTCTCTATCCTTTACGCCAAATTCTAGGAGTTTAGGAAGTATATCTTGTACAAGAATTTGAGCTTCGGTCTGATTGATAATGGAAAATCCTTTCTGCCTCTCATAAGGATTTTCAAAAGCTCCCGTACTGAAAAATATGATTTCTTTATTAAAAGGCGCAGGTAAGGCTAATTCATTCAAATGTGTACTCGAACCCATTTTAACATCTCCGTCATAAAAGGATTCACTAACAAATCTACCAATGTTCGGGTGCATGCGATGTTGATAGTTTAACATCTCTTTATTAGTCAATGGAAATTGACCAGCGTCTATTCTTTTCGTTAGAAATTCAAAGAATGAAGTTTTTAGTGCATACTCAATTTCTTCTTTTCCATACCTGAAACCATACTTAGATTTTGGGAAACTATTCTCTTCTTTTGGGTCTAAGAGGTCACTTTCTATATATGGCGGTAACTGTTTTTGATCACCCACTAGAATGATCTTCTTGGCCATAGAAATAGCGACCAAAGACTCAGCAAGATTGGCCTTACCTGCTTCATCTATTATAACAGTATCAAATTGAAACTGTATTTCATTGAATACTTGATCGAGTTTAATACCAATACATGTCGCAAAAACAACATCTACACTGCTATAAAGGATTGGTGCTATTATTATTTCAAGTCCTGATTCAACACTAGTTTTCCATTTGTTTAGTGTATCGAAAATACTCTTTGTTTTTATTAGTGAATTTGACTTCAATAAATCAACTAGGTCAAAATTGAACCCTGCCAATTTATCCCGTACTACTGGTGAGTACTCTTCTCTTAGGACTTTAACGGTACCCCTAATTTCTTCATCACTTTTCTTTAATTCCCATAATTCAATAATTGCAATTTGGGTGTCGATGAATCTAAGAAAGTCTTTAGTATAGGCTTTGATTTGCTCGTTAGGATGATGTTGTTGTAGGCTCTCTCTTATCTTGTTTTTAACTCCAAGTCTTAATAAAGACAGTGACTTTTCTTCAGTCAATTTTTCAAGTACATTGTCTACCGCAATATGGGTTTGACTTGTCACCAAGACCTTCTCTCCTTGACTCACAAGTTGCCTAACAACTTCTGTAATGACGGTTGTTTTACCAGTACCAGGTGGTCCCTGTATTAAGAAAATGTCTTTGTTACCAATCGCTTTTCTAACAGCTTTTACTTGTCGATTATCAGTTTTTTGGTCTTCTGTTTTCCGCAGGTTTTCATTGAATAATTCAGCTTGCGATTCAAAAGGAGTTTTAATTCTTTTTGGGTTTACCAATAAGTTTTCGACATGATCAAGTTTTAATTTTTTATCGAAGAAATCTCTAATAATTTCTCTTTGTACTTGGTACTGCCTGAGTGAAGCTTTTTTCTGGATATATAACTCTTTAACCTCTTTTAGAGGCAAAGAGTCTTCAATTTCTAATAACCAAACTTCGCCAAATTGTCTAGCTTTTGCAGAGCCGAACTTTTTATACTCATAAGTCCTATCCTTTTTGTTGGACTTTATTCTTTCACGGAGGTCAAGGTAAATTTCTCCCTCTTCATCTTTTCCGAAATAATCATCAACCTCTGGGGGAAGAATCCATGATATTTTTTCACCACCTTGTGTTCTTTGAATGTCAGATAATGGGAATGGAGGAGGCAGATTCTTTTTGGCATGGTCTATCTGGTATTCTAAAAATTTATCAAATATTTGAAGAGACTTTCCCTCACTTCGTATGATCTCTCCAGTCTTCATTTTTAACTCAGTAAAAATTATTGAAGCCTGACTTTTTAATTGTAACCGTCTAAGAATAGAGACCTGTTTCTTTGATTCACCGATTGGAACATTGTCTGTTGGACTTAGTAAAGAAATTCCGTCAACAAGTACGTATGACCCGATTTTTGAACTTATTTGTTTACCTCTAGAGGCATTTGTATCCTTTCTTCCAAATGATGCATTGAAAATGAAAAATTGACATGATTCTTCATCAAATTCATTAATAACTCCATGAAAGTTGAGCTGGTCATTATAAATTGTAAAGAACTCTTTGTCATTACGCTTGGAAAGATTTATCCAAAAAGATTGTTTCTCAATATGTTCGAAGGCTTCTTTAATTATTTTTTCCTCATCATTCGCCTTGTTGAGAATACTGGGAATTACTTGTGCCTGAAAGTTGTCCCAAGCAGAGTGGTTTAATCCGAATGAAAGGTATAACCTTGAATTAGTGACTAACTCTTTTGAAAACAATTGTGGTTCTGCTTCAAAAGCTGATTCTAGAAATTCTAACTCATCTGGGCCTGCAAAATCATTGTAAATGGATTTAGTGAAACTTTCAAAAGACCTGAAATCTTCATCTTTGATTACAATACTACTTTGTGGTAAATTGCTTCCTTCAAGGTCATTTTCTTGACTAGTCTGTACTGGCTTTGAAAGAATGAGTAGATTAGTTTCTCGGTCTTTTGTAACTAATTGAAAATCATCACCTTGATAAGAGTGATCGAAAATTATACCAGTTAAATCATTTTGGAGTTCAACTACTTGCCCCGTTGAAAGGACATCAACGGATTTGCCAGAAATTATATCACCAAGTTTAAGATTCTTCCAATAGTCTGTCTCAATTGGCTTATCAAGGAGATGGCGGACACTAAACCTAATATGATTATCATTAGGGGTAATTTCATATACAGCTGCCTTAATTCTATCTCCTTCCTTTATAGACTTAAATTGAATTTCAGCTCTTGTGAGGTTCCAGTCAAGGTCGAGAATTGAGATTGTAGAAGTGAAATTTTTGCTTACATCTAACTCTAAAACACCCGGTTCTATCTTCCTTTTTACTTCTGTTTCAATAAGTGTCCCAGGACTAAATTGCTCTATGGAATAATTATCAACTGCCATTACTAGAAAGATTTATTCCATAGTGGTAATTGACCGCTCGCTTCATGAAACTTGGTAAGTAAATCATGTTCAATTTCTCGAGGGAAGTCTATATCAACTTCACCGTGGGTGACATACCATTTGATATAAATTCTGTCGAAGCCAGCTAGTCTCATTTGTTTTTGCCATGAGTTTCTTCTTGCCTCACCGAATTGTTTTCCCTTAACTATTCTTCCTCCAATACCATCCGAACGGTGAATGATTTTACCATTTGGGCCTTTTCTTCCTGATATGCCAATGTAAATGAGGTGGTTCAACTGAATCTTTTTTGCAAATACTAAATAGATTCCGCTCCACTTTCTAGGTGCGTTACACTGATCATTGAGATTTTCGTTCAAGCCTAAGCTGAACTCACCTTTTACTTGATATCTTTCTAAGAATTCAAGCATTTGAATTGTATTTAACTTCTGGCTCAGCAGCTATCAATAACTCTTCTCTTTCCTCTTCTGCCCCCTCAAAAACCTCTTTCAAACAACTCTGCATTAATTGCTGAATTTGTACTTCTCCTTCTTCAATGGCTTGCTCTAGCTGGTCACAAAGGGCCATTAGGGTATTGACCTTTTGGATTATAGCTAGCTGCTCCTCTAAACCTGGAAGTGGGAGCCTCATATTAAGAACCGTTTTTCTATCAATTCCAGGGATTAAACCATTAGCAGCATTTTTGAAAAAACTCAGATTAATATCGAGGAACAGCTTAATGTAAATTAGCTCTGAGGAGATTGTGTTGATTGCCATAATTTGTCTAGCAATGTGTGCCTCAGGTTCTTCGAGCCATCCCATTTTACCAACACCAGATCCTTTGCATGTCAGAAGCAAATCTCCTTTATTCGCAATTGATCTAGGAGCATTCGTCCAGCGACTTATCAAGACTCTTTCATTCTGAAGATTGCTTGCTCCTGTTATGTAAGGAAGACCAATGACTTCCGAGTCGGAGTATTCATGTGGTTTTAAGTCTTGTCCAGACTTTAGAGTTATTATTTCACCCAACCTACTCCAAACCCATCCCTCAGGCAATTCATAAGGAATCTCCTCCTCAGTGATCTCAGGAAGTGGTTTTTCCTTTTTGATCTTTTTGGCTTTGATCAGCTCTTCTTTCTCAGCTTTGATCTTGGCTAATAGGGTGGAGGCAGAGTTAGGTCCTGAAACAAGTTCAGGATGACGTTTCCTCCAATGCTTGGTGAGCTTGCCTTGAACAGCTAATTGCAGAATGCTTTCTCTTAACTTCTTGACTCCACTTTTCTCCGTAAAGAACTCATTGAAATGTGGTCGTAAGAAACTCCAGCTTTTGCTAGTGTCCTCATTGGTTAATTGGACTAGGGCAGAGGTGACAAAATCTTCTTTAAGTTGTACTCTGGATTTGGTCTGCTCTTCTAAGGCCTCCACTTCTTTAAAGAGTTGCTCAACAATTTCGACTATGGCTTTTTGTTCTTCTAGGGGTGGGATGGGGATATATAAGGCGGCAAATGAGTTTCTTGAAATGCCACCAATTATTCCGGTCATATTATCTCTAAAAGCAATTTGGAAAGATTCTGAACCATATAAACTTTGAACATAAACTGACTCTATATTTCCGAATTGTTCTAAAGCAAAAAGTTTATTTCCAAAACAAACATCTTCTTCTACAATCCCCATTTTCTTGCCGGCACTGCCACCTTCAGAGCAGATCAGAACGGTACCTTTTCTTGCCACTTTAAACTTTGGTTCATCAAATGGAATCCTAACCCCATTGTTATAGTCAATTGTGTCATTCAAATAGCCTACATCTTTCGTTGCTATATAAGGATAGCCTTCACTAAGTCCAGAATACTTCGATTCTTTTATGCTCTTGTTAACGCTATTACCATTAAACAAAAAACCAATTTGACCAATGCGATCCCACTCCCAGGTTTCAGGGACTTCGAAGTAAACCTCATCAAGATCAACTGGCTCTAGCTTTTCCTTCTTTATTTTCTTTTCCCTAATGAGTTGAGCTTTTTCCTTTTGTATTTTCTTCAATAAGGTAGAAGCGGGCTCTACATTTGGATTTTGCTTTCTCCAGTTCCTAGTCAGTCTACCTTGAATGGCTAATTGCAAAATCAAGCCCTTGAGCTCCTCAGCATTCTTAGGACGTATGGTTAACTCCTGAAATAGGTCTAGTAGCTTCATTTATTTCAGGGCTTCGGTTAATACTTGGGTAATCTCGTTTTGCAGATTAGTAATCTTCTCAGACGTAGCTCTGTATTGCGTCAATAGTTCTTCAGGGCTAGCTAGGTCATCACTTTCTTGGTGAGGGTTCTTGATATCGAGGTTATAGCCTCTTTTCTTGATTTCGTCTATACCTACCTTCCAAGCATACTTATTCTCCTCTCTATTGTCCCACCAAGCTTTTTCAAGGTCAAACTCTTTGATGTCAATCGGCTTGCCTTTGTTATAGCTTTTGACTCCCTCAGGGTACGGATGCTCAAAGTACCAGGTCTCTTTGGTAGGCGCTCCCTTTTCAAAGAAAAGTAAGTTGGTTTTGATGCCTGTGTAAGGGTTGAATACACCATTAGGTAGCCTAACAATGGTGTGGAGGTTACATTTCTCCATTAGCTCCTCTTTGATACGGGTCTTCACACCCTCACCAAATAGAGTGCCGTCAGGTAGTACTACGGCACATCTTCCACCATCCTTCAATAAACGTATGATCAAGGCCAAGAAGAGGTCAGCCGTTTCCTTGGTTCTAAAGCGAGAAGGGAAATTAGTGTCGGTTCCTTCTTCCTCCGTACCTCCGAAAGGAGGGTTGGTCAAGATGATATCTACCCGGTCTTTCTTTTCCCAATCGTTATAAGGTCTTCCAAGGTAGTTGTCATGCTTAATGATAGGCTGCTCAATATCATGTAAGATCAGGTTGGTAGCGGCCAGCATATGAGGCATAGGTTTTTTCTCAACCCCTTGAATGCTGTTTTGCAAGGTCTGTCTATGCTCGGCAGTCTGTACATCGTTTTTTCGGATATGCTCCAAAGCACAAATGAGGAAGCCGCCAGTTCCGCAAGCGGGGTCAAGCACGGTTTGGCCCAAACGAGGATTGGTCATGTCTACCATAAACTGGGTTACAGCCCTTGGCGTGTAGTATTCGCCCGCATTGCCTGCGCTTTGCAGGTCTTTTAAGATCTTCTCATAAATGTCGTTAAAGAGGTGTCGGTCTTCTTGATCATTGAAGTCGATCAGGTTGATCTTATTGACGATCTGGCGAATCAAAGTACCCGACTTCATGTAGTTGTAAGAGTCCTCAAAAATAGACTTCACTAACCATCCTTTAGGATCTTCAGTAGGAGAGACGTTCAGTTCTTTAAGGGTTTTGAATAAGTCGTTGTTAACGAACTCTAACAGCTCATCACCGGTTAAACCTTCTTCATCACTTGCCCATTGTTGCCAACGGAGTCTTTCCGGGACAGGGCTTTGATAGTTGTCTTCAAGCAATTCCCATTCCTGCTCCTTGTCGTCAAATATTTTCAAGAAGATCATCCATACCAGTTGAGAGATGCGCTGTGCATCGCCATCCACTCCGGCATCTTGCCGCATAATGTCTTGTATAGATTTTAAAGTACTGGTTACGTTAGTCATACTGCTCTATTCCTTCTTTCAGTTTTATTAATTCGTCTCTATGTTCTAGCATTTTAGCCTCAACCTTATTTACAATTGGGGTAATTTTATCAAGAAAAGCCTCGACCTCTTTTTCACTGTCCTCATCCCATTTTTCCATTTTCTCTTCTAAAGGCCATTTTAAACTTGTTTTGAAATGTGCTTTCCATTTTTGACCCAATTTTTTCCTTGAATCGGGTATTTCAGAAAGTATTTCTGTGAGTCTTTCGGCATAGTCAAAGTATTGAACAGGCGGAGATACATAAGAATTGAATGAAATATTCTTTCCGTAATAAAATCCCAATTCGAATAAGAATGCTTCTTTATCAGGCCATCCATTGGCTTTCTTATATTTCATGATCATCTCCTCCATAGCGGGTGTGTAGAACTTTACATAATACCTGTTTTTTGAACCAATTTTCCAACCCTTACTTTTGACCATTTGATCTAGTTTCTCTTGAAATTCATCAAAGGGATCTGGTATGTTATCATAAATGAAATCGAGTAACTCTTTATGATTGTTGTAAAGCTGCTTTGCGATTAAGTTTACTTGATCATTTGACATGATATTTTGCTTTAAAATGGTAGAATAGTCTTTCAAATAGTTGGTTATAGACTCTCCAAATTGGTGGCCTCTAATAGCTAATATGTTTTCGATTATTTCATTTATTCTTTCGTAAGAATAGTTGACATAGAACTCATCCTCGCTTGACTCAATGCCATAAGGACTCAAATAGACAAAAGCCTTTCTGTGTTTGGGAAACTCCTTTTCTATGGTGTCTTTATATCTTTTCAGTTGTTCACTATGCTCTCCCGACCAAACTTTGTTTTCAATGGCAATCGCAATTTTTTCAGTTAAAATTAGAATATCGATTTTCTTCCATTCTCTACGGATTTCGACATTTGTTAAATCAATTTTAGCTAATTCAATAAGTGAGAACGAAGAGGATCTATTGTCAACAAACACATCCTGTAAAAAACGAGAAAGGAAAACTTCGTTCATGCCATGTGTCTCTGCGGGGTCAAGAAGCCAACTGATGAAATTTGAGTGATTGAGTTCTTTGTGCTCAACTCTAAGTACTCTGAAGATATTAGGCTCTTTCAGAAGTAAGCCAAGTTGGTCAAATGAAGGATCTTTTAATAATTCAGCATATTTCTGCTCAACTTCATTTCTTTCCATTTTTAGGCTGATTTATAGAGTTCGGTTTCCAATTCTTTTAAGGCTTCCAAGTATTGGTTCTTACCTCCAAAAGACTTCACTAACTGAGGTAACGAGCCCATAGTATTAAAAGGTTGAACCTTTAATACTTCCATGTCTTCAATGGAAAGGATGCCTTCATTCTCATACTTTTCTAATAGTGCTTTGATTACGCTTTGAGCTTTTTCAGAATACTTCCCAAAGTAATTGCGTTTACGCACATTGTTAGCTCGTTCTTGTCTAGTCAGTGCAGGTTGGTCAAATGCCACATGAGCGATCAAGTCAAAGGTATCCATGTCTTTACCAACTTCCTTTTTTAACTCGTCAAGAAATACGCCTTCTTCTAATAGCTCTTTAATGATTGCCTCTTTCTTTTCTTCCGATGTCCATCGATTGATAAAGGTGTTCAGGTCGGCATAGCATTCTTTAATGTTTTTACGAGAATAGTCAGTTAAACTTTCGGTGATGAGCTGGCCTTGGCCATCGAGGTATTGAACCCTTTCATTTACGATGCTAACCGGCACATCTTTGATGTAGTACTTTCTAGGTTCATCATCACCTTTTCCAGGTCCAAAAGGAGGTAAGCCTCCAGAGCCTGTGTCTACTCCGGTAGGCACATCTGTTTCTGTGCCTTCAGGGCCACCTTCTCCATCTATTATGACGTTGTCAGGCGGAAGAACAGGTCCGTTTTCGTCAGTAGTGTAAATCTGTACAGGATCACCATCAAAGTCAGGGTCTGCAAAAAGGTTGGTTGCCTTTCTGAAGTCCATAATGGTAAAGAATACCTTGTTGTCTTGTTCTCTTATTCGAGTACCTCTACCAACAATTTGCTTGAACTCAGTCATTGAACCGATATTGGCTTCAAGAACAATGAGCTTGACCATTTTGGTATCTACTCCAGTTGTAAGGAGCTTCGAAGTAGTAGCAATGACAGGGAAACGTTCTTCAACGTCCGTGAAACGCTCAATTTCATGCTTGCCAACTTCATCATTACCCGTTATTCGAACGACATAATTAGGATGCTTTTTGACTAATTCTACATTGGCATTTATCAATGCTTGTCTCATGCGCTCGGCATGCTCTGTATCAATACAGAAGACAATCGTTTTGGCGAAAGGGTCGGTTTGTTGAAGGAACTCAGTTATCTTATTGGCAACTGTCTGTGTGCGTTCATCAATGACTAAGCTCTTGTCATAGTCTTTAGTGTTATAAACCCTATCCTTGACTTGGTGGCCGTATTTATCAGTTTTTCCAGTTTCAGGTCTGTAACCATCATCTATATTTAAGGCTAACCTAATCACTTTATAAGGAGCAAGGAAACCATCGTCAATACCTTGCTTAAGTGAGTAGGTGTAAAGAGGTTCACCGAAGTAAGCAATGTTGGATACATCCTCTGTTTCTTTTGGCGTGGCTGTCAAACCAATGTGTGTTGCACTATCAAAGTATCTTAAAATCTCTCTCCATGCAGAAGCTTCAGAGGCACTTCCTCTGTGGCACTCATCAATAATAATACAGTCAAAGAAGTCAGAGGAGAACTCTTTAAAGGCCTTCTTCGCTTCTTCTGGGCTAGTCAAACCCTGGTAAATGCCAAAATAGACTTGATAAGCCTTGTCTATCTTGCGGCCAGTAATTTTGGTCATGATGTCCTGACCAAAGGGTTTGAAATCCCCACTCTTGGTTTGGTCGGTCAGGATGTTTCTATCAGCCAAAAAGAGTATCCTCTTCACTGCCCCTGCTTTGTGCAATCTCCAGGCAATTTGAAAGGCTGTATAAGTCTTTCCAGTTCCAGTGGCCATTACTAATAGGATACGTTGTTGTCCTTTGGCTACTGCTTCTACCGTTCTGTTGACGGCAATAGATTGATAGTATCTTGGTTCTTTGCCCGACTCGTCCTTATGAAATTCTTGATTAACTATTTTTTCAGCCTCGGGAGATTCAATTCCTTTATAAAGCCTATATCTGTTCCATAGTGCTTCCGGGGAGGGGAACTCATCCAAAGCAAGCTCTTTCTCCGTCATGCCATCAGTAGCACTCTTGTCATGGAATAAGAAACCTTTTCCATTTGAGCTAAACACAAAAGGAATATCGAGCATTTCAGAGTATTCCAATCCCTGTTGCATTCCTGAGCCCACGGAATGCTTAGCATCCTTCGCTTCAATGATTGCAATGGGGTGGCCAGTAATGTGGTAAAGGATGTAGTCCGCTCGTTTGCGTTTACCTCTAGTGTATGAATTACCTCTAACGTTGATTCGGCCATCAGTGAACGTGACCTCTCTGCGAACTTGCTTTTTAGTATCCCATCCAGCTTTGGCAATTGCCGGAGTGATGTAATTCATACAGATATCAGTTTCAGAGAGGTGTTTCATTAGATTTTCAAGAAATAAGCCTTTCAAACTAAAGGGAGAAAAGCAAAAAGCAAAGCTTGACTGTGTGGAATGGTTAAAAAAAGAGAATAAAAGGAATAGTAATTAGTGTTTTATTAGGTTCTCTATTTTGTTCTTTGATTTTGTCTTAATGTAAGTTCATTAGAGTGAAAAAAAATACTAGCTGAGATAATGCTCTGTCATCAAGACGATTTTTAAGGTGAAGGAGATATTTTACTTATTTAATAATAGAGGATCTTCAGTTGGCCAAGAATGAAGATTGAATAGCCTAAAAAACACTTCAAAAGGGGTAGTAGCTTGCCAATAACTTGCCAAAAAAGAAAAAACCCCACTGAGACTATCAGATGGGGTTTTTTGGTGATCCGCTCAGGACTCGAACCTGAAACCTACTGCTTAGAAGGCAGTTGCTCTATCCAGTTGAGCTAGCAGACCAACGGGCTTTTTCAAAAGCGAGTGCAAATATAGTGAAATGCTTTTTTCTTATGCAAAGGGTATGGCCAAAAATCTTTAGAAAAATTTAAGTGTTCACTTTAAAGCGAATTGGCTAATTTCAGCTAACTATTTTTTATGAACACTGATCTTTCTAGCGAAAACCTTAAAAAGGCAGCCTATTGGATAATTATCCTGACCGGCTTTGTTGTTGCCCTTATTTACTTCCGTTCGTTCCTTGAGCCTATTGTATTGGCCCTACTAGTATGGTATCTCATTCGTACCACTAGAAAGTACATAGCTAAGCTCTCAATTAACGGTAGGGCATTGCCTCACTGGCTTCAGCGCGTTGTAGCTTTTGTTCTAACAATCTCATTTATCTACGGCATTTATCAGATCATATCTGTCAATATCGCGCTGATTATAGAGAATGCAGATACTTATGATGATAACCTACAACTGTTTCTAGAGCGTATGCATGTATTCTCTGAACGGTACGACTTTCTGCCCAATGTAGAAGAAGCTATTGAGAGAATAGATTATCAGGCTATTCTGGGTACTACATTTAGTTCGCTTAGCGTGGTGTTGGGTAATTTTACGCTTGTCATAGTCTATGTCATCTTTTTTCTAATAGAAGAAAATTACCTCGATAAGAAGCTGATGAATATGTTTCAGAAGGAGGGAAGTAGAAAGAGTGTAGCCGACATTTTCGATCGCATCAGTAGGTCGGTAAATAAGTACTTCACGGTAAAGACGGAGGTGAGTCTTTTGACAGGAATTGTCAGTTATATTCTGCTGAGAATTCTTGGGGTAGACTTCCCGGTTTTGTGGGCCTTTATCATCTTTGTTTTAAACTATATTCCTTACGTTGGATCGTTGGTAGCGACCCTGCTTCCAGCCATATTTTCCATCTTTCAATTTGCCTCTTTCTGGCCCTTTGTTTACGTGCTTGTAACGGTAGAGGTAGTACAGATAATTATAGGTAATTATGTGGAGCCAAAGCTTATGGGGCGCACCTTAAATCTGAGCCCTCTGGTAGTGATTATTGCACTCTCATTTTGGGGTAGTATTTGGGGTATTTTAGGGATGATTTTATCCGTGCCTCTCATTTCAATTTTAGTCATTATTTCAGCTCAGTTCCCTTCTACTAGAGGCATAGCAATTATGCTTAGTGAGAATGGTAGTTTGAGAGATATTGAGCACGATGAAGATGAAATATAGGTTGCTTAAAAAGGCTAATGTTCAGCTTTCCGAAATAGGCTTTGGGTGCATGTCTTTGGGTATGAATAATGCCGAAAACGAACGGTTGATTCGTGCTGCTTTTGACAGTGGGGTCAACTATTTTGATACAGCAGATATCTACCAAAACGGCTTCAATGAAGAGACAGTCGGAAGGGCGTTAAGACCAATTCGAAGTAAAGTGTTCTTGGCTACTAAGGTTAGTAATAGGCCTAGGTCAAATGCTGAAGGCTGGGATTGGGTGCCTAGAAAAAGTTATATTTTAGAAGCTGTAGATAAAAGCTTGAGTAGGTTAGATACGGATTACATAGATCTTTATCAACTACATGGAGGAACGATAGAGGATGATAGGGAAGAGGTAGTGGAGGCTTTCGAGTTTTTGAAGCATCAGGGTAAGATTCTCCATTGGGGGATCTCGTCTATTAGACCTAATGTTGTTCGTGAATACGTTAAGTTTTCTGGTTTTGTTTCCGATATGTTGCAGTATAGTCTTTTGGATAGAAGGCCAGAAGAAGAGTTGCTGGATTTATTAGAGAATCACGAAGTTGGAGTAGTGGTTAGGGGTGTACTGGCAAAAGGATTTTTAGCTAATAAAGATTTAAGTGATTACTTAGATTATAGTATTGAAGATATTGATTTACTGAGAAATAAGATGAGTTTATTCTCAATTGAGAAAATGACAAAATCTCAGGTTGCTCTCAAGTGGTTGTTGGCGCACTCAGCAGTCACCTCTGTTGTGGTGGGGATAAGAACTATGGCCCAGTTGAATGATGTTCTAGGATTGTATAGCAGTAGGGAATTGAGCACAGAAGAAGTTAGGGAGCTGTCGGAAGTTCTAAGTCCTAACTTCTATAAAAGTCATAGATGAACTTCTGCTCGAGTAATGAGGTTGAACATATTCTGAGGCAGAACCTTTAGTTCTAAAGTTTTCAGGGGCTCTAGTTTTTTATGCTTTAAGGTATTCTGAATAGCTAACGGAAATCTACAATTGCATGAGCTGAGTGTAATGGGTGTAAATTACTTAAAAGTTGAAGCGTATTTTTAGTTTGAATCGAAATGAAAAGAACCTCTATTCCGAAATCTACTTATGAATTTTTAAGCCAGCTTAACGTCAATAATAATCGAGATTGGTTCAATGAAAATAAGAAGAGATATCAGCAAGAGCATGACTACGTGATTGAGTTTGTAGATGAGCTTTTGGCTAAAATGAGAGAGGTAGATCAGCTCTCAAATGAGTCAGGGAAAAAGAGCTTAATGCGGATATATAGGGATGTAAGATTCTCAAAAGATAAGCGGCCTTATGACCCTCGTTTTGCAGGGAGTTTTTCGCGCATAAAGCCTGCATTGAGAGGTGGTTATTTTTTTAGATTTAAGCCGGGTGAAACGGTGGTTGGCGGAGGCTTTTATGGGCCTAATTCTGACGACCTGAAATTGATCAGAGAACACATTGCTCAAGACGATGAGCCGTTGAGAGAAGTGCTAGAAAATGAGTCGTTCAAATCGGTGTTTGGAGCGCTGATGGGAGAGCAATTAAAGACGGCTCCCAAGGGCTTCGAAAAGGACCATCCTGCCATAGATTTGTTACGCTATAAATCCATGTATGTCTTTAGGTCTTTTAGTGATGAAGAGGCTCAATCTTCAGCCTTTCTTGAGGAGGCTATGAATACCTTTTTGGCCATCCGTCCCTTCTTCGATGTAATGACAGAATACCTCACTACAGACCTCAATGGGATGTCGTTAATTGACTAAAACCATTTCTCATTTTACACTGTTGAACCATCATGAACAGAAAAGTGGTTTTCGATTTTCTAGAAGACTTGAGTAGGAATAACTCAAAGGAATGGATGGATAAAAATCGAGCTAGATATGAAGAATCTAAATCGATATTAATCGAGGTTTTCGATCCTATTTTGGAGGAGCTTAAGTTGATCGATCCTCGAATTGTTCAGCCAAATGCTCGAAAGTCTCTTAGTAGAATCAACAATAACCTGATGTTTCACCCAGATAGGCCTACCTATAAAGACCATATGGGGCTAGGGTTTGGTTATGGGAAGGGTTTGGCAGATTTCTATATTCATCTTGGGGTACATGAGCAATTGATAGCTGGGGGCTTGTGGCATCCTTCAAGTGAAAAGCTCAAGCTGCTTAGGCAGGAAATAGACTATGAGGGAGAAAGGCTAAACTCCATCTTAAACCAGCCGTTCTTTGCTAAGCATTTTACACTTTATGAGGAAGATATGTTGAAAGGAAGCCCGAAGGGATATGCTTCGGATCATCCTCATATTCACTTACTAAAGATGAAGAGCTTGGCTGCTTTTAGGCCAATTACTAGAGAAGACTTTTACAGTAGCTCTTTCGATAGTATGGTTATAGAATCTTATAAGGCTATTGTTCCTTTGTTAGATTTTGCCAATGTAGCCATACAAGAGCATTGACTTTCATAAGTGCTCCGTTCAGCTCAAATTGAATTAAATAAACATATTGACCTGAAAGATTAATGCTTGCTATGTTTCTTTTGTGTAGGGTTTATTTGCTCAATGCACAACAAGAACCGCTCATAGAAGCAGTGCCATAGTAGGATTTGCATAGAAGCACTACAACGCCAAAATATTCTCGAGAAGAGCATCTGCGCCAGATGCTAAAGGAGGGGAGAGCGTGCACTTTTTAATTGCAGCCAAAATGGGGGCAGGATAAAACCGCCACCCTAGTAACTAATAATTCAGATGGTAAGTCAATTACTCTAATTTTTAGAAGGATTAGTGTGGTGGGAATAGAAGGTGGAGAATATTGATTATCAAATACTTAAATGCATGGCAACATCGGTAGTGATATTTTTATGCATAAAAACCTGAAAAATTCATGGTGTAGGCTATTGCAAAAAGAATTTTCCCTCTATATTTGCACTCCCATTAGGGAAGAGGGTAACAGCTCAAACGATAATTATCAGAGAGTTTTTACTCAAACCAATGGTCTCGGGGTGTAGCGTAGCCCGGTCATCGCGCCTGCTTTGGGAGCAGGAGGTCGCAGGTTCGAATCCTGCCACCCCGACAAAAGCCAACCAAATGAGGTTGGTTTTTTTGTGTAGATCACAGCCCATTTTATTGGTTTGAAAACATTGAATTATCGGTTGATAGTTTATATTTGCAAACCTTTAGCAAAACAACCACACGGAGGGGTGGGTGAGTGGCTGAAACCAGCAGTTTGCTAAACTGTCGTACTGGGAAACTGGTACCGGGGGTTCGAATCCCCCTCCCTCCGCACAAACAAAAAAGGCTTCCATTTGGAGGCCTTTTTCGTTTGTCTAAAGTCTGACTTCTAATCTCTAAAGTCTATTCATACCTCAATGCCTTAACAGGGTTTTGCTGAGCGGCCTTAAGCGAATGAAAACTCACGGTTAAGAATGCTACTAACAGAGCTAGAATGCCAGCTATTGCTGCAGCACTAATAATGGCGGTTGGTAGGTCCATAGTGTACTGAAATACCTGTAGCCACTCTTCTATCAATAAATATGCTATTGGAGCTGCAATGGCAAAGCCTACAATTACAAGCAGCATAATATCTCTAAAAATCAAATAGACTAATTGTGGTATGGTGGCTCCCAAAACCTTTCTTACCCCAATTTCTTTTATTCTGGTGGCTGTGGTATAACTAGAAAGCCCAAGAAGCCCTAGACAGCTAATAATTATACAGATGTAGGAGAGTGAGGCTGTTAACCTACTCTGGCGTTTGTCTGACTTGTAAAGGTTTTCTGCTTGAGTATCTAGTAATCCATATTCAAAAGGGTGACTTGGGTCTAGCTCGTCATACTTGTTCTCTAGGTAATTTAAGGTCTGTTGTAAAGTGCCAGCCTTAGCGTGAACTACAACAGACGGATTAACCTGAGTAAGAGTTCCAAATCGTTCATACCTCAAAATAAGGGTAGGTTCAACTTTAACATGAAGAGAGAAAGCGTTGAAGTCTTTAACCACTCCTATTACCCTACTAGGATTGCCTTGTTGTCCTGCAGGTTGGACTTTTTTGCCTAAGGCGCTTTCTGGATCAGCCCAACCTTGATAAGCCACCATAGCCTCATTTACCAGCACCCCTTGGGTAGGATCGGTTGGTATGTTTTCATCAAAGTCTCGTCCGGCTATTAACTCCATTTCCATAGCGTTCACGAAGTTTTCACCAATAAACATCAGATTGTAAGTGTCAGTTTTCATGGTGGTATCGGCTTCTTCTACCATCATTACTTGTCGGCCACCTCCAATTAATCGGTTGCCAACGGAGTTAGCATTACTGGCGCTTAATCCGGTAGTCGTGGTTACATCTATAATATTAGGGTTCTCTCTTAATTCGTTTTGAATTACTTCTAATCTGCGGCTTACCAGTGTGTCTCTAGTAGGAATAATAATTACGTTGTCTTTATTGAAGCCAAGGTCTTTGTTTCGCATGTAGCTAATCTGGTTGCTCATTAAAAGTGTGGCAATCACTACACCAATAGATACAAAGAACTGAAAGGCAACTAAGCCCTTTCTCATAAAGGTGCTACCAGGACCAGTTTTTACAGAGCCCTTCATGGCATTAATAACAGAGATGGCGGATAGGTAAAATGCCGGATATAGGCCAGAAAGAACACCTAGAATAATGGTTATACCTAGTGACCCAAATAGTAATAGTGGGTTGTTGAACCAGTCTAAGCTGAGTTGTTTACCTAGTAATTCGTTGATGTTAACTCCATAAATAAGAAGGTATACCAAGCCGACAGCTAAGAGTAAAGAACAGAATGTAATAAGTATAGATTCACTAAGAAACTGAGAAACTAACTTGCCTTTGGTAGAGCCAAGAACTTTTTTAATACCTACCTCTTTAGATCTTTTTGTGGCTCTTGCAGTAGCTAAGTTCATGTAATTGATGCTGGCCAAGATCAATACAAAAATGCCAATTGCCATAAATGACTGAGTATATGCTTTATTTCCAGTGGCTAAATCGTACTGAACTTTCGAATTGAAATGTATCTCATTCAAAGGAACTAGCCTAGGTTCAAAGCTGGCTTCACGCAGTGATGGAGCAAACTGTCTGATAGGTGCCATATACTGATCAAATACCTCATGGAACCTATTGTAAATATTATTGACATCGTAATTCTTAGGTAAGAGCACATAAGAGTAGGTGCCTATATTCCATAGCTGACTCATGCGCTGTTGCGCATTCATAGGAGGTTGGCCAGAGGTTAAGGTGGAATAAGAAATCAGTCCATTAAAGGTCAGGTGAACGTTGTCAGGAAGGTCTTTAATTACACCTTTTACGGTAAAAGTATTCTGATCAGTTTTTACAAGTTGATTAAGAGGTGGTTGGTTTCCAAAAAGTCTTTTGGCTGTACTTTCAGTTAGTACTAAGCTTCTAGGTTCCACTAAAGCTGTCCTTGGGTCGCCCTGAATAAACTCATGAGTAAATATGTTGAACATGGCAGAATCAGCGAAGTACATATCATCTACATAGAAATTTTTGTCTTCAATTCTGAATAGTAATTGTCCTGCACTTTGTACACGCGTGAAAGATTGTATCTCAGGGAACTCCATTTGCATGGTTTCTGGCAATGCAACAGAGGTAAGAGCAAACTCATCATTTTTAGGTGGAATGTAGAATTTAGATTCAATCCGGTAAACTTGATCCCACTTATCATGATGCTTATCGAATGTTAAATCGCTCTGCACATATAGAAGAATTATAATGCTTACAGCTAAGCCTAGTGCTAAACCAAAAATGTTGAGGAAGGCATAGAACTTGTTTTTGAGGAGTACACGCAATGCGTAAATGAGGTTTTTCATAGTGTTGGGTTTGAGTATGACCGATGGTATCTTTCAGGAGGACGGTGCTGCCTTTTCTTTTGTTGACAAAAGAAAGTCCTCACCAATCTCTTGCTGGTAAATATTCTACAAAAACAGTCTTATTGAACTTTAAAAATGAAGAGTGATTCATTTTTCTAGCTGTGCGGCACATGAACCTATTGACGCCTAGGGTTTTAGTGAAGGAGTGGAGGTTGGTTAATTAAAAAAATCATCCAAGACCAGTTCTGCCTCCTGAGCAATTCTTAGTTCTTAGAGCTGCCTACTTATTTTAGTTTTATAACTTGGGTTTATGAAGGAACCGAAAATTGAAAAGCTTCAAAAAATGCAGCTTGTGGGTAAACACATCACCATGTCTCTTTCGAATAATAGAACTGCTGAATTATGGGGCGCTTTTATGCCTGTGAGGGACAGTGTTTTGAATAGGGCGAATGACAATTACTATTCTGTTGAGGTTTATCCAGAAGGTTACTTCGAGCACTTCAATCCAAACACTGAATTTGAGAAGTGGGCTGCGGTAAAAGTTGAAGAAGTTACCGATCTGCCTGAAGCCATGGAAAGCCTAACGGTTCCTGAAGGGTTGTATGCGGTATTTCCATTCAAAGGCACTCCTGCCAATGTTCCTCAGTTTATGCAGCATATTTTTGGTGTTTGGTTACCGCACTCTAAATATCAGCTAGATAATCGCCCTCACTTTGCTTTAATGGGAGAGAAGTACAAAAACAACGATCCAGAATCTGAAGAAGACTTCTGGGTGCCAGTTAGGTTGAAGTAAGGTTTACCGTCCCTTAAAGGAAAGTACAAAAGCTTAGCTCACCTGATCTTCTATCTTTTGAATATTTCCAATGTGTGGGCATTCAATCAAGCTTTTCATGTCTGTAAAAGAAACTGCTTCTTTCTCGTACTTGTAAGCTTGTTTTAGAGTAGTGGTGTAGTTGTTGTCGCCCATGCCAACATCAACATCATCCATAGTCATTTGGCAAGGGTGTTCGTAGCCTGCAGCATGAGTGATCTCTAGAATTTCCTTTCTGAGTGTCTTCAAATACTGACCTGAACGTTCAGATTTATCTTTTACGTTAATACCCATTTCTAACCATTTATTCTGAGTGGCAACTCCAGCTGGACAAGTGTTTGTATGGCAAGATTGTGCCTGAATACAACCCACGGACATCATGGCTTCACGTGCTACGTTGATTAGATCGGCCCCCATGGCAAAGGCCATAAGCGAGCTAGATGGAAAGCCTAATTTCCCTGAGGCAATGAATACAACCCTATTAGCGAGTCCTTTTTTCTGAAAAATCTTATAAACTGCTGCAAAACCAAATACAAAAGGAAGGGCCACATGGTTAGCAAAAGATGGGGGAGCGGCACCAGTTCCGCCTTCTCCACCGTCAATAGCAATAAAGTCAGGGCCAATGTTTCGTTCTAGCATTAAGTCGGTGAGCTCTTCCCAAAGCTCCATTTTACCTACGGCCGACTTAAAACCGACAGGTAGTCCAGTTTTGTCTGCAATATTTTCAATGAAATCTAACAGCTCATTTGGGGTAGTAAAAGCTGAGTGGTTGGAGGGAGAAATTACATCTTGCCCCATTGGGATGTGTCTGATTTCAGCAATCTCTTTAGTGATTTTAGAGGCTGGTAAAACACCGCCCTTTCCTGGTTTCGCTCCTTGGGAGAGCTTAATTTCTATGGCTCTTATTTGAGGATAGTCAGTTGTAAGTTTTATCAGTTTATCAATATCGAAATTACCATCGTCATCTCTTACTCCAAAGTATCCAGTACCAATCTGAAGCATAGTATCTGCCCCTTTTTTGTGGTATGGAGAATAGCCTCCTTCGCCAGTGTTGTGGAATGCACCAGCTGCGTAGGCACCTCTGTTCAAAGATTCTATGGCTCTAGCTGAAAGCGAACCGAAGCTCATTGCGGAAATATTGACGATAGATCTTGGTCGGAAAGGCCTTCTACGCTGATGATACTCACCCATTAACTTGGCGCAAGGAACAAGGTCTTTTTCCTTAAGGTTAGGATGGTCAGGCTTGAGTTTGTATGGAAATAGAGCGGGGTTTATGAAAACGTAGCCAGCTGCGCTTTGATCTTGATCTGTACCAAAGCCTTGATAATTATTTTGCTTTTTAGAGCTGGCGTAAATCCATGATCGCTGACTTCTGTTAAAAGGAAGCTCTTCTCGGTTGTTGGCTACAATGTATTGTCGAAGTTCTGGACCAATGGTTTCTAGTAGATACCTAAGGTGTCCTACTACTGGAAAGTTATGACTAATGGTGTGTTTCTTCTGGAGGATGTCTCGCAGAAATACTATAAAAAGGAATACAAGAACATAAGCCCACCAAGGTGTAGAGGCAAGAAAGTCTTTAAGCTGATCCATATAGAGTGATTTGAGAAGAAGAGGTCTTCAACTTTTATACAAGATAAATGAAAGGTTCAGAAGGTTTAACCTTCGTAGAAACTATTCGGTTCGAACCACTTTGATTTTAATGCATAAACGCCTGATAAGGCCTCAAAACAGCACTATTTAGCCTTAGAAATTACTGAATAGGATCGGCAGATTTCACTACGCCAGGCTGAGAGGTGATCTCCTTCAAGGTCATTACTTGTATAGCGGCTACGGAAATAATACAATAGGCAGCAAAGTAATAGAAACCTTCTAGAATACTTGAGGTGATGTTTTCTTCTGATGCAGTAGCTAAATACATCAAGAAAACGCCTACCACAAATACATCGGCCATAGACCACTTGCCTATGAGTGCTACAAACTGATAGACTCTGGTTCTATATCTCCAGTTTTTGAAGGCCAAAACAAGACACAGTAATACAGCTTTAAGAACAGGTACAATTACCGAGAATAAAAGAATGAGCGAGGCTACCAAGGTGTTGTCGAACTCGTAAAGCTGCTGAATCCCACTAATTACACTTTGAGTTCTGTCATACAATTCAAATTCGCCTAAAAGAGGTATTTGAGCTCCAATATGAATATTCAGAATAGGTAAGGTTAGCCCTGGATAAAGACAAATGAGTGAGATGATTATTAAGATTAGGGCAACTATGTTTCTCTTGTTCATAAGCTAGCTTTCAGCAGGTAGACGTGTATGTAATGTAAAAGTAACAGCGAATATTGTCTAGACTTAAAAAACTTTGTGCCTTCTTTCAGTCATAGCCGACAAAGAAGGCACAAAGTGTAATCTGTTAATGGTTGTCATGCAAAGTGCACCAGTGCATCATTCCCATTCCAATAGGAGAGCCGTCTGGTGGAGTAAGCGCATCTTGCAATTGTAGCTCTTGCGGATTTTCCATGAATTGCTCAATAGTCAGACGCAAGAAAGCATGGTGTGCAGCGGTACTAGAGTCGCCACTTGTGCCACCTCTACTTACTTTAGTTTGAATTTTCTCTAAGCCAAGTAAAGCCTCAGACCTCGCTTGTGCCGATGCTCCTCTGTTTTTGAATAGATCCATTAAGGCATAAACCAATTGGTTTTCTGTTGCAAAGTTGAGCTGACGGTGATAATCATTCGTATATGTTTTACCAAAAGTGTTTTCTATGGCTGTATTGATTACATCAGTCAAGCCGATTTGGTTAGAATCCATTGCTTTTTGTTGTACCAAACGAGTAGCTCTTTGGCCATTGAATATAAAGCTCATTACGGCACCAGCAATGGTTTCGCCTGGTGCAACAGCATCAAAGTCAATTCCTGTTCTCACTTTAAAAGTTTCACGAGAACGTCCAAAACCAGGAACACGCGGAGGGATCATTTTTAAAATATGCTCTGGAAAAGCCAAGTTGCTCGGATGAACGGTGTGCAACAACGCGTTCAGAGCTGCTTCTTGCTCTGCCTTTGGAGCAGTTCTAGGGAGTGGCTGGCTATCACCTCTTAGTTTATAATTGTAGTAAGTTCCACCAATAACTTTAGCAGCACCTTCTAACTGATACCTGTGAAGCATATACATAGGAACTAAAACCTCTTCTAAAGTAGTCATTGGAGCTCCAACCGGAATCTGCTTTTCTGAGAAGTTGTTCATTACCAGCTTTCTTACCTGCATCAACCTGTTCAATTCTTCAGTAGCACTTTTGCCATTGTCCCATAAGTGTGACTGAGGGTGGCTGCTACCAATTGGTCTCGAATCTGAATCGGTAATGAAGCCTAGGCCATCTTTAAATTGCTTTTCGATTAATTCGTCTAAGGCCTTATCCTCGTCAACGTTATCTGGGAAGTCTTGATAACCCCAAGTAATGGCTGCTTTGTCCCAAGCGCCTATACCAACATCATACGCATCGGCTAGTGAGATTTTGCCATTAACCAGGTCAATTTTCGGATGCGGATAGTCCATAACTGATGCACGGTCGTTGGTGCTAGAGATATAATTGTGCATTAGACCAATGGTGTGGCCAACCTCGTGTGCAGAAAGTTGTCTTAGTCTGGCTAGTGCCATTTCTAACATTCTTGGATCAGGCGTAGTGCCGTTTTCATACGGAGTTAATAAACCTTGGGCAATTAAGAAGTCTTGTCTTACTCTTAATGATCCTAAGCTTACGTGACCTTTAATGATTTCTCCAGTTCTTGGGTCGGTAACAGAAGAACCGTAAGACCAACCTCTAGTAGAGCGGTGAACCCATTGTATGACGTTATAACGAATATCCAGCGGGTCGGCTCCTTCTGGCATTTCCTCAACTAGGAACGCATTTCTATAGCCGGCAGCTTCAAAAGCCTGATTCCACCATCTCGCACCTTCAATAAGGGCTGATTTAATTGGCTCTGGGGCTCCTCTATCTACATAGTATCTAATTGGCTCTACTGGCTCACTTACGCGTGCTTTTGGGTTTTTCTTTTCAAGGCGATGTCTTCTGGTAAACCTTTTTTGAATGTCTTCCTGAATAGGAGTAGCGTAGTCTAAATAGCTTATAGTTCCGTAGCCAGATCTCGGATCAGCTTTTCTTCTTTCGTATCCATTGTCTGGCAATTCTATAAAAGAATGGTGCATTCTTACGGTAACGGCATCCGATGAAGGCGTTACGCTTCTCAGGTAACCACCAGCTCCACTACCAGTAAAGGTAATTGTAGCTTCAAATTCTGAATTTTTAGGAAAGTTTTTCAGCATAGGAGGGTAGATGGCCGATCGGCTTGCGTCTACTCTAAAATTACCTTGTCTAGATCTGCTCAAAGTATTGCTTACGCCATGAGCATCGGAAAGCAACATGGAAGTAAGGTCAACCAAAACTCTTCCATCTGTTTCTGCTTCTACCTTAAAGCCTTGAAGTACCGATTCGGCAAAAGCTTCTTTCACGGCCTTTACTTCATCCATATTGTCAGAAACCGCGCGGTATCTGTAATTGGGCTGAACCATCAGGATTTTTGGACCAACTCTTCTGAACTCTACTATTTGAGTTCCGCCAAGTTGCCCTCTGTCTAGGCCTATATCGTTAGAGCCTACACCTGCGGTTAATGAATTTACATAGAGAAACTCGGTGTCGAATTTATCTATCTCTAACCATACTTTTCCGGACTTTTCGTCCCAGTAATAAGTGAAGTAACCCTCTTTCTTCTCAGCTCCAGAGGTTACGTCTTCTATTGACTTTTGTGCCTGTACCAAACCAAAAATAAAAAGCATGGCCAGGGTTAGTGAAAATCTAAGTTTCATTGAAGTTTATTATTTGGATTGAATCCATCAATATAAGAAGTCTTTGTCAACACAGCCAGTCAATTATATTTGTGGGGTATCAATATTAAACAACTAGAATATGTCAACTCAAAAAGTAAGGCTCATCTTGTTTTTTACAGTTTTGGCGACTGTATGCTGGGCTCAGAAAAAGCCACTAACTCACGATGTTTATGACGACTGGAAAGGACTTCAGTCTGTGAGTATTAGTAATAATGGTCAATGGGCCGGATGGAGAATAAGCCCTCAGGTGGGCGATGCTCAATTAGAAATCCGCAACCTAAACACCAATGAGACCATTATGATAGACCGTGTGTCTAGGTATTCATTCTCAAATAACAGTCAGTACGTAGTAGGAGAAATTAAGCCTGCTTATGAGGAAGAAAGAGAATTGAAGCTGAAGAAAACAGCGGCTAGCAAGATGCCAAAAGACTCTCTTTTTGTCTTGAATTTGGGCAACGGAGAAGTTCAAAAGTTCGCTAGAGTTAAGAACTATCAACTGCCAGAAGAGTCTAATGAATGGATAGCTTGGTTGCACGAAAAGCCGCTTCCAGAGAAGAAAAAGCCTGAACCTAAGAAGGAGGAGGTAAAGGAAGAGGAGACTTCTAAGAAAAAGAAAAGAAAGAAAAAGAAGGAAGAAGAGGTTGAAGCTGCGGCAGAAGAGCCAAGCGAGCCAGAAGATCCTAGAGCTAAATCTAAGGGTACTGAGCTTGTTCTTTATAATATGTCTACAGGCGCTATGACTAGCGTAACTGGTGTTATGGATTATACCATGTCTAAGAAGGGAGATTACCTATACTATGAGTTAGACAAAGTAGACTCTTTAAATCCGGCTGGTCTGTTTGCAATGAACACTGCAACTGGAACTCCAATGGAGCTGAGCTCTGGAATGACCGATTATAAAAAAATGTCGGTAAGTGAGGCTGGAAATCAGTTAGCATTTTTCGCTACTAGTAGTGAGAAAGATGAAGACGACAAAGTTTGGAGCGTAATGTACTGGTCTGGAAATGGGGCAGCCAATATTTTAGCAGATTCTATGACTGCCGGAATTCCTGAAGGTTGGAGAGTAAGTGATAACAGTAGCCTCAGATTTTCGGAAAGTGGAAAGAGACTTTTCTTCGGAACTGCTCCTGACCCAATGGAATACGCTTACGAGAGCGACACTACCATTCTTAAAGAAGAAAGACCTCAAGTAGATGTTTGGTCTTACAATGATCCATACATTCAGCCAATGCAGAAGTTGCAGGCTACAAGAGAGAAAAATAGAACTTATCAGGTGCTATATGATCTTACCAATCGTTCGTTGGTACAATTAGAAGGTTCTGATCTTGAGTCGGTTTACATTGATACAGAAAATGATCGCGACTTCTTCATTGCCATGGATGATAAGCGATTCAGAACACAATACACTTGGGATACTCAATTGCCAAGAGATTACTATAAAGTAGACGCTAGAACAGGTGAGGTAGAATTGCTTTTAGAAGGCACAATAGGTTTTGCATCACTTTCTCCTGGAGGTGAATATATCTATTGGTTCAATCAGCAAGATGGCGACTACTATACAATGAATGTGGCTAGTGGCAAAATCACCAACCTAACTGCTGGTATGGACGTGAGTTTTGCTAATGAACTTCACGATTCTCCTTCATTAGCTGGGAGCTACGGAATTGCTGGATGGGCACCTTCAGACGAGGCTATTTACATCAACGATCGTTACGATATCTGGAAGTTTGAACCAGAAGGTCAAAGAGCTGCTGTGAACTTAACCAATGGTAATGGCAGAGCTAACAAGCTAACTTATAGATATCAAAGACTAGATAGAGACGAGGACTTCATCAACTTCAGAGAAAAGGCAGTTCTAAGCGTTTTCAATGAGTGGACCAAAGCTTCAGGTTATGCTTATGGAAGCATGGACGACCCAATGACTCCTGCAGAAATTGTAATGAAAGACATGAGTGTTTATGGCCTAAACAAGGCTAAAGACGCTGATCGTGTATTAGTGAGAATGTCTACTTACGAGGAATATCCTGAGGTTTATGCTGCTAATAGCGTAGAGATGGATGGCCTTAAGAAGTTAACAGATATGGACGCTCAGGAAGATCCTTACAACTGGGGTACTGCTGAGTTAGTAGAGTTTGAGTCTGGTTACGATGGTGAGATTATGCAGGCTATTCTTTACAAGCCTGAGAACTTCGACCCAACAAAGAAATACCCTCTAATTGCTTATTTCTATGAAAGAAGGTCTAATTCTCTTCATAGTCACCCAAGCCCTGCACCAAGTGCCAGTACTGTGAACATTCCTTATTTTGTAAGTAATGATTATTTGGTGCTTGTGCCAGACATTAAGTATGAAGATGGCCGACCAGGAAAGTCTGCAATGGACCACGTAGTTCCTGCAACTAAAGCCGTGGTAGCTAAAGGTTTTGTAGACGAAAGTAAAATGGCTATTCAAGGTCAGAGCTGGGGTGGATACCAAGTTGCGCATATTGTTACGCAAACTGATATGTATGCTGCAGCAGGTGCAGGTGCTCCAGTTTCTAACATGACTTCAGCTTATGGTGGTGTACGTTGGGGTTCTGGTATGAGCCGTATGTTCCAGTATGAAAAAACTCAGTCTAGAATTGGTGGAACGTTATGGGACAAGTTCGATCTATACATTGAAAACTCGCCATTGTTTGGTGTGCCGAATATCAAAACGCCTCTATTCATTATGCACAACGATGCTGATGGTGCTGTGCCTTGGTATCAGGGAATTGAGTTTTATATGGCTTTGAGAAGACTACAGAAGCCTTCTTGGATGGTAGTTTATAATGATGAAGCGCACAACTTGCGTCAAAGAAAGAACAGAAAAGACCTCTCTGTTAGAATGGGACAATTCTTTGATCACTACTTGAAAGGGGCTCCAATGCCTGAGTGGATGGCCTATGGTTTGCCAGCTACTCTTAAAGGCAGAACACTTCGTTATGATCTGGTTGATGAACAAACTGAAGAGAAAATCAAAGAAGGCGAGAGCTTGAAGCTAGAAAATTCTGGCAGAGGGAATTAATATGTGTTTATGCCAGTCTTAAAACAGAATTACCATATCTGATTAGATAGGGAATCTCCCATTAGTTTTTCTAAGCTAGGGGAGGTTCTTGTTTTACAGGCTCCACAAGGTTTTTAGCTTCTAAGACTGATTTTATTTAGATAATGTACCAAAAAGGCCATCCAAGATATCTTGGATGGCCTTTTGTATGTTGGAGTAGTATGGTGATTATATATCGTACTCTTTCGGGTCGATTTTGATTCTACCACCACCGGCATTGATGGCCTCATGAATTTTATAAATACATACTTCAGATTTATAAGATTCAATGGCATCATAGTTCAGCGTTTCTTTCTCACGAACTGATTCTACGAAGTTGTATAAGTGAGCCGTATGCGCTTGCAGGTTGTACACCTTCTTCATTCCGCTCATGTCTTTAATGTCGTAGCTAATTTGCGGAGCGGTTTCTTTAATTCCAGAATCACCAAGCTCTTTCTCTTTGTATTCTTTCATATCGGCAAGGTTAGCTATGTAGCCTTTGTCAACAAACTTTTGCCATTTCTCTTCAGGAATACTCGCTTCTCTGAAAATCTTGTTTTCGGTGCTTTCTGAAATGTTCATAGAACCTTCGTCTCCAATAAATCGCTCATAAACACCTATGGCTCTAGAGTTCGAAATGTTCTCATATATACCTATGGCAGGTCCGCCAGGAGTGTCATACTCCAAAATGGTAGCCATGGTATCGGCTTGCTCTAGGCCAAAATATGAGTTGTTACCTGTGGCATAAACCGTATGCGGATATGCACCTAAGAACCAGTTGAAGATATCTATTTGGTGAGAACCCAAATCTGAAACAACTCCACCACCAAGCTTTTTGTAGTTTCTCCAGTTGTACACTTGGTCTATAGTGTCGAAACCGTACTTGTTCAACTGCTTAATGTCGATATTATCGTTCTTGTTAGGTTGCTGAGTCCAAATTTCAGAACGGTTCCACTGCCCCATAGCATGTGTTAAGCGGCCAAGAACTTTTTCTTGTTCAAGCAAAACTTGGTGAGTAAAACGATACCTATCGTTAGACCTTCTTTGGCGTCCTATTTGAAGTAAGTTGCCAGTTTTCTTCATGGCTAAAGCCATTTTCTTAGCATCTTCAATGTTGTTAGACATGGCTTTTTCGCAATACACATGGATGCCAGCGTTTAGAGCATCTACGGTATGTTGCATGTGCCAGAAATCTGGAGTAGCAAAAGCTACTGCATCGAGGTTTTCCTTTTCTATCATTTCATAGAAATCCTCATAAGCCTTTACATTGGCATCGTATTGAGCATTGTAGCGCTCTTTAGCACGCTCTCTTCTGCTTTCAATAATATCGCAAACAGCCACTAGGTTGGCACTAGGGATTTTTGGAATGTTGCTAAAAATCATTCCGCTTCCTCTACCACCACAACCAACAATAGCAATGTTTACTTTGTCGGCAGCCTTTAAAGGGTTAGCTGTAATGTTGAAGGGATTGGCCAGTAAAAGACCAGTACCGAAGAGGGACGACCTTTTTAGGAAGTCTCTTCTGTTAGTTTTTTCCATAACAATCTGAATTTTCGCGTTTCAAAAAATAGTAAAGTGGACAATTGAAATCCAGCCTTTAAGATAGCTGATTTTTCCTAAGTGTAGTTAGCTTTCCATCGATTGCATAGGTGACCCACTCAATTTGATCATTCGTTTGCACTATATCTTCTATTTCTGGCAAAGAGAGTATAAAGCAAGCAGTAGAAAAGGCATCGGAATAGGAAGAGGTTTTGGCAGCCACCCAAACTCTGTCAAATTCTGGTTTGAAGTCGTTTTTTCCTGTTCTCGGATCAAAAATGTGATTTCCTTGGTGGAAAGTACCGCTGGCACTTACACTGATATTGCTTAGCTCTACTATTTTTCGGTCTTGTTTGGCAGCAATAGGGTATGTGAAATGCGGTTTGATGGCTAGGTTATTTTTGATGTGAAGTGTGCTGTCGCCAGCACTTAATGTATAGGTCTCAATACCCAAGTCCTTCATTAAAGCATCAATTTTATCTAAAGCATAGCCTTTGCCAATTCCACCTAAATCGAAGAACATACCAGGGTTGACACAGTAAACTCTAGGTTGGTCAGGGTCTACAAATAGGCTTGATTCTTCTTTAGAATTTTGAGCTTTTTCTAATGCCTTGAAGGTTTCATACTCATTTAGGATGCCTTCTTTGGCCGCTCTAAATATTTTCATGTGTTCAGCTACGCCAACATCAAATGCACCATTGCTTTCAATATGGCAGGATATGGCCAGTTTTAGCACCTCCCACGTTTCAAAATCTAGTGGCAGTTGCTCATCTTTTTTAAGCTTGTTTACTCTAGAAATATCACTGTCTGGTCTGAACCGGCTAAGCTTGCCTTCTAAATCATCAATTAAAGCAAATGCTTGTTGGGCTGCGTTTTTGGCATATTTGGCTTCTTCATTATAAATGTTCAGTTTAAAATATGTGGCCATTGCCTGATGCTCGAAAAGATGAGAGTCGTTCATGGTTTAAATCAAGTAATTCTGTTTGATGGAAAAATAAAGGTAGCCCAGTTTACCGGATTATGAGGTTGTACTTTGCTAAAAGCCCAGGGAGTTGGTCTCTATCTATAATAGCACCACTAATGAAATTCTTCTCTGGGTCGAGCAAGAGGTTTTGGCAATCGCTAAAATCTACTTTTTCCAAGTGGGTTCTATCGAAAGTAGCTTCGCTGAGATCGGTATTTTTAAAGCTTCCTTCGGAGAATTTTGCCTCTACAAAGTCACACTGCAAACAGGAGCAGTTTATCACTTGGGCACCTTGTAGATTAAGCTGGTAGAAGCTAGAAAAGTCGAGTTTGCAATCTTCAAAGTTCATAGCAAGGAGAAACTTACTACATTGATCGAAACGCAAACCCATGAGTTTGCAGCTTTTGAACTTTACCTCCTTAAACCCAGTGTCTACCAGTTCCACCCCCGATAGGTCACAGTCTACAAAAGTGCACTCTAGAAAAGTAATACCAGATGGGTTTTTCTGCGTGAAATCGCAGTTCTTAAAAGTACAGTACTCAAACTGCATGCTTTGTCTTAAGAACTTGTCTAAATCTTGTCCCTTAATTATCTCGTCTTCAGTAATCTTCATGTCGAAAAGTGAAGGTAAAGATAAGTTGTCGGAGTCAGTAATTATATTGATTGAATCTATAGAATTAGTGATTTGTTGTGTTTGGGTTGGTCTTAGCTTATGTTATGTTTTGTGTGAAGTTATTTGAGTAAAATATAATTGTGCTCTCGTTGGTTTTTGGAAAACGGTTTATTATGTGAGGATGTAAAAAGGGCAATCGTTTTCTGTTTTCGGACTTTTTCGTTTAAGACTTGTTTAGCGAAAACCTTTAGGAAAGGTTGAAATGTCTAAGTGTCTGACATTGAGTGTTCTGTGTTAAGTTGTTGTTGAAGGTGGATATAAAGTTCAGATTTATATAGATAGAATCTATAAGTAATACCTAAAACTAATAGGAAGTAGACCAACATTTTGAAGGCTGTCAATTACCTTCGTAGCATCATTAAGAATTGATTTTTACATTATAAAAACTAAAGGAACATTATGAGCTACGTTGGTAGAAAATTTCCAAACATTGCAGTTGATGCCATGAACGAAATGGGTGATACTTTCAAGTTGAATGTGCTTGAGGAGGCCATCAAAAACAAGAAGAAAGTAGTGCTTTTCTGGTACCCAAAAGATTTCACTTTTGTTTGCCCTACTGAGCTTCACGCTTTCCAAGAAGCACTTCCAGAATTCGAGAAAAGAAACACGGTAGTAATTGGTGCTTCATGCGATACTGCTGAGGTTCACTTTGCATGGTTGAATACTTCTAAAGACGATGGTGGAATTGAAGGAGTAAGCTACAGCCTACTTGCAGATAGCAACAGAAACCTTTCAAGAGCCTTAGATATTCTTGATATCACAGGTGTTTCTTACGATGAAGAAACTGGTGTTGATATGATTGAAGGTGATAACGTGACTTACAGAGCTACTTACCTTATTGATGAGGAAGGTACTGTATTCCACGAAGGAATTAACCACATGCCTGTAGGTAGAAATGTGAATGAGTACTTGAGACTAATCGATGCTTATGCTCACGTTCAGCAGCACGGTGAGGTTTGCCCTGCAAACTGGGAAGAAGGTAAAGAAGCAATGTCTGCAAACAGACAAGGCGTTTCAGCTTATTTAAGCAATAACTAAGAAAAAACGAGGAGGTAATTATGGTAACTGAATTGAGTCAAGATAACCTTCAAGAGGTTTTAAACGAGAATAAAAAAGTGTTTGTGCAATTTTCAGCATCGTGGTGCGGCAACTGCCGAATCATGAAGCCGAAATTCAAAAAGTTGTCTAACGAGAGAGAAGATGCAGCATTTGTAATTGTAGATGCTGAAAAATTCCCTGAGTCTAGAAAACTAGCAAACGTAGACAACTTGCCAACTTTTGCTGCATATGAAGGTGGTGAGCTGGTGAATCAAGTGCAAACTAACAAGTTCGAATCTCTAAAAGCTTTAGTCGATGAGGTTGCCGCTAATTAAGCACATTACAGATTTTATTGAGCAAAACGACCAGGACTTTGTGCTGGAAACAATCGAAACACTTGAGAATCTGACTGAATGTGAAAACCTCAAAGACGAAGAGTTGGACGTGCTAGGAGAGTTAATATCCAATTTGTACGGAGCAGTAGAAGTTAGCAAGTCCATCAAAGACGGTAAGCCTAAGAAAGAAGCCCTAAACGAGTTTATGAAACGCGTTGTAGGTTCAATCGATAAGTAGGTTTACCTGACTAAAATATAAAACCCCGGCCACTGGTCGGGGTTTTTTTGTTTTATGACTGTTTAGGCCAGTAGCTGCTATTTCAATATTTATTAATCATGTTACAGTGTGAAGGTCTGTGGTATTACTGGTCAGACCAGTTTCTTTGAGCATTCAAGGCTTGATTTAAGCTTAAGCAAAAAAAGCTGGCAGCTCTTTGAGAGTTGTTGTGTTTACTTTCCAATCAGTTGGAGAAAATATCCTGTGTATGATGGATTCGGTCTGCTGATATTTCTAAATCACTTTTATCAAGAACCGGCTCATTGTTTAACCATAAATAGTAATTATGACTGGAAATGTATTCCTGAAGAGTCTCTTCCGATACAGAGCTGGCTTTGACTGGAGGTACATAAAATTGGAAGTCTTCTGTTCCTTTTCTCTCCCAATCTTTAACGACTTGCCCATTTTCGTCTACCCATCTTGTCTTTATGTCGTCATGGAATACTTAACCTGGAAATGGGTGATTCCCTGATTTGTTACCACTCTTCTTTTGTTCTTTGAGCTCTTCTATTCCACCTTTTGGAATAGTCAAAAGGTTGATCCATGTGCCATTGTTTAGGCGTTCTTCAAAGTATTTGTTAGTGTACATATTGAGTTGGAAGGTATGAACCCCATAGTTTTTGGCATTCCTATGAAGCACACTTTTCCAGTAATGATGAATCTGATCTGCAGAGTATTTTTTGAGTTCTGAATTACGAATCCTCTTTCCATCAAGCCAGACACCGTATTCTCTTTCATCTGAGAATTGTTCGGCAAAGTTGTCGGGTACAATTCCTCTTGGAGGAGGTGGAGCGAGATATGCAGGTTCAGCCTCGTTTTGTTTGAACCGCTCGAGTTCTGAATCGCTTAGGTTCTTATATAGTTTTTTAATGGTATCTCCTTCTGTAGAAATAAACCTTACCATCCGATTTGGGCTAGGAGCAAAGAAGTTGGACTTATTTGGCAAAGTGTCTTGTGGAGACTGTATTCCATTTTCTCCTCCAAAAAAGTTTGGGATTTTATTTTGCTTGGCTCTTTTGGCCCAATTCAATAATTCCATATAGCTTCTCCATTTAATGGTCGAATCAAAAAATGAATTTGTCCAAACTTCACCCTTGCATTCAGGTGAAGTGAATAAGACTTTCTGTTCCCTTGAAAGTTTGCCGAATTCAGACTCAATTACCTTTCCATTTTCATTCTTGTAACGAACCTTAGTATCTGGCGAGAGTGAAACCAGAGGGATTACTTTCTTTCCTATTAAAGTCGAGTCTTCATGAACAAAGTTTGTCAAAGCTTCAGGACCTTCTGAAATTTCTTTGGCAATAGTTTCATGCTTTCCCAATAGAAATATTGCTAGTAGAATGGATGCAATTCCAATAGTTTGCTTCACCCATAATGTAGGTTGGTGTGTTGCTTTGACCATCATTTTTAACCGTTTTTTGGTTTCGCCAAAGGTTAGCCTACTGGCCAGCAATGGCTCGTTGTTTGAATTAAGTTTGGTATAATTTATTAATGTCTTTTGATAATCGGGTAGGGAAGTAGAGGTCTGATATACAGCCTCATCGGCCAGAAACTCATGATTGAGTTTTATCGAGTACTTAATGAGATAGATGACCGGATTAAACCATAATGCGGTGTTTAGCAATTGCATCAGAATGATGTCATAACTGTGCTTTTGAAGTACATGAGCCTTTTCATGTTCTAAAATGGTGGAAGGGAGTAGGTTGGCTAAGTACTTCGGTTTATTGGTGTAAATAGTATTAAGGAAGGTGAAAGAGCTTTTCAAGTCATCTCGCAAACAGAGCTGATAGTTCTGCTTTTGGATCAAATGACCTTGTTTTTTGAAGTTATTCAACCTGTAGAGGTTGAGCGTAAACCTGATCAATAGCACTATGCAGATGGAAAAGTAGGAGTAGAGTAATATTTGATTCCAATCTACTTTGGAGATAACAGGTTCTTCTTCAGTAGCGTAAGATTGCATAGGGATTGAAAATAGAACCTCTTCTTGTGGTGTTTCTATAGAAGTCTGAGGTGTGACTATCGGAACTTCCACATAACTTGTTTGAACCGTTATTAATGGAATTGTCAGGGACATTGGAATAATCAAAAGCAAATAGAATCTATTGAAGCGAAAGGCTTTTTCGTTTCTCAAAAGCAGGTAGTAAATGCTGTAGAGCATAAGACTTCCAAGCATGAATTTCTGGAGGTATTCGATCATTTCTTTCGTGCGTTAATTTGTTGCTGAACAATATCTTGGAGCTCTTTTAGTTGTTCGTCAGTAAGGTTTTCTTTCGATGTGAAGAAGGAGGCAAACTGAGAAACAGAATCATTGAAGAAGTTTTTTATGACTCCATTCATTTGGTTCGAGAAGTATGCTTCTTTACTGATAAGAGGAAAATATTCTCTTACACTGCCATATTTCTTAAAGCCAATAGCCTTCTTGTCGAGTAAACGTTTCAAGAGTGTGGCAATAGTAGTAGATGCAGGTTTCGGTTCTGGGTATTTTTCGATTAGGTCTTTCATAAAGGCCTTCTCCATTTCCCAGAGGTATTGCATCAATTGTTCTTCTGATTTGGGTAGGTTCATTCTACTTTTGTCAATTCTATTCTACAAATGTAGAATAATAAAGTTGTGAACCAAGAATTTAGTTATCAAAATGAGGTGCAGATGTGATTTCAGCAATAATCAGTTCAATGTTTACTATCCATTGGTTGTCCCAGAGGGGCAAAACTTAGGTAGTAAATTATTGACAGGTAGTGAGTTATGTACCTTTAGGTGCATTATATCGTATTCAGTACCTAAAGGCACTGTCAAATATTTCCAGTTATCTGAACTACAGATGTTTCGTCCCTCTGGGACGGTATTATGCTCTGCGGTTTTGATTAGATATAAAAAAGTAAGGCAGAGAGCTCTCTAAGAGCTCTCTGCCTTACTAATCCTCATTTCTTAACTTCAGCTAGTTGCTTTCTTGAGCTATTTTGGTTCTCTCTTGTTCAACCCAAGCTTTGAGCATTTCAAACTGATCTGCACTTAGGTTAGCATCTTTGTGTAGAGCAACATAGCCAGGCATGGGCATGTTACCCACCTCAACTTCTTCTACCATTTCTTCTAATTTGTGGTCTCTTTTTCTAGCAGAATAGGTAGCCCATTCTGAAAAGTTGAGCTCACTACGACCATGCTCTATGTGCTCGGCAATAGACCAACTCACTGGTGCTATTGAAGCGTACCAAGGATAGCGCGGTTGGTTGCTGTGACAGTCGTAACATGCCGCTTTTAAAAGTCCAGCAACATCTGCATTTACTTGTAAACTTTCAATCATGTCGTTTTCAGAAACTGGTTCGCTTATTCTTTCAGGTTTGTTAATAAACTGAATAATTACTAAGCCAATAAAGAGTAGCAGGAGAATGTATTTTAAGACCTTTATCATAATTAAAAAGTTGACTAAAAATAATGAATTATTCAGTTGCAGCAATCCTCATTCATCTTGCATAGGGTAGTGTTGGTCAGATTTATATTCAAAGCTTTTCCGTTTGGAGAGCGTCCTTAGATTTGATGGGTTTCCGTGACGATTATAATACGGCAGGCGTAGGTTGTATTAAGCTTTAATAGCTGAGCTTCTTATCTCTATACACGGGGTGTCAGAATACTATTAATCTAATACCCTAAAAAAAGAAGCCCGGTGACCAACCGAGCTTCATTTTTATCAGTTCTTTCTTATCTATTCGATCTAGACCTAGATCGGCTTGTGCCCTTAATAACAGGGGCGGCTGGTGGCTCTGGAACTGTCTCGTATACTGCAGGAAAGAAGTTGCTAGATCCATTATAGATGAAGGTACTACTACTGCCAACGCTTCCTTGCAACTTTTTAATGTCTATTTCTTTCTTCACTTGTTCTAAAGACTTTTGCCCTTTTGCATAAGCGTCAATACTGCTCTTAGGTATAATCATTCTGATGCTTCTTGGCATTTTAGAGTCTCTTATAATTGAGCCAAAGTCCACATTCACAATTACGCTTTCTCCCGCACCTAAGCTTCTCAATGTTCTGCCATATTGAATGATGTTCTCCTTTAACATGTTTTCAAATTCAGGATAGGCTTCTTCTAGCTCTTTCGCCAAATCTGCTCTTTCTTTTTCTTTATCAGATTCATCTACTCTTGAAATAACTCTCGAACCTTGGCTGTATACAAGAACATCAGTCCCTCTCATGCTGGTAGACATTTGGATATTGAGCATAAGCCCGAAACCATCGAAGTACGTCCAGTTGGTTTTAGATCTTCTTCTGAATTTACCATCCATTGAAGATTGCATTAGGTCGTCTAGAATTCCAGCCAAGATTTTAGCGTCTGTCATATCCTTTTCAGCATCTTCAATTATGCTGGTTTCTACGGCACTCATCGCTTGCTGAAGGTTGATTTTACCCGTGCTGAAATCATTTAAGGTTTTGTAAGAAATGCTACTCTGCATGCGCTTTTGATTAGACCGAGAAACAAAAGTGATTCTATTACCGCTACTTCTTTGACCATCTCTGTCTTGACGAACTGAGTAGTCTACATTCAGCATAAGCTTTTCGCCAGACTTGAGCTCCGATAGCAGACTGCCATAGTTCGTCAGAAATTCTTTAGACTTTTCGCGAATGGCATCTTCTGTCTTCTTGTTGAACTCTTCAACATCCACTTCCTCTTCTGCGTCACCACTTTGTCCGCTTGAGACTCTGGCTACATCGACATATTCAACCAGAAGTGCTCCATAGCTACTTCTACTAGACATGCTGAAGATTACTCCACCACCAGGAATGTACATTCCTTTTGCGCTTCTGCTGGAAGAAAAATAACTATCTCCATTACCGAAGAGGTCGCCTAGAACGTTCTGCAGTATTACAATGTCTTTCTCCATTTTGGGAAGTTTGGAGAGGTCTTGTTCTTCTCTGCCCCAACCGTCAACAACCACTGTCTCTGCTAAAGTAGCTTGCTGTGCCTGTGCTATAGAGCCTGAGAACATCAGAGCCATAGCTAATAGGCCGGTTTTCATTGTTGCTTTTTTCATAATTCAGATATTTATCTTGTTGCTGTTTTTATTCTGTTTTCAATTTCATTCTGACTCAAGTCGTTCGAGTTGAGCGTATTAAGGTCTGCTCCGCTAATGCTAAAAGCAATTTGGTAGGTTCTAAGATTTTGCTTTGGCGATGTGCCTGGTTGTTCTTCAGACTTATTTACTGGGTCTTTTACACTGAATACAAAACTGATGCTTTCATTGGCCTCTACTTTGGGTAAGTAACTGCTGAAGTCTTCTAAGAATCTGGCAACGCTTACTTTGAGTCTGTCTTTTTGAAGGCGAATGATTTCTTCATCATAAAACGTGTCCATCAACGCTTTGTCTTGGTTTTTGCTCCAGGTAATTCTTCCATCTAAGAAGATCATCGCATTTGGAGCATCAATGTGAAATTCAACACCTTTTCCTTTAGTGTAGGAGCTGGTTGTTTCATGGACTCTGTTCAATAGCGGGTCGCCATCCCATTTCTTTAAGAAATTTTCTAAGGTGACTCTGCTTATTTCAGTGTCTCGTTGAATAGGGCTGAACTTGCTCCCTGTTTGAGCCCAAAGCCCAGATGTAACCAGCATCAGGCAAAAAGCGATTAGATATTTTGAGTTTTTGACCATTTTAATTTCTGTTTGAAAGACTTGCTGCGATGGTTTTTACTTTTTCTGATAGAGTGAAAAGAGCATCTTCTACATCTAGCTGTCTGTTGACTGTTGCGTTTTCAAAAGCATCGAACGCAGCTTGAATGTTTCTTAAATCTTCGATGCGCTGGGTTTCAATATTGTTTGAAAAGTTCACTACAATTTCTCTAAGAATGCCTTTGTAGTCGTCTCCGAGCTTGTCTGTGAGTAAAGTTATCTCTTGAAGAAAAGCGGCCTTTTCGTTCTCAAAGGTTTGCCTAACCAAGTCTTCATTAGTAAGGCTCGCTTGTAGTGTATTGAACTTATAGTCTATGCTATCATTGCGAGCTTCTAAGGTGTTGTTTACATAATCCAAGAGGTTTACACGGTCTTGATAGATGAGGTCGGCCACCTGTTCTTCAGTTAAACCAAGGGTCGCTTCACCAAAACCAATTTGCATGCCTTGGTCAGTGTTCACTACTTTAAACCCGCTTAAAGTTCCAAAAGTGATGATGAGTAGGAGAGTAGCTGCAATGGCGACATATTTTCTCCAGTAAAGCCATTCTTCGTTTTTGGTTGGATTCATAAAAGCCATAGGTTCCAGCATTTCTTCGTCCTCAAAGTCTCCCATGAGCATGCGGGTTTCTTGCAGCTCTTCTAATTCTTGTTTGGCCTCAGGGTGTTCTTTAAGATACCCATCAACCTTTTCCATTTCTTCTGCGGATAGCTCATCGTACAAATAGGAGATAAGCTCTTCCTGTGTCGGTTTATATTTCATAATGCACCGTTTCTTTTGTAATGTTCCATTGGTCGAGCAGCTTTTTCAGGCTGCCCAATGCGTAGTAAAGCCTCGACTTTACAGTATTCTCAGAGATGTCCATTGCTTCGGCAATCTCTCTGATTTTTAAACCTTCATATTCTTTCATAATTACCACCATGCGCTGTTCTTCTGGCAGGGTAGCTAATGCTTTTTTCAGGAGGTATTTGAGCTCTTCATTACCCAATACTTTTTCTGGGTCTTCACTTCTATGATTAGATGAGGTATTGCTGATGTCTTTTTGGTCGTCTTTAGAACTTACCTTCATAAATGGAAGTACCCAGCGCTTGCTTTGCCTTCTCACTTCTTCATGGCAGTAATTGGAAGCAATTCTGTAAAGCCAAGGCTTAAAGCTGCTTTCGTCTTTTAGGCCTCCCAAGTTTTTACTCATGGAGATGAATGTTTTTTGCGTTACATCCATGGCCATGTCGTAGTCGCCAAAGTATTTATAAGCAAAATTATAGATGCGTTTTTGCCATTGCTTTACCAGTTGGTTAAGAGCAATTACATCACCTTGCTTAGCAGCTCTGACGAGAAAGTTGGTTTGTGGCATCAGGTTGATTTCCCTCATTTCATCGTGTTTCCATGTTTAGGATGAATGCTCCCAGAGAAAAGTTTGAATGAATTTAAAAATTCTTTTCCCAATGCTTAAATGGTCTTCTGTTTGATAAGAGTTAAAAACCGATGGAAATTATCAAGAAGGTATTAATTTCAGCAATTAAATTTTTTGCATATGAAACGCCATAATAAGATTCTCACAATTTTAGTCCTTGTCCTTTTTAGTACAATGGCTCAAGCACAATCTAGTTACTCAATTGCTGAAACAGGAAGTAAAATAACGGTTAGCGGTACCTCAAATTTGCACGATTTCACCCTGGTGTCGGAAGAGATTAAGGGTAGTGCCGATCTTTATATGGAGGGTAGTGAAATAACCGGAATCAAAAAAGTGGTGGTTACTCTAAAAACAGAGAGCTTGGAGAGTTCTAAGTCTGGCCTTAAAAGAAATGCCATGAAAACTCTTCAGCCGGAGGCTAACCCAATTATTTCATATATCGCCTTCGATATGGCAGATGACGGAAAAGTATCTGGTATTCTTAATGTAGCGGGCTATGACAGTGATCAGGACTTTAGCTTTACGAGTAAGGTTGAGAACGGGAAGCTAGTTGTAACTGCACAAGGAGATGTGAAATTCACTGATTTCGATTTGGATCCTCCTTCAGCTTTGGCAGGAACCATTAAAGCTAAAGATGATCTTCAACTCGAAATCATTCTTGTTTTAGAAGAAGAGAAATAAGATAAGTCTATAAATTATTTTCAAAGCCTTGGTACTCCAGGGCTTTTTTGTTGACTATACTTTTTTTTCATAAAGTGTTCAAAATCTGATAATTATCATACTTGGTTATGACACTGGTTAGCCAAGTTTTTTTGACATGGCAATAGCTTTACTTAAGTAAATTCTAAGGCCATGAGAACTTTAAGAATCATAACTTCAGCACTGTTTCTCGTGTTTGTAGTTCAAGCTGAGGCACAAGAGAAATACGAGATAGTAGATGGCTCAGGCTATCTAGTGATTAGTGGCAAATCCAATACTTCGGAATGGATGCTCAAGTCCAACCAGTTGAAAGGAGATGCCCAAATACTGATGAATGGAGATCAGTTGCAGCATTTGTCTAGGGTTATTGTAAACATAGATGCAAAGACCATAAAGAATGCTGAGAATAAGAGAATGACCAAGAAAGCTCAATCTGTTTTACTTACGGAAGACAACCCACTGGTTACTTTTTTTGCCTATGGTTTTTCCCAGTTAAATGATGAACCCATGCAAATGCATGGCAATTTGTATATGGCTGGAAAGAATGTAGATCTGTTGTTTACATTCTCTACCAGAATGCAGGATGAAATTGTTTGGATAGTTGCTACTGCGGAGTCAAAATTCAGTGCATTTGGTCTGGAGCCTCCAACAGATTTTGGTGGTGCAGTACAATGTGAAGATGATTTAAAAATTGAAGTGCAATTGCCATTGGTTAAAGCTAACGATATCAAATAGATAGAAGTGTTTAACAGGCAACGCACCCAAAAGAGGCTTTGAGAGCCTCTTTTTTTATGCTTTCCGCAGCAACGAAAATCATGATCTAAGTCAGGTTTTTGTGTAATAAAGATCACAAAAAGACTTGATTCCCGTCACGCTCCAGCGAATACCGGCTAAATACCTTTGAGTACATCAAATAAGGAACCGGAATCATGAAAAGTGGAGCTAAAAATAGAGTGAAAATTCTGAGCCTGGTAATACTCATGTTTGCAGCTTTCAGTTTGCAAGCCCAGCAGAAAGTAAATCTAAAACCTAATTCTCAAGAATATGTAGTTAAGGGAACTTCAACCCTACACGATTGGCACATGACCTCCGAGGAGGCCGTGGGTTTTATAACTGTTAAGAAGGACGCCAATGGAGTGCCCAGCTTTACAGGGTCGGAAATAACTCTTAAGGCCGAAAGCCTAAAGAGTGGAAAAAAGGGCATGGACAAAAATGCATACAAGGCACTCAAAACAGAAGAGTATCCCAGCATTGAGTTTGTGCTAAACAATTGTACCATGGAGTCAGCAACTAAAGGAAAGGCAACAGCCAAACTTACTATCGCAGGCTTCAGTAGAGACGTGACTTTTGATATAGAGGTGGAGCAAACTGGCAGTGCATACACCATCAAAGGAAGCACGGATTTTCGTCTAACAGACTTTAAAATAGACCCACCAACTGCCTTGATGGGAACCGTCAAAACAGGTGATGATGTCACCATTGAATTCAAAGCAACTTTCCAAAACTAAATAGTAATGAAAAACTTTAAAATAACTCTCGTATTGCTGTTTTTATTGAGCAGCGTGATGGGCTTTGCCCAGGTAGACCCTCGCAAACCTTTGCAATACTTTAGACCAATTGGTAAAGCAGGCCTTAATGTATTCGAAACTTCGAAAACTGATACAGTAGTTTACAATGGATTAAACGTAAGAGTTGGTGGCGACTTTGCCATTCAGTTTCAGGGTTTGAGTCATGAAAATTCTGTAGTGGGTGATCCATTAGTGGATTTAGGTTCAAACTTTAACCTACCAACTGCAAACCTTAACATAGACGCACAATTGGCCGATGGTATGAGAATGCACTTGAGAACCTACCTCTCTTCTCGTAACCACACTCAGGCTTATGTAAAAGGTGGATACCTGCAGTTCGATAAGTTAGACTTCATTCAAGAGGGATTCTTGTCTGGCTTGATGGATATAGCTACCATTCGTGTGGGTATGGACCAAATAAACTATGGTGATGCGCAGTTCAGAAGATCTGATAACGCAATGGCTATCTACAACCCATTTGTTGGAAACTACATTATGGATGCCTTTACTACTGAACCATTCTTGGAGGTGACTTTGCAGCCTTCTGACTGGATTTTGGTTGCGGGTATAACCAATGGTAGATTGAATCAAAGCCCGGTAAAAGGAGACGATGGGTTCGTATTCTACAGCAAAGTAGGTTGGGACAAACAAATGAATGACGACTTAAGACTGAGATTGACAGGTTCATTATACTCTAGCTCAGATAAAGGTACTCGAGACTATATCTACAATGGTGATAGAGCAGGAGGTAGATACTACAGCTTGTTGGCAACAGTGGCCAATGGAGGTAGCAACTTCGACCCAAGATTCAACCCTGGTTTTGCTTATCATACTGCTATTCAGATTAACCCATTCGTTATAAGTATCAAGGCCTTGAGTTCTTCGGAGTGTATGAAGTAAGTTCAAATGGTAATGATGCTGTTGGCGGAAGCTTTACTCAAATTGGTCTTGAAGGTTTGTACAGATTTGGTGTGAGTGAGCAGTGGTACCTAGGGGCCAGGTACAACTCTGTAGAGGGAGAAGTCAGCGATGCGGCAGCTACTCAAGAGATTAGTAGATTTAACCTTGGTGGCGGCTGGTTTATGACTGACAATGTGCTTATGAAACTCGAGTATGTAAACCAAGAGTATTCTGGGGCTGGCTACACCAATACTAAGTACCAAGATGGTAAGTTCAACGGTATTGTCATTGAGGCAGTAATTGGTTTCTAAAAAAGGTGATTGAGTTTTATGAGTTAGCCTAATTGGCATGATCAAAAGAACAATCATATTTATAATCTGCAGTATTTCCCTGTTATCCGTAAAGGCGCAAGACTTTCATGTGGTAACAGGGAAGACTGTTATTATAGACGGGGTAACCTCTTTTGGACGTTTTGCCTGTGATTATCAACAAAGCAATGAAAAGGATACTTTATTATTTGATGCAAAGTATGTAAGGGATAGTCCGTTGATGGATATATACCTACCCGTAAATGGCTTTGGTTGTGGCAATAAAATGCTCAATAGAGACTTTAATAAAACGCTTCAGTCTGATGACTATCCGTTCATTCATGTTTTGGTAGAACAGTTCTATCAGGAGGAAAACGCTTACTTCAGTTCATTAAGGCTTAAGCTGGTAGGCAAGGAGCTATACATGGAGAAGCTTCCTTTTATTCTGGTGGAAGAAAACGGAATACAGCTTCTAAAAGCAGAATTTGAACTCAACCTAAGCTACTTTGACCTAGAGCCTCCCAAAAAGTTTTTAGGGTTGCTAAAAGTGAAAGAAGAGCTGAATGTTCGTTTAGAGTTGAGTCTGTGGTAAATCAAATATTGATAGACTTTAAAAGTCTTTTTCATATTATCCACAGTTGTTTAAGGGGCAGGTGTAAAAGCATTTGATGATATTAAAGCTCAACAAAATGTCCTTTGTCAAGGAGGATTTCAATCAAATGCTGATTAAGCTAGGAGTTTTAATCAAGGATGTCTTGTCAATCTGACACCCTTGAGAATTGAGTATTGAATTGACCTACTTTTTAATAAGTATTCTTTTGGTCTGTTTTAATTCTCCTGAAATATAGTATCTCACGAAGTAGACACCGTTTGTCAGATTAGCATCATCAAGTCTCATATTTTTGAGATTATCAACATTAATAGACTTAACTGTCTCGCCATTTAGGTTGGTGATATGAATTTGAGCATTTTCTCCCTCTTGAATGATTTCAATTTTGGATTCTGAACTTGATGGATTTGGATATACCTTAAAGAAATCTCCTTCAACTTCCATTTTTTGTTTCAAGTCTTCGTCAGAAATGATACTGTTTTTCAATGTTACTAGTTCGGCCTGTAAGGCATCTATGGTTTGTTTTTGGTCTTGAATAGCTCTTAACATGAGAGGGATCATGTCAACATAATTTACCGCCAAATAGCCATCTTGATCAGTTGAAACTAGTTCAGGGAGAATTTCTCTTATATCTTGAGCCATAACTCCATGTCTTGTTCGACCTTCATTATCATCTTTAAATTGGTAATTGTATGTTTTTATTTTGTATATCTCTTCATGACTAGCCACGTCTTCTTCAATGTTTGACTTTAATCTTTTATCTGATGAAGAATAAAGGTTATTGTAATAGACATTGTAAAAATCTCCTTGATAGCCATCCACGTAAGTTGCATCTAAATCGTAAGATGTAACATTTCCAGATGTATATATGTTGCTTCCCACTTTTAAATTACCATTCACATCTAGAATGTATCCAGATGTTGGAGAAGATGTGCCAATACCTACTTGACCTGAACCATTGATAATCATTCTTAACTGTAAGGCATTCAAATCATAAATGGTAAAAGAGTTGGTTCCGTTACCAATACCAGCTCCTATTTTAAAGTTTGCTAGGTTACTTTCAAATTCGATTCCGGCATCAGAATCTCGACTATTTTCAACTTTGAGTAAGTTTTGAGAGTTACTTCCGTATATGTAAAGCGAGTTGGTGTTAGCGTTACTACCTATTCCCAAATGACCATTAGTGAAATTGTTTGATTGTTCGTTCCATTGAGCATATATAGTTAAGTTGCATACTATAAAAAGAAATAAAGATATTGGTATTCTTGTTTTCATATTTTTTTGTGTTTAATTGATAAACAAGATTTGAATAAATAATTTAGAATCCAATAGATTATTTTATTAAGCAGTATTCTGTATGTGAATACTATGAATCTTATCTATTAGGATTGATTATGCGTGCTCTCGTCACTAATGATGAGTATTAAAAAGATCTCGAAAATTGAGGCTTTAATTCGAATGTAATTAGTGCTGAAGTTTTATATAGTCAAACTATAAAAGGGTTAGGAATGGTATTTCTACCGTCATCCCATAGATTTAGCTAGGATACTTGATGAAACTATTGTGTCTATTTTTGTAGGGGCTTTCCTACCTTTCGCTCTTTCATATTATACTTTCCACCTTTCCTAAGAACATGAAATCGTTCTTGATGCGCTTCGTTTTTTACGAATTCCCCTTTGGTTTGATCCCAGTGAGTGCCATCATAAACCATGACATAACTCTGACCTAAAACCTCAAATTCGTTCCCTGAAACGAGTATGGCAGTGTTTTCATCTATTGAAATGCCTAATAATTGCGGATGCTTATTCAGGATTTCAAACATATCGAAGTGTCTATTTCTAGCTAGCGTATGTTGGTCTATGGCGATATTGCTTATAAAACTGAGTCCCTCTTCATGATCGCCCATCATGATGGTGTTGGTTTTAGAATCACCGCGGGCTAAGTATGAACCTTGAATGGTGGCTCCGGCAGAAGAGCCAGCTATAATTCCTCCTCGGTTCAAAAGCTGGTTGAGCTTCTTATGAACCAAAGTGTTCAAATAGGAGTCGGCCAATCTCCATTGTCTACCACCCGGAAAGAAAACACCTGTAGCCTCATCTAAAACGTTAGCAAATTCTTGTTGATTCGATTCATCAGGGTTTATGGTATGTAAGATGCTCACCTTGCTAGCGCCTCTATTTAGCCATTCTTGAGTGAGTCTTTCAATTACCTCTTCGGTAACTTCATAACCACCTGCTGTAGGTATTACCACAATGTGAGAATCACTTCCTCCAGCCAGTTCGATAAACTTGTCGAAAACAGCCTTGTCTTTTAAGCCGCCTCCAGCAATAATCAGATGGCCTTTTTCAGGGCCAGTGGTTTGCGCAAAAACTAAAGACTGCCCAAGAACTATAGTGAAAAGAAGGAAGAAGGCTCTCATTGCTTCGCAATTTTCTTAACCTCTTTGTAAAAAGACTCTACCCATTGGCGATACTGTTCACCAGAAGGGTGGAGGTTGTCTTCGGCAACAAGTTTTGCATCAGGATCGGCCTGTCTAGAAATAGGAGTTATGTTGAAATACTCAACCTTATACTTTTCACAAATCTCTTTAGAAACTCGGTTGTATTCATTTAGTGCTTTAGCGATTTTTTCAGCTTTAGAAGCACCAAATGGAGTTTTTCCATAATCTGGAATAGATACCACAAAAACTTTGTTTGTATTGCCACCTGCTAATTCAATAGATTTTTGAAGTAGTTCTTCAAACTCAGGAGCAAAGCTCTCTACCGATCGGTTCTGGTATTGATTGTTTACACCAATAAGTAATGAAACTAGGTCATACGTTTCGAGTAATTCATCATCTTTTTCAATAGCTGCTTTGAGTTGGTCCGTTCTCCAACCTGTTGTAGCAATAATCTTTGGGGCATTAATGGCTATGCCGTCAGCTCGAAGTCTTTCAGCCAGTTGTACTGGCCATCTTTCACTTTCGGCCACACTTTCACCAATTGTGTAAGAATCGCCCAAGGCTAAATAGTTGAGCGGGGAATTGTTGTTTTTCCTGTTCATAGATGATGAATTTGAAACAGATGAGCATGCCATGGTGCAGAAAATAAGACCAATAGCAATTAGTTTTAAGGTGATTTTTTTCATGAGTTTAGTTAATCGGCCAGTTCTCTTAGGTCTACAGGTACAACCCTTGAAACACCTTGTTCAATCATGGTAATGCCATAAATAATGTCTGTAGAAGCCATGGTTCGCTTGTTATGCGTTACGATGATAAACTGTGAATCGTTGGAGAATTTCTTAATGATGTTGTTGAACTTGTCAATATTGGCGTCATCCAAAGGCGCATCAACCTCATCGAATATACAGAATGGAGCCGGTTTAAGCAGATATATGGCAAAAAGCAAAGAGGTGGCTGTTAGTGTTTTTTCGCCACCAGAAAGCTGATTGATTGTTAAAGGTCTCTTTCCTTTTGGCTTAGCCATAATGTCAATTGCTGAATCCAATGGATTACTTGGGTCTGTAAGTCGTAGGTCACAATCGTCTTCTTCCGTAAATAAAGACCTGAACACTTTGATGAAGTTTTCCTTAATCAAAGCAAATGCTTCGAGGAAGGTGTCTTTAGCTACGGTGTCAATTTCATCTATGGTTTGAAGCAAAGAGTCTTTGGCCTCTACCAGGTCATTTTTCTGCTCAGTAATGAAGGTGTGGCGCTCTTTAATTTCATCATAAGCTTCCATAGCCATAGGGTTGATTGGCCCCATTTTTTCAAGCTTATCCCTAAGCTTTAATACTCTTTCCTCTATTTCGTCTGCAGGTCTTTCGTCAGGTTCAGCTTCTTCTTTCAGAATGGCATCTAGGTCTACCTTAAACTCAACAGAAAGTCGTTCTTTTACAGCACTTAACTCTAATCTGGTGTCGTTTAGCTTGTTCTGCTGCTCCATTATGAGTGCATCGCTAGATTCTCTTTTATGGCGAAGCTCTCTGAGTGTTTTTTCAGCTACGTCAATATCACCTCGGTGAGCATAATATTCTTTTTCAGCCTCATTGACTCCTTTTTCAATAGCATCCTTTTCATCGTACATTTCAATGAGTTCGTCCTCATTGTTTTCCGATGAATCTATGAGTTTTCTGATCTCTAATTCGTTGCGCTCTAGCTCTTCTTGATTTTTACTTATGCGCTGTTTACTACTTTCAAAAGCAGTTTCTTTATAACCTATCTCTTGCTTGATAGACTCAACCCTGTTCTGCTTTTGATGGAACAGAATGTTCTTATCGTTAAAAACCTGAGATCTTTCAGAGAGCGCACTGGCTGCTGTTTTGGCTTTCTCCTCTAGCTCTACAATTCCAGCTTCCAATTCTTCAAATACTGCTTCCTCTTCTTCAACTTGAGGTTTTAGCTTTTCAAGTTCTCCAGTTAGTCTTTCTATGCCCTTAACCATTTCTTCCTTTTTATTAGCATGGTTAGAAAGCATTTGAGAAAGCTGCTCTTTTCTAGTTTTTACAGAGATGTACTCTTCGTTAATTTGGTTGAAGTCTCTTTGTAGTTCTTCAATATCAGATTTGAAGGAGTTAGATTTAAGTCGCGCCAGTTCTTGTTGTTTCTGATCTAGGCGATCTTTAATGTTCACGCTTTTCGCCTCAAGATCCTTGATAATCTTCTGCAGTTTTTCAAGGTTTTTGGCTCGCCCAATCCTTTTGCCTTCAAAGAGGCCTACTGAACCGCCAGAAACACTGAATCTTCTCTTAGTGTACTTGCCACTCTCAGTAATAAATACTGCATCGGTATCCATTGGAATATCCCCAGGGCCACCCTTAACAATGAATACATTCTCCAGAATGTAGCCAATAAGTCTTTTGTATTTAGGGTCGAATTCTACAATCTCGGTGGCCGGGATGGCATTGTCATATAACTTAGAAGGTTGTGGGCTAAACTTGTCGAAAGCATCGAGCACAAAGAAGTTGGCCTTGCCTTTAGATGCATCGCTGAGGATGTTGACAGCTTCAAAAGCTTGCCTTTCGGTGTCAACAATGTAGTAATTCATGTAACTTTCTAAGTAGTTCTCAATAGTTACACGATACTTGTCGTCACAGGCGATAATGTCAGAAAGGAGTGGAGCGTTTTTGTTCCAGTTGGCTTTCTTCTTCAAGAATTTAATTGCTTCTGGAAAGCCCTCAAGATTCTCTACTAGTGATTTGGTGAGATTATATTCGTTATTCTTGCTGTCGAGCTTACGACTAACCTGAGTCATTTCCTCCCGGATGATATCAATAGTTTCAGTCGTGTCCTGAATAGCTTTAGTGTGTCGTTCTTCTTCAGTTTTTCTCTTGGTTAGCAGCGCTTCTTTTTCTTCCTTTTGCTCTTCCAGCATGGCCAACTTGTCATCGAAGCGCTCAAGGGTTTCCGATTGTTCGGTTGAGTCTGTTTCTGTTTTTTCAAACTCAGACTTTAGTGTTTGTAATTGAATCTCCTTGATTTCTATTTCCTTCCGAAGGTTGAATAAACGCTCTCGTTTTGAGGTGAACGTTTTTCTATGCTCTTCATAGGCCAACTGAGCTTCCTGACTTATCTGCTTCTGTTCAGCATAAATTTTTTCGAGAGATTTTACCTCTTGTTCAACAACTTGTAGTTGTTTCGCAGCATCTTCTAACTCGTTTCTAAGGCTCTCTAAGCTGAAAGACGCTCTATCGTTACTCTTCTTATCTGCTTCTAATTGTTCTCTAAGGCTATCACTTTTGTCTTCCAAGAACGTGAGACGCTCATTTTTAATTTTACGCTCACTCTCATATTGCCTGATTTTATTGACGTGCTCATTGAGTGTTCTTTGCCTTGAAGCAAGAAGCTTCTCTTTGTTTATGAGTTCTGTCTTTCCCTTTTCAATAATGGCTTCTTGACTCGCCATCATTTGATTGATCTCCAGCTTACGATCGGTTTCTTGCTGAATGCCTTTTTCTAAAGACTTGAATCTATTGGATTTTTCGGCTACCGATTTTCTTGCTAGGGCTACGCTTTCAACCTTATATTCTTCTTTGAGCTTGTAGTATTTCTCGGCCTGTCTAGCTTGTTTCTCTAACGATTTTAGGTTTTTCTCAATTTCAAAGAGAAGATCTTCAACCCTGTCGAGGTCATCGTCAGTATCTTTAAGCTTCTTAAGTGTTTCCTTCTTTCTAGTCTTGAATTTTGATATGCCTGCTGCTTCTTCGAAGAGCGCTCTTCTAGAATTATCCTTATCATTAAGGATGTCATCCACCATTTTTAGTTCAATAATGGCGTAGCTATTAGATGCAATACCTGTATCCATAAACAGATTGGTAATGTCTTTTAGCCTACAACTAACACCATTGAGCAGGTATTCGCTTTCACCAGATCTGTAGTATCTTCTGGTAATAGTAACTTCGGTATACTCAGTAGGAAGTAAGTTTTTAGTGTTTTTAAAAGTTAGTGAAACCTCTGCAAGTTGAGTTGGCTTTCGCTTTTTGGTTCCGTTGAAAATGATGTTTTCCATCTTCTCAGATCTGAGCATTCTTGTTTTCTGCTCACCTAGTACCCAGCGAATAGAATCTACTACATTGGATTTTCCGCAGCCATTGGGTCCAACAATGCCAGTAATACCTTTATCAAAGTTGATAACGACTTTATCACCAAAACTCTTGAATCCTTTTATTTCTAGCTTGGTTAGCTGCATGAATGGGCTACCTAAAAATTGGGTGTATCTAGCAAAATTAAAATTAAGACTGACAATTCACGGTTTATGCTATAAAAAATAGTGGTGGAATAGCCTGTTTTCTGCGAATGCTCTTATGAGATTGATGTTCGGTACAAGATGAACTAAAAAACGAATTATGTCGCCCAAATTGTTAGCTTTGTTATTCTATGGATATTGACTTTGGAACGGTTATTTATATAGTTCTCGGAATCATCTACTTCATCTTTCAGGCTAATTCAAAGAATAAGAAGAGACAGCAGCAAGATGAGAGATATGAGGAAAAAGAACCTAGGCAGACTACTTCAACTGGAAGAAGACCAACTTTTGAAGAGTTACTAGAAGAATTTACTGGGCAAAAAACTGTTCGTCCAGAACCTGTATTGGAGCCAGTGGCTGACGCTAAACCCATAAAAGAGGAGAGGCCATATAGATCTACTTTTGAAGTTGCCAAGGAGAATACTGCTAAACGTAAAAGAGAGGCAGAAGCCGAAGCAGCTAGAATTCGCTCAAAATTCAATGATCATTTAGAGCCTTATGAAATAGAAGAGCAGGTTGACTCTGAGAATGACTATGCCGATATGTTTGCTGACTTAGACTCCGCAAAGAAGGCATTTGTCGCATCCGAAATTTTCAATAGAAAATTCAATTAAGACTTTTTGAAAACAATAGGTACTTCTACTCTAGAAGGTACGTTATTCCCATCTTTTGTGGCAGGTTTCCACTTACTAGATTTAGAAAGAGCTTCTAAAACAGCTTTTTCAGTTTCATAACCTAACTTCTTACTGAAAACCAACTCCTGAATATTGCCATACTGGTTTACATTAAAGGAGATTAGCATTTCACCCTCTAGGTTTGCCTCTTTTGCTGCTTCAGGATAAACAATATTACTTTCGAGGAAAGACTTCCAGTCTTCGATACCAATAGTAGGTTCAGGGAACGACTCAAAGTTTTCGTTGGCTTCTACCTTATAATTTTCAATGATCACTTTTTCGATAGGTAATGCATCGAAAGAGAAAATGAAGAATAACAAGGCGATGAATGGTACAGGCAATAGAAGTTTAAAGTAGTTAGTTGAGGCTACTTTTTTCATCATATTAAGCCTTTTTACTGTTTTGTTTTTGCCAAAATAGCTACCGTATTCCAGTCCCATTTTTTTGAAAACTGTTCTTACTAACAGCTGAGAATAAATAGCAGGGTTGGCATTGCCAATTGCTGCTTTGTCTGCTGCGTATTCGTGAACCTCTTCTAGCAAAGCCTTGTAAAGGTACATTAGTGGGTTGAACCAAAAGATTACCTTAAGAATTTCAATAAAGAGGATGTCATAAGAGTGTTTTTGGTCTATGTGAGCCCTTTCGTGAGCAATTACTTGCTCTTTTTCTTCTTCTGAATACTCTTGAGAGTTATCCCAGAAAAGGTAATTGAAGAAAGAGAATGTAGGCATCATTCCTTCAGTCTGAACTAAGAAAAAATTCTTCTTAAAACGAGTTGCATGCCTTCTATACCATATAACTTCTTTGAATTGGCGAATTCTTACTAAAAGCTTTAAAAGGCCGAAAGTTACACCCGTTACATAGAGCAGAAGTAATGCCTCCCACCATAGTAAAAATGGTCTTTCAGACTTGGCGGTAATGGTATAGGAGTAAGCTCTTTCCGCTTCAATAATCGGATCGTCTCCTACACCATTGCCCAATTGATGAAGTGAGTTAAAGAAGCCCGGTGTATTGGCCGGGTTGTAAGAAAACTCCATCATTGGGAAAGAAACAGAGATAAATAAAGCAACCAACAAATAGGCTCTGTTGTAATGGAAGCTCTTCTCATTTCTTAAAAAGAAATGATAAAGCAAATAGAGCACTGCTAAACAAGTAGCAGACTCAATTAGGTAAATCACAGTAATGTTGAGTGATTCTAGGAGCTCTATGGTTGGATGCTGCTTCATTTATTTTTCTTCTTCCGAATCTAAATCAGTTTTTACATGGTCCATTAATGACTGGAAGTCGCGAATGTCCATTTCGTTTTCTTTGGCAAAAAAGGAAACTAACTTTTGGAAAGACCCTCCAAAATAGCCGCCAATGAAATTCTTCAAGTAAAAATTGCTGTAGGTTTTTTTATCAACCAGTGGGAAGTACTCATGCGTTTTACCATAAGCTTTGTAGCCCACAAAACCCTTTTTCTCGAGTATTCTGATAATGGTAGAAACAGTATTGTAAGCAGGTTTTGGCTCAGGCATTTTTGCCAATACATCTTTGACAAAGCCTTGTTCAATATCCCACAATATCTGCATTACCTGTTCTTCAGCCTTTGTTAATTCCTTCATATCAATCGAGTTGTTGCGTAATTATCAATTATACAACTATCGCGCTAGTTTTCAAACTAACCTGTTAGTTTATTTAAATAATTTTAAAGTTCGGTAAAAATATATGTAATGAGATTGGCTCCCATCTGCAGTGCCTTGAGTCTTACTTCTTCAGGATCATTGTGAATTCTTTGGTCTTCCCAGCCATTTCCTAAATCAGATTCATAAGAAAAATAGCACACTAGTTTACCTTCATAAATCAGGCCAAAACCTTGTGCGGGTTTGTTGTCGTGTTCATGAATTTTGGGTATACCATTTGGGAAATTGAATTTCTGATGATAGATCGGATGATCATGAGGTAACTCTATGAACTCAAGTTCAGGAAACACCTTCTTCATTTCTAAGCGTATGTAATCATTTAGCCCATAGTTATCATCAATGTGTAAGAAGCCACCAGAAGTAAGGTACTTTCTTAGGTTCTCTGCTTCCGAGGGACTAAACACCACATTTCCATGGCCTGTCATGTATACAAATGCATAATTGAAAAGTTCTGGGCTCCCCACTGTTACTACGGCATTTTCTTCATCTATTGTTGTACCTAGCTGCTCATTACAAAATTTTGCCAAGTTGGGCAGTGCGGTTTTATTGGCATACCAGTCTCCACCACCACTATATTGAAGTTTTGCGATTTTAATTTTTTCGGACTGCGCACTCACTCCAGAGAAGAAGGCCAGCAGCAGTATGGTTAAACCAAATTTTTTCATGAAAATCAATTCTCGTTTTGAAGGAACGATTAATTAGTGTCTTAGTTTATTACTTTAAGATTGAAAAGCCAACATTAATTCCAGCAGTGAGCAATCAGTATTTTGAATCTTTTGTATCTGAACTTAGAGATAGGTTGAAAGAGCCTTTGCCAGGAAGGACAGCGCAAATAAGGATGGCGCCAAAGCCAATAGATGAAAATAGGTTCAGAGAAAACCCAATGCGGCCAGCCAGGTTGGGAGGGGTTATGATTTTACTTTATCCAGACAGGGGAGGGGTGCACATTCCGTTAATGAAGAGGCCTGAATATGATGGGGCTCATAGCGGACAGGTTAGTTTTCCTGGTGGTAAGCTGGAAGATGTAGATACCGATTTGGTTGATACGGCATTGAGAGAAACCCATGAGGAGATTGGTGTGCCTAAAGATAATGTTGAGGTATTAGGAAGCCTATCTGAGTTATTCATAATTGCCAGCAACTTCAAAGTACTTCCCACTATCGGTGTAGTAAGAAACAAGCCGAACTTTATACCAGACCCTATTGAGGTGGCAGATGTATTGCCAATGCCTTTGGCTGCTCTAAAAGACCCAGCTTTGCGGAAGGTGAAAGAGATGAAGTTTCCTCCTTACACCATACAATCTCCTTACTTTGATATTCATGGAGAAGTGGTTTGGGGAGCAACAGCCATGATGCTCAGCGAATTCTCTTATGTGGTAGATGAGATTGAAGCTAAGCTTCAGTTATAATGGCACTAGCTTCAATTTCAACCAAATACTTGTCATCTATAAATCGGGAAACTTGAACCATGGTGGTACAGGGCTTAATTTCACCAAAAGCTTCTTGGTGAGCTTTTCCAATTGCCTCCCATTGGGTGATATCGGTGACGAATATTCTAGTGCGAATTACATCTTCTAAAGAAGCACCAGCCTGTGCTAATACGCCTTTAATTTTCTGAATGGCAAATTTAGTCTGAAGATAAGGGTCGTTTCCGCCTACTAATTCACCTTCATTATCTGCTACTGTTCCAGTAACTTCAACAACATTTCCTATTCTAACTGCTCGGGAATAACCCACAACATCTTCCCACGGACTACCACTGCTTATGTTATTTCGTTTGCTCATTGTGTATACTTCAATATTTGACGGTATAGCTCATTAGGTTCAAATGGCTTAAGCACTAAGGTAGAAAAATGCTTTTTATCCATCTCTTTGTCAAACTCCGAAGTTAGGTAGCCACTCATGGCTATGATTGTAGTTTCCTTATTGTTTATGCACTCTTCACGAATGGTGGCTGCTACCTCAAACCCAGATAATGGTTTCATTTCAATATCCATCAAAATGAGATCGTACTGATGCTCTCCGCATTTTTTTAAGGCTGTTTCTCCACCATTAGCTTCATCGAACTGAGCATTCCAACTGGTGAGAAGTCTTTTGAGAACCAAACGGTTCATGTCATTATCATCAACCACTAAAATATGCTTGCCATGAAGATCTTTATCTCTCATCTGATCTTGGAGACTTACCATATCAAAGGCCTGATTAATCATAAACGAAATATCGAACGAGAGGCTAGTGCCCTCTTCTTCGGCAGATTCTATTCTAACTTTACTACCCATCAGGTTAAGTAGCTTTTGGGTAATTGATAAGCCTAAACCAGTACCGCCATATTCACGGGTAGTTTCTTTGCCGGCCTGTTCGTAAGCTTCAAAAATCGTTTCTAGTTTCTCCCTTGGTATTCCTATACCGGTGTCTTTAACCTCAAAGGTTACAGTGGCTATATCATCTTTAAGGCCTAAGAGGGTAGCTTTTATATGAACGTGGCCTTCATGAGTGAACTTAATTGCATTACCAATGAGGTTATTAAATATTTGAGTAAGTCTGGTTGGGTCGCCAATGACTCTATCTGGCATGTGTTCGCCAACTTCTACCAATAACTCAATACCTTGATTTTTAGCTTTGTACTTAAAGCTATCTCTAATGTTTCTCAGTAAGTCTATCACAGAGAATTCAATAGTCTCTAAAACAAGCTTATCGGCTTCAATTTTATTGTAATCAAGTACATCATTAATGAGTGAGTGTAGATTTTCTGCAGAGAACTTCAGTGCATCAATGTATTCTTGCATCTCCTCATTCTCATTGTCCATTTCCATTATATGAGACAGACTAATGATAGCGTTTAGAGGAGTTCTAATTTCATGACTCATCACAGAAAGGAATTCAGATTTGGCTTGAGTGGCCTTTTCAGCTTCGTTTCTGGCTTCTTCCAATTCCTTATTCTGCTTTTTGATAAGCTGTGTTCTTGCCGCAACTAGTTCAGTAAGGTCTTGATTGATGTTTAGCTGTAATTTCTCATTATTCTGAAGTTGAATAATCAGCGATTTTTGGGTGATTTCATGGTTCTCCAAATTGCGTTTGAGCTTATGGCTCATTCCTATGGAGAATACTATCAATTCAATGATTAAACCTACTTGAATAAATATGTGAATATCGAACGAATGGTCTAATGACTTGGCAATTGCAGAAACTAATACGGTAATAATCAACAAGGTGGTACCCATTGAAAAGTACCTAACCAAAAGGTTGGGTTTTAGATTAATGGAGATTAGAAATACAATAGCAGTGAAAGATGCTACAGCCATATAGCCTTCAAAGATTCTGAAAGAGGTATAATAATTACCAGAAATAATGTTGAAGCCTGCTACCAAAACAAAGAAGACAAAAGAGAAATAGGCAATGGTTTTTACAGTCCTATTCCAAAAGGGAAAGCCTTTATACAGTTCAAGAAACTCTTTGGCAAAAAGACAATAGAAGGCTACGGATAGAATAGGTCCAAACTTTAAAAATGATACTAGATTTGCTGTTTCTGGATACAGCCAAACCTCGAGTATTCCGTATTCTTCAAGAAAATATGATAGGTTGAATAAACAGTAAAGCGCAAAAAAGAGGAAAGCCTTTTGTTTAGTGAAGCCGAACAAAAAGAAGTTGAGCATAGCAACTACTATAATTAACCCGGTAAAAAAGCCTTGGAATAGGTTTACTCGCTCTTTATTATCATACCATTCTTGGTAGGGCTCTAGTCTTGCCTTTAAATCTATTGGAGTGCCATCCGTATTCTGAACTCTTACATAAACATGAGCTTCTCCTTTAGGTGGGTGGTCAATCCGTATTTTAGTATCGTGCCCTTGAGGTATGCTTCTTTCCGAAGCAGGGAAAAGATAGCCCGTTTTGTGTTCTGATATTTGGTCATTAATAACTACGTAGTAAGTCTCTTTCGCATTTGTTCCACCCCTGAGAATATGAGAAAGCGGTTCATCTCCTGAATCATTAATTCTATAATACATCCAATATGTATTACTCTCATCGAACCGAGTTAGGTAGTTGGCTTCTATGTAATCATTTTGTTCAAGCTTAAGAATGTCTTCTATTTCCAGCTCATTGGACTCATCTATATAAACGAGAATTCTATTTTGGTCTAACTCTCTGTTGGTATGACCACTTATTATGTGGAGGTTTTTGGAAAAACGCTGCTGGGCAAAACCTATTTGGGTTAAGCTTGGGAGTAGTATACCAGATAGAAGAAAAAATAGCCTTAAGAACCTCATCAATTACCGCTGAAAGATTCTAGATTCTTACGGATTTTACAAATTATGTATAAGAATTCTTCCAGCCTATATGCGAAATTTTATACTTGAGCAAACTTAATTGCATCATTAGACCAAGGTTTGCTGTTGTGAATAGCTTCAAGAACTTTAGAAGGGTCGGTGAATACAGTCCAGATGTCTCGGTGAGCATCTGCTAGAAAGTTCTCTGATATTGCCTTTTCTAACATGTTAAGGAGGTCGTCATAATACCCGTCTAGGTTTAGGATAACTATTGGCTTGGTAAAAATGCCAAGTCTTTTTAAGGTGATGGCCTCCATTAGCTCTTCGAATGTGCCACAGCCGCCTGGTAAGGTAATGAGTGCATCTACACCCACCATAAACTGCTTTTTCCTTTCATGCATATCTGCGGTAAAAATGAATTCGTTCACATCTTTATGATGAAACTCAACTTCCTTCATAAAGTGGGGCATAATACCAATTATTCGTCCTTTCTCCTCTAGAACAGTGTCTGCCAACTGTCCCATTAACCCTCTGGCACCACCACCATACACTACGGTGGTATTATTCTTGGTTAATGCCTTAGCAAGAGTTTTGGTTGCTTCGAAATACTTTGAGTCTATTTTATCGCTCGAAGCGCAATAGACACAAACCTTCTTAATTTTTTGCATACGCTAATTTATACCCAAAGGCAAAGTAAACAATGGAATAGTACTTTTAATACATGGTACGGTTCACAGGAGCTCACGGGGTTGTGATTGATCTGATTCCCTTTGAGTTCAGAGTGAGTACTCCGGTAACTTAAAATCAGAGAGTATTAAAATGTTTTTGGGTATTGAGAAGGAAACTTGACTTCCGATCTATCTCGTACCCTAATTAGGGTATGTACAGGGAGAATATTAGTGGTAACTTTATGCCTTAATGATCTCCTCAATCATAACCATTGCCTGTGCCTTTGCCGCACTATTATTGGTAAGCTATGCCCGTAAGCCTCTAACCAAAAATCTGGCGATATTTCTGGCTTTGTCTAGTCTTATATATTTAGACCCCTTTTTCGGTATAGGTAGATTTGGAGATTATGTTTTTGCCTTCGCTTCCATATTAGCTTCAGTAGAGCCATCTAACTCACTGAACTTAAAGCCTCGTCATAAATCTTTCTTTACTGTTACAGCAGTGGTCATTGTGTTGATTACAGTTTCGGAGGTGTTGGGCTTCAGTCAATTAATACCAAAGTACATTTTTGGTATGTTGTATTGCATAGTCGGAGGTGCTTTGTTTTTCCGAAATCCCAAGAAGCTGAGGTCACGTTCGGCCATTTTGGTAGTTTGGTTAGGAGAAGCTTTAAAGTGGTCTGCCACAATTGTAGGTGTCCTTTATTCTTAAATCTCCAAGGCACCTTTGGTGACGAGAGGATTCCGTTACTCAGGTTTCTTACTTGGTCTTTCTATAGATTTATTAGATTAAACTTTAGAAATCAGATATGAAGAAATTAGTTGCTTTACTAGTACTTATATTAACGATTCCAGCATGTTCAACTTTAGAACACAACGAGGGTAAGTTGAGGCATGTAGTGTCGTTCAAATTCAAGCCAGATGCTACAGAACAGCAAGTAGATGCTCTGATTGAGGCATTTGAAGGACTTCAGAATGAAATTCCACAAATTTTATCCTTCGAATGGGGTCTAAATAATAGTCCAGAGGGATTTGATAGAGGTATGACTCATGTGTTTTTGCTAACTTTTGAAAATGAGAGAGCTAGAGACGAGTATTTACCGCATCCTGTTCATAAAGCTTTTGGAGATACACATGGCGGAATTATAGAAGATCTTGTGGTAGTAGATTATACAATTAACCAATAACGAATAACGAATAACGAATAACGAATAACGAATAAATCAAACTATGGCGCACGAAATAGATTACAAGCTTATTGGAGACGATATGCAATTGGTGGAAATTACCTTAGATCCTCAAGAAACTGTAAGAGCAGAGGCAGGAACCATGATGTATATGGATCAGAGCATTCAAATGGAAACAGGTACTGGTGGAGGTCTTATGAAAGGCTTGAAGCGTATGTTTACAGGTGAGAGTTTCTTTATTACCTCATTCACCAACATGGGTAGAGACAGGGAAGTGGTAGGCTTTGCTTCTCCTTATCCGGGAAAAATTGTACCACTAGATTTAGCAGCTAAAGGAGGAGAGTTCATCTGCCAGAAAGATGCCTTTCTATGTGCTGCTCACGGAATTGAGATAGAGGTGACTTTCACTAAACGTTTTGGAGCGGGACTTTTTGGCGGTGAAGGATTCATTCTCCAAAAACTGACTGGTGATGGATTGGCATTCATCCATGCAGGTGGTACAATCATTGAAAGGGAGCTTAAGCCTGGCGAGACTTTGAAAGTGGATACTGGATGTGTGGTAGGTTTCAGCCCTTCGGTAAATTATGATGTTCAGTTTATTGGCGGATTCAAAAATGCCTTATTTGGTGGAGAAGGACTTTTCTTGGTTAACCTTACTGGGCCTGGTAAAGTGTATTTGCAAAGTCTTCCGTTTAGCAAATTGGTAGATAGAATTCATAGAGCACTGCCGCCTGCAAGAACTAATGATTAAATATTAATCTGTTGAGGGTGAGGTTGAAGTTCATACTTCACTCTCAACTCTTTTACCTTTTTACTCCTTTCCCTAGCACATTTAATCACCTTTGCATTAAGTGCTGTTTACTACTTGAGATTCCTCACTTCTGTTCTCATTTATCCATTATTACTACTCATTTAATCAATTTGCACTATTGGGAAACTTTTAATGGCTTTCAAAGCTTATCCCACTCTCAGGTGAATGAGTGCCTGGTTTGAAACACGCTATTATGAAGAAATCATTGTTGGCTCTAGCTATTGGCGGCTTTGGTATTGGTATGACCGAGTTCGTAATTATGGGGATTTTACCCGATGTAGCTCTAGCTTTAGATATATCTATTCCACAAGCTGGACACTTTATTTCGGCCTATGCCTTAGGTGTGGTTGTTGGGGCTCCAATACTTACAGGACTAGGAGGTAAGTACCCGGCTCATAAGGTATTACTGCTACTGATGTTATGGTTCACAATCTTCAATACAGCTTCTGCTTTAGCAAATGATTACTGGACACTACTGGTGGCACGTTTTCTTTCTGGGTTACAACACGGTGCCTTCTTTGGTATAGGTGCTGTGGTGGCCGGAACACTAGCCAAAAAAGGGAAAGAAGCTCAGGCAATTGCTGTAATGTTCAGCGGCTTGACTTTCGCCAATGTATTGGGGGTTCCTCTTGGTACATATTTAGGTCACAATTTTAGCTGGAAGCTGGCCTTTTTAATAGTTGGTGTAATTGGTGTTCTAGCTATGCTGAGCATCTATTTCTGGATGCCAGAGCTTCCGAAAGCATCGAAAAGAGGTATTCTCAAAGATTTTGGTCTACTCAAAAGAACAGAACCATGGTTAGTCATTATTCTCACAACCATTGGTACGGGTGGCTTTTTTGCATGGTATAGCTACATAGCACCGTTGATTACCGATGTGGCTGGCTTTCAGGAAAACCATGTGGGCTACATCTTAGTGCTGGCAGGCGTAGGCATGACTGTAGGTAACGTTATAGGCGCAAAAGTAGCCGATAGAGTTTCACCAATTAAGGCTGTGATTTTCTTCCTGATTCTTATGGTTATTGCACTTGTGGTCAACACAATGGTTGCAGAAAATAAGACAGCCCTACTTATAATGACTTTCATTATTGGTGCTTTAGCTTTCAGTTTAGCATCACCTATTCAAATGACGATGATTCGCTCTGCTAAAGGATCAGAGATGTTAGGCTCATCGCTCAATCAAAGTGCCTTCAATATGGGCAATGCTTCTGGTGCTTATTTGGCAGGGTTGCCAATTGCCATGGGCTACGGCTTTACCTCTGCCGATTTAGTTGGTGCGGCTATGGCAGCCATAGGAATTATAGTTGCAGTTTCTATTGTAAGGTTAAGGAAACAGAAAAAAAATCTGGCAACAGAGATGGGTTGAAGTAGGTAGAATAGGTCTATAACAGGCTTTGTTCAATCAATATTGTGTGGAAGAAAAATATTTTTCACCCCAACATGTGACCTTTTATCAGGTCTTCGTCAAATGATCGATTTAAAAAAATGGTCTTAACAAAGGCTACTAAAAACGAAAGACGAAAGACTAATTATGAAAGCTAAAAACACATTTATCGGTGCATTGTTCATTGGTATTATTGGCTTAACCTCATGTGCTGGTGTTCCACAAGCAGAAGTTGATGCAGCAAACGCAGCCATCAGCGGAGCGCAGGTTGCTGGTGCAGACATTTACTTGGAAGATGAATTTCAGGCATTGAACGACTCTATGGCTGTAGCAATGGCTAGCCTAGAAGAGCAAAAATCTAAATTCTTCAAGAAGTACGATGTTACTATCGAAAAACTAAATGCTGTAACAGAGCAAGCTACAGAGCTTACTGCTAACACCAATGAGGTGATTATGTCATTAAGATCTGAAATTACAGCTACCATCAGTGAAGTATCTGAATTAGTAGCAGAAGCTAGAACGCTTATTTCTGAAGCCCCAAGAGGTAAAGAAGGTTCAACTGCTTTAGTGGCTATCAAAGCAGAGCTAGATGCTATCGAAACATCAATGAACGAGTCTAACGAGATGTTTCAGAGCGGTCAGTTGAAACCAACAATGGAGAAATTATCTGTTGCCAGAGAAAAGGCTAGCTCCATCAACACTGAATTAACAGAGGTGATCAGCAAATACAAAACTGCAAGAAAGTAATAGTATTTGAATCATGTGAAAAGTCCCCGAAAGCTTAGGCTCTAGGGGATTTTCTATTTATGAAAGCCTATGAGATTTAAATGGTTGGTTTTGGGATTGTCGGCATTAGTTGTGCTGTTGGTTTTGTCGGGTTTTGCGCTATATCCCAAACCGCCTTTAGATGAGCTGGCGCTGGCTAGAGAAAAACTAGCCTTGGCCGATAAACAAAAGGCTTCGGTTTATGCTAAAAGTAGCTGGACGAAAGCCAAGATGTTTTACGATTCTGCTATGAATTCGTGGAGCGCTGAAAACGAAAGGCTCTTTTTTCTGAGAACTTATAGCGAGAGCAGAGACTTCGCTAAGAAGTCAATTGAGTATGCCGAAATGGCCGCTCAAGAGGCAAAAGCAGGAAGTAAAAAGCTTACGAACAATTTTGCCAATAGGCTTAAAAATATTGGTGGACAGCTAACTCTATTCGATGGTAGCTATAAGCGCTTGCCAATGAGTAAAAGGCAATTGAGTTTACTGGCGAGTAGTAGGCTTAAACATCAGGAGTTGACTAACTCATTAGCGAAAGGAAATACTGGAAAGATGGAGCAAAATCTCAAAGTCTTGGAGTCTGGCGTGGGGGAGTTGGTTGTTTACGCAAAAAATACACTCGAAGAATTTTCAAGAGAGGTTCCAACTTGGAAAAAGTGGGTGAATTCAGCCATTGAAAATTCTAGAAGAACAGGTTCGGCATTGGTAGTGGTGAACAAGTACAATAGGGAGCTTAAAATCTATAGTAGAGGCAAACTGCTGAGTACTTATTCAGTAGAGTTGGGTGCCAATTGGATTGGCGATAAGCAGCGGTCGGGAGATAAAACAACTCCAGAAGGTCATTACAAGGTATTGAAGCGAAAGGCTAATGGCCAAACTAAGTATTACAAGGCCTTTCTTTTGGACTATCCGAATGAGGAAGATAAAAAGAGATTTAAGCAGAATAAAGCTGAGGGAATAATTCCCCAAAGCGCAAGCATTGGTAACCTGATCGAAATACATGGAGATGGTGGAAAAGGCATCGATTGGACAGACGGATGTATTGCCTTAGAAAATTCAGACATGGACAAAATATGGAAACTGGTGCCAGAAAACACGCCAGTGCTCATTGTCGGTGCACTAAATATGCCCACAACGGGTAATTGAAATGAATAAGAGAATAGTAAAAACCTTAATGATTGTAAGCCTGAGCATTTCAGGGCTGTTGCTTGTGCTCAATCTACAGTCGGTTACAATTGCTTTGGCTACCATTGGCAACGAGCCTGAGGTGAACGATTCAACGTTTCGGGTAATGAAGTCCAATGCCGAAAAGGAATTGACTTCGCTAGATAAAAAATTGAAGGCTAATATGCCCAAAACAAATTACCTAGTGGTGAATAGCACCATGAACGAGTTCTACCTATATAAGGGCGATGAACTGATTAAAAAAGACATGTGCTCTACAGGTAGTTATGTTCTTCTTAAAAAGAGCGAGAAAGAAAAGTGGATGTTTAAAACGCCTAAAGGCGAATTCAGAATATTAAATAAAACGAAAGACCCGGTATGGAAGAAGCCAGACTGGGCTTTTGTGGAGGAAGGCTTGCCTGTGCCATCGTACAATCACCCCTCAAGGTTTGAGTATGGAGTGCTTGGTGATTATTCTCTAAGCTTAGGCGATGGCTATTTGATTCACGGTACGCTTTTCCAGCGGTTTTTAGGGCTTCCGGTTACGCATGGTTGTATTCGCCTAAATGACGAAAACCTTGAGCTTGTTTATAAGTCTATGCCAATGGGTGCCAAAGTTTATATCTTCTAAGATGGAAGTATTTGCTACTTTAAAGTCGTTTTTTCAGCGATATAGAAAGCCAGTCATTGCTGTAGCTTGTGTGTTCGGAGTGTTGCTGTTACTAAGTATGTTTCACTTAGCTTCAGCTCCAATCTTAAAGTTGAAGGAGTGGAGGAACCAGGATGTTGAAATGGAATCACCAGAGTTTGTAAACGGACTCGATTCCCTTCAAAGACAGATTGCTTTTAAAAAGGCATTACTCGCTTTGCCGAAGAAAGATTCGATTAGCCTAGTGCTCAATGTTCCAGATAGCTCCTTGAGTTTGTTTATCAATGGTATGTCAATTTACAAAGTTCAGCTAGCTGAAATGCAGATAGATCCTTTGCTGAAACGACTAGGAGAGAGGGAGTACTGGACACAGTTTTCAAAACCATTACGAGTGGACTCTAGTAGAGCTACCATTGTGAAGGAGCCGATTATTGAGAAGACTGCTCCAAAAACTCAGGAAGAGTTTTTAGCATCTGTATCACAACCTGATTCGTTGGTTTATGAGCCTACTCATATTCAGCTGATTTTGGAGAATGGCCTTGAGCTATTTTTGAGTCAAGAAGAGAATTCTAAAAAGCTAGATAGAAGAGCAAAAAGACAGTTTTTTGACTCCCAAAGAACCAACGCTTTGAGCTCACTTGTGACTTCGGTATTTACTTTTGAAACTATGGAGTATCGGCCTCAAATCTATTTGGTTGCTCCAAGTGCTGAACTAACTTCTATCTACCGAGCTTTACCAGAGCAGCCCAAAGTAGTGATTTACTATAATTGACAAGGGATTAGTCGTCAGACCACTCTAAGTGGTCGGACGACTCTAATCTAACCAATAAATTCTCTGAAAGGGGGCTTTATCAGGTGTGGAAAAAAGATCGCTCATCCTCTCGGTATTTCGGAAGAGCTGGGGGAATTTAAGTTTGAAGTGTCAGTTACAAACTGACTTCTCATGCATCATCGATGCAATCGATGATGAGCTAGAAGAAGGTGTTTTTTAATTTTCCATCCCGACTTTGGGAGGGATCTGCAAAACTTATCCTTGTCTTTGTTTAGGGTTGTTTTTCTAGACTTCCTTTTCTCTTGATTCTACAAAAGAAAAAGCGACCAACATCAAAACCATCGAACTTGCCAAGTCTTTCATAGGCGTAGTATCTGTCGATGGTCACGCTGATGTTGGATCTCAGCCCTCCTGTGTGTAGAAGAAGTACTCACGGAATCCATTTCCTAAGTCCCAGCGGGACGATATGTTATAAAACCTCAAAGTATTGACAGAACTCAGCTTCGTAGAAGCGGCATAAAGCCTCCAGTTTTTGTTTAGAATTTTTCCACTAGTCAGTTACAAACTGACCATTCTACCATCCTCGATCCAATCGATGATGAGTTAGTAGTGTAAGTGTGTATAGCCGTCTGACCGCTCCAAGCGGTCGGACGGCTAGTCATAGCAAATAACTGCATAAAGTAGGTGCCTGAAGGACCGAGGATTCTACTTCTACCTCCCCAAAACTCTCTTCACCAAAGGTCCAATAGTTAGGCCTTGGCCAATAATAGAGAATACCACAATTACATAAGTTACCGTAAGGAAGAGTTCTCTTTCCATTTCAGGTTGAAGGGAAAGGGCTAGAGCGATGGAAATACCACCACGGATTCCACCCCAAGTCATAATCATATCAGTTTTAGGAATGAACTCCAGCTTTTTATTGAAAAGCATAATCGGCCCTTTTAATGCTAGGTATCGGGCAATGAGCGTAATAGGAATAGCCAAAACCCCGAGTAAAATATATTCGCCATTGATGGTAACAATGAGTAGTTCAAAACCAATCAGAACGAAGAGTATGGCGTTCAAGAATACATCAATCAGTTCCCAGAACTTGTCTACATAGTTTTGAGTGGTTTTAGACCAAGCTATTTCTGGCGACTTATTGCCAATGAAAATACCGGCAACTACAACCGCTAAAGGCCCAGAGAAATGCACTGCATGAGCAATAGAATAAATTCCCATTACCATCGCTAAAGTAATCATCACTTCAGTTTCGTAATGGTCGATAGTCTTCATTATTTTGAATCCAACCCAACCCATCAATAGGCCCAGAGCAATTCCGCCAAATACTTCCTCAAAGAAAAGTAGACCTACTTCTTCGGCTTCTACAGAGGCAATTCCACGCTGAGCAATTGAGAAAATAACCAAGAATACTACTACGCCAACACCATCGTTGAAGAGTGATTCACCCACAATTTTGATCTCTAATTTCTTAGGAGCTTTCGCATCTTTTAGAATTCCTAATACGGCAATCGGATCGGTAGGGGAGATCAAAGCTCCGAAAAGCAGACAGTAAATAAAGTCAATATGATGGCCAACGGCTTCGGCCACAAAGTAGAAAATGCCACCCACTAAAAAGGTTGAAACCATTACTCCGAAGGTGGCAAAGAGCATAATTGGAGCTCTGTGTTTAGCCAAGTCGTCCAGTTTAGTGTGTAGAGCTCCCGCAAAAAGCAAGAAGCTCAGCATCACTTCGAGCAATACAGTTTTAAAGTCAATGGATTGAATGAGTTCTTTAGACTGCTCTAAAATGCTGCTATTGAATTGCCCCACTATTACAATAAGTAGGGTAAAACACATGGCTATTATCATCAAACCAATAGTGAATGGCAGCTTCAAGAATTTGGTGTTGATGAAGGCAAAAGCCGCAGATAAAATGGTGAGGATGGTAATGATGGCAAAAATGTCCATTGTGCTGATTAAAAGGTTAAGGCTTCAAAATAATTGGTTTATACAGACTCATCAAAGTTTGAGAGCCAATTGACACTAATTATTCATAACTAGGTTATAGATGGGCTTGGGCAGTATACCCAAAGCAAAACCATTAATGAGTCCACCGCCATACATATCTAAATGGTCTTTATAGTGTGGTCGTTCATACGAATACTCCAGTTGGTCTGCTGTTTCAGATTCATCTGTGCGGTTATTGTTTCGGGTTATTAGGTTGCCAAGCCCCGATTGAATCCACTTTTTCTTGTTGTTATCGTTGGTAACTGAAAGCTTCAAGTCATGGAAAGCAATTTTCATAACACCCTGATTGAGGTATTCGCTTCCTTTTCCATCAAAATCTATGCGTTCAATCCAGCCTTCTTCCATTCTCACTTTTGTGAGGTTAGCAATAAGTGGGTTGATAGAAGTGAAGTCAGTTTTACCTATAAAACCATTGTAGCTGTGGTTATGTGGTGTTGCCAGTGGAAGCTGAATATTTAGGTTGAAAGGGCCATCTTCCATAAAGATGCCATTGAATTTGGCTTCAATCTGGCTCAAGTCTTTGGTGTTGATGTTGGTAATATTCCCATCGACCGAGCTAAGCAAAAGGTTGCCCGGTTCAGCACTAGAAGCATTATGTACTCTATAGTCTATTCGTGCATTAGAAACGTTTATAGAGTCCAGATTTACTGCAATGGGTAACTCTAAGAGAGATTCGTGAAAGAGTTTTTTATACACTGTCTGATCCAGTGGCAGGCGTTTATCTCTATCAATAATCAGGTCAATTCCCATAATATTGAGCGCTTGACCATTGATGGAAGTAAGGTTTTTAAGTGATTTGAAATCATCCGATTGATAAGCTAACGAATCTACTTTAATCCGTAGAATTGACTTTCTGTATTGATTATTGGCCGCCATTTCTGCTGGGTTGCCAACGGGTTCTAGGGAGAACTCAGAGCACTGAAATAATTGATCTTTATAATTGAATTTCAGCGCTTCTATACCATAGTTGTAGTCGGATCTTTTAGGTGACATTCGGAGCTCTTTAATAGAAAAGGCAAGTTGGTCTAGTGTGCCTGTTCGTACAATGTTTTCCTCAGATCTTAAGTCCAAGCCAAGGTTTTCAATTTCTAAGGAAAGGTCTTTCCCTGAAAATAGTGTGTCGGTTCGGCTTTTTTCGAAGATGAAGGAAGCACTGCCTTTATCGATCGAGATATGCCCCACTTTAATGCTTTCAATAAGGTTGTCTGATTGCGTATTAGACTCGGTAGAGTCTGAGGCTTCGCCCGAACCTGTGATATAGAAGAGCAGCTTAGGATCATCAATTTCAATGTTTTTTACGGCTACTTTAGAGTTAAGCAATAGCCCAATAACATTGATGTCGGTAATTTCTAGCAGGTCTGTATTAAAGAAAATAGCAGGGTATTTCCTCATCATCAGCTGGTTGCTGGTATCAGCTTCAAACAAAACCTTTTCAAAGTTAATGCTAAAACCAGAGGTAGATAGTGCAGTAGAGCTGCGCTCGTATGAGAGCTGGTAAAAATCACCAAAAGTGCTTTTTATCTGCTTTTGAAGCTGGTTGTTGACGATGTCTTTTAAAAAGAAGGTAGCAAATACGCCAAGCAAGGCAACGAATATAAGCAGGCCCACTGCTATTCGTTTTATTACTCTTTTCCAGGACTTATTCATAAAAAAATATCAAATGTAAGGTAGATAAAAGTGTTAGGTCCTACATTTTCGATGGCTTCGATTTTCTGTCAGTCTTTTGATAGGCAGTGTGTTCGTTGCATCTTGAGGCTTTAAACTCTTAGTGTATGAACTTCCAATTGCGTAAAAAGTTAGATCAGGGTGAAAAGTTGATAGGAACGTTACTCTCATTGCCTTCTCCGGAAATTGCTGAAATTATGAGTATGGTAGGTTTCGATTGGCTTTTTATCGATTTAGAGCATGGCCCGCATGGCTTTATGGAACTCCAGCGAATGCTGCAAGCTATGAAGCCTGGTTGTGGTGCTTTGGTGCGAGTGCCAGAAGTCAGTGAAGCGAATATCAAAAAGGTATTAGATATTGGTGCTGAAGGAATTATTGTACCGAAAGTGAATACTGCTGAAGAGGCCAAGCAGATTGTTTCTTATGCCAAGTACCCGACTCAGGGAGTACGTGGGGTAGGAGCTGCCCGTGCTCATGGCTATGGACTGAGCTTTAAAGAATATGTGGAAAGAGCGAATAAAGAAACCCTTGTGGTGATTCAGATTGAACACTTTGAAGGAGTCAATAACATCAATGAAATAGTGGAGGTAGAAGGAGTGGATGTAGTCTTTATTGGGCCGTATGATCTTTCTGCCAGTTTTGGTGTGGCAGGTCAGGTGGAGCATCCACTGGTGAAGGTGGCCATTGAAAAAGTAGAAACGGCTTGCGCTAAAGCTAGAATTCCGATGGGTTATTTCGGCACAAACCCAGAAGCTGTAAAACCATACCTACAAAATGAAAGCTACCAGCTGATTACCTGCGGAACAGATTCAGGCTTTTTAATAGAGAAAGGGAAGAGTGTTTTGGGGGAGTTGGGTAAGTAGCCCCCATCTCCTGTCTTCCCCCGTAGGAGGAAGATGATACCAAGTGCTAGAGTGTTGTGGGGTTGTTAGATTTTTGCTGTTTTTTGCTGTCCCTCTCTCGAGGTATCGGGAGGCGCACCGGGGGCTTATGGCTCAGGGCAGTCTACGTAATTAGCAAATGTTTTAGTTTCTACGAATCAATCGACCATCCGATTCTTTTATTTTAAGAATTTCTTTTTCCACAACGGTTTTGTATTTTTCTTTACTATAGCTGAAGTCGTCTCTTAATTTTTCACTTAATCTCTCTTCGATAGCTGGAATCACATGTTTGTAGGACTCTCTTACGTATTTCGTAATGTCTGAACCCCTTCTCGGTTGTATGATGCATAAAATAGTTTTAACGCGATTGTATTCTTCATTATAAAATTCCTTTATGGGCCAATTATCATCACCCCATATAGTTCCTTGCAGAAATTCTGTTTTGTAACTTCTATCGATTTTCATTACTTCTGAATCTGAGTAGTCTAATCCTGTAAATAGTATAAGACCGTCAACGGGTGAGATTATAGAGGCTATAGCTTTACCGTAAGAATTAAATTCACCAATTGAGTCTCCCTGGTTTACTCTGGATTGTCTCTTAACTGAATAGGATGTTCCAAAATTCCCAAAAAGAGCTTCACATAGGTAATAGGATGGATATGGTATTTGAACCGCAAATTCTTCCAAATCATCGTCATCGCTTAATGTTACTTTCCAATCTTCTTTTATAGTTACAGGTTCTGACCTATTGACAATTTTATACAAGGCCTCAAGTGGTTCAAAGTAACTACTATTTCTATCAGCAAATTTAAAAAAACAGTAATCTGCCAGGGGTTTGGTGAACGGATTACCAGCAAATTTCTCTGATGCTAATGGCTGAATTATAAGCATATGCTTGAAAAAGCGATACTTTTGAAGTGAGTCAGTTGGTAGTCGGGTTTCAAAAATTGATGTGGATTCATCAGAGGTGATTTCTATTATCTTACCAGAAATAGGCGCTCTTATAATTGCGATATTTTTGTATCTTATATCGTCATATTTATATTTTTTTACCGGGACATTTAGCTGTCCTATTACTTGGTTTGCCTTTACGAATTCACCTGTTGTAACTTCCCAACTTATTAGCTTATCACGCCCCCCTGTCTGTATAGATTTTAAAAGATTATAAATTACATCTGGTATGGCGGGTACATATACATATTCTGGAGCTAATTCTCCTTCGGTATCCTTGTTTGGCTCTACGTTTTCTTTAGCAGTTTTTAGTCCAAGAATATAAGAACGAATTTTGTCGGGATTGGAAATGCTCTCTAACTCCATATTCGTTGTTGACGTTTTTACTATCAAGGTTCGTATGCCATTGAGGCTTTTAAAGTTCCATTTGCCTTTCTCAACACTTTGAATTTCTTTAATCACCACGGTTTCCTGAACTCCACCATGTGGCCAAACTTTCTTATGGATAAATTTCCCGTCTTCAATAACATAAGTCACTCGAATTTTAGTCGAAAGAGCAGGGCTGAAACTTAGCATCTCAATACCGTTTTCTACAGTTTTTTTGAAGAGTCCTTCCATTTCAATTCTCTTACTGGGTTCAGTTTAATAACCGTTGCTAACGGTTAGGCTAAAAAGCTTTGCCATCCCGTAGGGTGGCTATGATTTTTTAGCCATTGTTAGCAACTGCCTTTTTTATTTCATTTTCGACTAAAGTCCCTCTGGCAATTCGTCCAGCACGACCACTAGTGCCTTGGAATACGTATTTATAGAATTTTGCATATCCATTCGTTTCCGGGTCAGTTGATTTGTTTTCTAAGATTTGATTTTCTAAGTCGGTCAAAACAGCTTTCAAATTAATCTTACTAAAGTCAGTTCCACTTCTTTTTAATTTAACCAATTCAACAAGCAATGTGAAAAAACTGGTCTTTCTAAACCAAAGAGAATCAGGTTCTAAATTCAAATCAATAATCATTTGGCAGGTCTCAGTAATATCTGATTTAATCTTTTCTGAATCTGCATACTCATCATTATGAAGCTTGATATATCTCTCTATTTCCGAATTTCCGGTGAAATAACCGCCTTCCTCTATTGTTGCCATTATTAACAGAATATATTCAGTGTCTTTCATCCTTGCATATTGATTTTGGCTGAAGATATCCAATGCTTCAAATTCTTTTGACTCTTGAATTGTCTGTGCCGTAGAAATAAATGCTCCCTCATACAACGCATTATTGATTTCCATTGCGTTCAAAGCGTAACTTACAGAATTGATTCTTTGAAAAATTTCAATTATTTGATTCTCGTCTAATCTCCCTAAGTCGCGAACTACAATCTTGTAATCATAAAAATCAGTTTGTTGCTTAGCAGATAATTCTTTAAATAATGGTATTCCCCGAGTAGCAATCTCCCCGTTGATATAAGAAAATATAGTATCTAATCGCTGTTGCCCGTCAACTACCAAGCGAGTTGAAGTTTGAGTTTCTAAGTCTATATCTCCATCAGCAAGGTAGATTTCCGGAAAAGGAAAACCTCTAAGAATGGTGTCAATAAATTTTTCTTTATGTGAATTATTCCAAACCAAATTTCTCTGAAAAGTAGGACGTAAAACGAGAGTCCCATTTTTCAAATCGTTGTATAAATCGAGTAATTTCTCGTTGTCCGCTGTTCCTATATTATTCATAGTTTTCTAGTCTTAATCTGCTGATATTTCGAGAATGGTATTGTTCGAAAAAGTATTCATTTCGAAAAATGGCACCTGCTATTTTATAATTCCCATACTTTCCGTACGAAATACCTTTAAAAAATTCAAACCATTCATTTTTCTTCGGATAATTAAAAGGGAATAAATCTGGTCTAATCCATCCTTTTAAGAAGTATTCCAGGAATTCTCTATAATTTTTGTCTTCTTGTTCACTCCTTGCTTTAACGTTAATATTAAAGTTGAGAAGTTCCTGCCAATATTCATCAAATATGGTTTCACTGATAACTACAATATCAATGTCAGATTCTTCATTAAAGTCATTCCATATTTTTTTGGGAGCTATGCTAAATCCTAGCTTAGCCGAGCCTACCATAACTACTTTTGTAGTACTTACATTGAAGAAGTTGGCAACTTTTTGTTTCAAGAAGAAGTATTTGTCTTCGTCATCATGATAAATTATCGGGTTTCCATGTAGCAGGTTCTTTCTGATAATTACCGTATCTGATATGAGGTCATTATTGAGTTCTGCCTTAAATACAGATTTTCTATTTTCAATAATTTCTTTCATTTCATTTTTTCGGTTGTTTTGAACGTTAGCTATGCGCCACTGTAGTGGCGGTTATATTTAATATAGGTTGGTGAAACTTCCTTATAGCATACCATATTGTAGTGCTATAAGGAAGTTTCATTAGTCTAGAAAAGCACAGAGATTCTAAAAGAGATTGTGCGTTTTCTCCTATGAAGAACGTGCTTTGAAAGGAGTTTTGCAAGGGAGCCCCCATCTCCTGTCCCTGCCTTTGCCGGCAGGCAGGTTCCCCCGAAGGAGGAAGATGATACCAAGTGCTAGAGTGTTGTGTGGTTGTTAGATTTTTGCGGTGGTGTACTGCCCCTCTCTCCCAAGGCTTCGGGAGGGGAAAGGTAAAAGCCTGCCTGCAGCAGGCAGGGGTGGGGCTATTCTCAACAAACCATTTTTTACGCTTCGACTTTTTTTGAAGAAAAAGGTTAAGGTCTCAGCGAAATCTAAGACCAAAAAAAGCTAATGAATTTCGAAGAGAAAGTCTTTCTGACTGCGTTGAGCCTTGTTTCACGTTTATACTTATTGTTGGCCGTTGTTTTTAGTAAAGTCGATTCCAAAATTTTGTTAGGTTCCGGACCCGATTTAGCTTATCAATTTCCGTGAATCCTAAAATTCCAATTTCCCCTCGTTTTAAGTTCAAGGTGTGTAAATCCAACTTTCTGGGTCTATGTCTCAGTCCATAGTAACCAAAATTCTCATATTTAGCTTTACCAAATTGGGCTTCAAAGTCACAGATTGTCGCAAAATGTTCGTTGTATAGATAACCCTCCTTTACTTCTTCCAAAAGTAGACTATCATAAGACAAATTTGGCTGACTGAAATGATGTATTAAAATCACTATAGGCATCCCCGCTGAATAGTTGTTTGTTCTAATCTTAGAGTGCATTTCGCTTCTGTCGATTCCAATCAAATTCTCACCAGGAAAACCGTATTGTTCTGTGATTTCTATTAATCTTTCGATTTGTTTCCTGTTCAATACTTCCCATTCTTTTCCTATTTTCCTCTTTTTAAAGAAGCTCGAATTATAATATAATTCTCGCATTTTCTGATCTTCCAAAAACATTTGATTAACCTCATTCCTTAATTCCCAATTGATTTTAGAAGAATAAATAGTCAATAAACTATCTTCTTTTTCTTTGATTTTTTTGTAGAAATTACTTTTCAGATAATTGGTTGTAAGCCCCGAAGATTCTAGGTCTTTTATTCTGATTCCTCTTGTTAAACCCTTTTGCAAAAAGAAATCAAGGTTAATAGTGTCTTTTGCTGATATGGATAATTCTATTGCATTGTAGCAATCTCGTGCAAATGGATGGTCATATTTTTCAAAAGCAGAGCGATAAGAGTTTAAGGCAGAAGATAAATCTCTATCAATGACAAACTTTCTGCCCTCATTAATTTTTTCATAGTAATCATAGACATCTTGAGCATTTGTTGTTAAAGCCGCTATGCCAAATAAACAAACTAGTATCTTTTTCATTCTTATGTCAAATTGTGGCTCAGGTTAATGATGTGACATTATGGTGCTGCTATAATGAGTTATCAATACTTCTGAGAAGCATAGAGACTCTAAATGAATTGGTGTGTTTTCTTCAATGAAGAACGTGTATTGAAAGGAGTTTTGCAAGGGAGCCCCCATCTCCTGTCTTCCCCCGTAGGAGGAAGATGATATCATGTGCTAGCGTGTTGTGTGGTTTTTGATTTTTGCTGTGGTGTAACTCTCTCCAAAAGCATCGTGAGGGGAGGGATAAAAGCGTGCAGATTATGTTAAACTTACTTTTTCCTACCTTTGAACTGTTCCATAGTCTTGTAAATTCCAAGAATGTCTCCTGCAAACCAATCAAACATATTGATGGACATAATAGCTTGGCCTAGTCGAGTGACTCTATAAATATACCCCGGTATACTAATGAGCTTTTTGTTCTTTTCAATAGCCTTAACAATGGTTAATGCTGTGGCCTCTGGTTCTAGGATGGGGATTTTTGACTTAACACCATCGAACATTCCAGTGTTGATGTAATAGGGCATTATGGTAGTCACATTCACTTTCTTTTTCATCTGCTTCATCTCTAAGCGCAATGTGTCCGACCAGCCGTTCAGAGCCCATTTACTGGCTGCGTAAACCGACATTTTAGGGTTAGAAACTAAGCCGCCAGAAGAGGCAATATTGCAAATGTGACCCGAGTTTTGTTTCAGCATATCATCAAGAAACTCCCTAGTAATAAACATTGGCGCATTGGTGTTGATGTCTATTGTCTTTGAAATATCTGATGGCGTATGCTCATTAAAGTACTTGCCAACCACTATGCCAGCATTGTTAATCAGTATATCTACCACGCCTATTTCTGCCTTCACTTTTTTAGCAGTTTCCTGAATCTGCTCAAGGCTAGAGACATCTACTTTGTAACCAAATACCTTTCCCTTGCCTGAAAATTCGGCAATGGTTCGATCGATACCTTCTTGGTGGATGTCCCAGATAATTACTTTGGCTTTTCGTTCTAACATTAAACGAACCATGATTTTGCCTATTCCAGATGCACCACCTGTTATTAAAACGATTTTGTCTCTTATTTCCATTTTTCCAATGTGACTGCCGTGTTAAGTATTCGAAACAAAAGTGCGAATATTTACGCTAGAATTTCATTTGCTTCTTACTGAGCCAGAATAAGAACTACTAGTAGTTCAGAAGGTTATCACTCCCTTTAGTGAAAGGGAGTGGGTTATATCAATCGAGAAAAGGCTTTAAAAGGCTTTTAGAATACGTTTAGATTTTAAAATCGGTAGTGGGCTCCGCTATAAATACTGAGGTTATAAAACCTACATTGGTTACATTCTACTTAGTTTTTGGAGGTTTGAATAGGCTGTAATCACAAGCCTTGTTTGTCTTGTGTTCGATTTTATATTCAGAGAGCAACTGGGAGATTATTCGTTGCGTTTCGTTTTCATTGAGTCCTAACTTTTCTCCAAGTTCTATCTCGCTTAAGCAGCCATTGTTGGCTATTAACAGGTTGTAGTAGTCTTCTTTAATATTCATTACTAGATTGTTTTTGTGTTGCGATCATCATATGTGGACTGAAGGGTAGGAGGTAGCTGTCATTTTCCGTTACTTCAATCAATTCGAGTAGAGTCTTTTTTCTATTACAGTTCAGCATACTGGCAAAGTAATCCTTGTCTAGCCAAGCCATTCCTTCAATGGCATAAGTGTTAAGGTAGATCAGCTCTTGCTCAAGAAACTCGCTTTTTAATTGCTCTGGCCTATGATAATAGGCTTCAGCTAACAACCAGGGGAAATCATCAGGAGGGTTGTGAACCCCAGTGGTCAACTCTTCTTTGCACATTTGGAAAAAGGGCTTTTTATGGATCAGACCATTTAAGAGTCCAACTAAGGTGGAGGCAGTATAATTAATGGCAAAGCCAAGAATGATACCGTCAGGTTTTACTACTCTTTTGGCTTCGCGAATGCTCGTACTTCGGTCTTCTTTATTCTGAAGATGATACAATGGTCCGTGCAAAATGACCAAGTCAGCACAGTTACTGGGGAAGTCGAGATTTCTAGATTCTCCTGAGTGAACAGAGAACTTGTTCTTTAATTTATTGGACCTGCCTTTTGCCAGTTTTAGGTGTTTGCGAACGGGTTCTACTAAGTGGACTTGATGCCCTTTTTGAGCAAGCCATTCCGAATACTTTCCGGTACCGCCACCCACATCAATAATTTTTGATGGTTGATTGGGAATATACTTTTCAATGAGGGTTTTAATTCTTTCGAACTCGAATACTCCCATTCCTTTATTGAGTCTGGTTTCTTCTGAGGCCTGATTATAGAAAGCTTCTATATTTTTACTTATAAGATTATTACTAGTCATTTTAAAGATTAGATGAATATCAAGCCTGAAGTCTGAAATTGACTTTAAGATGATATTGCGACCAATGGTTGATCGATCTTGAATAAAAATTTGAATGAAAGAGACAGCCAACAGATCTGGGCGTTGGTTGCTCGTTTAATTGAATATCCTTAGGTCAAGGATATGCGATATGTAATGCTAGTAAAACAGGCTGTAAAGATAGAAAAACTAAAACTAGCCTTGGCTTCTCAGTAGCATAATTCTGTTAAACCAAGGTCTCGGAGAGGCGTTAAGATCTGAGAAAGGTGAAGCGCGAGCTTTATTGACACGTTCGTAGCCAGTTTTTATTTAACTAAAATGCGTTTCATACAACTCTCACTATTCTTTAAATACATTTTTAGCAGATATACTCCGTCTGGCAACGTTGTTACATCAATCAATCTAGAGTCTTTTTCAGATAATAGTAATCTTCCACTTAAACTATAAACATCTATTTGGTCAATATCTTTCTTTGTCTGAATGTTCAGGAAATCTGTAGCCGGGTTAGGATAGACAATAATGTTATTATTCTCTAATATATCGGGAATTGCTGTGACCAATGATTCGCTTTGAGCAATACCATAAAAAATAGATTCTATATTGTATCCCTCAGTGTATATCACTGCCTCGAAACCTACAAATTGAAAATCATTATTGGGAGTTGCTTCAATGCTTGCAATAGAAGCGTAACCATTTTTTTCGATCTTTTTAACATTGCTCCAATTTCCCTCAGAATCGATTATGGCAATAAACGGATTGGAATTTGAAGAGGAAGTATTCAGAGAGATATCGCCAAATGAAACATCACCTTTAAAATCCCCACCTACAGCTATAGTACCATTATTATTTATGGCTAAAGAGTGAATTCTGGTGCGAGTACCTCCATCAATGGTTTTTAGCATGGTAAGGTTTCCCTCTGAATTATATTTAGCTACAAGCCCTGAACCATTGGATACTGAAGTTTTGGTATCGTATGATAAGTCATTATCTATATCGAAATCCACATTGTTACCTGAAAAAAAACCGGAAATATAAATATGTTCATTGTCATCAAAGGTAATGTCGGTAACAGAATTGAATGAATTTGAACTAATCGTTTTTACCCACTCTACATTTCCTGAAGCATTACATTTTAAAATAAATATGTCTGTATTTTGTGGAGCAAATTCAAAGAATCCTTGACTTTCCACATAAACAGGTGTTTCATTATTTTTAAATAAGGATAATCCTTTAGCGTTAGTGCCTTTAAGAGCATTAAATGCACCGGCCAAGTACATATTTCCACTCGGGGCTACACAAACATGTAAGCTTGAAAGTGTACCACCTCCAATACCCTTTACATCTACAAAATCGCCATCACTATTGTAATGTGCGACAAATCCTAAACGAAGAAATTCACCCTGGATAATATCGCGATTATCCGAGTACTCATTGTTAGTGTCAAAATCAATATTAGCACCTGTAAAACCTCCTAGATAGCCAGTAGCCCACACATCATTATTGGTATCAATATAGAGACTAAAGCTTCGATCTGTAAAGTCATCTTTTATTTCTCTATACCAGAGCATTTTTCCTTCTGGAGAGTATTTTATTATGAAAGCATTATGGTTGTTGTCAGAAAAATCATTCCCGTAAGAAGTAGAAATAATCGAGTTGCTCTCTGGGTGTTCCGAGTCTAAGTCCACCTTTTGCAATGTACCAACGTCAATGGTCGCCAAAACATAAATGTTGTTTTCGCTATCTACTTTTACATCACTTGCATAATCATTACTATATCTGCTTTCTTGAAAAAAACTTCCTCCGATACCCTTCAAGAAGACTAAATTGTCGTTAGTGTCATATTTGGCGATAAAAATATTGGAATTTTCATCAGATGATAGAGTATCGTCTGTCCCAAAATCTACACTCAATCCATCAAATCCACCCACCACAATTTTATTCCCATCGCTATCAGTTACCAAGGCAGATTGAAGAAATCCATAAAACTTAGTGTAATCTTTGTTCCAGTTGATTGATTGAGTAGTGTTTACTATTAAATCTTGTGCGTTTAGGCTTATGGATATAAATAATATTGCGAGTAGTAATGTTGTTTTCATGAGTAGCTTTTAAGGGGAGAATAGTTTTTCCTTAAAGAAATCTATGGAGATAGCGGGTTTCAATTTTTTGTAATGTCTGACTGAAAATGTTTTTGTCTCTCATGGTTCGAGATACAACTAAGGCTCCTTGAATTTCGATCAAAGTTTGCAGCGCAAGATCGAGTGCCTCGTCTTCTTCAAAATTCAATTCAATTCCGATTTCTTTGAAATTGATAATCCACAATTGCATTCCGCTGTTGATTTGTTCTTCAAAAAGCTCTAAGCCTACTCGCATCGATAAAGCTCTAAAAATGCAAGTTTCTTCTCCAGCAGAATAAAGTACGCTTATTTGACTCAACGCATTCTTTAACCTTTCCTCGGGGGTCAAAATTTCATTTTGTAAAACAGAAAATATGTTTTCCTGAACCCACTTATTTACATTCTGTAACACAGCTTCAGCCATTGCTTGCTTACCTTTCGGGAAACGATGGTATAAGCTGGCTTTTTTTAAATTAGTTGCTTCAGCTAAATCCGAGAGGCTAGCACCTTCGTAGCCCTTCTCACGAAATACTTTTGTTAAGCTTTCCAGTACATCTTCTTCCAATACTTTCGGTGGTCTCATAAAGCAAATGTATATAATGAATAAATATTTACCGAACGTTTGGTAAAATATAAAGCCATAAGCTTTTGAATATTTTTGCAGTCTCTCATAATACCTTGTAAAACATTGCCTCGCTTATTTCAGACTATATTTAGATGGCTTGCTGAGATTATTTACGGAGATTATATTTGGCCTACCCACCGCATACGTCTTAGCGAGACGCTCAAGACCAGATAGAGATTTTTATGCTAAACAGCTTCAATGCTGTATAGCTTATTCATTTGTTTGCTCATGACCTTTTCAGATACATTGATTCAGACAAATGAAGACTAGGTGCCATTGTTGGCCATTGTGTTTTTAGTCCCATACACTTGGACGATCAATTCCCATCGCTCTCAAGTATGTTAGGAATTGACCTGCGTGAACGGATTCATGATACCCAATGCGCAATAAGTATTTTCCGAGATTCTTTTTCTCGCCATTGCCAGGGTGCACGATTTCTGTTTCGTTTAATTCTCTATCAGAAAACTGACGGACGCTTTCTATAAATGTGTTTCTGTAAGGTTGAGCAAATTCAAGTTCGTCAGCAACGCTAATCAATGGTTGATTTTCCCAAGGAGTATGATAATTAGTCATGCTCTCGTTATTGATAATCATATTCCATCCATAATCGGCTTCCAAAACGTGCCGAATCATGCCCATAGAAGTCATCGCTTTTTCGTCAGGTTTCCAATTATACCGGCTTTCAGGAAGCGCTTTCCAAAGTTTTATACTTCTTCTTCTAATCTCTGTGAAGTTTAAGACTATCAGTTCGGATTGAGTCATATGATTTGCTTTCGCGAATGTGGTTTTTCAGAACAGGTAACATTATGCATGTGCCAGCCGAGTTCATTAGCCGTGGCCTCTCGGTAAGATAACTCTATTTCTATTAAGCTAAGGTCTCTGGGGTTATTATGAGTAGACATAGAAATAAGCCAGAAATATAGATTTATCACTTATATAGATCCATATTTTCTGACTAATTGTAATAAACTGTTTTACAAAACAGTGTGGCGTTTAGAAACGCTGCTTGCTATTCTATTTTACCAATTAAGCCCCAGCCATTGGCCTGGTCAATTACTACGCAGTGAATTAGGTTGTCTCCTTTTTTTAGAGGAAGATAAAGCGTGTTGGCATCAATATTTAAGTGCCCCATAAATTGCACTCCCTTCAGTCGGAAGCTGTTATCACCAGAGAAAATCGCTTCACCATTTAGGTAAATGATGATTTTGTCGCTGTAGTCGAAAGAGAAAAGCTTGTTAGCAGCCTCTTCTGAATGAATCGTGGTCTTCGCAACAATAAAATCTTCTTTGTTTTGCTCGAACCCGCCAGAAGACGTCTTTTTAACATATTTAGAAATAGGTAGTAAGCCTGATTCTTCTGTGGTAACAGACGTGTATTCGGTCTTAGCGAGCAGCTCATAATCTAACTTTTCTTTATGGAAAGACTGAGCTGATGTTATTTGCCAACTAGAAATAATTGTAGGGTCTGTTGGTGTCTTCGGTTTTTCTTGAGTCGATTTATCTACTGCGGAATGAGTAACCTTGAAATTAGAGAATCGGTTGCCAAATAAGGCCCATAAGCCAATTTTTCCCTCTTTTTGACTGGTTTTCATTTGCTCCACAGTCATTGCGTAGCTTCCGTTAATAAAGACTTCTACCCGCTGATTCTGAACTTCTAACCTTAGTTTATTCCAGCCATTAGCTTTGAATGTCACGTTGGCCTGATGCTCGCGATACAATTGCCAGTTAGACTCATTATTGAACATGGGCGTGTATTGAACAGCGTCTGCCTGACCAGATTTGTGTAACCTCATATACACTTCTTCCAAGTTGTTGTTCTCTTCGCGAAAACTGATGCCAGCAAAGCTTCTGCTAGCCTTGGCGTAAACCTCTACCTCTATGATTCCATTGGTGAAGTGTTGACCTTTTACTGTGGCCCTGCCAGTAGTTAAAACTAGTGTTTCTCTGTTGTCGAATTGTTCAAATTGAGCATCGGCCGGAATATTCCAATGCGTTGATTTCATAGGAATTGAAATGCTTTTGCTTTGTGCATGGGCTAGCTCTACCGTTAATATGCCCAATAATATGTTGAGTAATATTTTCATGACCTTTGGTTTGTGGATGAAAGCTCATTACGTTTTGGTATGGCTTAAAGTTGCCGTGTGCTTTTCACCTTGTTGAAAAACCATTTAAGGATTTTATGTTGAGTTAGGTTCAGCGAGAAGGAGGGTGTTTGCTTTTGGAATGTCAGTTTAATGACTGAAACCGACTACCTTATTTAAATTGGTAAAGTGTGTTTTACTAAACTGTTATTTCCTGAATATCAGGCTGAATGTAGCTCCTTGGCCATGTTGGGATTTCACTGTCAAGTCGCCTTTATGCTTTTTCATTATCTGTTTGGAGAGGCTCAACCCAATGCCAGAACCATCTTCTTTGGTGGAAAAGAATGGAATAAAAATTTGATCCATTTTGGTCTCGTCTATACCGATTCCGTTGTCTTTTATTTCTATGACTGACTGGTGACTACTAGAATAAGCATGAATTTCTACTAAGCCATTTTCGTGGTTTTCTGTAGCGTGTCGAGCATTGGTTAATAGGTTAATCAGAACCTGATCTATAAGCTTTCTATCCATTGCTACCGACATGCGGGCTTCAGATTTTGTCTGGAGTTTTACACCAGCTTTTTCGAACTCCTTACTTAAGAGGTTGGCGTTTTCTTCTAACAGCTCCCTGACGTTGACTTCTTTCAGCTCTAAGGTCTTAATTCTGGTCAGCTTACGGTAGTCTTCTACAAAGTGGAGTAGGCCTTCACTACGCCTTTGAATGGTTTTAAGTGAGAAACGAAGGTCTTCCAACGTTTCTTCGGAAAGGTTCTCCAATGGCTTCGGCTGACCATTTTCTTCCAGTAGCATAATCATGGTCTCAGAAAGAGAGGTGACAGGCGTTACCGAGTTCATAATTTCGTGCGTGAGAATGCGAATAAGCTTATGCCAAGCCTCAATTTCCTTCTGTTCAATCTCACTTTTGATATCCTGAAAGGTGACTATAGTGTATCGATAATTCAGAATTTTAAGTCGGTTGATCTGAACCGAAACTTGCTGTTTTTCGCCCTTGATGGAAAGTTCAATCAGCTTACGTTCATTGTCTTCCATGGCATCCAATTCGTTGGCAAAAGTGGGCTGTAGCTGCTGAAATTGCTTCCAGTAATTTGGAGTGGCAATTTTTAGTAGATCTTGAGCGGCCTTGTTCATTAGCTCAATTCCATGATCTTCTTTCACTGCTAACACACCTACCTTAATGTTATCTACAATGACTTGAAGGAACTTAAATTGGGCTTCCTTTTCAACGCTTACTTTTTTGAATGCTTCTATGATTTCTACAAAGGCATCTTGCAGTTCTTGAAACGACTTGCCATGCTTTTTGCCTTTGAAGGAGATGGAGAAGTCGGAGTAACGAATGGCCATCAGTAGTTTGGCAATCTCTCGATTCGTGTGTGTGATAAACCTGATGAGTTCAGAGACCTGAATAATGATTATGCCTAGCAGTATAATTTGGTTGAAGAAGAGCTCTGTTCTGGCGAAAATAAAGGCCAGTGCCGTCATGGTGAGCATGAGCAACACGATGCGGATAACTACCAGTAAAGCGAATCTTTTTGATACCATTGTACCTAGTGTCTCTTAGTTCTTTGGCCTGAATTCAGCTATTTCATCTCTTTTAGGAGACGTGATTAATGGTGTAATTTCTTTAGTAGAAGAATTCCAAATATAGATTTCCGAATTACCATCTAGGGTTTTGGTAAAGGCTAATACTCTTCCATCGGGAGACCATCTTGGCCATCGGTTATCATCAATGCCTTGGGTAATATTGACTTGATTACTTCCATCAGCATTCATTACGTAAATGTCGCAGTTACCTGTGTCGCAATGATGGAAGGCAATTTGTTCTCCATTGGGGGAGTAATCTGGCAGAGCATTGAAGTGCTTTAGACTGGTGAGCTGTTTTTGATTGATTGGGTTTGGTACGTTTATCTGAAATATTTCAGCTATTCCAGATCTATAAATTGAGTCGCCTACTTGAGTTTGTATGCTGGCAATTACCTGAGATTCATCTGGAGAAAACTTTGCTCCAGACTCATAGAGTTCATTTTTGGTGAGTCTGAACCATTCTTTTGTAGGTTGATGGTAACTGTAAATTTCACCTTTAACCTGATCGCGGCCAGAACTTACTAATAATGTTTTTCCATCTCTTGAAACATCGTTGAGGGTAAGCGTAAGGGTGTCGCTAAGTAATTCTTCGTTCTCTTTGCTCTCGAGATTATAGCGCATTATGGAGCGGCTACCCTGCTTGTATTCAGTATAGTAGAGGCTTTTTCCATCACTACTCCAAACCATGTTATACTTAGTGTTTTCTGAACTTATAAGGAGAGTGTCAGTTATGTTTTTAGAGTCAAATAGAAAAATATCTAGCTTTCCGTTTTCGTCATTAACGTATGCCAGTTCATAGTTTTGACTGGTACAAGCTGCTAAGAGCAATGCAAGTGTTAGCGCTAGGTTGGTTTTCATATTTGAGTTGTTTAGTATTCTTAATATTAATGCTTCTAAGGTCGATTCTTACTCTTACTCTTCCGAAATTCCTTCCTCGCGTAAAACTTTTCTTTCTCTCTACCCCTAACCCCTAAAGGGGAAGTGCTTTATCAGTACTCGAGCAAAAGATAGCTAAGTTACTTCCGTCTTCCGACTTCGGTCTTCGGTCTTCTGACTTCCGTCTTCTTCTACCCTTAACCCCTAAAGGGGCAGCACTTCATCAGTAATCGAGCAAAAGATGGCTAAGTTGCTTCTGACTTCCGACTTCTGTCTTCTGACTTCGGTCTCAATTTACCCCTTACCCCTAAAGGGGCGGCATTTCATCAATACTCGAGCAAAAGATGGCTAAGTTACTTCCGACTTTCGACTTCCTTCTAAATCTACCCTTAACCCCTAAAGGGGCAGCACTTCATCAGTAATCGAGCAAAAGATGGCTAGTTACTTCCGTCTTCCGACTCCTGTCTTCGGTCTTCCCGCTACAATCCATACTTCTGCATTCTTCTATAAAGGGCCAGTCTGTCCAAGCCGAGTTCTTTAGCGGCTCGGGTTACGTTGCCATTATGTTTGTCTAGCGCTTTTAATATTAGTCTTTTTTCGTTTTCCGTGATGTTTAAGTTTTCATCTTCTTGTGCTTTGGCAGTTGCTTTTGTGCTTCCCAGCATAAAGTCATTGGGTCCTAGTTTGTTGCCATCGGCCAGAATAATAGCTCGCTCTACTGAGTGCTCCAACTCTCGAATATTTCCCGGCCAGTGGTGTTTTTTCAACTTGTTCATTGTGCCTGCATCAATGCGCATATTGGTCTTCTTATACTTCTTGCCAAATACGTTTAAGAAGTGTTCAACCAGAATGTCCATGTCTTCAATTCTTTCTGAAAGCGATGGCATTTTAAGCTCAACGGTGTTGATTCTATAGAGCAAGTCTTGCCTGAATTCACCTTCATCTACCACCTCATAAAGGGGCATGTTGGTGGCACAAACCAGACGTATATCTATCGGAATTTCTTTGCCTGAACCCACTCTGCTTACTTTTCGCTGCTGAAGTACCGAAAGTAGTTTGGCCTGAAGAGGGAGAGAGAGGTTACCAATTTCGTCCAGAAAAAGAGTGCCGCCTTGCGCCAGTTCGAACCGTCCTGGTTTGTCTTCTTTGGCATCGGTAAAAGCCCCTTTTACATGACCGAAAAGCTCCGATTCAAAAAGCGTTTCGCTAATAGAGCCCAAATCGACCTTAATGAAAACCTGATTAGCTCTGTCTGATTTTTTGTGCAGTGCTCTGGCTGCCAATTCTTTACCAGTTCCGTTTTCTCCGAGAATCAGCACGTTCGCATCGGTTGGTCCTACCTTTTCAATGAGTGAGAAAACCCGTTGCATGGGTGCCGAATTCCCCAGAAAGTTGGAGTACTTCTGTTCAACATCATCGGTGATGCTTTTGGTGGTGTTTTTAAGTCTGTCTACCTCTAATTTACTGTGCCGAAGTTGTAAGGCCGAAGTAATGGTGGCATAGAGTTTTTCATTTTTCCATGGTTTGGTAATAAAGTCGGTACCTCCCGATTTGATGGCTTGAACCGCCAAGTCGAACTCACCATAAGCGGTGACTAAAATAACAATAGCGTTCGGGTCGATATCCAGAATCTGGTTGAGCCAATGAAGGCCGTCAGATCCATCATTTTCTCCTTTCTTGAAGTTCATGTCGAGCAATACAACATCGAATGATTCTCGCTCAAAGTGGAGGGGGATCAGTTCCGGATTACTTTCAATCTGCACTAAGGTAAACTGCTGTTTCAGATACATTCGTGCCGTGTTGAGCACATCAATATCATCGTCAACAATCAGTATTTTAGCCTCTATCTTCGCCATAAAAACTGTATCAAAAACAAACACTTAAATGTATTGAAAACAAACGGATAAAAACTATCAATGACTGAAATATATTTACAACGTTCTGATATTCAGTATGTAGTGTTTTTGGCACTCCTTTTGGCTAGATTGTGACATCAAAGGTCAACTATGTTAAAGAATTATTTCATCACCGCACTTAGAAACCTGTCGAGAAACAGGTCTTTTACCATCATCAATATTTTCGGTTTAGCATTAGGCATTAGTGCTGCCTTGGTTCTCTTTAAGATTGTAATTTTTGAAAAGAGCTTCGATACTTACCTAACCAATTACGACCACCTTTATCGCTTCACTAAAAAGGTAATCAGCCCGAATTTGGTAGAGCAGGAAGCTGGAATGCAGAATCCATTTGCGGAGGCTTTCAAAACAGACTATCCAGACTTGGGTACTCCTGTACGAACCTTTTACATAGGTGAGAATCAGCTCAGCGTTCAGAATATAACGGGTGACTGGACCCATTATGAGCAACGCGATGGTATTTCATTTGTAGATGAAGAGTTCTTTAAGCTCTTCGATTATGAGTGGAAGGTGGGTGACCCTGAAACAGCCTTGTCTAAGCCTAAGTCGGCTGTAATCTCAATTTCCCTAGCAGAAAAGTATTTCGGTGTGACCGATGGAGGATACGATAGAGTATTGGGTAAGGAAATGAAGCTCAATAATGACCTAACGATTTTCATTACAGGCGTGGTTACAGATCCTCCAAAAAATGCATCTCTTCCTTTTAAGTTGATGATAGAGTACGAGTCGGTAGCTGAGATTTTCGATTTCTTCCAGCCAGATTCTTGGGGGTCTACTTCCTCAAATGCACATGTGTATTTCCTTGCCAATGAAAATGTAACGGCACAGCAAATTAGAGATGTGCTTCCGGCCATGTCTGAGAAATATATGCCTGAAACGGAGAATGAAACTGTTTTTCAGCTTCAAGCACTTGCTGATATGCACTTTCAACCAGAATATAATGTGTATGGAAACTCGGCCAAGTCGCCCGACTTTCTAACCGTTCCGATTGCTATTGGGGTATTCTTAATTCTCACGGCTTGTATCAACTTTGTGAATTTATCTACCGCTTTGGCCATAAAACGCTCAAAGGAAGTTGGTATCAGAAAGGTTTTAGGCGGTGTAAGAAACCAGCTGGTTTTCCAGTTTATGGGCGAAACCTTCCTCATAACAGTGATAGCCACTCTTATTTCTTTGGGAGTAGCCGAATTGGCTATGACTAATATGGAAGAGTTGATTGGTTATAGCTTATCGTTAGAGCTAATGAAAGACATTTCCCTCTTGCTAGTGGCTTTAGGCGTAGTGGTGGGGGTAACGCTCTTGGCAGGACTTTATCCATCATTTATACTTTCCAGACTAAAGCCTGTTGCAGTACTCAGAAGCAAGGGGCAGAGTTCTCTTTCAGGAAATATCAATACTAGAAGGGGTTTGGTAGTCTTCCAGTTTCTTATTTCTCAAGTGCTTGTGATCTGTACGCTGGTGGTTATTTCTCAGATGAAATTCTTCGAGAATAAGGACTTAGGCTTCAGAAAATCTTCCATCATTACCTTTCCTCTTCCTTCTAACGAAGAGGCGAAGCTGAACTTTATGGGGAATGAATTGCAGACTTTCCCTGGGGTTGAGGGGGTTAGTTTTTCATTTGCAAGTCCACTTTCTGATAACAACATTGGCTCTACCTTCGGTTATGCTCCGTTGGAAACCACAGGAGAGTTCGATGCTGCATTCAAGGTGATTGATGAAAATTATTTGGATTTATATGACATCAAACTTTTGGCTGGGAGCGATATCAGCAAGTTCGATACAACACTTTCCGAAGCAATCATTTCTGAACAAGCATTGAAACTGATGGGGCTTGAAAACCCTGAAGACGCTATTGGAGAAACCATCCGCTCAGGTTTCAATGGCGATAAAAGAGTAGTTGGGGTCTTCAAGGATTTCCACAATAAGGATTTGAGAGATAAAGTTGACCCGATAATTATGGTCAAATACGCTGGCTATTACTACGAAGGAGCGGTAAGGTTTGAGGGTTCGGAAAGTCAGACTTCAAACTTGGTGAAGAAGCTTGAAGAGACCTGGACAGCGCAGTATCCTGATACTATTTTCGATTATACGCTGCTCTCTGAGAAGATCATGGAGAACTATGAAGAAGAAGCCCGAGTGCTCACACTTTTCCAGATATTTTCAGGTTTGGCCATCTTTATTGGTTGTTTAGGCTTATATGGCTTAGTGTCATTCATGGCTAACCAGAAGACAAAGGAGATCGGTATTCGCAAAGTACTGGGTGCTTCTGTCAATCAAATCTTGAATCTGTTTTCTAAAGAACTGTTGGTACTCATTGGCATCGCTTTCTTATTGGCTGCTCCTCTTGGTTACTACCTCATGAATGACTGGCTGAGCGGATTCGAATTTAGGATCGGATTGTCGGTTTGGGTGTTTGCTGCGGCTATCGGCTTCACCTTATTAATTGGAGCCATTACCACAGGCTTGCGTTCTTTCCGTGCAGCTACTTCAAACCCTGTAGATTCACTTAGAAGCGAATAAGAACTCAAAAACAACAGTCAGATGCTCAAAACTTACATCAATACATTCCTTAGAAAATTCAGAAAGGAAAAGCTCTTTTCACTACTTAACCTTGGCGGGCTCACTGTTGGATTGACTACTGTTTTGTTAATCGGTCTCTATATTCAAGATGAACTGAGTTTTGATAAGTTTCATACAAGGAAGGACGATATATACCTGAGCTATCATTTGATGGGTAATAATAAGGTAACCAGCGACAGATTGGCTTATGGGCTAGCCAAGCAAATTGCGGAAGAAGTACCAGAAGTACAGAAACTTGCTAGTTACCAATCGAGAAATAGACTGATTACTGCTGGAAACAAAACCTTTCTAGATAATGAAATGGCTTATGTAAATAATGAGTTTCTTACAGTCTTCGACTTTCCTTTGGCCTTTGGTGTGGCAGAAGAAGACAAGGGTTCATTGCTTATCAGTCGTTCTGCGGCAGAGAAGTACTTTGGTGAAGCTACGCTTGCTCTAGGTAAGAAGATTACTGTAGATGAAGATGATGAATACATTATTTCTGGTGTGTTGGAAGATGTACCGGCCAACTCCACCTTACAATTTGATTTTCTATCTGTTGAGAATGAGCTTTTTGAAAAGCGAAGTCAATTAATGGATAATGAAAATGGCTATTTCCCTGCTCAAAACTGGTTCTTAATGCAAAGAGGTTTCAGCAAAGAGGCTGTTCAAGAAAAGATGCAGGCTATAGCTATGAGCATGCCTTATAGTCATAGATACACTAATACACAGGCCAACCAAAACATTTTCTTACTTCCTTTAACCGACTACCATTTAAAAGCAGAACTAGATTTTACGAGCAGCAATACAAGTGATATTAGATACATCTACTTGTTTGGTGCCATTGGCTTCTTGGTGCTATTTATTGCTGTTATTAATTATACTAATCTTGTCACATCTCAGTCTATAAAAAGAGGAAAGGAAGTAGGGCTCAGAAAGGTAGTTGGAGCTTCTAGGTTTCAGGTGCTTTCGTACTATCTGCTCGAATCATTTTCTCTGGTGTTTATAGGTGCCATATTGGCTTTTGCACTAACAGAGAGACTTCTGCCTTGGGTAAATGATATGCTCCAAAAGGAGATTGAATTGAACTACTTCTCTACCGAATTTTTCGTGTTGGTTTTCGGAACTGCGGTTTTGGTTGGTTTTCTTTCAGGAATTTATCCAGCACTATTTCTTTCTAAATCCAAGCCCTTACAAGCTCTTGGGCAGGGAAAGGTTGGTTCAAAAACTAGACTTCGAAAAGGCTTAACCGTTGTACAGTTCTTCATTGCGCAATTACTGATTATCGCTACAGTAATTATTCAGCAGCAACTCAATTTCATTCAGACTAAGAACCTTGGTTACGAACGTGAATTACTTCTTGAGATTGATTTACATGATAAAATAGGAGATAAAGCTCAGGTTTTTAAGAATGAGTTGCTGAGCGTTTCTGGTGTTGAAAAGGTATCGATGGCTAACTCATCTATCTCTTATTCCAGTTTTGGTGTTTTAAATAAAGATGAGCTCGGTGTAGACGAAGAAAAAGAAGTTCTTACCGATTTCTTTAGTGGCGATGAAGACTTTATTGAGACCTTGGGTATAGAATTGGTTTCAGGCCAAACGCCTTCCAAGGAACTACGAGGTATTCTTGTCAATGAGTCAGCCTTGCCGGCTTTTAGCTGGGAGGCTGAAGGTGATCATGTATTGAGCTTAGTCAATGGAGATATTCCTTTAGTTGGAGTGATTAAAGACTTCCATAATGAATCATTGAAATCGGAAATCAGACCATCAGTAATTTCCTTCAATCCTAATGCTTCTAAATTTGCTCTAGTTCGCTTAACAGGGACTGAAGTGAAGGAGACTTTAGCTCAGATTACCGAGAAATGGGATGCTATGGCCACTGGTCGGCCTATGCAATACAAGTTTTTAGACGAGGCCTATAACGGACAGTATATTGTTGAGCAAAGGCTAGGAGAGATGTTTTTGTTCTTCTCAGGGTTGGCGATTTTCATTGCCATTTTGGGTATTGTTGGCCTCTCTACCTTCACCATTGAACAAAGAATCAAAGAGATCAGTCTGAGGAGGGTTTTGGGTGCAAATTACAGGGAGATCTTCCAGCTCTTTGCCAGAAGTTATGTAGGGATGATATTGCTTGGGTTTATGGTGGCCGCACCTGTGGTTTACTATTTCACCAGCGACTGGTTATCACAGTTTGTCTACAGAATACAGCCAGGTATTTTCTCCTTTTCATCGGCCGTAATGGGTACACTGATTATATCGCTTAGTGTTATTGTACTTCAAATCGCGCGTACCAAACGAATTAATCCTGCAGAAATCCTCAGAAACGAATAAACCCTAAACTATGCTCAAAAGCTATTTCATAAGCACATTTCGAAGATTGAAAAGAGATAAATTCTTTTCTATACTCAACCTTGTTGGTTTAACAGTTGGGGTTACTTCTTTCATTCTTCTGGCACTTTATGTCAAGAATGAACTATCTGTAGATCAATTTCACAGCAAGAAGGATCAGATATACATCATTGCAGAAAATGTAAATGGAGGAAAAGATAAATGGGCTCGTTATCGAACGAGTCATGCGGCAAGAATGCAAGATCGTATTCCTGAGCTCAGCCAGATGGCAATGCTTAGTCAATTGGGATTTGACGATTTAATAAAAGCCAACGATAGGAGTTTTTATGTTGAAAATGTCTACATGTCGAATAACGACTTCTTCGAGATTTTCGATTTCCCAATTAAGCAAGGAAATGTGGAGCTGAACCAGGAAAATAAGGCAGTAATTACCGAGAGCTTGGCAAGGCAGTATTTCAACGATGAGAGTCCTATAGGCAAGGTAATTGAAGTGGATGGTACAGGTAGTTTTGAAATTACAGCCATTGCTGTTGATCCTCCTGCCAATTCAAGAATCCAATTTAAGCTATTGCTTTCCAACTTATCTGAGTTGAAAGAGGCAGCTGCAGATTTTGCAGAAAGCGGAGGCTCAATTGTCTCGGCTTATATTCTGTTGCCTGAGAATGTGAGCATCGAGTCTGTTCAGGCCAAGGTAGACAAACTGATGTTAGATGAGTGGCCGAAGAGTGCTCTTAAATTCGATGAAGAAGGAAATTTTGAACAAAAGATGTATTTCTTTCCCTTTAGCGACATCCATCTTAAATCAGGTTTTACTTTTTCGCTTTTTCCGGTTAATGATATCCGCTACATCTACCTGTTTGGTAGTATAGCTTGTCTTATTCTAATGATCGCCTGCCTGAATTATGTGAACCTGATCACGGCCAGATCAATTAAAAAGATGAAGGAGATTGGGCTTCGAAAGGTATTTGGGGCAAATAGAAAGCAGATTCTCAGACAGAATATCTTCGAGTCGTGTGTCTATACCTTCATCAGTGTATTGCTTGCCTTTGCTTTGGCCGAAAGGCTCTTACCATATTATAATAATTTAATAGACAGACAGCTTTCTCTTAGTTATTTCAGTCTAGAGTTTTTCGTCTTTGTGATAGGCCTAACCTTGATTGTTGGTTTGGCTTCTGGCATTTATCCGGCTCTGAGGCTTAGCGGTTTCAAAACCATAAATGCACTACATGGCAATAGCAAAGTAAAAGAGCGGTCAGGGGTGAGAAGGGGACTTGTCTTCACTCAGTTTTTGGTGGCACAAAGTCTGATTGTAGCCACTGTAATCATTCAGTCTCAGTTAAGCTATCTGCAAAATAAGGATCTCGGATACGATAGAGAAAATGCTCTGTTCATCAAAACTTATGGAGAATTAGGAGATAGGACGAGTGTCTTTAAGGATGAAGTTGCCAGAATTTCTGGAGTTAAGGAAGTATCACTTACCACCAATATTATTGATCACAACGGCATCACATTTGGAAAAGTGAGTGAATTTAATGGAGAGGAAGAATCGTCTGAAGAAGACTTTTTCTTTAGCAATTCTTTCGAGGTAGATTTCAATTACCTCAAGACAATTGGTATGAGGTCGGTTTTGGGAATGACTGTCGATGAGATTGCAGAAATAACCTCGGAGGATAAAATTGTTATTACAAAAGCGGCTCAGGAAAAGCTGAGGATGGAGAATCCTATTGGAATGAGAATGAAGTTTTGGGGTAAAGAAAGAGAAGTTGTGGCAGTGATTGATGACTTTCATAATGAGTCATTGAAAAGTGAAATTATGCCAAGCGCACTGATACTCACGGGGAATCATCGAGATTTTCTCAATATAAGATTCGAATCAGGACAAACCAGAGAAGCATTGTCTCAAATTGAGGATATCTGGAATTCTATGGTTAAGGATAGACCCTTCCTGTTTCAATTCTATGATGATTATTATGATGCCAACTACAGAAAGGAAACAAGGTTGGGCAATGTTTTCAATGTCTTCTCAGGCATAGCCATTTCCATATCAATTATCGGACTCATTGGTTTAACAACATTTGCGGCAGAACAGCGCCTGAAGGAATTCGGAATTAGAAAGGTATTGGGAGCATCGGCTAGTCAATTGGTAGGATTACTTTCTAAAGAGTTCGTTTTCCTGATTCTAATATCATTCCTGGTAGCCTGTCCAATTATTTATATCGCATCGGCTGATTGGCTGGACACCTTCAAGTATAAAATCACTTTGTCGCCATTCACATTTGCGATTGGTCTGGTTATAACCTTGGTGGTCGCATTTGCTTCAGTATGGCATCAATCCCGTAGAGTTTCCAGAGTAAATCCAACGGAAATTCTCAGAAACGAATAAAACTCAAAAACAACAGTAAAATGCTCAAAAATTATCTCAACGTACTTAGAAGGAATTTCGCCAGAAATAAGGCCTTCACACTCATCAACATTCTAGGTCTCACTATGGGTATTACCTGTAGTCTGATCATGTTTTTGGTGGTGAAACAAGAATTCAGTTTCAACAGATATCACTCAAACTTAGACTCACTGTATCGCATTGGTCATCGCGATGTGGTTGATGGAAGAGAGTATACTCAAGGTGGTTTGCCATTGGTAATGCCGCCTTCTATCAAGGAAGAAATTGTTGGCTTAAAAGATATTACGCTGGTTGCTCATGAGGCTTACGGCCTTATCTCCGCTACCGACAATACAGGAAAAGTAAATCACTATGAGGAAGATCCGGAATTGGTTTATGTAGAACCGAACTTCTTCAGAATGTTTGACTGGAAGGTGCTAGAAGGCGTAGTGGAAGGAGAAGCTCTGGCGGAACCAAATGTGGTAGCGCTAAGCAAGACTTTGGCAGAGAAGTATTTTCCGGGCGAATCGGCCATGGGTAAAACCATACGGTTGAATAAAACACTAGATTTAAAAGTGATTGCCATTTTGGAAGACGCTAGAAAGGACTCCGATTTTCCTTTCGGCATTTTCATTTCTATGGAAACCAAGCGTACCCAAAACCCAGACGATTTCAATGAGTGGGGAAGCATTTCAAGCGATAATGTAGCTTTTGTGCAGTTGGAAAATAATGTTACTCCAGAACAAATCGATGCTCAGTTTCCAGATTTCGTAGAAAAGCATTGGAACAAAGACCGAAGAGAACAGACTACGTTCTTACTCACTCCAATGACAGAATATCACTTCGATGAGCGCTTTAGCAATTTCTCACAGCGTATCATTCCGAAAACCATGCTCATTACCTATATCATCATCGGAGCATTTCTAATAGTTACTGCCTGTGTAAACTTCATCAATATGTCTACTGCAATGTCTGTGAAGCGCAGCAAAGAAGTAGGCATGAGAAAAGTATTGGGTAGCGATAGAAAGCAGTTAGTGATGCGCTTTTTGGGTGAAACATTTGTGATCACGCTTATAGCTACATTACTATCAATGGCCATTACAGAGCGACTGCTGCCAATGGTTATCAATGATTTTATGGGTATTGAAATTCCATTTAGCCCAATCTCAGACCCTGCTTTGCTGCTGTATCTTTTAGGAGTCTTAGTTACGGTTTCACTTTTCGCAGGGCTTTACCCAGCCTTCGTGCTTTCTAGTGCTAAACCGATAACCGCACTTAAAGGAGGTTCGGCTCAAACAAAAGGAGGGATGGGTTTCAGACGTTTCTTGGTTTTCTTTCAATTCTTCATTTGTCAGGTATTGATTTTCGGAACCGTGGTGGCGGTAACCCAAATGAACTACTTCCTCAACGTAGACATGGGTTATGATCAGGAGTGGATTCTAAATATTGGCTTGGCTAAGAGAGACAAACAAGCGCTCGATCTATGGGATTCGGAAATACAGAATATACCTGGAGTGAATAACTACTCTTTTAATTACAGACCTCCTTTTTCAGGCTCAATTTCGGCTACAGATGCATATGTATATTCGAATGACACTACCCGAGATGCACTTACAACCCATGTCAAAATGGCTGATGCCAATTATCTTGAGACCTATGGTCTTACGCTCTTGGCTGGAAAATGGCTCAACGATAGCGACACTACCAACCAGTATGTGGTGAATGAGACTTTCCTTAAAAAAGTAGGCCTAGAACCTGAGGAAGCCATTTTTAAAACCATTCAGGTTTGGGGCAAAAAAGCGCCTATTGTTGGTGTGGTGAAAGACTACCATGTTTCTACACTGAGTCAGGCAATAGAACCAGTGACTATGTTTAACGATGCAAGGAGCTATAGAACACTAGGTGTTAGGGTAAACCCTGCAAATGCTGAAAGTGTGGTTGCCGCTTTAGAGGAGATTTGGTATCAGGTGAATGAAGAGTATGAGTTCAGCTATCAGTACGTAGACGATCAACTGGTAGACTACTATGAAATGGAGCAAAAAATGTCGCAAATGCTCACGGTTTTTGCTGGTATTGCCATCTTCATTGGCTGTCTTGGACTATACGGCTTAGTCTCTTTTATGGCGAACCAAAAAGCTAAAGAGATTGGAATCCGCAAGGTGCTGGGTGCTTCTGTTGCCAATATCATGCAGAAATTCTCGCTAGAGTTTATCCTATTGGTAGGTGTAGCCTTTTTGCTTGCCGCACCATTGGCTTACTACTTTATGAATGTGTGGCTCAATCAATACGAATACAGAATCAGCATTGGCCCAGTTGTCTTTGCCGTTAGCATTTTGGCATCATTGATTATTGCCATGCTCACTACAGGCTATAGATCAATGAGGGCAGCTACGGCCAATCCAGTTCAATCACTTAGAGACGAGTAAAAGCTAAATCATGATCAGCCATTATCTTAAAATATCGCTTAGAGCCATTGGTAAGAACCCATTACTTTCATTACTGAATATACTTGGCCTAAGTGTTGGGTTTGGCTGTTTTTTGGTGATCACGCTCTATCTCTATCAGGAGAATACCTACGAAAAGGGCTTCACCGACTATGATAAGATTTACAGGATAGAAGAAGAGTTTTTGGGTATGGGCCGAGGTGCTTCTTCAACCTCTAATTTGCAATATAAGCTCGATGAAGTACCTGGGGTAGCAAGCTATGTGCGCTTAGATGTGGCCTCAAATCGGTCATCATGGGCAGAGTTTGGCGATAAGAAGCTAAGGTCACCGCGTGTACTGAAAACCACTGAAGGCCTTTTCGATGTTTTCGACTTTAAACTTGCCCAAGGCGATCCGGCTACTGCCCTAGAAGGGCCAGACAAGGTAGTGCTTACAAAAAAGTATGCTCAAAAGCTTTTTGGCACAGAGCAAGTAGTTGGTAAAACTTTTCAGTACGAGAATAAGGAGCTTATTGTAACCGGTTTGCTAGATGAGTTTGCTTATAGGAGTCATTTAGATTTCGACTTTATCTCTACCAATATTTTCAATCCGTCTTATGCTGATGGCAGGTGGTGGATGATTGCAGGCTATATCTACGTTAAGATGGATGGGCAAGCAGAGCCACAATTGATTAATGAGCGGCTTGATGAAATAGCCAAAACTTATGCCTACCCAGTGGTTAACAACAGCCCATTGTCAAGAGATGAATGGCTGCAATCTGCTAATAAGATTCAGTTTTTTGCCAAACCAGTTCGCGACATTCATTTGAAGGAGGGTGTAGAGTTTGAATTCAGCACCAATGGAGATCCACAGTCTCGTGCCACACTTACCATCATCGGTGTTTTTATTCTCATCATAGCGATTATCAACTTCATGAATCTATCGACCGCTAAATCATCTTTGCGCACTAAAGAGATTGGTGTGCGCAAGGTAATGGGTACAGGGAAAAAAGAGTTGATAGCTCAATTTCTATTAGAGTCAGTACTGGTAACCTTGTTTGCAGCTACCATAGGAGCCGGTTTATCTGAGCTGTTTATATTTTTACTCAATCAGTCACTAGGAGAGGTAATTGGTATTTCTATAGTTAGCTACCCCAGCCTTGGAGGCCTCATTTTATTAGGGGTGCTGCTTATTGGCTGCTTAGCAGGTGTTTACCCAGCTTTTTATCTTTCTTCTGTAAAGATGATTCCGCTTTTGAAAGGGATGAAGCTTGGGCATATACTCAATATGGGCAATGCTCGGGTACTTAGAAATACTTTAGTAGTGGTTCAGTTTGCAGCTTCTTCAACCCTCATAATCGGTGCCTACTTTGTATATCATCAGTTACAGCACATTAAGCAGATGGATATTGGGTTTGATAAGGAACAGGTTTTGGTAGTTCCATATACGGCCAAAAAGGGTGATGACAGATCTGCCATTCGCAATGAACTGCTCAAAATACCTGGTGTAGAAGCTGCTAGTTTTACTAGCCGTATGCCAGCAGAACAATCAGCCAACTTACTTTCAATAATGTTGAGTGCTGAGGAAACCTTATTACTTGATGTCTTTCAGGCAGACCCACACTTTGCCGATGTTCTTAACCTGAATGTAATGGAAGGAGATTGGTTTGCCGAAAATCAAACACAAACCGATTCTCTTGTGGTGCTCAATGAGTCGGCTGTTAATGCCCTAGGTTTGGAAGGCAACCCCATAGGGCAAGTATTTGGAAATTACTGGCGCGTAGTTGGAGTGGTGGAGAACTTTTTCATTGATAACTACAGAACTAATGTGGGGCCAGCAATCATGGCTTACGATCCTAAAACGCCCGACCAACTGGCTATTAAATTAAACGCTCCATCATTGGCAGATGCCCTGCCAAGGTTAGAAGCTACTTGGAGTAAGCTAAGGGGCGAAGTCATTGAGTTTAAATATCTAGATGAAAATTTTGCTTCGGTTTTTGCCAAGGAAAAACAAAACGGGGATGCTATTATGGTATTTACCGTGCTGGCTATTTTTATTAGCTGTTTGGGCTTATTTGGTTTAGCAGCCTTTGCAGCCGACCAAAGGCAACATGAGTTTGGAATACGAAAAGTGCTGGGCGCTAATGTGAGAGATATTGTTCATGTTTTCAGTCTTGATTTTATTAAACTGGTACTACTCGCCTTTATTGTTTCCGTACCAGTAGCCATTTATGGAGTCAACCTATGGCTCGATACTTACGCCAATAGAATTGATTTGAGCGTTATAGGCTTTGTTGTAGCCGGAATATGTGCCCTTGCCATAGCTTTTGCTACTATCCTTTTCCAGTCCCTAAAAGCTGGCCGCCTTAACCCTGTTGAAACCTTACGTAACGAGTAAACCATATCATGATAAAAAACAACCTCATTCTTGTATTTAGAAGACTTCGTAAGGAGAAGGTCTTTTCTCTCGTTAATATTTTGGGTTTAACGGTTGGCTTAACCGCATTTTTGATGATTGGCCTGTACATAAAGCATGAACTCAGCTTTGACCAATTCCACCAGGATAAGGAGAACATTTACAGAGTAACATCTAAGTATAGAGATAGAGAATGGAGGGGAGTAATTGCAAGCGATTACGTTCAGTTTTTCAAAGATGATGTTGTTGGGTTAAATAGCTTCTCTCGAATAAGCGTTAAGGACGAGACGACCTTAGCTTCAGGAGGAGGGAAGGAGTTGAACTTTAAAGGTATGTTATCAGCTGATAGCAACTTCTTCGAGTTTTTCTCTTTCGATCTAATTGATGGTGTGCCTTCATCTGTTTTGGCTACTTCAGGAAGTGCTGTTATTACCGAAACCTTAAGCAAAAAGTTGTTCGGAGAAAAATGCCCGATTGGAGAAGAACTGCTGATTGAAAAAGGAAAAGAGGTGTACACTATTACCGGTTTGGTGAAAGATCCGCCATCAAATAGCACCATTCAGTTTGAGTTGGTTACTTATCAGGAAGGAAGATTTAAGAATAATTTCGAGCAGACCTCTGGTTTAAGAAATGTTATCACCTATCTCAAGTTACAACCAGATGTGTCACTAGATAGTGTGCTGGATAAAATAGATGCAGCCAAAAACAAGACTCCTTATACCATAATGACTAGGGATCAGGTGTATGGATTGTCCCCAATCACAGATCAAAGACTTTATGCTGATTATGTCGTAACATTTTTTGAGAAAAATGACATTCGTTATCTACAGTTGTTTGGGGGTATAGCTATAGTGGTACTTCTATTGGCCATTATTAACTACATCAACCTTGTCACTGCGCAAGCTGCTAAAAAGGCTAAGGAAATAGGGCTTCGAAAAGTGATTGGAGCAGGGAGGTTCCAGTTGATGATCTATCAGTTTGCAGAGTCAATTGTGGTGGTTGTGTTTTCTTTTGTTTTGGCATTTGCTATTACGGAAAGGTTACTGCCACAATTCAATTCGCTACTCAATAAAGATGTAACCCTTCAATACTTTGGCTCAACATTTTTTCTATGGGTAATTGTCGCAGGGGTTGTCATTGGTCTACTTTCTGGCTTATATCCTGCGATTCAAATAATGAAGATAAAGCCTCTCGCCATTATTAAGTCATCATCTAGCGGTAGTAGGCAAAATACAAGTTTCAGAAAGTTTTTGGTGCTTTTCCAATTTACCGTTACGGCTATCCTGATTTGTTGTCTATCCATTATGATTGGCCAAATGGATTACCTGAAAGAAAAAGATCTTGGGTTTGCTCCCGAAGCGCTTATTAGCGTCACGTTAGATAGTGATTCTACACAGTCATATTTTCCTTTGCAGCAAGAATTTTTGAAGATACCCGGAGTTCAAAAAGCAAGTTTAGGTGGTTTTAAGCCAGGTGGATACGCATACATATCGGCTATGGATGCACCGAATGTTCAAGGAGAGGATGCCAACGGACTTGGAGGAGACGCCATAATTGGAGATGCTTCTTTTATAGATGTGATGGAGATGGAGGTTTATTGGGAAGAACACGATAAGGCCATTGAAGAATTCAAGGAAGGACAAGTGATTATCAATAAATCTATGGCGGAAAGCATTGGAGCGCTTGATAATCCAGAAGACAAACGCATCTATGGATGGAATGATAAGGTGGGGAAAAAGGTGGTTGCTATTGTTGAAGATTTCCACATGAAATCTTTAAAAGACGGGATTGAGCCCATATCTATCTACTACTTGAATGATTGGGGAGTACATAACATTCTTGTTAAGGTAGATATGAATAACCTTTCAGCCACTCTGGCGGGGTTGGGTGATCGATATGAATCATTTTTTGGAAGGCCTTTTGAATTTAGTTTTCTAGACGATGAGATTGCCGAGTTCTACAAGAAGGAAGAAGGTCAGTTTAAACTGTTTCAGCTGTTTTCTACAATCGCATTGATTATTTCCCTTCTTGGGTTGGTGGCATTGACTATCTATAGCCTTGAACAGCGCAGAAAAGAAGTCAGCATCAGAAAGGTTTTAGGAGCATCAGTCCAAAGGCTTATTCTTATGCTGAATAAGGAATATTCCATTCTAGTACTGATAGCTTTTATCATAGCCTCTCCAATAGCCTATTACGCCATGCAAGACTGGCTGCAGGAATTTAAATACAGAATAAGCTTGAGCCCCTTGATTTTCATTTTGGCCTTTTTAGGATTTCTAGCATTAAGTTGGCTGGTCACGATTGCCCAATCATTGAGAGTATCCCAAGAAAATCCCGCAGATGTCTTAAGAGACGAATAAACCACACTAACTATGTTCAGAAACAACCTTAAACTAATCCTCAGAAAACTCAAAAGAGAGAAGCTTTACACCTTTGTAAATATTTTAGGTCTCACCGTTGGTCTAACAGCCTTTTTACTGATTGGTCTTTATGTGAGGGATGAGTTGAGCTTTGATAGGTTTCATGATAATCATGAAAACATCTATAGGGTTATTAGCCAAAGCGAGGAGGGAGGATATTCTAGCTTGGTCGTGAGTGACTATGTGGACTATTTTGAAGAGGACTCACCCCAGATAGAAAGTTATACCAGACTTGCTATCAAGGAGTTTTACTCACTTGTTGAATCTGAAGACAAAGCATTAAATGTGGAGAAAGTTTTATATACCGACCGGAATTTCTTTGAGTTCTTCTCCTTCGCTTTGGATGAAGAGAATCTTAGTTCGGTGTTTAATCAGAGCGGGTCTGCGGTTATAACTACTGAGTTAAGCGAAAAGCTTTTTGGCAGTGATGATCCCATTGGAAAGTCACTGAAAATCAATAAGGATGAATCCGTCATTATTACTGGGCTAGCTGAAACGGTTCCTTCTAATAGCCATATCCAATTTGAAATGGTTGTATATGATCAAGGCTATTTCAAGAATGACTATACCAATAAGCATTTTGTGAAATCAGCTATTACTTACCTGACTCTTTCTCCAGGCTCTTCAGCCGGGCAGGTGGCAGAAGAAATAGATGCTGCAAAACCAAAACCAGACTATGCTCGATTTCTAGAAAATGAGAGTTTTTCACTGTTGCCAATGACAGATCAGAGACTAAAAGCCCCTTTTGAGTTTGATTATTACGAGAATAATGATATTCGATATGTTAAGTTATTTTCAGGAATAGGTCTGGTTGTACTGCTTCTGGCAGTTGTCAATTATATCAATCTGGTTACTTCCCAGTCATTAAAGAGGCAAAAAGAAGTAGGATTGAGAAAGGTGATAGGAGCTCAAAAGTTGCATCTCGTTTTCTATCACCTCTTTGAGTCTACAGTTGTTGCTCTGATTTCTTTTGCTTTGGCCTTTGCAATTGCGGAGCGACTAATGCCACTGTACAATGGTTGGCTAGAGAAAGATATCATTTTGCAATATGATAGTTGGGAGTTTGTAAGCTGGGTTTTTATCGCTGGAATAGCTTTGGGCTTTGTTTCAGGGGCATACCCGGCTTTTTACATATCTCGCTTTAAGCCTTTAATGCTTATAAATAATAAATCACTAGGTCTAAGCAATAAGGAGGGGTTAAGAAAGTTTCTAGTTCTTTTTCAATTCATTATTTCAGGACTGTTGTTGGTTGTGGCTGTTCTAATGCACAATCAAATGAGATACTTGAAGACCAAAGATTTGGGCTTTAATCCTGAATTTGTAGTTCAAGTCCCACTTTATAGAAGCTCTGAATATTCACACGAGAGTTTAAAGAATGAAATCCAAAATATCAGCGGGGTGGAATTTGCCAGTGTCAGTGGTTGGCAAGTTGGAGGAGGGGCAAAAACGGGAATAACTGACGACCCAAAAAATATACAGGAGTCTCGGGAAGCGGCTGTTATATCTGCTGATAAAGATTATGCCAAAACGTTAGGATTGAGCTTTATTATGAAAGCGGATCACTTTGAGTTTGATAAGCTCAATAGTAATGAAGTGGTGGTAAATGAAGCTTTGGTTCAGGACTTCGGTTGGGAAAACCCATTAGGACAGAAGATTTACAATTTTGATACTAGGCCACTCGAAGTAGTAGCTGTTGTAGCAGACTTCCACACCTACTCTTTAAAGCAAGAAGTTGAACCACTCTTTATTCAACCCTTGACAGAAAGATCTGCTCGAAACGCTTTATTAAAGATCAATGGTGAACAAGCACAGCAAACATTGGCAAATGTTGGTGAAGTTTATGAATCAATGGTTCAAAGGCCATTTGAGTTTTATTACCTGAATGACCAGATAAGAGATTTTTATAAAAAGGAGCAGGGTCAGTTTCTTCTTTTCCAGATTTTTTCATCACTGGCCATTTTTGTGTCGTTGTTGGGTTTAGTTGGTTTAACGATCTACACAGTTCAACAAAGAAGAAAAGAGGTTAGTGTTCGTAAAGTACTGGGAGCTTCCGTTCAAAGACTCATCCTGATGCTCAATAAGGAATATTCTATTCTAGTACTGATAGCCTTTATCATAGCCTCTCCAATAGCCTATTACGCCATGCAAGGTTGGCTTGAAGAGTTTAAGTATAGAATAACAATTAGTCCCCTGATTTTTGTAATTGCATGCTTGGCCTTCTTGTCATTGAGTTGGCTTGTTACAATTGCACAATCATTGAAAGTTTCAAAGGAGAATCCTGCAGATGTATTGAGAGAAGAGTAGCTTTTATTCCCAAAATCGACTTTGCTAAACAGAAGGCATTACTTAAGTTTAGCGTAAATCAAGTCGATAACATGAAAAAGCCTGCCCTCTTATTGCTCGGTACTTTAATCATTTCTGCCTGCACCAAAGCTCCAGAAGAATCAGTTTTCAATACTGTATTAACCGATTCTGAAAGCATCGCAGGTGAGCCAGAGTATTTGGCTTCGCCTTATCTAACTCCAGGTGATAAGACTTACATGGTTGGGCATCAGAATGGTACTTTCCCAGATTTGGGCTGGCATGTTACTGGAGAAATGGGAGGGATCTGGAATCATCCAATCAAACTAATGGATGGTTTTTCGGCACAAATCAGTAAAGATGGAGTAAACTATTGTTTAGATAGCGCCAAGCAGTTTGTGAATTATCCTTTTACTAATACTCACGAGTTTGAAGTAAAAGATTTGATGCTTACGGCTACCCGTAAGCAGTTTGTTCCCGATGGAGAAGAAGCGGTTTATGTAGAGTATGAAATTACCAATAACAGTGAGACCCTGCAAGAGCTGATATTTACCTTCAACGGTATGGTAGACCTTAGACCCGTTTGGTTAGGTGAGAGGTCGGAAATGATTGATGGGGAAGATGAAGTGAGCTGGAATGAATCTATTCAGGGGATAGAAGGAAAGGATTCAAACAACGATTGGCACGTGGTTTATGCTTCAACATTAAAGCCAAATGCTCATGAGTTAAATGTTAGCACCTGCGACTATCAAAGAGCAGGTATGGGGGCCAACGGATCGCTAAGTTACTCGGTGGAAGTTCCACCCTTCGGTCATGCGGTTCTTCCATTTGTCATTGCGGGCTCTGATGAGTCTAATGCAGAGGCTATCACCACTCTGAATAAGGTGCAGGCTAATGCAGAACAAATGCTTCAAGCCAAAGCGAATAGATATCAGACCATTGCTGATCAGGCCAAGCTTACTATTCCTGATAAGAAGCTCGAAGAGGCTTTCCGTTGGGTGAAGTACAATACCGATTGGCTCATCAATGATGTAGATGGTTTGGGTAGAGGAATTACTGCCGGAAACCCTGACTATCCATGGTTCTTTGGTGCAGATTCAGAATATGCCTTGCAGGGTGCTATGGCTATCGGCATGAAGGATATTGTTTATTCAACCATAGAAATGATCGATAGCGTTTCCAATGCTGTGAATAATGGTTCGGGAAAAATCATTCACGAAATGAGTACCAACGGGGTAGTTTTCAACCCGGGTAACCTGAATGAAACTCCCCAATACGCCACGTTGATATGGGAGGTGTTTAAATGGTCGGGTGATATGGACTTCCTAAGAAAGTACTATCCAACCGTTGAGGCAGGACTCGACTGGCTATTGAAGGAAAACGATGAGGATGGAAACCTCTTGGCCGATGGTTACGGCATGATGGAAATTCATGGGTTGGAATCGGAAATGATTGATGTAGCAGCCTACACTTACAAAGCCTTTATAGATGCTGCAGAAATGGCCGAAGTGCTCGGGAAAACTGAGCAAGCAGTAGATTATAGAGGCAAAGCAGAAAAGCTGTCAGAAATCATCAATAATGACTTTTGGGTAGATGAGTTTAACTCTTATGCCGATTTCATAGGAACGGCCAAAGAAGCAGAGCATCTGATAGAAGGAGCTATTGTTCGGGCAGATACTTTGAATAAACCTTGGGCTGTGGAAGAGTTAAAGGCAACGCAGCGAAGGGTGAGTCAATACCCTGCAAATAAGAAGCAAGGCTTTGTGCTTTATCACAATTGGGTGGTAAACACGCCAATGGAAGTAGGAGTGGCTGAGCCGGAAAAGGCCATAGAAGCATTGAATACAGGAAGCAAATATGTAAATCCGTTTGGGATGTTTGTTACTGGAATAGATCGCGATGAGTCTGCCGGTACAGATGATAGCGGCTTTGCCAAAAAGATGAAGGTTTTCTCTTACACAGGAGCTGTTATGACCTTGCCTACGGGTGTTCAGGCTATTGCGGAGAATAACTATGGCAGGCCAGATAATGCCTTGGAGTATCTTCAAAGAATGACCAATTCATTCAGTTATGCTTTGCCAGGCTCTATGTATGAAGTAAGTCCAGACTTTGGAATGCACGCACAGGCTTGGAATATTTATTCTTATGCTGTTCCAATAGTAAAACAGTTCTTTGGAATAGAGCCGATGGCGCATTTAAACCAAGTGAAAATATCCCCTAAAATGCCATTGGCTTGGAATGAGGCTGAACTTGAGAATATTAGAATAGGTACTAATAACATCAGTATTCGTTTTGAGCGAATTTCAGATAATGAAAGCCAGCTGAGTATAGAACAATCAGATGCAAACTTCAATGTAGTATTACCAAATAATGCGGAGATGGTAGAAGGGGAACAGGTAGAGTCAGAAGAGTTCGGAAAACTCTTAAAAGGCAGCAAAATAGTGGTGAAAATTTCTGAGAAGTCTTAGAGGTAAATGGATCACCTGATAATACTATGCTCAATAAATTTCTTTTTGGGAATTAAAACTGCCTGAAATAAAAAGAGGAACCGTCAATGACAGTTCCTCTTCTTGTTAAATTCCTCTGGAACTTAAACCTCTTCGGCACCAGGGCCTTTCCTAAATAGCTTTCTGACAGCCTGTTCTAATTCTTCAGCAGCTTTTCTAATATGGAATTTGGCTTCCTCGAATTTAGGCTCATTTTTGCTTTTGAAGTCCTGAAGCTTGTCTTCTAGCTTGTCTCGCTGCTCTTTCAGGTCTTCAATTACATCTTCCATTTCTTCACGAGCTTCTGCACCAGCATCTTTCGCCTTGTCAATAAGCTCGTCAATTCTATCGCGAATGTCTTTTAAGAGTTTTTCAGTATCCATCTTAGTTCGAAGGTCTAGTTTTAATAGTTGTTGAAACGTTTATCCAACAGCCAACTCTAATTGGGTCGCCTTCCTTTTTGTTTGCTGTAAATACATCAGAAATAGTAGGGAATTGCTTTTTAGCTTCGGCCATACCCTCTTGGTTGCCTACTTTCTGGTATAAATCATAAGCTGCCATATAAATGGCTCTATCATCTATCTGAGATATTTTTCTCGAACACTCATCCCAGCTATTCATATACATGTTAGCCACTAAAGTAAGAGCTTGCTTTTCTGCAGATTTGTCTAAATCGGCAGCCTGAAGCGCAATTTTTCTAGCCTCTGGCTTGTTACCCATTCTAATGTAAACAGAAGTTAGGCTTAATAATAGGTCGGCTTTTTTCTCACTATCAGTAGATAACTCAATAGCCTGAGTATAGTATTGAATGGCTTTTTCATACTCTCCCGCAACTGCAGCTCTCTGACCAATAACCTTGGCTATTCCTTCAGTAGGCTCTTCTGACTGAATAATTTCTGCTGCTTTAATAAAGTATGGACTATCGCTACACTGTTGGTTTAACAGCAAACGGAAAACATTCTTTGCTAGTTTAATATCATTGGACTCGTCTAATTGTGGTGCAAGATTGTTGTTGATGAAGTCGCAGTTAAGCTCATCGCCCATTGTCATGGTAAGCAAGCTATTCACAGCATCTCTATATTTTGCTAATCTCTCAGCATTTTCACCTTGAGCTTCCTTCATGTCTATATTCTCCATCACTTGAGTATAAACATCAAATACCTGATCGCTAGGAATATCTTCGCCATAGGCTTTAGCTCTTCTAATAATGTCCATGTAAGAAACCAAGTTGTTGTTGATTACTTCAGATGGCTTTTCGTAAGCCTTTTCATAGGCAGTAATGGCTTCACCCATTTTCTCCTTATTAGACTTCCAATATTTGTAGTAACGATATGCCTTGTTGTTTACTTCCAAGTCGGTAAGTTCAAAGTATTTTGCTTTAAGGTCGAAGCTCAAGAACATTGAATCTAGTAATACATTCTTTTTTGCTTCATCGCTCTCCGCTTCGGCTAGTGCTTCATAAGCCTTGTAACCGTTAATGTATAATCCGTCATATAATTCAGGAGCATTTTTCATTAACCAGTGTAATGCGTTGGCTGCTTCTCTGTATCTATCGGCCGACATTGCATCTACGGAAATGGCAAACCTTCTCTTAGCTTCAGCCTGTAATTGAGGGTCTTCTGGAAGCTTCAGGTCAGCCTGCGCAAAGGCTGAATTGAGTGTGAGTATTGATAATAGTAGAAAGAATATCTTTTTCATAGTCTCAAATTTACGAATAGATAATAGCAAAGTTGTAGCCAAAATTTATTTAAGGCGCAAAAGTAACGCTTACTTATAAAGTAAGAATGTACTAAAGGATTATCAAATTGTTGCGAATTGCTATTTTTTGAAGAGGCTCTTGAACTCAAACTTTTCTCCATCGAATAGACCTAAGTCGCTGAGCTTGAGCTTAGGTATTACAAGCAGTGCCATAAAAGATAATGTCATGAATGGCGAGTTTAAGGTGCTGCCTAAACTCTTCGACATTTTGTCAATTAAAGTGTACTTTTTGGCTACTTCATAGCCATTTTCAGCAGACATTATACCAGCAACAGGTAATGGTAAAACCATTTCAGAAGTAGGAGAAACAGCACTAACTCCACCGCTTGCTTCAATCACCAAGTTTACGGCCTTTACAATAGATTCATCATCCGCTCCCACTGCAATAATATTATGAGAATCGTGGCCTACAGAAGAAGCGATAGCCCCTTCTTTTAGGTTGAAATTTTTAATGAATGCAATGGCTGGAGGGGCAGGGTTGTATCGATTGACCACTACCATTTTGAGCACATCATTCTCAATATCAGAAATAGCATTGCCTTCGCTATCAGTTTTTGTTGGATACTCTAAACAGTTCGTAATCAGCTGACCATCCAGTGCTTCGATAACATGAACCGAGCTCGACTCAGCTCTTACCTGGATGTCTGTAAGGCTGATTGGGTTGCAATTGAACTGATTAATAATGTCATTCTCTACTCGCTCAATTAGGGTTTTACCGTTGTCGGCAACATGTATTCCATTTATATAGGTGTGACTTACTTTAAAGTCTTTGAGATTGTTCACTACAATAAAGTCGGCAAAGTCTCCTTTTTGCAAAGAGCCAACATCTAATTTATAATGATCGATAGGTGTGACGCAAGCAGCGGTAAGCACATCGAATAAATCATGGCCTTTGGCTAAAGCTCTTTTCACTAATTGGTCAACATGGCCTTCAACCAAATTATCAGGGTGTTTATCGTCAGAGCAGAACATGAGCATTTCTGGTGCTTCGGCAAAGAGTTCTACCAGAGCCTCAAAGTTCTTAGCCGCAGAGCCTTCACGAATGGCTATTTTCATTCCGTGCTTGAGCTTGTCTCTGGCTTCATCGGCTGTAAAGCATTCATGGTCGGTGCTCATGCCCGCTTTAATATATTGCTCGGCTTGTTCGCCTCGCAAGCCTGGTGCATGGCCATCTATAGGTTTTCCTAATTCCTTGGCAATATTTAGTTTTTTATAAACCGTTTCATCTTTAAAGAGAACCCCTGGCCAATTCATCATTTCAGCCAGATATTTTACTTCAGGTTTCTTAAGCAAATACTCAACTTCTTCGGGAGTTATTTCTGCACCGGCAGTTTCAAAAGTGGTTGCAGGAACGCAAGAAGGAGCACCAAAATTGAACTTGAAGTTCGCCTTCTTTCCATTTTCAATCATGTATTCTACCCCTTCAACTCCCAATACATTTCCAATCTCATGAGGGTCGGAAACGGTTGAAACGGTGCCGTGAACAACTGCTAGTCGGGCAAACTCAGACGGCACTAACATGGAACTTTCCACATGAACATGAGAATCTATGAATCCAGGTAGTATGTATTGATCGTCAACTTTTTCAGTTTCTTCAATAGAGATAATTCGATCGTTTTGTACGGTTATTTCACCATCAAACATCCTTCTATTTCTTACGTCAACTATATGGCCTGATATTTTCATGTTTCTGCTTTAGAGGTGCTAAGTTCCCACAAAAGGTTTAGAACATAAAACTTTGAACTGTACCTTTGCGACCAAATTTCTGTGATGGCGAAAATCAATATTGCGATAGATGGGCTTTCGGGCTGTGGAAAAAGTAGTACAGCTAAGGCCGTTGCCAAAACTCTAGGCTATAAGTTTATAGATACAGGAGCCATGTATCGCGCTGTAACGCTTTATGTGTTGAATGAAGCTGTTGATTTAACTTCTAAAGAATCTGTTATTCAAGCACTTGAACAGATTACAATAGACTTTCGATATAATCAGGAATCTCAGAAAAACGAAACCTTTTTGAATGGACAAAATGTTGAAGAGGAGATACGTTCAATGAGAGTTGCGGGGAGTGTTAGTCAAGTAGCAGCTATCAAAGAAGTGAGAGTGGCTATGGTGGCACAGCAGCAACAAATGGGAAAAGACAAAGGAGTAGTAATGGACGGTAGAGATATTGGTTCCGTTGTTTTTCCAGAAGCAGAGCTGAAGCTCTTTATGACAGCCTCTACCGAAGTGAGAGCTAAGAGGAGACAGGCAGAGTTGAGAGAAAAAGGAGAGGAAGTTGCGCTTGATGAGATAATGAAAAACCTTGAGGAGCGAGATAGAATTGACTCCACTAGAGATGAAAGCCCATTAATAAAAGTAGAAGATGCTATAGAGGTAGATACTTCTAATTTATTGTTTGAAGAGCAAGTGCAAAAAGTATTAGATTTGGCATTGCAACGTATTGAGGCAGAATAGAATAAGTGTATGCAAGTAACGATAGATCAAAATTCGGGGTATTGTTTTGGCGTAGAATTCGCCATTCAAATGGCAGAGGACGAAATGCAGGAGGGCTCTCTTTACTGCTTGGGAGATATCGTGCATAACAGCATGGAGGTGAAACGCCTCAATGATAAAGGCCTCAAGATAATTGAAAGAGACGACCTTAAGAATATCAAGGATTCCAAGGTGTTAATTCGTGCTCATGGCGAACCGCCAGAAACCTATCAGTTAGCATTAGAGAATAATATAGAGTTGGTAGATGCTTCTTGTCCTGTGGTGCTCAAGCTTCAGAATAGAGTGAAAATTGCCTACGATAAGATAAAGAAAGCAGGAGGCCAGATTGTTATTTATGGAAAAACTGGTCATGCCGAAGTAATAGGTCTAACAGGTCAAACTAATAATGAAGCCATTATTGTAATGGAAGAAGCTGATCTGGATAAAATCGATTTCAGCAAGCCAGTCACTCTTTTCTCTCAAACCACCAAAAGCACCAAAGGCTTTTACCATATCCGCGAGCTGATTGAAGAAAGAATAAAGGCTCATAAAGGTGAACTAGAAGAAATTGACTTTACAGCAAACGATAGTATTTGCAGGCAAGTGTCTAACAGAGAACCTCAGTTGCTCAAGTTTTCTGAAGAAGTAGATGTAATAATCTTTGTAAGTGGAAAGAAGAGCTCTAACGGAAAGGCGCTCTATTCAGTATGTAAACAACAGAACGAAAGAAGCTATTTTGTGGAGAACGAAGAGGAGGTAGATTTCGACTGGATAAGACCCTCCGACCATGTTGGAATTTGCGGAGCAACCTCTACACCAATGTGGCTAATGCAAAATGTGGCCCAATACATCGAAAATCACTTTGCGGAAACCGTTGAAATATAAATTTCGATCTACTTTTTTATAGCAAGTTTTTTGGACTAAATTGCGCACCGAAAAGGGAAGATTAACCTTTCTTTTGAGTGCAAAAGTGTTAATTTTGCCTCGATTTTGATCAACCTTAGTGATTCGCAACTCAATACAGTATGTCTAAAATTGTAAAGCTTAAAAAAGGCTTTGACATCAACCTTGCCGGGAAGGCGCAGAAGAAAATCGCGAATACTCCTCCTTCGGATACATTTGCTATTAAGCCCACAGATTTTGTCGGAATGACAAGACCAAAACTATTGGTGGCTGAAGGCGATGTAGTGAAGGCTGGAACTCCTGTTTTGTATGACAAAATGCAGGAAAACGTGATGGTCTGCTCTCCAGTTAGCGGTGAAGTAGTCGAAGTGAAGAGGGGAGCCAAGAGAAAACTACTCGAAATTAAAATTCTGGCCGACAAAGAAATTCAATACGAAACCTTCCAAACCTATAACGTGTCTGACATCAAGAGCCTTTCTAGAGAAGAGGCTACTGCTCAGATGGTTAAAGGTGGGGTTTGGCCGAACATCATCCAAAGGCCTTACGGTGTAATTGCTAAGGAAGAAGAGACTCCAAAGTCTATCTTCATTTCTGCATTTGATACCCATCCTTTGGCTGCTGATGTCGCCTTTACCTTAAAAGGTGAAGAAGAGGCTTTCAAAACCGGTATAGAAATTCTTAAGAAATTTACTGAAGGAACTATTCATATCAATCACGATTTGAACGGTGAAGTATCTTCTGTTTTCTCCGGTGTTGAAGGTGTTCAGCATAATAAGTTCAGTGGCCCGCACCCAGCAGGTAATGTTGGTGTTCAAATCCATCACGTAGATCCTATCGGAAAAGGTGATTTAGTTTGGACAGTAACTCCATATGGTGTCGCTCAAATCGGTAAACTATTCAATAAAGGTGTTTACGATGCTTCTAGAGTAGTAGCAGTAGCAGGTTCTGAAGTTTCTGAGCCGCAATACTACAAAACCTACACAGGAGCATGTGTTAATAAAATTGTTGAAGGCAATCTGAAGAGCGAGAATGTGAGATTCATCTCTGGCAATGCTTTAACTGGAGAGAAGATAGAGAAAGATGGCGCTTTAGGTTACTATAGCAATCTGCTTTCTGTTCTTCCTGAAGGAGACCATGCAGACTTCCTAGGATGGATAATGCCTAAAAAAGAGGTGCTTAGTTTCCACAGAGCATGGGGACTATTCTCATTCCTAAATGGAAAGAACAAAGAGTACGTTTTAGATACTAATACCAACGGAGAACCAAGAGCATTTGTAGAGACAGGTGTTTTTGAGAAAGTTACTCCAATGGATATATATCCTGTATATCTACTAAAAGCTATTTTGGCCGAAGATTATGATAACATGGAAGCGCTTGGTATCTACGAGGTAATTGAAGAAGATCTGGCACTGTGTGAATATGTAGATGTTTCTAAACATGACGTTCAACAGATGGTTAGAAACGGGATTGAATTGATGCAAAACGGTTAATTGGAATGAAGTTTTTACATAATATCTTAGAAAAGCAGAAGCCAATGTTCGAGAAGGGTGGTAAACTGGAGAAGTTTTACTACCTGTTTGAGGCTGGTGAAACTTTTATGTTTTCTCCTGCTAGTACTGCAGGGAACAAAGGTGCCCAGATTAGAGATGCAGTAGACTTGAAGAGAATGATGATGACAGTTGTCATCGCCATGATCCCTTGTTTGATTTGGGGTATATTCAATGTTGGTTATCAGCATCATGTAGCTATTGGAGAGCAAACTTCTTTCTTCTCCGTAGATAATTTGCTGTTTGGTGCAAGATGGGTATTGCCAATTGTATTGGTGGCCTATGCTGCTGGTGGTATCATTGAGGCAGTATTCGCTGTAGTTAGAAAACACCCAATTAACGAAGGTTTCCTTGTTACGGGTATGCTTATTCCATTAATTGTCCCTCCAACTATTCCATTATGGCAAGTTGCTTTGGCTACAATTTTTGGTGTTGTAGTAGGTAAAGAAATCTTTGGTGGTACAGGTATGAACGTATTGAACGTTGCCATGACAGCCAGAGCATTCTTATACTTTGCTTATCCTTCACAAATTTCTGGTGAAGTTTGGACTCAATTAGCTGGAGAAACCCCAATCGATGCTTACAGTGGTGCAACTGCACTTTCTGTAGCTTATGATTCTTCTAATGTTGGTAACGCAGTTACGGCAGGTTTAGCTAATGTCAATAGTGCTTTAGCTGCCCCATTTGGAGACTTTAGCTTCTTTAGCTTTGAGAATATGTTAATAGGAGGTATCCCTGGTTCAATCGGAGAAACTTCTACTTTAATGGCTCTTTTGGGAGCTATCATTCTAGTGGTAACCGGTGTAGGTAGCTGGAAGATTATTGTAAGTGCATTTGCAGGTGCTTTCCTTATGGGTACTGTTTTCAACATGGTTGGAGCAAATGAATTTATGAATGTGCCTGCTCAATACCACTTGGTAATGGGTGGTTTAGCATTTGGAGCCGTGTTTATGGCCACAGATCCAGTATCTGCTTCGCAAACGGAAACAGGAAAATGGATTTACGGTCTTTTGATTGGAGCCTTAACAGTATTGATTAGAGTAGTAAACCCAGCATATCCAGAAGGTATTATGTTGGCGGTACTTCTAATGAACGTATTCGCTCCACTTATTGATTTCTATGTAGTACAAGCAAACAAGAAAAGGAGGTTAGCCCGTGCGACAGTCTAATGGTTATATAATTGTATTCTCCCTTATACTAACAGTGGTATTGGGAGGGTTGCTATCTGGAGTATCTCAGGTTTTAGGGCCTGCTCAAAAGAAAGCGCAAGATTTAGATACTAAGAAGCAAATTCTTGGTGCTATTCCTGCTGAAAAAGAAAAGCTTTCAGCAATGACTCCAGAAGAGATTCTTAGCAGATACAGCGAGGTGATCAGCTCTGAAGTAACAAATTACCAAGGTGAAATTGTTACTACCAATGAGAAAGGTGAGCCAGTTGTAGCAGAGAATGTAAACATTGAGAAGAATTATAAGAAAACTCCTGAGAACAGATTGTTCCCAGTATTCAAATACAATGGCGGTAGTGAGCAGGCATTTATTCTGCCTACTTTCGGTGCTGGTCTTTGGGATGCTATCTGGGGTTACGTTGCTATTACGCCAAACATGGAAACTGTAATTGGAGTAAGCTTCGACCACAAAGGAGAAACTCCAGGTCTAGGTGCTAGAATTACATCAGACGATGTTCAAGCTAGATACAGAGGCAAGGAATTGTATGACAATCAAGGAGATTTGGTTTCAGTAACAATGGTAAAGGGAGAGAATACTCCTGAGTCTGCATTGGGTCCAAATAAGGTTGATGGTATGGCTGGTGCTACTCTAACAGCAAATGGTGTTAACGCCATGTTGGAGAACTACCTTGGTTACTACCAAAACTACTTCGAGAAGAATGTCAGAAACGAGAGTATGACAATGAATGTTGAAAACAATAACCAGTAATTATAATGAGTACTGAAACTGTTGAAGCACCGGTAGTAAAGGAAAAAGAAGCCTTACTATCGAAGAGAAGAAAGAAATTCGTTACTGACCCTCTGAATGATGATAACCCTATTACCATTCAGGTATTAGGTATCTGTTCTGCACTTGCGGTTACCACTCAAATGAAGCCTACTTTGGTAATGGCTTTGTCGGTAATCTTTGTATTGATATTTTCAAACCTCATCATTTCATTGATGAGAACAGCTATTCCTTCAAGGGTACGTATTATCGTACAGCTGGCGGTAGTAGCAACCTTGGTAACCTTGGTTAATGAGGTGTTGAAAGCGTATGCTTTTGATATGTACAAAGAGCTTTCCGTATTTATCGGACTGATTATTACCAACTGTATTGTAATGGGTAGACTTGAAGCTTTTGCTTTAGGTAATAAGCCTTATGATTCAGTATTAGATGGTTTAGGTTCAGGCTTGGGTTACTCGTGGATTATCCTAGCAGTTGCCTTCTTTAGAGAAATCTGGGGTTCTGGTAATGTATTCGGATACCCTGTATTCGAGGCAATCGGAATTGAGAACTTTGCGACTAATGGTTTGATGGTGTCACCAGTTGGAGCATTCGTTGTTCTTGGTTTCATTATCTGGGTTCAGAGAACTAAAACTGGTTACGTAGAACACTAAAATTAGAAAATCATGGATTTATTGAATTTAGGTATTAAGTCGATCTTTATTGAGAACATGGTTTTCGCCTACTTCTTAGGTATGTGTTCTTTTCTAGCGGTATCGAAAAAGGTATCAACTGCTTTCGGTCTTGGTTTAGCTGTAGTATTCGTATTGGGTATGACAGTACCGATGAACTGGTTGCTAAATGAGTTTGTATTGAAAGAAGGTGCTTTAGCTTGGTTAGGTGCTGACTTCGCAACTATCGATCTTTCGTTCTTACGCTTTATCATGTTTATCGCAATTATTGCGGCTATGGTACAGCTAGTAGAGATGACTATCGAGAAGTTTTCTCCTTCACTTTACGGTTCACTAGGTATCTTCCTTCCGCTAATCGCTGTAAACTGTGCTATTTTAGGATCATCCCTTTTCATGGCTCAAAGAGACTATAGCATTGGTGAAGCTACTGTGTTTGGATTCGGTTCAGGTATTGGTTTCTTCTTGGCTATTGTTGCTCTTGCTGCAATTAGAGAAAAGCTTAAGTACTCGAATGTTCCTGATGGACTCAAAGGTCTAGGTATTACAATGTTTATTACCGGACTTATGGGTATTGCCTTTATGAGTTTTATGGGTATCTCTATCTAATAGATTTACACCTTATAGATATTGAAAGCCTCGCATTTGCGGGGCTTTTTTTATGTCCATAAGTTTTGCCGGATAGTGCGGGGGTATTTGTGTCGAGATGAGCTTAATAATTTTTGAAATTGATGTTTGGTAAGGTCTTCTGTTGGTTGATAACTGTTTTATAAGGAGAATTGGTTTAAAATTGAACCATTATTTACCCAATAATCATAAATGCATACGTTTTCAGTTTAAATTTTAACCAAATATGTATATAAGTACAGAAATGTATTGAAATGAGGTGTTTACTAGTTAACTTGAGTTTAATATAAGCCTTGAATCAACTCAAACTAAAACTAGTACATCATGTCACATTCATTAAACAGAAGAAAATGGTTAAAAACCGGTTTGCTATCCATAGGTGGTGCTACCATACTACCTCAACTTAGCTGGGGAGAATCAAGAAACTCATTGTTGATTGATAATGCTGAGAGAATAGTATATACACCTCTGTTTAAAGAACATACCGTACCATTAGCGACAGAAATTGTGGCAAAGCTGAATGCCAATGAGAACCCTTATGGCCCTTCGCCCAAGGCTGTAGAGGCTCTCAAAGCTGCTGCTGTCGGAGGTAATAGGTACGGCTGGGGTCAACTTTCCGTTTTGATGGACAAAATATCAGAAAAAGAAGGTGTTCCTAAAGAGTACCTCATGATGGGGCCTGGTTCTTCTGACTTGCTAGAGAAATTTGCACTGGTCCTTTTTATGAATGGAGGTACTGTTCTATCTGCAGACCCTTCTTATATGTCGCTAATGAATGTAGCGAGATCTGTCGGTGCTGAATGGAAGGGAGTTCCCTTAAAAGAAGACTGGTCTCACGACTTAGACGCTATGGAGGCAGCGATCAGTAGTGACACAAAATTGGTTTATATCTGTAATCCAAATAACCCAACCGGTACAATTACAGGATATAAAGAGCTTTATGATTTCTGCTCGAGGGTTTCTGAAAAAGTGCCTGTGTTTATAGATGAAGCATATCTTGATTTTGTTGAAGGGGAAAATGGTAAAAGTATGGTGTCACTTCTTAATGAAGGTAAGAATGTCATTGTCGCTAGAACTTTTTCAAAAATTCATGGAATGGCAGGTCTGAGAGTTGGCTATGTTGCTGCTTTGCCGGAGACACTAAAGTCTATTCAAAAGATTACAAGAGGCGGTATGGGAATCACCAATACCTCAATTTATGCTGCCATAGCTAGTATGGATGATACAGCTTTTCAAGCCAAGTCTAAAAATCTGAATAAACAGGCAAGAGAGTACACTGCATCGACCCTGAAAACCATGGGTTTCAGTCCCGTCCCATCGTACACGAGCTTCATGATTTTTCCTCAAGAGACAATGGAAGGGAAAGCATTCTTAACTAAAATGTCTGAGCAAGGTATTGGTGTTAGATCGTTTGAGATCTACGATAAAACCTGGTGTAGAGTTAGTATGGGAACAATGGAGGAGATGCAAATGTTTACTTCGGCCTTGGGTAAAGTAATGGAGTAATTAATAGCCTAGCAGATAAATGGATCCAGCTTTACAAAAGACTTTCACTTTTTTATCATTCATTCTCTTAGGCTTTTTACTGAAGAGTAAGTTTAATAGCAAAGAGCAGGTAAATGGTATCAAGTCATTCATATTAACAATAGCCTTACCATCAACAATTTTTGTGGCTTTAATGGGGGTTGAAATGAGTGCAAGCATGCTTGTCTTCCCCATACTGGCTCTAGCCTTTAACTTTGTTATATACTTCATTACACCACCGCTACTTAAAGTGGTAGGTGTGGATAATGATTCAGCGAAAGGAAGAACCTTAAGGTTGTTGTTGCCTTCTTTGGCACCTGGTCTATCTTGTTTTCCATTCATACTTGAATACCTGGGAGAGAAGAGTCTTGCGGATGCTGCCTTGGCCGATGTTGGCAATAAGTTCTTTGTACTTATTTTTCTCTATGTAATGGCGATGAATATGTTTTATAGCATTCATCTTTTGGCTAAAACAAGTTCCAAAGGGAAGATCAAGGAGCTGCTTATGTCTTTAGTAAGGGAGCCTATCAATCTCGTAATTATAATAGCTATGGCTCTGTTGTCATTAGGGTTTAACTTTGATAGTCTACCAGTATTCATCGGAGATACTTTCAGTAGGTTAAGTCTCATTATGACTCCACTTGTCCTGTTCTTTATAGGTTTAGCAGTTAAGCTTAAAAAGGAAAGTCTTTGGGCTATTTTGAATATTCTTTTGCTCAGAGCGGGAGTTACTCTATTGATAAGTACAGGTTTGGTTCTATTGCTAGAAGTTCAGGATACCAGTACCATCCTCCTCATGATGGTTTTTCCGTTAAGCTCTTGCAGCTTTTGGCCTTTTGCTCATTTGTCTGTGTTCAGCAAGCGCGAGAAAAATTCATCAAAGACTTTTGATACTGAATATGCCATTTTGGTTTTGGCGTTATCATTGCCCATTTCAACGTTAATGATATTAGGTATACTATCTAGTGGTGAATTTTTTGCCAGACCAGAGGTCTCGGCCACCTCTGGGTGTATTTTACTGGGTACAGTAGCACTGGTTCAATTAGTTAGAAAACTAAGTTCATCCAGGTTTAATTGGCAGGTTGAAGAAAACAAGAAGCTAATTGAACAGGCAGAATGATTTAAAGAAATAATTCCTCAATAAAGTCATGTTGATTTATTGTGTTTTATGTAGTGTCAACCTGAAAGGCCCCTGGAGAGGGGGCTTTTCGCTTTGCTTTGATGTAGAGATAAGCTTATTGTCGAAAATTACATGTTCTAAGCTGGTCGATTTGTATACGGGTATTAGATGTAATGTTGATACCAATCAAGCCATCTGATCTGATCGGTTGGTATACTGTGCCAATTAAAATAGTTAGATTAGTTGATGTGTCAATTGTGTTATTTCTAGTAGTACTAATATAGCCATCATTTAGGCTTAAGTACTTGGAGGATACTGTTCTTTAGCAAATTCAGTCCATCTGACCCTATAATTACAAATTCACTTCCTGAAAAGACATTTCTTATCCATTTCGGATTTTTAAGGACGCGCTTTGGATACCGGTCCAGTTGGTAAGAGTGAATCCAAAATCAAGTGAGTTAGTGTCACATAAATAAAACTCGATACCAATAATGAGGAATAGAATCAAATATTTTTGAATTAGAAAGCCAATTGATTCCATGTCATAGTTATATGTAAGGTTGGTTTTCTTCCCTTACTATTAATAAAAAGTCCTTGAAGAACCACCGAAACTTTCGCTATCCGTCTTATACTGGATACTAAAAGAACACCGAAACGCTTTTACTTTATCTTCTTGATATTCATTCGTCTTATACGTTTCTTTTTTACTTAAACAACTTAGAATAATTGAATGACAAAAAAAAAAACTTTATGATGGAATCAACTAAAAAACCAAATTATTCAAAAATACCAGTGGGCAAGCCGTCAATGCTTACTTGGTTCTTTTCTTCCCAATAACTTCTAATTCCATCTTCACCCTTTTGCTTTGCCCACTCTTTAAGTATTGGTCTTTCTTCCTTGAAGTCCATTAATGGAACTGCGAAACCACATGAGGTTTGAACAGAATCTAACTCTACTTCAAAAATATTTCTGGCGCCACTGTCTTTTGGGAACAGAGCGTAAAGATCATCCCATTCTGCATCTTGTCGATGTATGGTTTTGGCGGTTCCGAAAAGCCTTAATATCAATGGTTTTCCTTCAAAAGCACAGAACATTATGGTCATTCGGTTTACCTCTTTCAAATGTGCAGCCGTCTCATTTCCACTGCCAGTCAGGTTTAACCATACTACTTTGCTAGGTGAGATAACCCTGAGCGAATCTAAGCCCTTTGGCGAAATATTAACCCTGCCTGATGCAGCAGCCGTGCCGGTAAAGAACACTTTTTGATTTTGAATGAATTCGATTTGTTGAGGTGTTAGAGATTCATAGAATTTTGCCATGCTCTTATAATCGTTAAGCGGATAAGAAATGTTCTTCATTTCTAAATTAATTACTTTTTGAACAATCATCTTTCCTTAGTTTTGTGCCCGCTCAAAATTTTACCTATGATGTATTCTCAACTTATAGCTCAAGAACTTTCGGTTGCAAATAAGCAAGTAGACGCAACAATTAAACTATTGGAAGAAGGTGGAACAGTCCCATTCATTGCCCGATATAGAAAAGAGTTAACAGGTAGTTTAGATGAAGTACAAATTGCTGCTGTCAGAGATAGGCTGCAACAACTTAAAGAGCTAGATAAAAGAAGAGATGCAATACTTAAGTCTATAGAAGAGCAAGACAAACTAACAGATGAACTTGAGTCCAAAATAAAATCGGCAGAAACCATGTCGGTTTTAGAAGATATTTATTTGCCCTATAAGCCTAAGAGAAAGACTAAGGCTTCAATGGCTCGAGAAAAAGGTTTAGAGCCATTGGCTACATGCATATTAGAGCAGTCTAGTTTAGATGTAGAAGCTGAAGCCTCTAAATATATTAATGAGGAAAAAGGTGTGGCTAATGCCGATGAGGCCTTAAAAGGTGCTCGGGATATTATTGCTGAAACGGTAAATGAGAATGCTGAGGCTCGTGAAAAGATGAGAAAGTATTTTCAGCAACATGCTACAATTAAGTCTAAGGTTTACACTGGTAAAGAAGAAGAAGGTCAGAAATATAAGGACTATTTTGAGTGGGAAGAAGCCTTGAAAGATGCGCCATCGCATAGAGTTTTGGCTATGCGCAGGGGAGAGTCGGAGCTTTTCCTTATGCTCGATGTTTTGCCTCCAGAAGAAGAAGCCATCGGCATATTGGAGCGGCAGTTTATAACTGCTAATAACGCAGCAGCTGAACAAGTGAAGTTGGCAATAAGAGATGCTTACAAAAGATTGTTGAGCACTTCAATGGAAACGGAGATGCGAATGCTTTCTAAAAAGAAAGCTGATGAAGAAGCAATAGATGTATTCGCTAAGAACCTGCATAAGCTCCTCATGGCGGCACCACTGGGAAGTAAAAGAGTCTTGGCAATTGACCCTGGTTTTAGAACTGGCTGTAAAGTAGTGTGTCTAGATGCTCAAGGTAAGCTGCTACAGTTTGAGGCTATCTTCCCTAACGAACCTCAGAAGAAAGTAGCAGAGTCAGGAGCAGTTATCAAACATTTGGTTGATAAACATAATATTGAAGCAATTGCTATAGGTAACGGAACGGCCAGTAGAGAAACGGAAGATTTCGTTCGAAATTTAGGCTTACCTTCTTCGGTAACAATTGTGATGGTCAATGAAAGCGGAGCTTCTATTTACTCTGCTTCTGAAATTGCCAGAAATGAATTCCCAGATCAAGACGTAACAGTTCGTGGGGCCGTGTCCATTGGCAGAAGATTGATGGATCCACTTGCTGAACTCGTGAAAATAGACCCTAAATCGATTGGCGTAGGGCAGTATCAGCACGATGTAGATCAGTCTGCGTTAAAGCACTCTTTAGATGATGTGGTGATGAGTTGTGTGAATGCCGTTGGAGTAGAGGTCAATACTGCTTCAGAGCAATTACTCACCTATGTAGCTGGTCTAGGGCCTCAATTGGCTAAGAATATAGTGGAGTACAGAAATCAAAATGGTCCTTTTACCAATAGGGCAGCTATTAAGAATGTTCAACGTCTAGGAGAAAAGGCATTTGAGCAAGCAGCTGGTTTCTTGCGAATTAAAGGAGCAGCAAATCCATTAGACGATAGTGCTGTTCACCCTGAAGCGTATAGCCTAGTTAAGAAAATGGCTAAAGACCTTAATTGTGAGGTTAAAGACCTTATCAGAGATGCATCACTAAGAGCAAAGATAGACCTTAAGCAATATGTGACCGATACTATTGGCTTACCTACTCTTAAAGACATTCTGGCTGAACTAGCTAAACCAGGCCGTGACCCACGAGACAAATTTGAAGCATTTAGCTTCGCTGAGGGCGTAAATCATATTGAAGACCTGAGAATAGGCATGAAAATTCCGGGCATTGTTACTAATGTGACCAATTTTGGTGCATTTGTAGATGTTGGAGTGCATCAAGATGGGTTGGTACATATTAGCCAATTGGCCGATCATTATATCAGTAACCCAGCAGATGTGGTAGCAGTGCAGCAAAAGGTAATGGTTACTGTTACTGAGGTAGACGTAGCCAGAAAGCGCATCTCTTTATCTATGAAAGGTGAAGCTAAACCACAGGCTAAAAAAAGCGCTAAACCTAAAAGGCAACGAGAGCCTGAGACCGATATGGCGGCTAAGTTAGCAGCCTTAAAAGGTAAGTTTGGAAGGTAAGATAGCTTCTTACTTTTCAACTATTCTGATGCTATACTTTATTAACTAATAAGTAGTAAATTGAAGGTTAGGTTGAACTAACTTCAATGACAGGAAACAGTTGCTGTAAGAATTGTGGAGCACCTCTAAAAGGTTCTTATTGTCACTTATGTGGTGAAAAGAGGCTTACTATCCAAGACAGGTCTGTCAGCTACTGGTTCAAGGATACTCTTTCTCAGGTCACTCAGTTAGATGGTAAAGTAATAAGAACTATCATATCCATGATGGCTCATCCTGCACGGTTGTCTAACAATTATCAGGAAGGTATTAGAAAGCCATATTTGAAGATGGCCAACCTGTTTTTAATTGCCAACCTGCTATATTTCTTAATACCTGGCTTACAGACTTTCAAAACACCTCTTCGCATTCAAGCTAATGAGCAGGTGTATAGTGTTTTGGTAGAAAGAATCGTAGATCGTTACATGTCGGTTACAGGCGAAAGCTTTGAGACATTAGAGGTAGTCTATGATCAGAAAACTACTGAGGTAAGCAAGCTCTTACTCATCTTGCTAGTCCTGTTGTTGGGGCTGTCAATCTATGGGGTGTTCTTTCGGCAAATGTATCTCTCCGATGCATTTAATGTGGCACTGCAATTTTGGTCGGCTTACATTATTATGTTCATCCTGCCATCTTCGCTGCTCATACTCATTCACTCTAGGTTTTTCTCCTTTGGGGCAATTAGCCAGGTTGTTTTCTCAGAATGGTTTCTGTCAGGTGGAACATTACTTTTTTCAGCTGTATACTTATGGAAAACGCTTAGTATGTTCAGTCGAAAGTGGTGGCATCATCTGTTAAGGATGAGCTTCATCATCCTTTCATTTTTTGTGATTTTTACCTTTTACAGGTTAATTCTCTTTCTGGTGACAATGCTGGTTATCTAAACTATTGTTTGCTTTTAGATGCATTTCTCTCGGTGTTCGAGATTAGCATTTTGTATACTATCTTATTCTCAAAAGTTGAACAATGGAGTATATGCCCTCCGTTCAAGTCGAAGGTCCACTCTTTAGAGTGACCGTCTTTTCCAGTATGGTTAGATGATCCTAAAAGTATATTGGCATGTAATTCCATAGAAACCTCATCTTTAAAGTTTACTACTACTTCATAAAGAGGCATTCTGGGTTGTTCTGCATCAAAATAATAAATGATGGAGGTAATATCCTCAGAATGCATAGGCTCCAGATACGTATTTGGTGATCCGTTTTCAGCCTCTTGGGCCACGGCATTAGGCCTAGTCGACATGAACTGCATAAGCTCTTCATTGAAGGCTACTTCTTGTATCTCCTTAGGTAGTAAGTCTTCAAGGGTTTTTCCGCGCTCAAGGGAGTTCCAATATAAGACGCTGAAAACAACTAGCTGACTGGCCAAAATTATGTGTGTGAATTGTCTGACAGTCTGATTGTTCATAATTCACAGGTTGAGTACGATGAAAGTAGATATTTTTCTCCTCTCATTCAATGAAAACGTAAATTATGTAATCGTTAAATATTGACTGTTAGGTAGTTATAGGTATTTTGCCTATCGATTGACTCTGTGTTTAGTAGAGTAATGCGTTCATCCAGTTAAGAATATTCATGTTCTGACCAGATTTTTTTCTAATTGAGAGTGTTTTTCTCAATTCAGTATTTTTTAGTTCAATCTGTTTGTTTTTAATTAACTGTTAATCAGTGTGTTGTGTATTTCTGGTTTTCATGGAACGGTTCTTTCTCATTATCAGATGAAATTATTATTAACCAAAAATTTATCATCATGTTACGTTGGACATTAACCTTCTTAATTATAGCAGTAATCGCAGCCATTTTAGGATTCGGAGGAATTGCGGCAGGTGCGGCATCAATTGCCAAAATTGTCTTCTTCGTATTCCTTGTACTTCTAGTGATTTCATTGATCAGAGGAGCGGCCAGCAGGAGTTAGATAAAATATTACCATACAGTCATAAATAAGCAACGTGCACCTTGAAACCAAGGTGCACGTTGCTTTTATGGAACTCTTAAGAGAGAGATGACTTATAAAAAAGTAGTATCATATAGCTTATTACCGCTGCGTCAAACAGGTTTAAGGATTGCCTTAGAATCTCTAATTCAGGTTAGTGTAAAGGCAAAAGTTCGGACTGTATAAGAGAATGGAGGATGCAACGCTATGTTTCAGATCTAACCGATCAGACGTATGTTGTCTTTTATGGAATGATTTGGTCTATTGTATAACCTGTATAGTCTTCTGTTCTTCCCATTTTGCATAGTCTCTTATGGTGGGCTATAAGAGTTGAGTTAGTAGAGATTGCAGCTATATGGAAGACATCAATTATGAAATTCTAGCAGGTGATCTTAGCCATGAGGCTTATTCTTCCACCATTTCGGCCAGCTTATTGATTGTATTTAGGTTTCGGGCTGTCATTTCTGCCTTTGCGAAGGCTTTTGGGATTTTGTCAACCATTTTAGATCGGCCAATGCCGTCTGGAGCATGTAGGTAGAGTACATTATCAATCAACTGGTAATGCTCGTTTTTGGCCTTTACATCATCTAGTGTATTATAGTCGACAGATGAAGGAGAACTATGAAAAAAGAAGAAATGTACCATTTTACCTCCATCTCCCGGGTAGGGATTGTTTTCAATTACCGACATTAGGTTCTCAACTGTTAAAGCGAAAATAGAAGGTTTAAATCCAAACTTTTGCTCTATTAGAGTACTTATTTTGTGACTTGGGTTAGTTGGGTAGCTACAAACAATATTTCCGCTTTGAATGTACGTAGCCACTTTTTCAAAACCATTATTTTCTAAGAGTTGTCTCAGTTCTTTCATGGGTACTATGTGGTAGCCACCAACATTAATGCCTCTAAGAAGTACAATCCAGATTTTCATAAGGGTAAAAGTTAACGATTAAAGTTAAAAGACTACCAACCGCTACTTAAGCCAGCTTCATTAGCTTTGATGTAACTGGCCTCATCAAATTCATAGAGTAAAGGAGCTTTGTGTGCCACACCAGTTCTTCTTTCATTGGTACAGACCAAAATACCAAAGCTCATCACCTTTCTTCTGAAGTTTCGCCTGTCTAATTTTTTGCCCAAAATGGTTTCGTATAACGACTGTAATTCTGGTATAGTGAATCGTTTTGGAAGTAAGTTTAGACCAATAGGTTGGTTGTTGAGTTCTTTTTTAAGTGTTTCATGAGCTACGGTAAGAATATGTTCATGATCTAACATAAGGGGAGGGAGGTCATTGACTGAGCACCACTCGCATGCCTCAGATATTGGCCCGGGAATAGGTTCCTTCACTTGAGAGTATTCAACCAATGCGTAAAAACCAATGGAAATAAATCGCTGGTTAAACCAAGGAAACCATTCTTCTGGTATAACTTTTTTGTCTACCAACATTTTATTGTGATCAGTGTCATTGCGCTCAATTGATCCGAAGGTGTGAAACTGCTTCAGAAAAATATTGTCTAAGCCTGTCCGAAGCTCTAGAGCATTGTGAGCCTCCGTTTCTATATCTACATGCTTATGAACAAAACCTCCAGGCAAGGCCCATAAATCTATATTCTTGAGCTTTAGCAACAATACCTTGAGTTCGTTTTCATGAAACCCGAAAACCACACAATCAATTGCTACAGAAGGAGTTAGGAGGTCAGTGTTTAGGTTAGCCATTCAGAAAATTAGGAACTGATTCCAAAGTTAATCAAATGTATTATATCTTAGTGTCTTATTGACACTAAGAAAATTATATGAAACGCGCTTATATTATTCTGGTGATTTGTGCCGTAATGGCCAATACTGTCTCGTTAATGGGGCAAACACCACAGAAACATCAGGTAGAAGTAAATAAGGATGTAGTGTTTGCTTCTCCTGAGGGTTTTGACCTTACTATGGATATCTATACTCCTCAAACGGGTAGAAATAGTTATCCTGTTCTAATTATAATTCATGGAGGCGGATGGCTTATTAACGATAATTCAATCATGAATCAGATGTCGGAATATGTCTCTGGTAATGCCGAATATGTAGTGGCCAACATTAACTATAGACTTCTTGGTGATCAGAACAATACAGTTACCATTAATGAAATTGTAGAAGATGTATTTGGTGCGGTACTATGGGTTAAAGACCACATTGAGCAATATGGAGGTGATCCAAATCGCGTAGCCGTTACCGGTGATAGTGCTGGAGGTCATTTGACTGAAATGGTTGTTCTGGCTGGACATAATCTTAAATCGTCTGGATTCGCCCAAGAACCTTATGGATTCAACCCGAGCTATTTACCGGCAGGTAAAACGGCAGAACAAGTAGCTGAAGATGAAGGCCTAAAGGTACAGGCTGCCATACCAAGCTATGGAGCCTTTGACATGCTAGCTGCTGCTCAAGGTGGCTTTGAAAAGGAATCGAACTTTTTTTGGCAAATGGGGGGAGCTAAGGCAAGAGGGCTTTTTGGTAATAAGTTTAACGTAGAAGATAATGCCGCAATGTACAGGGCCGTAAGCCCCATTTACCTTATTCCTTCTGCTGATGAAAGACAATTACCACCTCAGTTTTTTCATGTTGGTAGTGAAGATTCAACCACGCCTCCTGTAGCTGTAAAAGCATATTTTGACAAGCTGAAGGCACAAGGTCAGCCAGGTCAATTCTGGTTATATCAGGGCAGAAATCATGCTTATTTAGATTCTGGGTCTAACGAGTTTTTAGGAAATAGCTTTGAGAAAGATGCTATTGAACCGTTAAATAGAATGATTACGTTTCTGAATGAGGTCTTTTACTAAGCTTTAATTTCAATCGTGAGTTTTAGCAGAGCTTTCTACCATAGAATTGATCTGCTGTAACTCCTTTGGAGTAAGGTCTCGCCATTGTCCTACTTTCAAGTCTAAGTGTATGTTCATAATGCGAACACGCTTGAGTTTATAAACCTCGTAGCCTAAATACTCGCACATACGTCTAATTTGACGGTTAAGTCCTTGAGTAAGAATAATCTTGAACTTGAACTTACTGATTCTTTCAACCTTACATTTTCGTGTAACCTGATCTAAAATAGGTACTCCATTACTCATCCTTCTAATGAATTCATCAGTGATGGGCTTATTCACATCTACTATGTATTCCTTTTCATGATGGTTGCGGGCTCGAAGTATTTTATTTACAATGTCACCATCACTGGTAAGCAGAATGAGGCCTTCACTGGGTTTGTCTAATCGGCCTATTGGAAAAATCCGCTTTTCATGGTTGATGTAATCAATGATATTGTCTTTTTCAACCCGAGTATCTGTAGTACATACTATGCCAACAGGTTTGTTGAAAGCGATGTAAACATGCTCTTCTTCTGGGTTAGAAATAAGTTTTCCATCAACCCTAACTTCATCACCTTCACTTATTTTGGTGCCTAATTCTGGTACTTTTCCGTTAATGGTAATTCTACCTTGTTCCAGAAGCTTGTCGGCAGCACGCCTAGAGCAATAGCCCACCTCACTGAGGTATTTGTTTATTCTTACAGTCTTCGATTCTGACATTACTGCAAAGTTATTGATCTCTTCGGAATCAGTGCTGTTGAAACGGTTACTTGTGTGGGCTTGCCTTCCATTAAGAACAAATGCCACATTGGTTGGTTTATATGTCTGTAGATTTTTTAACCATAAACTGAACCATGAATAGCCTTATTAAAACCATTTTAATTATTGTTGGAGTTGCCCTTTTAGGATATGGAGGGTATTTGTTAGTGACTCCAGAAGCATCTATAGACATTGGAATTGCCGAGGCATCGGCACAGGATAATGACAATGCATATATCACTATTGGTCTTGGCTTAGTAGCCTTGTTAATCGGACTTTTAGCTAAGAAGAAGTAGGTTCCATAATTCTGCTTACCTTCCTGTATGAGTACTTATCAAGTAGCAGTAGTGCAGGCAGCACCAGTATTATTCGATCTAGAAACCACACTTCAGAAGGTTGAGTCGTTGGTGAATGACTCAGCCCAAAGAGGTGCTAAGTTAGTACTCTTTCCAGAAGCTTTTTTATCGGTTTACCCTAGGGGGTTGAACTTTGGAACAGTAGTAGGGAGTAGAACCGATCAAGGTAGGTTACTATGGCAGAAATATTGGGATTCTTCAGTTGCTGAAGGAGACCAAGCATGCAATAGACTGGCTGAGTTAGCTAAAAAGGCACAAGTATTCTTAGTCATTGGCGTCAATGAAAAAGATACTATCTCTGGTACGCTTTATTGTAGCCTCTTTTATTTTTCTCCTCATGGTGAATTCATAGGGAAACATCGTAAAACTAAACCTACCGGTCAGGAGAGAGTGATTTGGGGTGAAGACGATGGTTCTACACTCAGCACTTTTAAAACCGTCTACGGAAATATTGGAGGCCTAATTTGTTGGGAGAATTACATGCCCATGGCCCGGATGGCCATGTATCAGAAAGGGGTTCAGCTATATTTAGCACCCACTGCCGATGCCAGAGAAAACTGGCAAGCCACCATGAAACATATTGCACTAGAAGGTAGATGTTTTGTTCTAGCCAGCAATCAGTTTGTACAAAAGTCAATGTATCCTGCAGAACTTCAGGCAGCGCTTTCCGATCAGCCTGAAGTAATGAGCCGTGGAGGCTCGGTGATTATAGATCCTTTAGGTGAAGTTCTTGCTGGGCCACTATGGGATGAGGAGGGAATAATCACCGCTGAAATCAATTTAGACCGTGTTACACAAGCTAAGTTAGACTTCGACCCAATTGGTCATTATCATCGCCCTGATTTGTTTAACTTAACAGTCAAGAATATGCCCGCTATCAAACATGTAGACGATTGATAAGGATGTGATTTGGTGAATTTACTTTGCCTCAGAAGGCCAATTCCTTGCTGAAAACAATGTGCCAATAGCGGTTCAACCGATAACTACTAATTATGAAATTCAAACACCTCTTATCTGGCTTGCTGATGATGCTTATGCTCTCACAAGCTACTGCTCAATCTGATTACTTTTTTCCCGAGGGTTCTCGCTTTGACCCGAACATTCCTACACCCGAAGAGTATTTAGGCTACCCTATTGGAACGCTCCATACTCGGCACGATGCCATAGTAGGGTACATGAAAGAACTGGCAAGTAAATCTGAAAGAGCCAAGTTTGAGATAATTGGTGAAACTTACGAACACCGTAAGCTAGTGGTGCTTACTGTGTCTGCTCCTAGCAATATCGAAAACCTTGAGTCGATTAGAAAAGATCACCTACAATTGGTAGACCCAGATAAGCACGTTGGGGATTATGCAGATCATAAGTCTGTTGTGTTGTTGGGGTATAATGTTCACGGTAATGAGCCTTCAAGTTCTGAAGCGGCATTGTTAGCGGCTTACTATTATGTAGCAGGCTTACATAATGAGGTAACCACCGCGTTGGATGAAGCTGTGATAATGATTGACCCAAACTTTAATCCAGACGGAAGGGATAGACATTCTACTTGGGCAAACGCGTACAAAGCTAACCCTCTAGTTTCGGACCCTACAGATGCAGAGCATAACGAAATGTGGCCTGGTGGTAGAACAAACCATTATTGGTATGATTTGAATCGCGACTGGCTACCATTAGCTCATGTAGAAAGTCAGGCCAGAATTGATTTTTATCACAAGTGGTATCCTAATGTGGTGACAGATTTTCATGAAATGGGAACCAACTCTACTTACTTCTTTGAACCCACAAAACCTTTTGGGTCGGAGAATCCTGTAGTACCGAGAGATAATTATGATGGGTTGAATAATCTTTTTGCAGGCTATTTCCATGAAGCTCTAGACGAAATTGGTTCTCTCTATTTCACCAAAGAAAGCTATGACAATAGTTATCCTGGCTATGGTTCTACCTATCCTGATATTCATGGTGCATTAGGTTTGGTGTTCGAACAAGCGAGCTCTAGAGGTCATTTGCAAGATTCAAGAATGGGTAAAGTAGCTTTTGCCTTTACCATTAAGAATCATTTAACCTCAAGTATGGCCACGGTAAGGGCAGCTGTAGCAGAGAAGAATACCTTGTTGGCTCACATGGAAAATTACTTTGAGTCAGCTAAAAGTGAAGGCGCTCAAGCTGGTGGAGGCTGGGTTTTTGGAGACCCATCAGATAACGGTAGAAATGAGGCATTTTTAGACCTTTTGCTTCGCCATAAAATCAAGACTTTGGCCTTAAATGAAGATATCTCTTTGGGTGATAAGAACTTTAAAGCTGGTAGTGCATTCTATGTTCCTAACGCTCAGAAGCAATACAGAATGGTGAGAACAATGTTTGAGAAAGTGACCACCTTCTATGATAGTATTTTCTATGATGCCTCTGCTTGGACAGCTGCACTGAGCTACAATATGCCTTATGAAAGATATGTTGGTAAGAATCAATTGAATGGAGTAGAACTCCAACGTGACGATTTAAAAGGTAGCTACGAAAGCGTAGGTAAGTCAGAATATGCTTATTTAATTGAATGGGATGAATATTTTGCCCCTAAAGCGCTTAACTACTTGCTAGAAAAAGGGCTTTATGTTAATTCAGCATTCAAACCTTTCAGCATAGAAACTCCTAAAGGAGTTCAAGAATTTGGATACGGTACATTAATGATTCCGGTTCGAAGACAAGAGGTTAGTTCAGAATTGGTGAGGGCCTATGTAGATGAGGCAACAGAGTTAGCAGGTATATTGGCTTACCCTGTCACTACAGGCTATAGTACTTCAGGAATAGATTTAGGGAGTGGAAACTTCCAGACAATAAGAAAGCCTAAACTGCTAATGCTTATTGGTCCAGGAACAAGCAGTTATGAGGCTGGCGAAGTGTGGCACTTGCTAGATTCTAAGGTGGGTATGCCTATTACCAAAGTCTGGACTGATAATGTTGGGCGAATTAACTGGAGCGATTACAATACCCTGATTCTACCTTCTGGTTATTATTCATCTTTAGGAGAAAATACTATAGATAGAATTAAACAATGGGTGAGAGACGGAGGCACTATGATTACGCTCAGAAATGCTACTAGCTGGGCTATTTCTTCCAAGTTTGTGAATGGAAAGTTTGCAGATAGACCTCAGCGAGAAACGCCTGAAAGAATGGACTACGTAACGTCTAGAGACTTCTATGGGTCAAATGCTATTGGTGGTTCAATGTACATGACCGATGTGGATATTACTCACCCACTTGCTTTCGGATATACCAGTAGAGAATTGCCGGTTTACAGAAACCACTCCATTTTCATGGCTCCTAGTAGCAGTCCTTTCAATACGGTAGTAAAGTATGCGGATAATCCTCTCTTAAGTGGCTATGTCAACAAAGAGAACCTAGCGGCACTAGGAGGAACAGCCTCTTTAATTACTAGTGGAATGGGCAGAGGGAATGTGATTCTATTCGCGGATAACCCAAACTTCAGAGGTATGTGGTACGGAACCAATAAGCTATTCCTAAATGCGATTTTCTTAGGGAATATGGCTAGGTAAGACTAGGCCTTTTATAAAATGAAGAGGCTGCTTTAAAGTTTAGACCGTGCACGGAATAAGCTTTGAAGCAGCCTCTTTCTTGTTTTATTATATAGATACTTGCAGTTGAAGAACAGTCATTCCTCTTCTATCTGTAGAAACTAAATCGTTGGTATTGTTAAAGTTGAAGACAGGCCTACTTTGGTAGTTTAAAGAGACCTTGGTAGCATGCCCCTTTATTAACCAGTTCATGCCAAATTCATACATGGTCATGGTATCATTAAGTAAATCCAAACTAGCGATTTGTGAGGCAACATAGGGCTGGAGGGTTCCCATTTCTCCGAGTAAATTATTCTTCAATAGATAGCCCAACTGAAAGTAACTAAGTGTACCGGTGCCATTGATAGGGAAAGAATTACCTGAGCCATTAAATGAGCTTCCGCCACCATTGGCAGGGTTCATAACCCCTAAGTTTCTTACATAGTTTTTCCCATAATCGTTCGAACTGATTGCTGCATATGCTGTAATGGCAGTGTTTTTAGAGGCGTCAAGCACACGGTCGTAAAATACATCTACGCCAAAAAGTGCTAAGTTTTCTCTTACAATATCAGCCCCGTTGTTCTCTGTGTGCCACATGGCATCCTTCTGATAAATGAAGCCTGCACCAATGTTGAAGACATTTTTAGACCCTAAGTATGAGCCTGTATTATAAGGCGTAAGGTTAGACTCTGAGTCCAAAAATTCATACTTGAAGTATCCTTGTGTTTGGAGGTTTGCTGGTTCGTTAGAAAACAGTGAATTAGGGCCGATAACTGCACTTTGGACTGACGAGGCTGAAATGCTCATGGGTTTAGATAGGGCAACTCTATAATCTAGCTTCCCTAATTTGCCTTTAGCATAGATACTATACTTTCTTACAAACTGATCGCTTACATCGTTAGTTGCTTGTTGATAAAGTGGAGCATCCATAGTAAGCAAGCTGCCTATTGAAGGAGAGGAGTACCTAAGAAAGCCCACCCAGCCAGTGAGCCCGGTGCCAACTGAAAGCTTGTCTTAGGCCAATTCTATTTCTCCAATAGCATCGTGAAAGAACAGACCCTGCTTTCTTTCGCCAATGTAGCTAAGGTTGTTTGTGCCGAACTGTGTGTAGACAAATACTCTATCAGATATTTTTCCAAAAAGTTGAATTCTGGTTCTTCTTAGGCCAATATCAAAAGTGTTGTCTTCTAAATAACCATCTACCAAAGCGCCCGGGTTATTTTGAGTCCATCGAACCCAGGTCTGGTTAAGAAAAGTGGCTTTGATGTACTGACTGCCGTCATCGTTGAGGTTATATCTCAAGTCCTTTTTTTGACCATATAGTGAGCCAAGTGTTAAAAGAGATACGGTGAGGAGGGATAAGAATCTAGTCATAAAAAATAGTTCGCTTCAATTTACTTGCCCAATAATAGGAGTTTCTGGAGCGAAAATGACCTTGTTCTCTATCAAAAGTACATAGGTTGTAAGAATGGTATAAAAAGAAACCCCAGCAATTGCTGGGGTCTCAGTAAATACAAATTACTTTATTGCTTAGGCCTCGGTGCCAATTTGAGCATCGAGTTTGTTAGTTAAAACGCCTTTTGGAACAGCTCCAACTACGTTGTCTACTACTTCACCGTCTTTGAAGAAAAGCAAAGCAGGAATAGATCTGATACCATATTTGATGGCAATGTCTTGGTTGTTGTCTACATCAATTTTACCAACAACGGCAGTATCACCGTACTCATCTGCAATTTCTTCCACCACTGGACCAACCATTCTACAAGGCCCACACCACGCTGCCCAAAAATCCACTAAAACTGGCTTGTCAGACTTCAACACCACTTCCTCGAAGTTTGAATCGTTTATTTCTAATGCTTTTCCCATTATATATAGTTTGTTATTTTCTTATGCTAAGCTACACCGAATAGACATCAAAAGTAATCAAAAAGTTCCGAACGGAAACTTACTCAATTACACACGCCTTATGCAGTAATTAATCTGGCACCATCTGTACAGCTATTCAAGGTTTTGATTAACTCACGAGTTGGATCGATTTTCACTTTTCTAGAGATAAGTTCAACCTTGATGTTTTCTTCCCTGTCAAAAAGCTCAATCTTCAACATGGTTTCTCCTTCGTAGGTTTCGGTAAGTTGCATAATGGTATCGATTAAATCTTGATCGACCATTCTTGCATTTAGTCTTATATGAACTCCTTTCCCCATTTTCTCTCGAAGCTCACTAAGTAGTGAGATGGTCTGAGTCTGGAGTTCCCAGTCTTCAGGGTTCGGGTTAATAGCCGGGTTGTCTCGAATTTCCTTCTTTTTTCTCCAGTTTAATTCAACCTTTCCTCGGATGAATAAGAACTCACCTGGGCGTAAGTAGGCGGCATTATTGATGAATTTTTCACCCATCAAGAAGAGCTCTGTGGCCCCGTTGTAATCTTCAATGTTTAGTATACCGAAGGGTTTACCAGTTTTAGTCTGCCCATTCCGAACGGAGTTGACTATTCCACCAATGGAAATATCTTGATTGGGGAATTTATTGATGTCTGAAATTGGTTTGCAGAAAGATTCTAATTCTATCTCAAACTGGTCGAGAGGATGGCCAGAAACGTAGAAGCCAATGACCTCTTTCTCTAACCTAAGTTTTTCCATCTGACTAAAGGTTTCTACCTCAGGAACTTTAGGTAGGGGAGTGGCTACATTACTATCTCCGCCAAACAATGAAACCTGAGCAGCATCTTTCTCTGCCTGCATGGCATTGGCATATCTGATAACCTTTTCAATTAGGGTTTGCTCATTGTCTTCTGCCCATAAGTATTGTCTTCTATGGTATTCGAAGCAATCAAAGCCTCCTGCTTGCGCTAGGGCTTCAAAGTTTTTCTTATTTACCGCTCTTAGGTTTACGCGTTCGGCAAAATCAAAAATGTTCTTATACGGCCCATTTTCTTTCCTTTCTGCCACTATCGATTCAATAGCTGCTTCGCCTACACCTTTAATGGCCCCCATTCCAAAACGTATTTCTCCGTTTTGGTTTACAGTAAATTTATAGTTCGATTCATTAACATCTGGACCGAGTACAGGAACCCCCATTCGCTTGCACTCTTCCATAAAGAAGGTTACCTGCTTAATGTCGTTCATGTTGTTGCTGAGTACAGAAGCCATGTATTCAGCAGGGTAGTGAGCCTTAAGGTATGCCGTTTGGAAGGCTACATAGGCATAGCAAGTTGAGTGCGACTTATTGAAGGCGTAAGAAGCAAAAGCCTCCCAGTCGCGCCAGATTTTTTCAAGCTTCTTTTCATCGTGCCCTTTGGCCTTAGCTTGCTCAACAAACTTAGGCTTCATTTTGTCTAGTACAGCCCTCTGCTTTTTACCCATGGCCTTACGCAAAACGTCTGCCTCACCTTTGGTAAAGTCGGCCAGCTTTTGCGAAAGAAGCATCACCTGCTCTTGATATACCGTAATTCCGTATGTTTCAGCCAGATATTCTTCCATATCGGCCAAGTCATAAGTGATTGGTTCATCACCATGTTTTCTTCGAATAAAGGAAGGGATGTATTCAAGAGGCCCCGGGCGATAGAGGGCGTTCATGGCAATAAGGTCTGCAAACTCCGTAGGTTTTAGCTCCTTCATGTACTTCTGCATGCCAGCAGATTCGTACTGGAAAATCCCTACCGTTTCTCCTCGCTGAAAGAGCTCATAAGTCTTTTGGTCATCTAGTGGAAAGTCATCAGGAACTAGGTCTACATCATGTTTCTCTTTTACGTTTTTAACCGCATCCTTAATAAGGGTAAGGGTTTTCAGACCCAAGAAGTCCATTTTCAGTAGACCTGCACTTTCTACCACCGAGTTGTCGAACTGAGTACACCACATGTCAGAGTCCTTGGCGGTGGCTACAGGAGCAAACTTGGTGATGTCGTCAGGCGTAATAATTACTCCACAAGCATGTATACCAGTGTTTCTAACAGAGCCTTCAATTACTCGTGCTTGGTTAACCGTTCTTGCTTCGAGGTTGTTGCCTTCGGCTATCTTTCTAAGTTCTTGTGCTAGTGGTACCTGTTCAGACCTTAGGTTGTCGCGGAGGTCTTTTTCAGACCACCCAAAGAGTTTTCGCAGTTTGGTGTCAGGAACCAGTTTTGCAACTCGGTCGGCTTCCGAAAGAGGGAGTTCAAGCACTCTGGCTGTATCTCTGATAGAAGACTTGGCCGCCATTGTACCGTATGTAATAATCTGAGCAACTTGATTTTTGCCGTATTTGTCAATCACATAATCAATTACTCTTTGTCTTCCTTCATCATCAAAATCAATATCAATATCGGGAAGTGATACCCTGTCAGGGTTTAGGAAACGCTCAAAAAGGAGATCGTACTTAATTGGGTCTACGTTAGTAATTCCTATACAATAGGCTACGGCCGAACCAGCAGCCGAACCCCGGCCAGGGCCAACGGATACATCTAGTTCTTTGGCTTTGTTGGTAAAATCTTGAACAATGAGGAAGTAGCCAGGGTAACCTGTTCTTTCAATGGTAGCAAGCTCAAAGTCTAGCCTTTCTCTAATATCATCAGTTATTTCTCCGTATCGAGCTTCTGCACCTACATAAGTTAGATGTCGTAGATAGGCGTTTTCTCCTCTCTTGCCTCCGTCAATATCGTCTTCGGGGTGTTGAAACTCTTCTGGAATCTCGTATTTAGGAAGAAGTACATCTCTCGCTAATTGATATGATTCTACCTTCTCAACAATTTCATTGGTATTGGTAATGGCATCTGGAATATCGGAGAAGAGCTTCTTCATCTCGTCTTCCGACTTAATGTAGAACTCGTCATTAGGGAAGCCATACCTAAACTCTCTACCACGCTTACCTATGTACTTTTTCGGCTTATTGACCGATTCGGCATCTTTTACACAAAGCAGTACATCGTGAGCAGAAGATTGGTCTTTGGTGGTGTAGTAAGTGTTGTTGGCTGCTATATATTTTACATCATACTTTTTACAAAGTTGAAGTAGAATGGAGTTGACATGGTCTTCTTCAGGGATGCCGTGTCGGTTTATTTCTGCATAGAAGTCGTCTCCGAACTGTTCTTTCCACCAAGCAAAGGCTTCTTCTGCCTGCGTTTCTCCAACGTTTAGAATCTTATAAGGAACTTCGCCCCAAAGGCCACCAGTAAGTATAATTAGGTCTTCTTTATACTTAATTAAGTCGTCCTTGTCAATTCTTGGTACGTAGTAGAAGCCTTCTGTAAAGGCAATAGATGAAAGCTTTACAAGGTTATGATACCCGTTTCTGTTTTTAGCCAGAATAACCGTTTGAAAACCATTGTCTTGAACTTTTTTATTAGATCGGTCGGCACAAACATTGAATTCGCAACCTACAATAGGCTTGATGTCTGCAGCTAAAGCGGCACTTACAAAATGAAAGGCTCCCATCATATTGCCATGGTCAGTAAGAGCCACGGCAGGCATACCCATTTCTTTTACAGCCCCAACTAAACTATTGATATCCGATACGGCCTGGAGGATGGAAAACTGTGAATGAACGTGTAAGTGTGAAAATGGTACTTCTTTAAGCTCTGTGAGCCCTTCTTTATCTACTTTATTGTGGTCTATTTTGGGGCCAGTAGTGTCTGTTTTAGCAAAATTTGCTTCGTCTAACTCAGGGGCTTCATAAATAACCTCGTGTAGTTTTATTCCTTTTGCTGGAGGAACAACGCTTTCCTTGATTAGGCCGAAGAAACATCGTGCTGTAGCGTCTACATCATAGGCGGCATCGTGAGCCTCAGCGAAGGCCTTGCCGAAGAGTTTAGTATGAAGTTCGGTTAGGGTAGGCCACTTGAATTGACCGCCTCTACCTCCCGGAATTGCACAATAATTAGTAGAAACTAATTTGGTGTCTAACTCTTCTAAATGCTCCAGCGGATTGGTTAGTCCGGCTCTTAAGAATTCAGATCCTACAATGTTATAATCGAACTCTATATTATGGCCAATACCGAATTCGGCACCTTTCATGTCCTCTTCAAACATGGCTAGCACTTCTTTCAGGTCTTTCCCTTCTTCTAAAGCTCGTTCAGTAGTAATTCCATGAATTTGAACCGAGTTATAAGGAATGGTGAAGCCCTCAGGTTTAACTATGAGGTTTCTGGCAACGAGCAAGTTACCCCTCATGTCATGTAACTGCCATGCTATTTGCACTAGCCTTGGCCAGTTCTCAAAATCCGTTAACGGAGCATTGTAATTTTGGGGTAAACCGGTGGTTTCGGTATCAAATATCAGATACATAGAGACTTAGTTCGATCGGTTGCTGGAAAACTAAAATTGGACATCTAAATTACTAAATCTCACCCGAGTGGAAAGGTTCCTTAGCTAAAAAATGATACAGAATTACTCAAGTTTTTAGGAGGGCCGTTTATTATTCTTGAGTAACGAAAATAGAAGCTTTTGAAGGCTATAAGAAGATGATAATCCCAAGAGATATAGATATGATCAGGACTATGATTTGCTTAATTAGCTCCCTTTTCTTTTCAGTAGAAAGTTGTGCCTTTAGCTTTCTAAGGTATTGAGGGGTAGCTTCTTTAAATCTATACTTTCTGATTTCGGAAGAAGCTTTAGGTCTGAATGAATTGGCTTCTTTTATGTTGAAAGCGTCCCTTCGCGTAGTTAACGCTCTGTTGGCTTTCATCCTTTTTATAGAATCCATTACGTGACCTGCGCTAGACATATCAACATATACGGCTCACCTATGTGCCTTGTAAAGAGATACGGGTAACCGGACTTAGACTTAGATTGAAAGGTATCTAATGAGTTTCAAAAACCATTTCTGGCTCTTCAACTTCAACTACGCCATTGTCATTAATATGAGTGAGTTGAACAGTTTTGAGCTCATTTATCAGAAGTGGATCATATTTGGCAGCTACACGAACATAGTTTTCGGTGAAACCGTGCATCATACCATCTTGAACGTCATCTTCAAAAAGTACGGTTCTAGTAGAACCAAGTTGGCTTTCGTAAAACTGACGCTTCTTCTTTTCTGACAGAATGCGAAGCATTTTAGATCTTCTATTTCTCTCCTTCATAGGAACCGTTCCTTCCATGTCTGGAGCGGCAGTATTGGCTCTTTCAGAATAGGTGAAAACATGAAGGTAAGATATATTCAGCTCATTCAAGAAGTTGTAGGTGTCTAAGAAGTCTTCTTCTGTTTCGCCAGGGAAGCCCACAATCACATCTACTCCGATACATGAGTCTGGAATAATGTTTTTGATTTTAGAAACTCTGTCTTCGTAAAGCTCACGAAGATATCTTCTGCGCATCTTCCTGAGTATTTTGTTGCTTCCAGATTGAAGCGGAATATGAAAGTGAGGCACAAACCTATTGGAGGTTAATGTGTACTCAATTATTTCATTGGTTAATAGATTGGGCTCTATAGATGAGATTCTTATTCTATCAATCCCATTCACTTGATCTATCGCCTTGACAAGGTCTACGAATTTTTCAACGCGTTTACCCTCTTGAATACCAAAATCGCCAATATTGACACCAGTTAGAACTACTTCTTTGGTATCGGTAGCCGCAATTTCTTCTGCAGACTTAATAATATTGGCTATGCTATCACTTCTACTCTTTCCTCTCGCCAAAGGAATAGTACAGAAAGCGCAATGGTAATTACAGCCGTCTTGAACTTTAAGAAAGGTTCTGGTTCTATCATTAACAGAGTAGGCATTGTTAAATGCACGAGCCTCTTTAATTTCTGAAGCAAGCACTTGAGCTTCGTCAGACTTTTGAAACGTAGGGAGAAGGTCTAATAGCCTGAACTTTTCTGCTGCTCCTAATACAGCATCAACTCCTTCTATTTCTGAAATTTCTTTGGGCTTGAGCTGAGCGTAACATCCTATTATAGCTACAAACCCGTCTGGATTGATCTTTTGAGCCTCTTTTACAATCTTTTTACACTTCTTGTCAGCATTTTCAGTAACCGAACAAGTATTAATGATGAAAACGTCTGGAGTGTCTGAAAACTCCACCTTCTGAAAGCCTCTGTTTTCAAACTGTCTGGAGATAGTTGAAGTCTCAGAGAAATTCAGTTTACATCCTAGTGTATAAAAGGCAACTTTCTTCATGCTTTCCTTAACGGGGTGCAAAGGTAAGAATTATGAGTGCAATTTAGTTCATTTCCCGTAGAATTCGATTTCATCCAATTTTGTTTAAAATTTCGTTTTAGGTTGTTTTCGAGACCTAATTTTCAATTTGAAAACGTTTTCATTCCGAAAACGGATAATTTTCTGAGTGTTGTTCGTCATGGATTACGTAATTATGTTAATTTCGAGACGAATTTTAAAACACAAAAATCAATAGATATGTCGAATCAGCGCCAACGTGCCCTAAACATCGTTCAGCAAAGAACAACTGATCGTGTTTTTGCTCCTTCGGACAAGATTTCTGACTTCTTCGCGGATGAAGTATTCACCATGGAGAAAATGAAAGCTACTCTTGCTCCCGATACTTTCAAAAAAGTAGAATCTGCCATAAAGAAAGGTAAGAAGATAGATGTAGAAACTGCCAACGAAATAGCATCGGCTGTTAAAACTTGGGCTATTTCTAAAGGTACTACGCACTACACGCACTGGTTTCAGCCACTTACTGGAGCTACAGCAGAAAAACACGACTCTTTCTTTGATGCCCACAAAAAAGTGGAGGTTCTTAAAGGGAGTGAGCTGATTCAACAAGAACCAGATGCCTCTTCTTTTCCTAACGGAGGTATTCGCTCAACTTTCGAGGCTAGAGGATATACCGCGTGGGATCCAAGTTCTCCAATCTTCATTTGGGGTAGAACGCTATGTATTCCTACCATCTTCGTTTCTTACACAGGGGAGGCGTTAGATTACAAAGCTCCATTGTTGAAAGCGGTAGAGGCTGTTGATAAGGCCGCAACCAAGGTTTGCCAATTGTTCGATAGGAATGTGAACAGAGTAAGTGCTTCTTTGGGTTGTGAGCAAGAATATTTTGTTGTAGACAGAGCATTGTACAACGCAAGACCTGACTTGGTGATGGCGGGGAGAACCGTATTCGGGCGTCATCCTGCAAGAGGTCAGCAGTTAGACGATCACTACTTTGGAGCTATTCCGAGTAGGGTTTACAACTTTATGAAAGACTTTGAGATTGAGTGTTTAAAATTAGGTATCCCTGTTTCTACACGCCACAATGAGGTGGCTCCAGCTCAGTTTGAGGTGGCTCCAATCTTTGAAGATATCAACGTGGCTACAGATCACAACTCTTTAATGATGGATGTGATGAATAGAGTTGCTGAAAGACATGATTTGGCTATTCTGTTCCATGAAAAGCCATTTGCTGGCCTAAATGGAAGTGGTAAGCACAACAACTGGTCACTTATTGCTTCTAACGGGGTTAATGTTTTCCAACCAAGTTCAAGTGCACGTGAAAACCTTCAGTTCCTTACTTTCTTGGTAAATACTGTAATGGCCATCCATAAAAATGCTGGTCTTCTAAGGGCTAGTATTGCGTCTGCTGGTAACGACCATAGACTTGGTGCTAATGAGGCTCCTCCGGCAATTATGTCTGTTTTCCTTGGTTCTGATCTTACTGCAGTTCTAGATGAGTTGGAGAATAACGGTAACATTAAGGTAGACAAGGGTGATAACATGTATATGAAGCTGGGTATCGATAAGATTCCTCAGATTATACTGGATAACACTGATAGAAATAGAACTTCCCCGTTTGCGTTTACAGGTAATAAGTTTGAGTTCAGGGCTGTAGGTTCTAACCAAAACGTTGCAGAACCAATGACAGTGTTGAACTTGATTATGGCTAAGCAGCTCAAGGAGTTCTACAAAGTTGTTTCTGACAGAATTAACAAAGGCGAAGACAAGAAAATTGCCATTGTTAATGTGCTTAGAGAATATATTAAGGCTTCTAAAGGAGTAAGGTTCGAAGGTGATGGTTACTCTCAAGAGTGGGCCGATGAAGCCGAACAAAGAGGCTTGCCTAATGTGAAAGATACTCCAAGAGCACTTGATGCTTACATTACTGATGATGCAAAAAGTACTTTTGAGGAGTTTGGCGTTATGTCTGCCATTGAGCTTGAAGCAAGAAATGAAATTCAGCTCGAGAATTACATTTTGAAGATTCAGATTGAGGCCAGATTGATCTCTGAAATTGCAATGGCTCAAGTTGTTCCTGCCGCGGTGCAGTATCAGAATAAGTTGATGCAAAACGCAAGAGGTTTAGCAGAATTTGGTTTAGATAATAGCCACATTAAATCGATCCTTGAAAAGGTAAATGCCCAAATTGTTACCATCCAAAACAATGTTCAGGCTATGAACGATGTGAGAGGAGAGATTAACAACCTTGAGCACTCTAGGGATAAAGCAATTGGTTATTGCGATAAAATTAAGGGGACATACTTTGATGTGATTAGAGATGCAGTTGATAGGCTAGAAGGAATTCTAGATGATGAATCTTGGCCATTATTGAAGTATAGAGAAATGTTGTTCTTAAGATAATTGTCTGACAGAAGCGATATTTAAAACCACTTCCGTTTGGGAGTGGTTTTTTATTTTTATCAGGTTGAATAACTATGAAAGCGAAAAGGAAAGTTAAAGTCGGGTGTCTAGTAATCTTTATTGGCTTTATTGTGGTTTCGCAAATTGTAAGTAGCTGCATTAGCTTCTCTAAAACGGAAAGGGAGGTGGAAGCTTATTTTGCCAACAAGCCCGTAAAACCTGAAAGTACTTACTACGATGTTGACGGCTATCAGATGCACTATAAAGTGTTGAATAGAGCTGATAGTGGTTCTTTCATATTCATTCATGGAACACCCGGTGCTTGGGATGCATTCATAGATTATTTTGCTGATAGCACTCTTTATAACGGTGCTCAGATTTACGCCCCAGATAGGCCAGGTTTTGGTAAATCGAGTTATGGAATACCTATTCGCTCATTGGAAGAGCAGGGGAGATTACTAAAACCTATGCTTGAAGTGGCGGCAGCTCCACGCATAGTGATTGGACACTCTTTGGGAGGGCCAATTGCAGTGCGAATGGCTATGGACTATCCAGAATTAGTAGATGGCTTGGTTTTGTTAGCTCCTGCTTTAGACCCAAAGTTGGAGCCTGAAGAAGATTGGTTTAGAGTGCCAATGCGTTGGCCAGTTGTAGGTGCTATTGTCCCTAAAATCTTTAGAATATCTAACGAAGAATTGATTTTTCTGGAAGAGGAGTTAGAGTTGATGCTGCCTTTATGGAAAAATGTAAAAGCTGATGTCATTACCATTCAAGGAACTGAAGACAACTTGGTTGCTCCTGGTAACGGTCCATTTGCAGATAGTGCTTCGGTAAATGCACCTCATGAACTAATTATGCTAGAGGGGCAGAATCATTTTTTGCCCTGGAATGAATCTGTGCTAATCAAAAACAAACTCTTGGAATTGTTGCAGAGATTGAAATCGGTAAATTAATTCAGCGACTCTATCTTTCTTAAAATTTCATCAGCTTCTGCAGCCTTTAAATCGCTGGCTTTTCTGTCGGTGTGTGATAACTTATAAGACTCAGCAATGAGCTTTTCGTATTTGCTTTGAAGCTTTTCTTTTTCAGACTTTCTCTTAAATAATCCCATAATGACTAAGGAACAGAAGGTAAGACTTATTGTTTAGTCATTTCTGCTACTACGGGTAAGTTCTCCATTCTCATATAGCTCAACCTCTATTACTTGACCATATCTACTGAAGATTTGCCATGCGCCTTCTTTTACACCATCTTTTAAAGTTCCAGAGGTTACTTTTCTACCTTTTTCATCATAGAAAGTCCAATTTCCATTAGGCATTCCATTCACGTAATCGCCTTGAGAGAATACTTCACCATCGGCATAATAGTTAATTACTAGGCCGTTACCATTTTTTAATGAACCAGAAGAGTGAGTGTCACCATTGTTATCCGTAAAATCAGTAAGAGAAAGAAGTTTTCCATTGTTCCATTTTTCTTCCTTCATACCGTCTCCATCTCTATGAAAATATCCCCATAAGCCATCTTTTTCTCCCTTTACAAAGCTTCCTATAGACTCCAGTTTTCCATTGTTGTAGTAGTAAAACCACTGGCCCGCTTCTTTATCTTCTAGGTACGACCCTTCGGCAATTAGGGTGCCTTGCGTGTCGAACGATTTCCAGTTGCCTATTCTCTTGTCTTTGGCATATCTTCCGAGTTCTGAAATCATTCCGTTTTCATGAAAAATCTTCCAAGGGCCAGTTTTCAAGCCAAGCTCAAAAAGGCCTTCCATGGTTAAAACTCCATTACTATAATACTGTTGATAAAGGCTATCGGCTAAACCGAACTTGTAATGAGTAATAGACTCCAGTTGTCTATTGGGGTGCCAGCTTTTGGCTGTGCCAACTGGTTCATTGTTTTTGTAGGTGATTTCGGAAGCTTTTCTTCCGTTTGGATGATAGGTTACCCAAGTGCCTGTTTTTTTACCTTCAATGTAATATTCTACCGCAGCCTTCATATTCGGTCCATAGCTGTATTCCCAGGTTCCATCCCTTTCCCCTTTTACGAACTGACCTTCTTCGATGACAAAACCATCGAAGTCAAACTTTCTCCATGAGCCATCTAGCAAGCCATTCTTGTAGGAGGTTTCTACCGTTTTATCCCCGTATTCATCATAAGAAACATAGCCACCATGCAGCTGACCATTATGATAGTCTGAGATGAATTCAATGGCCCCATTTTTATAAAAACCTTGCCAAGTACCAGTTTTGACTCCATTTTTGAATGTGCCTTTCTCAAGCATAGAAGAATCTTCTCGAAATGATTCCCAATCTCCATTTAGCTGATCACTAGCAAAATTGGCTTTTACGGCTATTACTCTGCTGGGGTAGAATAAATAATAGGTACCATTTAGGCTGTCGTTTTTATAGCTGACTCTGGCTCTTTCTACCATGTCTACAAAAACGTTCCAATATCCTGTTTTTACTCCTTCATAATAGTTTCCTCTATGAATGTAGGAGCTGTCTTCGTTGTATGCTACCCATAATCCGTTGCGTTTGCCGTCTTTGAAAGCGCCTTCATAGGCAAGTTCAGTGTCGGTAGAAGGAAAAATAAGATTGAAGTTATCTTGAGCTTGTAATAGGAGTGATGGAACTAAGAAAGAAAGGAATATGAAAGTGCTTCTTATTTGCCGCATAAATTGTGGTGGTTGAGAACGGCCTAATTTTAACAAATATTGAGCCAATTCAATTTGCAAACCAATCATTAAAATATTCAAGTGTCAAACGATGAATGTCATTGATTTGGTTCATGTTAAACCTTCTAAAGAGTCTTATTGATTCGCTTTTTTCGAAATAGGCAGAAATTTCATTCATATAATCTATGTGCATGGGAATGCTCTGGAGTGAGGAAGTGTCTGTTTCCCAGATGTTTTCAGACTTTAAAAGTTGGGTTTGAGAGTCTAAAAACCGTTCAGGATTATTTTTATATAGGTCTTTAAATTTCTTGGTGAGAATCAGATTTATGGAAAAGAAGTTGCCGTACCAAACTACTACTCTAAAGGTAAAGATGTTCTTTTTCTCAAAGATAGAGGGGAAGTCAAAAACCTGATAGGGAAAGTTGTTGTGGTTGTATCCTTTAATGATTTTACCAGGTGTTTTAGATATGCCAACTGGTAAATTCCATTCCTCACAGCTCTGCCAGCAATTTAAAATGTTTTGCTGTAGGGCGTAAAGAATGGAATTGAGTTGGTTATCTACTTCTTGCTTTAGTAAAAAGTAATCTTTGGACTGCAAGAAGTTAATATGTTCTTCAGAGAGCATTACTACCAGCGAATCAGTGCCGAAGCCCAAGTGAATCCACTACCGAAAGCGGCTAAACAAATCAAGTCACCTTCTTTGATTTTGCCTTGCTCCCAAGCTTCACTCATGGCAATAGGAATTGAAGCTGCAGTAGTATTGCCAAACTTCATTATGTTGTTGAAAACCTTATTGTCTGGCAGATTAAACTGCTTTTGCACAAAATTGCTAATTCTCAGGTTCGCTTGGTGTGGTACTAATAAGTCAATGTCTTCTGGGGTGTGGCCGTTCTGCGATAATGCCTCATTAATGACTTCACTAAACCGTACCACTGCATGTTTGAAAACAGCATTTCCGTTCATAGTTAGGTTGAAACTTTTACCATCCAGCAATTCTTTAGAAAGTCTGACTTTTCTGCTAGAGCCCGGGTCTTTAACATATAATTCTTCTGCATAATCTCCATCGGCATGAAGGTGAGTAGAAAGAACGCCTTTATCTTCATCTGTGGCTTGAAGAATAGCTGCGCCAGCACCATCGGCAAATATTACGGAGCTAGAACGCCCTTCGGTAGACTTGTCTAAGGCAGATGACTGTATTTCGGCCCCAACCACAAGTATGGTTTTGTACATACCAGTTTTAATAAATTGGTCGGCAATAGAAAGTGCATAAATAAAGCCAGAGCAAGCATTTCTAATGTCTAAGGCTCCAATACCCTGAAGCCCGAGCTCTCTTTGAAGTAATACTCCCGAACCTGGGAAGAAATAGTCTGGAGTAATGGTAGCGAAAACAATGAAGTCTATTTCTTTCACATCTAAACCAGCTCTTTCCAAAGCAACATGTGTTGCTCGGGTTGCCATATTTGATACAGTATCTTTTTCAGGGTCGAACCATCTTCTTTCCTCTATTCCAGTACGTTCAACAATCCACTCGTTGTTCGTATCCATTATTTTCTCCAAGTCACTATTCTTGACAACCTTTTCTGGAACGTAGTGCCCCAGCCCAACAATTTTAGATTTTTTCACAGGCGATGAGTTTACTTTGAGTACATGCTGAAACCAGAAGTTCAGCTGATAATTTCCTTTTGGTGGCTTCCAAGTTACATAATTTAGTCAAATCAGAATGTTTACATGTTTTAGTTAGAATTCTACGCCTAAAGAATGGACGGAAAAATAGGTAATCACTAACATTTTTGATGAATAGTTGGCTGACCCCGAAAAATTGATGTAAGATTGATATTTGGAAAAATAGAAACATCACAGACACTTATTCGTATCAGAGTTCGGAAGTAGTTCGAGTGAAATGAAAAAGAGCGGTATTTATTATTTTTTGGCAATAGCCATTCTCTCGGCATATAGTTGTGGTCATCAAGAATCGGAGTTAACAGCAGATCAAGTGATTGAAAAAGCTGTGCAAAAGCACGGAGGGAGTAACTATGACAACATGGAGGTGCAATTTGACTTCCGAAACAGACACTACAGAGCTAAGGTTAGCGATGGTGAATATGTCTATGAACGTACTTTCAAGTCTGACAATGGTTGGGTGACGGATGTTTGGTCTAACAAGAAATTCAAGCGAATGATAGATGAGAAGGAAATTCAGCTTAACAGAGAAGACCTTCGAACCTACCGTTCATCAACCAACTCAGTTATCTACTTCGCGCTTTTACCTTTTAATTTGAACGACCCTGTTGTGAACAGGCAATTAATGCGTTCGGTAGACATAAAGGGTCAGCCTTACTATAAGGTTGAAATAACCTATGGCGAAAGAGGAGGTGAAAAGGAAGACTTTGAAAATGCCTATGTCTATTGGATTCATAAAGAGAAGTTCACTATGGACTATTTGGCCTACTCTTTTAATATTAATGGAGGAGGTGTAAGGTTTAGAGAGGCCTATAATCAAAGAGAGGTCGAAGGAATCTTATTTCAAGACTATAGAAATTATACTATAGACAAAGATTTCCCAGCTCAAGAGCTAGACTATGCCTTTGTTACTGAGCAATTGCAATTGGTATCAGATATTAAGCTGGAAAATATTAAAGTAGACCTTGTTCAGCCAGATTAATTAAACAGAGTCAAGTTGCCAAACTGATTGGCTGGCGGTACCTTTTCCCATAAATCAATACTGTTAAACTTCGGATCGGCCAGTTTAGGATTTACCGTATAGCTTTTTAATGGTTCATCATTAAAAGGCTTTACATACTCTAAAATACTCTCTGAGGTATTGGCTTCATTTAGCCACTCATCTAGCAAATCATCATTCAAAATAGCAGGCATTCTGTTACTCACATCGGCCACATCATTATTGGCCATAGTAGTGAGCATCATAAAAGTGTTTACCTGTTCACCTTCTTCCGTTTCAAAAGTATCCCAAATGCCAGCAATGCTGAAAAGACTATTGTTCTGAAGATAAAATCTATAAGGTACTTGCTCTTTTTTCCCTACATCCTTCCAGCAATAAAAGCTATCGGCAGGTATAATGCACCTTTGTTGTTTTATACTTTTTCTTTGTGATGCTTTGCTCAGAATTTCTTCGGCCGGAGCGAAAATCAGTTTTTGACTTACGCCTTTACTCTTAGTAAAAGAAGGGTGAATTCCCCAGTGAAAAAAGCTGAGTTCATCAGGGTCTGCACTGGTAATAATTGGAAGTAAGTCAGTAGGTTGAGCGTTATAGGTCCCTTTGTGGTTCTCAGGAATTTCTATGCCAAAGTGTTCTTTTATGAGTTGCGACTCAGATGCAATGGAGTAGTTCGGAAGCATTTAATTGGTCAAATAATTGAACCAAGATCGGTAAAAATGCCTTTTGAATCAAATACTCTGTATGTTGTTTACAAATAAATGCACGTACAGGTTAAACTAGTGTATAAGGGGCGTTTATTCTAGGTGCTTTAATTTGAATATACATTGTTTTAAAACTATTTTTGGGGCTCAAATTTTGAACAAGTAATATGGCTGAAATCGTAAGAATGCCGAAGATGAGTGACACCATGGAAGAAGGTGTCATTGCTGTTTGGCATAAAAAAGTTGGTGATCAAGTAGAATCTGGAGAGTTAATGGCTGAGATTGAAACAGATAAGGCCACCATGGACTATGAGTCATTCAATGATGGTACAGTTCTGTACTTGGGAGCAGAAGAAGGAGAAGCAGTAGCAGTAGATGGAATTCTGGCTATTGTTGGTAAAGAAGGAGAAGACTATAAGGCGCTCTTGAATGATAATGGATCTACATCTGAAGAGAAGGAAGAGGAAGCCCCAAAAGAAGAAAAATCAGCTCCTGCAGAAAAAGCAGAGAAGATAGATACTAGCAGCATTAATGCTGAGATTGTAAGAATGCCAAAGATGAGCGACACCATGGAAGAAGGTGTTATCGCTTCTTGGTTAAAGAAAGTAGGAGATTCTGTTGAGTCTGGTGAGCTAATGGCTGAGATTGAGACAGACAAGGCCACTATGGAGTATGAGTCTTACAACGATGGAACTGTGCTTTACTTAGGTGCTAAAGAAGGCGAGTCGGTAAAGGTTGATGGTATTCTGGCTATTGTTGGTGAAGAAGGTGCTGATTATGAGGCATTGATTAAAGCAGACCAACAAGGTGGGAGTTCGGAAGAAAAAGCTGAAGAGCCTGCTGAAGAACCTCAGGAAAAAACAGAATCAGCATCATCAGCTACCAATGCTGCTCCAGCAGCTGAATCTTCAAATTCTAATGGAAGAGTAAAAGCTTCACCATTAGCTAAGAAGTTAGCCGAAGACAAAGGTATTGACCTTGGTCAGGTAAAAGGATCTGGCGATGGTGGTAGAATCATTAAAAGAGATATAGAGAACTTTACTCCAACTCAGAAAGCTGCAGCACCAGAAAAGGCAGAGGAATCTGCTAAGTCTGCACCTGCTATAGAGCTACCTAAAGTAGTTGGTGAGGAAAGTTTTGAAGAAATGAGAGTAAGCCAAATGCGTAAAACAATCGCTAAGCGATTGGCGCAAAGCAAGTTTACTGCTCCTCATTTCTACCTTACCATGGAAATAAATATGGATAAGGCTATAGAGGCAAGAAAGAGCATGAATGAGATTTCTCCGGTGAAAATTTCATTCAATGACATGGTTATCAAAGCTGCTGCAGTTTCATTAAGACAACACAAGATGGTGAATGCCTCTTGGTTAGACGATAAAATCAGAATTAACCATCACGTACATGTGGGGGTAGCAGTAGCAGTAGACGAAGGTCTGTTGGTGCCAGTTGTAAAGTTTGCCGATAACAAGCCACTTTCGCATATTTCTGCAGAGGTGAAAGAGTTAGGAGGTAAAGCCAAAAGCAAGAAACTTCAACCTGAAGAAATGCAGGGTAATACCTTTACCATCTCAAACCTAGGGATGTTCGGTATTGAAGAGTTTACAGCAATCATTAACCCGCCAGATTCTTGTATCATGGCTGTAGGTGGAATCAAGGAAACTGCCATTGTTAAAAACGGAGAGCTTACTGTTGGAAACATTATGAAGGTAACCTTGTCTTGCGATCACCGTGTAGTAGATGGAGCGGTAGGATCGGCATTCCTTCAAACCTTTAAGAGTTTGTTGGAAGACCCGGTGAGGATTCTAGTTTAAATTGAAAATTTTCCGTCCCGCTTCTAGCGGGACGATTTGTTTATAAGCATATCAAAATGACAAAAATAAAATCAACTACGGTTTTGGCTGTTAAGCACAATGGTTCCATTTCAATAGGAGCAGATGGCCAAGCTACTATGGGTAATACGGTTGCTAAAAGCAATGTAAAGAAGATTAGAAAGTTGCAAGATGGAAAGATTGTAACTGGTTTTGCAGGCTCTACAGCCGATGCTTTTACGTTGTTAGAGCGGTTTGATGAAAAGCTCAATTCATATGGCGGTAACATGAAAAGAGCCGCTATAGAGCTAGCCAAAGATTGGCGCATGGATCGTTACTTGAGAAAGTTGGAGTCAATGTTAATTGTGGTAGATAAAGATGATATCCTGATTTTATCTGGAACAGGAGATGTATTGGAGCCAGATAACGGTATTGCGGCAATTGGTTCAGGTAGTATGTACGCTCAAGCTGCAGCTCAAGCCTTAACAAAGCATGCTTCTCAACTTGACAGTAAAGAAATTGTAGAAGAAAGCTTAAAAATTGCTGCTGACATCTGTATTTACACTAACAGCAATTTGATTATTGAGAAGATTGGTTAACTTTGTGTTAAGGAAAAGTACAACTTTTTCTTAACGCACCAACAACACCTATCATTTTCTAACACTCTGGGAAATACTCGGATATAAGAGCTTTTGGCTTTTGTAAAAAGATAGAAAATGAAACTGATAGGTAAATTATCAATCCTTTTAAGCTTACTGTTATTTGCTTCGTCTTGCGCGGAGTCTCCATTGGTTAATTATCAAGAGGCAACCGAAGGTAGACTGCTCTTAGGAGCTAATGTTCACCTTGGCAATGGCGAAATAGTTGAAAATGCCGCCTTAGGAGTTAAAGACGGTTACGTTACTCTTTTGGCTGAAGATGCGTTAGATCAACTAGACCTGAGGAAATTTCAGGTAGATCGCTTAGGAGGGCAATACCATATTTACCCTTTCAAGAAGATCGATAGAGGTAATTCAGGGATTGTATTAGCTAGAGCAGATGCTGAACCTATCAATATCGCAATTCGAGATAGAGAAGTAGAAAGATGCATAACTATAGGTTGTGAAGCTCAGCTACTCATCTGCTACGGAAGTATTGAGGATATGACCAAATTCAGAGTAGACTATGTAGTAATGGGCTCTGAGAAGGTGAAGATTTTAAGGCAAAGCGATTACGGAATGGCCATAGGGCCTAATCAATAAGAAAACAGTCTGATCAATTACATAAAAGGCCGCTGTGATTTCATAGCGGCTTTTTGTTTTAGCATGAAGCCATTATTGCCTCTTTTATCCTTTTACCAGCTTCCAGTATATCTTCATCCGAAATGTTAATAGGAGGGGCTAGTCTAAAGCTCTCAGGGCAAGAGAGAAACCAGAAAGTGATGATGCCCTTATCGAGACAGGCATGGACTATCTTTTGAACAAGATCAGCGTTTTCGAACTCAACTGCTAACATTAAGCCTTTCCTCCTAATTTCTTTAACAGCAGGGTGTGCAATGGTTTCTTCTAGTAATTGTCCCTTTTGTTCCACATGTTCTAGCATGTTCTCTTCCTGAATAGCCTTTAGGTTTGCCCAGGCTGATGCACAAACAACAGGGTGCCCTCCAAAAGTTGTGATATGGCCAAGGATGGGGTCATGAGTAAACAGGTTCATTTTCTCATGAGATGAAATAAAGGATCCGATAGGCATTCCACCGCCAAGTCCTTTGGCTAAGGCTAAAATATCAGGAACAACACCGTAATGCTCAAAGGCAAACATTTTACCTGTTCTTCCTATTCCAGTTTGAATTTCATCAAAGATCAATTGAGCGCCAGTCTCTGTGCATTTGAGTCTAAGAGCTTCTAGGAATTCTTGAGAACCTATTCTAACCCCGGCATCTCCCTGAATAGGTTCAACTAAAACCGCGGCTGTTTTTTCCGTAACCAACTCAAGGTCTTCCAATTTGTTAAAGTGCATGAACTTGACATCTGGCAATAAAGGCCTGTATCGGTACTTCTTGGTTTCATTTCCTGAAACACTTAATGAGCCATGGGTGCTTCCATGGTATGATTTATGGCACGAGATGATTTCCGTTCTTTCTGTTACTCTTTTAGCTAGTTTTAGCGCACCTTCTATGGCTTCAGTGCCACTATTGACAAAATAGCAACAGTCTAAAGTTGAGGGAAGAAGCTTAGCCAACTCCTTAGCCAAACCATTCTGAGAGTCTTGAACAAACTCTCCGTAGGCCATCACGTGGAGGTATTTATCTACTTGCTCTTTGATGGCAGCTACAACTTTAGGATGCCGATGACCAATATTAGTCACTGCAATTCCAGAGATGAGGTCGAAGTATTTTTTTCCTTCTTTATCGAAAATATACGTACCCTCAGCTTTTTCAACTTCAATTTTAAGCGGAAAAGGCGAGGTCTGAGCTACATGTTTAATGAACACATCCTTTGAATCCATATGCGAAATTAATCAAGTTCTGCTTACTGAATTGTGCTTATCTATTAGTTTTGATGCATGCTGGCAGAAGCTGAGTTTTCTAAGTTTGAAAAGAACTATTTATGGCTCTTAATTGGGGGGCTTATGTTCGCGTTTTTCTATCAACTGGGTATTTACCCTTTGTTTTTAGAAGAGCCAAGGCGTGGTCTTATTGCACTAGAAATGATGCTTCAAGATAACTTGTGGGTTCCAACACAAACGGGAGATCTTTATTTTAGGAAACCACCTCTTTATAATTGGGCACTTGTTGCCGCGTATAAGGTTTTTGGAGTAACAGAATTTGCTACTCGTTTTTTTTCAGTTCTGAGCCATACTCTGCTAGGTGGAGTTACTTACTTATTCTCTAGGAAGTATTTAACTAAACAAGCGGCTATTTTGGTAGCGCTGAGTTATTTGTTGAGTGTAGATATTCTGGTCTACTTTAGTGCTTTAGGAGAAATAGATTTGTTTTATGCACTCATCACGAGTAGTTCTATTTTTCTGATTTTCCATTGTGGTGAAAAAGGAAGATTTTATACGCTGTTCATTACTGTGTACGTGCTCACAGCACTTGGCTTTCTTACCAAAGGACTCAGTTCACTACCCTTTACAGCCATCAGTTTATTGGTCTATTTTATTTGGAAAAGGGACTTTAAAAGGCTCTTATCTCTAGCTCATTTCTCAGGTATTTTGGTTTTCTCTGCCTTGCTTTTTAGCTATTTCTACAAGTATAGTCAGTATGAAGATGTGTCGGGTTGGTGGAATACTCTGTATTCAGAATCGGCAGATAAAGCCGCTGGGGGTGGAATTGTCGCGTGGTTAAACCACTTGATTTCTTTCCCTTTAGATACCCTTAAAAACCTGATACCTGCCACATTAGTGCTGCCATTATTGTTTTCTAAAAAGACTCTCAGAGAGTTAAAGGGTAATAGGTTGGTCTGGTTTGCCCTTCTTATTTTCATATTCAATTTTTTGATCTATTGGTTTTCAACCGAAGGCAGGTCAAGGTATGTCTATCCAATTTTTCCATTTGCTTGTGTGGTGTTAATGGCCGTTTACCTACAGTCTGATAAGGCATGGAAGCAGAAATATTTGAAGTATGCGGCCTTTATTTTACTAGGAATACTTACTCTGGGTTTTGCGGCAATTCCCTTTATAGGAGGTTTAGAAGAAATTGATAGGCTTTGGGTGATTAGTATTGTAGGGGTGCTTCTACTGGCAGTCTTAATAGTCTGTTTGAGTAGACAGCTTGTTAGGCCTTACTTGGTGATTCTTGGGTTGTTAGTAGTTCTAAGGTTAGGTTTTTCGGCTATTGTACCACAATCTAGAGAGAAGACTACAGGAGCAGCAAGAGATAAAGCTTTAGGAATTGAACTGGCAGAACTAACTAAAGGTGAGCGATTAAGAAGGTTGGGAGATGTTAGAATCTCGCTTACCGTTGTTTTTTATCTTGAGCGGGAGAGAGGATCTGTGCTAAATCAGGTGAATAACTTTAAAGAAGGGTTCTATTTGTGTTATGCTAGTGATTTACCAGAGTCTCATAAAGTAATTAGAGAATTTGATTATCGTGGAGAACCAATATTTTTAATTGACTACAATCCTTAGGTATTGCTGACAAGTATTTGATTAATTCTGAACTTCAGATAATCTGGGATTATTGGTTTGCGGAGAACAGTGGTCTTTGTTAGAGAGGCAAATAAACTAGCACTGTCACCAGTGACAATAAGAGTCTTAAGCGTAGGCCTTGTTTTCATCACTTTTTCAACCAGCTCGCTGCCTGTCATCAATGGTAGTTGATTGTCAGTTAACAATAAGTCATAAGATTCCTCTTCAAGCATCTCTAGGGCTAGCATGCCGTTGTTAGCATAGCTTACGTCATACCCCCATTTACTCAAGAGTTTCACATACAGCTTCACCGATAATGAATCATCTTCTACCAAAAGTACCCTTCTCTTCTCCATGTCTGTATTTTCAATCAAAGATGCTCTTAACGAGTACTTATTGGTGAGATTATCGATGAGCTGTTCCTTTTCTTCGATAAGCACAAAAAAAGCCCTGATTAGTGAATCAGGGCTTTGCTGTGATTTAGTGAGATTACTTTCTCTTTATCACTCTTTTCGCTGCTTTTACAATGTTTTCAGCGTCTATTCCATACTTTTTCATCAATTCATCAGGAATACCGCTTTCTCCAAAAGAGTCGTTCACTGCCACCATTTCTAGTGGTGCCGGATGGTTAAGTGCTAAGGTTTGAGCTACGCTGTCTCCCAAGCCACCATTCATTTGATGCTCCTCGGCTGTTACTACACAACCGGTTTTGGCTACTGACTTTAAAATAGCTTCTACGTCTAGAGGTTTAATCGTATGAATATTGATTACTTCTGCACTGATGCCTTCTTTTTCTAAAGCCTCTTCTGCTAAAATAGCCTCCCAAACTAAATGACCTGTAGCGAAAATGGTAACGTCAGAACCTTCAATAAGGTGAAGGGCTTTGCCAATCTTGAACTTTTGATCTTCAGGAGTGAAAATTGGCACCTTTGGTCTACCAAAACGAAGGTAAACCGGTCCGTCATGTTCTGCAATAGCCAAAGTAGCTGCCTTAGTCTGATTATAATCGCACGGATTAATAACAGTCATATGAGGTAGCATCTTCATCATGCCAATGTCTTCCAGAATTTGGTGTGTAGCACCATCTTCTCCTAGTGTAAGACCAGCGTGCGAAGCACAAATTTTTACGTTTTTGCCAGAATAAGCGATAGACTGTCGGATTTGGTCGTAAACTCTACCTGTAGAGAAGTTGGCGAATGTTCCAGTGAATGGAATTTTTCCACCGATAGTCATACCTGCTGCAAGGCCCATCATGTTCGCTTCAGCAATACCAACCTGAAAGAATCTATCAGGATTTTCATTGATGAAGTCTTGCATTTTAAGCGAGCCTACTAAGTCGGCACAAAGTGCTACAACATCAGGGTTAGTTCTGCCCAATTCTGCCAAACCAGCACCAAAGCCAGATCTAGTGTCTTGTGTTTTTGTATAAGTGAATTTTGCCATGATGTTGAATTAGTAATCGCCTAAAGTTTCTTCCAATTGAGATAGGGCAGAGGCCAATTGCTCATCGTTTGGAGCAACGCCATGCCATTTGTGAGTACCAACCATAAAGTCTACTCCATAGCCCATTTCAGTATGCATAAGGTTCATGATTGGTTTGCCTTGGCCAGTCAATGACCTAGCTTCTTCCAAGCTCGCAACCAAGCTATCCATGTCGTTTCCTTTGCTCTCAATTACATGCCAACCGAATGCTTCCCATTTGGCTCTAAGATCGCCTAATGACATTACCTCTTCAGTAGGGCCATCAATCTGTTGGCCGTTTAAATCTACCGTAGCAATTAGGTTGTCAATTTTATGATGGGCCGCATACATAGCTGCTTCCCATACCTGACCTTCTTCCAATTCGCCATCGCCCATTAGTGCGAATACCAAGTTGTCTTCTTTATTCAACTTTTTGGCCTGAGCGGCACCACAGGCTACTGAAAGCCCTTGTCCTAAAGAACCAGAGGCCACACGAATACCTGGCAAGCCTTCTTCTGTGGCAGGGTGGCCTTGAAGACGCGAATCGATTTTTCTAAAGGTAGCAAGCTCATTTACATCGAAATATCCTGCTCGAGCTAATACACTATACCAAACCGGAGAGATGTGACCGTTAGAAAGGAAGAATAGATCTTCGTTTTTTCCGTCCATGTCGAAGCCATCTTTGCGGTTCATAGCGTTAAAATATAGTGCTACTAAAAAGTCGGCACAGCCCAAAGAGCCACCTGGGTGACCTGAGCTTGCACCATGCACCATTCGCACGATGTCTCTTCTAACCTGAGAAGCTATGCGCTCAAGTTCTTCAATGTTTGATTTGCTCACCTTAAAATAAGTTTATGGTTGTTGAATACTATTTAATAATCTGATTGGCGTGCTCTTTAGTCTTCACCTTTGAGATGATTTCTTCAATAACGCCATTTTCATCTATGATGAAAGTAGTTCGGGCAGTACCCATATAATTTCTACCATACATTTGCTTCTCTACCCAAGTTCCGAATTGCTCGTGAATACTTTTGTCTTCATCTGCAATAAGAGGGAAAGGTAGCTCGAATTTATTGATAAAGTTAGTGTGTTTCTTTGGTGAATCAGAGCTGATTCCCACTACGGCATAGCCAGCATCTAAGAGTGCCTGATAATTATCTCTGAGATTACAAGCTTGTGCTGTACAACCAGGAGTATTGTCTTTAGGGTAAAAATACAGAACTAGTTTTTTACCTGAAAAATCTGATAGTTTAATCGGATTACCATCTTGGTCTATTCCTTCAAAGGCTGGTGCTTTGTCTCCTTCTTTTAAGCTCATGCTTTATTCAATATTTAGTTTTAGAATTGATTCATTTCCGGCATTGTCTGCCACTTTCAATTCAAACTGTCCTTTTAATGGTTTGTTTTTATCAAGTCTTTCAGACCAGAGTAGGTTCCTTTTTGGCTCATAATTCATGAGCAACCACTCACCATTTAGCTTGGCTTCAAAGTTATTAATCCCTGAAAGTTCATCACTAATAGTTACACTAATAATATTATTCTGAACACTTCTTTTTTTAATTGTCGGTGGCTTAAGGTCTTTCAGAAGAGTATACTTTCCAAAACTGTACAGGCTGAAGTTAAGCTTTCCGTTCTCAATAGATCCACCCACAAATGAGGGGAATCTGGAGTTGTTTACCGCATATAGATGATACTGGTCTAGAGAATCATATTCGCCCAATAATTGGAGCTGAGCGGTTATGCCACCTTTCAATGGGTAAATGTTTTCTGATATTTCAAAAACGTCTCGTTTAGACTGCTCATCTACATAATGTCTTGCTCGGAAATAGATGGTGTCGAATAATGTGGTTTTCGAAAACTTTAAAGAGTACGTGTCTGCAAGGAAAGAGTGCTCACTAGCCGCAGGTACTCGATCTGAATAGAGTAGATGCTGTTCGCTACCATCGGCATAAACCACTTCTCTAGGCAGTGTATTTCTTAAGTCGATTAGGTAAACGTTGTTCTCATCGTTGAAATAGGCTGGTTCATAAATCTTTGAACCTTCTTTATTATAAACTGTGATTTTGTTGTTTGTAGAATCTCTAGGCTGAAAGAGCATTAAGGTGTTATCGAGCGTATAGCTGTCTTTTTTTACCTCTATAGGCTCGGATATACAAGCAATTTTCTCTTTTCCCTTTAGCACAAAGTTCACCGTTGTTTGGTTACCATAAGCATCTCTTGCCTCAATGCGAATATGCTTTACTTCATTTGGTTTGATATTAATGAGGCCGCTGTTCTTCTTTTTTCCGTAGAAATTGAGTGGGTTGCCATCGTCTATATAGAGCTTGCTGAAGCGCTTTCTGGTTTCTAAAGTAGCCTGATAGTTGGTGTGAATGAGTATGTTTTTCTGAAGAGAAAAATCTATGCTATCAATGTTTTGGCTGAAGTAAAGCTCATCGTCCACAAAGACATCGAATAAAGGAACCCCGTTTTTGTTGGGAGCCCCATTCAGTTGATCATAAGCATAAAGTTCTAAGCCAACCTTGCCGTTAACGGCAATAGTGTCTGTGTTTAATCCATCAGAATTTTTCCTTCTAATGTCGAATTCAAAGCGACCAAATTGATCGTTAACTCTTGCATGAATGTCCATGCTTTTTACGGCAAGTCTTTCCAGAGCAGGAGGAATGTTATCTTTCACCTGGTTAAAACCAATTCTAAGTGGGTCTAACACTTTATGGTCGCTACTTCTGATTTCAAAGTGAAGATGTGGGCCAGTTGAAGAACCACTGTTTCCGCTTAAGCCGATAACCTCGCCTTTTTTCACAGGCAATTCGTTTCTCTTTGGGAAAATATTAACAGCGAATGATTTTCGTTTATACTGCTCTTCTAGCGTGTATTGGGCTAAAACCTCATTGAAGTTTTTTAAATGCGCATAAACTGTTGAAGTACCATTAGGGTGTTGAATGTAGATGCAATTGCCATAGCCACCAGTTCCTACTCTAATTCGGCTTACGTAACCATCGGCAGCGGAGTACACTTCAAGACCTTCTACACCATTAGTTTTGATGTCTAGCCCAGCATGAAAATGACTAGACCTAAGTTCACCCATATTGCCACTGAGAAAATTCTCGCTTTCAGGTTGAATAGGGAAACTGTAATAATCTTTGTCAATATTGTCGTACTGAGCCTGCAGCGAAGCAGACATTAAAACGAGCAAAAACCAGATTGAACTCTTTCTACTTAATCTCAAATTCCAATAGTTTTTCTTCTTCAATATACGCCTCCAATTTATCTCCTATGGCTACCGAACCAACACCCGCTGGTGTACCTGTGAATATAATATCGCCTTTCTTTAAAGTAAAGTACTGCGAAACGTAAGCCACGATTTCATCGAAAGAAAAGAGCATTAGGCTTGTGTTTCCTTCTTGCTTTAGTTCACCATTTTGCTTTAACGAAAAGTTTAAATTATTCAAGTCATATGCTGTTTTAGGCTTGAATCCCGATATAGGAGCAGAGCCATTAAATCCTTTGGCAATTTCCCATGGTAGGCCCTTTTCTTTACACTGACTTTGCAAATCTCTTGCCGTAAAATCTACTCCAATGCCAATTTCTTCGTAGTACTTATGAGCAAATTTTTGGTCGATATACTTGCCTTCTCTATTGATTTTTAAGAGGATTTCTACCTCAAAGTGAATGTCTTTTGAGAATTCAGGATAGTAAAATGGTGCGTTGTTTCTAAGAATAGCCGTGTCTGGCTTCATGAATACAACTGGCTGAGCGGGTTTCTCATTGTTGAGTTCGGCAATATGGGCAGCGTAATTTCTGCCAATAGCAATAATTTTCATAGAGTAGTTTTAGTATCGGAAGCTTAAAGGACCTTAAATTCACAACAAATTTCAACGGACCTCTGTTTCAATTGATAAGATAAAGTTAAGAACAAGCATGAAAACAATATATAAATGGCGCGTTGCGCTTCTCATTTTTCTTTCAGCGGTTGCCGTTTGGGCATGTACTACAGTACCTATTACTGGTAGATCTCAACTAACAGGCCTTATTGGAGACCAGCAGGTGGTGGCCATGAGTGCCGAAGCTTATAGAGATGTTATAGATTCGGTTAGAATATCTAATAATGAAGAACAAACCGCCATGGTTAGGCGAGTGGGGTTCAGAATTAAGGATGCTATTGAAGAGTATTTGAGTAATAATGGCCAGAGTAGCCTTTTAGATGGTTTCGATTGGGAGTTTAATCTGATCGAGAATGATACTATGATAAATGCATGGGCTATGCCCGGAGGGAAAGTAGCCTTCTACACTGGTATTTTGCCAGTATGCCAAGATGAACTTGGAGTAGCTGTTGTAATGGGGCACGAGGTAGCTCACGCTGTGGCAAAACATGGCCAAGAGCGTATGAACACAGCCTATGCCCAACAAATAGGGCTTTCGCTAGGCTCTGTAGCATTAGGGCAGGACCCAACCATGGCTCAGCAACTGGTATTTCAGGCAGTTGGCTTAGGCTCTCAGTTGGGAATGCTAGCTTTCTCACGTAAACATGAGTCGGAAGCTGATGAACTAGGGTTGATCTTTATGGCTATTGCTGGTTACGACCCAAGAGAGGCTCCAAAGTTCTGGCAAAGAATGTCTAGCAATGGCGGTGGAGCACCACCAGAGTTTCTTTCTACTCACCCTTCTCACTCAACAAGAATTAGTGATCTCAATGCTCAAATGGCCAAAGCTGTAGAGTATTACCAGAACAGCAAAATGAGATAAATTAAGTTCAGATCTGGAAAATGGATCAATCACTGAATAACTTTAGTGATTGATCCACTTCACTGAATTTTCAGACATTTTCCGATAATCGTGCCCTACATTCTTTACTGTGTCGATTGACCAGTTGAATGACCAATCATTCTTTTCGCTCAAGCTCTTATTGGCACGGAAAAAGTTAGAGCCACGTTCGAGCCTATGCTTTCCTTGCTCCATGGCCAGCTTAGTAGTTCTAAAGGTTCCTAAACTTGGGTCGTTATCCATTTCGCCCAAAAGTACCACTAGTCTTTTATTGTAAGCCTGTTTGACGTTTGGCTGGAGTTTCACCTCCGTATTTTTGAGTCCATAAGGAAATTGAAGTGTTTCATCTGGAAAGCTGTAAAAACCAGCGTTCGCTGCTACCGCTGTTCCAATTCGCGATTCGGGCATAAGCATGATCATTCGGTGAACGAACTGCCCGCCAGCTGAATGACCGAAAATATCGTACTGCTCGTTCGTAATGCTATTGACCGACTTGATATGGTCAAAAATGTTTTCAACTACCGTATATGCCCATTGGCTTTTCGAGTTTTTCGTTTTGAAAAAGGTGAAGAGGTTGCCCTCTTGATAATCGTTAGTGGTAAGGTGGGAGAATTTATTCTCAAACTCAGGCGCAATAATAAGCAAGTTGTTATCCTCAGCTAATTCAACCCAGGCATCTCGGTAGTCATCTGCGTTTCTACCGCCACCATGCATTACAAAGACAATTTTATCTTGGTCTTTCCAGTTTGCTGGTTTGTAGGTCCATACTCTAATTGATTTTCGCTTACTGTTTTCATAAGCATACATAACAAAAGAACCTTTTCCAGTGCTTAACTCAGTTTGCTCAGTTACTTCTGGTCCTTTTGGTAGAACATATAGATAGACCAAACCAGTAACAACGAGCAATAGTATAAAAGCGAGAGTCCATAGTACGGCCTTCTTTAAAATTCTTAGTGCTTTGTTCATGAATGTAGAGGTGTTGTTTAGATAATGTGAGTTATGAGTATTTTAGATTTTATTGACCAACTTTTCAGCTTAGTGATTAGTTCCTTAGGCTTTCAGCTTACTAAAATAACCGCTGTCATTGGCATAAAATGACAGTAAAATGGGGTTAACTAAAAGACGATCTGAATTCTGAGGCTTTAGAGTTCTATGAGAGGAGTGTGATGAGGTAATAGAGCGAGAAGTAGGAAGTTTGATTAACGGTTTTGTGTATGGTAAGTAGGGCAGAAGAAAGCGATAAACTCTCAAGTTTGCACTGAGTCAAACGTTTTATTTTGTTTTTAATTTATTCATTCTTAAAAGCCAAATCAACGATTTGGCGGTGTCAGTAAATAGCACCGAACTTTCGTGAATCACCGAACGCACTATTTGTTATATACCGTGTTGTAGGTAGTTTTTTAATCTCTTGGTTCGCTGAAGTGATCTCCATCTCCTAACCATTCTCTGTTCAATCCAGTTTTTTCGTTAAAGATTGATTGCTCTTTTTCTGTAGCATAATCAATTACCCATTGCTGACCACCATTATCGTAGTATGTGTATTTACCTTTTGTATTTAACTCCTTTGGTAGATATGAAAACCTTTGGACAAAGTGGTCGGCTATATATCCAGTTTTTTCAAGTTTCCACTTTTTTGGTTGCCCGTTCACTTTGAAAGAAATCCATTCCCAGTTTTCAGAATCAGTCTCAATTGTTATTTCAGAGAATTCAATTTCACCATGTGTTATTGTTCCCATTCTTTCCATGAACCATTTATATTGTGAATTATGGTCAAAAAATTCTAAGTCAAACCAGATACAGTCATCTGTATAGTTGTACCCTTCAACTTGAGAGTCTCGCCAGCCATAGAAATAATATAAAACTGAATAAGGGTTTTGTTCAAGGTGCTTCTCCGTTTCTTCTTCCCAAGTCATTTCATAGACATCTCGTAATATCAAATCTTTAGTCACTCCGTTAGAGAATTCATACCCTAAAGTCTTAAATACTTTAATTTGGGCTTCTATGGTCATACTCTCTTGATTTTCAATTGATGAATTTTGAATGTTTTGAGTTGATTTAGTACTATCATTTTTGCTATGAGACTTACAACTTGACAGTAGTCCGATTAAAAATATGTACTGAATTATTTTCATTTTTGTAATTGCTCACAACGGTTTGGGTATGCGCAGTAGCATACCGTAGGGTGCTATTGCGTATAGGTTTTGTTGGCTTTAGTTTTTTTCTTTAATCATTGATGTAATGAATTTTCCGGAAAGACTTGGGGCAATTTCCTTAGTCAATTGCTTGATAACATCAATTTGCCAATTCGCACAGAATGGTGAAATCATAATACTATCTATAAAATTTTCTAAATCAATTTCAATCGACATAAGATTAGGAGGTTTGAAGAAAACAGGTTGTCTCTTTTCCTCATCAAATTTCATGAAGTTGAAGTGGGTGAAAATTCTCAATTCTTCTTCGTCTTTATAGGCTATGCTCTTAGTAAAGTTGAGTTGACCTTTTTCGATATCCTCAAACTTTAGTTCTTTTTTATAGATCACTTCGTGGATAGAAAAAGATTTTTCATCCCAATTTACGTGTTTATAAATGCTATCCACCGTAGACTGAATTGCGACTCCAATTCCATCTTTACCAAGGTAATGTCTCCAAAGAGAAATTTTTTCATCGGGATTTTTAGTCCAACAGCTGATAAAGTTGTTTTTCAAATGAGATTCAACAAATTTTTCAACTCCCTCACGATGATTTTCATTGCTATCATCTATCGTGTCTAGAATCCACCTAACCTCGTTTTGGTCAGACATTATTTCAATTGGACTAAAAATCAATCTTTTATTCAAGAGAAAGTCTATAAACTTATCTAAGCTCATATACCTCCATATAATTTGATTTCTATCTAATTCTTTCATTCAATTAAAACCAACGTATGCTAACGCTTATAAAAGTAAGCGCTAGCCATCCAATATAGCATGCTATCCGTGCTTTTTAAGTTTTTACCAAGCAATAAATCTAAGGCTTTCTAACTTTATAAAGCATCAGTTGGCTTGTCTCTCGCCAAGATTTGTCGCGAGGTATATCTCGGTTTCTTTCCAGGGTTTCCCCACTTGAGCACTTCAACAATAGCTTCAAATTGATCATTAAGAAGATATACCCAATAGCCTTAATTTTACCTCAGGTGAATGGTTGTCGTTTTATCCAATCAGCCAAACAGAGTAGCCGATAAAGCTTATAAGAAGTATAGCGGCTTCCCATCTATCGAGTTTCTTCTTTCCTCCCGAAAACATGGCAGTAAAAAGAAAAATTGTACCAATTAATAAGACGTAGATTTCTCGGTTAAATGCGTGGTCATAAGGAATTGGTCTTATAAGGCCACTAATTGAAAGGATTAAAAGGATATTGAAAATATTGGAGCCTATAACGTTACCTATGGCTATATCGCTGTTCCTTTTAAAGGCTGCCACAACAGAGGTTACTAACTCCGGTAAAGATGTGCCTGCAGCCACAATGGTAAGGCCAATCACTCTTTCGCTAATTCCAAAACTTTGTGCCAAGAGCGTGGCTTGATCTACAACAAGCTTTCCACCGATAATTAGGCCGGCAAGTCCTGCTAAAATTAGTAGCCAAACCCATTTAAAACTTCCAATTGGTTGAACATGGCTTGTAGTCTCATCGGTTTTCATCTGTTTGAAAACATAGAATAGGAAAGCACCAAAAATGGCGATTAATGCTGTAGCTTCTAGTCTACTGATCTCTGCAGTGCTTCCAAACAACCAAGTATTGGCGAGAATTAGTAATAGCCCTGCAGCTATGAATGATAAGGGGATTTCCTTCCAAATGGTGCTAGATTGTACGGCAATAGGAGAGATGATTCCCACAATACCTAGAATAACAAACAGGTTGAAATTATTGCTACCTATAATGTTGCCAAATACGATTTCTGCATGGCCTTGATATGAGGCCACCGCATTGACAATTAGCTCAGGGGCCGAAGTGCCAAAGGCTACTATGGTGAGGCCAATGGCCAAATCGGAAATGCCATACTTCTTGGCAAGTTTTGTAGCACCAGAGACCAACCAGTCTGCTCCTTTAATTAGTAAACCAAACCCAAGGAGGATTAATAGTATTTGTGAAAGCATTTGCTCCTTAGACGGAAAGCTGCAAAGAGGTCACGGAATAGGGAGATGTTTAATGTTCGGGTCAAAGAGGGAGGACGGAAGACCGAAGACGGGGGCTGGAAGCCAGAAAGCCCGCAACCGCCATTGAGTCGAAAATGTGACCACCCTAAATACCGTTGACTATGAGGTTTTTTGAGTTAATCCTTATGTACTCTAAATGTGATCATCATATCAGAAAATAGCTTTGCATATTTTGAATTAAAATCATCGGAGAGCGAATAGCCAATTAGAATAAAGAGTTGGTCCTTATGGACCAGCAAAGTCGTAAGATTCGAAATTTCTTGATCATTCTCTTGGAAAGAATATTTGATCCATTGACTGGGAATGCCATTATGGTCGTCATTACCTTCATCAATTATCTTAAACTTGTTGAAAGTATCCGGGAATGCATCTAGAATATATTTTTTGTAACATTCTTCAAGACTTAAATAGTTGGCAGGAGCCATAGATATACCCCAATTCTCCCTGTGTATATCCCTGGAGCCATCTTTTGGAGCAAATATAGTTACTCTTCCATCGCTTTCCTCTATACTCCAATCTTCAAAGTATTTGAAACTGAACTTCCCAGTCTTGGATTTATATTCTTTTGTTTGAGCATTGAGGTTGTTGCTCCAAAGCACAGTCATTACTAAAAGAGCAAAAAATGTAAATAAGTACCTTTTCATAATTACATCTGAAAACCTCTCAACTTAATTTGAGTCAGTTTGCGCTTAGTGTCCAGAGGGAAGTCGCCTTGCATCATCCAGTCGTAATAACCTGGTTCTCTTTTGAGTACATCTGCCACTGGTTTGCCTTTGTTCTTACCAAAGTTGAATACTTCAACGCCTTTGTCATTGAAAACCATTCTTCCCGCCAAATCTACCATGTTACTGGCCACCAAATGATGAATAGAAGCCATGTTATTTTCAATTTTACCCAAGTCTCTACCTGAAGCATCAGTCACCGCTTGGCCATTGTATTTCTCAATTTGCGCTTTGAATACTTCGTAAGTGGCATCGTTATCGGCTTCAGCACCATGAGCACCTTCCAATTCTTTTCCGCAATAGAACTTATAAGCGGCTGTCAGCGTGCGTTGTTCCATCAGGAAGAATACCTTCTGCGCATCGATCAACTTGCGTTGGCTTACTTCAAAATCTACCCCAGCTCTTAAAAATTCTTCCACTAAAAGCGGAACGTCAAATCGAACAATATTGAATCCGCCTAAATCGCAGCCTTCGAGGAACTTAGCTAGGTTTTTTGCTAGTTCTTTGAAGGTGGGTTTATCAGCTACATCTTCATCTCTAATGCCGTGAATCATGGCAGATTCTTCAGGGATTGGAATGGTTGGGTTCACCAAGTGCACTTTCTTCTCCGTTTCGCCATTAGGCATCACCTTTAAAAAGGCCAGTTCTACGATTCGATCTTGAGCAATGTTGATTCCGGTAGTTTCAAGGTCAAAAAATACCAGCGGGTTTTTAAGGTTGAGTTGCATTAGCTAAGAATTGTGTCTTTGATTTTTTCTATGTCCAAACCTCCGAAATTTCCTGAGCTCATCAAAAGAAGGTTTCTATTATTCCAGTCTTGGCTCAGAATAAACTGCTCAAGCTTCTCCGCATCGGTAAATAATTTGAGATCCTTGCGCTTGAAAGCGTCAACCAGTTCATCTTCAGAAATCATTTCCAACTTTTTGGCTTTTACCGCTTCAGGGTTGATAAACACTATGGCCTGCTGGGGTAGGTCATAACAGCCCTCATATTGATGAATGAATTGCTTATTGAGGCTACTAAAAGTATGCAACTCAAGTACTGAAGTTAGTTTTCTGTCTTTGAATTGCTTGGTTACAGCCTCAGAAGTAGCCTTTAGCTTAGATGGCGCATGTGCAAAGTCTTTGTAAATGGTAGAAAAGTCATTTTGACCGATCAACTCAAGTCTTTTTGAAGCACCTGTGAAAGACTGAATATGTTCGAAGAACTCATCGTCCGAAATGCCAACTTGGTTCAATAGTAGCCTGGCAGCATTGAGGTTCTGGAGGTTATGATCTCCGAAAACTTGAAGTGGAATTTCTCTTCCTTCCCAAAGTACAATGGTCTGATTGTCTTCAATTTTCGATTCGAACGCGTTGTACGGAATGAGTTGCTCCTCGTTGGGTTCGGCACGTTCTACAATCTTACAAAGTGCCTGATCTACTTCGGCATAAAAGACCTTACCGTTATTAGGCGTTTGGTTGATGAACTTTAGGAATTGTTCTTCATAAATATCTAGGGTAGGGAATACATTGAAGTGGTCCCATGCTATGCCGGTAATACAAGCAAAATGATGGTTGTAGTGTAAGAATTTTGGGGTTAGGTCTAGCGGGCTTGTGGTGTATTCATCGCCTTCAATGATCATCATAGGTGCATCGGAAATCTTCACCATAGTATCGAAGCCTTCTAGTTGGGCACCCACTAGATAATCGAACGATTTTCCAGCCTTATTGAGCACGTGAAGAATCATTGAGGTGATGCTGGTTTTGCCATGGGAACCTGCTACCACCAATCTGATTTTCTCTTTTGAAACCTCGTGGATAAACTCAGGGAAGGAGTAAATCTTCAATCCTAAGTCCTTGGCCTTGAGTAATTCAGGGTTGTCATTTTTAGCATGCATGCCAAGTATTACATAGTCAAGTTGGCTATGCACTCGCTCTGGATGCCAACCTTCATTGTCTGGTAGTAGGCCATGTCTTTTTAGGTTGGATTTTGATGGGTCGAAGAACATATCGTCCGATCCAGTTACTTGATTATCAAGAAGTTTAAGGCAAATAGCCAAGTTGTGCATTACACTTCCGCCAATAGCGATAAAGTGAATTTTCTGATTTTTTAGCATGAATTATATTCTGAAGAACGATTCAAAAATAAAGGAAATGACGGGTCGTTCAAATGTTGAACGCTCCTTGTTGGTAAAAGTGGATAATGATGTGGACAACTGCCAAAAAGTTGATTGCCAATGTTTAATCACTGTCTATGAGATGGTTGAAAAATAAAGGTGCTCATCTGCTTGAATTTATGAGGTTGATAGAGATAGTTTTGTAAAATGGAAAAAGGGAAATCAGCAGCACTTCGACTCGGATACAAGTCTAAAAACATGTCTGTGGAAGGAGCCCAATTGGGTAAACTACCACCTCAGGCAACGGACTTGGAAGAGGCGGTTTTGGGTGCGTTGATGTTGGAAAAAGATGCGCTTACCAATGTAATTGATATTCTTAGTCCAAACTCTTTTTACAAAGACAGCCATAAAGAAATTTATCAGGCTATTTATGATCTTTTCCAGGCCTCAGAGCCTATCGATATTTTAACAGTAACCAGTCATTTAAGAAAGGCAGGTAAGCTGGAGATAGCAGGTGGTCCTTACTACATTACTCAACTTACCAACCGAGTTTCTTCGGCAGCCAATATTGAGTACCACGCCAGAATTATTGTTGAACAATCGATTAAGCGTGAGCTCATTAGAATCTCTTCTGAGATTCAGAAAGATGCCTATGAAGATACTACCGATGTTTTTCAGTTGTTAGACCGCATGGAGCAGTCGCTCTTTGAGGTTTCTGAAGCGAATATTCGTAAGGAGTATGACAGCATGAAGAACATTATGGCCACAGCCCTAGAAGAAATTCAGGCGAGAAAAGACCATCAAGATGGTCTAACAGGTGTGCCTTCAGGCTTTACTGCTCTAGATAGAGTGACTTCTGGATGGCAACGATCTGACTTGGTTATTATCGCGGCTCGTCCGGGTATGGGTAAAACTGCCTTTGTGGTTTCAGCCTTGAGAAATGCGGCAGTAGATCACGGACAGGGTTGCGCCATATTCTCGCTAGAGATGTCATCGGTTCAGTTGGTTAACAGATTGATTTCTGCAGAAGCTGAACTAGGTAGTGAAAAGATTAAGAAAGGTACACTAGCCGAGCACGAATGGGCTCAGTTGGTGCACAAAACGGCTAATTTGACTAAAGCCCCCATATTTATAGATGATACCCCAGGTCTTTCAATCCTCGAATTGAGGGCGAAATGCCGAAGGTTGAAACAACAGCACGATATTCAGCTAGTGGTAATTGATTACCTCCAGCTGATGTCGGGCGACTCTTCAAAAAGTGGAGGAGGAAGCGGTAACCGTGAACAGGAAATCGCGTCAATCTCCAGAGCTTTGAAGAACTTGGCTAAGGAACTTAACGTTCCCGTAATTGCACTTTCGCAGTTAAGCCGTGCCGTAGAAACCCGAGGCGGAGATAAGCGTCCCCAGCTTTCCGACCTCAGGGAATCCGGTTCAATTGAGCAGGATGCCGATATGGTAATGTTCCTTTATCGACCTGAGTACTATGGTATTACGGAAGATGAAAGTGGCATGCCAACTCAAGGAACTGGTGAGGTGATTATTGCCAAGCACAGAAATGGTTCATTAGAAAATGTACAGTTGAAGTTTATTGGTCAGTACACCAAATTCTGTGATCTAGATATGAATTATGGCGGTACCGCAACTTACGGAAATACCTTCCCTTCAGGAGGAGGAAGTAATTTTGAGTCGGGAGGCGGAAATACTATGACTTTCCAAAGTAAGGCCAATAGTGGTGATAAGCCTAATTTGCCTACTAACGATGAGGAAGCTCCTTTCTAACAGCTTAGGGTGCGAGTAAAGAAATTCATGTTCGGTTAATTTAGTTTAACCCACAACCTAATTTCTTTAACTTTGAGAACCTATGAAAGCACTTTGCATTACAGACCAAAAAGAACCCCTTCAGTTTATAGATAAACCCATTCCTGAACCCAAAGCCGGTGAGGTTCTGGTGAAGCTTAAAGCAGCTTCTTTAAATCACCGCGACCAGTGGATTCGAGAAGGAATGTATCCTGGAATTAAGTTCGGAACTACACTTGGTTCTGATGGAGCAGGAGTGGTTACATCAGTTGGAGAAGACGTAGATGTGGAATGGTTAAGCAAGGAAGTAATCATTAACCCTAATAGAAATTGGGGGCCAAACCTAGCAGTTCAGTCGGCAGAATATCAGGTGTTTGGTATGCCAAAAGATGGCACTTTAGCAGAATACGTTTTAATCGAAGCCGATAGATTAGTCCAAAAACCTGATCACCTTTCATTTCAAGAAGCATCGGCCTTGCCTTTAGGAGGGCTAACTGCTTTTCGAGCAACGTTTTTTCATGGCCAATGCCAAGAAGGTAAGAATGTCTTAATCTCTGGTGTAGGAGGAGGAGTGGCTCAGTTTGCCTTTCTTTTTGCTCAACATGCCGGAGCCAATGTTTGGGTTACTTCTAGTAGTGAAGAAAAGATTGAGCAGTGTAAGTCATTAGGCGCTAAAGGCGGGTTCAACTACAGATCTGAAAACTGGATAAAAGAAGCAAAGGCTGTTAGAGGTTTCGATTTGGTAGTGGATAGCGCAGGTGGAGATCAACTCAATGACTTCATTAAGTTAATGAAGCCTGCTGGAAGAATAGTATTCTACGGTGCAACAACAGGAGTACCTTCAAAGCTAGACTTGCATAGAATGTTTTGGAATCAGATCACTCTTCAGGGGAGTACCATGGGTAATGATGAGGAGTTTGTACAGATGGTTGATTTCATCAATAAACATCAGCTTAGGCCCATAATAGATTCTGCTAGACCATTTGATGAGGCTATCTCAGCATTTGATGAAATGAAGGCAGGTAAGCAATTTGGGAAGTTGGTTTTAACCCTTGATTGATCCTTATTGTGATTGACTTATAAAATAAATTTCTACCCTTCTATTAAGCCTTCTGCCTATATCAGATTCATTGTTGGAAATAGGAAGTAGTTCGCCAAATCCTGAGGTTGTGATTCTGTGACTTGCTATGCCATTAGAGGTAAGGTATTTAGCTGCCGATGCTGCTCTCTTTTCCGACAATTGTTGGTTGAAGTCCTCTTCATCAATATAATCAGCATGACCTACCAATTCGATATTTAAGCTTGGGTCAGATTTTAGTCTTTCTAGAATAGCGTTGAGTTTTGTCTTAGCTGTGTTGGTCAGGGTAGATTTATTAAAGTCGAAGAAAGCATAGCCATCAGCACTGCTCTTGTTTTGTAGTTCTGGTATATGTTGAGTAGTTTCTGTAATCGCTGTTAATTCAAGTTTTTGCTCTATAGGTTCTTCTTCTGTCAGTGCGATGGGTTCAATACTGCTTATTTCAACTTCTTCTGGTAGATTTTTGAATACCCTCAATTTGGATTTATAAATATCATTTGAACCCATTCTATCACTAGAGAAAAGAACCGTGCTGTCTGAGCTTATTGAAAAATAGGCATCGAACAAGTTTGAGTTGATTGGTTCAGGTAGGCGCTCTGGCTCAGTCCAGTTTCTCCAAGTGTCATCTAACCTTTTTGAAACATATATGTCTGCGTCTTTGGTCTGGTTGCCTCGGCTAAAAAACAGGTGAATAGAGTCGTATGATAAAAATGGAGCAATTTCATAGCCTTTGCTATTGATGGTTGGGCCAAGGTTTATCAACTCAGACCATTGGCCTTCTGGTGTCAATAGGGTCACAAATAGGTCTTCGTTACCTGAGTCTCCTTTAGAGACCAAGAGAATTTTTTCTGAGCTGTGCATGCTTAAGCCGTAATAGCCACCTTTGATCTTCAGGTCGGGGATTTCTAATGATTGTGGTTTGGTGTAAGCACCATTTTCAATATGTGTTTCAGAAGCTCCATTCTTGTTTTTGAAGCCACCTGAATAATCACCAAACAGGTATAGTCCATTATTTTTAAAGCCAATTACAGCGGTGTTCTGGTTATCGTTGAGTGGATGAAACGCCTTGACAGCCTTGGTCCAACCTTCTTCCAAAAAGTCAGAAAACCATATTTCATGAATGCTGACCTTTTTGTCGAATTGAACTACGTTGGCGGTTCGGGTAAAATATATTCTATCTCCTTTGGGACTAATTAGTGGAGCGGCTTCTTCCTCTTCTACCGAGTTGACAGGCTTTACTGGTACAGGCCGATCGAAACTATACGTATTGAAATGCTGACCCAACAATGGATTTGCTGTTCCGTAGGTCAGGAGGATTAATATAATAAGTTGTGCAGTTTTCATTCTTTGTAGAGGTTTTGGAATGCACTGAGATTAAGAGAAAACTCGTGGGCATTGAGTCCATCTCTATCACCAGAGCCCATGCCATGGTCATAGGTGTAATTGAACCTAATGTTGGAGTTCAGGAAAAGCCCAAAAATGCCTACTAGGGCGTTGGATTTTCTTAAAGAAAGCCCTAACCATATTCTACTTTGGTATTCAAATCTTAAGCTGTAATCAATACTGATAGGTCCGGTAGGAGAGTATCTAATCATACTACTTGGTACAATTCGCAAGTAAGGGTTGATGCTAAAAGAATACCCTAATGACATAAAGTGATGGGCTACAGATTCGTAACCTGTAGTTTCGCCTAGCTGATCTGGGTTTTTTCCACCCATTTGTTCAAGGGAGTATCCCATGAAAAATTTGTCAGAGTAAAGCCAAAGGCCAAAGCCAATGTCTAAAAGGGTTTTTGAACTGTAAGCGCTTAGAAAGTGCTTAAACGGGTCGTCATTTTTATCAAGCACCCATAAATCATCATTTAGGTTAAGGTTCACTACCCCAATTTTTGGCGCTGCAGAAACGCTCAGTTTTTTGGTCAGTGGCAGGTGTATTCCATAGCTGAAGTGTACCGTGGTTTTGTTGAATAATCCGAAGTCATCGCTCATTATTACAGTACCTAAAACATGGCTAATGCTCGACTTTTTTAGTTCATTACGGGGTCTAGATTGTATTTGGCCGTTCATCCTCATGGATGCTCTCATATACTGAGACTCTTCTGGCTTTGAAATAGGGGCATATGCTGTGAGGTAGAGAGTTCTCGGGTTGCCAGGAATATCGCCCCATTGTTGCCTGAAGCCCATGCCGAATTTGATGTTGTTTTGAAGGTCTGTGGCTGCCGGATTAATTAGATAATTATTATCTAGGTATTGACTGAATTGAGAGAGTTGTTGCGCCTGTAAAGAGCAACAAAAAAGAGACAACAAGAGTATGGTGTGTCCTTTCATTACCTGACAATTGAAATGTTACCCTTGATTTCGTTTCGCTGATCGCTTCCAAAACTCACTACATAATAGTAGGTGGCTGTAGGCATTAGCTTGCCTTTGTAATGCCCATCCCATGGTGCGTAATAGTAATTGTCGCTGGAGTAAATTACATCGCCCCATCTGCTAATGATGGTTACCCTGCCATTGAAATCCTCATCGATGAATGGGATGAGGAAGGTGTCATTGGTGCCATCGCCATTAGGTGTAAAGGCTGTTGGAATGGAAGAGATATCTACTGGGTAGACCTTTTCTGGACCCACTGTATAGGTTAAGGTGGGCTCAGATATGTTTGCACTTACTCTATTGCTTTGAGTGTCACTGTTTCTTTCGGAAGAAGTGCGCACGTGGGTCCATTCGCCTGTGTTTTCAAGCATCCAAATTTGAGGCTCATAGTCCATGTTTTTAGCCTCAGTATCGAAGTAGGAAATACTGATATTCAAAGGAGATGATGGGTTTATATCGGTGTATAATTCAAAGGTTTTAGAGATGCCTTCGCCAGACGGTAGGGTGGTGGAAGAGTGAGTTCTATAGATTTCGGTTAGACCTAGATTTTCGTTGCTGCTTATGATAAAACCTAGGTTTCCGGGGCTAACATTTTGTGGTTTATTTAAAGTGGTTGTTTTGATGATTTTACCTCCATTTTTGCTGTAAACCCTGAATTCATTCGTTTCGCCCTCTAAATAGCCACCTTCACTCGGGAAGATTAAATCTGCTGAGCCTAGGTTTAGGCTAGATTTATTTAATTCCAATAAATCATTGATTTCTATTGAGTTGACCAGAAGGAATTCTCCATTCGGAGAGTAGAGGTAAAGTCGGCCAAAATGGTTATTTCCTTCGCCTCCCAAATTGGTCTGAGCGAAGTTGGAAGAGATGAAAATATTGGAATTGGTTCCTATTAACTCTCCATCTGTAAGCAATTCGGTATCATCTATATTGAGTGAAACGTTATCGAAACTTTGAAAAAATGTTCCTTCAGAAATGGCTAATTGCCCCTGAGCCGCTAAGTTTTGCGGAAGCCAGATTAACAGACCATATAGTAGGGCAAAACGCATTTTATCGATCTTGTTTTTTTAAGGCTTGTTCAATGGATGAGATTCTTTCCAAAAGGGCTTTGTATCTGTTGTCTGCTTCTTTAAGCTCAGATTGTAAATCTTCAATCAGTTTTTGTTGCTCCTTCATGGCTTCAATAATGATGGGAGAGAGGCCTGAGTAAGATACACTCAGGAAACCTTCACTATTGGTTGAAACCAGTTCAGGGAAAAGTTGCTGTACTTCCTGAGCAATAAGGCCAATGTTAGAGCCTTCTTTGAATCGCCTATTAGGGAAGTCATCAATCCTCCATTGGTAACTTACTCCACGGAGAGAAAGTAGCTTGCTCAGACTGTTTTCCAAGGGAAGGATATTCTTCTTGAATCGTTGATCAGAAGTTTCTGTAAGTGTAATTACGGTAGCATGTCCATTGACTTCTAGCTCGTTGGTCATAGCGGCTGGATTAGCCACACCAACTCCTAGCTTTCCGTTAATGTTAGCTACTCCAGCTTGAAAATCGCCCCAAATTAGTGGTGTGTTTGTGTTTGAATTGGCAATGTAGAGTTTGTTGCTCCCAGTTTCGTTGAATCCTGCGTTATAGCCAATGGCCACATTTCCCTGTCCAGTAGCGTTTTGCCTTAGTGCGCGGTAACCCACTGCAACGTTGAATCTTCCTGAAGAATTGTTAAGCATTGTCTCTGAACCTAAGCCTACATTTCCAGCTCCAGAACTACTTATGCCTGCGCTTTCACCAATAAAGGTCGACCCACTATTCGCTAGAAGTTCGAGAGTTCTGTTTCTTAGTCGCATGGTTTCATTGCCCTGTATGCTGAACCTGATGATATCATCATTGGCTCCGCTGTTGTCTACAGTAATGAGTGTGTTATTGTCGGTGTCGGTTATTTCTGATGAAGTACCGATAGAGGAGAGGTCTACTGAACGATTTATACCGCCTTCTCTAATTTGTAAGCTTGAGCCAGATAAGCTAAGTGATGTTATTAGTTCATTAGTGTCACTGAAGTCTCCATCTGGCTGAGATGTAAAACTTGTGCCGTCAGTGAAGTTGAAGGTTAAAGAACCATCAGGATTGTCTAACGTGGAGGAAATCCCAGTTCCTTTTAAGACAACTCCAGCAGGCCAACCAGTGCCAGTTTTTGGTCCAAAAAAGGTAAAGGTGTTGAAGTTGTAGTAGAAGTCTCCAGTATTGCCTGTGGCGTTGGTTGGGTTAGAGCTACCGCTAAGCACAGTGTTGCCGTCTTGGCCATCTGCTCCGTTGGTTCCGTCTATACCATTAGTTCCGTCAGTTCCGTCCGCACCATCGGCTCCCGCAGGGCCAATGAGGGAAGTTCCGGCACTCCAAACC
>NZ_LRPC01000028.1 GCF_001592965.1 Roseivirga spongicola | reverse complement strand
GAACATTGAACATTGAACATTAATATAACCTATGGCAAAAATTTTAATTGTTGAAGATGAACCCTCCATGAGGCTCGGACTCAAGGATAACCTAGAGTTTGAATCTTATCAGGTTGAGTTGGCTATTGATGGAGCCGAAGGTTTAAAGAAAGCTACGGCTTCAACCTTCGACCTAATTATTCTAGATGTTATGATGCCCAAAATGTCAGGGTTCGATGTTTGTAAGGCTATGCGTAAGGCTGGCATTACCACGCCAATTATTTTCCTTACTGCAAAGAGTGAAGAAATAGATAAAGTGTTAGGCTTGGAACTTGGTGCCGATGATTACCTCACTAAGCCTTTCAGCTTAAGAGAATTAATTGCCAGGGTAAAAGCAATATTACGAAGAACGCAAACTGATGCCGATACTGGTTTAAAAGGTGAAGTAACCATTGGTGGGCTCACGGTAGATTTTAGCCAGTTTACAGCAAGAACAGCTGAAGGTGAAGTACGTATGTCACATAAAGAATATGAGATTTTGCACTATCTCGCAGAGCATACCAATGAGGTGGTGAGTCGTTATGACTTACTGAACAAGGTTTGGGGTTATGAAAGTCAGCCTACAACCCGAACGGTAGATAATTTCATACTCAGATTGAGGCAAAGAATTGAGGAAAACCCCAATGAGCCGAGGCATATATTGACAGTGCACGGAGTGGGCTATAAGTTGCTTAAGGCTTGAAGCTAGTAGCGGGGAGCTTGAAGCTGGAAGTAATGTTTAATATGACCTAGCTAATGAACTGGAGAAGTGCTGTCTCTTTAGGGATCAAGGGTAATCAGCTTGAAGCCAGTAGCGGGGAGCTTGAAGCTGGAAGTAATGTTTAATATGACCTAGCTAATGAACTGAAAAGTACTGTCCCTTTAGGGATTAAGGGTAGGAAGACCGAAGAAAATTCTGAAATCTGACGTCTGATATCTAGTGTCTCGTACCTAGAATCTAACCTGTGACAAGTTATGACATTCGTTTACGCAGCAATGACACCGCGCCTCGAAATAGGCCGTAAAATTGTAACATAAGCTCAAAGGTCAAATAGCTCAAACGTTACTAAAACTAAAACTACAATACTCCGGCTGCCATTAAGGCAGTCGGTGTTACTAGAAACGCGACAATGAAAAAATATTTAATAGCCATTATACTCCTAGCCATTCAGGCTGTAGTCCTTGGTCAGGACACCAGAAGGTTAATGAACCTGAGAGGACACTGGAAATTCTCTATCGGAGATAGACCTGAGTGGTCAAAAACTAATTATGACGATTCAGATTGGGAAGAAATATACGTACCAGAACGCTGGGAGCGCGAAGGCTTTAATGGTTACGATGGATTTGCTTGGTACAGAACTAAGTTCAGCGGTAAGGGGCTCAACAAAGATAGATATCACCTGATTTCTTTGGGTTATATAGACGATGTTGATGAAGTCTTTATCAATGGCGTAAAAATTGGCTTTTCTGGTGGTTTTGAGCCGTTTTATTACACTGCGTGGAATGCTGAAAGAGTTTACATGATTCCACCAGAGGTGCTGAATTACAATGGTGATAACCAAATAGCAGTCCGCGTTTATGATCAAGGGGGAGAAGGAGGAATTTACAGTGGTTCAGTAGGTATTCTATATTTAGATGATTATTCAGCCAAAGAGCAGGTGTTTTTGCAAGGCGTTTGGAAAATTAAGATAGATGACGACCCAGATTTTGCTAAAGTAGCCTATGACGATGGCAATTGGCAAAAAGTTATGGTGCCCTCTAACTGGAAAACGATCGGCATTTTTGACCTTAATGATTTCGCATGGTATAGAAAGACTTTCACATTACAGCCAGGAACCTCGACTACCGACATGACACTTATAGGCGGTAAAATTGATGACTTCGATGAAATCTATATCAACGGAGTCAAAATTGGAGAAACCAACGATGGCAAATGGCTGGGGTCTTCCAGAAGTTTTTCTGAGTTAAGAGTGTACAATATTCCCAATGGCCTACTGAAGCCTGGCAAAAATGTGATTGCCGTGAGGGTAGAAGACATAGGAGATAATGGTGGAATTTATGAAGGTCCAGTTGTAATTATGCCTACTTCTGAAGCCACTCGCTACGCTCGAAAGTATAGTTGGTGGCGATAAGGTATTTCTGCCAAGCTCTCCAGCACTTCACTAGATAGCTCATGTTTACCCTCGAAGGTGATACTCTCGGGGGTGATTTGTATCTGCTCAGCTATGCTCTCTTGTTCTTTTATTCTTGCCTCGGTCAGAAACTCATCTTGTAAGCCATACACCAAGAAACACTGCTTGTCCTTAAGTCTATCTGTACTTTGCAGAGGAGGTAAGTCTGGTGGAAAAATACCAGCCCAAAGAACGAGTCGATCAAAACTTAGATCAGACATTGTGGCTAGTCTGGAAATGGTTGCTGCGCCTTGGGAAAAACCAAAGAAGGTGATTTTAAGATCTTTTTTTAACTGAGAAGTCACCTCATTATAAACTGCCGAAAGGTAGGTGATGTAATTACCAATGTCGCTTACCCGGTCTTCCTTGGTCATCCAGGTAGCACCAACTCTTCCGGCAAAGCCTTGAAGATAATACCTGAAAAGCCCTTCAGGTGCTACAATTAGTCGCTTAGGGCTAGCAATGGCATCAAATTTTCTAATGAAGTACTTGGCCAATTGTCCATGCCCATGGCATACAAACCACAGCTCTTCTACATCTTCAGATGGAGTTCCTAAAATTTCGTATCGAGCGTTAAACTTAAATGATATTCGTTTTTCCATTTTCTTCTAAAGGGTTGGGTTTTTAGACCAAAGAGCTCTTTAATTTCGTCATCCTGAGCTTGTTTCAGAATCTTTAGCTAGTAAACCCTAATCCCGTGTTCTCGGGACAGGATAATGCAATCATTCACTCTTCAGCTTCTAAAACGTCATATCGGAAAAATAATTCATAGAATTTAATCCGAATTATTTTAGTCCTATATCTCAAGACTTTCATCCAATGAGATTCCTGATATTTTTCTTCCTTTTGATAATGAAGGAAGAAAAATTCTGTAATGACGATTAATGGTTTTTTTTAATGTCTTGGAGCTCACTCACTCTTAAGGTTCTTTTCAGAGAATTTGAATGGTAACAAGTTGTCGATTGAATCAGATTCGTAAACTTCACCCTCGGCATTGAGCAAATAAAGTTTAATGGGTTGCTCTTGTATGTTTTCATACTCACTCATGCTTTGTCGGCAGCTTCCACAAGGAGTGGCTAAGGTATAGCCTTCGGCTGAAGCCTGTTTGGCAACTATGGCAATCATGTCTATAGATTCTTCAGGGAATTGTGCTTTGGCAGAAAAGCAGGCCACTCTTTCTGCGCACAAGCCAGATGGGTAGGCAGCATTTTCTTGGTTGTTACCCAGTACTATTTTGCCACTTTTCAACTTAACTGCTGCACCCACCTGAAAATTAGAGTAAGGCGCATAAGCTTGACTGGCCGCTAGCTTGGCTTGTTCAATGAGTTCTGCAACTTCTGGTTCTACAGAGTCTACTGAATAGACGGTTATTTTTGAGTTTTTTGTAATCTCTCTTTTAGGCATACATAGTTTTTGAGAGGGCGATGAATATACGAATCTTTTTTAGTAATGGTTTTTTCGAGCGCTCCGATTGATTGAGCACGAATCGTTATGTCTTCGGAATGAGCTTTTTATAACTGAATGTAGCCTTAGTCGCATTAGAGGCTGAACTTTCAATAGCTCCGATTTAATGGAGAAAACTTGATCTTAGTGGGCATTTTCGCCTAATTCGTTCAACACCTAATATGAGTTTACTACCTATGGAGAAAATATTAATATTGGGAGCAGGCCGCTCCTCCAATTCACTAATTAATTACTTGTTTGATCACGCAGAGGAAAGAGATTGGCAAATCACCGTTGCCGATTATGCCTTGCAATATGCAGAGCAAATTGTAAAGGATGCTAAACGTGGGCAGGCTGTAGCCATTGATATCACCAACGATCAGGAAAGACAACAGTTAATCAGCGAGCATCAGATTATAGTATCTATGCTCCCTGCCAAATTTCACCCAATTGTGGCAGCAGATTGTCTAAAGTTAGAAAAGCACCTTTTCACAGCTTCTTATGTATCGCCAGACATGAAGGCCCTGAACGATAGGGCTAAGGAGAAAGGGCTTCTTTTCTTAAATGAGTGTGGGCTTGACCCGGGAATCGATCACATGTCTGCCATGAAGGTGATCGATCATATCCGTGAAGATAAGGGACTTGAAATTCGTGCTTTTGAATCATTTACAGGCGGTTTGTTAGCACCTGATCCTGATGATGATAACCCTTGGCAATATGGCTTTACATGGAACCCGAGAAATGTGGTGTTGGCCGGTCAAGGTACTGTGAAGTTTATTCAAGAGGGGAAGTACAAATACATACCTTATCATAAGCTTTTCAAAAGAACGGAAATGATCCATATTCCAGGTCACGGTTATTTTGAAGGTTATGCCAACCGCGATTCTTTAATGTACTTAGATGTTTACAACCTTCGCGGAATTAAAACGCTCTACAGAGGCACACTGAGAAGGCCAGGCTACAGCAAGGCATGGGATATTTTTGTTCAGTTGGGCGCTACAGATGATACTTACCAGATGGAAAGTGTTGAAGGAATGACTCATAGAGAGTTTATTAATTCCTTCCTCTCATATAACCCTAAAGATTCTGTTGAGCTAAAACTTGCTCATTATTTGGGACTTGAATTAGAAGGCCCAGAAATGCACAAGTTGCAATGGTTAGGCTTGTTTGATGACGAGCCAGTGGGCTTAATGAAGGGTACGCCAGCGCAGGTGCTAGAGCATATTCTAAAGAAAAAATGGACTATTAGCCCTGAAAAGAAGGATCAGATTGTGATGTGGCACCTCTTCGATTATGTGGAAGATGGCGTGACCAAAAGAATTAGGTCGGCTATGGTGGCTACTGGCGAAAATGCTAAAGAAACGGCTATGTCTAAAACGGTGGGTTTGCCGCTAGGTATTGCCATTAGATTATTCTCTGAGGGAAAGATAGAAGCCAGAGGTGTTCATGTGCCAATTACACCAGAATTCTACAAGCCTATTTTGGAAGAGCTAGACCAGTTAGGCTTCCAGTTTATTGAAGAAGAAGTGGTGCTTGAAGATTAAAATCTTACTTGTTGCTTGGTTGCCCAGCAGAAGACTTAGCATTTACCTGAATCATTCTCGGCTTTTCAATTGAAATCTGAGAACCAGGATTGTTAAGGCTCATGCGCAAGGTTTGCTTGAATGGCTCTGTCTTTTTAGGCTCAGCAGGTTCTAGGTACTTCCAACTAGACTCTGCTGGGCAACCAAGTTCTTCTAAGGTAAATGGAGAAGGTGTAGAGAACTTTGCTTTTGTGTAATAGTTGAACTGTGAGTCGCTATTCATCTTTTTCTGGAACAATGCGAAAATTGGTAGTGCAGTATTAGCTCCTTGCCCAAGTCTGGTAGACTTAAATCCTAAGCGGTAGTTGTCTGGACCAACCCAAGTAATGGTTACTAGGTTAGGAGTGAGGCCTACAAACCATCCGTCTTTATTGTTCTGGGTGGTTCCTGTTTTACCGGCAATGTCGTTTGTAAGGTTATATTTCCATCTAATACGAGACCCAGTTCCTTCGTTAACCACACCCTTCATCATTTCAATCATGGTCTCTTGAGTAGTTTTAGAAATTACAGGCTTGTTACTCACCTTCGGGCTAAACTCTACCAAAACATTACCCTCTTTGTCTTCAATTCTTTGAATAAGCGTAGGGTGGGCTACTTTACCATCGTTTAAGAAAATGGTATAGGCTTGGGCTAAGCTTAACATGTTAATTTCGGCAGTACCTAGGGCAATTGAAGGTACTCTTGGTACATTTTCTAATCCGGCTTGGTTGGCTAAATTCACTACGTTATTAATTCCTGCTTCTTGCATTACTTTCACTGCAACGGTGTTCACAGAATTGGCCAAAGCACCCTTCATGGTGTAGAACCTGTTTTGCTCTTCGTCAGAGTTTAGTGCTGCCCAATTTTCATAAGAGGCATATTTTACGCTTTGCGGGTTATAGTAATTACATGCAGAGGCGCCTTGTTCTAAAGCCGATGCATACACAAAAGGCTTAAAGGTAGAACCTACTTGGCGTTTGCTTTGAGATACATGGTCAAATTTGTAGTGGGCGTAGTTTATGCCACCTACCCAAGCTTTTACAGCTCCATTTTTTGGGTCAATGGAAATCATGCCCGTATTCAAAAGTCTTTGGTAGTGTGCTATTTTATCTATTAGAGATGCCTCAATTTCTTTACTTCCTTGCCAGTCCCATAGCTCTAAAGGCTGTGTCTTAGCTAGTTCGGCAAATACTTCCTTATCGCTCAACCCTTCTTGCTTTAAGGTTCTAAATTCTTTCGAATTCTTTACTAGTTCCTTGAAGTGTTTGTTGTTGAGAGAGAGTAGGCGGTTATCAAAATACTTATCATAGGTTTCTTGAAGTTCGGTCATATGCTCGGCTATGGCGTTTTCTGCCATCAATTGCATGTTGTAATCTAGTGTAGTATGAATTTTTAGTCCACTGGTGTAGATATTGTAGTTAGTGCCATTTGCGTAGTTGTAAGCCTCTAGCCATTCTTTTACCTGTTTTTTTACCTCTGCTCTAAAATAGGTGGCAATTCCTGCATTGGTGTCAAAAGAGCTTAGGTTGAGCTCAATAGGGCTCTGGCTTAGTGAATCGTACCACTCTCTGCCAATAAAGCCATACTTCATCATTTGGTAGAACACCGTATTTCTTCTGCTAATAGCATTTTCAGGATTAATTCTGGGGTTGTAATAGTGTGTAGCTTTGAGCATTCCCACCAAAGTGGCCGACTCCTCAAGAGTTATATCTTCTACCGATTTGCTGAAGAATCGCTGGCTTGCACTTTCAATGCCATAAGTATTGTCGCCAAATGGAACCGTGTTGAGGTAAAGTGTTAGAATTTCTTTTTTCGAGTAGATGTCTTCCATTCGCATAGCCAATATCATCTCTTTGGTTTTATTCACTGCCATGGTGAAAGGCCCGTGGTTTTCTCTTGGGTAGAGATTTTTAACCAATTGTTGACTGATTGTACTACCGCCTCCTGCAGACTTGTCTCCCAGCAGTATGCTTTTAAAGAATACCCTACTCAAGCTAAAAACATCTACTCCCTCATGGTCATAAAACCTCACATCTTCAGTAGCAACCAGAGCATCAATAAGGTGTGGAGGGAGTTTTCTAAAATTGACCTCTCTTCGATTTTGAAAGTGATACTGGCCAAGAATCTCTTGATCTGCCGCATATACTACACTGGCTTCATCGTGCTGAATTTCTGTCAACTCTTCAGTAGAAGGGAGTTCTCCCCATCCGCCAACAAGCACAGATAGAAAGAAAACAAATGAAGAAAGAGAAGTGAAAGCCATGACAAGGAATATGTAGAAAGAGGTATTCCATATGGCTTTGATATATGCTGAGGCACGTTTTAAATACTGTATGTACATGGTGAGTCTGGTTGTTTAATTTATTCGGTACCCACCATATGACATATTGTATGCCATGGCCTAAATATGCGTTTAGAGCCGTATTTTACTTTTGAGTAATTTTCAAAAGTAGAATATCATAATCAAAAGTAGAATAAGAAGCTTGGCTCAACTCAGCTTATTCGAATGGCGCTTTTGAGTGATTTAGCGGACTATTTTACTCGTTGTTGTTCTTCTTTTTCCGCTTGAATATGTTGCCAATTTTCTTGAAGAGACCTTCCTTTTTCTCAGGTTCACTTGCAAGTGTATCTACCTGAAGGCGCGTGGTTTTTGGTTTGTCTGTATTGGTAAAAAGGCGCTTGATAAAACCTGCTTCCTTCTCAGGAGTACAGCCCATCATATTGATAATTCTGGTAGAAGGTGGTGAGAACCGAGCATTGGCAATACTTCTTAATTCATCAGAGCTGTTCATCTTTTGCTGAAATAGGGCGTAGATAGGCAAGGCAGAATTAGCTCCTTGCCCCATAGCGGTACTCCTGAAACCAATGCGATGATCATCTGAGCCTACCCATGTGACTGTTAGCAACCTTGGGGTTAAGGCTACAAACCAACCGTCTTTATTGTCTTGGGTGGTGCCCGTTTTGCCAGCAATATCATTGGTGAGTCCGTATTTCCAGCGAAGTCTCTGAGCAGTGCCTTCATTTACTGTGCCTTTCATCATTTCTAGCATAATCTGGCGTGTCTGTTCGCTAAACACTGGCGATTCGGCTACATCTGGCAAAAAGCTGTGCAATGTATTACCATCACTGTCTTCTATTTTGGTAATGAAGTAGGGAGAAGCTGGTTTGCCATTATTAAGGAAAGAAGTGTATGCCTTGGCTAATTCCATCATACTCATTTGTGCAGTACCCAGCGCAATAGAAGGAACGTACGGGATGTCAGATTCAATACCCATATTGTGAGCTAGGTCTACAATATTAGAAATGCCTGCATCTTCCATTACCTTCACGGCTACAGTATTGATAGACTTGGCCAGTGCGGTCTTCATGGCGTAATCTAATTCATATGATTCCCCTCCAGAGTTGGTGGCCGTCCAGTCATCATAATTAGCATAGGTTACCTGTTGACCAGAATAGTAATCGCAAGGCTGCTTGCCAGCTTCAAGAGCGGCTGTATATACTATAGGTTTAAAGGTGGAACCTACCTGACGTTTGGCCATGGCAACGTGGTCATACTGAAAATGCTCAAAGTTAGAGCCACCAACCCACGTTCTAACCGCACCAGAGTATGGGTCAACTGAAAGTACTCCGGCCTGTAAAAATTTGAGGTAGTGTTTTACGCTATCCATATGAGAAGCCTCAACAATCTTAGTCCCGTCCCAATCCCACAATTCAATTTTGTGTTTGAAATTAAGCGAGTCTTGAATTTGCTTTTCCGTAAGCTTTTGAGATTTTAATTTCTGGTAATAAGGAGACTTTTGCAATGCATCATTAATCACTCTTTTATCAGTTAACCATGGTGCTCTACTTCCATAACTTTCCTCAAAGTCTTTCTGAAGTGCTTTGAGGTGTTCTGTGAATGCTTCTTCGGCAATCTGCTGCAAGTCGTAGTTCAGAGTGGTATAAATCTTTAAACCGCTGGTATGTAGGTTAAAGTCAGTTCCGTTTTCTTTATTGTAATCCTTCAACCATTGCTCCACTTTCTTCTGAAGATTCGCTCTAAAATATGGGGCAAGACCTTTGTCGTGGTTGAAAGAGTAATAGTCTAGCTTTAAAGGTTTTTGTACTGCTATTCTTCTTTCTTCATTCATTAGGTAACCATAGCGCTCCATTTGGGCCAGTACAGTATTTCTTCTAGCAAGTGAACGTTCAGGGAAAAGCCTAGGATTATAGCTGTGAGATGCCTTGAGCATACCCACAATTACAGCACTTTCAGGAAGTGTTAATTCAGATGTTTTTTTGCCGAAGAATTTCTCTGCCGCACTCTCCACTCCAAAAGTATTGTCTCCAAATGGCACAGTATTTAAATAGAGCGTTATGATTTCTTCTTTGCTGTAGATTTTCTCTAAGCGTATAGCGCAAATTGCCTCTTTTACTTTGCTTACTGGCATAGAAAATATGCCGTGATCTTTTCTCGGATAAAGGTTTTTGATGAGTTGTTGAGAGAGCGTACTTCCTCCTCCAGCTGACTCATCTCGCATAAGAATAGACTTGAAAACCACCCTGAGTAAGCTTCTTTGGTCTACACCATTGTGCTCATAAAAACGAGCGTCTTCAGTAGCAATTAGCGCATCGATAAAGTGCTGAGGAAGCTCTTCATAGGTAACTGGTTGCCTATCGAAAATAAAGTATTTACCAATGAGTTCCCCACCTTGAGCGTAAACTTCAGAAGCTTCACTTTGCTTAATGTCTGCGAGTTGATCTTTGCTGGGCAGAGGTTCCCAAACTTCAAATAGCACACTTAGATAAAAGCCGAATATGAATAGAATACCCGCTAAGCCGGTAAGGGCTATCCATTTGATCCAACGCTTTTTATTAGTTTTCTTTTTTCTGGCTGACATGGACTTAGGTGAAAAACGTGACTGCCGAATATTTCTTGCAAAAATAGTGGAATAGTTTCCCACTCTACATACGAGCTAGTAATTTGGCAGTTACATGGAACCGAAATCAATTTTTCTCAAACGGCCAGAAGTGACTAAAGTGGTAACAAGTCTGCGAGAGGCAGAAATGCCTTTGAGTTATGATTTTGAAAAGCATAAATACACTTGGGAAGAGCAAGGCATGGAGTTTTCGCTCAGGTTACCAATTACCATTTTCTCCAATGAAGAAGGGCTGGTAGACCTAGAAAAAGAAGTAACTTATCTTATGCTTTTGGTTCAGAGTGGAAGCGCTTCGGTGGGTGTTTTTCAGCATGAAAAGTGTCTTTCCCATAAAGTCTTTAGCTCGTATATGGTGCGTAAGAAGCAAGGGAAGAGCCAGATTAAGCACTTAAAGACTAAAGGCAAGTCGAGGGCTGGTTCTAGAATTAGGCTTGCCAGTGGAGCCGAGATGTTCGATAATGTGAATGAAAGACTCCAAAGACATTTTCAAGAGCATGGTTTCGACCGAATAACCTTTAGCTGTTCAAAGATTCTGCTTCCTCATTTGTTTGGGGCGAAGGTTGAGCCTCCTTTCGATAAAAAAGATCCTAAGATTTATAAAATCCCAAAGCATTTGCATCAGCCGAATTTTGAAGTGATGCTCGGAATGCAACGCTTCCTCAACCTTGGTGAACTCATTATCCCACAGGAGGTGAATGAGGAGGATTTGTTTTATTTGAGATAGTCAGTGTTTTGTCATTCCCGCGTCCCAAACCATCGGGAGTTGGAATCTCCAAAAACTCTCAAAAGCCATTTGAGATTCCCGTTTCCACGGGAATGACGATCCAAAAACCAATTTCCTTTGACATCAATCAATTCAAAACTACCTTTAGGCCATGAGGAAATTAGCGGTAATCACTAGCGGAACAAAGGGTATCGGCAGAGCTACAGTTGAGAAATTTTTTAGTGAAGGTTTCGATATTGTAACCTGTGCAAGAAATGCAGAAGACTTACTCAAACTGAAAGAATCTCTATGTTCAACTGGTGAAGGAGAGGTGTATGTTCGCCCAACCGATATGTCTGTGAGGTCTGAAGTGACGGCTTTTGCAGAATATGTAAAAAGCCTTGGCAGGCCTGTTGATGTGCTTCTTAATAACACAGGTGTATTTATTCCTGGCTCTATTCATGAAGAGGAAGAAGGTAACCTTGAGAAAATGATTGAAACCAATCTTTATAGTGCTTATCACTTGAGTAGGGCTTTGGTAGAAGATATGAAAGCCAGAAAAGAAGGGCACATTTTTACAACAGGTTCCATCGCTGGCTTTACCGCTTATGCCAATGGAGGTAGCTACGCCATTTCCAAATTTGCCTTACTCGGTTTCACCAAATGCCTAAGACAAGAGTTGAAAGACTTTGGTATTAGAGTTACCTCAGTGCTTCCTGGAGCTACTTTTACCGCTAGTTGGGAAGGAGTAGAGTTGCCACAAGAACGCTTTATGAAGCCCGAAGACATAGCAGAAGCCATCTATTCAGCGCATTCGCTTTCTAAACAGACGGTGGTAGAGGAGATCGTATTAAGGCCTCAGTTGGGGGATATTTAATATTGAGTCCAGATTTTATAGCCTAAACTAAAACCTGCAAAGTTCTGAGTCATTTGATTTGGTTGAAGCACTCCTTCAAACTCAAAGTCATCCGCAGTAGTGCTTTTCAATGAGAGTTTTAGAGATGCATTCAAATAGAATCTAGAATAAGCTAAGCTTATACCTATCTGCCAAAATGGATCATACTGGTCGAAGCTGGAATTATAAGCAACATTAGCGAGTTCCAATTGATTGAGATTGGGTGTCCCATTTGAGTATGTGACCTCATATCCCTTCTTGTTGATCATTCGCATGCCAAAACCAACATTTGGTTGAACTTCTAACTGCTTGAATAGAGAGAATTTACGGCCAAAAGAAAAATCAAAGAAGACAGGCGCAAATTTATATTTTATGAGCTCTTCAATATTTCTATTGTGACTTAATACATACTTGTTTGTGAAGTTGAAGAATGTCAAACTATACTCTGTACTTACATCAACCCTACCATTTATCCTCCAATTTGGAGCTAGGTTGTATGATACTTCTATTCCGTAGAATATTGGGTTGTCTAAATCCACCTCGTTAGCAGTGATATATGCTTCATGATTATTAATGTTCACATGTGAATCTACATATAACTGATTTACACCAGCTCGAGCAAAGACATTGAATCTTTCTTGAGACTTAAGCTGAAGAGAAAGGATTGATAAAATAGCGATTAGGGTCATCACTACTGAGTATCCTTTTGTTTTGTGTGTGTACATGATAATGAATATAAATCTTATTGCTATTTATGTCAAATTTGAATCCACTATATAGCTCAGATTAAACAAGTTCTAACAACATTTTAAACTTATAGAAGTTACCTTTGCAGCAAGCATAAGATTCATGGAAGCTACCATTTCGCAAGCGAAAAAATACTGTAACAGTTTAGTCGAATACAATCGTAGAAATACCATCCCGGTAAAGGTTGGAGATGTGATTATAGGCGGTGACAACCCCATAGTAATCCAGTCTATGACCACCATAGATACTATGGATACCATGGGATCGGTTGAGCAAACCCTTAGGATGGTTGAGGCCGGTTGCGAATTAGTTCGAATTACAGCGCCAAGCCTTAAAGAGGCCGAGAACCTCAGAAACATAAAGGAAGAGCTTCGTAAGCGTGGCTGTAATGTGCCATTGGTGGCAGACATTCACTTCACACCCAATGCTGCTGAATTAGCGGCTCAAATTGTTGAGAAGGTTCGAATCAATCCTGGAAATTATGCCGACAAAAAGAAGTTCCAGAATATTGAATATACTGACGAGACCTATGCTGAAGAACTTCAGCGCATAAGAGAACGATTTACCCCACTAGTAGAACTGTGTAAGCAGCATGGAACGGCTATGAGAATTGGTACGAACCATGGTTCTCTTTCTGATAGAATCATGAGTCGCTATGGAGATACAGCTTTAGGAATGGTAGAATCTGCATTGGAGTTCTTAAGAATTTGTGAAGACTTAGATTACGACCAGATCGTCCTTTCAATGAAGTCGAGCAATGCGCAGGTAATGGTTGAAGCGTATCGCTTGTTAGCTCAAAAACTAGACGAAGAAGGCTTGAAGCCTTATCCGCTGCACTTAGGCGTAACCGAGGCAGGAGAAGCTGAAGATGGAAGAATTAAATCGGCTGTTGGAATCGGTACGCTACTAGAAGATGGTTTGGGCGATACGGTAAGGGTTTCGCTAACAGAAGAGCCAGAATTTGAAGCACCAGTTGCAAAGAAGTTAGTCGATAGATATAAAACTCGTTCAGGTCATGAGATCATTCCAGCCATAGAAGAAAACCCAATCGACCCGTTTCTTTATCATAAGAGACAGTCGAGAGAGGTGCTCAATATTGGAGATGTCAATGTGCCTAGAGTAATTGCCGACCTCAGTGGCTTAGAAGAAATCGGAATTAAGGATTTGAAGGCGGTAGGCCATTTCTACTTGCCTGAGCCAGATAAATGGACAATGAATGATCAGGGGGCAGATTTTGTCTACTCTGGTAGCAAGTCCATTCCGTTTATGCTGCCGAATGGCTTAATGGAATTAGTCGATTATCCTGCTTGGAAAGGGCTTTCCGATCGAAAAAATAGATACCCAGTTTACTCACTCGAGCAATTGGCAGAAGCAGAAGACTGTGATGATGTGTTGAACTTCATTAGGCTAGATGCTTCACAAATCTATGAAGAAACTATGATGATTTTAGAAGCCGACAATCTAGTAGTGCTTCTAGAAACTAACAATGAACACGCGATGCCTGCTTTGAGAAGGTTTTTCTTTGAGTTGGTAAAGCGGAAGCTTTCAGTTCCGGTTATCGTCATCAGAAATTTTGAGGTAAAAGATGAAGAGGAGTTTTTGATTCACGCTTCAACCGATATTGGTGGATTATTGGTAGATGGTTTTGGTGACGGTGTTATGCTTAGTGCTAGTCTTTCTTCAGATAGCGAAACTTTACTAGCAGACATTAAGTTGAAGAATTCGACAGCCTTTGGGATACTTCAGGCAGCTAGAACCAGAATGACCAAAACTGAGTATATCTCTTGTCCTAGCTGCGGTAGAACCTTATTCGATTTACAAGAAACCACTGCGATGATACGCAAAAGAACTGATCACCTGAAAGGGGTGAAAATCGGAATCATGGGATGTATAGTAAATGGCCCCGGAGAAATGGCCGATGCAGACTATGGTTATGTAGGTTCTGGAAAAGGGAAAATTACTCTTTATAAGGGGCAAGACGTAATGAAGCGCGGAGTGCCTTCAGAGCAAGCGGTAGACGAATTGATTGAGATTATCAGAGCTGATGGCAAGTGGATGGAGCCCAAAGCTGTTGAAGCATAAATTGAAAAGATATGTCAGAAGAAAAAAGAACGGAACAGAAAGGGGAGAGAGTTAAGCTGTCAGCAAAAGAGGCTTTTGATTTCGGCCCTGTGCTTGGCTATTTCTTTAGGAAAAAAGATCCAAGTCGTCCGTCAAACTTCAACCTAAAGGTGATGCATGGAATCAATAAGATTTCCATCATTATGTTTCTAATTGCGCTTACCGTAATGATCGTTCGTTTCATTTCTCGCATGTGATTTACTTAGACGAATTTCGTGAGTATTGCCTTAGCAAACCTGGAGTAACTGAAAGTACACCATTTGGACCTGATACCTTGGTGTTTAAGGTTATGAACAAAATGTTTGCGGTTACAGGCATAGATGAATTCGAATATGTCAACCTCAAGTGTGATCCTGAAAGAGCTGTAGAATTACGAGAACAATGGGCTGGTGTTAAGCCTGGTTGGCATATGAATAAACAGCACTGGAACTCTGTCTTCACCGATGGATCAGTTCCTGATAAAATGATCTTGGAACTTACGGACCATTCTTATGACTTGATTGTCGCTGGTTTACCTAAGAAACTCAAGGCTGAATTGGATAGTATATCAGAGGATAAGTAATCAGTTGAACAATATATCGAGGAATCAGGTAACTGGAGAATCAGAAATACGCCCACACCATAAAGCAGGGTAAATCCGACTTTGAACTATTAAACTTTGAACCTTGAACTAATCAAGTTTGCCAATAAAGCGTCTGCTCTTTTATAGGGTTCTCGAATGGAATTTTCTCCTCTTGGCATTTTTCATATCTAGAACGAATGGCATTGTACCATTTGGCTTGCATATCGGGGTCACCCATAAGCATTAGAGGAGGATTATTATTGAGGCCTTCTTTCAGCTTTTTGAACACGTCTACATCTTGCTGAATGAAGGTATTTGCGAACCTGTAAAAGATTGGTTTCAGTGGTTTGAACCAACTGATATCTGTGTAAACAAACTGAGTTAGCTCAGTCTCCTGATCATTGACAGGAGTGAGGGTGGTCATAATTACGATGTCGTTTTCACCCACCCTTAGGTGCTCAGTTCTGATTCCTGGTATTTGGAAACTGATTTCTGTAGTCTGCTCTTTCTTCAGGATTTTATACGCTGCAGAATTTTTAGAAGGCGCATGTCTCACCATTGTGAATCCAAGATGAGAAGGAGCGAATTTCTTTTCCTTCAACTTAAGGTTGCTTTTCTTTCTGAAGAACCAAGACTGATGCACGAATGGAACATGGGCTGGGTCAATCAAACCGATCACCGAATGGTCGAGACCGCAATCCATTTTTTTGGCAGTGACTAAATCGAAAGATTGATTCTCACTCAGCGGAAAATATGGGAAAAGGCTTTCGTCAATATCTTCAGGCTTCCGCATATCGCGTGGCATATAAATAAATACAATGCCATGCAGTTCACGAACTGGGTAATACGGTGCTCTGATTTTGGAAACGTCTAATTTAGACTGTGGTGGTAGTGCAGGAATTTTAGAACACACACCATCGGGTCTAAATCTCCAGCCATGGTAACAGCACTCAATTTCACAACCATCAAAGTTTCCATAGGTAAGTGGAATACCTCTATGAGGACACTGATTGCGTAGGGCAAACGGCTTTCCGTTTTCATCTCTCCCCAAGCAAATTTTCTCACCATCGATTTCCTTTTCCATGGTTTCTCCTTTTTTCAGGACACTTCCATGACAGGCTACATACCAGATATTTCGTAGGTTTTTCGACTTTACTGCACTCATTAGCGTACAAACTTAATATAAACTCTTGGCAGTTTGAACTTTATGAAACAAAGCTGTTACTGCTTTTAGTTATTATGGTTGTTAAAACTAAATCTGTATTCGCTATGGAAAAACTATTTACAGTATTGTTGTTGGGCTTATCGATAAGTGCAAGTGCCCAAATTGAGTTCACCAAACTAGAGTCTACAGACAAAGATAACCCTATGGATATTAGTAATATACTCGAGCTAGAGTCTGTGAAGGGCTCTCCTTTAGGTTTTAGGGCTTGGCTTAAAGGAAGAGCCGTAAGTATAAATAGAGATACCTCTGGCTATTATCTTATAAACTATCACACTCAAGGTGATGGCGTGTTTTTTATGGATAGCGCTACAAAAGATGTTTTTGAGACTGATGAGTCTAACATCGCGTCTCTATTGATATCTAGTGATGAAGGAAACGAGAATCTTTTTCGTAGAATTCCTTGGCATGAATTTAAGGTTTACCCCAAAAACCCTAGAATTTGTCAGATTTTAGTTGATAAGCCTGGCTTTGAATTGGTTAAGTACTACGATAAGAAATTTGAGAAATCGGAGGACATAACCTTACCAGAAGTGAATAGAGTGGCCTATTTGGATTTCTATATTCCTGAAGAACGGTATTTCTGGAGAGGTGAAAATGAAGAACAGTATGAAGAGGTGAATTTCACCAAAAGCTGGTTAAAGACTATACTGAATAAAGAGCAACAAAAGCGATATAAAGACTATCAAAGGCAGAATAAAGTCCGCTGGAAAAAAGAGCAAGAAGTAATTGCCATGTTAGAAGTGGTGCTATGAGGTAGCTGTGCCCTAAGAAGGGATGAGAAGGTTCGTGTTTTGATAATACTAGAAAAATGAGTCTACAACAAAGGTGCTAACAACCTACATACCGACTCTTTGAGTTTTGGCCATAATTTGCGCCCTTGCCATCTTTCAAGTTCAACTAAATCGCTATCAGTTTTATCTATTTCGAACTCCTGTATTAACTCGGCTACTATAGTTTTGTCATAGAAGTAGGCATTTACTTCATGGTTTAGGTCGAAGCTCCTATAGTCCATATTGGCACTACCCACGGAGGCAAAGTTATCGTCTATGATGATCACTTTGGCGTGCATAAAACCCTTATCATAGAAATACACATTCACTCCAGCATCGAGCAATTGCCTCACATACGACCTAGATGCCGACTTCACTATCCATGAGTCAGAGTCTTTTGGAATGATCAACTCCACTTTTATATCGCTCTGTGCCGCTGTTGTAATAGCGTCTAAGATACTTTCTGTGGGTATAAAATAGGGGGTTGCAATCCTTACTTTTTGGTTTGCAGAGTTTATAGCCAGAAAAAAGGAGTCCATGATACTCGCTAACTCCCAATGAGGGCCACTAGCATTAATCTGAACCCAGTGAGAACCTTTAGGTGTAAATTCTGGGAAGAAGTTACTCTCAGGTAAAATCTCTTCTTGCGTAACAAATTGCCAGTTGAGGATGAACAAAAACTGAAGGGTTTTTACGGCTTCACCTTCAATCTTTACATGAGTATCTCTCCAAAAGGTGGAGTGCTTCCCATTATTTATGTATCTGTCGCTAATGTTTATTCCTCCAGTAAAGCCAACCATTCCATCTACTACAATGATTTTTCGGTGATTTCTGTAGTTGATTTTACTGGTGAAAGAAGGGAAAAGCACAGGCATAAATTCAACAAGTTGAACCCCTCCACTTTTCAACTTATTGAAAAAAGACTTAGATAAAGAAAGTGAGCCAACTCCATCTACAATTAGCCTAACGCTTACGCCTTGTTTGGCTTTCTTTATGAGTAGGTCTGCCATTTGATGTCCTATGTCATCTTCCTCATAAATGTAGTATTCAAGGTGAATATGATGGCGCGCTTGCTCAATGGCTTTGAATACTTCCGGAAACTTTTCTTCCCCGTTTTTGAGAATGGTTACCTCGTTATTTTTTGTGAGCGGAGACAGGTCTTTCCGTAGAAACCTAACAACCCTTTCGTATTGGTTTAAGCTAGGAGGAAGCACCTCATTGATCTCCACCTCATTTACCCTGTCTTGAAAGTACTGTTCACCAAAAGCCTGATTAATGAGTAGTTTTTTAGCGAAGATTTTCCGCTTGCGGATATTTTGACCGAAGAATAGATAGATTATTATACCTAGAATCGGTAAAAGTAGAAGTAGTAAAAGGTAAGAATGTGTTTTGAGTGGATTCCTGTTTTCTAGCAAAATACCGATCACCACAAAGAAGATAGCCACATAGTAAAGAGGCAGTACAAAGGGCGAAATGGTTTGCCAGAGCTCAAGCATAAATCAAGATAAGTGCTTGGTTTGGAAATCCACTCATAAAACTGTTGAAATGGGTTTATTCTTAAATATTCTGTTTTTAATTGACCAATCCAGCCCCTACTGAATAGAAAGGGAGTTGATATTGTCAGTTAACCAATCATAGACTATTCAGTATTTAAGGAATCCACTTAACGTCTTTGAAGTTTGGCTTTCTTTTTTCTAGGAAGGCATTTCGGCCTTCTTTAGCCTCATCTGTCATGTAAGCCAAACGCGTGGCTTCTCCGGCAAATACTTGCTGGCCTACCATGCCATCATCAGTCGCGTTAAAGGCAAACTTGAGCATTTTGATTGAAGTTGGTGACTTCTGGAGAATCTCTTGAGCCCAATCGTAGGCTGTATCTTCTAATTCTTCGTGAGGAATAACGGCATTTACCATTCCCATTTCAAAAGCCTCTTGTGCAGAGTAGTTTCTACCAAGAAAGAAGATTTCTCTTGCTCTTTTCTGGCCAACCATTTTGGCAAGGTAAGCCGAACCGTAACCACCATCAAAGCTGGTTACGTCTGCATCGGTTTGTTTGAATATGGCGTGTTCTTTACTGGCTAAAGTAAGGTCACAAACAGTGTGTAAACTATGACCTCCACCAACGGCCCAACCAGGACAAACACAGATCACTACTTTAGGCATAAAGCGAATTAATCGCTGAACTTCAAGGATGTTCAATCTCGGCATGCCATCATCATCTACATAGCCTTGGTGTCCACGCGCGTTTTGGTCGCCACCTGAGCAGAATGCCCAGCCACCGTCTTTTGGCGATGGACCTTCTCCTGAAAGTAAAACCACTCCAATAGAGGTGTCTTCACGGGCATCGAGCAAAGCTTCGAAGAGTTCACCCACAGTTTTGGGTCTGAAGGCGTTTCTTACCTCAGGTCTGTTGAAGGCAATGCGTGCAACGCCATCTCCCGACTTTTTATAGGTAATATCTGTGTACTCTTTTACGGTGGTCCAGTTTACTTTGCTCATAGTGAATTAATTTGTTTGCGAAAATAAGCGATAGGGCAGAAGTAGCAAGATGGAATTAGGGAAAACATAGGTTTGATCTTTAAACTAGCTTAAAGCGGAATCTTGAATAGCGCTCACTTGTAATGAGTTTATACTTAAATTGTTGACTTTAAATAGCTTCGTACTGCAAGAGCACGCCAGCTTGGAAAGGGTTTAGTAGCAATGAATAAAAGCAAAAAGGGCCACCCACCGGGTAGCCCTTTTCAATTGGTTATTTGAAATAAACTAGTTTCTAATTGGGCTAGAGAAGTCTTTGAAGAAGTTGAAGCTTACTTGCTGATAGGCTCGCTGGAATGCTGGCCAATCATTGCTGAAGAAGTCATTAACCTCTTGCACTGCCTCGTTCATCATTTTCTCTGCATTTTCTTTCAGGTCTCTTTCGTTCGGACCTGGAGCAGTAAGTCTAGAGCTTGCATATCTACGAGCTTGACCAATCCAGTTGCCAGCAGTAGTATAACGAACTGGAGCAACAGCTTGACCTCTTTCCTGACGGATTCCGGTGGTCAACTTTTGCACTTCTTCAAACTCGGCTTTTACTGTTTTCAAAGCCTCGCTAAGCGCTTTAGTTTTCTCCTTGTCGTCTTCTTCCTTGATCTGAGCTTCTACCTTGCTAATAATCTCGTCAGCTTCTCTTACTCTGTTGGTAAGTTTAGCCCAAGTCTGAGACATTTTAAGAATTTCGTCTTGGAAGTTCTGCTTAGCTCTAAGGTCATTCAAGTTCACCTCAATTCTAGGGTCGGTATGAACAGTTACAGTCTTTTCAACTTTGTTATCACCTAACTCAAGAACTACAGTGTAGTCACCAGGTAGAACTTCGCCAGCAGTTTGCTCACGGTTACGGCCTCCGCCAAAACCACCGAAACGGCCACCGCCACCGCCTGTTATTTCAACAGGGTAAGGGTTTCTTCTATTTAAGTCCCAGCTAATAGTGTTAACCTGACCCTTTTTGTAAGTGCTTTCTGAAGTTCTTATAGTGTCGCCACTATTATCTAGAACAGTCATTTTGATACGACTAGGAAGCTTTTTTGCCTCTGGCTTAGCTTCTTCCTCCTGATTCTTCTTCTTGCGTCTTCTATTGTTTTCTGGCTCTGGCGTTTCTTCCTTCGCTTCATCATCTTTCACGTAGAATTTCACAGCAGCTCTACCAAAGTATTTGTTTTGTCCTTCGTAAGAACCTCCATCGGCAGGGAATCTCATACCAGCAGGCTGACGGTAGGTCATCTGATAAGCATCTGCAATATCGAATACAATTAAGTCTTCGTTTTTAGCACTGTTAGCGCCTCTAGCAGCAAATTCTCTTAATGGACGAATATCATCCAATACATAGAATGCTCTACCAAAAGTACCAATAGCTAAGTCATGCTCTCTTTCTTGGTAAGCCAAGTCGTAAGTAGATACATTAGGGTAACCGTGGTTCCACTTATTCCAGTTCTGAGCTTTATCGAAGCTTACGTATAAGCCATTTTCAGTTCCTAAGAATACCAAATTTGGCTCAATAGGATCTTGGAGAATAGTTAAAGTGTAACCGAATACCTTGTTATTATCAGCAATTCTTGTCCAGGTTTGACCATAGTCAGAAGTATGGTAAGCATAAGCAGACCAGTCGTTTCTTCTATAGTTGTTGGCTACAACCCAAGCTTCGCCAGCGTTGTAAGTAGAAGCACGGATTTGAGGAATCCAGCTACCTGCTGGTAGCCCAGGAAGCTTAGCTCCAACGTTAGTCCAAGTTTCACCGTTGTCTCTAGTAATTTGAAGGTTACCATCGTCAGTACCTGCCCAAATAACGTCTCTTTCTACAGGGCTTGGAGCTAATGCAATAATAGTAGTGTGGTTTTCAGCACCTGTGGCATCAATTGTCAATCCGCCACTTTCATTTTGCTTTTGTTTCTCAGGGTCATTAGTAGTCAAGTCTGGAGAAATTCTGGTCCAGTCATCTCCTCTGTTTGAGCTATAGTGAACAAATTGAGAAGCATAATACACACCATTAGGATTGTGTGGATCGATAGCTACTGGAGCATTCCAGTTAAATCTAAGTTCAACTGCAGTATCTTGAGATGTTGGCTTTACAGTTTTAGTGTAGCCAGAAACTCTGTCATAACGAGTTACATTACCCTGCTGAGACATAGTATAGCCATATCTAGAGTCGCCCGGAATAGGAGCAACATCAAAACCATCGCCAAAGCTTAATTCTTGCCAATCGCTATTTCTAACACCAGCGTAGTTAAATACGTATGAAGGCCCTACCCAAGAACCGTTGTCTTGCATACCACCGTAAAGGTTGTATGGGAATTCGTTATCTACATTTACATGATAGAACTGACCTACAGGTATTTTCTCAGTGAATCTCCAAGACTTACCCATGTCTCTGGTAATGTTTAAACCACCATCATTTCCGTCTACCATAAATTCAGGATCTTCTGGGTGAATCCACCAAGCATGGTGATCTGGGTGAACACCAGAATAAGGGATAATTACCTCAAAAGACTTTCCACCATCTTCTGAACGAGAAACCATTGAGTATAGACTGTATAGTCTGTTTTCGTTATCAGGATCAGCATAAATTGAAGAATAATAGAAAGGTCTGTTACCCATATTGCCTTCTTTGGCAGCAGTAGTTGTTTGTTTCCAAGTCATGCCACCATCTTCTGAGCGATAAAGAGCATTTTCTTTAGACTCAATCATGGCGTACATGAAGTTTGGTTTGTTATGAACAATGGTTAAACCAATTCTACCGTAAGGTCCTTTTGGTAAGCCACCTTCACCAGTAAGGTTCTTCCAAGTATCTCCACCGTCTAATGTAACGTAAAGACCGGAGCCTTCCCCACCAGACTTGAATGTCCATGGCCATCTTTTGTGCTCCCACATGGCCACAAAGATTTTATCAGGGTTGCTTGGATCGGCCACCATATCGGCCACACCAGAAAGGTTGTTGGTGTAAAGAATTTTCTCCCAAGTTTTACCACCATCTTGCGTTCTGTAAACACCTCTTTCTTCGTGCTCTCCCCAAGGAGAACCAATAGCACCTACATAAACAACATCAGGGTTTTCTGGGTGAATGTAAATTCTGTGAATGTTTCTTGTTAATTCAAGGCCCATCAACTCCCAGGTTTTACCACCGTCAATGGTTTTGTAAACTCCGTAGCCAGAGCTTACTGAGTTTCTTGGGTTACCTTCGCCAGTACCTACCCATACAACATCTGGGTTTTTCTGGTTAATGGCAATGGCACCAATTCCTTGAACAGCCTCATCGTCAAAAATTGGCTCCCAGTTGAGTCCTCCTCCAGTAGATTTCCATACTCCACCAGATGCAGCACCAGCATAAATAATGTCTGGGTTGCTTTGAACAACATCAATTGCGGTAATTCTACCACTCATGGCAGCCGGGCCAATACTCCTGGCTTTCATGTCTTTAAAAATGTCCATGTCTACTTTCTGTGCCCAGCCTGTAGAGACTGTGAATAGCAGCATGAACGCTAACAGATAGATTCGTTTGGTTAGTGAATCTCCGATTTTTCTAGTCGTCATCAGATTCTTTTTTGTTGAATAAAATCCAAAATAGACCAAGAATCTGGTGTCTAAAATTTAAATCTTAGGAACGAGTAAAAACCGTTATAAGTGGCAAAGTAGAGTCGATATTAATCGATATAGGCTTTAATGCCTATGCTAAAGGTAAATGTGTCGAACCTAGACCGTTGAACATCGAGAAGATAAATCTCTTGTTCCGTATCGAACGAAACAGAGTTAGGAGTGAGGTATTCCGTTTTTCCGGTTTTGAGCGTTTTAAAATTGATATCTATTAAAATGTCTGGGTTTACCGGGATTTCTACACCAGCACCTATGCCATATGTGAAAGAAAAGTCGTGCCAGTCTAGGTATCTATCAAAAGGGTCTTCCAAAGCCGAATCTCGTAAAATAGAGCGAGTGAACACAAAATTGACCCCTGCATTAAAATCTACATAAGGGTAAAACCCAGCATCACAATCTGGCGAAATTCTTATGAAACCTAAGAGGCGAGACATTTCAAATTGTCTTCTATGTCTGTAATCGCCCATTACCGAACCATGCCAGCCATTTCTTAATTGACTACCGTAGCGAGTGAAGTCCAATGTTCCTCCTAAGAATATTGGAGAGTCTTTTAGATTGAAGGCGCCAGTAACGGCAAAACCGCCACCCCATAAATCGGGAGAATCATTTTTAAGCTCTCCTGTTGGAAGTACCGTTTGAACGTTGAAGCTCATTGTGTTTTGAGCTGATAAATTACCTAAACAGAATAATGCAATGAGGATTGAGAAAAAGGCTTTCATTTGAAATTTGAGTTGATTGACGCTCTTTACCAAACCAATAACGTGCCAAATTAACACTAAATATTTTGACATTAAGCTAAAATAATTAGCTAATTTGCTTCCAAATATTCATTATGAGTCAGGTTGCCGAAAATATTAAACACTTGAGAAAACTCCATGGGTGGACCCAAGGAGAGTTTGCGGATAAGATAAATATTAAGCGTTCTTTGGTGGGTGCTTACGAAGAAGGAAGGGCAGATCCTAGGCTTAACAACCTCCAAAATATGTCTAAAGTATTTGGAGTTTCGGTAGACTCAATGATTTCTAGAGATCTTACGGCCAAAACACTCGAGCAAATTCGTTCAACCCAGAAGAATACGGGTGGTATGAAGGTGCTATCTATTACGGTAGATCAGGAGGACAATGAGTTTATTGATTTAATACCTCAAAAGGCATCTGCGGGCTATCTGAATGGTTATGCAGACCCTCAATATTTAGAAGAGTTGCCTAAGTTTCAAATACCAAGTCTACCTAAGTCTGGTACCTATAGAGCTTTCGAAATTACTGGTGATTCCATGTTACCCATTAAGCCCGGGACAATAGTAATTGGCCAGTATTTAGATGCCATTTCCGATATTAAGGATGGCAGATGTTACATTATTCTATCTAAAGAAGAAGGAGTTGTGTATAAGCGTGTGTTCGATTATACACATGAGCATGGACAGCTGTTTCTAGTTTCTGATAATAAAGCCTATTCACCGTATAAAGTAGATACTTCAGATGTAATAGAGATTTGGGAAGCTAAAGCTTATTTAAGCATGGAGATTCCTGAGTATGCAGATGATGATATGAGTTTTGAACAGTTAAAGAATATTGTGCTTGAATTGCAGCAAGAGGTAATTAAAATGAAAGGCTAAAAGAAGTCTTTCACCATTTCATCTATTGGGAAGTTATAATTAGGGAAGATGTCAATGTGCAACAATGATTTCATCTCTAATACCAATACTATAAAAACTACAAAGAATACTAGGTTGAGGATGAAGCGGCCAGCGGTTAAAATATCTGCAAGAACAAGTTCTTTAATTGGGTTGTGGTGGTGGGCGGCTTTTTGTGACATGGCTTTTGTTTTATTATGATTTAAAGGTAGTCCGATGCGCAAAAGAATCAATAGGAGATTTACCTAATTGCAGCGAATAATGAATAGCGCAATTAGCTATTAGCCAATAAAGTTTCTTGTCTATCTGGTTTTCCAGAAGCAGTAAAACACCATTTTCTCACTAAAACCCAACGTTTTGGCAGATGATACTTTTTGAATTCATCTTTAAGAGTGTGGTAGGAATTGTTCACTTTGTCTATTAACTCCTGACTTTCTGTAAGGCCAACCAGTTGTTCTCCCAATTTTTCATTGGGTACTTTCCATACCCAAACGGAAGTATTAAAGTACTTCGATAGTTCTTTCTCCAATGGTTCCACTGATATTTTTACTCCACCACTATTAACTACCAAGTCTAAACGGCCTAGCCAATGAAACCCATTTTCTGTAGATTCTACGAGGTCATTGGTTTCAATCCATTGATTTTTGGTAACCGTGCCTTTTACCTTTAGTCGGCCATGTTCATCAACTTTTATCTGATTGTCTCCGATTAGTTGATAGGAATTTACTCTATTGTCTCCATTTATACGCTTCAGTGCAATGTGCGAAACGGTCTCTGTCATCCCAAAAGTTTGGTAAACTTTGGTTTTCAGTAATTGAAGTTTATCCAATAAGTCTTCATCTACTTTTGCACCTCCAATAATCAGTTGATCTATACGATTTAGGAAAGATACTCCCTCAGCCGACTTCATTAGTTCGAGCACCTGAAGAGGAACCATTGCAGTGAAATCTAGCGCGTTCGGAATAATTGGGCTAGAAGAAGCAGGAAGAATATGCAACTGCCAATTGCCTATTAGCGCTCTAACCAGCATCATTCTGCCTCCAACCATATCGGGATTCATGCACAGTAAGGCACTAGCACCAGTAGGAATGTTAAGGTGTTGAATGGTAGCCTCGGCACTTGCTATCATTTGAGCTCTGAGAATATCTATGTTTTTGGGTTTACCTGTGGAACCAGAGGTTTGTAAGGTGAATGATAACTTGCCCTTCAGCCAATCTTTAATAAAAGCTTGAGTATTTGAAGCCCAATCTAGACCTTTAGGCAAAGTTATTGTGGTAAATTCACTAAAGGTATAAGACTCAGTGTTGATGATAATTGTGCCTTCCACAGCCAAGTTTAACCAAATAAAATGAGACAGCAACTCAGCCTAATTACTCTTTTGCTTTTTCTTTCTGTAGGACTAAAAGCGCAGAATGGTTTTACCATTTCAGGAACCGTTAGCGATGCAGAAACAGGAGAGACTCTTCCTTTTGCGAATGTGTTTTTTGCCGAAACCACTTATGGAGTAAATACCGATGCCGATGGTAGGTTTGAGATAAAAGTATCGGAACCTGGTACTTATGATCTTATTATTCGCTTTGTGGGCTATAAGACATACGGACTAAATATTCGCTTGGAAGATAAAAGAAGCTTGTATTTTAATGTCGCTTTGACACCCGAAGAAGTGAATTTGGGTAGTGTAACTGTAACGGCTGAGAAGGATGAAAACTGGAAGCGCTATTTGCAAATATTTAAAGATACCTTTTTGGGCTTCTCTAAAAATGCATCGCAATGCAAGATTCTCAATGAAGATGATTTAGATTTCTATTACGATAGAAAAGAGAATGCTCTTTATGCTTATTCTAAAGTTCCAATAAAGGTGGAGAATAAAGCTTTAGGCTATTTGATAGATTACTACTTAGAAGAATTTAAGGTAGATTATTCAAAACGATTGAATACCTATTTTGGCTATACAGTATTCACTGAAATGGAAGCCAAAACCAAGCGAAGGGCTAGAGTTTGGGAAGAAAATAGAAGGAAGGCATATGAGGGTTCTCTGCAGCATTTCTTCTCCTCGGTTTTTGAAGGCAAGTTAGAGGAGGAGGGTTATATAGTACAGGTGGCTAAAGACGTAACCAATTTTGGTAGAGTGTTAGACCCTACGAATGTGAATCTTCGCGAGTGGTTAGATCAAGGGCAATCTGACCTATCTCGCCAGCTTCCTTTCGATAACTTTCTGTACGTAACCTATACCAAAGAAAGAGAAACACCAGAGTATGTGCAAAAAGCCAAACCTGGCGGCAAGCTTAACTCTGTTTCGGCATCGAGGTTAGGTGAGCAGATCTCTTGGATTTCTTTAGCCGAAGGCAAGGAAGCCATTGAATTTGAGAGAACAGGGTATGTTTATGATCCGCTGAGCTTTTACTCCTCAGGGTATTGGGGTTTCGAAAAAGTTGCTGACATGGTTCCTATAAACTACAAGCCTAAGCAGTAGGATTTATATGCAGTGAAGATCTCTTCGTTTTTTCTAGGGTCGGAGAAGACTTCTATGATTTTTGGCGAAGCGGATGGTTTGAAGAACTCCTTCAACTCATCATTCAATCGGTCTTCGTTTTTCACTTTTGCGTAATCGAACCCAAACTCTTTTGCCGTTAGTTTTGCCGTTAAAGGCTGTTCTGTTTGAAAAAGCTTTTGGTAGCTACTTTGAGTTTTTGGCCCCTTAATCATTCCGAAAATTCCACCTCCTGCATTGTTCAGTACTATTATTCTGAGGTTGCTCAGATCGTACCCATGCCAAAAGGCATTTCTATCATAAAGAAATGCCATATCTCCGGTAAGTAGAGTGGTTAGTTTGCCAGAAGCTAGTGCTGCACCAACAGCAGTGCTGTTGCTACCATCAATACCACTGGTACCTCTGTTACAAAATACCTCAACCCCTTTGGCCCGAATCCCTACAAAGTTAGCGTAGCGCACAGCCATGCTGTTGGCTAGGTGTAATTGGGAGTTTGCAGGGATTTGTTGGAGTACATTGTGAACAGCTTTGAGTTCACCAAAATCAGACTGTTTAATAAATTCTTCGCTTTTGCGCGAAGCTTCTTGTTCAATTTTAAACCAGTCAAGATTCAGGTCAGAGTGGTTTTCTGAAGAAACTCTTTTGGTAAGTTCTGAAGCAAAATAGGTTGGTGATAGGTTTAAGTTATTGCTAAGGTGTTGAAGACCATCATTCAAACGGTTTCCCTCTTTAATATGCCAATGATATTTTGGAGGATTTTTCCTTAGGAATATTTTTAAGTTCTTGGAGATCAGTGATTTTCCAAAGGTGATGAGTAGGTCTGGGGTTTGTATTTTTAGTTGTCCTTGTAGGAACAAGTCTTGCTTACCGATTGCCTTCTCTATGTCTTGTTGATTTCCCGTAACCTCATTGATAATGGTCAGGTTGGTTTTGCTTTGAAGCAGAGTAAGAGATTCTGTTAAATCAGAATCAGGCTCTAGTTGACCAACAACCAGCAATCTGCTTTGCGCCTTTTGCCATACATTGAGCAATTCCTTCCAGGTATTTTCTGAAAGTGTTCGTTCTGTTTTGTTAGCTGTAATCCGTCTCGTTTCTGGGTACTCATATTTATCTCCTTCGCTGGGGTAAAAAGGCTCGCGAATGGGTACATTTAGGTGGACAGGGCCTTTTGGATATTCTTCAGAGACAAGTATTGCTTGGTTTACTAACCTATTAGAATGCCATTTTGCGTCTGAATGAGAAAGGTCTACAGGTAAGCTCAAACTGGCTTTAATGTGATTTCCGAAAATACCTTCTTGCTGAATGGTCTGACCATCATACTGGTCTATCCATTCAGGTGGTCTGTCTGCAGTAATAACGAGTAATGGAATTTCTTGATAATATGCTTCGGCAACGGCTGGTGCATAATTGTAAACTGCCGAGCCAGAGGTGCAAATTAGTGCTACTGGTCTTCTCAATTGCTGAGCTATCCCCATGCCAATAAAAGCAGCAGATCTTTCATCGGCAACCACCTTAACATCTATTTCTGGGTGATTCTCAAAGGCTAATGAAATGGAGGCAGATCTAGACCCAGGAGAGATAATCGCCTGAGTGATTCCGTGAGCTGCGCACAGGCTAGCAATTTCGTTGATGTGTGGTAGTATCAATGGGCTTGATTCAAAATATTGAGCAAGGTATTGAATTTCATTTCGGTTTCGGCAAACTCTTTTTTAGGATTAGAGTGAGCAGTAACTCCTGCGCCAGCAAACAGGCGAGCTTTATCTTTCGCCAATTCCATGCACCTAAGGTTTACATATAAGCTAGTCTGCTCTTCTATATTTACAGGCCCTAAAAAACCTGCGTAGAAAGATCGATCTAGTTGTTCTTCGAGCTTTAAAAATGACAGCGCTTGCTCTTTAGGCATACCTGCTACTGCCGAAGTAGGGTGAAGCAGCTCTAGCATTACGGTAGGGAGTTCAGGGAAGTTAGTAGCTACAACATCTACTTCAAAAGAAGTCTTAAGATGAAGTAGGTTGCCAGCCTTTATGGTTTCTGGGCCTTTTTCAACGTATTCACGAAGTCTAATTTTCTTAAAACAGTTAATGATGTACCGGCTCACCATGGCCTGCTCTTCAATTTCTTTTTGTGTCCATGCCGTTTCACTCAAATCATTTTCTGGGTTGAACCGTTGAGTGGCAGCCAGAGCATGAGTTCTAAATGTGTTGAACTCTTTCTCGATTAGTATTTCTGGAGTGGCGCCCAGCCATGAGCCCAATTCAGGGATGGAAACAAAAGAGATAAAGGCATTTGGATAAGCTGCACAAAGGTTGCTGTATAGTTTGATAAGATCGAAGCCAGCAGGTAGGTCAATGTCTGTTGACCTAGCGGGAACTACTTTTTCGAAAAAACCATCTCTAATTGCTTCAACACACTTTTCAACTAAGGTCTCGTAGTCGGAGCTTTTTGGTTTTGCTAAGTTTTTTGACTGATTGAAAAGTGGTGATTCCTCGTCACTTTCGATTCGGTCTATTAACTTTTTCTTGAAGCTATCTACTTGCAGGGTATTGGCAGAAGCCTCATTTACAGGCTTAATGACCACCTCGTCAAAGTCGAAAGACAATAATACATCTCCGTTGATGAAGAAGCCTTTTTCTTGATTGAAATTGAAGGGAGCGAAAGCAAAGCCGTTTTTAAGCTCTTGCAGTTCGTATCGATCTACTTGCAAGGCTTCTGAAAAGGAAATCAGCAGGTTGATTTCAGTTTTGTTAGGCTTTCTCCAAACAGCTACTGGTAGTTGTTCTTCTTGAGCTAAAGCCAATGCCGAACCAAGAATTTGTTCTTTAGAAAACAACTTCAAGTCGGGTTCCAATACGCTCCAATTCTTCTTCTCCATTCTTATTTTCTGTCCAACACTGCCATAGTAATTCTGCTTATGCAGATTAGCTGATCTTCATCATTGGTGATTTTAATTTCCCAAACCTGTGTTTTCTTTCCCACATGAATTGGGGTGGTTTTGCCGAATACATAACCTTCTCGAGCAGATTTAATGTGGTTGGCATTGATATCTAAACCTACACAATACTGCTTTTCAGGGTCTACCGTTAAGGTTGCAGCTACACTTCCTAGTGTTTCTGCAAGTACCACCGAAGCACCACCATGTAACATTCCCAAAGGCTGATGAGTTCTATGATCTACCGGCATTTTAGCTACTAGGTAATCTTTACCTAGTTCAATCATTTCTATACCCAAATGTTCAACTAAAGTGTTTCGGCCCATTTGGTTGATAATATCTAAGGTAGCTTGAGGATTGAACATGCCTTTCTAGATTAACTTTTTAGCTTTGCGGCTGGCTGTCGCAAAAATAGAACAAATCGATGATCAAAAAAATATACCTTACCAGACACGGACAAACGGATTATAATCTCAAAGGAGTAGTGCAAGGGAGTGGAATAGATGCAGATTTAAATGCGACTGGTAGAGCTCAAGCCAATGCGTTTTATCAAGCATATAAAGATCATCCGTTCGACAAGCTATATGTGTCTGGCCTGAAGCGTACTTTTCAGTCGATGGAGAGTTTTATTAATGATAAGTTGCCGTATGAGGCCTTAACTGACTTGAATGAGATTAGCTGGGGAAAGCATGAGGGTGTTCCTGTAGACCAGGAAGGGGCGGCATATTATGCAGACATGATTAAGCGTTGGCAATTGGGTGAAACAGATATAGCCATAGAAGGAGGGGAGAGTCCGAATGAAGTAGCGGCACGCATGCAAAGAGCTTTAGAGTATATTTTAGCTCAAAAGAATGAGAGTCAGGTACTAATTTGCATGCATGGCCGGGCAATGCGAATGATGCTCAGTGTTATGCTCAATTACCCTCTCAAAAGTATGGATAGCTTTGAGCATTCTAATCTTTGTCTATACCAGTTGGCCTATACGGGAAGTTCGTTTCAGCTAGAGAAGTATAACGATACTAGTCACCTCCAAAATCTAAAAGGCTAAGCGCTACGTTGGCTTTACTGTCTAAGCTAGCTTTATAAGGATGTTTCTTGAAATTTAACACGCGCTCAAAGTACATTTTGGCCATGTCGAGATTACTTTTTTCACGCTGCAAATAACCTAATTGCAGAAATGCATTTGGTGCAAAGTAGCTTTCTTCGATCATATCTGCTTCTGCAATAACTTTTTTGTAAAGTTCTACTGCTCTAGGTTGGTTTTGAATGTGAGCCATTCTGGCTTTTCTGTAAGTGAGTTCTATAAGTTGTAGTTTGTTGAGTGTGGTTTGTTCCAAATCTGACAATAAAGTGACCGCATTTTTAAAGAAGCCACCGTCAATAGCATACCTGAGTTTAAGCATCTCAAAGTTGATGTTTTCTAGGTTGTCTATCGTCTTCTGAGCATTTTTGTCAATTTCTGATGTGTTGGCTTTACTAGCTCTAGCTTCTTCAAGCTTGTTTTCGAATGCGCTGGAGTTCCCAAGAAATTTATGAGCCAAGGCAATTTTGAGCAAGGCGTCTTTGTGGTAAGTTAGGCCATCAAATTCACTTAAAAATTGCTGAAAGTAGTTTAAGGATTCATTGTAGTTTCCTTCTTGAAAATAACTTTCTCCAATGAGGTATGTGCTAAAGGGAACGTTGTTAGCAGATGAAAGCCATAGTTTTCTGGCCTTTTCCGCTTGATGAGATTTTTGAAGAATAATGCCTTGAAAGTACTGCGCTAGAGAAGAGTTAGAAAGCTGATGCTGAGCTATGAATTCAGGGGCTTTTTCTGTCTCCTCCAACAAATGAGAGTAGATCATGCCTAGAATGATATTGCTTTCCAACCCAAAAACTGAGTTGGTGTCTCTGGTTTCCGTCAACTGCTTTATGCCATCTCTTACTGTGCCCTTCATGCCAAAGAGTTTAAAGACCCATTGATAATTATCGGGAGTCACACCAAACAAAATATTGAGTAGTCCTCTGGTTCTATTGTTGAGTTTAAAGCTTGGGTAGGATTCAAGATTTTCTTCAATGGATTTGTTGGCGCTTTTTAGGCTCCAAAAGGTATTCCATTCTTCGCCATACTTAAGTTTTAAGAAGGCCCATTGGAGCTTTATCTCAGCTTGTAGAAAACCCTTCCATGGGCTAGGCAGTTGGAAGTTTTCGATAGCATCTAGCCTTTGTTCTTCCATTTCTTTGAGAGCTTCAAAGGCGGAATCGCTTTCGTGGAAGATTAGGTAGAAAACATCGTGTAGGTTTTCAAAGTAGATGTCTTTTAGTGCTTCTTCCGACTTGGGGGGAGAGGGGCGTTGACCTGGTTTTAATTGTAGGTCTAGAAGAGTTTGGGTAGTTTGCTTTTGTCCGTAAGCTGACACGGAAAGGCACAAAAAAAATGGATAGACCAATAAGCCTATCCATTCTTTATGTTTTATAAAAGATCTCAAAACAACCTTAAGCTGTTTTTCTTGTTCTTCTGGTTTTCTTCTTCTCTTCGTTTACAATCTCATCAGTTACTTCAGCTAAAATTCTACCGCAGTGCTCACAAACGATAAGTTTTTTGTTGTCTCTGATGTCCGCTTGTCTTTGAGGAGGTACAACGTTAAAGCAACCACCACAAGCGCCTCTGCTTACTGGTACAACAGCTAAACCGTTGCGTGCATTGTTTCTAAGCTTATTGTAAGAGTTTAATAATCTGTCTTCAATATTCTTAGTTGCTTTCTCTCTGTCTTTCAAAAGCTTTTGCTCATCGGCTTCACTTTCTTGAGTCAGTACTTCAAGCTCATTTTTCTTAGTATCAAGGTCTTTTTTTCTTTCGTCAAGTTCACCTTGAGTTCTAGAAATCTCCTCTTTCTTGGCATCTATTTTTACGTATGCCTCTTTAATTCTCTTCTCAGAAATTTGAATTTCTAGGTTCTGAAGTTCAATTTCTTTGGTGATGGCATCGTACTCGCGATTGTTTCTAACATTCATCTGTTGCTCCTCATACTTCTTAATGAGTGCTTCAGAGTTCTTTATCTGAGTTTTATGGTCAGAAATATTAGCTTCTAGCTCGCTGAGTTCGTTGTTGAATTTCTCAATTCGAGTTTCGTATCCGGCTATCTCATCTTCAAGATCGGCTACCTCATCAGGAAGGGCTCCTCTAACTTTTTTGATTTCATCTAACTCAGAATCAATTGATTGGAGCTTCTTTAACGCCTCTAATTTCTGTGCAACTGTTTTTTCCATTAACCGTGTTTTTAGAAGTATTTTACGGGATTCGTATCCACCTCTGACAAATAGGTTGCAATATTAGCAAATTTTTCGCTGATAAACGCACTGAGTAGCTCTTTTGTATAGACTTCACTCTCGTAGTGTCCTATGTCTGCGATCATAAGTTTTCCTTCAGCATCAAAGAATTCGTGATACTTAAAATCTGAGGTAACAAAGGCGTCTGCTCCAGCACCTTTAGCTATTGGCAGTAAAAAGCTGCCAGCACCACCACATACGGCTACTTTTTTGATCGATTTACCATTTACAGGAGTGTACTTTATGGTGTTCAAATTCATAGAGTGCTTGAGGTGAGAAAGGAAATCTTGCTCATTCATAGCCGTTTCGAGCTCTCCAATCATGCCTGAGCCTACTTCCTGATTAGTATTTTTCAATGACTGCAAGTAAAAGGCAACCTCTTCATACGGGTGGGCATTTTTCATTGCTGAAATTATTCTACCCTCTAAATGGCTAGGGAATATTACCTCTACCTTATTTTCTTCTACAGACTCCTGCTGGTTGCTCGAACCAATAGTTGGGTTAGCCATATCGTTAGGCTTAAAGGTGCCGGTTCCTAGCACCCTAAAGCTGCAATTGCTATAGTTGCCAATATTGCCTGCACCCGCTTTGTGCATTGCTTCCAAAACATGATCGGTATTGGCTACGGGAATGAACACCTCTAGCTTACTAAGCGTGGACGCTTTGGGCAGTAGAATTTGAGTGTTCTTCAGGCCAATTTTATCTGATATCTTTTTGTTTACACCTGTTTGAACGTTGTCTAGGTTAGTGTGTATAGCATAAATGGCAATGTCGTTTTTTATCGCCTTAATAATGGTTCGCTCAACGTAGTTTTTGCCATTAAGCTTCTTAATTCCTCTAAAGACAATTGGGTGGTGAGCTACAATAAGGTTACAGTTTTTGGCTATTGCTTCTTCCACAATAGACTCTACACAGTCTAATGTGCACAGAATACCACTTACCTCTTGATTGACATCGCCCGTAATTAGACCAGCATTGTCATAATCTTCTTGATAAGCTCTTGGTGCAATGCTTTCTAGTAAGTCAGTGATATCCTTTATTTTTGCCATATTTGCTGCCTTTTAGGGGCTAAGATAGTCAGCTTGCTATGAAATTCATGAGGTATTTACTGTTTCCATTTTCTGTACTCTATGTAGGAGTTATGCAACTGCGCAATAGGCAGTATGACAATGGAACCAGGCCTGTTAGTGCCTTTGAGAAGGTGGTTATTTCAGTAGGGAATCTTTCTACTGGGGGAACAGGCAAATCGCCAATGATAGAATTTCTGATCAGAAAGTTGGTTCAGAACTACCAGGTGGCCACAGTAAGTAGGGGTTACGGAAGAAAAACCCAAGGGGAACGAATTGCTTCAGAAGAAGATACGGCTAGAACTTTAGGAGATGAGCCATATCAATTCTACCGAAAATTTGGAGAAAAAGTAAAAGTAGTGGTGGGCGAAGAGCGCGTTTTGGCCATCCCTCATTTGCTAATGGATTTTCCAGAGACAGAAGTAATTCTTCTAGATGATGCCTTTCAGCATAGAAAAGTAGCGAGAGACTTAAATATTATGCTGAGCGACTACTCTGCTCCCTTTTATAATGATCTGGTATTACCTGCGGGAAACCTTCGAGAAAGCAGAACCCAAGCCAAAAGAGCTGATGTTATTGTGGTCTCTAAGTGCCCTGCCGATCTTTCCGTTGCGCAACAGGCCAAGATTACCCAAAAGATTTCGGCCTACAATAGTCATGCTCCTGTCTTCTTTTCAACAATAAAGTATGGAGAGCTTAAGCCAGCATTTAAAGAAGGAACCATAAAAACGGATGTAGTGGTTATTTCAGCCATTGCGAAACCAAAGCCTTTTTATAGATACTTAGAAGAGCGCTTTAGTGTAGTAGATAAGTTTGAATACGTAGATCACTACAATTTCAAAAAGACAGATTTAGATAGAATATTAAGAAAGCTTAACGGAAAAGATGTTTCGCTAGTAACCACTGAAAAGGACATGGTACGGCTTTTGCCTTTTGCAGACCATCCTTTAATGAAGCAATTCAATCTATTCTATCAACCAATTGAGGTTGAGATTGACAATGAACTAGGCTTTGAAAAATTGTTAATCCAAGCTGTTGAAAAGAGGAAACGTGAACTGAATTTGTAATTTTGGCCGTGCTTAGAAAAGTCTTCCTGTTTATTTGTTTTTGCTGTATTGGATTGAGCGTTTCTGCTCAAAATGATCTCAACTCTTTTAGTAATGGTGCCGATTCACTGTTGCAGGCTCGAATGAATGCCCGAGATGCAGAGGCCCTGCGTAACAAGGAAAGCTATAGTGCCAAGAGCACTCGCTTTACTTATGAGCGAAATTTTAAATACAACAATATTGTTTTTCAAAACCCAGACACTATTCCCGATAACATGCATAGGGTTAGTTATTACGAAAGCAATAATTATCTAATTCAAAATTTAGGGAATATAGGAACTGCTCAGCGGTCTCTTTTCTATGAGGTGCCTAAAGTAATTGGTAGAACCTCAGGTTATAATGCCTACAATCCGTTTTACACCACGCCAGATCAGATTCGGTATTACGATACACGCTCTCCGTATACCGATATAAAAGCCTATTTCGCTGGAGGAGGTAGAGCTATCACAGATATTACCTTCACGCTAAATGATAGTACACAGTTTAATATTGGGGGAAGTTTTAAGGCCTTAAGGGCAGAAAAACAATTAGCTTATCTTACTCGTGGTGATAGGCAGGTGACAAGTAACGATTGGAATATCTTTGGGTTTTATCGACCTCAGAAACTGAAGAAGTATTTGCTGCTGTTTAATACTACTCAGTTTAAGCATACAGTGCAGGAGCAAGGGGGAATAATTGATCCCGCTCTACAGCCAGAGCCACCAAATGGTGATGCCCTCAGCTTCTTCGATTATGAAGACGCTAACGTTTACTTAGATGGGGCTGATAGTTATGACAAGCGCGGAGGCTTACACCTTTATCAGCAATACGATTTAGACTCCATCTTTCAGGTATATCACACGCTAGATTATGTTCAGCAAATTGCTAGATACAACGATGATTATGATTTGAGGGGGTATGATAGGTATATCTATGATGATGTTGTGAATACTGAAGATAGTACTCGCACTATCAATGATAGGAACTTCTTTAGTGACTTCAGCAATGAGTTTGGTCTTAAAGGAAGAACCAAGAAGTTCTCTTACACCGCTTATTACAGAAACAGAATATTGAAGAACGAAAGCCTTCGCTCTAGCAGTGAGGCATATAGTTCTGCAATGGAGGCCAACGAGGTAGAGCACTACGTTGGAGGAACCCTCCGTCAGCAAATTACGCCTAAGGTATTCTTGAAAGCTACTGGAGAGTTCATGTTCGATGGCAATTACCTGATTGAAGGAGATTTTAGTAGCGATTGGTTCGATGCCAAGTACTCAAGAGTGGTGAGTCAGCCATCATTCTTAGCCGACTTTTATTTTCAAGATGGAAGGAATTGGATCAGCGGCTTTGAAAATGAAACCTCAGATAATTTAGAAGGGACCATAAAGATAAGTTCGAACAGGGTTTCCTTTAGGCCCTTTCTCAGGTTCAATCGAATTTCAAACTATATCTTTTTTAATCAGGATAGAGTGGCTGAACAGGCCAATAGCGATATAATTCTTTTAACTCCCGGACTCCACTTCGATTACGCTATCACCCCTAAGCTAAAATGGAGTAATTCGGTAAGATACAATTCTATTTCTGGTGGTTCGGCTAGCAACTATAAGCTTCCACAATTTATGGCTTTAAGTCAGCTAGCTTTTAAGAATGTGATTTTCGATGGAAAGATGATTGTTCACACAGGGATAGATGTCTTCTATCAGACGGAATATGAGCCTTTGGCTTATGATCCTATTATTCAGCAGTTCTACCTTCAAGACTCTTTTGTATCTGACGACTTTGCCAAGATAGACCTCTTTGTGAACTTCAAGGTGGGTAATTTTATGATTCTAGCGAAGATGGGACACGTGAATCAGCTAGGTACGAATGGCTACTTTATAAGCCCTAATTATACTGGAGCCAGACGCACCCTAGATTTAGGAGTGCGCTGGCTGTTTTTTGATTAATCTTCAGTGCTAAATAGCGAGAAGTTTACTCCAAAATTCAATACATGCTTAAACTGAATTGCTCTTTTTGGAGCACCGCCATCACCTGTATCAATTAAGATATCGTCATCATATATTAGTTGGGTACCAAAAGTTGCATTGAACCACTTGTTCACCTTCATCACCAACAAAGTTTCCCAGTTAGTATCTACATTACCAAATGAGTCATAAGCGGTAAAGAAGTTCAAGGTACTTTTGAACTTAATATTCTCCATAATAGGCAAGTCTAATACAGCCAGAAGGTTACTACCAAACTCAGCTCTAGACTTCTTGCCAGGGTCTACTCCATAAGCACCAGCTGCAGAAAGCACATCGTCTTGTACAAAAGTAAATTTACCAGCTGCAGGAGACATAGATAAGGTGAAGACTTCACTCGGATCATACTCAATACCAAGGTTGATGGTAAGGTAGCCAGGAGCCATAAAGTTTGAAATTCTCTCAGAAACTTCTTCACCAGGCACATTTGGGTTAGGGCTATACTTTAAACCTTCTAGTAACTGAGTTCTGAAAATACCAGAAATGGCGTAAGACCAATCTTCATTAATTGCGTGGGAGTATTTAGAAAGTAGAATAATATTATCATCCGTTTTACGGAAGTCTTTATCGCCAACTTTGGCGCCACCAAGAGCAAAATCAATTTGGTTTACCCATTTATCTTCGCCTTTAATTCTTTCAATTTTTGTATTGAAGACCGTTCCTAATGCAATAGAGTTTTCACCCCCTGCGGCCCAGTTAGAGAGCCCTACGTTAGCAAAATTCACTCCCCAAGAGCCCGACTTTTTTACTACTACAGAGTCGCTCTGCGCCATAGCAGTAAGACCAGTTAGGCAAATGAAGGATAAGCTTAGTAAAAGTTTTTTCATTCTTTAGATCAGTTTATTAACTGCAAAAATGTTGCAATCGTAGAAGGAAACCAAGTTAGAATTGAAATATGGCTCAATTTGGATGCATCACTTTTCAATCTGACACGATGCCCTTACTTTTGCCATATGGCTGACGAATACACTAATCACGTCCTAGGACTGCAATTGCCAACCGACCCAAGGTGGGTTGATATTGCTCAAATGAATATTGAAGATATTTTAGTAGACCATGCTTATTGCGAGCAAAAAGCAGCTTCTTCTTGTATTTCATTAATTGTTCAGTACCCCGATAAAAAGGAATTGGTAGACATGATGACTCCTGTTGTCGCAGAAGAGTGGAGTCATTTTGAGCGTGTGATAGAGCAGCTAAATAAGCGGGGAATGAAGCTAGGCAAACAGCGAAAAGATGAGTATGTCATTAAGCTTCAGAGTATTCTGAAAAAGGGCGGGGGAAGAGAAGCTCAGCTAGTTGAAAAACTTCTAATGAACGCTCTAATAGAGGCCAGAAGTTGTGAGCGATTTAAAATGCTTCATCAAAACATAGAAGATGAAGAGTTGCAGAAGTTCTATTATGAGCTGATGATCTCAGAAGCCAGCCACTATAAGAACTTTCTAAGTCTTGCCAAGTCTTACATGGGAGATGAATACGTTTCTAAGCGCTGGAAGGAATTTCTTATTGAAGAAGCCAAAATCATTGAGAGCTTAGAAGTAAGAGGGGATAGGATGCACTAAACCAATTTTGGGATTCTTTATAAGTGTAGATATTGACTCTAACCTTTTTCTTGGTCTTAAGTCTAGTTTTCCCGTTTCATTAATATTCTTGAAGAATAACTGAGTAAAAGTTTATCTATCAAAGAACCCTTTGCCTTCCATAATTTTCGGAATGAGCTTCTCGATTCTGGCTACTCTTGTTTTAGATTGTTTAGGTTGAGTAAAATGTAGGACATAACCTCTTTTTCGGCCTGGGGTGAGATTTTCAAAAGCAGTTTTCAGATCAGGTTGTTCTGTGAATTTAGCCACCAATTCTTCAGGATATTCTAGTTCATCTTTTGCCTTGAAATCCACACTTTTCCCTGACTTCTCAATAGCAATGGCTTCATTGATATAGGTTCTGATTTCTTGCTCAAGTTTAATGACACCTTGAGTGTCTGTGAACCTAATAAGTCGAGAGGCTTGAGAGTTTGGGCCAGGTTTTTCTAGAATTTTGAAAGTGTCTTTCAAAAGAGAACCTTTAAAGAAACTCATGGAGCAGTATTCTTTAAATGCACTGATAATCAATACATTTTTCCCATTGTAGGTGTAGCAAGGTACTCCCCATTTGCGTTCTTCTTTTAGCTCAGTGTTTAACGCAATAGCTCGGAGCAGTTTTAACGGTTCGGTCCAAAAATGCACCTTACATTCAGGGGTGTTTACAAGCGAACACCTGCCACAGCCTATGGCTAGGTATTCATCTATAGCTGGGTTCATTCTTTCAGGTTTTCCTTTAAAAGTAGCAAATTAGTCTATCATTCATTCTTCCTAGGTACACTGAGGTTTTTCCTGATGAAGGACTATTTGTTAAGGTGGATTTTCTTCTTTTCTACAAACAAAGACTACTTTTAAAGCTTATCTATAAGCAGTTTTTAAGAATAAAATCCCTAATGAATTACCATAAAATATTTGCCGATATCTGTTCAGAAATACACCAAAAGGAAGACAAAGGAGTGGTGGCCTCCTATATTCCTGAGCTTAAAAAGGTAGATAAAGATAAGTTTGGCGTGTATATGTCTATGATTAATGGTGAGCATTCTGCCTATGGCGATTGGGAAGAAAAGTTCTCCATTCAAAGTATTTCTAAGGTGCTCACTCTGGTTTTGGCATATAAATCTGAAGGAGAAAAGCTATGGAAGCGAGTAGGGGTTGAACCTCCCGGAACACCTTTCAATTCATTGGTTTTACTAGAGCATGAGAATGGTATTCCTCGAAATCCGCTGATTAATGCAGGCGCTTTGGTGATCTGCGATATTCTGCTCGATACTTGTTCCAATCCTAAAGAAGAGTTCTTAGATTTTGTGCGTGAGTTAGCTGGCAATGATTCACTCGAGTATAACCAAGCGGTAGCTGAGTCGGAGAAAGCTACCAGCTTTAGAAATGCCGCTGCAGCCAACCTGATTAAGTCGTTCGGTAACCTGAAGAATAAGGTAGATGATGTGTTGGATCTTTACGCTTACACCTGCTCCATAGACATGACTTGCGCAGATTTAGCCCATAGTTTCCAATTTTTAGCAACTGATGGTTATGATAAAAAGAGTAAGAAGCAGATAATTAGTGTGAGCCGCTCTAAGCGTTTGAATGCATTAATGCAGCTCTGCGGTTTCTATGATCAGGCTGGTGAATTTTCCGTGAAAATAGGTTTACCAGGAAAGAGTGGTGTTGGTGGCGGAATTGTAGCGGTACTCCCAGACCATTATGCTATTGCTGTCTGGAGCCCAGGGCTCAATGAAAAGGGGAACTCGTATTTAGGTATGGAGTTTTTAGAGCTTTTCACTACCAAAACTGAATACTCAATTTTTTAATTATCTAAATATTCTCAGTACTTCGGAACTATCTGAGGGTTAAATTCATTTCAAAGCAGACGCTTAGTTAAAATGGCGAGAAAGAAAGCATATATAGAGGAGCAGGTGATAGAAAAGGCAATGAACCTTTTTTGGAGAAATGGCTATGAGTCTACTTCTGTTCGTATGCTGGAAAATGAAATGGGTATTAACCAGTTTTCTATTTATGCCAGTTTTGGTAGCAAACAGGGTGTTTTTAAAGAGAGCATTAAATGCTACAAAGGCAAGCTGAAAGAGTTGGTTAATGATATGGAGGCCAGCCATGGCAAGGCAGCTATTAAGGCTTATTTCTATGCCTTCAACAATTTCGCCAAACAGAACATTGGCCAAGGAGGCTGTCTAATCAACAATACTTTCAGTGAACTGGGTACTAATGCACCTGAGGAGGTAATGACTGAAATGATGGCTTTCGTAAACGAGCTCAAGGCGGTTTTCCAAAAGAAATTGCGCGATGATGATGCCACCTCTTCCCATGATTATTTAGCCAAGCAAGCCAGCTTTCTGTTGGTGGCTATTCAAGGTATGGTGGTAGCTTCTAAGGTGATGGCCAATTCAGAAATCGAAAACTTTGTTGAAATGACCTTTTCAAGCCTTTAGTTTTTTTGAACCATAACTAAGCAAATGCTTAGAAATTTAAATTAGATAAAAATAGATATGAGTAACTTTAAAATTCACGATTTAGAAACCGCACCAGAAGAGAGTAAACAACTTTTAGAAGGCTCTCAAAAAGCTTACGGATACATTCCAAACTTGCATGGAGCACTCGCTGAGGCGCCTGAGTTATTAGATGCTTATCAAAAGATTCACGCACTTTTTACTGAATCGTCTTTTGATAATGACGAGCTAACCGTGGTATGGCAAACCATTAATGTGTACCACAAATGTCATTATTGTGTGCCAGCCCATACCGCTATTGCACACAGCATGAAGGTAGATTCGGCCATTACAGAGGCGTTGAGAAATGGTACAGAAATGCCAACAGCCAAACTTCAAGCACTACACAAAATGACTTTGGCTATTACCGAGAATAGAGGGAATGTTTCTCAAGACGAACTACAGGAATTTTTCGATGCTGGTTACAGTCAGCGACACGTACTAGAAATTATTCTGGGGCTTTCACAGAAGGTGATTAGCAATTACACGAATCATTTGGTTGAAACGCCTATTGACAAACCATTCCAAAAGTTTGCTTGGGAAAAGAAAGAATCAGTTGAAGCATAAGTCAAATTGTCCCGTTTGATGACTCAGACGGGACTTTCTTTTTTTAATGTATGAAGTCTAGAAGAACTTTTATTAAACGCATGAGTCTGGCAGGAAGTGCTGGAGCGCTGGTTCCTGGAGTGCTATCGGCCAATGAAGACTCAAACCAACCAACTAGTATTATGAGAAATGAAAAAGCACCTAAAGTCCTGTTTTTCGATGTGAACGAGTCGCTTTTAGACTTGGCAGCTATAAAAAGTAGCATTGGTAAAGCTTTGAATGGCAGAGAAGATCTGGTGCCTCTTTGGTTCACCACCATGCTGCAGTATTCACTAGTCTCTACCACTGCCAGGCAGTATGCCGACTTTGGTGCTATAGGTATGGCTACTTTGAAAATGGTAGCTGCAAATAACGGTATTGAATTATCTGACGATGATGCCAAAGCTGCAGTTAGCCCAATTAAGTCTTTGCCCGCTCACAGTGAAGTCAAAGAAGCTCTTGCTCTTATAAAAAAGGCAGGTTACAGAATGATCTCTCTGACTAATTCTTCAAATGCTGGAGTTGCAGCTCAGTTTGAAAATGCTGGGTTAACCGATTTTTTTGACCAACGATTAAGCGTAGAAGACATTGGCAAGTTTAAACCACATACCGATGTGTATGACTGGGCAGCCAGAAAAGTAGGAGTGAAGCCAGAGGAATGTATGATGATAGCTGCCCATGGTTGGGATATTGCCGGTGCACTTTGGGCCAATTGGCGAGGTGCTTTTATCGCAAGACCAGGTCAGCAGTTGTATCCATTAGCTCCCTTACCAGAGATAAATGAGCCAGATTTATTGAAAATAGCCAACCGATTGGTAGCATTAAAGAGGTAGAAGACCCTCATAGAAAAGAAAAAAAAGAGGCTGTTTCAGAAGTTACTGATGCAAGCAAAATGCATTGGCAGTACTTCCGAAACAGCCTTATTTATTGAAGTCAAAGACTTCAGTAGATATAATGATTATACTACATCGATAACAAATTCATCGCGAGGTATTCTCACCTTCTTCATTGGTTTCATCCAGTCTCTTTCTTCATCTGAATAGCCAATGTAAAGCAATGACACGCTCTTGAGCCCGTGCTTTTCTAACTCGAGTACTTCATCAACCACTTTGGTGCTGAAACCTTCGGCAGGGCAAGTGTCTACTTTAAGCTCTGCAGCCTGCGCCATGGCCAAGCCTAAAGCGATATAGCTTTGACGAGAAGTATGAGCGAAGTTGACTTCAGCAGGTTGTTTTAGGTAAATAGCCTTCAACTGATCTGTATAGCTGCTGAATCTACCTTTTGGTAAGCCTCTTTCTTCAGTGGTATAATCAAACACCTTGTCTATGCGCTCAGCAGTGTATCTGTCCCAGGCTGCAAAAACCAAAACGTGAGAACAGTCTTTCATGCTTTCCGGGTTTAGTGCGCCTTGTACTAGCTTTTCCTTAATTTCTTGGTTAGAAACCTTTAAAACTCTGAATTGCTGCAGGCCTGAAGAAGTAGGAGCAAGCCTCGCTGCCTCAATAATCTTCTCCACATTTTCCTCACTTACTTTCTTTTCTGGGTTGAACGCTTTGACAGCGTATCTCCAGTTTAAATCTTCAATTAGTGCCAAAATACTATGTATTTAATCGTTAGTTACGTTCAATTCTACTTCAATATTTCCTCTTGTAGCATTAGAATAAGGGCATACTTGATGTGCCTTTTCTGCTAAAGATTTCGCCTCTTCCATGTCTACTTCGGGAATGTTAATGTCCAGTGTTACTGCTAAACCAAAACCTCCATTATCGGTCTGGCCGATGCTCACATTCGCCTTAACAGAGGTGGTTCCAGTTTTTGCGTTAGACTTCTGGATTACCAAGTTCAAAGCGCTGTCAAAACAAGCGGCATAACCTGCTGCAAATAGCATTTCTGGGTTAGCATAATCGTCATTTGCTCCACCTAGGGCTTTTGGGTGCCTTACTTCTAGGTCTAGAATGCCGTTTTCACTTTTAACATGACCGTTTCTTCCTCCTGTGGCTGTTGCGCCAATGGTATACATTGTTTTCATATCTATTTTCTTATTTGATTTAATATGTTGTCAATACCCGTCTTAAGTGCTTCAAGCTGTTCTACAGTAACATTCAACGAGTTTAAAATCTGTTCAGGAACTTGAGTTGCGGCAGTTTTCATCTTTTGCCCGTCAGCCGTAAGTTCAATCTGAACAATGCGTTCATCTTGAGCACTTCTATTTCGCTCAATCAATTTTTTCTGCTCCAATCGCTTAAGCAATGGTGTAAGTGTGCCACTATCTAAGTGGAGTTTAGTTCCTATCTCAGAAACATTTTGTGTGCCTTCTTCCCAGAGTATCAGCATTACTAAATACTGTGGGTATGTCAAATCTAACTGCTGAAGGATAGGCCTGTAAAGTCCTACAACCTCCTTGGCCAATGAGTAGATTGGGAAGCAAACTTGGTTCGATAGTTTTAAATTTTCCGACATAGTCGTTATACATTAGTTTATTTATTGTGTGCTATTGTATTGTACACAACATAATTAAAAATAGTTCACTGCTCTGGTGAAAAAGTTTCTAGAATGTTTTAGTTATTTAAAGAGTAGAACGGTTCAATCCACTTGAATTCACCTGTCCTCTGGTTCTGATTATAGATTATTCTCATGGCACCTCCGAACGTCTCATTGGGATGGTCTGAAACATGTTTTACTATTTCCACCATTTCTTGATAAGGAATGATTTCGAGGGCTTCTTTAATAGGCATCCATTTGATGTTTCGCTTAGACTCACCGTTTGTTTTTACCACCGAAGAATAGTACATCATAGTGGTTGGGCGCTCTCTATTATCGTGATGAAAGGTGATTACTCCATTCAGCTTGAGTTGAGTTGGCTTTTGCCCGTGAAGAGCTGCTAGACTATTAAGAAAGGATTTTTGTGTCTCATCAGCTTTGTATCGACCACCAGGAATTTCCCATTCACCATCGAATTCAACTAGAAGTACTTCACCTTTTTCATTGAGCATTATCAGTTTGTGAAAAGTTGGATTGCCCGATTGAGCCATCGTCCAAGCACTGATCAACAAGGTGAGTAATGTGAGTGTATACTTCATTTGATTATCATTTTTCGGTAGCAATAATAATAAAAAGAAAACCCCAAGCTGTTCTCAACTTGGGGTTCTCGTCTTTCCTATTAACTGATTAAGTTCAAATGTCTGGGAGATTCTTCAGTCGCACATTTCTAATTATCATGGAAATGTTCTTCTTCTGAATGACGCCATAAAACAGGCTTCTGCAGTACCTAGACTTTGAACTTTAAACCTTGAACCTAGAACTCACCAAGTTACCCTCGATCCCTAAAGGGATGCCAACGAATAACGATCAACGAATAACGATTAACCAATCCCTACACCACGAGATTCACAATCTTCTTCGGTACTACAATCACCTTTTTTGGAGGCTTGCCTTCCAGCCATTTTTGAACGGTTTCATCAGCTAGTGCTGCGGCTTCAATTTCGGCTTTGCTCATGTCGGCAGAGAGCTGAAGTTTGGTGCGCATTTTTCCGTTAATCATTACCGGATACTCAATGTCGCTTTCTTTTAAGTACTCCTCATTAAACTCAGGATAAGGCGCATCTACAATGCTGGTTTCGTGACCAAGCAGCGACCATAGCTCCTCCGTGATATGCGGAGCATAAGGGGAGATAACTACCAACAAGTCTTGTAATACTGCGCGGTTGTTGCATTTCAATGCTGAAAGCTCATTCACACAGATCATAAAAGTGGAAACCGATGTGTTGAACGAGTAACGCTCAATATCTTCCTCTGCCTTTTTAATGGTTTTGTGCAGTGACTTCAGTTCATCTTTACTTGGTGCAGCATCCGATACTTCAAACTCACCTTGGCCGTTGTGGAACAATCTCCAAAGCTTGCCTAAGAACTTGCGCACACCATCAATTCCATTTGTATTCCAAGGCTTGAATTGCTCCAAAGGCCCGAGGAACATCTCGTACAAACGAAGGGTGTCCGCACCGTATCTTTCAATGATATCATCTGGGTTTACCACATTGTACTTCGACTTGGACATTTTCTCCACTTCCCAGCCGCAGATGTATTTTCCATCTTCTAGAATGAATTCGGCATCCGCTAAATCTGGTCGCCAGTTTTTGAAGCCTTCAAGGTCCAATTCATCATTTCGGCAGAGACTAACATCCACGTGCATGGCAGTAGTGTCATATTCTTTTCTCAAGCCAAACGAAACGAACTTATTCTCGCCTTTAACGCGATAAACAAAATTCGATCTACCCTGAATCATTCCTTGGTTAATGAGCTTCTTGAAAGGCTCTTCTTGATTTACATGACCAAGGTCGAATAAAATCTTATTCCAGAAACGAGAGTAGAGTAGGTGACCAGTTGCGTGTTCAGAACCACCAATATACAAGTCTACATTCTCCCAGTATTCCTGCACATCTTTATCGACAAATGCGTTTTCATTGTGCGCATCCATATAGCGGTACCAATACCAGCTAGAGCCTGCCCAACCTGGCATGGTGCTCATTTCAAGCGGATATGCTTCGTTTTCACCTTCAGGGGTGTAAGTAAAGTTTTCAGCCCTACCCAATGGCGGATCGCCATCTTCCGTAGGTAGGTATTTGTCTACTTCTGGTAGAATGATTGGCAAATCTTTCTCAGCTACTAAGTAAGGCGTGTCGTTTTTGAAGTACACCGGAACTGGCTCACCCCAATAACGCTGACGCGCAAAAATGGCATCACGAATTCGGTAGTTGATCTTGCCTTTTCCTACGCCTTTTTCTTCGGCAAAAGCAATGGCTTTGTCAATGGCTTCTAAGCAAGTTAAACCATCCAAGAAACCGGAATTGATCATAATTCCGTCTTTGGTCGGGTCGGCTTGCTCACTGATATCTGCATCTTTTATTACCGGAATAATTGGTAAATCGAAGTGCTTCGCGAAGTCGTAATCTCTTTGGTCACCACAAGGTACGGCCATTACTGCACCAGTTCCATAACCTGCCAATACGTAATCAGCTACCCAGACTGGTACTTTCTCACCGTTGTAAGGGTTAATAGCATAGCTACCAGTAAACACGCCTGAAATGGTTTTTACATCGGCCATTCTATCGCGCTCAGAACGCGTAGCAGCTTGCGCCACATAGGCTTCAACCGCTTCTTTCTGCTCTGGTGTTGTCAACTGGGCAGTCAAATCACTTTCAGGAGCTAATGATAAGAATGTCACGCCAAAGATGGTATCAATTCTAGTGGTGAATACTTCGATTTCCAGATCAGAGTTTTCTACCTGAAAACGCACTTCAGCACCTTTAGATTTACCAATCCAGTTGCGCTGCATTTCCTTCAGCGGTTCTGGCCAATCTATGGTATCTAAGCCTTCCAACAAACGCTCGGCATAAGCGGTGATTCGCATGCTCCACTGCTTCATATTTTTACGAATTACAGGGAAGCCACCTCTTTCAGAAAAGCCGTCTTTTACTTCATCGTTAGAAAGTACTGTTCCTAATTCAGGACACCAGTTTACAGCGGTTTCAGAAAGGTAGGTTAAGCGGTATTTCAGCAACATGCTTTGCTGATCTTCTTCGCTCATGGCGTTCCATTCTTCGGCAGAAAAGCTCGGCACATCTTCATCGCAGGCAGCGTTTACGCTATCATTACCCGACTCGCTGAAGATAGCAGTTAGCTCATCGATTGTTCTGGCTTTAGCAGCATCGTAATCGTACCAGCTGTTGAAGATTTGCATAAAGATCCACTGCGTCCACTTGTAGTATTTAGGGTCGCAGGTTTGTACTTCTTTGTCCCAATCGAAAGCGAAGCCGATGTTTTCAAGCTGTTCTTTGTAGCGCTCAATATTTTCTTTAGTGGTAATGGCAGGGTGCTGACCAGTTTGAATAGCATACTGTTCTGCCGGTAAACCAAAAGCATCGAAACCCATTGGATGCAAGACATTAAAGCCTTTGTTGCGTTTGTGTCGCGAAACAATATCCGAAGCAATGTAGCCCAATGGGTGACCTACGTGAAGTCCCGCACCAGATGGGTAAGGGAACATGTCGAGCGAGTAAAACTTAGGTTTACTCTTGTCTACCGTTGCTTTGAAAGTTTCGTTTGACTTCCAGTACTGCTGCCATTTAGGCTCAATTTGTTTATGATTATAGTCAGCCATTGCCGTTTAACCGATTGTTCTTAGTAAAGCCTGCAAAATTAGTGTTTTTCAATGCTTAGAAAATGGTTTTTGGGAATATTAGTCAACCATAAGGCTGTCATTCCTGCGAAGGCAGGAATCTCTCAGAAAAAAATGTCAACCAATGCAGAACTTCGCTTTCGTGGGGATGATGGGAAAGAGCCCCCATCCAAACCTTCCCCCAAGGGGGAAGGCTTAGCAGCCTGCTAGTTTGGACTGTTTAGTTTGAACTAGCAGTGGCTAAAGCCCCTCTCCAAGGAGAGGGGTTGGGGTGAGGCCTTTTTGATGGCTTTCAACTGCAGAATGACGTGGTAGAATTCCAAAACACCTTCTATATTTAGAGTTTAAATACAAGCTATGTTCGGACTGTTCAAAAAGAAACCCAAGGAGCCAACTCCTCCCAAACTTTTAGACCTCAACAATAACCCTATTGTAGAAGGGTCTGTGGTGAAATCGCTTCGCTATGAATTGGGCGAATGCGTGGTGGAATTAGAAGGTTTGGAGTACTTCTATGTTTCTAAGAGTTCAGGACAGCGCATCAGTTACACCAAAATGGTTGATGCCATTACAGAAAATCAGAAGGTGCTCTTATTGGGTTCTAGCGATGGAGCTGAGTAAGGAGGTTGTCATCTCTCGGCTAAACGAATTTACCTTATTTCAATAGGTAGTTTAATCCAAGTTGAAAGCTTTGAGTTTTTAGCTTATTAGGGTCAGAGTCATCGTTACTCCAAGACTGTACGGGGCTTTCAAATATACTTGTAATGGACTGTCTGTAACTGTATTTAAATTCTACTCTCATTTGCTTGTTCAGCCTATAGCTTAATCCTAGTCCTGCAGCAGCTTCCATAAAGGCACTTTTTGTTTCCTCAAAGTCATTGTCAGATAGGAGAAAGTTATTGTAGATGCCTGCTTCAAAAATGGGAGCAAGTTTAGCTCCTCTGTCTTCAAAACGAACTAAGAATGGAATGGATAGAAATCGTTGGTTTATTTCTTTAGGAATAGGTACATAAGATAGAAATAGTGCCCTCTGATTTACCTGTCCGTAGTAAGCAAAACACGATACACAGTACTCATAGGTTGTAATATCCTTTTTTGAATAGAGCAGCCCAGTTTGAAAACTGAAGCTAGAGTTGGTAAGAAAATTGGCCGTTAGGCCGGTAGAGAAGTTAAATTCATCTCTTGCAATATTGGTGTTCAAGGCGCTTTCTCTTGTGGCCAGAAAACCATCTCCAGATATATTTTCACCAGAAAACTGAAAACCTAATCGAATATTCTTGTCTTGAGAGAAAGCTTCAAGAGAAGCTAGTAGAAGGAGGGTAAAAATAACGTATCTCATGCTTAATGTCTGTCTTTACTGTTTTGACACTAAAGCTTTTAATTTGGTTGTAACTAACCATAGATCAATTGATTCGAAAAGCTAGGATGGGCGCAAAGAAGGAGCAAGAGCAGCATTCTTGTAAGAAACGAGGTGTGAGAAATTCAAAAGCGACTCCAGTTAGGAGTCGCTTTTCAGGTAGTAGTCTACCTCTGGGTAACGGTATGGTGTGTGTTGAATTAGTATACAATTTTAAGGCAGTTTGGTCTGATGGGTAAGCGTAGAATTACTTGGTTTGCAGAACGAGTAGAAAACTGTTTAACATAAATTTCATTTTTCACTTCCAACTTTTCACTTCCTATTCGTTACCTATACATAAAACTGCATATCTATGAGAAATTTATACTTTGTTCTAATGAGTCTGTTGGTAATGAGTTGTTCTTCGCAGGCGCAGATTCTTCAAAAAGCTAAAGGACTGTTGGGAGGAGATGCCGCATTTACTAAAGAGGAAGCTGCCAATGCTTTGAAACAGGCCCTAGAACAGGGAACGGTAAAGGGAGTGAGTGTTGTTTCGCAGGTAGATGGTTATCTGAAGAATCCAGAAATAAAAATCCCTTTTCCACCAGAAGCTGAAAATGTGGAGCAAAAACTGAGAGCCATTGGGCTGGGTAATCAGGTAGATGAAGCGGTGGAGTCCTTGAACAGAGCTGCAGAAGATGCGGCCTCAGAAGCCAAGGATATTTTCATTACCGCTATTAAAGCTTTGACTATTCAGGATGCCATTAACATAGTGAAGGGAGAACAAGATGCAGCCACTAGGTTTTTGGAAAGGACCACCACGGCTGAGTTGACAGCTAAGTTTAGTCCAATAATCAATAGTAGTTTGCAAAAAGTAAATGCCACTAAATATTGGGGAGATGTAATGGGTACTTACAACAAAATCCCTTTTGTAAAGAAAGTTGAAACTGATTTAACGGCTTATGTTACCCAAAAGGCCATTGATGGATTATTTGTAATGATTGCCAACGAGGAGTTAAACATACGTCAAAACCCAGCAGCAAGAACCACTGAGTTGTTGAAGAAGGTGTTTAAATAAGTCTCTTTTTTGCTGATTTCATTCCTAGACCGATGAATATTAGGATGATACCAAAGCTTAGGTTTGTCCAGTCTGGGTCGCTTTGTTTTTGTTGCATTGAACCTAGAAGAGCAAGATAGATGATGTTCGATAAGACGAAACCAAAGCCGCTCCAAATAAAGATTTTAAAGAATAGGCCAAGTAAATTCTTCATGTCTAATCCAAAAGATACTGATTCATCAGTTCTCTTTTTTGTCAAATAGTTAACAACAGAAATACCCAGGTAAAGTATTAAAAGGGAGATGACTAATTGAATAAATAGGTTAGGGTAATTATTTGTTGGGTTAGGGAAGATTTGACTGAAAGGATCCATGTTTTGTGTTTATTGTCTTGGCTAAATATATACAAAAGATCTAGGTAAGAAAAAGCTAGGAATAAGAAGGCTGTCTCAAAAGCTACTATTTTCGTCATTCTTAGTTTGACTGAGAACCTCTTTCGGCCTGTAAAGCCAGTCTAGGGAGATTCCCTCCCGATATGTCAGGACGAAGTCGGGAATGACAATTAGCTTTTGAGACAGCCTCCTTTAAATCTGCAATATTATTTCCTAACTATTTATTCGGCTGAGGTGTAGTTCTCAAATAAGGTTTGATGACCTTATGCCCTTTAGGGAATTTGGCTGGGATGTCTTCTGTTTTAATGGCCGGAGAAACCACTACATCTTCACCATTTTTCCAATCTGCCGGTGTGGCTACGCTATGATTAGCCGTAAGCTGAAGGGAGTCTATTACTCTTAGAATCTCCAAGAAGTTTCTTCCTGTTGATGCAGGGTAGGTAAGCGTTAACTTCACTTTCTTGTCTGGCCCAATTACAAATACCGAACGCACCGTAAGCGTATCATTCGCATTGGGGTGAATCATGTCGTAAAGTGTTGCCACATTTCTATCTTCATCGGCAATAATTGGAAAGTTTACCGAAGTGTTCTGGGTTTCGTTGATGTCGTTGATCCACCCTTTATGAGATTCTAGACCATCTACTGAAACAGCAATGGCTTTTACACCTCGCTTCTCGAATTCACTTTTTAGTTGCGCAGTTCTGCCCAGCTCGGTAGTACATACGGGTGTGTAGTCTGCCGGATGAGAAAATAAAAGTCCCCAGCCATCGCCCAGCCACTCGTGAAAGTTGATGGTTCCTTCTGTTGTCTCTGCTGTAAAATCTGGAGCTATGTCTCCTAATCTGATTGCCATAATTGTGTTTTTTAGATTGAATAACTGCTAGCTCAAACGTAAGCAGAGACACAAAGTTCAAAAACTCTATAGAAATTATAGGATGTTAATTTCAGCCTAAAATCTAGGCGAAAGTGAAGTTATAGTTGGCCGTGAAATTCCAGATTATAGCTACACCAATGGCAATGAGTTTAGCGAGATAGAAATTCATGTCTTTCTTATTCACTAAAAGGTAAATAACCAAGGTGTTAATGCCTAGACCTATTAAGGCAATAGAAAGGTATTGGGAAAACTGAATGAAGTCATCGGGATTTTTGTCTTCAAAAGTCCAATACTGGTTCAGTAAGAAGTTAGTAGTTGCTGCACATAGAAAGCCAATTCCGTTGGCCACATATTTATTCATTTTCATTTTCTCCTTGCCCACGTAGGTAAGGGAATAGTCTATTAAAAGACCCGAGAAGCCTACAACACAGAATCGGATAAACTTGAAAAAGACTTCAGTCATTTAGATAAAAGTGAATTAGCACAGCTACAAATATGCAGAAGATTTGATGTTCTTAAAAAACCTTAGTTTTGCCATCTTAAATTTCTTCGATGATCAAAGAATATTTCAACTACAAGAAGAATCCGTTTCCACTGTTTCTTCTACTTTGGTTTGTCTTCTGTGGCGTTTTCAATGCCCTAATTGAGGTAAATGGTGAAGAGGCATATTATTGGCTTTTTTCTCAGTATCCTGCTTGGGGTTATCTAGACCACCCTCCAATGGTAGGATTCTTTACAGCTCCTTTTTACTGGATGTTCAGCAACCCTTTTGGCCTGAGGTTGGGGATGTTAGTTGGCAATATTCTAACGCTCATTGTGGTGCGCAAAACTCTGCTAAAAAAGGATGACAACCTGTTTATCTGGCTAGCCATTGCTTCTATAATGATTCACGTAGGGGCTTATCATGTGAAAACAGATGTTCCGCTTTTATTATTTGTAGCCATGTTCTTTTACTTCTACAAGAAGTATTTGAATGACGATAATCTTAAAACGATATTCTTTTTGGCTATTTCTATTGCAGGAATAATGTTGAGTAAGCACCACGGCTTTTTGATGGTCATTTTCACGGTTGCTTCGAACCCTAAAATGTTCCTGAAGAAGTCTTTCTGGCTAGTGGTTTTATTTACCACCGTTTTGATGATACCGCACACCATCTGGCAATATCAGAATGAGTTTGCGACCATAAAATTCCATCTCTATAACAGAATAGATATGGGCTTTAGCTGGGAAACTATAGCCTACTATATCGGCATTCAGCCTATAGTTTTTGGGCCATTAGTTGGTGTTATGCTCATTGGAGGTTCAATTCTTAACAAGCACACTTCAGACTTCAGAAGAGCTTTGAGGTTTTGTCTGGTTGGGGTGTTTGTATTCTTTCTTATTTCAACCTTTAAAGTTGAATTTCATAAACATTGGACGAGCATAATGCTCGTACCTTTGCTCATTTTGGGGCATGAATATATTGCTGAGCATCAGAAGTGGAGGAGAATTACCAAGAAGTTGATGATCATTTCAGTAATTCTGATTATTCCAGCCAGAGTGTATTTAGCTCATGATTTTCTGCCAGAAAAGTGGACTGAAGGCTGGGATGTGCTCCATGGTTGGGACTCATGGGCCGATGAGGTTCAAGAACTGAGTGGAGGCTTGCCAATTATGTTCAACAATCATTATGAAAGAGCCTCTAGATACGCTTGGCTCACAGGCGATATTGTACACTGCTACAATACTTTCGACTATAGAGAAACGCAGCATGACCTGATGGATTTGGAAGAAAATTTACAAGGGAAAAGAGTGTTCCAAATCAACCGGAAAAGAGATACCACTCGCTATGCAGACTTTGAGACCAGCATTGGCAAGGGCATCCACTACAGGGTTATTGAAGATTTCAGAAGCTTTAGAAAGGTGCAGGTAGAAGTTGTTGATGAAGAACGAGTAGAGTTGTTGGAAGCAGGTTCGGCCACATTAAAGTTGAAACTCACCAATAAGTACGATAGAACTGTAGACTTTGCGTCTCTAGGTGATAGAAAGGTTGTGCTCAATGCACATTTTCTTAAAGGGTTGAGGCCAGTTGGTTTGCAGCAACTTAAGGTGCTAAACCAAAGGATGGCCTCTGAAGAGGAGTTAGAGTTGGAAGTATCTATCAACCAGCCTCAGCTGGAAGAGGAGGGCGTGTATCACCTTCGTTTTTCCATTCAGGTAGAAGGAATAGAGCCGCCAATTAACTCTAAGAAATATGAGCTTGAGCTAGATTAGGTCTTCGTGTTCAGTGCTTTTTGGCGTGCCATCTTTGTTAAACCTAAGCCTTAATTGCCTTTCGGTTATTACAATGGCAGCCATCATGGCAACTGTGAAAACCGCTACTGCTACAATAATGCTGGTTTCTCTCTCAAAAATGAATACTGAGAAAACCTGAACGGTTATACTAATGGCTGCTGCCCACCACATGAGTTTGGAGCTGTATTTTTGGGCAAACTTCCAGGTTTCTTCGCTTTTCATAGACCATTTCGTTCTGTAGCCCACCAGTTTGTTGGGTTCGTCAATATCTATAAAGTGCATTAAAAAGGCTGGAAGTATGGTCGATGAGGCCATAATCATGTGAACCAAAATAAACTCTGACTTTTCCATTAGGTACTAATAAAATCAAGAATATTCGAAATTGTACCAGATCTGCCCATTTTGTACATCTCTGTGTATCCGCATCGAGTGCAGCTAATTGTGGCAAATTTTCGGTTTTGGAGGTCGAAGAATTTACTAAGGCCACTGCCCGTAGTAGCAATTGAATCGGTTTCAAAACTTCGGTTTTCACACTTTGGGCATTTCCAGTTTCTGTGTTCCATTAATCTTTCTTTTTGGGGAGTCTATTGGCTTCTTTAAGCGCTTTATTTACAATCCATTCCATTTGGCCATTGGTACTACGAAACTCATCGGCTGCCCATTTTTCGACAGCCGCAAGAACTTCAGGATCTAACCTCAATACAAAAGGCTTCTTTTTTGGCATAATCAATATTTCTCTTTGCCGAGCACTAAATAAAAGTCTCCCAGCGATGTCACAATTCTCCAGCCCGACATAGCCATTTCATTCAATCGCTTTTCGAACTTTTCCACTTTTTCAAACGGACCTTTTTGAATGATTTTATACTGCATGGCTTAATGATTTAGTGTTCCTGCATTAACAACCGGAGAGGCCGATTTGTCCGAGCAAAGCACCACCATAAGGTTGCTTACCATGGCTGCCTTCTTTTCCTCATCTAGGTCTACAATCTGCTTCTTGTTCAACTCTTCAAGAGCAGATTCAACCATGCCCACAGCACCTTCTACAATCTTATACCTAGCGGCAACAATGGCGGTGGCCTGCTGTCTTTGAAGCATGGCACTCGCAATTTCTTCGGCATAGGCCAAGTAACCAATTCTTGCCTCAATTACCTTAATGCCCGCTATAGCCAACCTTTCAGACAACTCGCCTTCAAGGTCATGATTTACTTCTTCCATTCCAGATCGAAGCGTGATTTCACTGTCATCTTCAAAGTTGTCATAGGCGTAAGTATTGGCCAGTTTTCTCACCGCTGCATCCGTCTGAACACGCACGAAGTGGGTATAATCATTTACCTCGAAAGCTGCTTTATAAGTTTCTTCTACCTGCCAAACCAAAATCACAGAAATGAGAATGGGGTTCCCGAGTTTGTCATTCACCTTTACCCTTTCGCTATCGAAATTATGTGCTCTAAGCGATATTTTCTTTTTGGTAAAGAAAGGATTAACCCAGAAGAAGCCATTTTCTTTAGCAGTGCCTCGGTAGTCGCCAAAGAAGATTAATACCCTCGATTGATTGGGTTGAACCACAAAAAATCCGGGAAGCATAAACAGAAATAGAATGAATAGAATGCCAAAGTATGGATTTCTAGTGATGGCTAAACCAGCTACTCCGGCAGCAAAAATGAGGAAGGCTATGGCTAGCATTCCAAAACCAGAGCTAGGCTTATAAGGTGTTTCGTTTTTCATGGTGTTGAATTTAAAGTGATATTAAAATGATATCAAATTGTTGTTGAATTTACGGAGTGATTTTGAAAAAGGTTGGCTTTTGGCCGAAAAATTTTTTCAAGACTAGACAAACAGCGTAATTCAAGTATGGAACTGAAAATCACTAGACCGACCCTTTTACTCGATGAAAATAAAATGTTAGCTAACCTTCAGCGAATGCTTGAAAAGGCTGAAAGAACAGGAACTGAGCTAATACCACATTTCAAGACTCATCAGTCTAAAGAAATAGGTCAACTGATTAAAGAGAAGGGAGTAAAGAAGATCACCGTTTCATCTATGAAGATGGCTGAATACTTTGCCCAAAACGGCTGGAACGACATAACCGTGGCATTTCCATTCAACCCTTTAGAAATAGATGTTGCTAACCAGCTTATTGAACAGGGGGGAGCACTCACTATATTGGTTTCAGACCCGGCTGTGGTTTCCATATTGGCAGGTAGGTTCTCAGGCAAGGTCAACGTGTTGGTAGAGGTTGATGCAGGTTATAATAGATCTGGAATAGATTCTGCTGAAACAGATTTGATTAAGAGTCTTTTGACCGAGCTGAAAGAAGACGCTTATATGGACTTCTATGGTTTGTATTGCCACCCAGGTAATACTTACCAAACAGACAATATTGAAGAGATTAGACAGATTTGGGCTGCAGCTATTAAAAAAGTAAATGGGCTAAAGAATGCTATTTTGCCCTTGGCTCCAGACTTAAAGGTGAGAATGGGAGATACTCCTGGCTGTACAGTTGTTGAAGATATGGACGGAGTAGACGAAATTGGGCCTGGTAATTTCATCTTCTACGATTTAGTAATGAATTACCTCAATGTTTGTGATGAATCGGACATTGCAGTAGCCGTTGCTTGTCCTGTTGTGGCCAAATATGAGGAGAGAAATCAGATAGTTGTACATGGTGGTGCGGTTCACTTTTCTAAAGACCATTTGTTCGATGATCAGGAGCGAAAGTTCTTTGGCGAATTGGTTATTCTTGCGGAAGATGGTTGGTCACAGATAATTTCAGAGGCTAAACTCACCTCCCTTTCTCAAGAGCACGGTGTGCTTACAGTTAACCAAGAAACGTTCAATACTATCCAAATTGGTGATGTTTTGGGTTTTCTACCCATACACTCTTGTCTAACAGCCAATCTGTTAAAGTCTTACTTAACCCTAGATGGGAAGGTTTATGAGCATTTAGAAAATTCTTAGTCTCATGCAACTTGGTTGAGTTTACCAACGTCTTGCGTCCAAAGGTGCAAGCCAAGGTCAAAACTCAAATCAACAACCATGTTAAAAAATTACTTCAAAATTGCTTTAAGAAGCATTTGGAAAGACAAGTTCTTCTCCTTCCTCAACATTTCAGGTCTGGCTATTGGGATAGCTTGTTGTTTATTGATCGTCACTTATGTTCGCTACGAACTGAGTTATGACAAGCACTTTCAAGGACACGAGAATATTTACCGAATAATAATAGACGGCAGTTTTAATGGTAGAGATTTCACCGGAGCCGAATGTCCTGCTCCTGCAGGAACCACTTATAGAGATCAGATTCCGGGTGTTGAGCAGCGTTTACGCATGCGTAGCACAGGTAGCTGGATTGTTAAATATGAAGAGAAGGTTTTTAATGAAGAGAGGGTGGTTTTCTCTGACGAAACTTTCTTCGATGTTTTTAAAGTAAAGCTCATTCAGGGCAACCCTGAAGAAGTGCTAAGTAGAAAAAATCATCTGGTATTGAGCCAAACTTTAGCTACAAAGTACTTCGGTACTCAAGATCCTGTGGGTAAGGTGGTACGTTTAGATAATGACAGCGATTGGACAGTTGCAGGAGTTTATGAAGACATTCCTGCAAATAGTCATTTTCGGTTCAATATGATTCTCTCATTTATTACGCGAGAAGATGAATACAATGGTCAGGAATGGTTGAATCAGAATTACGATACCTATCTGGTATTGAATGAAAATGCCAGTGTAGAGGGTGTACAGGCTCAAATGAATGAGATTGCCATTGAAAAGATGGGCGTTGAATTCAAACAGTATCTAGACATGACTTATGATCAGTTTTTGCAGGCTGGTAATAGCTTTAACTACTTTCTGCAACCTTTGGCCGATGTGCATTTAAAGTCGGACGGTTATGGTGGTTTTGAACCTGAGGCCGATATTACTTATGTCTACATTTTTTCTGCAATAGCCGCTTTCATTCTCATAATAGCTTGTATCAACTTTATGAACCTCTCTACTGCCAGAAGCGCTAATAGAGCTAAAGAAGTAGGGGTAAGAAAGGTGATGGGCTCTCTAAGAGAGCAGTTGATTTTCCAATTCATTTCAGAATCTGTTCTTATTACTTTCTTGAGTGGCCTAATAGGTCTGGCCATTGCCATTGTTGTATTACCATTCTTCAATGATTTTGCTGAGCGACAAATGAGCTTGAGCTTTTTAGAGAGCCTTCCTTTTGTGGTATTAGGTTCATTAATAGTAGGTTTCTTGGCCGGAATCTATCCTGCATTTTTCCTATCTGCGTTCACGCCTGTAAAGGTGCTTAAGGGGAATGTGAGCATGGGTATGAAAAGTGGCGGTTTACGAAAAACACTGGTCACCTTTCAGTTCTTTATTTCTATTCTCTTAATCATCGGTACGTTCAGTATCCTCAATCAACTGAACTATATTCAAAATAAGAAACTAGGTTTTGAGAAAGACCAAGTTCTACTAGTACATAATACCTATCTGTTGGGCGAAAATTTTGAGCCTTACAAAAACAGAACGCTGAGTAATGCTAATGTAGAAAGTGTAAGTGCCACATGGTATTTACCTACATATAGTAGTAGGTCATCTACGGTGTTTTTTCCAGATGCCATTGTAGATCAAGATAGGGGACAAGTTTCGCAAAACTGGTATGTAGAAGATACTTATGCTGAGGTTTTTGGTTTAACGCTAAAGGCTGGAAGATTTTTTGATAAAGACATTCCTACTGATTCCATGACTATGGTTATTAACGAAAAGGCTGCACAGGTTTATGGTATCGATGATCTTGAAAATGCTGTAATCGGAGATTTCAATAATGATGGGTCTAGTTTAGACAGATATAAGGTCATAGGCATTATTGAAGACTTTCACTTTGAGTCATTAAAGGCAGAAATTGGTCCCTTAATTATGCGGTTAGGCTCTCAGCGAGGATATATGGCCATGCGCCTCAATTCTGCTAACTATCAACAGGTGATAGATGATGCTAAGGCCGCTTGGGATGAAATGGCTGCAGATCAACCATTTGAGTATAGCTTTTTAGACGATAGGTTCGGAAATATGTATGAAGCCGAAAGTCAGTTGGGTGAAATATTCTCCATTTTCGCCACTCTAGCCATTATTATTGCCTGCTTAGGTTTGTTTGGTTTGGCAGCCTTCACAGCTCAGCAGAAAACCAAAGAAGTTGGCATAAGAAAAGTTCTTGGTGCTTCACTGGGCCAGCTCATCTACCTAATGAGTAAAGAAGTGTCAATACTTATAATTATCTCATTCATAATTGCTTCGGCCGTAGGCTGGTATGGTGTAGACCTCTGGCTTCAATCATTTGCTTATAGGCCGCCTATTAGTGTGACCGCCTTTATATTGGCAGGAGTAAGCGCGTTGCTAGTGGCCCTTATAACTATGAGCTATCAATCAATAAAAGTGGCTACAGGTAACCCGGTTAAAGCCTTGAGAAATGAATAAAACTGGCGGCTGTCTCAGTGGCTACTAGTTTTGTTCATTAACAGCTTTACTGTCAATAACTAAGGGTTTTTGAAGATGCTTTTGACAGGTTCCTTCCCGATGAATCGGGAGGGAACTGGATGTGTAAGTCAGCTGTTGAGACAGCCATTTTTTCTTCTTACCGATGCGTAGCGTTGGTTTACCGAATGGCACTATAGACTTTTTGTCTTTTACTCTTCCTTTATATCGTCAAAACTCAAACAACACAAACATGTATCGTAATTATCTGAAGGTCGCGTTCAGGAGCTTATTAAGAAATAAGTTCTATTCATTACTCAACATTTCTGGTCTGGCCATTGGCATTGCTTGCTGCATTCTCATAATGCTTTTTGTTACCGATGAGCTCAGCTATGATAAGCACTTCGAAAAGGCCGATAGAATTCATAGGCTTACCATGTCAGGAGCACTGAATGGCTCTTCTTTCGACTTGGCTGTAGTGGGGCCTTCTGTTGGAAAAGCCATGTTAGACGACTACCCTGAAGTTGTAGAATATGGTAGGTTCAGAGGAAATGGTTCTCCTTTTATTCGTTATGGTGAAAATGTATTTAAGGAAGAAAATTTCGTTTGGGCAGATCATTCCATTCTTAGCATTTTCGATATGGACTTGGTCTTGGGTGACCCCGAGACTGCTTTGGTCAATCCGAAGTCTCTTGTAATGAGCGAAACTGCTGCCAAGAAGTATTTTGGTAGCGAAGACCCAATTGGTAAAACCATTGAGTTTGGTTCTAATAAAGACTATAGCGTTACAGGAGTTTTTAAAGATGTTCCTAAAAACTCTCACTTCGAATTCGATGTGCTAGGGTCTATGGAGACCTTAGATGAAGCGAAACGACCTATGTGGTTAAGTATGAATTTTCAGACTTATGTGGTGCTTACTGAAGATGCTGATATAGCTTCTATGCAGGCACGTTTTCCAGAAATGTTGAAGAGATACGTAGGCCCGGAGTTGAAGCAGTTCATGAACATGGATTGGGATGAAATGGGTGATGCCGGATCAGATATGGCTTTTGATATGCAGCCACTTACTGATATTCATTTGCATTCAGATCTTCAAGGGGAACTTGCTGCAAATGGTGACATAAAATACGTGTACATCTTTTCTGCCATTGCTTTATTTATTCTACTCATTGCGTGCATTAATTTCATGAATTTGGCCACGGCCAGATCGGCACATAGAGCTAAAGAAGTAGGAGTGAGAAAGGTTTTAGGTTCATTGAAACTGCAACTTGTAAATCAGTTTTTGGCAGAATCATTGTTGATTAGCTTTCTATCATTTCTCTTAGCTATTGGCCTTGCGTATGTGGCTCTTCCTTTCTTCAATGATTTATCTAACAAGGAGTTAAGTATTCCTTTTGCCAATCCCGTTTTTCTAGGAAGCGTCTTTTTAGGCGTGCTAATGGTTGGTTTGTTAGCCGGTAGTTACCCAGCGTTTTTCCTTTCGGCTTTTCAACCTGTAAAAGTGCTAAAAGGAAGTCTTAGTGGAGGAATGAAAAGTGGTGCATTAAGGAATGTATTGGTAGTAGTTCAATTCTGTACTTCCATCTTTTTGGTAATTGGTACTTTGGTAATTCTTAACCAACTAAACTTTATTCAGAATAAGAGTTTGGGCTTCGATAGAGACCAGGTTTTAATTATCAATGACGCTTACCTAGCTAGGTCTAACGTACAGGCTTTAAAAACCGAAATACAGACCTTTCCAGAAGTAAAATCGGTTTCAGTTTCTGGCTATTTGCCCACACCTTCAAATAACAACATGAATGTGTTTATAAAAGGGTTAGTGGCTTCGCAAGATAATCAGGTGCTCATGAGTAATTGGTATGTAGACCATGATTATATAGAGACTATGGGAATGGAAATGGTGGCTGGGAGAAGCTTTTCCAAAGATTTTGCCACCGATTCGCTTGGTATTATAATTAATGAAGCCGCTGTGAAAGAGTTTGGGTTCGAAGATCCGATAGGCCAAGCCATTGGCAACTTTGTAGACATGCAAGGAACCATACAAGGACTTAAAGTGGTGGGAGTAGTGAAAGACTTTCATTACAGAACCCTTAAAGATAGAATTGCCCCTATGTGCATGATGCTTGGAGATAATGCAGGTTTAATGAGTATTAAAGTGAACACCAATGATTACTCTGGTTTGATAGCCAAAGTTGAAGATTCGTGGACTCGCTTGGCTCCAAATCAACCATTTGAGACATCTTTTCTAGACGATAGATTCAACCGAATTTATGATACCGAACAACGTTTAGGACGAATATTTGGAGTGTTTGCCGGTCTAGCTATTCTAATAGCTTGTTTGGGCTTATTTGGTCTGGCTTCATACACTGCAGAAAACAGAATTAAAGAGGTGGGAATAAGAAAAGTACTCGGGGCTAATGTTGGTCAATTGGTTTTCTTGCTTTCGAAAGACATGGGTAAGTTGGTTTTAATTGCATTCGTAATTGGAGCCCCTTTAGCATGGTATTTTATGAATTCTTGGTTGTCTGGTTTCGAATATAGAACAGTTATTGGTTGGTATGTTTTTGCGGTTACAGCTGTAGGAGCTTTGTTCATAGCCTTGCTTACCATGAGTTATCAATCGCTTAAAGCGGCCATGGGAAACCCGGTTAAAGCGTTAAGAAGCGAATAGATTTTAAGATTGTAGGGTCAAGGTAGTCAACGGCTTAGCCAACTGCCTTGGCTCTTTATTATTTTTGCGCTTTGAGTTACAAGAAAATCACTCTAAACTTGTTAGAATAGTGATTGAAAACTCTAGATGAAGGCGATTCTTAGGTTACCTCTTATTATTTGGTTTTTCGGAACCCTGCTAATTTATTCGAGTGTCTTAGTTTCTCCTTTGTTCTTTAAGTACTCAGGTCTGGTTTCTTTTGGGGTACCTATTCTCATTCTTTTCAACCTGATATATCTTATCCTAGCCCTCGTTTTTAAGTGGAAGTCGGGCTTTATGGCTCTATTACTTTTGGTTATAGCATTTCCTTTTGTGCGAGTAGGGCTTTCTTTTTCAGGTCCAGTAGAGCCCGTAGGAGAAACAGTGAGTTTGCTCAACTATAATGTGAAATGGTTTACGGACGCCAAAAAGGATAACTATTCTGAGGTGTTGGATTGGATTGCTGAAACAGATGCAGACATTCTCTGTTTTCAAGAGTTTTACCCTTCTAAGAATATTGCTTCGCGAATTGCTGAAATGGGCGGCTATAACTTATCCATGAGTAAGAATAATTTCCATGTCGCCATTTTCTCCAAGTTTCCAATAGTGAACGATGGTTTGATTCTTTCTGAAGAAGAGCTCAATAATATTCGTTTTGCCGACCTCAGGGTGAAAAATGATACTATTCGCGTGTATAGCATTCATCTAGAGTCGATGGGTATTAACCCAGATAAAATTCAAGATACTGAGGGGCTCAAAGCCGAATATGAAGATGTAAGTAGGCGCTTTGTTAATGCATCTTATTACAGAACCAGACAAATCAATACGCTTTTTGACCATGTAGAGAAAACTAAGTATCCTGTCATAATTGCGGGAGACTTTAATGATGTGCCTTTTAGCTACAATTACTTCCAATTCAAAAAGCGCTTCAAAAATGCCTTTGAAGAGGTAGGGAGTGGTTTTGGAATAACCTATAACGGAAAAATTCCATTTCTAAGAATAGATAATCAATTCTATTCCAAAGGATTAACCGCTCGTTCATTGAACACAATAAATGATATTTATTATTCCGATCATTTTCCGTTAATCGGAAAATATGAGATAACTCCTTAAATTGTGAGCTAATCAATTTTTATGGCTGGCAACAACAAGTTATTTCGTTCGCGTGAAAATAAGGTAGTAGCAGGTGTATGTGCAGGTTTGGCTGAATGGCTAGGCTGGGATGCAACCCAAGTAAGAGTGCTTTATGTTTTAGTTTCCTTCTTTAGTGCTGCTTTTCCAGGAATCATTGTGTACTTAATTCTATGGGCTGTCATGCCAGAGAAATAGCACAACCTCAACATGAAAAAGCTAATAACACTCTGTACATTGGGACTGAGCGCAGTCCTGGTGGCATGCAATGTACAGTATTTTGAAAATGCCGAATTCGATGACAACATAATTTTTGATCCATCTATTGCCGTAGCGTTTGGAGAACTCAATTACACGGTAGACGAGTTGTTCGAACAGTTGAACGATGCAAATGCTGGAGTAACTTCTAATAATGAAGGAGTTGTAACCATTGTTTACTCAGAACAGCTACAATCTCAAGGTGCTCAAGAGTTTTTGCAAGTACCAGATCAGAGCTTTGGTTCTTCTCTACCTAGCGGAGTTAATATCAGTAATCCGCCAACAACTACAGTGGTTACTGTTTCAGAGTCTTATGAATTTGATTTGACCCAACGAGGAGCTGAAGAGTATGATAGCATATTTTTTCAATCAGGTTCTTTTGAATTTTCGGTAGAGTCAGATTTCAATGCTAACATTGACTTTGTAGCCACCTTTACTTCTTTGGAGACTTCCGATGCTCCCTTAGTAATGTCTGGTTCGCTAAGCTCTTCAAATAACAGTTTCAGTGAAACAGAACCTCTAGATGGTTATGTAGGGTATTTTCACTTAGATAGCGATGGAAACCCCGCTTCTAATAAGTTTTTGGTAGAGATTACCTACGATGTTGAAGTTACACCATCTAGTTCAATATCAGATACAGATAGAGTGTCATTCAACTTAGCTATGACCAATACTAAGTTCGATGCTATTTATGGATTTGTAGATTCTCAAGAGTTAGAGGTAAGCTTTGAAATAGTGAATTTCGACTTCTTTAAGCAGTTCGATACTGGCGGAATTACCTTTGCAGATCCAAAGGTGAACTTTGTATTCAATAACAGTTTTGGGTTTCCTTTAGGAGTAGATTTTCAAAATATAACGGCAACTAACTCCGATGGTCAAAGTTTATCGCTGGAGGGTGATATTATAAGTCAGTTAAACGCAGTGGCTGGTCCTCGGTTGGTAAATGAAGGCCAAACAAGAACTACGGAAATTGAAGTAAATAACAGCAACTCGAATCTGGTTGACTTACTCAGCTTGCAACCAGAAAGAATAGTAGTAGATGTTAAGGCAACATCTAATCCAAATGGTGTCCCATTTCAATATAACTTCATCAATGATCAGAGTATATTAGATGTTGGAGTTGACATTGAAATTCCATTTGACATGACGCTCGATGGCCTGCAGGCCGAAGAGAGCATGCCTTTTTCTCCACCAGAAGATATTGATCAGGCAAAGAGACTGATGATTCGCTTAGCTTCTGAAAATTACATTCCAATGGGAGGTAAAGTAGAAATACAGTTTCTTGGAGCCAATAATAACCTCTTGCATTCTGTAGATGAGCAAGCTGTGTTTGAAGGAGCTGAGGTAGGTACTAACGGAAGAACCAATGAACCTGCACGAGCTACTGCCGACTTTGTGTTGGAAGAAGACGATATTCAGTCAATTAAGGATGCAGAGACTATTTTGTTGCTGGTTACTCTTACCACTACCGATGCAGACCAAGGAGCCAATGTTAAACTGTTCGATGATTACGAACTGAAGTTTAAAGTCTCGGGTCAATTAGATATAGTTGTAAACGCTAATGGAAACTAAGATGAGAAAGCATATACTTTTAATACTCGCCATAGTAGTTTCCTTCAGTGTATCGGCACAAGGGTTTCTTTCATTTTATCAGTTAAGAGATATAGTCCCGCAGACTGCTAATTTTCAACCTGCTTTTATCCCTAATAATAGCTTTACGTTAGGCCTTCCTACCAATGTTGGAGTAACGGTTCAGGGAGATGTAAAACTGGAAGAGCTGTTATACAAAGCTCCTGGGCAGAATGACCTGAGCATTAACTTTGATGTGTTGAACGGTGTAGCACTAGAGCGCAATAATATTAATGTTCAGGTAGACCTAAATGCACTTCACCTAGGGTTTAAAACCAAAAAAGGAGGATTCCATATTTTTTCCAATGTTAGAGCCAATGTAGACTTTGTTTATAATAAAGATCTGATTGAATTCTTGGCCAATGGAAATTCAAACAGTATAGGCGCTACTTTAGATTTTACAGGCAGTACTGTTCGGATAGACGCTTTTCATGAAGTAGGCTTTGGGTATGCCCGAAAGTTTTTGAATGAAAAACTTGTAGTAGGAGGTAGAATCAAGTTAGTGACAGGTATGTATCATGCTTCAATTGAAGAAGACGCAGGCTTAAGACTAACTACCGATGCCAATGACTATAGCTGGCAAGTTCAGGTACAAAATGGAACTGTAAATACTGCTGGATTTGGCTTCTTTGGAGATTCTGATGATGAAGGTTCTGACATGTCGTCATACATGGTTTCTAATGGCAACCGTACCGTGGCTTTCGATATTGGTGCTAAGTACAAACCACTTCACTGGTTAGAGGTTGAGGCTGCTGTTAATGATATAGGAAAGATTAACTGGACAGATGAAGTTAGAAACTATAACACAGAGGACACTGACTTCACTTTTACAGGAATAGATCTTCGAAATCAAGATGAAACAGCAGATGCTATTCAAGACAGCCTTACCAATAAGTTTACATCTAACGAAACTCAAAATGAGTTTTCAACTACAATGGCTAGAAGGATGTATCTTTCCACTTCAGTATACCTAACTCCGAACGATAGGTTCTCGCTCCTTTATTTTAAGCGAGATGCCTTAAGTCACATGAAGGCCAATTACGCCTTAGCTTATAATCACAAGTTCGATAAATTTGTGGTGGGAGTTTTAGGTAGCATGAGGGGTGAAAATGACTTTAACTTTGGCGCCAATTTAGGAACCAATATTGGCCCAGTTCAGCTCTACCTTGCTATGGATAATGTTTTGGTCACCAATAAACCAGAACAGTATTCTAAAGCCGACTTCAGGTTTGGGTTAAATCTAATGTTTGGTTACAAGAAGTGGTTTAAAAAGCCTGATGTGGTAGACCTAGATGAACTTTAGCCTTTTCTTTTAGAAAGTATTATTGGCAGAATGATAAGGTCTAACAACAATGCAATTACAGCAGCTAAGACAATAAAGAAGCCAAGATAATAAGAGGCCGAAAAACCTGAACTCAGGAATACAGAGAAGCCCAAAACTATTACAATAGAAGTTACAAGAATGCTTTTGCCAGTTCCGGTAAAAGCATTTTTTATAGCCTCCTTATTGGTGTGGAAGTCTCTTTCTAATTTATACCGTGCTATAAAGTGAATACTGTCATCTATGGCTATGCCTAAGGCTACGGTAAAAATGATTGCTGTAGAAATATTCAAGTGCACTCCAAACCAACCCATAAGTCCAAATAAAATTGCGATAGGTATTAAGTTGGGTACAAGTGTATATATGGCCAAACGCAAACTCTTAAAGAAGATTAGGATAAAGAAAGAAACCGATAGAAGCGCGAAGCCAATGCCTTTCAAAAGCGCAGAAACTACATATTCATCAGTTTTGTCGATAAGATAGGAGGCCCCAGTAATTCTGGCTTCAAATCCATCGCCATTAATTTCTGAAGTAAGGAATTGCTCAAGTTTGGTGTTAAGGTTAAGGTAGTGTGCGCTGCCTAAGTCTTTGTTTCTACCTATCATTCGAATCAATTTTCCGTCATTTGCCTGAATTTGCTGGCGCTGATCTTCCAAACGTGGCGAATTATAATACCTCGCTACACCCTTCAAATCATCGGCTTTCGGAAGCTCAATGTATTTTCTAGAACCACCGTTTCTACCTGCGTTAATTTCTCTGATGATGTTCAGTGGAGACTGCAAATGCGCTACTCCATAATCTTCTATGAGGTAGTTTTCTAGTTTGGCCATTTTGGCTATGACTTCCGGAGAAAGAAGGTTGACATCAGCGTTCAGCTCAATCCCTAACTCAAAGGGTTTGTATCCATCAAAATTTTTGTCAAAATAGGCTACTTTTTGAAGTTCTGGCTCGTTTTTTTGAAGGCCAACAATTAGGCTTGTTGAAAGGTGGAGTTTGGGTATCCCCGCAATTAAAACGATAGAAACTAGAGATACACAGATTACTAATAGCGATTTTTTCTTGATAATTCTGTCATGTACAGTACCTAGGATAAGTTCCCAATTAAACCTGCTTTTCAGCCTTCTTTCCACTGTTGAAGGAAAGAAATAGAGTAAAGCAGGTAGCACTAGAAAAGTAATTAGAAAAGCCATTATTACTCCCGCGGCTGTTATTAGACCAAACTCTCTTATTGGCCCTATAGGGATGAAAACTAAACTGATGAACCCAATGGCTGTGGTTACAGAGGTTAGAAATGTAGCCTTTCCAATAGTTAAAATAGTTTTGTGAATGGCCTCTTTGTATTCTAAGCCTTTGTTTCTGAGTTCGTCATACTTGTGAACGAAATGAATAACATCGGAAAGCGCAATAATGAGTAGAATGGCCGGAATCATTACTACCATTACGTCTATGGGCTTGCCTGTCCAAGCCATAAAACCCATGGTCCAGATAATAGTCAGTACTAGAGTTGTAATGGGTAAAATGAGTCCTTTAAGGCTTCTAAATAAAGCCAGTAAAACCACTAGGACTACAATTAAACTAGTTATAAGTAAGGTACCCAGTTCTGTTTCCAGTTTCTGAGTAAAATCATACTGCATCTGTATTTTTCCTGAAGCTATAGCATCTTCAAAACCACTGTCTTTTATGCTCTGCAGAATGGCTAGGTAATAAGAATCGGCTAGTTTCTTGTCTAAGAATTCTTGATGCCTCAAAATCAGCATAGCTGATTCATCTTCTCGTCCAAAGAGTTGACCAAGCAATTTTAAATCCTCCAGTTTACTTTGGTCGGTAGGTTGGCTTCTGCTAATGAGGTTGAATGTATTTACCCCTAAAGGGTTTATTTGCACACCCTTTAAATCGAATGGGCTGGTGACCTTTTGTGTTTCTGGTAAAGACTCCAGTACATTCTTTAGTTGATTTACCTTTTCTATGAACGAGGGCTGAATGGAGTATTCGGTTTTCAGAACTACAAATAGGAAATCATTGTGCTGACCAAATTCTTCAATAAACTGCTCATAGTATTCAAGGTCATCATCTCCTTTAGGAAAAAAGCTGTTGAAGCTATAGTTAAACCTGAGGTCACTTAATCTGCTACCGAAGAAAACAGTAAGGGCGAGCACTATGTTAAGTGCTGTTATGGATTTTATTCGGTTAGGGTAGAGCTTTTTCCGAAGACTCACCTGAAGTCCTTTTTCCTGAACATCTTGCTTCTCTTTACCCACATTTTGCTTTAATTTGTTCACTAGTTCAAATCTAAAAATACCCAGCAGAAAATGAGGCAATACCACGACTTGATGAGACATATTTTGGAAAATGGTGTTCAAAAGGGCGATCGTACTGGTACGGGTACGGTAAGTGTTTTCGGTTACCAAATGCGTTTCGATCTCTCAGAAGGTTTTCCGGTGGTCACCACTAAGAAGCTTCATTTGCGCTCTATTATTCACGAGCTTTTATGGTTTCTTCAAGGAGATACGAATATTAAGTACCTCAAAGATCATGGCGTGAGAATTTGGGATGAATGGGCTGATGAGAATGGGGACTTAGGTCCTGTCTATGGCTATCAGTGGAGAAATTGGCCTGATGGAAATGGAGGTACAATAGATCAGATTAAGAAATTAGTAGAAGGGATCAAAAAGAATCCTAACTCTAGAAGACATATTGTAAGTGCATGGAATGTGGCAGATGTAGATAATATGGCCTTGCCTCCTTGTCATACCATGTTCCAGTTTTATGTGGCCGAAGGGAAACTGAGCTGTCAGTTGTATCAAAGGTCTGCAGACGTGTTTTTAGGTGTGCCTTTCAACATAGCGTCTTATTCATTATTGGTGTTAATGATTGCTCAGGTTTGTGATTTAGAACCTGGCGAGTTTGTGCATACTTTTGGCGATGTACACTTGTATTCGAATCATCTGGATCAGGCCAAACTTCAACTTACTCGAGACTTCAGACCTTTACCAACGATGAAACTGAATCCTGACGTGAAGGATCTGTTCGACTTTAAGTTTGAAGACTTCGAATTGCAGAATTACGATCCACATCCGCACATTAAGGCTGAAGTAGCAGTTTAAGAATTGGCTGAATCAATTCTTCAGGGTCGGAAAACTGTTTTCCATTTACATGCTTAAACCAAGTAATACCTGAAGCATTGGTGGCAAAAGCCGAGTCTGCTTTCATTAAAGTAGAGGCAGGTTTTTGGGTTTCTTCAACCTCAATTCCAATAGATTGCGATGCTTTAATAACCGCATTTCTCATTACGCCTTCTATGCAACCAGTGCTTAAATGAGGAGTGAAGAGCTTATTGCCTTTAGCCCAGAAGAGGTTGGCAATATGAGTTTCAGATAGATTGTTCTGACCATCGGTTAAAATAATTTCGTCAAACCCCTTATCCTTCATTTCCTTACCAGCCAAAACGTAATTTAAAGCATTCATGGTTTTTGCAAATGAAATAGGGGAGTGATGGGTTTTATAATGTTCCGAGATGCCCGCGTTGTTTATAGACCTGTAAAAAGGCTTCAAGCTCTGCTTACATTCAATAAGGTAATTCACCGAATTACTTTCAGGTGAATACAAGCCGCCCTCTTCTCGCCAAATCTGTATTTTAGTTCGGGTGTTGCCCTGCAGATTGTTCTCTTGTTTTAGTGAAAGGATACTTTCTCTAATAAATTCTTCAGTCAACTCTTTAGGGAAATTGACTCCCAACACATCACAGCCACGTTTCAGTCGTCCTAAATGAGCACCGATTAAATCAATTCTACTATCGGCTGTAACAATCGTCTCGAATAGGCCGTCTCCATAACAAAATGCGCGATTGCTTGAAGAAAACAGCGGTTTGGAGGTGTCAATTATTCGGGAGTTAAATATTGCTTTCATGGAAGGTATTCACCTTTTAAACAGAATCGAAAATCAAGTAGGGCATATTTCTCTAATATTGAAAGTATAAGTTAGCGCAAAATGGCAGAGCAAAGTAGTGTGTTTGATATGATAGGACCTGTAATGATAGGCCCTTCTAGTTCTCATACTGCAGGAGTTGTAAGAATTGGACGTGTAGCGCGAAAAATTCTAGGCAAGAACCCCGAAGCAGCAGAAATCACTTTTTATAATTCATTTGCCCGCACCTATGAAGGTCACGGTAGTGATAGGGCAATTATTGCAGGCTTATTAGATTTTAAAACTGACGATGAGCGAATCAGAAATGCATTCGATCATGCAGAGACAGCTGGTTTTGAGTTCAAGTTTAGGTCGGTAGGTAATGCCAATACCATGCATCCGAACACGGTTAAAGTGGTTGCCTCTGTGGGCGATAGAAAAGTTGAGGTGATTGGTGAGAGCCGAGGAGGTGGTGTAATTAAGATAGTAGGTGTAAATGGATTTGGAGTTGGGTTCAACGCTAATATTACTACTATGATTCTTCTAGCAAACGATAAAAAAGGAGCCATTGCTTTTATTGCAACCATTCTAGCAAACGATGAGTGCAACATTGCTTCAATGTCGGTTAACAGAAAAGGTAAAAACGATCAGGCTTGCCATGTAATTGAAATGGACTCAAAGCCACCACAAATAACTGTAGATTATTTAAAGCATTTACCCTGGATAAATGAGGTCATATTTATTCCGGACATAGATTTTTAAACAAGTAAAATGAAGTTCAAGAACACAATTATTTTGGGGCTAGGATTGCTCTTTAGTGTCAACCTGGCGCGAGGTCAAGAAAGTCAAACAACATTCACGCTAGAAGAATGTATTGCCTATGCCTGGGAGAATAACCTAAACGTTAGAAATAACCAGCTAAACCAAGTAAGCAATGAAATTGCTCTTAAGCAGTCTAAAATGGCCTTATTGCCAAGTTTAAGTGCTGGAGGAAGTGTAGGTAAGTCTTTTGGTAGAAGTATTGACCCGGTGTCTAACTCTTTCGTGAGTCAAGACTTTACTACAGGTGGTTTTTCTGCTAATTCTTCGGTAACCCTTTTTGGAGGAGGAACTCTTAGGAATACCATTAAGCAGAACGAGTTGAATCTAGAGGCAAGTGCCTTTGATCTAGAAAAGGCCAAAAACGATATTGGACTTCAGGTAGCTACCAATTTTTTGAATGTTCTTTTAAATAAAGAGCAACTTGAAAACGCGAAGTATCAAAGAGAGATTACTTCTGCTCAGTTAGAAAGAACAAAGAAACAGGTTCAGGCCGGGGCTCTCCCTTTAACCAATCAGTTGGACCTAGAGTCGCAATTCGCCTCTAACGAAGTACAAGTTGTTAATGCTGAAAATGCCCTGAATCTTGCCATTCTTAATTTGAAGCAAGCAATGCAAATGTCGGCAGACCAACAGTTAAATGTTGCAGCACCAGAAATTGAGGTAGACGACATTCAATTGGCTATGGAAGATCCTGCAAAGATTTACGAAATAGCATTGTCAAATCAACCAGAGGTTAAAAGTGCAGAATTAGGCATCGAAAGTGGGGACGTTGGGGTAAAGATATCTAAAGGTGCTTTTCTTCCAACTCTTTCTTTAAGTGGAAGTATTTCAACCAACTATTCAGACCAGGCAAGGGAGTTTGTGAAAACCGAACCAGTTGATGTTCCATCTCAAGAGATTGGTTTTGTGCAAGGCTCTAATAATCCTGTATTTTCTAACCCTTCGACCAGAACTGTGTCTGTGTTCTCAGATGATTACAAGACTTTCGACCAGTTTAGTGATAACTTAGGGCAGTCAGTTAGGCTTAATTTAAATGTTCCAATATTCAGCAGGTATAGCAACTCGGCCAATTTACAAAGAGCGGAGATCAACAAGCAGAGAGCTGAAATTCAAGCACAAACGGTTAAGAATACCCTAAGACAAAATATTGAAACGGCTTACAATAGTGCTATTGCAGCCCTTAAGTCTTTCGAAGCGTCAGAGAAAAGAGTGGCTGCTTTAGAGGAGTCATTTAGAGCTATTGAAAGCAGATACAACGTAGGTGATGCAAACTTTGTAGATTACCAAGTGGCAAACAATAACTTATTTGCGGCAAGAACTGATTTGGTTCGCGCTAAATACGAGTACATTTTCCGTGCAACAATTTTAGATTTTTATTTAGGTAACCCTATCACTTTAGATTAACAAACAACATGGCTAAGAAGAAAAAAGGATCAAACAAGATTATCTGGATATTACTGATAGTAATTGCCGCAATTCTAGTATTTGCAGTAGTAGGTAAGCAGGCTGGCTTTATAGGTGGCCCAACAACTCTCCAGGTAGAAATGGCTGAAGTGAGCAAGAAGACCATTGTAGAAAAGGTTACCGCTTCGGGAGTAGTTCAACCAGTTACTGAAATTATTATTAGCCCAGATGTAGCGGGTGAAATTATAGAGTTAAATGTAGAAGAAGGAGATCCGGTAACAGAAGGAATGATTTTGGTTAAAATTAGACCTGATAACCTGATTTCTGCATTAGATAGAGCTAAGGCAAACCTAAATCAGCAAATGGCCAATTTAGCATCTTCTAAAGCAAGCAAGGCAAGAAGTGAGGCTCAATTAACTCAAGCCGATTTAGCCTTTAAGAGGGCAGAAGAGCTAAAGAAGGAAAATGTAATCTCGGATGCTGATTATGAAACTGCTCGTTCTAATTACTTAACAGCTAAGTATAACTTGGAAGCTGCTGAGGAAAGTGTGAAGGCTGCAGAATACATCATCAAATCAAGCCAAGCTACTGTGGATGAAGCTGAAGAGAATGTAAGGTTTACCATTATCCGTGCCCCTGCAAGTGGTACTATCTCTCTTTTAAATGTAGAGAAAGGTGAGCGTGTTGTAGGAACTCAACAAATGGCTGGTACTGAAATGATGCGTATTGCAGACCTTAACCAAATGCAAGTTGAGGTAGATGTGAATGAAAATGACATTATCCGTGTAAATCAGGGAGACACCGCAATTATTGATGTAGACTCTTACTCTCAGCAAGAGAAGAAGTTTAAAGGTATTGTAACTCAGATTGCTAATACGGCCAATACAAAGACTTCTGCTGATGCGGTAACGGAATTTAAGGTTGAGATTAGAATCTTGAACGAAAGCTTCAATGACTTACTTTCTGAAATTAGCGGACCTTCACCATTCCGTCCGGGTATGACTGCAAGTGTTGAGATTATCACAACTACTAAGGCCAATATTTTGTCAGTGCCTTTAGCATCTGTTACTACCAGAAACCCTAAAATGGATGGTAGAGTAGGCGGAGCACCTGCTGGTGATGGTGCAGCTACAGCAGCTAGCACTTCAATAGCTAATGATGATAACCTAAAAGAAGTGGTTTTTGTAAATGATAACGGAACTGCTAAGATGGTTGAAGTAAAAACAGGGATTAGTGACTTTGATAACATTGAGATTATATCAGGTCTAGAAGAAGGTCAGGAAGTAATCTCAGGTCCGTTCTTTGTAGTGAGTAAGCGACTAAAGAATGGCGACTTAGTGGAGAAAATGTCTAAGTCTGGACCTAGTACTCCTGCAACAGCATCGAATTAATATTGACTCATAAATACATGCAAAAAGCATCCTGATTTTCGGGGTGCTTTTTTTATTTCAAGGTATTTGGGTATTTAAAGAGTGGCGAATTATATGGTGTTCTGCCAGTTTAGAAAGACTGTTTTAACTCTCGGTAAAGTCTGTTAAGAGGTAGACCCATTACGTTATAATAATCTCCCTCAATGCCTTTGATGCCAATCATGCCAATCCACTCTTGTATACCATAGCTACCTGCTTTGTCAAAGGGGCGGTATTTTTCAATATAGTAGTCGATTTCTTCTTCAGAAAGCTCATCAAACTGAACATGAGTAGTTTCCGAGAATGATCTTTGATCTTCTGGAGTCTTCAAACAAACACCAGTAATCACTTGGTGAGTCTTTCCTGAAAGCATTCTGAGCATTCCCTTAGCTTCTTCAGCATTAGCAGGTTTGGCAAGAGCTATGCCATTACAAACTACCACCGTGTCTGAGGTTATTACTAACTCATCTCTCTTAAGATCTGTGAAGGCTTCCGCTTTCTTTTCGGCTATAAATTCTGCTAGTTCTTCAACAGGTAAGTTATGAGGGAAGGTCTCATCTACTGATCTGACTTCAACCCTAAAAGGAAAGTCAAGGCTGCCTAGTAACTCTTGCCTGCGTGGAGACTTACTGCCAAGGATTAAACGGTATTTTAAATTCATCTTCTTTGATAGATCCGAACAAATAGCCACAAATCACTTTAGGGTAGAAGTAAGTTGATTTCTGAGGTAAAGTATACCCAGAAGTGCAAACCTGCTTTACGGTTTCCATATTAATCTCCTTTGTGATTATAGCAAACTGAGCTTCCTTCTTAATGGTCTTGGTTAAGCAGGTAGCAAAATTTCTTTCAAAGGTGATGTTCCTGGACCCACGCTGCTCTTTGCCCGGTATACCTAATGCCTTTTCAATAATGAAGTAATGCATTACCGTGAGGTCCAAAGTTTTTACAACCTCCGGAAATTTCCATTCCATTAGCGATATAGCCTCTGGCTTGAGTCTCACTTTTATGGTCTCATCATCGAAGAGTAATCCAAAAGCCCATTGTTTGCCAAGAATAATCTCTTCAATATCATAAGGGTTTTCAATGGGTTTAAAGAAGAAGTAAGGCTCAAGTTTCTTTAAAAACTCTTCCCTGCTAAAGTTCTCTATACCACTAATTAGCCTATGAGTAGGGAGAATCCTTAAATCATCTGCCTCTCCATTGGTAAGATACATTAGGTGATAGTTATACCCTTCTTCACCAGTGTGCCCATTCTGTTGCATCATTTCTTGACGATACTGTATGGAGCTTTCTAACCTATGGTGACCATCGGCCAAAATGATTTTTTCAGGCCCTAGCTTATCAATGAACTTTTGAATAACAGCCCTGTCGTGAATTACTGACAATACATCTTTTACTCCCTGATAGTCCTCCGTCTCGTATATAGGGTTGAGTTGGCTCTCATCCATGTATTTCTCTAGCTCAAAAGAGGGGTCGAAGTATAAGCCATGAGTAGGGCTCACGTTCAGTTCGGTTGCCCTTAAAACATCTACTCTGTCGGAAACAGAGTGAGGGATGGTATTCTCATGCCTTAAAATGACAGAGTCTGGCTTACCCCAGTCGGTAGCTTCTATGAAGCTAATAAACCCTTTTCGGATGTAGCTTTTACTGCTTCCTGGTAACGAAAAATGTTGGTAATAAACGTAAATCCCTGGGATAGGATCTTGCTCAATTACCCCTTCAGCTTTCCACTTTGCAATGGTTCTTTGTGCCTGTCCGGGAGTTTCCGAATGAAGCGGCACACTCAAGTGAATGCTGTTATGTTCTATTTCATAAAGTGCATCACGTTGCTTTTGAGAAATAACATCAAAAAGAGGGGAGGTCAACTGATCTATAGACTTAGAAAGTCTGTCGTTGTACCTCCATGCCTTAAAGGGTAATATTTTAGCCATATTATTGGTTAACCCTCAATTTCCACTTACTCATTTGCCCGTCTTTACCTACCGCATTGCTGGTTTTCTTTTTCTCTTCCAACAGGTAAGCAGCCAAGGCTATTGCTATTTGCTCCTCTTCTTCATTATGAGTGTCTAGCATTTCTGGCTTAAAGTGAGTCTGAACAAATCTGGTGTCGAATTTACCAGAGATAAAAGCATCGTGCTTAAGCGCAAAAGCACAGAAATCTAGTGTTGTGCTTAAGCCTGTAATGTCGTACTCCTCTATGGCTCTGAGCATTCTCATTCTTGCCTGTTCACGATTGGCTCCGAAGGTAATGAGCTTGGAGATCATCGGGTCATAGTAAATTGGAATATCCATGCCTTCTTCAAAACCATCGTCAACTCGAACTCCAGGTCCTTGAGGAACTTTATAGGTTACTAGCCTGCCAGTTTCTGGTAAGAAGTTTTCTTTTGGGTTTTCGGCATACACTCTAACTTCCATAGAGTGGCCAATAATTTTTAAGTCTTCTTGCTTAAAGCTTAATGCCTTTCCTTCCGCAATGTAGATTTGTTCTTTTACTAGGTCTTTTCCTGTTATTTCTTCAGTTACTGGGTGTTCTACCTGAAGTCTAGTGTTCATTTCTAGGAAGAAGAAATCTAGATTTTCATCTACAATGAACTCTACTGTACCAGCACCATAGTATCCACAAGACTTGGCTACGCCTAGTGCTGCTTCTCCCATGGCTTTACGCTTTTCTGGGGTAAGAATTGCAGAAGGAGCTTCTTCAATTACTTTCTGGTGCCTTCTTTGAATAGAGCATTCTCTTTCAAAAAGGTAAACCAAGTTGCCATGCATGTCGCCCAAAATTTGGATTTCGATGTGGCGAGGAGAGGTGATAAATTTCTCTATAAATACTGATTTATCTCCGAAAGCAGATTCTGCCTCACTCATGGTACGTTGCATCTGCTCCTCAATTTCTTCAGGATTTTCCACTACCCTCATTCCTTTACCACCACCACCGGCACTAGCTTTTATAAGGACAGGGAAACCAATTTCTTCGGCTATTTCTTTGGCTTCTTTTAAATCGGCAACCGCATGGTTAACACCAGGTACCATTGGTACATCATATTCAGCAACTGCATTTTTTGCTGCTAATTTGTCGCCCATAACCTCTATTGCTTCAGGAGAAGGGCCAATGAAGATGATGCCTTTTTCGGCTACCTTTTTAGCAAAAGTGGCGTTTTCAGAAAGGAATCCATATCCTGGATGAATAGCGTCCACATTCAATTCAAGGCAAACATCAATGATCTTATCCATATTAAGATAAGACTTGTTAGAAGGTGCAGGGCCAACATTTACAGCTTCATCGGCATACTTTACGTGTGGCGAACTGGCATCTGCATCACTAAAAATAGCTACAGTTTGAATGCCCATTTCGCGGGCAGTTCGCATTACACGGATGGCGATTTCGCCTCTGTTGGCGACTAAAATCTTTTTGATTTTTCTTTCTGACATAGGCTAAATTTCTCGCTTACAATGCTAAATAATTATATCGGAAAAGAGAACTCAGAGTTGGTTTATATATGACTCTATTTTTGATAAATGGTTATTATAATATTACATTTGCGTCTTCTTTGAATAAGCGAGAAAAGGTAATTAAAATCACAAAGGCGTTGGATTTATTTGAAAAATTATTGTCTAATCAAGGCCCTCTAGGTAAGCATTCAGACGTTTCCGAAGGTTATTTTATGTTCCCTAAACTAGAAGGAGAGATTGCTCCTCGAATGACGTTTATGGGAAAAGAGGTTCTAACATGGAGTTTAAATAACTATTTAGGTTTAGGTAACCACCCAGAAGTAAGAGAGGCAGATGCACAGGCTGCGGCAGATTGGGGTTTAGCATACCCAATGGGTGCTAGAATGATGTCTGGTAACACTAGCTATCATGAGCAGTTGGAGCAAGAGCTTGCTGACTTTGTGATGAAGGAGTCTGCTTATTTACTCAACTTTGGTTATCAAGGTGTACTTTCTATAATAGATGCACTTGTAGATAGAAAAGATGTAATTGTTTACGATGCAGAGTCGCACGCATGTATTATCGATGGTGTGAGATTGCATATGGGTAAGCGATTCGTTTTTCCTCATAACGACATTCAGAACCTAGAAAAGCAGCTCGAAAGAGCTACAAGAATTGCCAATGAAACCGGTGGTGGTATTTTGGTAATTACTGAAGGTGTTTTCGGAATGACCGGAAACCTAGGTAAAATCAGAGAAATAGCTGAGTTGAAGAAGAAGTTCAACTTTAGACTTTTTGTAGACGATGCTCATGGTTTCGGTACTATGGGTAAAACTGGTGCTGGTTCTGGAGAAGAGCTAGAATGCCAAGATCAGATAGATCTTTACTTCTCTACATTTGCTAAGTCTATGGCGGCTATTGGTGCGTTTGTAGCAGGAGATAAAGAGATTATCAAGTTCTTAAAGTATAATATGAGATCTCAGATCTTTGCTAAGTCTTTGCCAATGCCATTGGTAATTGGTGCTCTAAAGAGACTTTCAATGTTAAGAGACGATCCTTCTCATAAAGAAAGACTTTGGACTATTGTAAATGCTTTACAGAGTGGTTTAAAAGAGAAAGGCTTTAGCATTGGTACTACAGAATCTTGTGTAACACCAGTGGTGCTTAATGGTACTGTAGGTGAAGCTGCTGCCCTGAGCAAAGACTTAAGAGAGAACTTTAACATCTTCTGTTCGGTGGTTATTTACCCAGTTGTACCTAAGGGTATGATCATTCTAAGGTTGATTCCAACGGCATCTCATACCTTAGAAGATGTGTCTGAGACTATTGCAGCTTTCGAAGCAATTAAAGGAAAGCTCAAGTCGGGTGAATACAAAAAAGAGGAGTTAGCCCTTTCATTTGGGGAGTAAAAGTCAAAAAAAGTGCCCTCAGTTGTTGTGGGTAGAGTTTTTTGATTTATATTGCTCTGAATTAAACAATATTATCAACAACCTTAAAACACGATAAATATGAGTCAATTTAGCAAGGTAAAAGAATTAGTAGATTCACTAGAAGACGATTTCGCAAAGTTCTACGACAAAGGTAACCAAGCTGCTGGTACCAGAGTAAGAAAAGGAATGCAAGAGCTTAAGAACTTAGCTCAAGAAATCAGAATCGATGTTCAAGAAAAGAAGAACAACCAATAATTCTGAATCGTATTTATATAAAAAAAGCCAATCAGCAATGATTGGCTTTTTTTGTGCCTATTATTTGTCTCTTCTTAAACTAAGTCGGCTATCTGCTTTTTAAGCTCATCTGATGCCGAAACCAATGGTAGTCTTACCTGATTTCCACAGATTTCTTTAAGCCGTAATACCTCTTTTACTCCCACAGGATTGCTTTCAGCATACATCAATGGGTTTATTTCTTTGAACGATTCAGTTATCTTTTTAGCTCCTTCAAAGTCACCATTTAGCGCAAGTTTAGATATGCTGCTGAACTCTTCAGGAAAACCATTGGCTAATACGGAGATTACTCCTTTGCCTCCTAGTTTAATGATTTCATCTGTCAGTAAGTCTTCTCCAGAAAGCAGCAAGAAGTCTTCTGGCTTGCCATCAGCTATTGCTTTGCACTGTTCTAAGTTTCCGGAAGCTTCCTTCATTCCGATTATATTAGGGTGCTTGGCTAGTTCCAGAGTGGTTTCCGCGGTCATGTTAGACATCGTTCTGCCCGGTACATTGTACAATATTACAGGTACTGGAGAGGCGTCTGCTATGGCTTTGAAATGAGCAACGATACCGCGCTGGCTTGGCTTGTTGTAATAAGGACTTACAGATAGTATTGCGTCAACACCTTTTAGATCAGTGTCTTTTATTTCTTCAATTACAGCAGCTGTGTTATTACCGCCTATTCCGTAGACTATTGGTAAGTTCTTTGGGTTATTGGCTCTGGCAAAAGCTAAAACGGCCTTCTTTTCTGATCTGGTCACCGTGGCTACTTCACCTGTAGTACCCATTACCACAAAATAATCTACACCTAAAGCAGTGAAGTCTAGCACCCTTTTTAGGCCATCATAGTCTACTAAACCTTCATTAGTAAAAGGAGTGACTAATGCCACGCCTGTTCCATATAATTTCTCCATTATCTGATTGCCTTAATATATTTTACTGTTTGTTCTGCAAAGTTAGAAGTACCGGCACTTTTATTCATACCAATCATCAATTCGTAATAGTCAGCAGCCTGTTGAGAATGAAAGCCAACTCTGCACTTTGCTTTTGTATTGATCAACATGGTTCTCATGATTTCGTTTAGCTCGAAATCTAAATGAATGAGAAAGTCGAACGATGTAGCTAGGAAACTTTCTACCTCAGGTGAGTTGATTTTTCCCCAACTACTTAACTGATCTATTTTGAAGAATGGATGTTTGCTCTCGGTAATATCTTTCTTATCTATAAAGCACAGTACGTCAACCTGTTTGCTATCAGCTTCAATAAGCTCGACAATAGAGTCTGCAGATTCTGACTTCTTCTCTCCGTAAGTGTAGATAATCCCTATGTTTTTGGCACTTTCAAACGATGGTATTTCTTGGTTTTTTGCCCGTTTTTCGGGCTTGTGGAGCATCTTAAGTAATTTCTTTCCCAGTAGAGACATTAGCCGTTAATCATTTTAATAAATTCTTCTTCTGAAATAATATTGATACCTAGTTTGGTGGCTTTTTCTAGCTTGGCCGGCCCCATATTATCACCGGCAATGAGATAGTCAGTTTTAGAACTGATTGACGAAGTAACCTTTGCTCCACATTCTTCCAGAAATGCTTTAAGGTCTGATCTTTCAAAAAGTAAAAAGATTCCTGAGTATACAACTGTTCGATCTTCGAAAAGCTCTGAACCAATTGACATGAAATCATCGAGATCTAGTCCAACGCCCAGAGAAATTGCAGAATGGGGTTTGTTTGCCACTGTGTTCGCAGACCGAAACCTACTATAGCTGTTACTAAAGGGTTGATAGCCATCATAAGTTATAGCTCCAATTTGGCACTCTAAGTGCTCCAAGAATGATTCAATTGAGTTGGCATTTAAGGATTCAGCTAACTTAGTTGTAAGCTTCGCACAAGCTATTGCGTCATCGAGAGCATTATGATGGTTTTCTAATTCAATCCCAAAATGCCTACACAGTGTGGGGAGCTTATAATTGGGTGCGCTTTCAACTAACATCTTTCCAATTACTAGCGAGCAAATATAGCTGATTTCATGATCTAAAGTGTCTAATGAACTACCTAAGGCATGTCGTAGAACCGACATGTCAAAAGCTGCATTGTGACAGACGATGATGTTGTTTCTTATTATTTCATTCAACCCACTATTGTAGATATCATGAAATGATGGTTTATCAATTACATGTTCTTCAGAAATACCATGGATTGAGGTGTTGAATGGATCGAAGTAGAATGGGTCAGGTTTAATAAGCTCATAATGAGTATCAACTACTTCTCCGTCTTTTACAATAGCTACTCCAATTGAACAGGCGCTTGATCGTTTTGAGTTTGCAGTTTCGAAGTCAATTGCAATAAAATTCATGTTTGTGTATCTATTAGTTTGTCAAATTCTTCTTCAGTGATAATCTTAAGCCCGAGTTTTATTGCCTTATCTTTTTTTGCTGGCCCCATTTTTTCTCCCTCAATTACAAAGTCAATGTTTGAACTTATGGCTTTTACATAGGTACCACCTAGACTTTCTATTTTTTCGACAATTGAATCTCTAGAATAGTTTTTAAGTTTACCGGAAGCAATTATTCTTAAACCTACCAAAGGTTGATGATTACTATCAGATTCAATAATGGAGATAGTTTCAAAGTTTAATCCAAAAGTCTTTAATTCTTCTATTCGTCTAATATTTCTGTTGTCTTTAAAGTATTGTAGAAGGCTTTCTGCTAGCTTATGACCAATGCCATCTATTTCAAGAACGTGACTTTCACTGGTACTAATTAAATTATCAATGGACTTAAATTTTTTGGCTAATAATTTTGCAGAAGTCTCTCCAATGTGTCGTATTCCTAGAGCAAATAACACCTTTTCAAAAGGCTTGTCTTTGCTTTCGTTGATGCCAGCGATAATTCCTTCTACCGCTTTTTTCTGAAGCGATGTTGACTTTAATTTCGATATGATTTCTTTCTCCTTTGGTTGGAGCTCAATAAAGAGATTAGTAATTATATCATGGATATTTCGTTCGGTTTTAGCTAATCTCTTTAGTGAGTAATCGTCAATAGTATGGTTTTTTTGTAAAAGCGGAATCAGAACTTTATGTACCTCTAATGAGGTGCTCATTGAATCTTCACTAGTAAAGCAAGCTTCTATGAAAGTCAGGCCATCTTGTTGATAATTAATGCCCTTCTCCTGTAATCTTCCCTCAACACTACTGAAAAAGGTTTCAGGATTAATTTGTTCAGAATTCAAAAGAAGGTTATCAATTTGTTTGAGAGTTGGTTTTTCAAGTAAGGCGTAAAATATTTTTCGGTTGCTAATACATAGTTCTCCTTCTTCATTCTTAGAGTATTGGTCTGATTCCAGTTCAAAACCGATCAATTTTTTCTCAATTTGTGGGAGTCTATATAGATCTGAAATGTCATGGATTATTTTAGACTTAATTAGAGCATCTAATCGCTGACTTCCAAGTGAGTCTATGTCCATAGCTCTTTTGCTAACGAAATGCTCAATTCTTCCTAGGATTTGAGGAGGGCAGCCTTCTGAATTAGGGCAGTAGTGATTTGCTTCCCCTTCCTTTCTCACTAATTCCGTACTACACTCTGGGCAGTGAGTGATGTATTCTACTGGCGTACTATCGGTAGGTCTTTGCAATTCATCAATGCCAGTGATTTTTGGAATTATTTCTCCGCCTTTTTCAACAAATACGGTGTCCCCCAAATGAAGTCCTAAGCGGGCAATTTCATTAGCGTTATGAAGTGAGGCTCGCTTTACTGTTGTGCCGGCAAGTAGAACTGGTTTTAAGTTGGCTACAGGAGTGACGGACCCGGTTCTTCCTACTTGATAAGAGATACTCTCTAATACGGTTGAAGCACTTTCCGCCTTGTATTTATAGGCAATAGCCCAACGAGGACTTTTAGCGGTAAAACCTAACTCATTTTGTTGGTCTAGGCTGTCTACCTTAATCACCACACCATCCGTTTCGGAAGGCAAATCATGTCTTTTGGTTTCCCACTCTGCGATGTACTCTAGTACTTCTTCTATAGTGTTACATCTTTTGTAAGTAGGTGATACATTAAACCCCCATTGCTCTAATTGGGCCATAGATTCAGAATGGGTATTGAAGTCCAAAGAATCGCCAAGTAAATAATAGAGGTAACAGTCTAATTTTCTGGAGGCTACAATTGAAGAGTCTTGCATTTTCAATGTGCCAGAGCCAGCATTTCTCGGGTTAGCTAAAGGTTCTTCACCATTTTCAATGCGTTCGGCATTTACTCTTTCAAATTCCTTTTTTGGAAAGTAAACTTCTCCTCGAACTTCAAAACTTTCTGGAACCTGGTGCTTTACTTTTAGTGGGATGCTTCTAATAGTTTTGGCGTTAGTGGTTATATCATCACCTTGGGTGCCATCTCCTCGGGTAACGGCCCTTTTAAGTTGGCCATTTTCATAAGTGAGACTAAGCGCTGTACCATCAAATTTCAGCTCGCAAAAATAGGCGTAATCATCTGTACCGAGGCCTCGTTTTACACGACCATCCCAATCTATAAGGTCTTCTTTAGAGTAAGTGTTGCCCAATGAAAGCATAGGGTATTTGTGGACAACTGTCTCGAAATTCTTTGTGATGGTGCCACCAACTCTTTGACTAGGAGAGTCTTCAAATTTGTACTGTGGAAATTGATTTTCTAGCGCAATCAGTTTTTCCAAGAGTTGGTCGAACTCATAGTCGGTTATCTCGCTTTTATCTTTCTGATAATACAGATCGTTGTGGTAGTTGATCTTTTCGGAAAGCTCTTGAATTTGAGCCAAAGCTTGCTGTTCGGTCATTATCAGTTTAGTTTTTCTAGTGAGAGTTGAATTTCGGCTTCAGCACTTTCTAGCTTGCCTTTGCATTGCGCAATTAGCCCTGTGGCTTCTTTAACCAGAGAGGAAAGTTGGTCAATATCAGGATCTTCGTTTTCAATTCTCTCCACTATATCATTAATCCTTTTAAGGGCGTCTTTATAACTCAATTGCTCACTCATTTTCTATATCTGTAACTTTACTCTTAATGGTGTTTTGATGGTTTTTTGTCACCAGATTATCGCCAACCATTACTTCTTGATTGTTAATAGATCTGCCATTCTTTAAGGTAATGGAATAGCCTCTCTTGAAGACATTTTCAGGGTCTATAAGTTTAATTTTGTTTTGAAGGTTGTCTAAAGAATTTCTTTGTTTTTCAACCTTCGCCTTGCTAGCAAATTTTAGCATGTGAACCTTGTCTCTAAGTAGATTATCGGCCTGTTTAAGATAAGTTGATCCTGCTCTTTCTAATCTGTGTCCCTGATGTGAAAGTTGGTCTTTTGCGCGAGAGAATTTGTCTCTAATGCCTCTTTCTAGCCGAATGTTGAGTTCATAGATAGAATTGTAGAAACTATCCACTCCATTGATGATGAATTCGGCTACGGCTGTAGGGGTTTTCAGAGAGGTGTTGGCCACTAAATCGGCAATGGTTTCGTCTCTTTCATGGCCAATGCCAGTCAATACAGGTAGGGGAGCCGCAGCAATAAGTTTAGCCAAACCATAGGCATCGAAACTATCTAGGTCTGTTTGTGCACCACCACCACGAATTATAACAATAAGGTCGAACTCTGAAGATCGCTCTTTGATATTGGCCAAGGCTTTACCAATTGATTCTTCTGTTTCATTGCCCTGCATTACGGCATTGAAAGTCTCCGTTTTAAAATCGTACTGCTGGGCGTTATTTGAAAGCTGATCCATAAAATCGCCATAGCCTGCGGCTGTAGAAGAGCTAATAATGGCCAAGCGTTGAGGAACTAAGGGGAGAGGGAGGGCTTTGTTTAGTTCAAGGTATCCTTCTTCTCGGAGCTTTTTAATTGTTTCTTCCCGCTGTTTGGTTTTTTCGCCTATAGTAAAGTTTGGGTCGATGTTATTTACTGTTAGGCTCATGCCGTAAACTTCATGAAAGTTTATGCTCACATTGAAAAGTACTTTTATGCCTGCTTTTAATGGTGAACCAGTGGCCTGATTGAACTGCTGTTTAATAGTTCTATACGTGTAGGCCCAAATATTAGCTCGTATTTTAGCCTGAATGAAGTTGGGTTCTTTTTCGACCAGCTCCATGTAACAATGGCCTTTTACATTCTCTCTTAGTTCGCTTATTTCTGCAATTACCCAATAAGAGGGAGCCATTGAGTTTTGCAGTTCAGATTTAATGAGACTGTTGAGTTCGTACAGCGACATGTGAGCCATGTCGCAAATTACGCCAAAGCTATTTCGCTACAAATTGGGTAAACAAAAAAATCCTGCACTCGGCAGGATTTAATTCTTAGTTTTTTTGCTGTGGCTCTTCGTGTCTTCCACCACCTTTAGAATCGTTATGCGGTGGTGCATCTCTGTCGCTAATTCTCTTCATGAGTGAGCGCCTAAAATCTGAGTCAATTCTAATGACCATCCAAATCTGACCTTTGTCTAAAACTTTATTAAACCTGGTCAAGTATTCCTTTTCTAGATCTAACTCAGCCTGCTTCTGATCAAGATAAATATCTAGCATTTTGTCGGCATTGGTGTCAGACATATTTCTCCAGCCAGATTCGCTTACCAAAACCTTTTTTTGCTCATTGTATTTCTTGCCTAGGGCTTCTTTTTTAGTTTCATATTCATTGAAAATTGGCCAGAATTTCTGGGCTGTATTTACATCGAGTTGCAGTCTGTTAGACAAAAAAGCTACTCTTGCTGCTTTTAGTCTTTCTAGCTCTTCTTGTCTGTTTTTTCCTCTTTCATCACCTTGTTGAGCAAAAGAAAGCGTGCAAGCAAGAAGTATTAAGCCTGTATATATGAGTTTCATATTTTTAATAATCGAAGTATTCAAAGTCATAATTCAATTCTGTGTTGGTAGAAAGAACATCTGCAAAGATGTTAAGTTCTTCCGCAATCATATCATCTAGTAGAATATCTAGAGAATCTAGGCCTTCAAATAAATCTTCTTGAGATGATTGTTGAGCGTGTAAGTACTCAATGATGGTCTCATTAGATATGTCTGAAAGAGATGGTTCAACAATGCTTTGTTCTGGCATTAAGAAGTAAAAGCTTGCTATTAGCGCAAGGGATGCCGCCACAGCAGTTACCTTAAACCAAAGTTGCTGAGTTAAAGGAATCACCTTGGTTTCATTGCCAATAGTTTTTTCCAGAATACTATCCGTTAGCTCTTCAAAATAATTAGCAGGTACCTCAAAAGGCAACTCTTTAAGTTTATCTGATTGATTTAAAATGCCTTCAGAATTTTCAATGAGCTTACTGTGCAAATTATCGAAGTAGCCATCGGGAACTTCGAAGACATTTTTGGCCAACTCAGGGTTGTTATCCAATTTAATATGTTTGTCTTTGTTGCTCATTTTTTATTTGATTATCAAATGGTTAGAAGGTTTAATCTTGGTTTAAATCTTCTTCTATTTTTTTCACTGCTAAGTGAAAGCTGGCTTTTAAAGCGCCTACACTCGTGCCTGTTATTTCAGCAATCTCATCGTATTTCAGGTCGTCAAAATACTTCATGTTAAACACTAGTCTTTGTTTTTCAGGAAGCTTTAAGAGTGCCTTTTGAAGTTTCATTTGAATTTCGTCTCCTGAAATTAGACCACCGTGGGTTAGATGGTTTTGTAGCTCTCCGTGAACATCATCTATTGAAAGAGAAGTTCTGCGCTTCATCTTTTTTAGATGATTAAGGGCTTCGTTTGTTGCTATTCTATATATCCAGGTGAAGAGTTGAGAGTCTTCTCGAAAATTTTCGAGGCTTTTATATACTTTAATAAATACCTCTTGGGTTACGTCATCGGCATCGTCATGTGTGATTACAATTTTTCTCACATGCCAATAAATACGTTCCTGATAAGCTGTTACTAGCTCTCGAAACGCCCTCTCTTTTGTAGAGGCCGACTTAAATTCTCTTAGTAATCCTTTTTGTTCCAAGACTTCCAAATCAGAGGTTAGACCACCTTGGTTGCTTAAGGTTTAACCTGTTCTCTTAATATAGTAACATTATTGATGAATGGAATTTTATCTAGCCTTGAAGAGTTAAGGTAAAGTGTTAATTTAGTTATTGTTAATATTTAGACGATGGGCATTCTTGATGATATAAAGCAGAAAAAGGAATTTAAAAGTCCTTATGAGAAGTTGATGGTAAACATCATTTATACCAATAGTTGGCTACACGATCAACAGAATAAACTTTTTAAAAGTCATGGAATAACCACGCCTCAATACAATGTATTAAGAATACTAAGAGGCCAGTACCCTGAACCGTGTACTGTAAACACCATCATTGAAAGAATGCTGGATAGAATGTCTAACGCGTCTAGAATTGTAGATAGGCTTGAATCTAAAGAGTTGGTAGCCAGAACAGTCTGCAAGTCGGATAGAAGAGCCAAAGATGTTGTGATTACGGAGAAAGGCTTGGGCATTCTGGATAATGTAGACCAAGAGATGACCGGTTGGTTACATAATTTTGATTCAATTAATCAAGACTTGGTAGAAAAAGCGAGTGACACGTTAGATGCTTTTCGTCAGGTTAACGTATAACTCCGTACGACTTCAGAATAGAGATTACCCTGTTTAATGGAATAGATTCAACGGTTCTGCCATTGCCAGTCATAGTTTGTGCTGTAAATAGAGAGTTAATTATTGCTTCTTCGGTTGCCTCAATTGTGGCCATAAATAGCGCAGACATCTCATCGTTTCTTAGCACTCCACCATTGTCTGTTGTATTTCTGGTTTGATAAGGAATGCGCATGCTTTCTGCGGTAGAAGCAGCTATTACATAATCACCGCTGCCATTTGATGCTATACCGCCTGTTTTTGCTAAGCCCATCATGGCACGCTTAGCTATTCGCTCTAATTGTCTTGCATCTAAAGGAGCATTGGTAAGTACAACCATCATGCAAGAGCCATCACTTTTTTCAATAGCATTTTTGAACGGGTACTTATTAAGCTCTTTTCCAACCGGAACACCAGCAATAGTTAGAACCCCACCAAAATTGGTTTGTACCAAAACTCCGACAGTATAACCGCCTAATGATTTAGGCACTAAGCGAGAAGATGTGCCAATTCCTCCTTTATAACCGAAAGCAATAGTACCAGTTCCTGCACCAACATTGCCTTCTTGTACCTGGCCAGTTGTTGCTGATTCTATGGCTTTTATAACATCAGATTCGGAAATGTGCATACCTCTTATGTCGTTTAAACCACCATCGTTTGTTTCTCCAACAACAGCGTTAACGGAGCGCACATTTTCGTTGCCTTCTAACCCTAGCGTGTACTTGACAGTGCCTTGGATGCCCATGGGTACACTCAACGTATTTGTAAGAATGATTGGAGTTTCTAGATTCCCAAGTTCTTGTACTTGACTTATGCCTGCCAACTTTCCAAAACCGTTCCCTATATAGATGGCTGCTGGTACTTTTTGTTGAAAGATATTTCCTGAGTGGGGGAGAATTGCTGTTACTCCCGTTCTTATTGTTGTTCCTTCAACTCGTGTTGTGTGTCCAACTTTTACACCATCTACATCTGTTATGGAGTTTAGTTTTCCTGTTTTCATAACACCTATTTCCACACCATAATCTCTTGCTTTTTGGGCAAAAGAAGCGGTGGAAAAGAATAGTAGAATAAAGGAGAGAAGTACTTTCATGAGATGAATATATAGAAAAATAGGATGGTGTTTGTTGTAAGCTATTTGCTGTCAAATTCTTATCTTCCGATTTGACCAGACTAGTAGCTATGAACAACAAGGCCGTAAAGCTCTCACTTTACATTAATTATTTCGTTTTTGCCATTCTTCTTAATTCTGTTGGCATTGTTATTCTCAAGTCGCAAAACGTTTACGGTGTAGATGAGGTTGATGCTAGCTCTTTGGAAGCTTTTAAGGACTTTTCCATCATGTTTACCTCTTTTCTGATAGCCTCTTTTCTCCCTAGAATTGGTTATAAAAAGGGAATGTTGGGTGCTTTGTTATTGGTTACACTGGGGTGTATTCTTATGTATTTTGGTAATTCATTTTGGAGTGCGAAACTGCTATTTATGTTGGTGGGTATAGGCTTTGGAGTAGTGAAAGTGTCTGTGTACTCTGCTATAGGATTGGTAACAGAAAACGAGCGTGAGCACAATAGTCTAATGAGTAGTATTGAGGGTGTGTTTATGTTTGGTATAGCCCTGGCTTATTTTCTTTTCCCTGCATTTAATTCTGAGGCTGACCCTAACGCTTGGTTAAATGTTTATTGGCTATTGGCTGGGTTGACCTTAGCGGCCTTTTTCTTACTTACACGGGCTAAGTTCGATCAAAGTTATGATGCTCCTGGTGCTGGTTTAAAAGAAGACTTTCTTGAAATGGTTAAGCTAATAGCGAGACTTTTGGTAATTGTTTTTGTGCTTTCGGCTTTTCTTTTTGTGATGATGGAGCAGGGAATAATGACCTGGCTGCCAACCTTTAATCAGAAGGTGATGAATCTGCCAGAGAATGTAGCCATTATGATGTCTAGTGTATTGATGATTTCACTAGGTATTGGACGGCTTGCTGCAGGGCAGCTTACAAAACGCTTCTCATGGGTGAGCGTATTAACTGTTTGTATATTAGCTGCCATGGCTATTGTTTTATTCATTTTACCAAAAGCTGTAAATGCTAATATTGAAGCAGTTGAAACATTGGCCGATGTTCCTGCAATTGGTTACGCTTTCCCTCTTGTTGGTCTGTTTATAGCACCTATTTACCCTCTTTTAAACTCAGTGGTGTTAAGTGCATTGCCAAAGAAACTTCATAGCCCAATGTCTGGATTAATCATTATTTTTTCTGCCCTAGGAGGTACGTTAGGCTCTAGAATTATAGGCTACCTGTTTAGAGAGCTAGGAGCAGACCAAGCCTTCTCTTATACATTGGTGCCTATGGTGCTTTTGTTGATTGTCATTTTCGTTTTGAAGCGACTTACCGACAAGGCAGGAGCTGTTCAACAAGCTTAAACCTTCGCATAAAATTTTTATCTAACTAGTTGAAACTTTTAACATTCCATAAAACTAACCATGAAACGATTTACACTATTTTTTGCTCTAATGGGTACAGTAATTATTAGCTCGGCTTTCAATCCCAAGCCAATAGAAAGTAATGCCGTACAATTACATCAGGACTCTAAAATTGAATTGCCAGATAATATAAAAGAGATAGTAGAGGTAAAGTGTATGAATTGTCATAAGCCTGATGCACGTAATGAGAAGGCCAGAGAAAAACTGCAGTGGGTAAAGGTGCCTGAAATGAATAAAGAACAGCAAGAAGATTTTATTGCTGAAATGTTTGAGGTAATTGAGGATGGCGATATGCCACCGGCAAGAATGGTGGAGAGAAACCCGAAAATGAAATTAACAGATGAAGAAAATAAAGCCTTTATGGCTTGGTTAGAAAAAGAGGAAAAGCGCTTGAAGGGAAAGTAACCCAGCATCATTCTTCTACAAAAGAATAAGGGCCTGTTTCTAATAGAAACAGGCCCTTATTTTATGGAGTTAAACTCTAAATTTCCTTAATCAGATCTAGAATTCCTGAGTTCTGTCCTTTAGGACGAACTACCATCATTGGTATATCGCTATTGTATTGAATTAGTTGTTCCGCTCTGCTACCAATAAAGAGGGCTGTTGTAGAGCTTCTTCCTTTTACTCCAATAAAAATGGTTCCAGGATTATGCTCATGTGCAAAGTCTATAATGTCTGTTACAGGGTTGTCATTAGTATCGAGAGAATAAACAACTTCTAGATTGACCCCTTCATGGTCTATCTCAGACATAAACTTTTTATAATCTCTTTCGGCATTTGCCCTCATCACCTCGGCAAATTCTTCATAGGTTTTACCAGAGTAATGGTAGCCTCCTGGGACAGTAAATACGTTTTGGCAAACAATGCGTACATCTTTGTATTTCCTAGCTACTCTAATCGCCTCTTCCATGGCAATTTTAGAGTGTTTAGAAAAGTCGCAAGGAACGTGTAAGAAGTTTACATTAGGCTTGGCTTGTTCTGGTATAATGAAAAGGCTACAAGCAGCTCTTCTGGCTAAGCGATTAGACAGAATTCCTCCTCCAACAAAACTCTTATGTCTACCCATCATAATAAGGTCTATGTCGTTCTTTTCAACGAACTTCAGAATAGACTTTGAGGGAGCACCTTCTCTTACGTGATACTGAGAGATGTCTATCAGTTTTTGAGATAGTGAGTTTTTCACTAAAGTTTGAATCTTACTCTTTCTGTCTTCGATAGACTTCTCTTTGATTTCTGGGAAATCTTTGAGAACACCTTCAGGGATTTTCATCTCACTGATGCTGTTGAAAAAGTGTATTTCTTTAGTCTCGCTAGATGTTGCAATAATTTCTAGAAACTTCAGAAGTGTCTTGTCGGCATCTGAAGTATCCATTAGTACCAAAATCTTGTCTCTTACTGGCATGTGGCTAATATTCTGTGCAAAAGTAATATTCCGCTTTTTCCTACGCCAATAAAGATATACAAATAAATGGAAGGACTTTAAAGACTTAAAGAGTCATTAGAGTATCTGCCAAGAGCTCAATTAATTCCTTAGAATGGGTTGGGAAAGAAGCTATTCTAATTTGCTTTCCTTTGTAAGCTCCGTAGCCGTTTCCTATTACAAAGCCTTTGTCTTTTAGCGCATTTATAATAGCTGCAGAATCGCCCTCTGTATTGGCCACTGCTACAGTTTCAGATCGGAGTTTTTTATCTGGAACAAATGCTGAAAGTTTTGGGTGTTGTTCTATGGTATGATAAAGCAATGCAGACTTATATTTTGCCTCTCTTCTGATAACATCTAAGCCTTTTTCTAGCATATCGCCAGTTACTTTACTGAGTAGGAAAATATCTAAAACATTGGCGGTAAAAGTAGTCTGGTACTTTGTGCCGTTCTTCAGTAAGTTAGGTAAGGCCTGATACGAGCCAATTGAATGGCCTCTTGCTCTTTTTTGCTCTGATTTTTCAATGGCTCTTGGGCTAACAATCCAAACACCTAAACCAGCTGGCAAGCCAAAGCATTTTTGAACAGAAAAATAGGCGCTATCTACTTGAGAAAAATCTAGATCAACTACAGGAAATGCCGAAACCCCGTCCACAGCTATCAGAGCATCAGGGTGAGCTTTTCGAATAGCATAAATATCTTCCGTAGGAAAAGAAACTCCCGTTGAGGTTTCATTTAGAGCCATGCTTATAAGCTCGGTATCGGCCGGAATAAGGCTTGGGTCTGTATTGGGGAAGCTGCCAAATTCAGCAGTAGCTTTTTGTGGCTTCAAATGCCAGTCGGCAGCGAAATCATAAAATCGATTTGAAAAGGCACCGTAGCAGTAGTGAAAAGAATTCTCTATTACCAAATTTTGTAATTGCCGTTCCCAAATTTCAGTAGCAGAGCTTAAAAAGAATATCTGGTAGTCTTCGGGAATATCCATCAAAGACTTAAGGTTTTCTACCGCTGTTTTATAGTAGCCTTCGGCTTGAGTGCTGCGATGGTTTACTTCCATCACTTGGTCTTTTAGTGCAGTTCTAAGGTGCTCCTCAACCGTGAAATATATTGCAGATGGACCGGGGGTAAAGAATATCTTTTTAGGCATTATTTTCTTCCGCTTTCAGTAGCTCCACATGTTTGTGGTAATGATTCCTCACAAAGAGGAAATAAAACATGAGAGGGAACAAAATTATAATACCGCAGATGAAAAACATCATGCTGATTCCATAATATTCGGCAACGTAGCCAAGGGCTATTGAACCCGCGCCAATTCCTAAGTCTACTGATGAAAAGAAAGTGGCGTTAGCAGCTCCACGCCTTTCAATAGGTACCATGTTCATGGCCATGGTCTGTACGGTAGGCATAATAATGCCATTGCCAAAGCCAAGCACCATCCCAGACATCATTAAAGGCCAAAAACTATCTATATATCGAAGCCAAACTAAGCCTAATACAGTAAGTGTTAGCCCAATGGCTACCAGAGTAGATGGTCCGTGCTTATCCATTACTTTACCTACAAAAAGCCTTACTATAACTACACCCAGGGCTAGAAAAATAAAGAACAAAGCACCTTGTTTTATGCCTTGTTCATCGCTATAAATTCTGATGAAAGATATGATGGCTGCAAAAGGAAATGCTCCGGTAAACATTACCAATGCAATTCTATTTACCCTCTTATCGAACATCTTAGACAGCTGCACTTTTGTTTCGCCAGTACTTACCTTCGGCATTTTTACAAATAGCGTCAGCACCAATGATGCAATAGCTACAATTGTTGAGATTGTAAATAGGTTAGAGAAGTTGTTTTGCCCCATAATCTGATCTCCAATGTAAGGAGCAAGTGCAACCGCAAAAGTCATGGCCATTCCGAAGTAGCCAATGCCTTCACCTCTTTTAGATTCAGGCACTAAGTCGGTAGCAATTGTGCTGCCTCCTGTAGTAATTATTCCCCATGAAAAGCCATGAAAAACTCTAATAAGCAATAGGAGAAAGAAGGTATAGGAGAAATGATAGCTAGCACAAAGAATGGTGAAAAACACTAACGCTACTATATAGACCATTCTTCGGCCGTAGGCATCTAACATATAGCCTGCGATAGGTCTAATAAGTAATGCAGATAGAGAATAAACACCTATAATATAACCTACTTGATTGTTGTTTGCATCTAATGCGTTTACGGCATATACTGGCAGGGTAGGGAGTAGGAAATAAAAGGCAGCAGCCATTAAGAAATAGGCTGTACCATGAAGTATAAAGTTCTTGGTAAAGATAGTGTCAGTTGGAGTCGTCAATACTGCAGTATTCGGTAAACCTGCAAGCTAAGAAAAAGCATCTGTAATGCCGTAGAAGATTTATATGAATGTGCTTGGATAGGAAATATGCATTTTTTCCTTTTTGTTGAAACCAAAGCCTTTCTATGTTTGTATTACAAATGAGATAAGGAAATACCCATTTGAGCTTAGACCAGTTTTCGAACTTTACAATTTTAACTCAAATACCGGGTGAATCCCTCTCAAAACAAGGCCTCACCCCGAATTTTCGGGGCCTCGTACTTAGTGCAGGATAACAGTGGACTGTTGCGAGTTTAAAGGATAGCCCAAATCTTGTCTTTAATAGAGGTTCGAAAAGACCTCTGGGTTCTTATGGGTTTAATATAAAAAGGGTCGTTCATTAAACGACCCTTTATTTTTGGTAATTAAAAAGAAGATTTACTCTCCTCTGAAAACTATTTCACCGCCAACTACAGTCATAGTGGCTTTTGCTTTTAGTATTTCTTGCTCAGGAACAGTCATAATATTCTTGTCGAAAATAGTGAAGTCGGCTGCTTTACCTACTTCAATAGATCCTTTGAAGTCTTCTTCAAATTCAGCGTAAGCTCCGTCTAGAGTATAAGACTTTAGCGCCTGTGCTCTAGTCATAGCTTGATCTGCCTCAAAGCCACCTTCAGGGAAACCATCCAAGGTTTTACGAGAAATAGAAGCGTAGAAAGATGGTAGTGGATCTAGAGGTTCAACTGGTGCATCGGTTCCATTACAAACCACAGCGCCAGCATCCATCAATTTTTGCCACACGTAAGCACCCTCTACAATACGCTCTTCACCCAATCTATCAATAGCCCAAGGTCTGTCAGAACTCATGTGAATGGCTTGCATAGCAGCTACAATATTCATCTCGCCAAAACGAGCAATGTCTTCTTCGCTTAAGTGTTGGGCATGTTCAATTCTGAATCTTTCAGCTTTTCTATCGACATCTGGGTATTTATCAAAGGCGGCTTCGTATCTGTCTAGAATTTCTCTATTGGCTCTATCGCCTATAGCGTGAGAACAAACTTGAAAACCAGACGCTAGTGCCTTTTCAGAAACAGTGGTTACTGTTTCCATTGGTAATGTTTCGTGTCCATAATGTCCAGGTCTATCAGTGTACTCTTCTAATAACCAAGCTCCTCTAGGCCCAAGTGCTCCATCGCAGTTTAGTTTAATCGAACGTACAGTGTGGAGGTGGTCAGGGTCAATCATTGGGCCTTTTTCATACCACTCCTCTAAGAGAGAAGGCTGGCGACCAGTAAGCATGGTGTACATTCTTACCTTTAGTTTACCTTGGTCTTTGAACTTTTGAAGTCTATCAATAAAGTCTTGTCCTGAGCCGGCATCATGAAAGCTAGTTATGCCTAGTCTAAGGCATTCATCTATAGCCATTTGCAAGGCTTGTTCAGCTCTCTCTTCGGTTTCTGCTGGTACTAGCTTGCCAATAATGCTGGCGGCTCTTTCGGTGAAAACCCCAGTTGGATTGCCTAATTCATCCTTAATAATTTCTCCCCCTTCTACTTCTCCTTGAAGGCTTTCAATGCTAAGGTTGTTTACCCCAGCTAATTCCATGGCTTTGGCATTTCCAAAAGCAGCGTGGCCACTGGCATGTCTCAACCAAACCGGGTTGTCTGGGCTTACAGCACTCATTTTATCATGAGTTTGAAAGCCCTTTACCATATTGTCTGGTTTTTCAATCCATTTATCCTGATGCCAACCTCTACCTGTAATCCAATCTCCTGGTTGCGCCTTTTCTACTGCTTCAGCAACTTTTGCAACTAGTTCATCATAGGTTTTTACATACATGAGGTCTAGTTCTAATTTGTTATAGCCAACACCCATCATGTGAGCGTGTGATTCAATGAATCCAGGTGTCATAGTTTGACCATTGAGGTCTACCATTTCAGTTTCGTCTCCTTGATATTTCATAATATCAGAAGAAGAACCAACGGCCATAATCATTCCGTCTTTTACGGCAACGGCTTCTGCCTGTGGGTTGGAGTCATCTACGGTATAAATAGAGCCGTTGTAGAAGATTGAGTCGGCTTTTTCGCCCGATGAACAGGCACTTAGTAAAAGAATCAGCCCTGCCAATAGGCCTTTAAGTGAGTTCTTAATTTCCAGCATAGTTATAGTTTAATTTGAACCAAAAGCTAGCACATTATTGGGTTAGGTGCAATTGCTTTAATGTAAGGAGTTTAGTTGGGCTTGTATCTTTAAAAGATAAACCTTGTTTGAAATGAGAAATTTCTGCCCATTCCCATAATTCTGGCTCCAAAAGGAAAATATGTTTCATTGGTTAGGTTAGAAATAGAAAGTCTGGCACTCAACTTATTTCTACGAAGGGTGAAATTAGATTCTAGTGAAAAATTAATTAGCCAGTAAGAGGCTGTTTCTTGAGCAGCCCAAATCTGTCTTATTGGCCCTTCCGGTAGGCGTGTTAGTGCTGCAAATCGTTGTGAGTCAGCCTGAATACCTCCTGAAATGGTTTTACTGAATTGCTTAGAGTACTTAAGTTCTACTGAAGATTGAAAAGGAGGGATGCCTATAAGTGGTTCGCCTTGCCCCAGCCAACTTGTGGTTTCCAAGTTGTCGCCTCTTGTGTATTCAGAATTAAGTGTAAATGCAAGCTCATCATTACTTACTAATGGTTTCCAGCTCTTTGCTAAATAGCCTTCTAGGCCATAAGTTCTGGCTCTTTCGGAGTTCTCATACGTAAAATCGTTATCCCCAAGGTATACCTCGCTAATCCTATCGTTGAATAGTGCTAGCCACGCGTTTAAACCATAGCTAAAACTGTCTTTGTCTCTGTTAAAACTCCATTCTAGCTGGTGAGCATATTCAGGCAGAACACTAGGGTTTCCATAAAAGACACCTCTTCCGCCTATTAAGACTCCAAGTGACTCTAGCTGAGAAGGGTATCTGAAACTTCGGGTAAGACTAACGCTATTATATGCGTTTCTCATTTGCCAGTCTAGCTCAATACCACCAGTGAGTGCTGTGAAATTTAAATGGTTGTCTTCATTTTCTATTCTTGCTGCATCAGCTCTGGCGGAAAATTTCAATCCGACTTTCTTCAACAACAGGTTAGCCATGGAGTAGAAGCCGTACATTACTTCGTTTCTTTCAAGGGTTGATTGGTTGGAAAATGCTGGATTAACATTATCGGAGAAGAAAGTATTCTCCGTTAACCTTGAGTTGATGAAATCAAGACCGAATAAATAGTTTGTTCGGCTGTACTCTTTGAGTAGGAGTGTTGCCTTATAGCCAAATGAGCTTTTCTCATAGTTTCTCAATTCCTCGGAGTTTATAATAGTAAAATCTCCATTGAAGTTTTTACGGTTCTGATCTGTATCGAAAAATAGTCCCCACAATTGTTGCTTAAGACGAACAGTTGGGTCAACAGCCCAATCGAGGTGCAAATCTGATTGATAAGTAAAGTTGTTCTTGTAATCTCTTAGCTCGTAAGGGTTATTCTGAAAACCTTGTGGTCTTTCTTGGTAACCGCTATTGAACTCATTATTCCACGATAGTTTTAAATTCTTTCTTGGGTTTTGAAGAGAAGTAGAGAGTCTAAAATTGTGCTGCCAGTAAGCAGAGTTGTTGGCATTTTCACCCGAAGGATATTTAAAGTCATTGGCAGTTGTTCTTCGGCCAGAGAATCGCACACCCAAATTATTGAACCTCTTGCCTAATACTCCTCCAATACTCAGTCCGCTATTATTGGTAGCATACCTTGAATAGAGAGTGTTTTTGATGTCTTTGGAAGCATCGTGTTCATTAATCTGAACCATTCCTCCTAGAGTCCCACTGCCATAGAGTATTCTTTCAGCCCCATGAATGAGTTTTACCGACTCAATATTTTCAGGATTGATATCGTCTAAGAGGTACCCATGTTCAACAAAGCCAGTTTTTAATACGCCATTTTTTTCTATCCGTAACCTGTTGCCAAACATGCCTCTGAAAACCAGAGGGTATCCATTTTTATGGATTTTGGTGATTCCTGGCAACTTATCTAAAATGGAAATAGGTTGTGCCTCTGTTCCGCTTAGTAATTCTCCGTATATACTGTTTTGTGTAGAAGAGTGTCTCTGCCCAAAGACAATTACGGAATCTAAGTCTTGAAACAAGCTGTCTTTTCTTATGTTCTCGGGAAGGTTTTGTGCAAAGACCTGTGTGCTCAGTATGTAAAGAAGGAAGCCAATTTGAATACAGCTTCGCATGAGTTATTCTATTACATCTAGTGCAAATCTGCTCCACCTTAAAGTGGCTTTACCTCCATTTTCTCTGTTTACCATTTGGAATTTGAAAATAGCTCCAGATCTACTTTTGACAAGGAATACGGGTTGGTTCTCTTCCTGAAGGTTTACTACTCTATCTCCTATAACTAGGCTTTGATAAGCGGTAGCGAGTTTGTCTGCATCTGGTTTTCCAGAACCGTCTGTGTCTGTTTTAGGGTCGAAGTTAAAAGTACCATCGGCCGAAAGTTGGTTTTGCATAGCCGTAGATACTTCACTGAAGGCATTGAAACCGCTAAGACCTAAACCGATATTGAAATTTTCAGAAACGTTTACTGCCTGAGTGTTCACATTAGATTGTGTGTCGCCAAATAAGAAAATACCAGGGCGACCACCTTGTCCTGTTCTTATGGTCATTATTTTAATATCCCACTCAAAAGCCGCTTCATCGTCTAACTGGACTACTTTTCCTGTATCTCCTAGGGTGAGGTTAAGCCCAGCACCAGATGGAAAGTTGTTAGGGTTAATGCTTATTTCTCCTTGATAAGTAGCTGTTGAAAAGCTTGGTGAAGGTTCGTCTTCAGAACATGCTGCAATAGCCAATAGCAATAGTAGTGCTGCAATAATCTCTTTAGTTCTCATGTGTGTGTTAGTTTGAATTCAGGTCACAATATACCTGTTTTTACAATGGCTACAAATGGAGAATGATTTCTGAGGATGATAAAGTTTGGGTTGAAAATTTTATATTAGTGGTGAATTTTCAATTAACACAACACAATAATTATGAGACCTTCAACTAATTTTCTCTACGTATTTATTTTGTGCTTTTTTCTGATCAACCAGAGTTGTTCGAGCAAAGCCATGCCTCTTCAGGATGGGCAAAAACATTCGGACCATATGGTCGATATTGCAGATCCTGTTTCTTATGCTATGGTAGATTTGTCTACAAGTACACCAACAGCAACTCAACCAACGGGTTCCTCCACAATTAATTCTGTTAGTTTGTTCTCTAAGTCTGGAGCCATTTTTAGACAAGAATATAATACATGGTCACTTTCTAACACAAATGGAGCTGGCCTTACTTTTGACTTGAATCTCAATAAACCTGGTCGAGTACAAATGGCCATGGAAGTGGCTGCAGCTTTGGTTAACGGGGTGCCGCACGATCCAATTTATATCAAAGTTGAAAACAGTAATGGGTCTCAGGTTGTAACTAAAAAGCCAATTTCAGATACTATTCCCAACTTCCATGTCGATGTTTTTGAAATCCCAGAGTCGGCTTTGGTGCAAGGTTCAAATAAGGTAACTCTTTACCTGACACAGGAGGCTTCCACTCAGTTATTCGTTAAAAATATCAAGTTCTTGCCTCAAAAAATAGAGTCGATTGATGGGGTTCTAAGTACAACTTTATACACTCAGTTCGGTGAGACTTCTATTAATGGGATACCAGGAGTAGCTGGGGGAAAAATATGGACTAGAGCATACGGCTTAGATGAAACCATAGAAATGCTTCCGGGGCCAACCTTTTACTTTAAACCTGGTGACCTTTTGAATGTGAATATTGCAAACAGGCTCAACCCAGCCGAAAGTGATGTTATGCAAAAGTATGAAGAGTTGATGGGCAAGAAATTTAACCCAGATGAGGTGTTGATTGGTGATAGTATTCGTGGTGAAATAAATATACCTCACAACTTAAATAATACTAACCTTCACGTTCATGGTCTTCACGTTGACCCTTCCAAAGATGATGTTACTATAGTTATTGTACCTGAGGGAATTGATACGGCCGGTTATGATGCTCCTCATCATGCGCATGCACCGGTTTCAGATTTAGGAAAGCTGAATCCATTTTCGGTATCAGATCAAAGCGTAAAGCCTGGTTCTTGGGATTATCAATACAAAATTCCAACAACACATTTACCAGGAACTCACTGGTATCATCCACATAAGCATGGTTCTACATCTGCTCAAGTAGAGAATGGACTTGCTGGTACCATAGTTATTCAGGAAAGTGAATCTAACGCCATAGTTCCCTTCCCAAGTCATCCCTCATCAGTTGTTGGAGGGGGAAATCAAACTCCATATGATCTCACAGACTGGCAAACCTATCACGATAGAGTTTTGGCAGTTCAAGAACTGACGAATTTTGGGGCTCAATATGGCAAGGGTAATAGCAAAGGACACATAGATTCCATTGCTAATCCGGCCAATCCTGGAGGAGCTACTAATGTGGATATTCAGGTTACTGTAAACGGTAAACTAATGGATACTTTAAACATTCGTCCAAACCAGCTTGAAAGGTGGAGGATGGTCAATGCAGGTACTAATCACAGGGCTTTTAGCCAGATTTGGTTAGGTATGTATGAAAAGGATACCACTATTGCCAATAAAAAGAATGTTCAGAAGAAGGTTAAGATTTATAAATCCATACCAGTTTTCTTGGCTGCAGTTGACGGTATAACCCTCTCTAAATTGGATACAGTTACTGCCGAGAACCCGGCATTGCTTGCCCCTGGAAACAGGTCAGACTTTTTGGTGCAGTTAGGAGCAGGAACTTATACTTTATTTAAAGATTATAAGTCGGTGATTGTAAGTGATTCAGGGGATAGCACCTTTATTGCGGTCCGTCAGACAAATGGCCATAAGATCCTATACAATTCAGTAACCAATACTTCTTCTTTTTGGCCAGAAGCTGCACCTACTAAATCTAACCCTTATTTGTTCGCTAAGGTAGATTCATCAGGTCAGAATTATGGTGAGTTTATTCAGAACTGGAATGGAAACAAGAGTACATCACTGATTCCACTAATTAAAACCAAGATCATCAAAGATGGTAACTTTCTTGATGTAGATTTTGCAACCAAGAGCGAGTTTAAACAAGGTGAGGTTGGGAAATGGCAGCCTTATAATTTTAATGGCAGTATTACTGACGCAGATTTATTCAGTGTTAAGGTGTCTGGCGCACCGGTTGCGGCTAATTCGACTCCAAAATTCCCAAGTAACACTTACTTGAAGAGTATCGCGCCAACCACTTCAGGAAATGCGCCATCATACGTGTCTAAAATTAAGGACTCGGATATACTTCAATCTAGGCCTGTAATGTTCGATGTGTCTGGGATTAAAGTGAATGTGTCTTCTGCCAATGGGTTTAATGGCGGAGTAAACCAATTTACTTTGAATGGTAGGTTTTTTGAACTTAATGATATGATTGGTAATCCTAAAGCAGATTCAATTATAGGAGCACCATTCACCGACCCATCTGAACTTGAATCACCAACTGATCAAAAAAATAAGAGTATTAGCCAAGACCTTAGTTTCGAAGACTTCTTTGCACAGAACTATACGAATAAAGTTGGCGACAATTATTATTTCACAAACCCTGGTTACTATCAATCAATAACAAAGAAGGGTGATGCTTTTGCCTACAGCGGCATAGGAAAGCCCTCTTGGTCGGCTCTCACAGGTATTGCAGATACAACTTTGACTATTGGTACGAAAACGGTTACAAAATCTAGACCTTCTATAGTTAATGTGAAGAGTACGTTTTATGATAAGAATAAGACTCTAGTAGATAGCCTACCTCTTGCACAAACTGCCGAAGAATGGATTCTCATTAACAATTCTGATGTGAGCCATCCTTTTCATATTCACATTAATCCATTCTTTGTAGTGGAGGTTGGTCAATTGGCCTATCAGAAATATGTGGATTCAGATGGTAATACCCAACAAGATTGGTTTATGCGAGCTGTAACCGCTTCAGATTCAGATATAGATCAAAGACAGGCCATGCCAGCTAAAGGTGCTGTTCCGGGTACAATATATCAAGGGGAAATTGGCGTTGACGCTATAGTTGGCAACTGGTGGGATACTATTACCATACCAGCCCATGGTTATGTGAAAGTACGTTATTGGTTTAATGTGCCTAATCAAACCGGAGAGGGTGCTTCATCTGTTGTTGCCGATAACTTCAATAAAACAGGAATCTGGGTTTACCATTGCCATATTTTAAGACATGAAGATAGGGGAATGATGATGCCTGTGATTACCATAGCCAATGACAGTAATAAGTAGTTGAAAAAGGTAAGAGGTCTTTCTGAATGCTAAAAGCAACGGAAAGACCTCTTGTTTTGATTAATCCGTTAATATAACACCCTGAACTTAATAGTATGCTCAATCTTTTTGAGGGCTGTGATCAAGTCTTTGTCGTAAGCTTTGTTAATGTCCGTGATCACATAACCAACGGTTTCATTTGTTTTTAAGTATTGACCGTCAATATTGGCATCATGTTCTGCTAGTACTTTGTTAATCTTTGCTAGTACCCCCGGCTTGTTAGCATGGATGTGAATTAATCGATGCGCATTCTGTAAAGAAGGGAGAGTGATATTTGGAAAGTTCACACTCAAGGCTGTATTCCCGGTGTTAATGTAATCCATGATTTTGTTCGGTACAAAATCAGCTATGTTTTCCTGAGCTTCCAGCGTGCTTCCGCCAATATGTGGAGTCAAGATGGTGTTCGGTAAACCAATTAATTCGGATTCGAATGGGTCGTAGTTGCTCTTAGGCTCTTCAGGGAAAACATCTACACCAGCGCCCCTAATTTTTCCAGAATCGATGGCGGCTTTTAACGCAGGTACATCTACCACAGGCCCTCTTGCAAGGTTTAGAAATATCACTCCATCTTTCATCAAATTGAAGTGCTCTTCGGTAAAAAAGCCATTGTTTTCTGGTCTGCCATCAATGTGTAGTGTTACCATATCTGCCAATCCTAAAAGCTCTTCCAATGAGTCACATTTAGTTGCATTTCCTAAAGCAAGTCTCTCTTCAATATCGTAGTAGTACACTTGCATCCCCATATTTTCGGCCAATACCGAAAGCTGCGAACCAATGTTTCCGTAGCCTATAATACCGAGTTTTTTGCCACGAATTTCATTACTATTTGAAGCAGTTTTAGACCACCTTCCTTGATGCATGTCATTCGACTTATCTTGAATGCCACGCATAAGCATAATGAGTTCAGCAATGGCCAACTCTACCACAGAACGAGTGTTGCTAAAAGGAGCGTTGAACACCGCGATACCTTTTGCCAAGGCTGCTTCTAAGTCAATTTGATTGGTGCCAATGCAAAAAGCGCCAATGGCCATTAGCTTATCTGCATGTTGCAGAACTTTAGCAGTAACCTGAGTTTTAGAACGAATGCCAAGTACGTGTATGCCCTTGATTTTCTCAGAGAGTTCATCTTCATCCAAGCCAGCAGGGTAGCTTTCTACTGAGAACCCATCTGCTTTTAACTTGGCTAAAGCATTGGCGTGAACGTTCTCCAAAAGGAGCATTTTAATTCTGTTCTTAGGGTAGGAAAGGGCTCCGCTCATATTATTTTCAAAAAGTATTTCGTCAAAACTCGGTGCAATGTGGTCAGCATTGGCTTTCACGCTATCGCGTTCAATATTCTCAGTGAAGGCCCAGAATTTCTTAGCAACTCCGGCCTTTTTTACTTCATAATCGGTATAACCATCACCAATCATGTGGATTTCTCCTTGAAGTCTAAGTTGTTCAATTTGCGTTACTTTTCCTCCATTGGAAGAAAGAACATTATCTCTGTTGAAGTCTACAATATTACCAGCTTCATCAAAAACAAAGTCATTAGCAAAAACATGCTCTGCTTTAATTCCTAATTCAGTAACAACGGGTACTATAAAATCTTTAAAGCCATTAGAAACAATGAAGGTATTCTCCGCATTCTCTTGAAAGAAAGCCTTATTCCTGTTGATCGACTTCGAAATCAATTTTTTCAATCTCTTAACTAATTCTGCTAGGTGAGATTGCTTGGCATCTAAGATTTTTATTCTGGCATCTAGAGATTCACGAAGCGACAGTTCACCAGCCATACCAAGGTCAGTTACATCTTTTATTTGCTGCAGGCGAAGCTCCTTTTCTGGGTGATTTTCTAAGGAGATTTCCCCCAAAATGTCCAACGCCTCCACTTGGGTGAAGGTGCTATCAAAATCGATTACAAAATGCGGCTTAGTCTTTATTTCAGTCATTAATCTTCCTTGGCCATAATAGCTCGGCACTGATTACCAAAAAGTCCGGCAATTCCTGCTGCTAATCCGCCAATAACCCCTGTTACCAGAATCAGTAAAACCACGTTTCCTTCAAGAGGTAGTAATACAGCTATTTTGCTCGCTAAAGTATAGTCATTGGCACTAGACAGCATCCAAGCATTTACTATCCAAAGTAATGCGATTGCCCCGAACGGAACAAAGAAGGCCGCTACATTTCGTAGGCGAACGATTGCACCACTCAAGAAGGCAGCTAGCATAACTGCCCACCATGGAAGGAAAAGAGATAGAATGACGCCTAAAATGATGGTAAGTATAAAATTGCTAAGCTTTTTCATTGTTTAGGGTTTAGTGTTTGAGTGAATGAAACGCCAGTTTGATCTTCTGCCGACTGCATAAAGTTGAGTTCTAAATATTCGCCTGCGGCCCAGATATCTACCAAATCATCGTAGAATTTACTACCTGGGTTTCCCGATTGTCCACCTGGATAAACACCAAATGCTTTTGGTGGGTCAGACATTTCTACGATCATACGCCAAGAGGCTCCATGGTTTTTGGACGTTGCGTTTACAATTCCACTATTACCTCCAATAGGTATGTTGAACCTTGAAAATGCAGGTAGTGCTTGAAGTAAATGGCCAGCATAAGTAGCTTTTACATCGCCCCACTGGTAATCACCAAGTCCTGACTTCCAAGTGTTTAAGTCTTTGACAGCTTCTTTGAACGAGGCCAAAAATAGGTCATTGGCAGTTTCGACTTCTGGGGTAGAAGCTATGTCCATAAAAGGATCGTCTGGGTAATTCTTCAGAAGGTATATTGTCTGATACACAAAAGGAGCATCTATAGCCTCTTGGCTATCTCTCACTTCGTCCCATACCATTCTATTCAATCTAGTCCACCAAGCTTCCCAAATACTAGCTCCCTTGGAGTCAATCTCGTTGTAGAAATTCCACTTTCCGGCTTCTTCCAAATAGGCTAATTCTTCTTTGCTTAACTCTTCTTTAGGCATTACCTCTAGCATATGAGGAAGTAATTCTGCTGCCTTTAGATTGTAATTGTTGCTATGAAGGTCTTTGAAGTCTTGAATAGTGAACTTGTTTTTTGATCTAAAAAAATTGTTGATCACTCTGTTTCGGTACATTTCATATCCATCATTGAATACGTAGTATGGATAGCTCTCATCGACCGGGTGTTGGTTGGCTGAGCTTACAAAACCTCTTTCTGGATTTTTTATGTGAGCATTGTGTTCTTGAGGAATCCAACCTTGCCAGTCATGCTCGGGGTTTGATCCATCCAGAAGAAACTTGCCTTGTCCTTCCCACTTATTTGGAAACCTTCCCTGAATCCAAAGTGCTATGTCTCCCTCGCGAGAAGAGAAGATAAAGTTTTGAGCAGGCGCTAAAAAGTGAACAAGAGCCTCTTTGTATTCATCGTAATTTTTGGCTGCGTTCAGTTCAATCAAAGTTCTCTGATTATTGCCACCTAAATGGCCTGTCCACTGCATGGCATAGCCCATTTTTTCTTCATTGCCTTTAAAGGTGTCATCGTAGCTGACAGGCCCATGATGCGTATAGACAACGGTGTCGTAGTAGGTGGCTTCTCCTCGAATTCCAATTTCTTCAACTCTTTTAGTCGTTGACTTCCACTGGTCATCATGCCAGTATTCATCCTTGTTTTCGTCTTTGAACTTTACCTTAAACCAGTCCTTAACATCGCGAGTAGCATTAGTAACTCCCCATGAAATGTGATTATTAAAGCCGATGACAATGCCTAACGCACCAGGAAGTGTAGCACCAAAGGTGTTTTTCTCGGGGGTGGCCAATTGCATCACATACCAAATAGAAGGCAAGTTAAGTTGAAGGTGAGGGTCGTTGGCTAAGATTGGATTTCCCGAGTAAGATTTCTCAGGCCCAACAGCCCAGTTGTTACTTCCGTTGTCTGGGTGAGGCTTTTCCATAACTTTTTGTATGGAGTCAAGCATGTATTCACTTGCAGGCACTTCTGGTACCGAAACTTCCCAACTGCTCCAGTCTCTTTCTTTAGGAATAATAGGGTCGTTTACATCGAAGAAATCCGGAAAAAGGAAGTCGAAACGTTCTTTTCCATATTTGTTCACAAAGTTGGTGAACTCTAAGTCAGAGTCTCTTCCGGCCAACATGTCCGTCATGTACATTAACAATAGAGCTGTTTTTTTCATGGTCCAAGGCTCTGGCTTGTAATCGAGGAGCTTATATTCTACAGGATAATTGGCAGGAGATAGTGATTCAATATAGCTATTGATTCCATCGCGGTAAGCCTCTAAATACCCGAGCATCTCGCTATCCTTTTTCATGTTTTCCAAGGCCCTTTCAGCTCCGTAAACCATTCCTTTTCTTCGTTGTCCCCTGTCATACTCCAAGGCAGCATTCCCCACAATTTCTGAAAGCCTTCCGGCCGATGCATGTGTCTGAAATTCTAGCTGCCAAAGTCTATTTTGAGCGGTTACATATCCTTGGGCTCTATATAGGTCAGTATTGTTTTGAGCGAAAATGTGCGGAATTAAGTGGTCATCGTAGTGAATTTGAACTGGTGCTGAAAGACCATTAATCTCATAAGCCTTCTCTTCTCCTTCAGTAATTTCGTTTTGCCATACTCCTTGGTTAGGACTTAGAAACTTGCCAAGTGGAGGGATTTGGCCAAATTTGGTGTTCAATGCATAGAAAATTCCTATCGCTAAAATCAGTGACAGGACGAACTTGAAAATCTTCATAGATGCTGAAATTTCCTCTTAATATATAGAATCTTAAAGGAGATTTAGTTTGGCAAGGCCTCAAGTTGTTTTGTAAGTTGTATTCGTTCTACCTTTGCCGCATTATAATCCAATGAGCTATTCAGAAAAAACTATAGAGCAAGCCAGAAAAATTAAGGCTATCATATTCGATGTTGATGGTGTGTTGACCGATGGAGGTATTGTCTACGACAATGCAGGAATGGAATTTAAGCGCTTCAATGTAAAGGACGGGCAAATAATCAAATACCTGAAGCGAGCTGAGATTTACACAGCAGTTATTACAGGTAGAGATTCGTTAGTAGTGAGAAACCGTTGTGAAGAACTAAAGATCGATAAACACTACCATGGTATCAAGAATAAGCTCGAAACCTACCAAAAGCTAAAGGAGAAGTGGCAGCTTACCGATGAGCAAATTGCTTATGTGGGCGATGATATCAATGATTTGCCTGTGTTGGTTCGTTGTGGTTTGTCTTGTACACCAAGCGATGGGCACTACAAAGTGAAGGAACACGTTGATTTAGTTTTGAAATCCAAAGGTGGAGAAGGGGTGCTTCGCGAATTGGCCGATTTGGTCTTGGAGGCTCAAAACCGATATGAAGATATTATTAAGGAATTGATATGAAGAAATTTGAGAAGAGTTTTCAACTCTCTGATTCTATTGAAGTTGGAAATGGAAAGATGGTTTTATTCTCTGGTCCATGCGCTGTAGAGTCTTATGACGTATGTGCGAGGGTAGCAGAAACACTCATGGAAATTTGCTTGAAGCTCGATATTCAGTATATCTTTAAAGCATCGTTTGATAAGGCCAACCGTACTTCGGCAAAATCTTTCAGAGGGGTAGGGTTAGACGATGGTTTGAGCGTATTAGACCAAATCAAGCGAGATTTCGAGTTGCCAATAGTCACTGATATTCATGAGTCGTACCAAGCGAAACCTGTGAGTGACGTGGCGCAAGCATTGCAAATTCCCGCTTATTTATGCCGACAAACCGACCTTCTTTTAGCTGCTGGTGAAACAGGTAAAACAGTGAAAATCAAGAGGGGACAGTTTATGGCACCAGAAGATATGGAGTACGCAGTCAACAAAGTTAAATCTACCGGAAACGAGAAAGTAATTCTTACCGAAAGGGGAGTTTCTTTCGGTTATCATAACCTAGTGGTAGATATGCGTTCACTTCCAGTAATGCGCCAACATGCCCCAGTTGTTTTTGATGTTACTCATAGCATTCAACAACCAGGTGGTATGGGAGGGAGCTCAGGAGGGCAGAAGCAATTTGCACCCTTTCTAGCCAGAGCCGCAGGAGCAGTTGGAGTAGATGGTTTCTTCATAGAAACGCACCCTAAACCTGAAGAAGCTTTAAGCGATGGGCCAAATATGGTGCCTCTTCATAAAATGAATGATTTCCTGACCATGTGCAAAGAAGCTTTTGAGCTAGGTCAGCAGGCAAGCAACGATATCGAATGAAAAATAAAGAAAACAGAAGCCCTCTAGCTATTAAGTTTATGGGCTTTCTTTTTGTAATCCTATTAGCTAGTAGCTGTATTCCAAACGAGAAGATCGTTTACATGCAGAATAAGGAGGATGAAGAGGCATTGTCCAATGATCAACTGATTGCACTTTCAAGAGTAGATTACAAACTTCAACCCAATGATATTCTCTTAATTAATTTCTACAGTAGAGAACTAGGTGAAGTAGAGAAGTACTATCCAATTTTTGCTCGCCCTGACAACCTCTTGAGAATGGGTAACCAAAACGGAGGTGGAAATAATGGTAATGGGAACAATAATAATGATCCCTACATGACTGGTTATAACGTGGATAGAGACGGAAAGATTGAAATTAACAGTTTGGGAAAAGTAAATGCCGCTGGTCTCACCACTACTGAGCTTAAAAAGCAAATTGAAGATCTGATTAGACCCGATATTTCAGATATTGGGGTAAGCGTAAAACTAAGTGGTATTCCATTCACAATATATGGAGAGGTGAATAACCCCGGCCCACAGTTGGTTAGACAGTACGATTTGAACTTGCTAGAAGCAATCGCCAGAGCTGGTGATTTGACTATTAACGCCAATAGAAATCATGTACTTATTATGCGCCAATACCCTGATGGTGTTAAAATCCATGAAGTGGACGTTACGGGGCGCAAATTTATTGAGTCTGAGCTGTTTTTTATTCAGCCAGATGATCTAATCTATGTTGCCCCATTAAAGATTCGTGAGTTAGGAACTGGTGAAACCGCTTTGCAGACTTTTGCCACCATTGTCTCGGTAATTTCAGGTACAGTGTTAGTTATCAGTGTTTTAAGTAATAATTAATTGGCTAGCGAATTCGATTTTTTTGATAACGAAAGCAGTGCCAACTCTGGCAATCAAAGCACCATAGACCCTAGGTTAATCCTAATCAAGGTGATTAGGAACTGGCCGATCTTCGTGGTTTCGGTCTTTCTAGGTTTGTTGGTGGCTTTCATTTATCATAGATATACCAACGAACGTTTTAAGCTTAGCTCCACCTTGCTTATTCCGGATACAAATCCGAATATCGATCCGAGCATTATGCAATTCTTCACTTCCAGCAATACTTCTCAGTTTTTAAATGAACTAGAAATATTGAAAAGTGAGAAAATGACAGGTTTGGCATTAGATACGCTCGACTTCGATGTTCAATATTATTCTGTAGGGAGAATTAAGACCATTGAAGAATACAATTCACTGCCGTTTGAAGTAGTTCCGTTGGCAGGGAAAAATCAAACCTACGAAGTGCCTTTTACTGTAGAGTTTGTGGAAGGTAATAATTTCAAAATTTATAAGACCAATTCTGATAACCCGTCTCAAGAACTCTTTCAGCCTTATCAAGATGTGGTAACCGATAATTTGGCAGTTAGGTTAGAGTTTACTTCATCTAGAGACTTAAGTGGAAAGGTTTACAATTTCACCTTACGCTCCAGAGACAAACTGATTGACGAATGGTCTAGTAGGCTTAGGGTTACTTATCAAGGTGAGTTTACGTCCATTGCAGCCCTTAGTTTGAATTATACAAATCCTCGAAAGGGGGCAGATTTTCTCAATGCACTTATGTATGCCTATATGTCTCAAGAGCTAGACAGAAAGAATCAGGCAGCTCAGAAGACTATTAATTATGTAAATACTCAAATGGCTGCACTGCAGGACACATTGAGCATTTATGCCTCGCAATTGGACGATGTAAAAATTGAGAATAAAGTAAGTTCTATTGATAACGTGGGTTCCAATATTATAGGTGAAATCTCAAAGTTGGAAGCTCAAAAAAGAATAAACGAACTGACTGTTAGGAATCTCCAAGATAATTTAAGGTTGTTAAATCAGCGAGATAGTATAGATCAAGTATCATTCTCTGTTTCTCCATCCTTACAAGTTGAGCTAGAACGTTATGTATCGCAACTTCAAGAAAAGTATGCCACAAGAAAGGAGAAAGCAGAAATCTTATCGGATAGAACTCCGACTATGATCAGTCTTGACAATGAAATAGACGGATTGCTTAAGTTTTTGAGTGGAACCATAAGTCTAAAGATTAATGAATTAAAAAATGAAATTAAGAGTACTGATGCCCAGTTAGTTCAATTGAATAGGCAATTCGATAGGTTTCCTTCGGCTAAAAGAGATTATAGCGATACAGAGAGAATCTATGACATGTATTACAATATGTTCCTCTATTTTAGGCAGAAACGTGCTGAAGCCGGGATCTTAAAAGCGTCTAATGAAGCTAATTCAAGAATTGTAGATGAGGCTACTCCTAACGTGAAGGCTGTTTTTCCTAATAAGCCTTTCAACTACGCGGCAGCTGCGGGTGTTGGCTTTGCCATTCCACTTTTGTTCTTCGCCTTAAAGGAATTCTTAAATGATAAGATTGAATTTAGGAAGCAAATAGAAAAGCTAACTCAGATTCCAATTATCGGTATGATTGGTCACAATAAGTACGATGGGAACTTGGCTGTACTTGAGCATCCGAAGTCTATCATGTCAGAATCTTTTAGAGCTATACGCTCCAATTTGGCTTTTTTCGGAAGGGAGAGGAAAATTCAGACGGTGTTACTTACTTCTAATGCTAGTGGAGAAGGCAAGTCATTCTGTTCCCTGAACTTAGCTTCTATGCTGGCGGTTTCAGGAAAGAAAACCGTTTTGGTAGGCCTAGACTTGCGAAAGCCCAAACTGTATAATGACTTTGGCCTAACAAATGATTTTGGCGTTTCTAACTACCTAGCAGGTTTTGTAGAGAGAGACAAGATTATCCAGAAAACACCTTATGAAAATTTAGACCTAATTGCAGCGGGACCTGTGCCACCTAATCCAGCTGAGTTGTTGATTTCTCAAGGATTGAAGGATTTGATCAATAGCCTTAAAGAAGATTACGAACAGGTAATCATAGATACTCCACCAATTGGTATTGTGGCAGATACCTTCAATTTAACTCCTTTGGCGGATCTTAATATTTTTGTTGTTCGCCAGAACTATACAGTAAAACAAGTCTTTCCCTTCTTGAACGACATCACCAAGAAGGGATTAGTCAAAAACTCCACCCTATTACTCAATGACTTCAAAGTGAATAGAGGCTATGGTTATGGTTACGGTTACGGCTATGGTTACGGTTATGGCTATGGTTATGGCTATGGTTATGGTTATGGTTATGGAAATTATGGTGGAGGGTATTATTCAGATGAAGAAAAAACGAAAGGGTCTAAATCTTTCATTAATAGGATTAAGAATTGAGTCAGGAACATTGGGATACCGTTATAGAGCCTAAATCGGCTCTTTTTGATTTAAAGATCAAGGAATTAAGGCAATACAAAGATTTGTTGTTGCTATTTGTTAGAAGGGATTTGGTGGCACAGTATAAGCAAACTATCCTAGGACCTATCTGGTATTTTATTCAACCTATTCTGACAACACTTACTTATGTGTTAATCTTTGGTAACGTAGCGGGACTCTCAACGGATGGGCTTCCTAAAATGCTTTTTTATCTGGCAGGTGTAACTTCATGGAGATACTTTGCAGATTCATTGACTAAAACATCGGAGACCTTTTCAAAGAATGCCGACATCTTTGGAAAGGTTTATTTTCCAAGAGCTATAATGCCCATTTCTATTACTATTACCAATCTGGTTACTTATGGGGTTCAATTGATCCTTTTTTTTGCATTTTATGCTTATTATGTTGTTTCAAGGCAGTTTGATTTGAGTATACAAAGAGAACTGGCTCTTTTTCCTGTTCTGATCTTTATAATGATGCTTTTAGGTTTAGGGTTTGGATTCATTCTTTCGGCCTTAACCACCAAGTATCGTGACCTTAAATTCCTAATTACTTTTGGAGTGCAACTACTAATGTATGGAACACCCGTAATTTACCCCCTATCTAGTATTCCAGAGGAATATAAAATATACATCATGGCTAACCCAATGACGCCAATAATTGAAACTTTCCGGTATATGTTTTTAGGTACAGGAACATTGGACTATGGGCATCTTCTGTATTCAACTGTATTTGCTATTGTTCTTTTTATTATTGGCTTGGCGATATTTAATCGTACCGAGAAAAACTTTATGGACACTGTATAATTTGTTATGTACGAATTTAGATTGATGATTTCACAACAGGTTGTTAACTGATAATATGAGTGACAGTGAGATAGCCATAAAGGTAGAAAACCTTTCTAAGCAATACCGGCTTGGTACGGTTGGTACTGGTACAATTAGTCATGATCTTAACCGCTGGTGGGCTCAAGTCCGAGGCAAAGAGGATCCTTTCTTAAAAATTGGAGAAACCAATGATCGTTCAAAGGCTGGGAATTCTGACTATGTGTGGTCTTTAAAGGATATCAACTTTGAAGTAAAGCAGGGTGAAGTGTTAGGTATTATTGGTAAGAATGGAGCAGGGAAGAGTACACTTTTAAAAATCCTTTCAAAAGTAACCGGGCCCACAACTGGTAGAATATCAGCGAAAGGAAGAATTGGTGCCCTTTTGGAAGTAGGTACTGGTTTTCACCCGGAACTTACTGGAAGAGAAAATATATTCCTGAATGGTGCTATCTTGGGAATGACCAAAGTTGAGATCAGAGCTAAGCTAGATGAGATCATCGATTTCTCAGGTTGTGCTCGCTATGTGGATACACCTGTGAAGCGCTATTCTTCTGGTATGAAAGTACGTTTGGCATTTGCTGTAGCAGCTTTTCTGGAACCTGAAATACTAATAGTAGATGAAGTGCTTGCAGTAGGTGATGCTGAATTTCAAAAGAAGGCTATCGGTAAGATGCAGGATGTAAGCAAAGGAGATGGGAGAACTGTATTATTTGTGAGTCATAATATGGCAGCAGTGGAGAATCTCTGTTCTTCAGCACTCGTACTTGATAAGGGAATGATAAGATTTAATTTGGAAGTAAAAGAGGCAATAGATAATTATTTAAAGATATCCGTTGAGCAGAATGAATTATTGGATTTCAAGTCTAGGATACCTAATGGCATGGGAAATGTTCAGATTAGTCATGTTGATGTTTATCCGGATAATGAGAGCAGGTTTATTAAGATTAGGGATACATTAGTTTTCGATATTGATTTATCTAACAAAAGTGCTCAAGGTAAATTGGATATAGGGATTAGGGTTTTTAACGAAAGGGAAACCAATATTTTTTCATGTTCAACCCTGATGACAAAAACATCTTTGTTTTTAAAAAGTTTTGAAAACAACATTAAAGTACTTTGTAGAGTCAACTCTCCCTTTTTGATTCCTGGTCGATATTTTTTTAGTGTTCAGGTAAATTTGAACAATGATCAGCAAGATAGGATTGAAAGAGTTTTGCAATTTGAGGTTTTAGAGGAAGATTTCTATTCTACAGGTTCAAAAACAAATATTAATAAAGGGGAAGTTTTAGTCGATCATGTTTGGATTAAGAATGAAAACTAGAGTAGCTAGGTTGATAACTAGGTTTTGGATAAGATTTGATCACTATATAAAAAGCAATACTATATCGGATGAATATAATTATTTCTACAGGAAGAGATTAAATGCTCTTGGAAAAGGGGTCAAGTTTTATGGGTTTATTGATATTATCAATCCTAATAAAGTTTCTATAGGGGATAATTGCACTTTAAATCAAGGCGTATTGATCGCAGCTAGAGAATCTGTCATTATTGGAAATAACGTACGTATCAGCCCTTATACAATCATTCTTACACACGGCTTAAACCTTTTGCAATATCCTAGGACCCATTACGAAAAGGCAGTTAAAATAGAGGATGACGTTTGGATAGCAAGTCAATGCACAATTTTAGCAGGAGTTACAATAGGAAAAGGCTCAGTAGTAGCAGCGGGAGCAGTTGTTAATTCGGATGTTGAGCCTTACACTCTGGTTGCTGGAGTTCCTGCAAAACGAATAAAGCGATTGGACCTGCCTATTATTCAATGAGCGATTATTTAATCTAGCACAATTGGTTTTTATTTAGGTTCAGTAATTTTGGTTTACATGAATTCTTGATAATACCTGACTTATGCAAATTGGTAAAAATAAAAGTTATGAAGAACAATCAAGAATATGATCCCTTCATTGACCGAAGGTTTAGACTACCTAGAGTATGGAGTAATAGGGAACTAAAGAAGTTTGCCCACCTTTTTGAAGGAAGCATTGCCAATGTAAGTGGATGGAAGGATATAGATAAAGAAGGGAGGAAATATCGGGATTATTTTGTCAATGCCTCAAGTTATACTATCACTAACTATAAGGCTGAGGCCAGAGGCTTTCAGGGTCAGGAAGGGGAAATATTTTTGGACTTGACAAAAGATTTGCCCGAAGACTTAAAAGGAAGTTTTGACGTGGTCTTTAACCATACAGTTCTCGAGCATGTTTATGAAGTTCAGAAGGCATTTCATAATCTCTGCCAACTTTCCAAAGATGTAGTAATTGTAATAGTCCCTTTTTTGCAGGAAATGCATGCAGACTATGGTGATTTTTGGCGTTTTACTCCACTTACGATGAAACGTATGTATGAGGAAAATGGATTAGACCTTCATTACTTGACCTTCAATGGGCACAAGAATGCTTCCATCTATCTCTTTTGTATTGGATTAAAATCAGGTTCGGAATACGCAAGAAAGATTCCTTTTTGTTTTAGTTATGAAGACCCCGAGCCGGCTATCGGAGTGTTTCAGAACTGGGTAGGCTGTCATGCTATAGACAACTCAAGGTTCGCGAAGAGAAGCTCTTTTTTCAATCGATTAAGAAGAAAAGTGCAGGGTTAATTTTGGATGTAACAGTTGTCATAAGAGCTGCGGGGGAAAGAACCGAAAAACTTTGTCAATACATTGTAGAACAGCAGGTTCCATCGAGCCAGGTTTTTGTTATACATGAAAGGCCTTTTTGGAAGGCTGTTCAAAAAACTTTTGAAATCGGCATTTCTGAGAAAAGGAAATGGACTTTGGCTGTAGATGCAGACATATTGATGACAGATGACTGTATTCTCAAAATGACTAAAAGAGCCTCGGTATCTGGAGATAATTTATATATATATCAGGGAAATATAATAGATAAGGTTTTTGGAACTGTTAGAGGAGGAGGACCTCATTTATATAATTCTGCACATCTTAAAACGGCACTTTCTTTTCTTGAAAAAAATAATCAGAACCATAGACCTGAGTCTGATACTTATAAGAAGCTTGCTTCAAAGGGCTTATTAAATGTAATTGACAAATACATTTATGGTATCCATGACTATTATCAATATGATTTGGATTACTTCCGAAAAGGTTTTTTTCATGCTCATAAACACCGTAGAGATGCATGTCAATTTTTAACTCATTGGTCGAGGAATCTGAATATTGATTCAGATTATAATATCTTATTAAATGGTTGGTTAGAAGGAAACAAACATGCAAGAGCGGAGGCCAATATCAACTTTTTCAATTCTCTTGATGCTTATCAGTCTCTAAAAGAGTCCAAGGATAAATTAGAAAAAGCTGAATTTAAACAGCTCTATGAGGAGGTAAATAAAGTAATAGATGATTACAAAGGTGAGACTGTATTTAGGGTTTCACCTATTCCAAAAAAAAACCTTGGTTCTCGAATATTAATAAAATCAGGTAAATACCTTATATCCATGGGAAAACACTTGATTGATCTGGGTAAGTAAACTTTTCGAACTCAATTTATTCTAAGATTTGAAAGTAGCTTTCTTTTTATGGGTGCCACTTGTGGGTGGAGCAGAGGTGCAATTGATACGTCTTGCAGAATATCTGAGAAAAGAGAATCAGATTCAGCCACTCTTTCTATTTTTAAAGGAATCTCAGGACAACCCATTGTTTTCAATCCTAAACCAAAAAGGCATACCTCACAAGGTTTTTAACTTTTCAAATTCATCATTGAATACACCAATTAATATCCTAAGGATATCTCGTTTTTTTATTATCAATAAAGTTGATGGTGTGATAGCTTTTCTCGAATTACCTTGTTTGTTATCTGCTGTTGCCAGTAAAGTTTCCCCAAGAGTCAAATTTCATATCTGGGGGATAAGAAGTTCTGAATTTAGATTTAAAGAAAGCTTCTGGCAGAATTTGGCTTTGAAATGTACAGATCAAGTAATCAGTAATTCTAAATTAGCTGCCAAGAACTTTTCCCTTTTAAATTCAAAAGAAATTCGCTCTTCTTACGAAATCAAAATAATTCCGAATGCCATTTCAGAATCATTCTATCAGGTTCGTTCAGAGGAAAAAAATGAAGATGAGTTGAGCTTAATTATGGTGGCAAATCATAGACCCCCTAAGAGATATGATGTTTTGCTAAGCGTTATGTCTAAAGTTCGGGAGATATACAAAGGTGTTCTCAGAGTCTACATAGTTGGGAGAAATACGGAGACACTAATGGATGAATATTCTGAATTTAAACATCTAAGCCCTTTTATTTTCTGTGTTGGTTTTATAGATAATGCGGAGAGATTTATTATTGAGAAGTCTATTGATATAGGTCTTTTTTTTAGTGATTACGAAGGACAGCCTAATGTTGTAATGGAATATATGAAGTTGGGGTTACCGGTTGTTGCTACAAAACTCCAACCGATTTCTGATCTATTACCGAATGAAAACAGTGACTATCTTTTTTCAAATGAATCTATAGAAGAAATAAGTGAGGCTATAGTTTATCTATTGATAAATCATGAGATGAGAACCATGATTGGAAAAAAGAATTCTGAGCATGTCGTTGAAAAACATAGCCTAAAGAGAATAGGGACTCAATACTATGAGCTAATTAGAACTTTGAAGGGTTAGCCAACAGTCATTCTCCAATAATAAAAAGTTTTGAAGTACTTATTTATTGCACATAGTGCTGATAGAAGTGGTGCCCCACTTTCACTTTTAGAGTTTATACGTGCTTTACAAAATATCGACCTAGACTTTGAATGTACAATCGTAATACTCAAGGCAGGGGAGTTAGAAAAGGAATTTTCAAATTATGGAAGAACAGTGGTTATCTCGAGAAATAAGAGGAATAACCTGTATGAGAAGATTAGGTATCGCTTGGTAAGAAGCAAGTATGAGGCTTTAGTAAAAAAGAAATCCTTTCACATTGGATTAGCCAATAGCTCATCATCATGGTTTTTTATTAAAAACTTTTCTTTCGAAAGTTTCGAACATTTTTTTCTACGACTTCCAGAGAGTACCCATTCAATTAAAACCATTTTAAGAGGAGAATTCAAGGCTTTAAGAGATAGCTTAAACCATGGACACTTGAAAGTTGTCGCACCATCAAATGCAAATGCTAATTCATTGAAAGAATGCTTAGATAAGGGCGCAAAAGTCCAGGTGATTTATGGAATTGCTGCAAACAAAGGAAAAGAATTGAGTATTGGTGATTCTCCGAAAAAACTACTTGAGCTTAAAGAAAAAGGTAAAGTAATCATAGGAGGATCTGGAAGATTAATCTGGGAGAAAGGTGTTGACTACTTTTTACAAGTTTGTGCGCTGACTGTTAAAAAGTGCCCGGATGCTCATTTTGTCTGGTTAGGTGCTATGGGTGATTTAAATACTGAGGCAAAGTCACCTTTTGAAAAAAGAATACTATATGATTTAAAGAAAACTTCTCTGCAAGATTCAGTCATTTTCCTACCCAAAACAAGTGCTCCAGAAAAAATTTATGAGCTTTTCGACATCCTTTTGATGACATCCAGATGGGATTCTTTTCCATTGGTGGTGTTAGAGAATGCCTTGGCTAAGACGCCAAGTATATGTTTTAAAAACTGTGGTGGAGCTGAGGAATTTATAGCGAATGACTGTGGTGTTGTAGTAGATTATATGGACGTGCAGAACATGTCAGACCAAGTAGTTTCTTGGGTTAGAAATTCAAATGAATTAAATAAAATCGCAAACAATGCTTACAATAAAGGCCTCACTTTCAATCAGGTCTATTTGCAAAATCAATTAAAGACTATCCTTGAAGAAAATTAAAGTATTCTTAGGTGCGTACATCAACCAAACAAATGCTCAAAATTTAAACTGTTTGAGCTTGGCTAAATATTTAGATAAATCAAAATTTGAACTATACGCCTTAGAGATTAATCACGGCAACCTGGGTAGGTTTTCTATTGCCGGAGTTACAACGTTTAATTGTAAGTATCCAGTGAAGTTCACTCAATGGTTGGGCTTTTTCTGGGGAATCCAGAAGTCGGATGTGGCTTATCTACCAAGAGGAAACAACTATAGGATTCAACGATCGCTAGTAAAACTTTTTAACAGAAAATGTTTTAAAACTGTAGAAAATGTCATAGACCAAGAAGCACTAACTACAGCCTTATCTGTTTTAGGTACGGTTCCAAGGGCAAAAGAGAATTATAGTTTTACTACTAAAACATTTTCAATCACTTCTTTCATGAGGAGGTATAACCATGAGCAACATGGAATTAATTCTGAGGATTTGATTCTACCTCCAGTTATAGATACCGCTTTATTCAGAAAAGTAAGCTTCGTAAGAAAAAGTATTAGGCGTATCGTATTTTTAGGAAATGATATGAAAAGGAAAAGAGTAAATGATTTTGTTGCTCTATCGGAACTCCATCCTTCAATAGAATTCCTAATAATTGGAAAGGATAGTGGTTTCTTGGAGAATATTCTGAATTCGAACTCTTATAATAACCTTACTTATTTGGGGATGTTAACTCACTCTGGATTATTAGAAAAGTTAAAAGAGTGTGATCTGCATATTTTGACCTCTAAGTCCGAGGGTTTTCCTAAAGGAATTATTGAGTGTGCAGCAGCAGGTGTCCCTTCTCTTGTTTTCAATGACTATGGCGCTGAAGAATGGATTCAAAGCTGGGAAAATGGAGTAGTATGTGAAACCCTTGAAGATATGGATTTAGCTATTAAAAAGTTAAAAGAGTCGCCTAACTTGATGTCACACTGCTCAAAAGGGGCGATTGAGTTGTCCGAACAGTATGCTGTGAAGAAGGTTGTTGGCCTTTACGAAAAAGTCATTGAAGATCTCCATGCCTCGTAACCTCATCATCATTCAAGCCAGGCTTTCTTCTACTCGTTTACCAGGCAAGGTGTTGAAGCCTCTAATCGGAGAGCAATGCTTGCTAGACCTACAGTTGGAAGCTTTAAAGAAGCTTGATATACCCTTTGTTTTAGCGACTAGCAGTAACCAAGCGGATGATTTGCTTGAAGCTTGGGCTCAGAAAAATCAAGTAGAGTGTTTTAGAGGAGAGGAGTATAATGTCCTGCAACGATTTATAGATTGTGCAGAGCACTATAATGCAAAGCAACTCGTTAGAGTTTGCTCTGATAATCCTTTTCTGCAGTTTGGGCAAGCTTCACACTATATGAATGAACTGAGTAACGGTGTAGACTATATTAGTTTTTGCAACGCTGATGGAACCCCTGCCATCAGAACTCACTGGGGTCTGTTTGTAGAGGGAGTGAGCCTTTCGGCATTAAAGCGAGCCTTAGTTTTATTACAAAATCACGACCAGCGAGACTTCTATTCCGAGCACGTAACCAACTTTATTTATGGTAATCCAAATGAGTTTAATGTAGTATTGGAAGAGGCACCTTCAGCGATTTTGCACAGAAATGATCTTCGCTTTACAATAGACACACCAGCCGATTTCGAAAATATGCATAGCTTGCTCCAATTGGCTAATTCCAACGCTAGTCTTGAACAACTAATTGAATTAGTTGACGCTAATCCTAAGATTAAATTGATTATGCGTGAAGGAATTGATCAGTTTAATAAGTGAGTGTTATACTTTATCGTGCTCATTAAAAATTCGACATTAAAAATTCAACACTCTTAAAGATGCCACATACCTACTTAATTGGTGAAATAGGTCAGAATCACAATGGTTCAGTAGATTTAGCTAAACTCTTAATCGATAAAGCCGCACAACCGGTTAAAGATGAGCTTTTTGGCTTAGAGTTAAAACCATGGGATGCTGTGAAGCTTACCAAGCGTGATTTAGCAGAAGAGCTCTCTGCTTCAGCTATGAACAGGCCATATGACAGTCCACATAGTTTTGGTAAAACCTACGGTGAACATAGAGCAAAACTAGAACTGGATGATGAGCAGCATTTTGAATTGTATCAATATGCCAAAGAAAAGGGCTTGGACTTTGTCGAGACACTTTGCGCTATCGGTTGCTTAAGTATGCTCAAACTATTTACACCTGATAGACTCAAAGTAGCCAGTAGAGACCTTACCAATTTACCTCTTTTGAATGCTATGGCTGAAACTAAAATACCCATGGTGATTTCTACTGGGATGGGAGGAGAACAAGAAATAGATGATGCTTTAGAGGTAATCACGAAGCATCATAATTCAGTGTCCATCTTACACTGCCTTTCTCAGTATCCGAGTGAGTACAAGAATATTAACCTGAATAGTATTCACTATTTAAAACAAAAGTACAGCGATTTTGAAGTAGGCTATTCTGACCATAGTATTGGTATATCTATTCCTTTGGCTGCTGTGGCCATGGGGGCAACGACAATCGAAAAACATATTACGCTCGATAGAACCATGAAAGGAACCGATCAAGCAGGCTCTTTAGCTCCCGATGGAATGCGTAGAATGGTGCGTGATATCCGTAATCTTGAAATGGCTTTTGGTGAGATGAAGAAGGAGCGTAGTGAAGCAGTTTCTGCGGCCAAGGTGAAGTTAGAGCGCAGTATTGCAACCAAAAGAGATATGCGACAAGGCGAAGTAATCTCTGAAGCCGATGTGCATCTGCTCAGTCCAGGAGATGGATTTCAGTGGGCACAAAAAGATCAGTTGATAGGCAAGAAACTTAATCAGAATGTATCTGCCGATGAGGTGATATATAAAGAAATGATTTCTTAAAATGTTCACGCGGAGTTCGCAAAGAGGGTTCACGCAGAGACCGCAAAGGGAAATGAACGCAGAGATCGCAGAGAGGGAGTACGGATAGATATTACACAAAGAATCCGTAGCACCCTTCGCGTTCTTTGTGTGAAATAAGCACATGACCGAGAACGAAATTTCATATAAAATCATTGGTATTGCCATAGATTTGCATAGAAATGTAGGTCCAGGTTTATTAGAATCTGCTTATGAAAATGCGTTGGCTTATGATCTGAGAGAATCTGGTCTTGATGTGAAACAACAACTTCCTTTACCGTTTCTTTATAAAGAGGTAAAGATGGAAGTAGGCTATCGGGTTGACCTTCTTGTTGAAAATAAGGTAATCATTGAAGTTAAATCAGTTGAAACATTAGCACCTGTACACTATGCTCAGCTATTGACTTATTTAAAACTATCGAATAAGAAACTTGGGCTACTAATCAATTTCAACTCAAAGATCCTAAAAAACGATATTCACCGAGTGGTGAATAATTTATAAATGATTCTCTCAGAGACCACAGAGAAGAATTAACGGTAAGAACGCAAAGAGTAGGCAACATTGAAATAAAGAAAACCGTTTGCGAGCTTTGCGACTAACTTTGCGCTCTCAGCTTGAAAAAAACGAGTAGTAAATAATCTATAAGGTTTTCACTTAGAGACCACAGGGGTAACTTCACGCAAAGATCTCAAAGAAGGATGACTGCAGAGAACGCAAAGAGTAGGTACTTAAAAACACGGGGAATTCTTTGCGGGCTTTGTGTAAAAGCCTTAGCGCCCTTTGCGTGAAAAAATTAACGACATAACTTATGCTCCCAAAACTTATACTAACCGATATCGATGGCGTCTGGACAGACGGAGGCATGTTCTACGATCAGACAGGCAATGAATGGAAGAAATTCAATACCTCGGATAGTGCAGGAGTACTTTTCGCTAGAAAATTGAATATACCTGTCGGTATCATCACAGGAGAAGACACTGCCATTGTAAAACGCAGAGCAGAGAAATTAAAAATTGATATTCTACATCAAGGTATTGGTAACAAATTGCCCATAGCGCAAGCTATTTGTAAAGAATTGGGTATTGCCCTTTCCGAAGTCGCTTACATTGGAGATGATATTGGAGACTTGGAATTATTGAAGGCCAGCGGTATTTCAGCTGCACCCTCAAATGCTCCAAGCTATATTCAGAAATACGTCAATCATGTTACAAAAAAAGCAGGCGGAGAAGGTGCTTTTCGAGAGTTTGTTGAGTGGATTATAGAATCTAATGGCCAACAAATTGAAGACTTGCTTTAATTATTCAACGTCATTCAGGGGATCCCGATGGCTATCGGGAGACCGAACCTGCCTGCCGCTAGGCAGGGAATCTCACAAACATAATCTAGAGTGCCTTCTAAAAAACACTACCTCTTAGTCTGGCCCACAATTCGAAAGGATTGGATTAAAGTGTTCGATGATCTTAAAGATGATTTTGAATTCACTTTCCTTCCGTCTACTTTTCCTAAGGATTTAAATTACACCAATGAATTTGCTTGTCGCTATTGGTCAGAATTCAACTCAGCACAAGACATATTGCAGGAATTGAAACCTGACGGCATCATTTTCATGTCCATTGAATCGGGTCTAAGTATGGTATTCAATATAGTGGCACAGCGTAAAGGCATAAATACCTTCATTCTTCAACATGGCATTTTCACTAATTATCGCGATTACAGAACCAGAGAAAAACTCTGGAGAAAGAAGGAAGTTGCGCAATCCGTTAAGCAAGAACAGTCGGAAAAATCATTTAGCACATTTACGTTTATTCGAAATTCACTAAATGGAGTTGGTCAGTTCAAGTTGCTATGGATCGCAATTTACACCAAGTTACAGCAGAGGAATGGACCATATTGGACAGCTAAACATCTACCTTTAAAGTTGAAAAGAGCAAATTGGTATTTGTGTTTTAGTCCTTACAACGCCACTATTCACAAAGAAACGGATAGAATAGGTGAAGAACGCTTAAAGTATATCGGTAGTCCTGAATTGATACCGTTTTTACAGGTAGAGCATGACCTGATCGAAGAAGACTTCTATCTGCATATAGATCAAGCGTTAGCGGAAAATTCTTTTGGAGAAGAAACCGTATCAAAAGAGAAGATGATCGACTTCTATCTGAAACTGAATCAATTCTGTCTTAGCAAAGGCTCGAAGCTCTACATAAAACTACACCCTGAGTCTTATAATTCTGATTGGCTTCCAAAGCACGAAAATATCACTTACCTCAAGCAGGTAGAGAACTTCAATCGAGTTATTCAAAGTGCCCAAGGCTGCTTCGGCTTTTATTCCACTATGATCATTCCAGCGGTATATTGGAAACCCACTGTTCTTTTTAAAATTCAGTATTCTGGATTACAAGAAGCTATTGGTCAGCTCAATGGAGCATCTATATTAGATTTCTGGTCCTTCCGTATAGAGGATATTGAGTTTACGGACTATGAAGTAGAGAAACCAAATATCAAACGTCAGTTTATTTTACCAGATGGAGTTGATGATAACGCTTTAAGAAATACTTTAGATGGATAAGGTCTACATTTATCCAAGTCTTGGTGGTAGCTTCAGCATGAACCGATATTTTGATGGTTTAGTAAGTGGACTTCAAGCCAATGACATTCCTTTTGAGGTGGTTCGTCCAAAAGGAAGTGGGTTAAAGGCAAAGTATATCGATTATCCTTTACTCACTCGAAAAAAGAAAAGAAACAAAGGGAAGCACATTATAATAAGTGAGCGCTATGCGTACCTGGTGCCTTTTATGCATGAAGACTCCATAGTCGTTTGTCACGATTTACATACACTTTACCCTCAGGCCAATACTCCAAAGATTCATCAGCGTTTGTATCGCTTCTTTCTAAATAAAATGTTTAGAGCGAAAAAGGTGGTTTGTGTATCCAATCATACCAAGAATGACTTATTGAAGTTTGTGCCTAAATTCTCGACACACCAAAATGTTGAGGTCGTTCATAATGGTATAGAGCAATTTTGGGTTGATCAGGCTAGGGTGGAGTCGGGCAATACAGCCCTGATAGAGCTATTTCAAAGTAAACAAATATTGCTTTCGGTAGGAACTGATGCTTGGTATAAGAATAACCAGTGGTCGCTAAAACTGATGGCAGACTTGCCAGAGAAATTCCATTTATTGAGAATTGGTGCTTTCAACCAATCGAACGAAGGGCTTATACAAGATTTGGGCATTAATCATCGAATTACCCGAGTTCAAAACCTGAGTGATCTAGACTTAAAGTACTGTTATCAGAATGCAAAGGCCTTACTATTTCCTTCTATTTCAGAAGGTTTTGGTTGGCCGGCTTTGGAAGCGACCTTGTGCGGATGCATGGTTATTTCTGATGGTGCAGGGGCAGTTAGTGAATTCTTGAATGTTGAAGAACATGAGGTTATTCAGTTAAATAAAGCTCTTGAGTATCTAAATAGTGGAGAATTAGTCTATGCGAATGTAGAGGTGCTTATATGGAGAAATCAAACTATGAACCTTTTGGAACTATATTAGAACAGTCATTGATAGTGAAAGTCGTATCCTAACCTTAAGAGCAGATTATAATATGGAAACTGATTTAACTCAAAGTAGAATGAACCTCTTATTGACATTTGATAGAAATTTTTTACAACATGGGGTTGTAATGCTTAGATCATTGTTTTATAACAATCCTTCCGTTGGTTTTAATATCTATATTTATACCGAAGACAAAGAAGTTGTATCTGAGAAATTGTCTAAAGAATTTGAGCAAGAGTCTGCTAAATTTATATTTATAGACTTTGATCAGAGTCGCTTTCCTAAGCTCAAGACTAAATTTCACTATGGTGAGGGGTATTACAAAATAATCTATTTAAGATTGAATATAGGAGAAGTTCTTCCTGATTTAGATAGAATTTTATTGATAGATGTAGACTTGGTTGTTAATGGTGATATTAGCGAATTCTATGAGCAAGACTTGGGGGATAATGAAATAATGGCTGCTGTGGCCGAGGTAAGACCTAGTAACTTCAAAAAGTTTGGAATAGAGCCTGAAAAAAGAAATGCAAAGACCAATTTTAATTGCGGAGTTACTTTAGTTGACCTAAAAAAGTGGAGAGATTGGGGTGTCTCTAAAAAAGCTGTAGACCATATAATTAAATATGAAGATATTCTAGCGGCACCAACTCAGGATACATTGAATCCGCTTTTTTACAATAATTGGAAAATTTGCCTGCCAAAGTATAACCTACATCATTTTTATCTTCAGTATCCTTTTAAAATAGAAGATTTACCATATACCAAAGATGAAATCAAAGATTCAATTGAAAACCCTATTATTGTGCACTACTCTGGTGCCATGAGGCCATGGGAGTATTTGGACATTAATCCTTACTCATATTTGTACTGGAAGTATTTGAACATGACCTCTTACAACGGTTACTCTTATAGGGATAGGAATTTGAAGAATTTTCTTACTCGTTGGAGTAGGTTTTTAAAGGTTAAGATTAGTAGAATAGGAATTTATAAGTAATGATGAGAACCCTATTCGTTCAAAAAGAGGGAGGAATCTTTGGTGCTGAGAACTATCAGCTAAAGGTTATTCCAGGCTTGTTGGCAAAAGGAATTGAGGTTGAGTTCCTAAGGCTTTACACCGACTATCAGGGTGGTAAAGGAGGAGAGTTTATTGATCGCCTTAATCAACTCGGGGTAAAGACTTACGAGGTCAATATTGGAAAGTATCCAACTCCGAAAGTGCTAAATCAAATCAAGCAAATTGCCAATGGAGGTCAGTTTGACTTGGTACATGCGCACCTGATTCATGCCGATTTTCATTTGGCGCTGATCAAGGCTTTTATGTCTCTGAAGCCTGTATTGGTGTCTAGTAAGCATGGCTATGATAATGCCTTTACATCTAAGTTTGGTTTTGATGCCTCCAAGCAAACCAATACGCCATACTTCCTTTTGAGTAAATGGGCTGAAAGACGGATGAAGGCGTCTTTTACTATATCTCATGGGTTAAGAAATTTCTTTATTGGAACCGGTCTGACAAAATCAGAAAAGATGAGGCTTATTCATTATGGTTTTGATATGCCCGAGAATTACTTAAGCAAAGGAAAGGAAGGGTTTAGAAAAGCGCCCAAGCAAATCATGATTGCGGGTAGACTCATAGGGTTTAAAGGACACAAGTTCCTTATTGAGGCCATGAGTAAAGTAAAACACACCTTCGGTTCGGATGTAAAGTTATTGATTGCGGGAACTGGAGGCTTGGAAGGTATTTTAAGATCTCAGGTGGAGGAATTAGGCTTATCTGAAGCCGTAGAGTTCTTAGGCTATAGTAAAGAAGTAGGTAGTTTCATGGCTAATTCCGATGTAGTGGTTGTACCTTCTATCTCTGAAGGTTTTGGTGTGGTGTTCTTAGAGGCATTTTCCGCTAAAACTCCAGTAGTGGCTTGGGATGTGCCTTCTGGAAATGAACTCATGAAACATGGTAAAACGGGTTACTTAGTAGAACCATACCATACAGATCAATTAGCGGATCAATTAATTGAAGTATTAGATTCACCTCAAGAGCAAGAAGAGATAGTAGAAGCGGCTTATGATAAGCTTAAATCATATTTCAACCTTCACAGAATGGTAGACGAGACTATCACTTTTTATCAAGAGGCATTAGGGTAATGATCAATAGATAGTTTGGTCTCTTTATGTTTTGAAGTACCTGATTAAAGCCGAGTAATGAAACGATTGAAGGTCTTTTGAAAAGATTATTTAAATCGCAAATCGTACATCTAAAATCAAAAATCCCCTTTGGCTTCCTTTGAAATACCTGGCTTAATTATTTCGATTATCTTTTTTTCGATGATCGTGTATTTAGTTGGGCAAAAGCAGATACCCGCCCAATTTCAAAGTATGGTTACTAATTCAATTCTTATCAGAATTGTTGCTGTATTTGCCTATGCATTTGTTGTATTTGGCATTTATGGTGGAGGTGGAGATCCGGTAATTTATTTCCGTTGGGGGCAACGCTTTGTTGAGTATTTTAAGCAATTCGATTTATCTCCTTTCTATGACCGAGATTTATGGAGAGGGCCAGCCTTTGCCGGTACTAATTTTGTAGGTTATCCTGCCGCGATTATGATTCTCTTTGTTGGAGAGAGTTTTCGCGGCACTTGGCTGTTGTACTCTTCATTGTGCTTAATAGGGCTTTTCTTTTTTGCCAAGGTTTTTTATCGGGCTTATGGAGGGATTGAATATAAAAATTATCTCTATATCCTGTTAATTTATCCATCCTTATGGTTTTGGACAGCGAGTATTAGTAAGGATACTTGGATGGTTTTTGGTGCGGCTACTTTTCTAACAGGAATGGTGGGCAAGAATAGAAAGCAAAATATTCCGATCATGGTGTTCGGGCTTTTCTGGTGTTATCTGGTAAGACCTCAATTAGCTGCAATTTTGGCCTTTGCTTTGGCTGGCTCTTATTTTTTAGGTTCATTGAAGAAATTGACCTTTCAAAATGTGTTTGTTTTAATATTAGCTGTCGTGGGAGCTTTCTACTTTCTATCAGTTTTAGGGGTAGAGGATGTGACTGAGGTAACGGATCTTGCTCAAGAAACTCAACGGAAATCTTCTTATGGAGGTAGTGAAATATCAGTTTCTGATGGGCCCTTAAAGTTTGTTCAGGCTCCAGTGAACATTCTTTTAAGACCCTTTCCTTGGGAGGTGGGGGGATTCCTTCAAATCATAAGCTTCTTTGATATTTACTTCATTTGGTACTTGGCCTTTAAAAACTGGAAAAGCGTAAAAAGATCTTTCTCAATGATTCGAAAAGACAGGCTTATTGCCTTTTGCTTTATCTTCATTGGCCTTTTTGCTGTAGGTGCAGGCTTGGCTCTAGTAAACCTTGGTTTAATCGCCAGACAGCGGATAATCCTCTATCCGTTTATGTTTATGATTATTTATGCCTATTCAGATAAACGTGTCGCTTTCTTAAGAAAAAAGAGACAGCAAGCACAAGAAAAACGATATCAAGAAATTGCAGAACTCCAGAAAACCTAAATTCTTATTGATTGGAGGCTTTGCCTCTTCTTTAATTAATTTTAGAGGGCCTTTACTGAAAAGGCTTGTGCAAGACTTTGAGGTCTTTGCTGCAGCTCCCTACATTGATGATGATATTAGAGAAAAGGTGGAGGCAATTGGTGCAAATTGTATTTCTACAGAGTTTGAACGCACTGGCCTTAACCCAGCCAAAGATTTAAAAGCACTTCTTAAGTTTAGAAAGCAGATTAAGGAAATAGCTCCAGATTATGTGCTGGCTTATACCATTAAACCAGTAGTTTTTGGTTTGAAAGCCGCTAAGTTCAAAGGCGTTAAACGATATGCCTTGATTACGGGGAAGGGCTCTGGTTTTGATGAAACGAACCTAAAGTCGAAGGCGATTGCAAAAGTAGTAAAGGGACTATATCGAGACACTTTAAAATCTGTAGACGGAGTAATTTTCCAGAATGCCGATGATCAAGCGTTTTTCGAACAAAATGGCTTACTCACTAACACTGTACAAAGAGGGGTTATTGAAGGCACTGGGGTCGATATGGCTCATTATCGTTTGAAAAATGAGCCTTCGCTTCCTGAGAAAGTGAAGTTCTTATTCATCGCTAGGCTCATCAAGGAAAAAGGCATTCCTGAATTGGTAGAAGCCGCTAAACTGCTTAAGAAAAAAGATTGTGATTTTGAAGTTCAACTGTTGGGTTGGGTAGATCCTAATCCGGGAGGCATTTCTCAAAAAGAAGTAGATGAACTTCATAGCTCTGGATTAGTTAATTACCTCGGCACAACGGATGATGTTCGTCCGTATATTGAAGCTGCCGATGTATTTGTGTTGCCGACTTATTACAATGAAGGTTTGCCAAGAACTATACAAGAGGCCATGGCCATGAAAAAGCCTATCATTACTACAGACCATCCGGGCTGTAGAGAAACGGTAGAAGAAGGAAGAAACGGTTTTCTTATACCAACACGAGATGCTCAATCATTGGCTGATGCTATGGAGCGATTTATAAAAGAGCCTGAGCAAGTTTTAATAATGGGTCAGCAGAGTCATGAAATGGCAAAAGAAAAGTTCGATGTGAATAAGATTAATGAACGATTACTTAAATTTATGCAACTGAGCGATGTATAGATTTCTTTTCAAAAGACTCTTCGACTTCATAGCTGCGTTGGCAGCTTTTTTATTGTTAAGCCCTATCTTCTTAATCACCACAATATGGCTTATAGTGGCGAACTCTGGAAAACCATTTTTCTTTCAGTCAAGACCAGGTAAGCATGAGAAGGTTTTTAAGATCTTCAAATTCAAAACCATGAACGATAGAAAAGATGCTAATGGAAATCTCTTACCTGACGCTGAGAGACTTACTTCTATTGGACTGTTGGTGAGAAAATTGTCACTAGATGAAATCCCACAGCTATTGAATGTAATTAAAGGCGATATGTCGTTGGTTGGGCCGAGGCCTTTGCTAGTAGAATATCTTCCACTATACAGTGAGAGACAGGCAAAGCGACACGATGTTAAACCTGGAATTACTGGTTGGGCACAGGTGAATGGAAGAAACGCCATTGACTGGCCAACTAAGTTTGAGTTGGATGTACATTACGTGGAGCATTTAAGCTTTTGGCTCGATATAAAAATCTTATTTTTGACGGTGAAGAAAGTCTTTGTAAGAGAAGGTATTAGTGCTGATAATTCAGCCACTATGGAGAAATTTAAAGGTAACCTATAATGATACTAATTGGAGCCTCAGGACATGCAAAAGTGATTTTGGATATTCTTGAGAAGAACGAATTTACCGTTGATTATTTGTTGGATGCTAATCCGAATATCAAGGAATTGGCGGGATATAATGTAATCGAAGACAAAGACCATATAGATGATATCAATCAAGAGTATATTGTTTCTATAGGCTCTAATTTGATTAGAAAAAGAGTTTCAGAACAACGAAAAGTAAAGTTTGGTTGGGCCATTCATCCTGATTCTATTTTAGGAGATGATGTCTCAATTGGTCAAGGTACAGTTGTAATGGCAGGGGCAATAATCAACCCTTCCACCCAGGTAGGCAATCATTGTATTATTAATACCTCTGCTTCTATAGATCATGATTGTGAGATTGCAGATTACGTTCATATTAGTCCGAGCGCTACTTTATGTGGCACTATCGAAGTGGGGGAGGGAACTCATATAGGAGCAGGTGCCACAATAATTCCGAATCTAAAAATAGGAAAGTGGGCTACAATTGGAGCAGGAGCTGTGGTTATAAAAGATGTTCCTGATTATGCAGTTGTGGTTGGAAACCCTGGTCGAATAATAAAAATTGGAAATGGAGAAGAGTAAGATTTGGCTGTCTTCACCCCACATGGCTGGGAATGAGCAAAAGTATGTGGCTTCGGCTTTTGAAACTAACTGGATAGCCCCATTAGGTCCTTTAGTAGATAAGTTCGAGTCGGTATTAGCAGACTATACCGGAGCAGGACATTGCGCAGCTTTGAGTAGTGGCACGGCAGCTATTCATTTAGCATTGGAGATTCTGGGTGTGGGTATAAATGATGAAGTGATTGTTCAATCTTTCACTTTCTGCGGATCAATTAACCCCGTTTTGTATCAAAAGGCCTCCCCAATCTTGGTGGATAGTGATCCGGTGACTTGGAATATGGATCCGAATCTACTTAGAGAAGTCATTGAAGATAGAATTAAGGCGACAGGAAGGAAGCCAAAAGCAGTTATTCCTGTACATCTATACGGCATGCCTGCTAGAATTGACGAAATCATGCAAGTTTGTGCCGAGTATGAAATTCCTGTCATAGAAGATGCTGCCGAGGCATTAGGTTCTACATTCAAGGGGAAAAAGTTGGGTAGCTTTGGTGATTTTGGAATTCTTTCGTTCAATGGAAACAAGATAATCACCACCTCTGGAGGAGGCGCTTTACTTTCATCTAACGAAGAATGGGTTGCGAAAGCTCGTTTTCTGTCAACACAGGCACGAGATAAGGCAATCCATTATCAACATAGTGAACTAGGATATAACTATCGCCTATCAAATGTTCTGGCTGGAATTGGTGTTGGACAAATGGAGATATTAGATAAGTTCGTGTCTCTGAGGCGCAGCAATAATCAGTTCTACTCAGACCTTTTTAAAGGCTCAGGTATTACTGTACATCAAGAGAGTAGTGCTGACTTCTTCTCTAATCATTGGTTAACTGCTATCTTATTTCCAGCGGATAGTGTTTTATTGAACAAAGAGATATTAATGGACGCTTTACTCGAAGAAAATATTGAATCGAGACCTCTGTGGAAGCCAATGCATTTACAGCCTCTTTATAGTGAATCGAAAATGTATGGCGGACAAGTGTCTGAAGATTTATTTGAACGTGGATTATGTTTGCCTTCAGGTTCTAATCTAACAGACTCTGACCGGGATAGAATAGCAGATGTAGTTAGTAAAGTGTTGAGGAATGCTCAATAGATTTAAAACCCTTAATGTACTTCCTAGGTGGATTATCGTTCTGATTGATCTGACAATCTTCTCTTTAGCTGCGTTAGTGGGGTATATGCTCAGGCTTAATTTTCAAATAGACGAGCTCTATGAGTTCGATTTTTTGAGAGGGATAGCCATTTACACCATAGCTGGTTTAATCTCCTCTCTACTTACGAGAAGTTTTGCAGGAATTATTCGGTACACAGGTATTCAAGATACACTAAGGGTCCTGTATGCTAACCTCATTACCCTTGCCATTGTATTTGCTATTAACTCTTTGTCGGAAAACTCTTTGCCGTACTCGGTTGCTCTAATTGCTTTTTTGGTATCGTTAGTATTCTCAATTAGTTATAGACTTTTAGTGAAGGAGCTTTTCGCTTTTTATCGAACGGTTCCTAAAAGTCAAAGGAAGGTGCTAATTATGGGCGCAGGTAGATCAGGTATGATCACCAAACAGATGATAGATAATGATACCAAGTCTAATGTGAAGGTCGTAGGCTTTCTAGAAGATAATCCTAGAAAAATAGGTAACGTAATTAGCGGTGTCCGTATTTATTCTGCAAAAGATGAATTTGAAAAGGTGGTTCTCAAACATAGTCCAACGGAGCTTATACTTGCTGCTACCAAGCTTTCTCTCGAGAAGAAAAATGAACTTGTAGACAAGTGTTTAGAATTTGGTATAAAAGTTACTAGTGTTCCCTCCGCAGATCAATGGATAGGAGGGGAGTTTGACATCAACCAGATTAAAGAGGTCAAAATTGAGGATCTGTTAGGCAGAAACACCATTATTCTCAAGAACAAGTTCATTAGCAAAGAGCTAAATGATAAATGCATCTTAATCACAGGTGCTGCTGGGTCCATAGGGAGTGAAATTGTAAGACAAGTTGTACGTTATTCACCTTCAAAAATTGTTCTGCTAGATCAGTCTGAAACAGGTCTTTTTGAAATAGAGAACGAAATTCGGTCAATTAAGAAAATGGGAGATGAGTTAGTCCCTTTTGTCTGTGATGTTACCAATAGAGGTAGATTGAAGGAGTGCTTTTCAACTTATAGACCTAATCTGATCTTCCATGCTGCAGCTTATAAGCATGTTCCTATGATGGAAACTAATGTTCCTGAAGCAATTGCCTGCAATATTTTAGGGACTAGAAATGTGGCAGACCTCTCTGTTGAGTTTGAAGTAGAGAAATTTGTAATGATCTCTACAGATAAGGCGGTTAACCCAACCAGTGTGATGGGAGCAACAAAGAGAGCCGCTGAGGTATATGTACAGTCTTTGAATGATTTTCTGGTAAGCATTGACTCAGAGTCGACAAAATTCATCACTACCAGATTTGGTAATGTATTAGGTTCTAACGGTTCAGTAATTCCAATCTTCAAGAAACAGATTCAAGCAGGTGGGCCAATTACTGTAACGCACCCGGAAATCACCAGATACTTTATGACCATACCTGAAGCATGCGGTCTAGTTTTAGAAGCAGGTACCATGGGAGATGGTGGTGAAATTTTTGTCTTCGACATGGGGAAATCAGTTAAGATTGTGGACCTAGCGAAGAGAATGATCCAGCTTTCTGGTCTTGTTGAAGGAAAGGATATAGATATTGTTTTTACTGGTTTGCGGCCAGGGGAAAAGTTATATGAAGAGCTTTTAGATAACGAGGAAAGTAATATGGCTACTCACCATCCTAAAATCATGATTGCTCAAACTAGAAAAATTGATTTTACTGAGGTGAAGGAAAGCGTAGACCAAATGGAATCGGCTGTTCGCTCCGGTGAAATGATAGATAAGGATATAGAGATAGTCAAAATTCTCAAGAGCATGCTTCTAGAGTATAAAAGCAAGGCTTCTAAGTTTGAAGCCTTAGACTAGTGCACTATAGTTCTATTCTTTTGCTGTCCTTGTCCTTGTAGTACCTTGAAGCTAAAATCCAGTCATAAATAGGTTCTTTCCTTTATTCCAAAGAGCGAGTAAAGTAGCTTCCTAAAGTGTTTCAAGCGGCCGCTTTACTTGCAATCAAAAAAGCCAGTCTCTCAAAAGCTGGCTGTCATTCATAACAATACGCTGATTAATCATTGGAGAGTCTCACCACAGAGATTCCCAAACTATGAATACGGTAAACTGATAAAATCAGGTCTAGATTCTCAGGACTATCTGAATTTAGGCTTTCTTCTTGATGGAGAGAATAGTTCGCCTAGGAAGTTATCAGGAAGGTACATCTCCAGTTTAATAGAGAAAATGTAATAGGCATCATTGTTTTCTCTACCTCTAATGGCTCCTTTTTGTCTAGCTGTATATCCGCCCTCAACAGATCTGTCATAAATCTGAACGGCAACATCCGCAGAAGGGGAACCAACGCCACCATTCCACTCTATAATTTCATCTTTAGAAGGATAATAAGTAGCTACATCATCCAAGTAATCAGTGAAAGTGAAACGTCTTCCTCCTTCGAGGAGAATGTCAATGTACTGATTTGCCTTTAGCCTAATACCTATACCGAAAGGTATAACAGTAATAGATTTTGGATAAGACCCTACAGGAGCTCCTTCTTCTGTTTGATATTCCCATAGATTCACTGTGTAGTTACCTTCTTCTCCAGGTAGGTAAGTCTTGGGTCTGTTTGTGCTTCTTCCAATCCCTAGCATTATGTAAGGATTTACCACAGGTCTTCTTGTATAGCTGCCATCTACTGGAATTAAATTAAAGATGGCTAAGGCCGATAACTCAAGGTTTCGAGAACGGAAATTAAGATTACGAATGTATCTATCATCTTCGTCACCAGTGTCATCTCTATTGCTCAACCTGCCAGAGATGAACCCTTGTTTGTTTTCCGCATCGCTTCCTCCAATCTGGTACCAATTGAGATCTACTCTTAAAGATAGTTGCGAACCGAACTTCTTTCTTAAACCTACGCCTAAGCTTGGACCTAAGGCACTTTGCATACCATCGTAAAATACATCGTGCAAATCGCCATGATAAGTTGAAAAACCGACTCCGTAAGAGAGCATCCAAGTTCTATCTCTTCTTCGAGAATAGAAGGATTGTGCGTCAGCAATTTCTGTGAACGCTAAGATAAGAAGTAAGATGAAAGTGAATTTTTTCATGCTAATGCTTGCTGTAAAGCTAATTAACTTCTGTTTCGGTTACAAACTATCTTAGCTGAGGAATTACAAATTTACGATTTATTAATCTAAACAAAAAATCTCCAACCTATTGGTTAGAGATTTTTGTACACCCAGAAGGAGTCGAACCCTCAACCTCTGGAGCCGAAATCCAGCGCTCTATCCAGTTGAGCTATGGGTGCTGAATTCTAAAATTTCTATTAAGCTAGTGCTTGCTGAACTTTTGCAGCAGCGTCTTTTAATACAATTGCAGACTCAACAGCTAAACCACTCTCATTGATGATTTTAGCAGCTTCTTCAGCATTGGTTCCTTGTAGCCTTACAATAATTGGAATGTTGATATTTCCGATTTTCTTGTAAGCTTCTACAACACCGTTGGCTACTCTATCACATCTTACAATACCACCGAAGATGTTAATCAAAATGGCTTTTACATTAGGGTCTTGCATAATAATTCTGAAACCAGCTTCAACGGTTTCTGCATTTGCTGTTCCCCCAACATCTAGGAAGTTAGCAGGCTCACCACCAGAAAGTTTAATGATGTCCATGGTAGCCATAGCTAAACCAGCACCATTAACCATACAACCTACGTTGCCATCTAATTTCACGTAGCTCAGGCCGAATTTTCCAGCTTCTACTTCTTCAGGAGCTTCTTCAGTAATATCTCTTAACTCAGCTAAATCTTTATGTCTGAAAAGACCATTATCGTCTAGATTTACTTTAGCATCAACTGCCAAAATCTGATTGTCTGAAGTCTTTAATACAGGGTTAATCTCGAATTGAGAAGCGTCAGAATTTTCGTATGCTTTGTAAAGAGAGTAGATGAACTTAACCATTTCTTTGAAAGCCTGACCTTCCAAACCTAGCTTAAACGCTACTTTTCTTGCTTGGAATCCTTGGAGGCCAACCTTAGGGTCAATCCATTCTTTAATAATTTTTTCAGGAGTCTCTTCGGCAACAGTTTCAATGTCCATACCACCTTCGGTAGAAGCCATAATTACATTGCAACCTTTAGCTCTGTCTAAAAGAATTGATAGGTAGTATTCTTTAGGCTCAGAATCGCCTGGGTAGTAAACATCTTGAGCGATTAATACTTTGTTTACTTTTTTGCCCTCTGCTCCGGTTTGGTGAGTAACAAGAGTTCCTCCCAAAATAGCTTCTGCTTTAGGAGCAATCTCTTCTAGGCTTTTGGCAAGAACTACACCATTAGAGTCAGTTTCTTGAACTTTACCTTTACCTCTACCTCCGGCATGAATTTGGGCTTTAACTACGTACCAGCTAGTTCCGGTTTCTGCATTTAGCTTTTTAGCAGCTTCAGTCGCTTCTTCAGGGGTTTCAGCAACTAGGCCTTCTTGAATTTTTACACCGTATCCTTTTAGTAATTCTTTTGCTTGGTATTCGTGAATATTCATGACGCTTTTAATTTGGTGCGAAGCTAAATCTTTGGGGTTATAATAACAAGTGAATTCAGTTTATTAGAGTTCATCCATATACTGCTTTCATTGCTATTCGTTATGTTTGAAAATATGTCTGAAATTATCCTAAAGGCGAACAATATATCCAAGTCATATAATGACTTGCAGGTGCTGAAGAATGTAGAACTAGATTTGATGAATAATGAGGTTGTTTCTATTGTGGGGGCTTCGGGAGCAGGAAAGAGTACCTTGCTTCATATTTTAGGGACTTTAGACAAACCAGATGCTGGCAGCCTTACTATCAACGGATATGATGTGGTGGCTCTATCTGCCAATAAGCTAGCAAAATTCAGAAATAGTCAATTGGGCTTTGTCTTTCAATTTCATAACCTGTTACCAGAATTCAGTGCTATAGAAAACGTGTGTTTGCCTGGATTCATTTCTGGTAAACCAGATGCTGAAGTAAAAAGTAGGGGCAAGGAACTTCTGGAAATTCTTGGTATTGGTGCCCGAGCTAATCATAGACCATCAGAATTATCAGGTGGAGAGCAACAACGAGTGGCTGTAGCTCGAGCTTTGATTAACGACCCTAATATTGTCTTTGCAGATGAGCCTAGTGGTAACCTAGATTCCAAAAACGCGGAGCAACTGCATAAGCTCTTCTTCGATTTAAGAGATCAGTTTAAAAAAACATTTGTTATTGTAACCCATAATGAGGAGCTCGCTGAACTCTCAGATAGGAAAGTGGAAATTAAAGATGGCTCTATCTTGTACGCTTAACCACTTTGCAGCGGATTGAAGACTTACCGTAAAGTGACTTTGGCAGATAGTAGGCCAGCCTAAACCCAAAACGAAGATAAGAATCGTTAGTACCATCACCACGAATAGTGCCTGCAGGAACAGGTTCAACGGGTGGAGAGAGCGCTGCTCTTGGGTCGGATAATAAACCTAAGGTAGTAGCATCTACACCATCGGTTTCAGAAAAAGAGGCAGGGTCTCTGTAAACCGAGTTTACATCGTCCAAATAACCTGTCATTGCCATGGTGTATTGCACCTCCATTTGGAGATCAAAATTTCTTGAAAGGAAAAAATTGAACCCAAAGCCCATCGGAATGGCTAGGGCTAAACCACCGTATTGAACACCTTCCAATGACAGAGGTCGCAAATCGTAAGTAGTGCCAGCAAGTTCAGCCTTAGGGTTGTTACTTGTTACTCCAATACCTAGGTGTATGTAAGGATTAGCAAAAGCCCTGTCTTTGTAGCCCGAAGCAGGGTGTCTGAAAGCGTAATACATAGCCTGAACTACCAACTCAAAGTTGGTGGCCTTGAAGTTTAGGTTCCTAACTTTATTATCTGGTAAGGGAGAAAGAGAATCGTCTGCTTGGATTTTATAAATAGACAAACCTGTTCTAATGGCAATCTGGTCGGTAAAAAGGTGCTCATAGCCAATTGTAGCACTTAACCCAGTTTGTAATTTGGGGTCTGGTGCTCTCCTTAATTCACCAAAGTAGGTGTTTAAGCCTATACCAAAAGATGCTTTCGAAATCCTATCGAAATCTCCTGTAGTTACATATTGCTGTGCACTTACCTGAATGGTTGTGCAAACTATTAAGCAGAGGGAAAGGATAATTCTCATCTAAATCCTTATAGAGGTTAGCTCACAAATTTATCATTCGAACGTAGAAAAACGACTTTTATTCAGTTTTTAATTGATTTATCATTGATTTAATGTGTTTGGTTGCCCCAAACATGTCCGAATAAACAGCCCTAACTCTTTGTTCGGCATCAATAAGATAGGTGATCCTCTTGGGAACTTTAACAATTGGCATCAGCGCATCGTACTGCTTGCAAACTTTCCCAGATGTATCGGAAAGCAAATCGAAACTTAACTGATGTTCTTCCTTGAATTTCTTGTGAGAGGCTACAGAGTCTCTACTTATTCCAAAAACTGTGATGTCGAAATCTTTAAAAACTTGATGGTTGTCTCTAAAACTGCAAGCTTCTGCCGTGCAACCTGGAGTGAAATCTTTAGGGTAGAAGTAAACGATACAAGGGAGGTTTTCTTCTAGTTTTACTGATTTTCCTTCCGAATTTTTTAATTCGAAAAGGGGTGCTTTTTGTCCTACTTTTAATGCCATTTGCTGAGCTTCATTTTATGAATAAGTGCATCTTTGCGCATGCTTTCCAAAGGAGTGCTTTACATGATGCTTGCCACATTCATTTTTGCTGTAATGAATGTGCTGGTAAAATTCTTACCAAATATACCTGCTATAGAAATCATTCTTTTCAGGTCTATTGTTTCATTTTTTATGTCGGGTGTCACATTAAAGATGAAAGGAATTCCGCTCTTAGGGAAGAATAAAAAGATATTGCTTATTCGTGGCCTTGCTGGAGCATTGGCACTCATGATGTTTTTTACAACACTTCAAGAGATTCCTTTAGCCAGTGCGGTGACGCTAATGTTCTTAGGCCCGATTTTCACCACCCTTATCGGTATTTGGATTGTAGGAGAGAAAGTTCGACCTATTCAGTGGTTATTCTTTGCCATGTCATTTGTTGGTATTGTGATGATCAAAGGGTTCGACCCAAGAATTTCGCCTTTTATGGCATTGCTTGGGGTGGGGGCTGCATTTTTCTCTGGGGTTGCCTATAACATGATTCGAAAACTAAAAACCTCTGAACACCCGTTGGTTATTATTTTCTATTTCCCATTGGTGACCTTACCTATTGTGGGGATTTACTCTGCTTTAAATTGGGTTCAGCCCGAAGGTATTGAATGGGTGATTTTAATTGGGGTCGGTGTGCTTACTCAAATTGCCCAGTATTTCATGACTATTGCCTATCAGTCGGAAGAACTTTCTAAAGTTTCTAACATCAACTTTATAGGGATTCTTTATGCTTTAGGGTTCGGTTTCTTCCTTTTCGATGAGACTTTTAATGTGTTAACCTACCTTGGAATGGCTGCTGTTATGACGGGAGTAGTGCTAAATGTGATATTTAAAAATAAAAGGACAAATGAGACTGTTTCAAATTGATTCGTTTACTCAAGAGATTTTCAAAGGCAACCCTGCCGGTGTTTGTTTGGTAGAAAAAGCTTTGAGCGAAGACACCATGCAAGCTTTGGCAACGGAGATGAACTTGGCTGAGACAGCTTTCATAGAGAAAAAAGGTGATAAGTATGGCTTAAGATGGTTTACCCCGGCTAGGGAAGTTCCATTGTGTGGTCATGCTACTTTGGCTTCAGCTTTTGTGCTTTTTGAAGAAGGAATTCATGATGCTCACCAGCCAATAACTTTCGAAACCTTAAGTGGTGATTTAATTGTAAGAAAGCAGAATGATGGTACTCTTCTTATGGACTTTCCGAGAACGGATCCTTCTCCTTATAAAGGTTCAAGCCTAATTAAAGCTAAGGAGTTGTTCGGAGCTTCGGTAGTTGAAGTGTTAGAAGTGCCTAATGAGCTAATTGTCATTTTAGATTCGTCTGAGTCTGTGAGAAATGCAAACCCATCTTCTGACATCATTGCAGAACTTGCTGTCAATGGCGTAATGGTATCTGGTTGGGATGATTCAGAAGAGTATAATTTCGTTTCGCGATACTTTGCTCCGAATCTCGGTATTAAGGAAGACCCAGTGACTGGATTCATTCATACTATTCTTTCACCATATTGGTCGGGTAAGAAAAATCAAACTGAGTTTAGATGCTACCAAGCCTCGGCAAGGGGAGGAGAACTCTTTGTAACGGTAAAAGAAAACCGCACACTCATTAAAGGGCATGCGGTTAAGGTTTTTGAAACGGAGATTAATCTCTAATTTCTCTTTAGAACGAATGGTGTAAAAGCTGGAATAGTAATGCTTCTTCCGGCTTTTCTAATGCCAAATTCATTGACATTTTTTCCATCGAGCACTACCGTCCATGAGCCTTCTGGTAAGCTGATGGTCTTATTCAGGTTGCCTCCATTTAGGAGAACCAAAATATCACTCCAAGAGTCTCCGTTAGCGTTTTCTTTGATCTGATAGCCCAAGAAATTTTCACCTTCATAGTCTAAGAATTCTAGGTGTTCTTGAATTTGTTCGGTACTTGTCATTCTAAAGGCGGGATGGTTCTTTCTGAGTGCGATCAAACCTTTATAGTAGTTGAAAACGTCTTCATACTTTTCCTTTCTTGTCCAATCAATTTGATTGATGGAGTCTGGTGAGTTATAGGAGTTTTCTACTCCATCTTTGGTTCTAAGCATTTCCATGCCGGCATGTACGAACGATACTCCTTGAGAAGTAAGCACAATGGTTTCAGCTAGCTTATGCATTTTGATAAGTTCAGCTTCACTTGCCTCCGGGTTCGAAATGGTCAGTTTATCGAATAAAGTATGGTTGTCGTGGCAAGACACATAGCTTATGGTTTGGCTTGGTTCTGCAGCCCAAGGCGCATTTGAGTAATTCACGGAGTCGTAGTTCACTTGTGGATGTTGAGTAGAAGCTACTACTCCGAATTTGATACTTTCCTTTAGACCTTGTCGGTTGCTGGCAAAACCACCTTCTTCATGTTCAAAAACGCTTCCTTTTAAGCCATCTCTAAGATCATCGCTGAAGGCCGCTACATTCTGCATTTTGTAGGTGTTGGCTTTAAGGGCTTGTTGTTCCGAAGGAAGGGGAGAAGAGCCAGCTGTCCAGCCTTCACCATAAACAAAAATGCTCGGGTCAATGGCTCTAACTGCCGCACTTACCTCATTCATGGTTTGCATATCGTGTATTCCCATCAGGTCGAAACGGAAACCATCCAAGTGATACTCATTCACCCAATATTGAACAGACTCCACAATGTATTTGCGCATCATTTCTCTTTCTGACGCGGTTTCGTTGCCGCAGGCTGATGCATCTGAGAATCCGCCTTCTTCATTCTGGCGGTAATAATATCTTGGTACAAGCTGGTTGAAGTTAGAGTCTTCCGTTTGGCCAGTATGGTTGTACACCACATCAAGAATTACTCTGATTCCATTTTTGTGGAACTGCTGCACCATCTCCTTGAATTCCTTAATTCGAACTCTGCCATCGTATGGATTGCTCGAAAAACTACCCTCAGGCACATTGTAGTTTAGTGGGTCATAGCCCCAATTGTATTGAGGTTCGTCCAATCTAGTTTCATCAATCGATCTGTGGTCGAAAGTAGGTAATAGATGAACATGTGTTATTCCCAACTCTTTGATGTGGTCTATTCCGGTGGTTAATCCTTTCGGACTTCTTGTGCCTTCTTCTACTAAGCCCTTGTATTTTCCAGGCTGCGATGAACCCGAAGATGGGTGGATTGTCATGTCACGGATGTGCAGTTCATAAATAATGATGTCGGTATAGTTTTCAAGGGCTGGTCTTTGGGCATTTGCCCAACCTTCAGGGTCGGTTTTGTCCAAATCTACAATCATGCTTCTTTGCCCATTTACGCCAACAGCAACGGCATAGAGATCGGGCTTTTCTTGAAGCCACTCTCCATTTTGCATTACCTGATAAGTATAGTACTTATCTTGAAGGTCGCCAGAAGCTTTGAACGTCCAGGTTCCGGCATCGTCCCTTTTCATTTTGTAGGTGCTTTCCAAGTTGTCACCGTTTCCTGCAGAGTAAATATTGAGTTTTACTTCTTGAGCAGCGGGCGACCAAAGCCTAAAGGCTGTCTCTTTAGGAGTGTAAGTAAAGCCTAGGTCTGCACCCTTATAAACAGGGTAATCAGTTAAAGTCTCGTAGGTGGGTTGGCTCTCACAGGAAGTCATAATGATGATAAAACAGATGAGAATTGATAGCGTATTTTTCATTGATTTTGAGTTCATACTATGAAGTTTAGCTGTGCTGAATATTGTTTTTGTTCTCCTTGACCAGAAGCCAAAGCACGGCCGAAATACCTAAAGAAATGGCGCTGATAATGAATATCATGGATTTGTCTTCGGCAGTATCTATAAAACCACCAAGCCCTGATGCCACTAATTGTGGTAACACCACAGACAAATTGAACAAACCCATATACCAGCCCATTCGGCTTTGATCAACAGTTTCTGACATTATAGCAAAAGGTAAACTCACCACAGCAGCCCAGCCGATACCAACAACTGCCATCAGTATGAAAAGGGTTGCGGAGGAGTTTCCGAATAGAATGATGAGGAGATAGCCAATGGCCATAGTTGCTATACACAACATATGTGTTTTTACTCTCCCAATTTTTTTGGTAATAGGTTCTAGAACCAATGCAGGGAGTAAGAAACCAACCGTGTTCAGAATGGCAAATGAAACACCTGTTATAAATCCAACCTCATCGTTTTGAGCTTCTGTAAGCTGTTCCGTAGTTCCAAAGCCCATAATGTTCTCTTTAATAAAGGAGAAGGTGTAAATGAACATGGTTTGAACACCAATCCATGTAAAGGCATGCGCTACACAAACTTTCAAAAACTCTGGTAGGTTGGTTTTCTGTTTAGACTGATCTGTATCGATGATTTCATCTTCAGGCGTAAGGTTTTTGGGCTCTGTTATGAAGAGGGTAGGAATCACGGAGAAAAGAAAAACCAATATCGCTCCGAGATAGATCAAAGTGTAATTACTGATGAACGCTCCAATCAGGTAGGCTACTACCCCGAAGAAACCGGAGATGGTTTGCATCCATGTGTAGCCTTTGGTTCTAACAGCACCTTTGGGAGTTACATCCGCAATGACTGATCGGGTAGGGTTGAAGCTAATGTTTATGGCTAGATCTAAAGACAAGGCTACCGCTATGGCAACACCAATCACTTCTTCCAAACCTAAAGCCTCACTGATTACTCCAATATTTGGAAGCGCTAGTAGCATTATGGAGGCAATAATTCCACCAATTAGGATGAATGGCCTTCTTCTTCCGCCCCAGAACCAGACATTGTCACTGACCAAGCCTATAATTACTTGACCGAGAATTCCAGCTGCTGGGCCAGCGAGCCATACGTAGCCTATCTCTTCAAGGTTGAAGCCGAATTTGGTGTTGAGAATCCAGCTAAGGGCTGCAATTTGAACGGAAAGCGCGAATCCCATGGCTGTAGCCGGAAGGCTAAGCACCATAAAGAAGGGCTTGGTTAGGTTCTTCTGAAAGTTGAGCATGAAGCGAGTACATTATTGAAAAGGTAATATACTCGTTTGCTAGCTATTCAGGAATGCCAACGTTTGCACACTAGAGGCTATAAGGGAGGTAGCACCGTTTGAGCTGCCCAGTTCATAAAACTATAGGGTTGAGCTTTATATAAGCTTCCTAGTAAATCTTCTCTCTCTGAGCCATCCACTCCTCATTCGCGATGTAATCATCGTAAGTGCTGAGCTTGTCTAGGTAGCCTTTCGGTCCAATCTCCAAGATTCTGTTAGCAACCGTATGAGTGAACTCGTGGTCATGAGAAGTGAATAGAACTGTTCCTGGGAAATCTTTCAAGGCGTTGTTGAAGGCCTGAATAGATTCAAGGTCTAAGTGATTAGTTGGTTCGTCAATGATGAGCACGTTGCCTTGTGCAAGCATCATACGTGAAATCATACAACGTACTTTTTCACCTCCAGAAAGCACGTTTGCCTTTTTGAATACTTCCTCACCAGAGAAAAGCATTTTACCAAGGAAGCCTCTAATGAATACCTCGTCTTTTTCGCCTTCAGAGAACTGTCGAAGCCAATCGATTAGATTTTCGTCTGTATCGAAGTACTTAGAGTTGTCGTTTGGTAAATAAGCCGTGGTGATAGTCTGACCGAATTTGAACTCTCCAGTATCAGCTTTTTCTTCACCCATTAATATTTTAAAGAAGGCTGTAGTAGCCACACTGTCTTTGCTCAATACAGCAATTTTGTCACCTCGATTCACGAACAGGTCAAGACCACCGAAAAGCTTCTTCTCATCGTTCGACTTCGATAGGTTTTTGATCTCTAAAATCTGATCTCCTGCTTGTCTGGTTTGCTGGAAGATAATAGCCGGATACCTTCTGGTTGAAGGCTGAATATCATCTACGTTAATCTTATCCAATAGCTTTCTTCTACTGGTTGCCTGCTTAGATTTTGAAGCGTTAGCCGAGAATCTAGCAATGAATTCTTGAAGTTCTTTCTTCTTCTCTTCAGCCTTTTTGTTGGCTGCAGAACGCTGAGAAAGCGCCAATTGGCTCGACTGATACCAGAAGCTATAGTTACCAGTGTAAAGCTTCACTTGGCTAAAGTCGATATCGACAATGTTAGTACAAATGGTATCTAAGAAGTGACGGTCGTGAGATACAACAATCACAGTGTTTTTGAATTCAAGAAGGAAGTCTTCTAACCAGCTGATGGTATTCAGGTCAAGGTCGTTGGTAGGCTCATCGAGAATGAGTAGGTCAGGATTACCGAATAATGCCTGAGCTAAGAGAACTCTCACTTTCTGGCTACCATTCAGGTCTTTCATTAAGCTGTAGTGGAGGTCTTCAGAAATACCCAATCCGCTAAGAAGGGCAGCAGCATCAGACTCTGCATTCCAGCCATCCATTTCAGCGAACTGTGCCTCAAGCTCAGATGCCTTGATACCATCCTCTTCAGAGAAGTCTGGCTTCATGTAAATAGCATCTTTCTCTTTCATAATGCCCCAAAGCACGGTATGGCCCATCATTACAGTGTCAAGCACAGATACTTCATCGAACTCAAAGTGGTTCTGCTTAAGTACTGCCATTCGTTTGCCTGGCTCCATGGTTACAGAACCTGAGTTAGGGTCTATTTCACCAGAAAGGATTTTCAGGAAAGTAGATTTTCCAGCTCCGTTGGCACCAATAACGCCATAGCAGTTATTGCCTTGAAACTTAATATTTACTTCGTCAAACAGTACTCTTTTACCAAATGCAAGGGATACGTTCTGTGCTGCAATCATAGGGCTTGTATTTCAGGCCGCAAAGGTAAGAGTTTTATATGCCTTGAAAAAGGAAGCGAGGAATAGTTTTGGACTTATTTAGAGAAAGGTGCTTTTGGATTTGGAAATGCTTTACAATTTGAAAAACCAATTGATACTCAGCCAGTAACTGTGGCGAGTGGGGTCAGTTAAAATGGATCTGTTGCGGTAGTCTAGGCCTACTTCTAGCTTATGTGTTTGATCTAATGAGTAGCCTAAGAACGGTCCAAATCTGTACTCTAATAATGGCTTGCTACCATCTTGCCAACCCTGTAATAATTCATTATTCAGTTTTACGTAGAATTCCCCAGGATCTGCCTTATCTCCATCCAATGGCAGTTCTGCACTAACACGATATCGTAACCTAAAGGCAGTGCTTTCTTCAGGTTCAAAGGTTTGATCAGTTACTAATCGGTGCCCTAGGCTGAATGTTCTCAGTCTGCTGATAAAGGAAAACTGTTGTATGGTTCTGTGTATGGTTTCTCCTTCTTCCAAGCGAAACATGTAACCAAAGTTCACCTTTTCGGATAGCCCCACTTGCCTAGAGCCAATTAGCGTAAAGTCAGTGAGTAAATGCTGATGGTTGAATGGTGCATCACTTCCTACTTCGCCTCCCCAAAACTGCTCACGACTCTCAATTTTAAAATTGAGTGAATAGATTTCACCAAGATCTTTATTGAAGTTTATACCAGGAAGAGCTCCGGTCTGAAAAGTGTTTTGTGCTCTCAACCCACTGAAACAGAGCAGTCCCAGTAATACCAATGTGCTAAGTCTAGTATTCAAGGTGGGTGCTGTTTCTGTTGAGAATTTGATCTATTGATATATACTTACCTGTAGAACTAAAAGCAACTTCCCAGAGCTTCATAAGCCTAGATTTCTTGCCTTTTACTACCAACTCAAAAGCATGAGGAGAATCGGTTTTGGATACTTCTTCCTTTATCAAAGCTTGTAAAGAAGTCTGTTTATACTGAATCTGAACCTTCTTTATTCTGTGCCTTTTAAATTCAGCCTCAAGATACTTATCGATCGATTCTCTGGTAGGTTCTGGCACCTGATGTAAGTCTATTTCTATTTCGATATCTTCTAAAACACCTTCTTCTGAGAATTCTACACTATACCATCTTCTTTCATGTTTGAATTTGGCTTCAAATGAAATTGACTCTAGGCCAGTTTCTCTGTACCATTTCACTTTGTCTAAAGAGGTTTGTTCAATGTATTCTAGTGCCTTTTCGGGTACTTCAGGGCTTTTAATTCTAGACTCTCTTTCTACCTTTTGACCGAAAGCACTTGAAGAAAGTAAAAGTAAGACCGCAATGCATATAGCGGAGCCTATTTTAGGTGTTGAAATTCGCTGCATCTTAAATAAAAAAATCCGTGCATGAAGATATACACGGAAGCGCTATTAATTGTTTCGAGAAAAAGGAGCTTAACTCTCCTTCAGTAGACGAGACTTTACCCAATCGTTTGGAATCATATCTATGGTGAGGTTAATTCTGTCTTCACTGCTGTTGTTTATTACACTGTGCGGGTCGGTAAGTCGCATATACCAACACTCTCCAGGTTTCATAGGAACAGGTTCTCCGTTGAGGTAGAATTCAACACCGCTTTCGTTTAAAATGGGCACAGTGAGTCTAATCACAGATTTTGGAATCTCCACACCTAAAGTAGGGTCGCAATGTTCTTTTACTACATTGCCAGCTGCCAGCCTTAATATTCTGACTAGCGTAACAGTGGTGTGTTCCTTAAAGGTGTTTACCACTTCGTTTAGGTAGGGAGATAATTTAAGGTCTGCCGTATCCATCCACTCTGTCCAAGAACCATCCGCAAAGTCTTCTGCCGGAGGTGGAACTGGCAAACTTGGGTCTACCATGTGGGCGGGTGATCTCAGCGGAATTACATTATAGTAAATGAAATTATTGAGGTTCATTTGTCTCACCTCGGCCAACATCTTTTCTACATCGAACTGAAAAGGAAGTTGTATTCTGTCTGCTGTGCTTATTGTGTTGTTCATCTTAGTAAATTCTTCTCCAATTTAAGCTTCAATTGGCTTTTTCAAAAGTAGCCATGAAAAACATTGCCTTACCGTCTGTTGAGAATTCTTCTGGATAGCTATCGCCACTTAGGTTGTAGCATATAGTTAGTTTGTCATTTTCAAGCTTGTATATAGTCTTAAATGTTTTGCCAGCGTTGGGGCCATCAGTGCCAAAAATGTCCAATTGCGTTTCATTGGCAGAAATGGTGCCCTTGTCTACACTCTCGGCTGTCATTGAATATTCTTCACCATTAATCACGTGAGTTTGATTGAGCGAGGCGGTTACAGGAAGTTTCATTCCTCCTATCTCTTGTGCAACCAATTCCCAAGTTCCATTGAGTTTTTCTAGATGGTTTTGGTTAGAACATCCAACTAAGAGTAGGAAAAAAAGAAAGCCAGATAAAAGTCTCATAAGCCAAAAATTGAATGGTTAAAACTAATCAATTTTGGTAAAGAAGAGGTGAAGATTAGACTTCCTTCACCTCTAAGTTGACTTGTTCAATCTTCCTCTTTTCTAGTTTTAGACCAAATAAAGGGCGCAACAAGCTAACTCTACGAATGACCAATTCATAAAGCGCAAAGCAGCCAGTAAACGTGAATAATACCACCAATACAAATTGAAGCTCAACGGGCATTTCAAGTGGAAAAATCAACCAACAAGCACCATATAACATAAACATGTGTATGATGTATATCGGGTAGGCGGCCTGACTCAAATAGGTTAGGGTTTTACTTGGTTTATTCAGGTACTTTAGGGCAAAAGCGAATGAACTAAAAATCCATAGGCAAGACTCAATGGACATTAAATAGCTAGGTGCAACCAAGTCGAATTCAATCAATCTAAAAATGTATAGGGCAGAGGCTAGAATAACAAACACCCACTTCCATTTTAAAAGCATTGACCAGAAGCCTTTTCCACTAAAAACAAATAGAAAGCCTAATAGAAAGGCTAACAGACCAATAAAGAAGCCATGCCAAGTTTCGGCATAAAGCTCAAAGGGATTAGGATTTACTAGTACAGCTTCAGCTACCATAATAATTATAGCAACAGCCAAACCTAGCGGGTTAGAAAAGAGCTTTTTGATGCCCACTGCCAACTTGCCCTGATCGTTCTTCTTTAGGTGGTAAAAAAGAGGAGAAAGGATGAGTACATAGGTGAAGATATTTCCTAGAAACCAAAGGTGACCAGCAGATGGCATATACTGTGGAGCTTGTCCATAATAGTCCATTATTAATACCACATGCAATGGTGAAATGGCTAAAAAACCGAAGATGAATGGAATAAGTATGCGAACCGTTCTTTCCTTTAAAAGCCCCAGTATGTTTCTTTTTCTCATAGCGAAAAAGACTCCCATGCCTGATACGAAAAAGAGCAGTGGTATACGCCAAACATTAAGCATTGTCATAGGGATCCAGAGTGAGGGCATTGGTTCATCACTTTGAATAAAGCCGACCAGCAAACCCCATGGCTGAAAGGCAATTGCAATGTGATAGATTAGTAATAGGCCGATAGCAATTACGCGCATCCAGTCTATATCGTATCTTCTTTCTGTAACTAGCATAATGTTGATATTTTGAGTTTCTGACCTTGATTACTTAAGCATATCTACCACCTGAGGTCGGGTTTTTTCTATGCGCTCCATGTCTAGTTGTAAGCCCACTCCCTTAAGCTGCTGTGCCATCATGTTGTAAATGCCTTCTACTGCCTCAAAAGGTGCTTGAGTAGATTCTAGCGCTGTGGCGCCAAAGTTGTTTTTTACCGACTTATCTGCTCCAGCTTCTAAAAGCATTTCTAGAATTTCAGTTCTACAGAAGAAGGCGGCAGTGTGAACAGCGGTAGAACCATCGTTGTTTTGAATATTGAGTTTTGCATTATTTTCTATCAGTTCCCTAGCAATTTCATCTCTGCCAAAAACAGTAGCTAAGATTAACGGAGTAGCACCTCCTATAGACTCCTTTTTGTTTAAGTCTGTATTGGCGGCAATATGTTGTTTTACAGCAGCCAAGTCACCTATTATAACGGCATCGTGTATCGGAGTTTTCGGAGCTTTTATTGTAGTTGCAGTAACTCCTTCAGCTTCTGACTCATTATTGTTCTGAGTTTGCGAACAGGCATTTAGAAAGAGGCTTAGTAGAAATACAATAGATACCGCTTTCAAGGTTTTGAGTGATTCAATTTTCATGATTTTATCGTTTTGAGTTTTTCTGTTTGTTTCGGTAGCTCAAAGGTCCTGAGAAATGGAAAGGCAGCGTTATCGACCCTGATGCGGATTATATAAAGTTTAAATCAACCCTGAGAATTATGGTGCATCAGTATAAATTATGATGCAAAAGTTGATTATATAGCCAATTGAGGCTGTTTGGAACATGTTGTTAGTTCGGCTTAAATTTTACTTTTTTGTATCAGCTTTAGCGCGAAACAATGCCAACTCATTCTCCTCATGATCAGATTTTTTTAGACAAGCTCAGAGCATTGGTTGAGCAGCATATGTCTAATGAGACTTTCGGTGTTTCTGAGTTGGCAACAGAGGCTGGTATGAGCCGTTCCAACTTATTGCGCAAGTTGAAGAAGCTAACAGGGCTGTCGGTCAGTCAATACATCAGAGAAGTGAGGTTACAAGAGGCCATGCGTTTATTGCAAGAAGGTTCTCTTAATGTAACTGAAGTTTCCGATCAAGTTGGTTTTAGCAGTACTTCTTATTTCGTTAAATGTTTCCGAGAACAATATGGGTATCCTCCAGGAGAAGTAGGGAAAAGATTGCACGTTCAAGAAGAGGTACAAACGCCCGAAAAGGTGGAAGTTTCAACTGAAGAATCAATTCCTTCTCAATCAAAATCGACAATTAAAACTCCTTTGCTAATAGTAGGAGGGATATTCGTTGTGCTATTATTAGCAGTAGTCTTGTTTAATACAAGGGCTGATGGCAACGATATTGTTTTGGAGAAGTCCATTGCTGTTTTGCCTTTTAAGAACGACAGTGCGGATTCTTCTAATGTGTATTTGGTAAATGGACTGATGGAATCAACTCTTAACAATCTTCAGAAAATTGGCGATTTGAGAGTGATAAGCCGTACTTCTGCCGAGAAGTATCGAAACTCAGCCAAATCTGGACCAGAAATAGCTGGAGAGCTTGGTGTGAGCTATTTTGTTGAAGGTAGTGGCCAGAAAGTTGGGGATAGAATTTTGCTCAATATTCAGCTAATTGAAGCAACTACTGATAAACACTTATGGGCAGCTCAATATGAGCGAGACTCTAAAGATATTTTCAAGATTCAGCAAGAAATTGCTAGTAACATTGCTAGTGAGGTAAGGGCTATTATTACTCCAGAAGAGCGCAGGCAAATCACCAAAATTCCAACCTCTAACCTAGTGGCTTATGATAACTACCTAAAAGGTAAAAACCTTTTAGTAATGGGCGATTTGGAGAAATTGAATTTGGCTAAACCTTACTTTGAAAAGGCGATAGAGTTAGACGAAAACTTCTCTAAGGCTTATGCAGCCTTAACTATTTGTTACTTCTACCTAGACCTTTTTCAGTCACAAAAAGTGCACGAACAAAACATCAAAGACAATGCAGATAAAGCCATGGAATTAGATGCGAATTCTCCGGAAAGTTTAATGGCTATCGCACTTTACTATCAATACATTGGTGATTATCCAGAACAGGTAAAATACTTAGAGAGAGCATTAGAGTTATCTCCCAATAACGTTGAAATCATCAACATGCTTTCCGATTTATATGCCAACTACATGCCTGACACCAATAAGTATTTGGAGTATGCATTAAGAGGTATTCAGTTAAATAATGAAGGGTACGACTCCTTGACTACAAGCTATTTGTACCTGCACCTAAGTAATGCATTAATTCAGACCGGTTTTGTAGATGAAGCGCTTTATTATGTGAACAGGTCATTGGATTACAGCCAGAATAATGGTTTTTCTAATTACGTAAAGGCTTTTGTTCAGTATGGACAAGACAAAAACGAGGCTTCACTAAGAAAGAGGCTTGTGGTAGAGTGGAAGAAGGATTCTTCCAGATTAGACATTCTGCAGGAAATTGGCAAAGTAAGTTTTTTCATGGGAGAGTTCGATTCCGCCTATTACTATTACAAAATATTCCTCGATATAAGGGAGGAGAATAACCTAGACATTTACCGATATGAACATGGCAAAATTGGAGCTGTGTTCGATAAACTAGGGATGAAAGAAAAAGCAGATGAGTTCTATCAAGACTATTTTGAGTTCATTAAAACAGATCAGACTATTTACCAAGACCTGAACTACTACGCTTATTATGCCTACCGTGGTGAAACCGAAAAAGCTTTGGAATACTTAAGGCGCTTCTCTCAAAAAGAAAATTATCAATTTTGGCTCATTCTATTCGATGAAGATCCGCAAACAGATGCTTTAGACCGCACCCCCGAAGCTCAAAAGCTCTGGAAAATAATCAAGGACAAATTCTGGGCTAATCATAACGCACTTAGAGCAGATCTGGAAAAGAAAGGCCTGCTTTAGCCACCCTGTAACTTCATGTTAATTCAACAGAGTGTAGAATTATTCCACACTCTGTGGTTTGGTTCTACACATGGTAATTTCAATTATTGTTTTTAACTATTTGTTATTCAATGGTTTATGGTTTTTGTGAGTTCTGGCACAAGGTTTTCATTAATACTTGGCAAATAGATTAATCACTTAAAAATCAAAATCATGAAAAAGACAATTTTAAGCACCCTAATGATAGCCATGTTCGGATTCTCAACTGTAGCACTTGCTCAAAACGCACAGAATCCAGTAGTTCAGGAGCAACAACAAGAAAAGAAAACAGAAATTAAGTTGGAGCAATTGCCAGATGCAGTTAAAGCAGGTTGGGAAAAGAGCACCTACAAAGACGAAAATGTGGAGAAAGTTTTCAAAGTAGAGTCTCAGACTAACGAATTCATCGAGTTCATTGTAATGAGAGATTCAGATAAGTACGCTGTTCATTTCGATATGACCGGTAAGTTCTTGAGAGAGAAGAAGATTGATGCTCAAAAATAGGTGATGCTATTTGGTTGTTTAGAGCATCGCGTGTGACCCAGATGTGAGTAGTATAAGGTCGCCTTCCAAGGGCGGCCTTACTCATTTTAGGCTTTTGCTAATTACTTTTGAACACAAATAGGGCTTCTGCTCGTTAACCCTTAAACTTAGCCTAAATAGAATTATCCATGCAGCACACCATTCTTGTGGTAGATGATGACCCCTCATTCAATAAAATGCTCTCGTCATTTCTTATCAGAAATGATTTTAAGGTGAACTCAGTATTCAGTTCTGCCTCAGCTCTTGAGAGCCTTTCGCAAGAAACTCCAGATTTGGTACTTACAGACTTTAAGCTGCCCGACTTAAATGGGCTTGAGTTAATGGAAAAGGTGAAGGAGGTTTCACCAAAGTCGGCCATGATTCTTATGACTAACTATCAAGATATTAGAACAGCAGTGAAATCAATTCAACTGGGGGCTTTTGAGTTCGTAACTAAACCTGTCAATCCAGATGAACTTTTGCTAACCGTAAAAGCTGCTTTGAAACATAAGCAAGGAGTAAGTTCTGAAGCTGAGTCAAAGCAAAGAGAATCGAAACCTAAGCAGTCGGAGAGAAAACATATTGTTGGCAAAGGGGAGAAGTCTCTGCAAACATGGGAGCACATTCAACTGGTAGCGCCTACCAAAATGAGTGTATTGATTTTAGGCGAAAGCGGAACGGGTAAAGAATATGCTGCGCGAATGATCCACGAGAAGAGTAAGCGTGCCAATGAAGTATTCGCGACCATCGACTGTGGTTCGCTCTCTAAGGAACTGGCGGCCAGCGAGCTGTTTGGTCATGTAAAAGGAGCATTTACGGGCGCCCTTAGTGACAAAAAAGGACAGTTTGAAATTGCTAATGGAGGCACTCTCTTTCTAGACGAAGTAGGCAATCTTCCTTACGATGTTCAGGTGCAATTGCTGCGTGCATTGGAAGAGAGGAGTGTTCGAAAGGTGGGGAGCGAAAAGGAGATTAAAGTAGATGTTAGAGTAATTGCAGCTACCAATGAAAAGATGGCCGGTGCCATTGATTCACAGCACTTTCGCTTAGACTTATACCACCGATTGAATGAGTTTGAACTGCATCTTGAACCGTTGAGGAACAGGATGGAAGACTTAGATGAATACCTAGATTTTTTCCTCCACAGCTCTAATAATGAACTAGATTTAGAAGTGACAGGCTTTGCCGAAGAGGTAGTGTCGGTTTTTAAGGCTTACCATTGGCCAGGCAACTTACGCGAATTGCGCAATGTAGTAAGGAGAGCAACTCTGCTTTGCCAAAGGGGGCAGATTGGCTTAGGGCATATTCCAGAAACTTTAATAACTGAATCTAGAGCGCAGCAGCCCAATGCTGAACAGAACACTCCAGGCTATGACCTAAAGAATATCCAGGAACATCAAGAAAAGGAGACTATTCAGCGGGTTTTAGAAGAAGTTCGTTACAACAAGTCAAAAGCAGCCGAATTGCTCAATATAGACCGATCTACTTTGTATAATAAAATTTCCAAGTACCAGATTAAGGCCTAATACTCAATAGCTGTAGGTGAATAGATTTTAATTCTGGAAGAAGGCTGTTGGCCTCTTCTAACATGCGTTCTGGCTTACCAAGCTCATGATAGACTTCTATGCTTTTTAAACGCTCAACAACCTGATTAAGCTGTAGGCTGTCGTAAGTCTGTATCATCTTGTGAGCCATATCAGATAAAAGCGTTCTGTTTTTTTCTTCTAAATGCTCCTCAAATAGGTTCAGGTTCTGGGAATTATTGTCAATCAGGCTCCTCACCAAGTCATCTAAAAGGCTTTTGTCTTCACCAGCAAACTGCTTTATTCTTTCAAAATTAAAGACGTAGGGTTCTTGGTTATTAGACATTTGATCTTGTTCCTTTTCTGTTAGAAAATCTTGTAAAACGGCTCGTATGCCGCCCTCATTGAATGGTTTGGTAATAATAGCCTTAAAGCCGAGTTCATTGAATTGCTTGAGCTTTTCTGGCATAGCGTGAGCAGTTATGGCCACCACTGGTGTAGAAACCTGAGCAACTTGTAAGCGATTCAGCAGGTCTACACCACTAAATTCAGGCATGCTAATGTCAGTTAAAACTAAGTCTATACTGGTCCGATTTTTTAAGATGAAATCTAAAGCATCTGACGCACTTTCAAAGAGGCTTACTTTCTCTACTTGCGGAGAAATGACGGTCTGAAGAAGTGTTTTATTCCAGTAATCATCTTCTACTACTACCACATGGCCTTGGAAGGAGTTGTTTGCTGCCTGTTTTTCAGTGTTTTTAGCACTTGCCATATGGTTTTGATAATCCAAGTTTAGTCTAAGTTTGAACTCTGTGAACTCTCCAACTTTGCTGTCTACAGTAATTTTACCTCCCATAGCATCCGTCAACTTTTTAACAATAGCTAAGCCTAAACCAGTACCTCCAAATTCTCTGGTTACGGAAGAGTCTTCTTGCTCAAAAGCATTGAAAATGTGCTTGAATTTCGAAGGGTCTATACCCTTGCCAGTATCTCTTACTTTAATGGTTAGCTGATGTTGTCCTGCTCTTTCTTTAGTGTCTATGGTAAGGTGAATTCCTCCATCCTTGGTGAATTTAACCGCATTGCTCAATAAGTTGGTGAGGACTTGTTTTAGCCTGAATTCATCACCGATTAGGTCAACTTCTTGCAGTTTATTATCAAGCTCAAGCTTTAATTCTAGTCCTTTTTCGGCACATTGAAGAGCAAAAAGCGACTGAAGGTTTTCTACCAAATCGGGTACATAGAAGGGCGTGGGGTGAAGCTCAATATTGCTCGATTCTAGCTTTGAGAAATCTAGAATATCATTGATTAAACCAGTTAAATAGCGTGTGTTCTCGTCTAAGGCAACGGAATATTCCTTTTGCTGATTATTCAGAGAAGTTTGCTTTATCAGATTAGAAAAGCCCAAAATACTGTTCAATGGAGTTCTAATTTCATGGCTCATGTTGGCCAAGAATTCTTCCTTCATTTTAGCAAGCTGGTTGGCTTTGTTCTTTTCTTCTTCTAAGCGCTTACTTAAGTACCTAGATCGGGTCAGATCTCTCCCGATGGCGAACAGGAAAAAGCCTCCAACACAAATACCAATTAGGCCAAAGGCTAATACTATTTGAGTAGAGCTTCTTGTAACATCATAACTTTCTGCCCTTCTTCTGGCTCCATTTTTTCGCTCGTGCACTTGCAGCTGGCTAATAATTCGGTCAATTTCCTCACTCAGTTTTAAATCTTGCTGAAGAAGGTTTAGCTCTTTACTAGAAAGAAGCCTTCGCTTATTGTATTCTTGATTGGCCACCTCTTGCAAAACTTTTTTCACCTTCAAAAGCATGGTGTCAGGGTTGTAGTCAACCACCTGTAGGGTGTCAATTACAATTTCTGTGGTAGTCACGGTATCGTTAGAGATTCTGGTGATGGTGTCTACTCTAATGTTTTTTGCTCCGAATAGGCGTTTTACTCCTTCCCAGAGCCCAGGGGCTTTATATTCGGTTTCAACCACATCTTGTTTTAGAACGGGCTTAGTTTTTTCGGTGGTTTTAAGCTTCGTTAAAACCTGAGATTCGGTAAGAGCAGAATCTGCGGTGGTTTCTTCAATCTTTTCTAAAGCCTGAGAGCTGAATACCCGATATTGAGCAGCTCTTTTCTCTTTCAGGAAGTCATCTAAATAGGAGAGTTTTTGAAGGAAAAGACGCTCTAGTGACTTAACCCGCTGAACCTGAAGGCTATCTTCAGACATTTCTTGCTCTAGGTTGTCAATGTTACTTAGCACATTATTTATCTCATCTCTATAGTTCTGATAGATATTTGGGTCGTTAGTAAGTATGTACGATTGAATGTGCTTTTCGGCTTTTGTAATGCCCTGAATGGTATTTTGAATGAGTGCAGATTTATGATCAGGCTCTGTAAGGCTGTCGATAGAGTTATTGAGCTTCTTATAGCTCTGAAAACTCCAGAAAATAGCTGCACCCACCACAATTAGTATAATGATGAAAGTAAGCCAGATCTTTGAATTGCTTTTAGGTGAAAGCGCCATAAGTGGATAACGAAAAAATGATCGACATCTTTATAAGCGCAAAAAGCTAGTGAGTGTTTCAGCTGCCTAGCTTAACTTTTCATTTCTTCAAACTTAAATGAATGGCTTGCCATTATCTGCTGATTGAATCAGCCATTTCTGTATTTTTTTGACCTTTCGATTTGAAGATTTTAGCCAATATAAGTGGACACACAACGCTTGCTATTGATAAGATGTAAAGCAGCGTGTCTTTGGGTATAAAGTTCATTATAATCAAATAAACACCACAAATTGTAGTAAAGACTCTCAGCCATACTTTATTGAACGAATGGTGATTTAAGAATATATAGCCAACTCCAATTAAGCAAAACATGGCTGTGCTGATAAGGTCGTTAGTGGCTTGGCTAAAGTTCAGAAACCAATTGGCTATTTTACTAAAAAAAACTAGTGCCAGTAGTGAAAAGTAGAGGGTGTAGAGTGCGCTTTTCATAGTGTGTAGTTTTTACTATGAATATATGAATTCAACACTTTCTCTCAAATCTTTTACAAAAGTATAGGCTATTTAGAAGTGATTGATTCTTGTATCCACCCAAGGTGCGTATGTTTGAAATGGTCTGAAAATTTTAGTCCGTAACCGAATAATCTATCCAAACTAGAGTGACCAAATAGGATAATCCCCGCTAACTCTAGCCATTCTTGAGAAAAGAACCACCCTAAGCACAATACTGAAATGGCTACTGCCTTATGATGAAAGAAGTTGTAGGTAGCGGGTCCAATTTTAGTGTTCAGGGCATAGCCTAACATGCCTATATCTGGTGTAAGAATAAGGGCCAGATACCACCACCAGGCAAAATCTGTCTCGCTAAATAAGAAAATGGAGAGCCCAAGCATGGCAAGCTCCTCTAGTTTAATAAGGTTTTTCAATCCTATGGCTTTATTACATTCATTACCCGGTCAGGGTAGTTGGAGATTATACCATCTATGCCAACTGCTAGTAGCTCTTTCATTGTAGCCTCATCATCTACTGTATAGCGCCAAACTCTTATTCCTTCGGAATGAGCTTGGTCTATGAAATCTCTTGTGAGCTTAGTGCCACCACCTACACCAATGTACTTTGCATTTAACACCTTGGCATAATCTAAGGTAAACTCATCTGCAGTGCCTTTCAAGTAGAGATAGGAATGTCTTTGTCAAACTTTCTGATTTTAGCTAAAACTGGGTAATAAAAGGAAAAAACAATCACCTGATCGTTCATTCCTAGTTCTCTAATAGCTCGTATAACCTCTTCTTCGGCACCGTATGCTTTTATTTCCACACAAACCTTGATTTTATCTTTGGCCAGAGCTAACGCCTCCCTTAATGTTGGAATAGGTTCTTTCTTAAATTCAGTCCCAAACTTTTCAGAATAACCAACCTTTACTTTACTTTCCTTAATTCGGCATAGGTCATGTCTTTTACTTTGCCGGTTTTTCCATTGGAAGAGGTACGGTCTACTGAACTATCATGAATAACCATCACAGAATCGTCTTTGGTAATGTGTACATCCAGCTCAAAGAATTCAATTCCTTGATCAATGGCTTTTTGAAAAGCAGCTAAGGTGTTTTCCGGGGCTATGCCTGAAGAGCCTCTATGAGCAATTATTTTAGTTTGACCATTAGACACTTGAGCCAAAAGACAGAATGCGAGCGACAGTAATAGTTTTTTCATGAACTAAGTTTAAACAGCTCGAATTTAAACTATTAGTCACTTTTAGAAGTGGTAGTGCCATTAACTAAAAGTTAAGGCTTGCTACCTAGGCCTTCTCTCTTAACATCCACCAACCATTAGTTGCTGATTCTCCGTTTTATTTAAGGTAGCCACAGACTGATCTTGAGCAATAGCTATGCAACCCAAATTTGGATTATTGATTGTGCTAAGGTTGTGTAGTTTAGGCAGTTTACTAATGTCTAGCTGCTCTAGTTTGTTGGCCGAAATCCATAAAAACTCCAATTCCGAGTTATTGCTTAAATCAATTTGCTCCAATTGATTATCGCTAAGCACTAGAGTGCTGAGCTTACTGTTTTGAGAAAAGTCTACAGTTTGAAGTTGGTTGGTTTTAGCTAGCACTGAAGTCAGGTTCAGGCACTTAGATACATCAACTTGCTGCAATTCGTTTTCACTAATATTAAGCACTTCCAATGAAGGAAGATCTAAAGACAAGGTGCTTAAGAAGTTCCAAGAGAGGTTAAGGATTCTCAGTTGTGTGGCAGCATTGAGGCCTTCAACAGAAGTTAGGTCATTGAATAACAAGTTGAGGTTTACCAAGTTGGTGTTTTTAGACACGTCTATTGTGGTAAGCATATTGTTTGTTACTACCAATGAAGTGAGATTGGTAAAAGCCTCTATTCCTGTAAGGTCCGTTATGGCAGTACCCTCGTTGTAATTAGTTAAGTTCAACGATGTAACAGACAGCGCATCCGAAATGCTCAACTGCTGATTTATGGTTTGGTCACTATCTATTCCAAGGTCAATAAGTTTTCGTTCGAATTTTGCGTCAGGAATGTTGACTGTTTCGGGTGTGCTGTCATCATTGTTTTTACAGCCGAAGGTTAGTGTAATGGCACAAATAGCTAGTATCGAGTGCTTTGAGAAAAATGGTAATTTCATGTTTTGAACGTTGTTTTGAGTTTTGACAAAATAAAGATGCAGTGCATCTGATAAAGGTTGGCAAAGCAAATAGATAATTCGGTAGGGATGGTGTGTTAATCTTGCTAGAAACTAAAACCATAGTTTTATTGACTGATTTGCAAAACGAATCTTTTGTTGAATCTTTGAATAATTAAATCATTTGTGGTGTTGAATTTTTCAGTTCAACCCAAAGTTTAACCGATGGAAAATACGCTTCAATTGCGTCAGGTAAATGTTACCAGATACATTCTTCCGCTTCGCGAAGGTGGTTCATTGCCAGCCCTAGCCGATGCTGACGATGGCTTTAAATACGTGCTCAAGTTTAGAGGTGCAGGCCAGCGAGAAAAGGCTTTGATCTCCGAGCTTTTGGGTGGGGAGATTGCCCGAATACTTGGCTTGAAGGTTCCGGAATTGGTTTTCGCTGAGTTAGATCCGGCTTTTGGTAGATCGGAAGGCGATGAAGAAATTCAAGATTTGCTTAAAGGAAGCCAAGGTTTGAATTTGGCACTCCATTTTCTTTCTGGCTCCATTAATTACGATGCATTGGCTATGGAAGTAGACACTTTGTTGGCTTCCAAAATAGTCTGGCTAGATATGCTGATTACCAATGTAGACCGCACATTTCGAAATACCAATATGCTGATGTGGAATAGGGAACTTTGGCTGATCGATCATGGGGCGGCATTCCTTTTTCATCATTCGTGGACTAATTGGGAGAAGAACGCCACAGGCAAATTCCCCATCATAGCCAACCATGTTTTGCTTAAGCAGGCGTCTCAACTTTCCGAAGCAAACGAGCAGCTAAAGGCACTGCTTAAACCAGAGCAGATAGATGCATTGGTAGCGCTTATTCCCGATGAGTGGCTGCTTGCTGCTTGCGATGAGGAGCGTGCTTCTGACGCAAGGGCAGTTTATGCCAACTTCCTCAAATTAAGACTATCACATTCAGATCAATTCACTAAAGAAGCCCAAGATGCCAGGACAGCACTTATATGAGTATGCCATCATCCGGGTGGTGCCTCGGGTGGAGCGAGAAGAGTTTATCAATGCAGGGGTCATTCTCTGTGATGCCAAGAGTGGTTTTATTGGTGCCAAAATTCAGCTTAATGAGCAGAAGCTTTTGGCATTAGACCCTGAAGCTGATGTAGAAATGATCAGGCTGAACTTACAGTCTTTTGAGAAGATTTGTTCGGGAAAAGCTCAAGGAGGTCAGATTGCCGATATGGATTTGGCTTCACGCTTCCGTTGGCTTACCGCTGTGCGAAGCTCTATTATTCAGACCAGCAGGCCGCACACTGGTTTCAGCTCAGACTTGGCCAAAACGCTTGAAAAGCTTTTTGAGGAGAATGTATTGTAATCTGCGCCTAGGTAGAGTTAGTTATAAAATTTTCTCAAAGCTGAATTTTTAGATTTATCTTGTTGTTGACCCTTTTCAAACCCTTAAAAAGTGGAGCAGGAGCATTTACAACTAAGAAGACACATTGAAGAAATCTCTAAACTAACCGAAGAGGAATGGGAGTTTATAGCATCTCATTTTCATCTTAGAAGGTTAAAAAAACATCATTTCTTGGTTCAGGAAGGCCAAAAGGTAGACCATGAGTTTTGGATAGTAAAAGGCTTGGTGAAGTCTTACGCCATAGACGCCAAAGGCAAGGAACATATTATGCAATTTGGTATGGAAAACTACTGGGTAAGCGACTATCCTGCTTTTCAGTTTAAGCGAGAAGCCACCATGAATGTAGACTGCCTTGAAGACTCTGTTTTCTTTTCGCTTTCTTTTAACGACAGAGAAACCATTTGCCATCAAGTGCCAGCCATGGCCAACTTTTTTCGAACCAAATCGAACCTTGGATATATCAACCTGCAGCAGCGTATTATGTCGCTATTGACTCAGACTGCTGAAGAGCGGTATGAAGAGATTCTACAGAAAATGCCTCATTTAATTCAGCGGGTTCCTAAACGTTTGTTGGCTTCTTTTTTGGGCGTAAGCAGAGAAACACTCAGTCGACTTTAGTTCCTTTTTTGATGTGATGTATATCACTTTTTGCTAGTGATTTGTCACACCTCATTCTTGTGATTTAGCTCCTCGCACAGGGCTCATAATTCATGGACTTTTGTATCAGAAACAAAAACGAAAAACCATGAATAAATTAAAATTACTTATTGCACTCCTTTTTACATCTACCATTATGATGGCTCAAAAAGGAAAAGATGTGAACGTACTGATGGTGCTTTCTAGTCATGAAGCACTTGGCAACACTGGCAAAACCACAGGTTTCTATTTAAGTGAAGCCACTCATGCTTATGAAGTGTTCGAAAAGGCGGGCTACAAAATTGACTTTGTGAGTCCTGAAGGTGGTAAAGCTCCAGTAGATGGATTCGACCTAGAAGACGAAGTGAATAAAAAGTACTGGGAAGATAAAACCTTCCAAAGATCTATTAATAATACCAAAACGCCAGCTGAGATAGCGTCTAAAAAGTACGATGTCATTTATTATGCGGGAGGGCATGGTACCATGTGGGACTTCCCGAACAATGAAGCCTTAGCTAAAAAAGCGGCTGAAATTTACGAGTTAAATGGAATTATTGGTGCTGTTTGTCACGGCCCATCAGGTTTGGTAAATATCAAACTTTCCAATGGTCAATATTTGGTAGAAGGTAAGCAAGTGAGCGCTTTCACCAACCAAGAAGAGATTGCCGTTGAGTTAGAAGATGTAGTGCCTTTCTCCTTAGAAAACATACTTTTAGAAAGAGGCGCTACCATTGTGAAGGGAGCAGATTGGGCTAAAAAAGTAAGTGTTGACAGTAGATTAGTGACTGGTCAAAACCCTGCTTCAGCGCATAAAGTAGCCACTGAAATTGTTGCATTGATCAACGCTAAATAAGCATGGATTCTTCTGCAACAATGACGGCCAATACGGCCAAAAGAAAAAGTATGCCGGCAGCACTTTGGGCATTAACCATCAGTGCTTTCGGTATAGGAACTACGGAGTTTGTGATTGTGGGCTTACTGCCCACAGTTGCTCAAGACTTAGCCATTTCGATATCATCAGCGGGTCTTTTAGTGAGTTTATACGCGGTTGGCGTAGCTGTTGGAGCACCAATTCTTACAGCGTTAACCAGCAAGATTCCACGAAAAAGCTGCTTTTAGGGGTAATGCTACTTTTCATATTGGGTAACGGATTAGCGGCAATTGCTCCAACCTTCGGCTTGTTAGTGATGGCCAGGATACTGACTGGTTTTGCACATGGTGTTTACTTTTCAATAGGTGCTACCATTGCGGCTAGTTTAGTACCAGCTAATAAACGTGCTTCTGCCATAGCCATTATGTTCGCAGGTTTAACCATAGCCATTGTTACTGGTGTGCCTTTAGGGACTTTCATCGGTCAGAATTTTGGGTGGAGAGCCACTTTTATTGGTGTGTCTATTTTAGGTATAATAGGTGCTTTGTCTAGTGCCGTTTTGGTGCCTGCATCAATTCAGGGAGGGAAAGCCTTGCGAATAGTAGATCAACTGAAGGTGATCAAAAGCCCTTCGGTACTATTAGTTCTGGCCATTACAGCTTTGGGCTACGGTGGTACTTTCGTAACCTTTACTTACTTAGCCCCGCTATTGGAAGAAGTGACTGGTTTTTCAGCCAGTATGACCAGCTTGTTGCTCTTGGTATATGGTATTGCTATAGCCATTGGAAATATAGTTGGTGGAAAAGTCTCCAATAAAAAGCCAAGCAAGGCTTTAATGGTGATGTTTATTCTGCAAGCCATTGTCTTGTTGGTACTTTACTTTACCGCTCCATTCCAAGTAGCTGCTGTAGTAACACTGTTTTTTATGGGTATTCTGGCCTTCTCAAATGTGCCAGCTTTGCAGTTGTACATAGTGCAAATGGCAGAGAAATATGCCCCAGGAACAGAAGATGTGGCTTCAGCACTTAACATAGCCGCCTTTAATGTGGGTATTGCTATTGGTGCAGCTTTAGGTGGAAAGATTGTTGAATCATCTCTAGGAGTTGGCGCAACACCATGGATAGGCTCTATTCTCGTTTTCATCGGGTTTTTGCTTACTCTGGTAAGCCATAGAAGGGAGCGCTGATATGGATACTATTTGTAAGCTCCATCATCCAGGAAGAATGACCATTGGGCTTGAAATGCCCCTAGATAATGATTGGTCTTTGGCCGGGGATAGAAAGCGCAAAGAGGAGGGAAGACCCTTTGGTGTGCCAGATATGAGCCGGCAATTTGTTCGAGCAAAACTGGCCGATCAGCTGGGGTTCAATACACTTTGGGTACGGGAAGTACCTTTGTACGATCCCACTTTTGGTGATGCAGCCCAGCTTTTCGATACATTAAGTTACCTCGGCTATCTGGCTGGGGTAACTGACAACATTCTTTTAGGAACTGCGGCTATTGTAATGCCGCTCCATAATCCGTTACAGTTGGCAAAAGCTGCTGCCACCATTGAAAACTTATCTGATAGTAGGTTTTTAATGGGAGTTGGTTTAGGCGATAGGCCAGTGGAGTTTCCTGTGCTTGGTCATAGTTTTGACGATAGGGATGAACGCTTCAGAAGAAATTATGAAATCGTAAAAGAGGCTTGGAAGGAGGATCATAACCTTCAGGCTTATTATGAAACGCTGAACGCCAACTATCAAGTTTATCCTAAGCCAAAGCATAAAGTGCCGTGGGTTTTAGCCGGTAGAGCTAGGCAGTCTATGGATTGGATTGCTCAAAACATGGACGCTTGGTTTAGCTATCCAAGGCCTGTTGAACAGGCGAAGGAAGTGGTGCTCAACTGGCGAGATGCACTTTATGATAACGACCAGCCAGAAAAGCCATACATCACAGCCATTCATCTGAACTTAACCAAAGACAAAGACCAGGCTTTTAGTCCTGCGCGTTTTGGCGGATTGATTGGGATTAATCGAGTAGCTGATCTGATGATGGATTATCAGAAAGCTGGGGTCTCGCACATGGCCATTCACTTACGGAAATCAGAATTGCCAATTGAAGAGGCAATGGAACAGTTGGGAGAACACGTGCTCCCGCATTTTAAAAATCAAATGGCAGACTGCCTGCCAGCTTAAACAATTAGAATATGAACTTAAGAAAGTTAGGAAATACAGATATAGAAGTTTCGCCTATTGCTTTTGGTGCCTTTGCTATTGGAGGAACCATGTGGGCAGGGAACGAAGAAAAGGACTCGATTAACGCAATTCACGCAGCCATAGACAATGGTATCTCTACCTTAGATACCGCACCATTTTATGGCTTGGGTAGAAGTGAAGAGTTGATAGGGAAGGCCATTGCGGATAAGCGTAGAGAAGACATTCAGATCTTGAACAAGTTCGGACTTGTCTGGGATGGAAGTAATAACGGAAAGGGTGATTACTTCTTTGATACTGAGGATAACGGGAAGAACTATTCCATTTTAAGTTTGCCTCAAAAGAAAATGTAGTGAAGGAAGTAGAGGAGAGTTTGAAGCGACTAGGCACGGACTATATTGACTTGTTGCAATTGCATTGGCCAGATTCTACCACGCCTATTAGTGAAACTATGGAGGCCATGGAACGCCTACATGAGCAAGGCAAAATTAGAGCAGCAGGAGTTTGTAATTACAGTGTAGATCAGTTGAAGGAAGCGGAACGAACTCTTAAACTGAGTTCTAACCAAGTTTCTTACAGCATGTTGCAACGTGGTATTGAAGCTGATTTAGTCCCATTTGCTCAGACTAATGACATGAGCTTAATTGCTTACAGCCCAATGGAAAGAGGCCTATTGACAGGTAAGTATTTCAAAGATGGAAAGCTAGAAGAGGCTGATCACAGAAACGGGTATTTTAAGCAGTTCGATTTAGAGCGAATTGAGAAAGTGCTAAATGAACTGTTGGTTATTGCCGATAGCTATAATGCTTCTCTTGCTCAGTTAGTACTTAATTGGACAATGAACCAGCCAGGAATTACAGTTACTTTGGCCGGAGCCAGAAATGAAAAGCAAGTAGCTTCTAATGCTGCAGCTATGAATTTATCAATCTCCGATGCTGACATGGCTAGTATTAACCAGCACCTTGAGTCATTAAAATAGGCTCATTTCTCATAAACATAATCTGAAAGAAGCTGTCTCAAAAGCTATTGTTTTCGTCATTCCCACCTTGAGCGCGAAGCTCTATCGACTTTTAGATATTTCCTTCTATGGTATCTGGATAGAGCCTCGAATGACGACTTATTTTTGAGACGGCTTCTTCTTATTGAAAACACCTAAGTGATTTACTCACTCAATAACTCACAAAATCACCATCGTTCGGAATGTCTACTTTTTCCAGAAGCCCATGCTTCTCTAAGAGTTTTTTGAGGTCTGCTCTTGTATTCGGACAATGATTGAGTGATTCCATATGATTAGCAAAAACATGCTTGGGAGAGTTTTGAACAAACATCACTATGTCATCGCTATTCATAAGTAAGCGCTTCCCAAAATCTAGCTGAGCCATACCTGCAGCCAAAACAGTAATATCTGGTTTGTACTGTTTTAATGCCTTATCTACATGTTCGGTGTAAACGGTATCAGAACTAATGTAAATTGATTTTTCATCAGGAAGAGCCAAATGGTAGCCCATAACATTGCCCGCAATGTGCTTTACAAAGCCGTAGCCATGTACAGCCTTCACTCCAGAGATGCTTCCACCCAAATAGTGCTTTGTTTCTCCATATTCTAGGGTTTCTGTAACGTTAAGGCCCTTTTTCTTCAGTTTGGCTACATCTAAAGCGCTGCACACCACAGGAATATTTCTTTCTTTTAAAAAGGCCACGCCTTCATCGTCAATATGGTCAGGGTGAAGGTGGGTGATGAGGCAGTGCGTAACCTTCTCCAGTATATCAAAAGCGTTTGCAGGTAGGTCTACCAGAGGGTTTTTTCTTGGCTTGAACCTAAAAAGTGTAAATGGCGCACTCGTTCCCTTTTTACTCAGCATAGGGTCTACCAAAATTACCTGACGCTGAGTTTCTATGGCTAAGGTTGCATTTCTGAGATGATGAACTTTCATTTCTTTTTTTGTGCAAAGTTCAAAGCGAGGCTTGCCAAATGCCTTGATTCAAATCAATTTCTTTTGCGAATACGACTCAATGTTTCGGGTGTCATTCTTAAATAAGTAGCAATATGGTAAAGCGGTATTTGCTGTAGCCATTCGGGCTTGGTGTTTAACAAATCGAGATAAAGTTCATCTGGAGTGAGGCTGAAATGCTTGAACTCTTCTTGTTCTCTTAGCATTATATTTTGGCTGAATATCTCGTCTACAAACTCTTTCCCACATTTATAGCGCACCATAAACTCGTAGAAGGTTGCGCTATCCATTTGCTTAATTGTTGTATCGGTAAGGCTTTCCTGATACTTACGCCTTTTACCTTGGTTAAGCAGTAAATGAAAGTCTGTAGTAAATTCTCCTTCCAGATAAAACTGAGTGTTCATTTCTCGCTCTTCATGGGCAAAATATTCGCGAACAATGCCTTGACTGACGAACCTCAGATGATTTTCCGTTTCATCTTTGCCTACAATCAAACTACCCTTTTTGTAGGTTTTGGTTTTGAAAGCCTTAGAAAACTCAGTCAGCCCTTCCTGATTGAATGGGAATTTGCTGTTGAAGAACTCAAAAATCTGATTATTGTGATTCACCTATCTGCTTGGTTTGCAAGGGTAACAATAGTGTAAGAGAAATGGTGCAAAACCAAGGGGTTTGGTGTTGAATTAATCCACCTGCCTATAAGCTTGAGGCGTCATTCCGGTTTTGCTTTTGAATAGTCGGCTGAAGTAGTGCGGGTAATTAAAGCCGAGGGAATAGGCTATTTCGCTGATAGAATGTTGTTCGCTCAACAAGAGGATTTTCGCTTTATCTATAATGAAGTTATTGATATGATCTTTTGCATGTTGCCCCGTTTCTTTCTTTAGAACATCGCTTAAATAGTTAGCCGAAAGATTAATGCGTTCGGCAAAATAGTCAATGCTAGGAACACCACTTTCGCTTAATAAACCTTGCTGATAGTATTGATTTAAAAGCTGTTGAAACTGACTGAGTAAATCGTTGTTTTGTGCCGAACGCGTATTAAACTGTCTAGCATAATACCGCTGAGAAAGATCCAGAAGCAAGGTGAGGGAAGAGGCTATGACAGTTTGGCTATGGTTGTCAATTCGTTCGCCAACTTCTTGCTCTATCAGTTTTACGCAATTGGTGATAGTTGCCTGCTCGGCTTCTGAGAGATGGAGTGCCTCATGTACTTCATAATCGAAGAATCTATAGTTATCGATATTCCGGCCTAGATCTGTGTTTCTAATCAGATCTGGATGAAAGAAAAGCATCCAACCTTGAACTTCATTTCGTTTTTGTGTTTGTTCCACAGACTGCACCTGATTGGGTGAAGTGAAGAACATAACCCCTTCATCAAAGTCATAGTGATTTCTACCGTACTGCAGGCCACAGCTTTTATCTTTGAGGCCTATGCTGTACAAATCGCTAGTCATTTTTAGCTCCAACATTTCTTCCGTAATCTCCCAATCTGCCACATTAATAATGCTTATTAGCGGATGTGAGGGTTTGTCGAATCCAGCCAATTCATGCAATCGGCTGATGGATGAAATGTGGAGCATGTTCGGCTTTGGCATTATTAGTTATTTGAATTGGCTCATAATCATTTTATCGAAAATGCTGTCGCCAAACCATTTTCTAATAAATATAGCAGGTTTGGCCATGTAGCCTTTTACGTACCTCTTTTTTGGGTTCGATTCAGTTGCTGCTTTTGCCATTACCTCTCCTAGAACATCGGCATCGGTTAGCTGATTTCCAGTGTACATTTGCTTCATGCCTTTGGCTACCTTATTGGCAAAGTTTGCGTAAGCTCCATTTCCTGAAGTCTTTTGAAGATTTTCAGCGGCTATGGTTCCCCAGTCGGTTTTTATTCCCCCTGGTTCTACAACCACTACATCTATTCCATGCTCTTTTACCTCCAACCTCAGGCAATCGCTCCAGCCTTCAACAGCATGCTTGGTGGCATGATACCAGGCGCCAAAAGGTGTATAGATTTTTCCACCTACAGATGTAATATTCACTATGCGCCCGCTTTTTTGCTTGCGCATAACTGGGAGAACAAGCTGAGTAATGCGAGCCAATCCGAACATATTCACTTCAAACTGACGCTTGGCTTCTTCTATAGAAACATCTTCTACCGAGCCGTAAGAACCATAACCAGCATTGTTGATGAGAACATCAATTCTGCCTTCTTTTTCAAGAATATGGTTAACGGCATTTACAATTGAATCATCTTTGGTAAGGTCTAGGGCTATTGTTTTCATCCCCTTTTCCTCTAGATCTTTCATTTGGTCTACCCTGCGTGCTGCGCCATAAACCGTGTATCCTTTTTTGTGAAGTATATGTGCGGTAGACTTGCCCATGCCTGAGCTAGCCCCTGTAATAATTGCTACTTTCATTTTCCTTTTTGTTTACTCAAAGGTAACTAGCTAATTTCCTAATGGTTAACACATAGTAGGGAAGGACTAACACAATTTCCGGTCTCTATACTGTCTAAACATCATGCAGTGGGTTGCCAACCTACTGTCAAAGCACCCTCGATACAATCGAGGATAAGTTTTATGTCCCTTTAGGGACTTAAAATAGGTAGCTATTGAGTGGTGATAATATTTGAATGTGCCTTTAGGTACATAGCATGCTGTACCTAAAGGCACTGTTGGGTAAGGCTGTAGATTTGGGGCTACCGATGTAACGTCCCTCTGGGACTTTGTGTTAGTTTTTGTCCGTTACAAACCGACAGTTCTGTCATCCTCGATGCAATCAAGGATGAGACTAAAATCTAGAGTCTGACGTTTGAAATCTAAATTTTTACTAGTCATCGTTTATAACGAGGACTGACGAGAAAGGCATCTTTGATTCAGCAACTAAAGAAGCGGCTTAGAACAAGATTGAGAAGTGTCTTTTGTCGGTTATAAACCGACTACTCAAGCACCCTCGATACAATCAAGAATGAGTTTGATGTCCGAATTCTGAACTCTATAGTTTTACTGGTCAATGTTTAAAACGATGACTAATAGAGCTCAAAAAAATTAAGGCCTCACTTTTAGTGAAGCCTTAAAATTCGATTAATCTTGGTATGCTCCCGAAGAGTAAGTGAGCTCATAACTGTGAGAATAAATCTCGAATACTACACCAAATGGATCTTCTACATAAACCATTTTATACGGTTTTTCATCTGGGTAATACTCACGAATTGGCATTCTCTGTTTACCACCTTTGGCAACGATTTTTTCTGTTAAACCTTCAATGTCTGGGTCCTGTACGCAGAAGTGGAATAGACCTGTGTTGAATGGGTTAAACTCTGGTTTTTCTTCAGACATATTAGGAAAGGAGAATAGCTCAATACCTACTCCGTCAGAAGTGGACATATGTGCGATCTCGAACTCTTCCCAGTCTTCGCCAAAAACATCAATACACATCTGGCCAATGGCTGTATCTCTTTCTTTTTGAATCTTTGAAGGAGCCATAATCAGGTACCAGCCCATTACTTCTTCATAAAACTCAACTGCTTTTTTAAGGTCGGGCACGGTAATGCCTATATGCGAAAATGACCTCGGATAACTTTTATTCATATCTACTTTTTTTCAAATCAATAGGTGCGATTAACGTGTTGTGGAGGGTACTTAGTTCCACCTTGAGAGCTAGTAATCATTTAATAAGCATCCATTTTGAAATATGAAGTACAGTTGAACTTAGTTTATTAAACTTCTTACCTAAACTGTTTGGGTTTAAGGCCTTGACTAGCGCTTTCGACTAATTCTACAATCCGTTTTTTTCTCGTTTCAGGCCGTTTGGCGAAGGTTACCCAATGCAGCAACAGCTTTTTGGCTGAATTACTAAGTCCATTAAAAAATACCATAGCCTCTAGGTTGCTGGCTAAAGCTTCTTTTAGGTCTTTCGGGACTATCAGTGCCTCAACATCGTCCAATGCATTCCATGAACCATTTTCTTTTGCAACGACTATGCTTTGAAAACCGGCATCTGTCATTAGATTTTCCTCAATGAGTTGGGTCACTTTCTTTTTGTTGATTTTAGACCACATGCTATTTGGTTTTCGTTTGCTGAAATACTGCATGTAGCTTTCTTTATCGATGGTTTTCTTGGTGCTGTCTATCCACCCAAAGCAAAGTGCTTCGTCAACTGCGTCACTCCAGCTAAGTGAAGGTTTATTGCTTGAAGACTTATAGTAAACTAGCCAAATAGACTGTTCTGACTGATGGTTTTCGCTCAGCCATGCTCTCCATTCGGCTTTGTTTTTTGGGTGAAAAGTTGCTTGGGATTTCTCAGTCATGGCTCACTTTGTGGCAATGTTAGTAAGGGTAAGTGACAGCCTTATGTCAGTAGTGAGCGAGAAAAAGGAGTTAGTTTTTCAAAAGCTGCTGTACCCATTGAATAAGCTCAACCTCATTTACGATTGACCATGAATGCGGATGCCTTAATCCGGAGCTTCGATAGCCTGGTTGATTGGCAGGTACAAACTCCGCATTTTCATTTCCCATTAATAATAACCTGTTGATCATTTCGGAAGATGGCAGTGCATTTGTATCGAAAAGGCTCCTTCTTCTATTTTTTAGCTGCCAAACAATATCAACATCATGGTAAACTCTTACCGCTGTATTTTGTAAGAATCGTTCATTACCGGGTTGGTCAAGGTTAGCATTGAATGGTGTCAGTTTGTTGTAGTTCTCTGGCGAGTTGATTGGGTCTCCGATTTCACTAAGCATAATATTAGAAACGAAATTGGCCTCTCCTGTTCCGGCTGTAGAGTAGTCTTTTTTCAACTCTCTGTGAAAGTAGTCCCAAATGTGAAATAAATCAACTGGCGAATCGACACTAAAAACCCCTTGTGGTTGAATAACCGCCTTTTGACCAAGCTCTGCACAAAGCTCGGTATACCGTAAACTAATGGTGCCACCAGCAGAGAAACCACCCATTACGAATTGGTTTTTGTCTACTTTGTATTTCGATTTAACGTGCTCAAATGCTGAGTCGAGCTTTTTAATTACTGTCTCATCAGCATATAGCTTTTGTCCTCCAGCTATCGCAATGGTTAAAATGCCATTCGCGTAAGCTACATTTTGAATTTTACTCTCAGGGAAGATGCTTTCGGCTGTTTGGCCAAAACCGGGAAGCAGCACCAAAACACCCAGTATATCGTCCGATTCCGGCTCAACGGCCAGATAATAGCCATCGGCTGTACTTGAATCAAAAGTGATTTTCTGGTAATTCTGAGCCTGTAAATTGATTACTACTAGGTTCAGGGTAAGAATAGTAAATATGGCCCTCATTGGTGTGGTTTTATTTTGAAGAAACAGCTTTGGAAGAGCACAAGCAAATCATTGCCAGTCTACACAATGAGTTTTGTGGTAATTTAACATTTCAACAGCCTTTGTTAGGCTTGTTGAGAACACCAACAAGGGTCACGGAGCTGCGTATGCCAGTTCTAAGCAAGATTTTTTAAATCTTGGATACAATTGAGTATGAGTATTTTGTGGGTAGACATATATACCAATTAGAGCCCTGAATAAATCGAAACTCTTGTCCCGCTAGGAACTACATATCGGTAGGTTAAAGATTTTACGGTCTATATTGATGTGCCTTTAGGTACATAACATTACCTGCAGTACCTAAAAGGCACTGTTGGGTATGGCTGGAGATTCGTAGCTACTGATGTAACGTCCCTCTGGGACCTTGTGTTAGAAGTGAAAAATGGATAACGGTACTTGTACTTGGTACCTGAAGGTTGCGGAGTAATCATTCGGACATCCTCAACAGGATGGAAGCAAGGCAAATCAATTTTATTTATCATTGAATAGTTTAATGGTATAGTCTAAAAGAGCCGTGTTGCCAGTTTTTCCATGCCCTGGAATAACTATACTTGCCTCGGGGAATTTGGCTTTCACATTGGCAACGGTTTTTGACCATTGCTCAACATTTGCGTCATCCAAGTTTCCTTGGCTAGCACCAACCGATTTAACCAAGCAGCCTCCAAACAAAACTTTATCCTTTGAAAAATACCCGACTACGTTGTCTTCAGTGTGGCCTTCACCTAAAAAATGTGTCACTACCGTCTCGCTACTTAACTTCAATTCTAGACTATCTCTGAAAGCATTTATAGGCACGTTAAACTGATACTTATTGTCATTTAATAATGTTATAGTTCTTTTGCTAGCATATGTAGTGATGCCGTGAGCATCAAATTCATCAATGCCTCCTATACAGTCTTCATGGAAGTGTGTAGGAATAAGAGCTACTATTTTACTTTTTAATTCCGAACTTATAAACCTGATAAGTTCTCTAGAATTTTCTGAGTTAGTTGGCGTATCGAAAACTACACTTTCACCTTCATATATGATGAACATGCCATTACAGGGTACTTTACCAAAAGCCTCTGTATCCAAGTAAGAAATGTGTAGGTAAGTATGGTCTGATAACTTCACTACTGAAAGTGTTTCGCTCTTATAAACAATAGATTCTCCCTGTAGCGGTTGAGTTTTTTTCTGAACAGTTTGGCTTTCTGTATTTGCTTGGTTGCAAGAAAATAGAGTTAAGCAAAGAAATATAAAAGAGAGGAGTCTATTCTTCATTTTGTGGTTGTGGCCTCGTTAATATAAGACTATACTAATATAACCAGCTTCCATGATTAGTATGCTTTTAATGTTAGCTTAAAAACTATTGGAACCGAAAGGGGACCTAGCAAAGGGTTACACAGCTTTATATTGACAGTACAGTATAATGTGCAGTACCTAAAGGCATTGTTGGATAAGGCTGAGAATTAGTGGCTACAGATGTTGCGACCTTCTTGAACGTTGAGTTAGAAGTCGGTCGGTTATAAACCGACTGTTCTTACACCCTTGATGCAATCGAGGATGAGACTAAAATCTAGAGTCAGACGTCTGAAATCTATAGTTTTACTAGTCATCGTTTATAACGAGGACTGACGAGAAAGGCATCTTTGATGCTGAAACTAAAGAAGCGGCTTGGAGCAAGATTGAACAGTGTCTTATTTCGGTTACAAACCGACCTTCCCTTCATCCTCGATGCAATCGAGGATGAGTTCGATGTCTAGTATCTATGGTCTAACGTCTAATGTCTACCTTTACCCAAACAAATCACTGCTTAAGTATCTATCACCACGGTCGCAAACAATGTGGACGATAACGCCTTCTTCAATTTCTTCCGCGAGCTTAAGTGCGGCATGTAAGGCACCACCAGAGCTCATTCCGGCTAAAATGCCTTCTTCTTTGGCCATTCTACGAGTCATCATAGTGGCTTCTTCTTGGCTTACATCTATCACTCGGTCAACTCTGTGGGGTTCGAATATTTTTGGTAGAAACTCTGGCGACCATCTTCTAATACCCGGGATACTTGAACCATCGGTAGGCTGTGTACCTACAATCTGCACTTCAGGGTTTTGCTCTTTTAAGTAGCGAGAAACGCCCATAATAGTACCTGTAGTGCCCATGGCTGAAACAAAGTGCGTCACTTTGCCCTCAGTTGCATTCCATATTTCTCGGCCTGTGGTTTTATAATGTTGGCCATAGTTGTCTTCATTCGCAAACTGATTCAGCATAAAGTAGCCTTCTTCTGTGGCCATTTTTTCTGCCAATGTGCGACTGTATTCTATGGTTTGCTTGGCAGGGGTAAGGATCACTTTTGCTCCATAGGCCTCCATGCTCAAAACTCGTTCTCGAGTAGAGTTGTCAGGCATAATGAGAGTCATTTCAACCCCCATAATACTGGCAATCATGGCTAGGGCAATGCCCGTGTTACCACTAGTAGCTTCAACAAGTTTGTCACCTTTTTTGATGTCTCCACGGTCTAATGCGCCTTTAATCATGCCATAAGCCGCACGGTCTTTCACGCTTCCACCAGGATTGTTGCCTTCCAGCTTTCCGTAGACTTTAACTTTCGGGTTTGTGTTCAGGTGCCTATATTCAACCAATGGCGTATTGCCAATTAACTGCTCTATGTTCATGCGGTATGTCCTTTAAAAATAATGATATCGGTTTCGCCCTCGCTATTGTTCATTTGGGCCTGGTAGTACACTTTGCTAAATGGTGGTACGCTATGAGTAAGCCATACATTACCACCTATAATGCTATCGTGACCAATAGTCGTTTTTCCACCTAAAATTGTAGCCCCAGCATAGAGTACTACATTGTCCTCAATAGTTGGGTGGCGCTTTACCTTTGCATCTTTCTTGTCTACACTTAGTCCACCTAGTGTAACGCCCTGATAAACTTTCACATGGTCGCCAATAATGGCGGTTTCTCCAATTACAATACCAGTTCCATGGTCTATGCAGAAGAAGTTGCCAATGCTGGCGCCTGGGTGAATGTCAATTCCTGTTTTACTATGGGCGTATTCAGAGATGATCCGTGGAATTAGTTGAACGCCAAAACGATGCAAAGCATGGGCAATGCGATGGGCCGAAATAGCAAAGAAGCCAGGGTAGGTTCTAACTACTTCTGTTCTGCTTTTTGCTGCCGGATCGCCCTCTAACATGGCGGTAACATCTTGCTCCATTTGTTGGTGAATGGCAGGTAGTAACTCAAAGAATTTATCGGCTACTTCTTCAATATCATCCTCAGCCTTGATAGGATTTCGAGAAAGAATTTGATCTAATTGAAGCTTGAGTTTTTCAAAATGAAGCTCAAATTCTTTCTGTGAGTTGAATTGCTGTTTAGAGAAATCTGGAAAAAGTGTGCTCAAGAGTTCGTTGAACCATTCTGCCACTACTTCAGGAGATGGACAGGTGGGGCAGGCTTGTTGCCTGATGTATAGTTTGTTGATGAATTCTTGATTCATAATTGGCCAATGGATTAAAAGGCAAAAGAGTTCAAATGACTCTGAACTAGACGGATTTGAATGAAGGGAGTTGTGAAATGGCTATGAAAACCGTCTTTTATTTCCGCCTAAAAATCTGCGTTTCTCTCTTCGCTCGTTTTGATTGATCATAAAGAACAACAATGGACCAATAAGAAAAGCATGGAACAGTGGAAGCTGTAGCATTCTGCTTTGGTTATTCTTTCTGTCGCTTCGGTATTTTATGTACTTAATAAAACTGACCGTGTAGGTTAGCAGCACTAAGGAGAACAGAATAATCAACGTTTTAGTGGTCATATATAATTAAAAGGAATTGAGGGGAGAAGGTTTGGAAGATGCGGATAAATAACCAATGTAAAGCTAATAGGAGTACGCCCCGAGCTTGGCAAGTTCAGATAAAACTAGTGAATCTGCCAGTGCTTCCAAAGTATCATAATGGCACTGCGTTCAAAAAGATGAAAAAAACTCCGAGCTGAAGTTAATAGAAAGCGCAAACCATTTCCAGCGGCTGATTCATGGTGAAGCTAGTAAAGTGGCAGTTAGCGAATTCGTGCTAGTCCTTGTTAGTCACCGTTTTGCTTGATTTTAGAAAGGCAAAGGTCGATAAGTGTTAATGCTCTAAAAAATAAATAGTCAATTTGATGTAAGTCAGTTAATTCCTTCTTGTCTGTTTCATGGTGTCTAATTCTGTAGCTGTTCCCAATCTTAGTTAAGGTTAGAAATTCTGTCTCGAATTCTTCCTTTTTGAGGTTTGTAGCAATTGCAGATATTAGCTGAGTTGATGATTCCTTTTTGTCCGTTCCGTAATAAGTTTTGATACGTTCAAATGCGTCCCAAATTTTTTCAAGAGCTATTTGCTTATCATCAGGATGAAGGAAGCGTCTTTTTGCTTCATTAATGAGGTCATTCAACTCTGTATCTTTTGTGTTAGTTTCTTGGTTGAAAAGAAGATCTGTGTTCACGTTCATGTTCAGAAGGTGAGCCAAATCCAATTCTTCATTTGCTTTTATAGATTCAGAAATAAATTGTTGGAATTCTTCAATCGCCTTTGCATATGTTTCTTCAACTGAGGCATTATGTTTCTTGGGAAGCTTTTTAAAGTCTTTTTTATAGAACAATCCTTTACTAATTACATGAGATATTTGCCTTATATCGAGTTGTTTGAGAACACCCTCAACCCAATATCTTCGAGTGGTTCCATCATGTTGAAATGATAAATTTAACCGTTCAAAAAACGCTGTTAGATAGTAGGAGCTGCGATATGGGAATGAGTTATCATCCTCACCGCAAATCATCTGAGCAAGTTCAATTTCGAAATCAGGATTGTTTTCACGGCATTGTAACAGTTTTAACAGTTTAAGATCATCTGGGTTCGACTGATCCATTTCCTGTTTAAACATGTGATCTTGGACTATGGCCACCGCTCGATCAATTGATCCTTCTATCATTTGAATACTCATCTTCAAAAGTTAAAATGGTAGATCGTCATTCGAAAAATCTTCGGTTTCACTATAGAATTCAATAGACTTCAGCTTGCGAGCATAGTCGTCAGGGAGGTGTTTACTAATTTCTAAAATGAGTTCGTCAAATCTGTCCGTATTATTAAGTTCAGTTGATTTTTTGTATTCGGTTAACCTTTCAAGCAAACGCTTGAGTTTCCCATGGTCAATTGCTTTAGCAATTTTGATAATTCCCTCAACAATATTTTGAGTAGGTTCTTCCATATAGTGCAGGTATGGTGACTAAGGTTGGCTATCTGCCACCTTTATGGCCGATATAAATCATATAATTTATTAATCATTCCCGATGATCATTGTTATTCTATGGCTATTGGGAATTTTTGTCTTCCAGAAAAGCACATGAGTATTGTCAGGACGTGTGTTTTTCTATTATCAAGAAAGATATTTACAGGCTTAATTGCAAGAGTAGTGTAATAGAAGGTTTTTAGATTTTGGGAAGTGTTGGTGTTAAGTTGTGCGGAGTTATGGGCAGTGGTCAGACCACTATCACTACCAGAGTCTCTCACAGAGGACTTTGATAAATGATCTTGACCTTCCTCAGAGTCCCTTTCAGGAGACTCTGAGGGTGATTAGCGTACTGATCACCGAGCACCAAAAACTAAATCACTAAGCACCAAGCACTAATTCCTAATTCACTAATGATCAATGACTAATTCCCCTTTAGGCTCATATATTTTCTCGGAATTACGGTCTGATAGTGGCTTAAGGGAACAAACAGATTGCCGCGTCTCAAAACTTCACTCTGTTCATTTTGCTCCTCGCAATGGCGTGCTAAGATGGTTTTGGTTGTAAGGACTTAAAACCTACCAATTGCCAAACACTGAGCACCGAGCACCAAAAACCAGTTTCCATATCTACCTGACAGGCCTCTCCGCTGTGGTCGAGGTAAAAAGAGAGACTGAATGATTACGGACATAGTACCACCATCAGAGTCTCTCACAGAGGACTTTGATGAATGATCTTGACCCTCCTCAGAGTCCCTTTCAGGAGACTCTGAGGATGATTAGCGTACAGAGCACCGAGCACCAAAAACTAATTCACTAATGCGAATGACTAATTCACCAATTCCCCTTTAGGTATCTATACTTTCTAAGGATTACTGTTTGATAGTAATTTCAGGTAAGAGGGAGATTGCCACGTCTCAAAACTTCACTCTGTTCATTTTGCTCCTCGCAATGGCGTGCTAATATGGCTTTGGTTGTAAGGGTTTAAAACGTACCAAGTACGAAACACTGAGCACTGTGCACTAATAACTAATTCACTAATGACCAATTTACAAACTACCCTCATTCCCTAAAGGGATGCCCATAGATTCAGTTCTTGTGACAAAACTATATCCACTCACCCTTTAGGGCTGGGGTACAAACCAATTGACCAGTTCCCTAATTCACCTAACAAGGTGTCGGTTAACAGCGTGGACTCTGATTTTTTTGCTTTTGCCTTTGGCTTCAATTTCAAAGCTTTCTTGACAACGGCATTGACCTTCGAGTTTCTCAAACAGATCTGAAGAGATTAGAAAGCTGGTATTAAGAGTTTTGTTGGCTTGTTCTATTCGGCTAGCCATGTTTACGGTGTCTCCAATAGCGGCTTCTTTCTGCATGCCTTCAATGCCTATGGTTCCCCAAATGACTTTACCTGTGTGGGCGCCAAGTCTGATTTTAAAATCACTATCTATTATGTCGTGGACGGCAACATCGAATTTATCAATAGCTTCGCATAGCTCGAAGCCCGCATTCATCAGATTTTGGGCATGGTTCGGGTTGTCGTCTATTCCAAAGATGGCCAGAAAACCATCGCCATAATAGTCAACTATTCTACCACCGTATTTCTTAATAATGTTGCCAGCAATGTAGAAGTACTTATTCAGAATGTGTACTACATCATATGGAGGTGTTTTTTCGGTAAATGCTGTGTAGTCGGCAATGTCTACGAAGAGAATTGAGGCTTCCTTTTCTACACCCAGACTTCTGGCAGCGTGGTCTACGTCTTGCTTAAGAATTATTTCCTCATCTATTTGATCTAAAACCAAGCGCCTAACTTTTACATCTCCCTTTATTTTAGTTTGACAAGCGAGTCTTACTTGCTTTAATAGACCTAGCTGTTTGGCTAAAACAGACTCTTTCTCATTTCTTTCACAGACATTCTGCATCCCTTCTTCAATATAGATTCTACAGGTTGAACAGCGAGCTACGCCACCGCATGCATGTGTGTGTGGAACACCCGCAGCCAGTGTGTTTTCTAAAACCGTTTTGTCTGTCTCAGCAACCAGGCTCACCTGGTCGTTAATGAGTTCTATAACAGCCATGCGTTAAGAAATTTCAGAGAGCACTAACCACCTCAGTTCTTTTTCATCTAACTGCTCGGTAATGGCTTCGACCTTACCTGAGATATCCATTAGCTTTTCATGGTCGGTCTCAGTATTCATCTGCTCAATTAGTTTGGCTTTCTCCACTTCCAGTTTTGGTATTTCGGCCTCTAATTGCTCAAACTCTCGTTGTTCTTTGAATGAAAGCTTTTTGCGTTCTTTTGGTTCCTTTTGTTTGTCTTTTTTTGACTCTGAAGCCTTAGGGCTAGGAGCAGGGGTATCCTGAATACTATTTCTGAAGTCAGTATAATTGCCAGGGAAGTCTTTAATATTTTCGGAGCCATCGAAAACGAAAAGGTGATCTACCAGCTTATCCATGAAGTATCTGTCGTGCGATACAATGATTAAGCTTCCATCGAAACCTTCGAGATAGTTTTCAAGTGTGCCTAAAGTGATCAGGTCTAGGTCGTTGGTAGGTTCGTCTAATACCAGAAAGTTCGGACTCTGAATAAGGATTTCTAGTAATTGAAGCCTTCTTTTCTCACCACCACTTAGTTTACCAATGGGTTTGTATTGAACATCTGGGGCAAAAAGAAATCTGGTAAGGAACTGAGAAACCGGAATGGTTCGGCCTTTGCCTACTTCCACCACCTCGGCAATAGATTTGGCAAAGTCTATAATAGTTTGTTCAGGGTTGAAGCTTTCTTCTACCTGCCTGTAATAACCGAATTTAGTAGTTTGGCCTTGTTCAATTTCTCCAGCATTAGGCGTGATTTCGCCCATCAAAAGCCTGATAAAGGTGGTTTTTCCACTTCCATTTGGCCCTACAATTCCGATTCTATCTTTTCTCTGAAAAGTGTAACTGAAGTCTTTGATCAGGCTTTTTTCGCCAAAACCATGACTTAGATGAGCTATTTCTAGTACTTTTTTCCCCTGTCTTGAGGCTTGAGCATTTAGCTCTAGCTCATTGGTTTTTTGAGCACTGAAGGCTTTGTCTTTCGTTTCTTGAAATGCATCTACTCTGTACTTAGCCTTGGTTCCTCTGGCTTTCGGTTGTCTACGAATCCAATCTAATTCTTTACGATAAATGTTCTTAGCTTTATCAATAGATGCCGCTTCATTGATTTCTCGCTCGGCTTTCTTCTCTAAAAAGTAAGCATAGTTGCCTTGGTAAGAATAAGCTTTACCAAGCTCCAGCTCAAGAATGTTATTAGTGACTTGTTCTAGGAAGTACCTATCGTGAGTAACCAGAATTAGAGCCATATTGGCCACACTCAAATACTTTTCTAGCCACTCAATGGTATCTATGTCTAAGTGGTTAGTTGGTTCATCTAGAATAAGTAAGTCTGGTTTTTGAATGAGAACAGAGGCTAGTGAAATTCTTTTCTGTTGGCCACCAGAGAGTAATTGTACCTTTTGTTGAAGATCGTGTATGCCCAGCTTACCTAGAATTTGCTTGGCTTGGCTCTCCAAGTCCCATAGGTTCTTGGAGTCTATTTGCTCAATTAATTGCTGAATCTCATCGTGATTTTCCTGCCCCGTTAAGGATCTGAGCATGGCTTTTTCATACTGTTTTAGAATAGCATGGTCGGGATTATTATCATCAAATACGGCATCTAAAACAGACTGTCCTTTCGAAAACTCTGGATTTTGTAATAAGTGCTTAACCGTTATGCCGTTTTTGAAAACTACTTGACCAGAATCTGGTGTTTCAATTCCTGTAAGAATTTTGAGTAGGGTAGATTTTCCAGATCCGTTTACACCAACTAGGGCCACTTTTTCGCCTTGAGCTACGCCAAAAGTAACTTGGTTTAATATTGTTCTATCTCCGAAAGTCTTAGATAGGTTCTCAACTGATAGATAATTCATTAAGGGCAAAGCTACAACCGATGTATGAGATTATGGAAGTGGCTGAAGCCTTTTATCTTAACTAATGGCTTTTAGGAAGAATCCTGAATGTAGTCTAAACTATTTTCCAGCTGAGTTCATCATTAGAAGTAATCTACCAACCATATAATAATAGGCTGTAAATAATGTTAAAATCATTTGAATAAATTTGATTTAACCATTATACAAACTATTATTATAGTTAACTCAAAATGTCAACCACTCATGAAAAAACGCACAATCACTATTATTGCAGGGGTATTTATTGCCCTGGTCATATTCTTCATTACTAAAGTTAATAAAAGTTCCGCTGCTGAAACCGAAGTGCTTACTGCCGTTAAAGTTGGTCTATTTCGGTCTGAGGTTACAGCAAGTGGTGAGCTCTATGCTAAAAACAGTGTAAACATTTTAGGCCCGGATGGCATGCGGCAAGCGAATATTTGGGAGACTACAATTAGTCATATTATAGACGAAGGAACCGTAGTTGCCAAAGGTGATTATGTAGCACGACTGGATCAATCTGAGCTAGGCCAGCGCATTCAGCAAGCTAATAGTGATTATACTATTAGTTCATCTAAGCTTAAAGAATCTAAGTTAGATACCGCAATGACTCTAAGGAAGGCTAGGGATGAAATGGAGAACATGCTCTTCGAGATTGACAAACAAAAACTGGTTCTAGACAACTCTCAATATGAGCCTCCGGCCACTATTCAAGAGAAGAAAATGGAGTTGGATAGGGCACAAAAAAGGTATAATCAAGCGCAAGAAAACTATAAGCTTCAACTTGAAAAGGCAAAGGCTTCTGTTGAAGCTTCCGAAGCTGAGATGTTGGAAGACCGAAGAAGGGTAGAGTTCCTTCAAGAAATTTCCAATCAATTTGTAATAACGGCTCCAGAGGCTGGAATGCTGATATATAGAAGGGATTGGAGGGGTACAAAGATTGCTCAAGGAGGAAGGGTAGCTTCTTTTGATCCTATTGTAGCAACCTTACCTGACCTTACAAACATGATTTCTAAAACCTACATTAATGAGGTAGATATCAATACAGTGAGTTCTGGGCAATTGGTGGAGATTGGCTTGGACGCCTTTCCAGATAAAAGACTTACTGGGAAAGTTACGAGCGTAGCAAATATGGGGCAGCAGAGGCCTAATTCGGACTCTAAGGTTTTTGAAGTAGTGGTTGAAATTAATGAGTCGGATACCACATTGAGGCCAGGTATGTCTACCAGCAATAAAATTGTGGCTCAAGTTGTTGAAGAAGCCATGTTTATCCCTGTAGAGGCGGTTCATAGCCAAGGAGATTCAATAACATACGTACTTGTAAAAGATGGTTTAGGTATAATTAAGCAAGAGGTTGAATTAGGGATTTCCAATTCCGATCAAGTGATTATAAAGTCAGGGCTTTCGGAAGGTCAAAACGTGTACTTATCAGATCCTTCTGGGGCTGAAGATAAAGTCCTTAGCAGGATATCGAAACAACAGTCTATAGCTCAAAACAGATAATGATGTTAAAGCAGCTATTATCAAATATGGCAATTGCTACGGAAGCAGTATTTGCCAACAGAGTACGTTCGTTGTTAACTGCTTTGGGCATTATTTTCGGAGTTGCAGCAGTAATAGCCATGCTGGCTATAGGTGCTGGAGCGCAACAGGAAATACTGGATCAGATCAAGCTGGTTGGTGTTAATAACATAGTGGTTACACCAATCATAGAACAGTCTGAAGGTGAATTAACTTCTGCTGATGGTGGTGGGCAAGCCCAAGAAGAGAAAAACCTATCCATAGGACTAAATTTTCAAGATGTTGAAAGTATTAAGCGTATTGTACCTGGAATAGAAGAAGTGAGCCCGGAGGTAATCATTGAAACTTCAATTTCAAGAAAGGCTTTTCATAGAAGCTCTAAGTTGGTGGGGGTAGAAAATGCCTACTTTGATATTGCAGCATTTCAGTTGGCTAATGGAAAGTTCTTTAATAAAGAGCATTTCAATTTAGGTAAGCCAGTATGTATTATCGGCAAATCAATAGCGGCAAAGTTTTTTAATGGTGAAGAACCTATTGGAAAGTACCTGAAGGTTGGAAAGCATTGGCTCCAAGTGATAGGTGTGTTAGAAGAAAGGCTTATATCGGAAAAGAGTATTTCTAATCTGGGAATACGAGACTACAATATGGATGTTTACACACCATTAAGTACCGCATTGTTGAGATATGAAAATAGAGCTATGGTGTCTAATGCCGCTATTCAAGAGGCCATGAGAAATAGTATGGGGAATGGTGCCGAGGGCAAAGTTCAGAATTACCATCAGCTAGATAGGTTAGTGATTAAGGTCTCAGATTCTGAAAAGATGAGTTCTATAGCTGAGGTAATCTCTAAGTTATTAAAGCGAAAGCACAGTCAGGTGGTAGACTATGAAATAACCATACCCGAGTTGTTATTGAAGCAACAGCAGCGCACAAAAAATATTTTTAATTATGTACTAGGTGGTATTGCAGGAATCTCTCTTTTGGTGGGAGGAATAGGGATTATGAACATTATGCTGGCCTCAGTTTTAGAACGAATAAAGGAAATAGGTTTAAGACTCGCTATAGGAGCCACCAAGGCAGATATAATCTATCAATTTCTGTTGGAGTCTGTAATGATAAGCTTTAGCGGAGGAATGATTGGCATTATCCTTGGCTTGTCTATAGCAGTAGGTATAAGTAGTTTGGCCGATATTCCAACTTTAGTCCATTTCTCTTCTATTGCCCTATCTTTTGGTGTGGCAGTTACGGTTGGGATTATATTTGGTATAACACCAGCTAAAAGAGCCGCTGAACAAGACCCTATTACTTGTTTAAGATATGAGTAATTGAGTATAGAGATTAGATATTGGTAAGTTGAATTAGTATAAACAAAAAGGCCAGAATCGTAAGAATCTGGCCTTTTACTGTTATATTTTTTTAGTCGAACTACTCAGCGTCTGTAATCAAGTCTTCAGTAGCTTCAACTTGAATTTCTGTAGCTGGAGTAGTTTCAACGTGTCTATCGTCACCATGTCCACCAGTACCGTACATTTCACCCAAGATTGGAGCAATTACTAAACCTACTAAACAAGTAAGTTTGATCAAGATATTCATTGAAGGACCGGAAGTGTCTTTGAATGGATCACCCACTGTATCACCAGTTACGGCTGCTTTGTGAGCATCTGATCCTTTGTAAGTCATTTCTCCATCAATCTCAACACCCGCTTCAAAAGATTTCTTAGCATTATCCCATGCACCACCGGCATTGTTTTGGAAAATAGCCCAAAGTACACCAGAAACGGCTACACCTGCCATATACGAACCTAACGCTTCAGGTCCCATAGCGAATCCGATGATGATAGGGAATACGATTGTGATTGCTCCAGGGAGCATCATTTCTTTAATTGATGCTTTAGTAGAGATTTCCACACACTTGTCGTATTCTGGTTTGCCAGTTCCTTCAAGTATTCCAGGGATTTCCTTGAATTGACGTCTTACTTCTTTAACCATTTCCATTGCTGCTTTACCTACAGATTGCATAGCTAATGCAGAGAAAATTACAGGAACCATTCCACCTATAAATAGAGCCGCAAGTACATCGGCCTTGAAAATGTTGATGCCATCAATACCAGTGAATGTAACGTAAGCAGCAAAAAGGGCAAGGGCGGTTAAAGCCGCAGACGCAATAGCAAAACCTTTTCCGATTGCAGCTGTAGTGTTACCTACTGAATCAAGAATATCAGTTTTAGTCCTAACTTCTTCAGGTAACTCACTCATTTCGGCAATACCACCTGCGTTATCAGCAATTGGACCGAAAGCATCGATAGCTAATTGCATTGCAGTGGTGGCCATCATAGCCGATGCAGCAATACCTACTCCATAAAAACCAGCTAATTCATAAGCACCCCATATAGCTCCAGCAAATAGAATAACTGGTCCGAATGTAGACTTCATGCCTGTAGCTAAGCCAGCAATGATGTTAGTTGCTGCACCAGTAGAAGAGTTTTGAATGATAGACATAACTGGCTTTTTACCTAAACCAGTATAGAATTCAGTCATATAAGAAATTAGTCCACCAACAACTAAACCGACTACAACAGCACCAAATACTCTAACAGAAGTGATTTCAACTATTCCTTCTCCAAAGAGCGACATTTGCATGGTTGCAGGTAGTAACATATCAATTAAGAACCAGCAGGCAATCGCAGTAAGGATTATTGATCCCCAGTTTCCTTTGTTCAATGCAGCCTGAACTTGTGCTTCTTTGGCATTCTCATCCGAAATCTTGATCACTAAAGTTCCTAGGATTGAGAAGATGATACCTGCACCAGCAATAACTAGCGGCAGAAGAATTGGGCCAATTCCACCAAAATCATCAGTAATTGATCCGCCCATGTCTCTGATTACATAGTTACCAAGAACCATAGATGCTAGAACAGTAGCAACATAAGAACCGAATAAGTCAGCACCCATACCAGCTACATCACCCACATTATCACCTACGTTGTCGGCAATAGTGGCTGGGTTTCTAGGGTCGTCTTCCGGAATTCCGGCTTCAACTTTACCTACAAGGTCAGCTCCCACATCGGCTGCTTTAGTGTAAATACCTCCGCCTACACGTGCAAAAAGAGCAATTGACTCAGCACCTAGTGAGAAACCAGCAAGGGCTTCAAGCACAATGGTCATGTCTTCGGTAGTAGTCCATTCTCCACCCATAAAAAATTGGAACAGAAGAATAAACAAAAGGCTGAGCCCAAAAACGGCCAAACCTGCAACACCAAGGCCCATTACGGTACCTCCTGTGAATGATACTTTTAATGCTTTTGCCAAGCTTGTTCTAGCAGCTTGAGTGGTTCTTACGTTAGCAGCAGTGGCTATACGCATACCGATGTTTCCGGCCCAGCCAGAGAAAAATGCTCCAATTACGAAAGCAACAACAATTAACCAGTGAGTAGTGTCTACTACTTGAGAGATGATTCCGAGTAACACGGCAGCTATAACCACAAAAATAGCGAGTACTCTGTATTCAGCACTCAAGAAGGCAAGTGCTCCCTCTCTAATGTGCTTGGCAAGGTCTTGCATTTTTTGGTCACCTGCATCTTGCTTGTTTACCCACTTGGCTTTGATGATCATCACCAATAATCCGATCAGTCCTAGGACAGGAACTGCATAAATAAGATAAGACATAATTAGGTTCTTAGTTTTTTTAAGTCGCACAAAGATAACAGACGACCTCAGAAATGGAAGAAAAAAGAACCTTATTGGCAGGAGGGCTGTAGCAGTAGTTTAACTATTTGAAAATTAAATATTTGAACCGATTAATTGAGCCTTAAATCCTGAGTTTATGGCTTCAGGGAGCCCACTCCGCCATCTATACCAATGGTTTGCCCCGTTACCCAAGAAGCCTTTTCACTTAGTAGAAATACCACCATTTCAGAAAGGTCTTTGGCCTCTCCATACCTGCCTATTGGATGTCTTTTATTGGATGATTCCTTCCTGTCATCGGTAGATAGCAGCTTCTCGGCTAATGGAGTATCGGTAAGAGAAGGAGCTACCATATTTACACGTATTCCATGCATGCTCCATTCTGCCGCTAGTGACTTTCCCAGCCCTTCTACTGCTGCCTTGGCAGTGGCTATGCTAGAATGAAAGTTCATCCCTAATTTGGCGGCCACAGTACTGAAGAGTACCACAGAGGCTGAGTCAGATTTTTTAAGGCTCTTGAATGAAGCCTGAAGAACTCTTATTGCTCCTAATAGGTTGATGTCTAAATCTGACTGAAAGTCTTCAATACTGCTTCGATTAAAAGGCTTCAGATTGATGGTGCCAGGGCAATACACTAAGCCATCGAGTTGTTCAGGAATAAAGTCCAGTTCAGCATTTTTATCAGTAGCATCAAATGAATGATGTTCAAGACCAGAAATTTCAGGATTGCTTCTGGATGCGGAAATTACATTAGCACCTTGGTCTATCAACGCTTGGGCAGTAGCCTTACCAATGCCAGAACTTGCCCCAAAAACTAAAATGGTCTTGTCTTTCATTACTTTTTAGTATTAATGTATCCTAAGAATTCTCTACGTGTAGCCTCTTCTTTAAACTTACCATGGAATTGGGCAGTGACTGTACTGCTGTTAACATCTTTAACACCTCTTGAAGAAACGCATAGGTGTTCTGCATCAATTACCACAGCTACGTCTTCAGTGCCCATTACCTCTTTTAATTCATTGGCAATTTGGACCGTAAGTCTTTCCTGAACCTGAGGCCTTTTGGCATAGTACTCTACAATTCTATTAATCTTGCTTAAGCCAATTACATTGCCTGTAGAAATATATGCAACATGTGCTTTGCCAATAATAGGAACAAAGTGATGCTCGCAGTTAGAGTAGAAAGTGATGTCTTTCTCCACCAACATTTCGTTGTACTTATACTTGTTTTCAAAGAGTGCTACCTTAGGTTTATTAGCAGGATTTAAGCCACTAAAGATCTCCTTGATATACATTTTGGCTACTCGTTTTGGCGTCCCCGATAAGCTGTCATCAGTTAAATCAAGCCCCATTATTTCCATAATGTCTCTAAACTTATCCTCAATAAGGTTCATTTTAAGCTCATCGTCCATATCAAAGGCATCGGCCTTCATAGGAGTATCATAAGAGGTACCCACGTGTTCGTCACCAATCTCTTCCACGGTCAATCCATTAAGCTGGGTACTCAACAAAGTTTCTTTCTGTTTCATATAAAGTTACTTTTAGATCGAACCTAGGTTCAATCTTGTCTCTCAATATATTATAGATCACTACAGCAATATTTTCAGCCGTAGGGTTCAAGTCTTTAAATTCCTCAACATCCAAATTCAAATTTCTGTGGTCGAATTTGTCGGTCACATTGTCCTTGATCATATCACTAAGCACCTTCATGTCATAAACATAGCCAGTGTCAGGGTCTGGTTCTCCCGAAACCTTTATGATTAGCTCATAATTGTGACCGTGATAATATTCATTGTTGCACTTACCAAAAATGGACTCGTTTTTCTCTTTGGACCATTTAGGGTTGTGTAATCGATGAGCAGCATTGAAATGCTCCTTTCTAAAAACCGCTACCTTCATTGAAGTCTTTTTATACTTGAGTAAGAAGTTTGCTTACTACTTTTCTTTATCGTGTACCGAACATTCAGTTATTTAATTTTGTTCAACTTTCTGAAAAATAAATTAAACAAAACTTCAAACGAAGAGGCCATTGAAAAAATCAGATGTCCTAATTATCGGTACTGGCATGGGGGCTTTAACCTCAGCCGTATTACTTGCAAATAAAGGATTAAAAGTTCGGATTATCGAGCAAAATTGGCAACCAGGTGGTTGTACCACTTCATATTGGCGAAAAGGCTATGTTTTTGAGGCTGGAGCAACCACTTTAGTAGGGTTAGGAGAGGGCATGCCCCTACAATATGTACTAGATACGATAGGCCTAAATATTCCGGCTAGGAAGCTAGAGTTACCCATGCAGGTCCACTTAAAGTCGGGAGAAGCAGTAAACAGGTATGAAGATTTAAATCGTTGGGTAGATGAGGCCGAGCGAGTTTTTGGTTATAAAGGGCAGCGGCAGTTTTGGAATGAGTGTTTTGCCATAAGTGATTTTGTTTGGAAGAATTCTTTAGCTCAATTGGCATTTCCGCCCTCTAAGCCAAAAGATTTAATTCAGGCTATCAAGTCAGTTTCATGGAGTCAAGTAGCAAACTTGAAGTATTCCTTTATTTCTGTCGAAGCCTTACTAAGGAAGTACAATCTTCACAAGAATGAATCTTTTGTTCAGTTTGTGAACGAGCAGCTTTTAATTACAGCACAAAATCATATGGAGGAGGTGAATGCTCTTTTTGGTGCCACTGCATTATGCTATACCTGCTATCCTAATTATTATATCGATGGAGGACTACTAAATCTAGTTACTCCACTTGTAGAATATTTGGAGAGCAAGGAAGGGGAGGTAGTTTATCGGCAAGCCGTTACAAGCATTCGAAAGTCTAATAATAAATACTTGATAAGCACTTCTAAAGAGGAATATGAATCCGAATATTTAATTTCTGGAATTCCTATTAATAATACAATAGACCTTTTTGAAGATGAAAAGGTCATAAAGTTGTCATCTAAATTAATGCAATCTAAGGAGTTGAATAGTGCATTTCAGATGGGGATAGGGTTCGTTCCACATAAAAACTTCGACTGTCTACATCATCAAATTCATTTGCCTGATTTACTTCCAGAAACGGGGTCAGCATCTTTTTTTATAAGTCTAAGCCATGCAGAAGATAATTCGAGAGCGGACGAGCCAGGCCATATGGTTATGTCAATAAGTACTCATTCACCAGACCCTGAAAATCACATTATTGATAACCAAAAAGTAGAAGAGGCAATAATTAAGGAACTGGTTAAAAACGACTTTCTTTTAGAGGAGAATATTCGCTTTATGCATTCTTCAAGTCCAAAGTCTTGGGTAAAATGGACAGGCAGAAAATGGGGATTTGTTGGTGGGTATCCACAGTATCTTAAAATTAAGCCGTGGCAAATGCTAGATGCTCGATTAGATGGTCATAAGGCTTACCAAGTAGGAGATACCGTTTACCCTGGTCAAGGAATTCCGGGGGTAACGCTGTCAGGAATTATTGCCGTTGAGAAGATGATGTTGGATTGGGAGAGTAACCTTAGGTAAAAAATCTTTACGAATTGTAGTATGTCTAGTATATTTAACGATGTTTGGAAATAAAGTAACTTTTAAGAGTTTAAGCGCATATCCTATGAAGGTTCAAGTAACTCGTATTTTTTTGGCTTTGATCTGTATTACTATATTCTCATGTAGTAGTGATAATGGGGTTAATCCTCCCGGAGGAGGAAATAGTATAGATCGCATATTTATAGCAGATATAAATGGAGAATCTTTTGCTCCAAACTCTATAACGACTTCTGTTTCAGGGGGATTTATAACAATCTTAGGAGTTATGAATTCGGTTCAAAGTAATATTGAGTTTGAACTGAAGATACCAGAAGATGTAACACCAAATGTTTACAGATATGATGGTACAACTTGGGATGCTTTTTTAGATGTAAACAATTCAAGCTTAGGACAGAATACGTATGTTCCGTTAGAAGCTGAAGGAGATTTAAATATTGTTGTGCACAATAAAACAGACAAGTACATAGAAGCTACATTTGAGTTTAGTGCGAAAAACACAGCAGACGAGACTCTACCTTTAGCAGAAGTAGCAAACGGAACCTTAAAGCTATTCTATTAAGATTAGTTAAAATATTGTAATAGTGAAGAGGGTGTCATTTTGTGACACCTTTTTTTATGGCTGTAGATATTGATCCAGCATTACCTTAATCTAAGGTTTTGGTTTCATTACACTCTACTTTATGAACTGCTGCTCTTTCCTTCTCTCTCAAATCGGCTCCACTTATTGTTCAAATCTAGATTAAAAGGAGGGAAAACCATTAGGTTTAGGTTTAATGAGCCTTGAAGCTACTTCTGCCATCTGAAAAGTATTTGATTGCTGTTTTTAGAAGCAATAGCTGGCTCTGTTTTGGTTTTCTGACAACTCCTCTATGAGTTATGACATCTTGTGACATTCGTTTACTGCACCATGACAAACACACATCTAATTCCACGTTCATTTGAGTAAGAATTCGCTGAAAGGTCAAAACCAGTGAATTTGAAAATAGATCAAAACTCAATCCGATGAGAATCGGAATAAAACAACAAACATGAAAAATCAAATTACAAAAGTACTTGTTGGCCTAATACTATTGGCTAGCGGATTCTTAGCTACTGCAAATGAAAAGGAAAGAGAAATTACACTAAAGACTGCTAAGTCTAAGTCTGTAGTACTTCAAATGAACAATGTAAAAATTGGGACGGAAGTCACATTATGGAACCAAAGTGGAAAGCTGCTTTTTAAGGATCAGGTAGATAATGATACCTACTCTAAAATTTTCAATCTAGACCTGCTTGAAAAAGGAGAGCTAGTGCTAGAAGTAGATAACTCTGAGACTTTAGAGGTTCGCTCTATTAATGTTTCAGAAGGCAGCGCAGAGTTTATTTCATCTAGCGAAAAGGTCTATGCAAAGCCCGTTGTGAGGGTTTCTGAAAATATGATGAAAATTTTCTTACGAGATGATCACAGCGGTTATAAAATGAATATGAAAGATCAGTTTGGTAAGTCGGTGTACAGACAAAGTATTGATAAGTCTAATAGGGGACTGCAACGATACGATGTTTCCAAGTTATCGAAAGGCAAATATGAGATTCAGTTTACTGCAGACGGCAGGAGCTTTTTTCATACAATCATAATTGAGTAAAAGTGCAATCTTACTTAATTGGAGGAATGGCCCCGGTTCTGAAAAGAATCGGGGTTTATTTTTTTTGAGTGACGATTGTTCAATCAAAATGTTTCATTGTATTGATTATGTGACAGTTGTGTTCGGATTTGTACAAATTGAGAAGTTAACGAGTGTTAACGAATTAGTTAAGTTTTTGGTAATGAGTGTTTTATTAATTTCGGCATGCTGATTGGCTATTAAATGGCACAATCGGTTTGGTCACCGGTTAATACAAAACTCGAAATTTAAACAACAAGGTCATGAACTCAATAGTATTAAACAAATGGAACAGCATCAGGACAAAAGTCATATTAACGATTGGTGTTTTGGTAGCTATAGGTGCAACGGCTTTTGCCCATGAAATTGATGGCGCAAAATTGACAAAAGAAGAGGCTCGTCAGCTGATAGATTTAGTTAAGGAAGAGCTAGATGTAAAAGAAGGTACTAAGTCCTTCCTTTTAGATGAAGATGGTTTGCTCGAAGAGGTTTCAACGCTTTCAATCATTAAAATTTACGATGCTAATGATGAGCTATTATTAGAGGCTCCAATTACAAAACTTCGTCAGTATAAAAACAAACATCTACGAAGATTACTAAATGCAAGTGATTTTCTTACTGCATATGGAAATTCTAAATACTATCGATTAGATATTTAAAGTAAAGGTTAGAAATGGAAATCTTAGGGCTGCTGAAAGGTAGCCCTTTTTATTTCTTCTATATGAGCGTACCGAGAAGGAATAAAAAAAGCGAATTCCAAAAAAGGAATTCGCTTTAGCTCTGAGTGCTTTTAAGTACTTCAGATGTTTAGGTTATTCAATGATAAACAACTTTGTGGAACATAACAATACCCTAATTAGAGGTCTTGTAGCAATTATTCTCATTTAAGAGATGGTAATCTTTAAAGTGTATTTGAATAACTATTTTCTGTATGTATAAAAAGATAATATTTTTTAGCAGTGCTCTTCGAACACATCTGCTAAGTGATTACCTATTACTTCAGCAGTTCTGCCTTCAATATGATGTCTCTCTACCATGTGAACTAATTCACCATCCTTGAAAAGAACAACAGAAGGAGAAGAAGGAGGGTAAGGCAAATGATACTCTCTCACTTTTGCAGTGGCCTCTACATCTCCACCAGCGAAAACAGTCATTAAGTTATCAGGTTTTTTATCGGCTAGTTTTAAGCCCATTTTAACACCTGGTCTTGCAGTTCCTGCTGCACAGCCGCATACTGAATTGATCACAATAAGGGTTGTGCCTTTATGGTCTTTAAAATGTTGGTCTACTGCGTCAGCTGTTTTTAACTCGCTAAAACCCGCTTCAGTTAGTTCCTGTCTAAATGGAACTAGTAAATGCTCTGGATACATATTTTATAAGTTTTATGTTTTAAGTTCTAAAGTCTTGGTTCTGCGCTTTAAGTTCTCATGATTGCTGAACATAAAACGTTGAACCTTAAACTAATCTACATGAAGCCAAGCTCTAGTTTAGCCTCTTCAGACATCATGTCCATAGTAAACGGTGGGTCGAAGGTAAGTTCTAACTCTACTTCATTTACTCCATCAATTGCCTTTACTTTTTCCTTCACTTCATCTGGAAGTACTTCTGCTGCTGGGCAAGAAGGAGAGGTGAGGGTCATTAGAATGTAAACATTATTTACTGGGTATACATTGATTTCATAAATCAATCCAAGCTCATATACGTCTACAGGAATTTCAGGGTCATAAACAGTCTTAATTGCTGCTACAACCTCTTCTCTAAGTCCTTCTTTTACACCGTTTTCCATTTTCTATTCATTCAAGTTACAAATTGAAACTCCAGCCGCTGAAATTACAAATTAGCGAGAGCATTTTTTATTGGAGTATCTCCGCTTCTCATAGGAATTACTTCTTTGAAAGAAGACTTTAGGTCTAAAAGACCGAACAGAACCTCGGCAACGTCTTCTATAGGATTCTCCCCATGCTCTTGGACTTTTAATTCTACTTCTCCAGTACCCGCATTTTCAGTGAGCGAACCCGGTTGAAGAATGGTATAGTCTAAGTCCGTATTCTTAATCAGCCATTGGTCAGCATAATGCTTGGCTATCATATAATCATATAAGTCTGCCGAAGTATCCCAGGCAGTTGGCTGAAGAGAATAAATTGTACTTAACATCACATATCTCTTAATTCCAGCCATTTCTGCCGCTTGCATAGATTTAATGGCTCCGTGCAAGTCTACATTCAGAAGATCTTTTCCTCTAGATCCAGATACGAAATAAACCGCTTCTACATCCGATGGTATTTCATTAGATAAATCTTCAGCACTTTTTTCAAGATCTAATGCTATCTGAGAGTAGTTGTTGGCCTCAAAGAGTTTCTCGTCTTTTCTAGTGGTACCAACTACTTGGTGATCAGCCTCGAGTAATTTTGAAGTTAATTTTTGTCCAACTCTTCCTGATGCACCTATTACTAATACTTTCATGTTCTATTTTTTATGGTTCTAGGAATAGATGAAAGATTATGTGGGCCTTGCTTAGTTTGCTTTTGCAGTGTAAGCTAAGCCGTAAATCTTCATCTGTTTAATCATAGCTCCAAGACCATTTGAACGCTGAGTACCAATAAACCTATTCAAACCTACTTTATCGATAAAGAATAGGTCTGCATCAACAATTTCCTGAGGGGTACGGTCAGAAAGAATTCTAACCAATATACTTACTAAGCCCTTTGTGATGGCTGTATTGCTGTCTGCCTTAAAATGGATTTTATCTCCATTGGGTTTGGCGTCTAGCCAAACTTTAGACTGACAGCCTTTAACTATATTATCGTCTGTTTTTTGCTCTTCTTCTAGAGGCTCTAGGGTTTCTCCTAGTTCCATCACATAACCAATAGTCATTTCCATGTCTCCATCGAGCATGGAAAACTCTTCAATTATTTCATTCTGAACTTCTTGAATACTTTGACTCATGGTTTCAGTTTCTTGATGATGTCTTTTAATGCCTCAACGAAAATGTCTATCTCCGCTATGGTGTTATAAACAGAAAAAGAGGCCCTAGTAGTTCCTTCAATGCTGAATCTATCCATTAGAGGTTGTGTGCAGTGGTGTCCTGTTCTTACGGCAACTCCTTTAGCATCCATCCACATCCCTAAATCGAAATGATGAATGCCGTCTACCACAAAGGAGATTACACTTACCTTATTTTGCGCTTGACCTATAATTCTTACTCCCTCAATTTCATTCAATTGAGCAGTAGCATAGGAGAGAAGCTCTTCCTCATAGGCTGCAATGTTCTCTTTTCCTAGGTCATTTATGAAGTCAATAGCTGCTTTAAAAGCCACAACATCGGCTATGTTGGGGGTTCCAGCTTCAAACTTATAAGGGATGTCATTGAAGGTGGTCTTATCAAAAGAAACATCTTTGATCATTTCTCCACCACCTTGGTATGGAGGCATCTTTTCTAGCAGTGAACGCTTACCGTAAAGAATACCAACTCCTGTTGGGCCGTACATTTTATGAGCCGATAGTGCATAGAAGTCTGCATCTAAAGCCTGAACATCTATTGTAAGATGTGATGAGGCTTGTGCCCCATCTATCAATACTTTCGCACCTGCTTCATGAGACATCTTTATAATTTCATGGACAGGGTTGATTGTACCTAGAGAATTAGAAGCATGGTTTACAGCTACCAGTTTGGTTTTATTGGAGAGCATATTACTGAACTCTGCAATATCTAGGTCTCCATTATCTAACACTGGGATAGCTCTAACTCTTGCCCCTTTTTCTTCAGCAATTAACTGCCAAGGAACAATGTTAGAATGATGCTCTAACCCAGAAACGATGATTTCATCGCCTTCATTTAGATATTTTCTTCCCCAAGAAGAGGCTACCAGATTTATAGACTCCGTAGTTCCTTTAGTGAAGATAATCTCTTCAACCTCGTTGGAATTGATGAAAGCCTGTACTGCTTTCCGAGTATCCTCAAAAGCGGTAGTAGACCTTTCTGCCAAAGTATGGATGCCTCGGTGTATATTAGCATTATCTGCAGCATAGTGATGCTCCAAAGCGTTAATTACACTTTGCGGCTTCTGATTGGTTGCGGCATTATCCAAATAAACCAATTGCTTACCATTCACCTTTTGGTGAAGGATAGGGAATTGGCTTCTTATGGCTTCTATATCTAGTGTGTTTGATACTACTGAAGTATCGGACATATTATTTCTCTAATCTGCTAGTAATAATCGCCTCGACATAGGCTTGAATAGGCTCTAACTCGAGGTTTTCGATAACATCGCTGGCAAAAGCATGAAGCAACATTGCCATAGCTCTGTCTTTTTTAATACCTCTGGCCATTAGGTAGAAGAGTGCATCTTTATCTAATTGGCCTGTGGTACATCCGTGTGAACACTTCACATCATCAGCCCAAATTTCTAGCTGAGGTTTGGTGTTTACCGTTGCATCATCTGTTAAAAGAATGTTTTTGTTCGACTGGAAAGCATTTGTTTTCTGGGCGTCTTTACGAACGAAAATCTTTCCGTTAAATACTCCTCTAGACTTATCGTCCATAATGCCTTTGTAAAGCTCATTTGAATAAGCATTTGGCATCATGTGGTCTACAATAGTGTGGTTGTCTACATGAGTTTTACCGTTAAGAAGGTAAAGTCCATTCATATAGGCCTCACAGCCCTCAGCCTCAAGTTTTATATCCAGATTATTTCTAACCATTGCACCGTTTAGGGCCACAGTGTTAGAAGTGAATGTACTGTCTTTGTCTTGAGAAACGTGAATATTGGAAATGTGATAAGATGTATCCGTATCGTTTTCAATCTTGTAGAATTTGGCATTTGCACCAGTAGCTACGCTGATCTCATTTACAATATTGCTAAAGCCTGGTTCGGCACCTAAAGTGTCAACTTTTTCAATTACCGTAACCTTGGCATTCGCCCCAACCTCAATGAGGTTTTTGGCATGAATGTCTGAAGATTTTGTATTGATGTATTGAACGAAAACAGGCTTTGAAACTTCACTATTTGCGGAAATCTCTAAAACAGTTCCTTCATTAGCTAAAAGGCTATTCATAGCTACGAAGGCATCTTCTGTACTCTTTGAAAGCTTATCGAAAAGCTTGCCAGCAAGCTGATTGTTTTCTTGAATAGCTGCAGAAAGAGGGGAGAAGCTAATTCCGCTTTCTGTTACTTCGTCAGAAAATTCTGAGTTGAACTCTCCGTTAATGAAAGTCAGGTAGTAAGCGTCTAATCCTTCAATTCTTAATTTCTCAACATCTTCTTTCGAAACTGAAACACGCTCAGTGTTCATTTCGAAGCTTATGTTTTTCTCTAAGGCTTTTGTAAGGTTGGTGAATTTGTACTCCTCTGCTTTTGCATGAGGTAGTCCGTTTTCTACCAAGTGATTCAGTGCCTTCTGACGAACATCTGCAATAGTAGAATTGCTGGTTAGTTCTTGCTTAGAGGCCTCAAATCGCTCAGAGAGTTTGTCTATGATTGATTGTCCTGCGAATTTCTTCATCTTAAACTGCCGCTTCAGCTTCTTCTTTAATCCAGTCGTAACCTTTTTCTTCTAGCTCTAGTGCCAACTCTTTGCCGCCAGACTTTACAATTCTTCCTTTATAAAGAACATGTACATAGTCTGGAACTATATAGTCTAGCAATCTTTGATAGTGAGTTACTACAATGGTGGCATTGTCTTTAGATTTCAATGCATTTACACCGTTAGAAACAATTCTTAAAGCGTCAATATCAAGTCCTGAGTCGGTTTCATCTAGAATAGCCAACTTTGGTTCCAACATTGCCATTTGGAAGATCTCATTTCTTTTCTTCTCACCACCAGAGAAGCCTTCATTAAGAGATCTGCTTAAAAGAGATTGGTCAATTTCTACGAGCTTCATTTTCTCTTTCATCAACTTTAAGAAAGAAACCGCATCAAGGGCTTTTTCGCCTTTGTGCTCTCTTACCTGATTGATAGCCGTTTTCATGAAATTGGTAGTGCTTACTCCTGGAATTTCAACAGGGTACTGAAAAGCCAAGAAAACACCTTCTCTTGCTCTTTCGTCAGCATCCATGTCTAAAAGATCTTTACCATCGAAGTTCACTTCTCCTCCAGTTACTTCGTAGTCTTCTCTTCCTGCTAAAACTGAGGCTAATGTACTTTTACCAGAGCCGTTTGGCCCCATAATGGCGTGTACTTCACCTGGTTTAACTTCAAGGTTGATACCTCTAAGGATTTCCTTCTCCTCAATTCTAGCTTGTAGGTTTTTTATTGATAACATATATCAGTTCTACGTTTAAGGTTCAAAGTTCAAAGTTTTCTAGTCCGTAAAATTCGGCTTCTTCTTCTACTTTATACTTAGCTCCTGTTAACTCTGTTTTATTCAAATATTTAATTAACCCATTAATCATTTTTGAAATGTTTTCTACCCTTTTCAAAAATTGATCAAGTTGGTTTTTAGTTATATAGTTACGATCGAAAGATCTGTATAACTGCGACTTTGTTTCTCCATTTGAGCCATGCGCCACAGTTAAAAACTGTCTGAACTCTTTATTTCCTTTTCTATCAAAGCCTTCAGCAATATTGTCCATTACTGAGCCCGATGACCTGTTCAATTGATCTTTTAAAGGATAGTCTCGAATGGAGTCGTTTGAAAGAATTGATTTGTAAACATCATTGGCCAGCATTCTTGCTTCCTGCCAAACATTTAAATCTTCAAACCTTTCAACTTTTGCCATTCTCAACATTAAACTTTAAACATTGAACTTTGAACAAGTTGTTTCTAATTATCCAACTGAACCTTCAAGGGTCAGGGCAAGAAGCTTTTGGGCTTCTACGGCAAACTCCATAGGTAGCTTATTCAATACTTCTTTAGCGTATCCATTTACGATTAACGCTACAGCAGATTCTTCATCTATTCCTCTTTGTTGGCAATAGAAGATTTGATCTTCTCCAATTTTGGAGGTGGTGGCCTCATGTTCAACTTGTGCTGAACTATTCTCAATGTCTATATAAGGGAAGGTATGAGCTCCACACTTATCACCCATTAATAATGAGTCGCACTGTGAGAAGTTTCTAGCGTTAGTTGCACGCTTCATCACTTGAACCTGTCCACGGTAACTATTTTGCGAGTACCCTGCTGAGATTCCTTTAGAAACGATTCTAGACTTGGTGTTTTTGCCAATATGAATCATTTTGGTTCCTGTATCTGCTTGCTGATAATTGTTAGTTACCGCCACAGAGTAGAATTCTCCTTGTGAGTTATCTCCTTTAAGAATACATGAAGGATACTTCCAGGTAACTGCAGAACCGGTTTCAACCTGAGTCCATGAAATTTTGGAGTTATCACCTTCGCAAATACCTCTTTTGGTTACGAAGTTGTAGATTCCGCCTTTACCATTCTTATCACCAGGGTACCAGTTTTGAACGGTAGAATATTTTACTTCCGCGTCTTTGGCGGCCTTAATTTCAACTACGGCAGCGTGAAGCTGATTCTCATCTCTTTGAGGTGCTGTACACCCTTCAAGATAACTTACATATGAGCCTTCTTCCGCAACTATCAAAGTTCTTTCGAACTGGCCTGTGTTGGCGGCATTAATTCTAAAGTATGTAGATAGTTCCATCGGGCATCTAACTCCTTTAGGAATGTAGCAGAAAGATCCATCTGAGAATACCGCAGAGTTCAGCGCAGCAAAGTAATTGTCACTTTGAGGAACCACAGTTCCTAAATGCTTTTTAATCAACTCTGGGTGCTCTTGAACTGCCTCAGAGAACGAACAGAATATAATGCCTAGCTCTGAAAGGGTTTCTTTAAAGGTAGTAGCAACCGATACAGAATCTATAACAGCATCAACAGCAACTCCAGTGAGTCTTTTTTGCTCTGTTAAAGAAATTCCTAGCCTTTCGAATGTAGCCAGTAATTCTGGGTCTACCTCATCTAAAGACTTTGGTTTCTTTTTCTGCTTTGGAGCAGAATAGTATATAAGGTCTTGGTAGTCTACCTTGGGGTAATTCACATTAGCCCACTCGGGCTCTTCCATTTTCTGCCACATTCTGAAGGCCTTTAGCCTCCATTCAAGTAGCCATTGTGGCTCCTCTTTTTTGGCGGAAATAAAGTGAATAATATCTTCATTTAACCCTTTTGGAGCTTCATCGGCCTCTAAGTCTACGGTCCATCCGAACTCGTACTCTTTTGAGGTAAACTCTTCAAGAATTTGATTATCGTCACTCATACAATCTTATTTAGACTGGTTTTAGCTGCAAAGGTACAACCTATTGATAGAAGTAATGGTTTCATGACAGAGAAATTTCAATCCTTTATGGATACTGTCAATAGTTCAAACCTCTAATCTCCTAACTCTATACTTCTGCTAAGTGTTTCCTCTAGGATAACAAAGGTTTCAGTTCTTTCAATACCATCAACTTTTTGAATTTTATCGTGAAGGATGTCCTTAAGATGATCTGTGCTTTTGGCATAAATTCTAACCAACATACTATAGTTGCCGGTGGTGTAGTGTATAGAAGTAATCTCCTTAATCTTTTTAAGCTGGTTAGCCACTTTTTCGTACAAGGAGCTTTTAGCTAAGAAGACTCCAAGAAAACTGCTTACCGAATAGCCTAGCTTATTGAGGTTAATGTCTAGCGAAGCACCTTTTACTACTCCCATTTTCTCTAGTTTATTCATCCGAACATGGACTGTTCCACTAGAAACGAATGCCTGTTTGGCTATTTCTGTATAGGGTTTTTTAGCGTTATGCTGAAGCAGAGACAGTATTTTAAGGTCTACGTTATCGATTTCGTAATTATCAGCCATTTGAAGTTGTCTAAATTATTGAATTATCAAATATAGGTTGTATTTATTAATTATTATGTAAATAATGATTCTAATTATTAATGATATTTCAATAATAATCAAAAACGCTATACATTTGTAACATATCCAAACGGAATAAATGAGAGCTGGAAAAGCTTTTACACTGTAGGGTGACGAAACAGGCAGCCGTGCCCTCCTTTCTCGAGGGTGGAGATTCTGAAATAAAGCCAATCGGCCTAATCACTCCGTGGAGGTTCGAATCCTTCTCCTACAGCTTTAGGTTCTTGATATGAGAATTCGGTTAATAGAGTTTAGGGTTGAAGATTATAAGATGCTCGATTAAAGACCTTAAGTCTAGAATTTCTGCAGGTAGCAGACGAGCATCTTTACACTGTAGGGTGACGAAACAGGCTCCCGATAGCAATCGGGAGTGCCCTCCTTTCTCGAGGGTGGAGATTCTGAAACAAAGCCAATCGGCCTAATCACTCCGTGGAGGTTCGAATCCTTCTCCTACAGCATTTAAAGGATTCCAGAAATGGAGTCCTTTTTTTATGATCATCGTTTCTGAATTTTGTCCTCTTAGAGTCTTTGACATCCCTATAGGACGCAGTTGTATGGCGGCCTGATCTTAATATTGAAGCATTTAGCACAACATGTACTTTGGAAGATAGGTACTCACCACAGACAAGCCCCCTTACTTCGGTAGACAAGTGAAGACTAGTGGGTAGAAAAAGAGTGAGCAGAGTATATGGATGCCTAAATTGACTTTTAAGAGTCGGTCATTTGTTTTCTAGTCCTTTGTGTTTTTCTTTATTCCATCAATTTTTTTGCCTCATGAAGAAGTCCAGTCTATTATTCTACTTGTTGATAAGCCTTTGTTTCGTTTCGTGTAAAACTGAAAATTCAGTAAGCAATGAAGTTTGGTTAAAAGGTAAACTGATTAACTGGGGAAATGCCTCCAAGGTGCTTAGTGCCCAGAATCTTGAAGCTGACTTTGGTTTAGGGAAGGATATCATCATAAAAACCAATCAGGATAATGAGTTTGACATAAGGTTCGAATTGAATGAGCCTACTTATTACTCTTTAGGTAGGAATAAACTCTACCTCAGTCCTGGAGATGAGCTTCAACTGGAGGTAGATTATAAAGATCCAGAAGTAGCAGTATTTAATGGAACCAATGCTGCTTGGCAGGTTTATTTGGCAGGTGTGGCATTCCCTAAAAGTGGCTCTTATTTGGAAGGAGGGAGGAACCTCAAGAGTGAAGATGTAGCAGAGACTGTAGCTCTTGCCCAATCCAAAACAGAGGAAAGAAAAGAACAACTCCAAGCATTACAGACTTCAAGTGAATTTAAGGCACTTGAAGAAATGCGATTGAAGCTCGACTATCTTAATACTTTGCTTTCAATGCCAGTTTACGGTTCGTTTAAAGACTATTGGGAGTACTCTGAAGTGAAGAAAGCCGAGATCTTAGCTCGAATAAAAGATGATTTGAATGTGATGAGCCAAGGTCTTATGAAAAATGAGTATATGAAGCACCCAAACTTCAGAGACATGCTTCATGAATTGGTTGCTGCCAACTTGAAGGAAGTCGGAATTTTCACCCATTTAGAGTTTACACCCTTTATGGCGGAGTATGACGAGATGGGAGCTTTTGTGACTCAATTGGAGCTAAATGGCCTGACGAATGAAATGCAGGTTCAGGCCAAAGAGTTTCTTGCGGCTGATCACGCTCTTGACTATAAGGAAATGGTTAATGCTAAACTTAAAGAGTATGCCGCTTTAAAAGCAGGTGAGCCAGCTTTCGATGTATTATTCAAAAATGCTTTGGGTGAAGAAAAGCCACTTTCCGACTTTAAAGGTCAGCTCACTTATGTAGACCTTTGGGCTACTTGGTGCGGGCCGTGCATTGCAGAACTTCCAGCATTTGAGCAGTTAAAAGAAGATTATAAAGACAAGCCTGTGCACTTTGTTCCTGTATCTATAGATACTGATTTGGAGGCATGGCAAAAGTATTTGGAGAAGCACGATTTACCGAAAGACAAAGAATATTTAATCAACAGATTGGACTTGTCTGATTATAAGGTAATTACCATTCCTCGTTATTTGTTGCTAGACAAAGACTTTAATATTGTAACTGTTTTTGCTACTGTTCCTTCAGACCCAGAGACACGAAAAATAATAGATCAATACCTTGAAATTTCCGAGTAATTACCTGCTTAGGAATCGTTTGCCATTGCAATTCTTTTATATTTGGCTTTAGCCAATTTTAGAATAAGATGAGTGAACGCGTTTGGGTGAAAAGATATCCGGAAGGTATACCTGCGGAGATGTCTTCGGAAAGACCTGAAAACCTGGTTAAACTTTACCAAGAATCCTTTAAGAGTTTCGGCAGTAAAGAGGCATTTGAAAATATGGGTAAGTCCATTACTTACCATGAACTAGATCAGATGTCCGACTTTTTTGCTGCTTACTTGCAAAATAAGCTAGGTATGAAGAAGGGCGATAGAATCGCTATTCAAATGCCCAACTGTTTACAATATCCGATTGTATTGATAGGAGCGCTCAAAGCTGGCTGTATAGTAGTAAACACAAATCCATTATATACTCACCGAGAAATGGAGCATCAATACCATGATGCTGAAGTAAAGGCTGTAGTGATAGTGGCTAATTTTGCTCATAGTTTAGAAGAGGCCTTAAAAAAGGTTAAGGTAGAGCATGTAATTGTGACCGAACTAGGAGATATGCTTGGAGGTCTCAAGGGTACTTTGGTCAACTTTGTGGTGAAGTATGTAAAAAAGATGGTACCATCTTTCAATATTCCTCAAGCCATTAAATTTAAAACGGTATTGAAAGAAGGAGCCAGAATGAAGTACACTAAGGTGGATATTTCTGGTGAAGACACTGCATTTTTACAGTATACCGGAGGAACTACTGGGGTGTCTAAAGGAGCTATTTTATCTCACAATAATGTAGTGGCTCACACTTTTATCACTAAAGAATGGTTTAAGCCTTTTATGAACCCAAAAGAAGGCGATATCATGATTACTGCGATTCCACTATACCACATATTTGCCCTTAATGTGAATGGCACGCTCATGATGCACACAGGTGCAAAAAATGTGCTTATTACCAACCCAAGAGATATGCCGGGCTTTATTAAGGAGCTCAAAAAACATCCTTTTACACTTTTTACAGGGGTTAATACGCTTTTCAATGGCTTGCTCAATCAACCGAATATCAATGAGGTAGACTGGAGTCATCTAAAAGGGGCCATTGGTGGCGGAATGGCGGTTCAGGATTTTGTAGCTAAGAAATGGAAGGAAGTAACTCAATCTCCTTTAGTGGAGGGCTATGGTCTGAGTGAAACATCGCCTGTTGTTAGCTGTAATCCGCTTGATGGAACACATAAAATAGGAACAATAGGTTTGCCGGTGCCATCTACCGAATTGGCTATTTTCGATGAGTCGGGCAATAAGTTGCCTCAAGGCGAAGTCGGAGAAATTTGTGTGAAGGGTCCTCAGGTAATGAGTGGCTATTGGAATCAATCAAATGAAGGCGTTTTCTTTGATGGAGACTGGTTCCGAACTGGTGATATTGGCTTGATGGATGAAGAAGGGTTCTTTAAAATTGTTGATCGTAAGAAAGATATGATCAACGTATCTGGCTTCAATGTTTATCCAAACGAGGTTGAAAATGTGATTGTTGAGCACCCAAAAGTGCTCGAGGTTGCCGTTATTGGTATTCCTGACCCTCGTTCAACAGAATGTGTTAAAGCCTTTATTGTAAAGAAAGATAAGAGCTTAACAGAAGAAGAGATTGATGGATTCTGCCATGAAGAATTGACAGGTTATAAGAGACCAAAGCACTACGAATTCGTTGATGAATTACCGAAGTCTAATGTTGGTAAAATTATCAGAAGGGCACTGAGAGAAAGAGAAGAAACTAAAACTAATTGATCACAGATCAACCCCTCCGTAAAAAGGAGGGGAGTGATCAGGTTACCCAATAAATCTTACTTTTTAGAATGCAGGCCCATTCGGTTTCCCTCTGAATCTAGAAATAGAGCGAAGTATCCGTTCTCTTCATCAATTAGGGTTTTTGAGAGCAAGATTTCGCCCCCAAATTGTTCCACTTTTTTCAATATTGGCTCTAGGTCTTCACCTCCATTGAGGTGAACTAGAACTCCACTGGAAGCTGGTTCGTAGCCTTCGCCTTTCGTTAATACTACCGATGCTGACTGGCCATCGCTTGGGAAGATTCCCATTTCCGTTCCCTGCATATCTATGGATTGGATTTCAATATCTAAAATGGATTCGTAGAACTTTACTGCTCGGTTATTATTAGTTACAGGTATTTCTACAATTGAGACTAGATTGTTCATTGTTTCTGAATTTGCGGTTTTCGGATTAGAGATAGTGGTACTATTGATCAAGCAGAAAAGGCTGCTAATGGTTACTAAGAGGATAGATTCTCTCCAAAGGTTTTTCATAGCTTTATCGATGTAAATATGAGGCATAGTTACACTGAATAGAATATCCGCAATTGTAAAAATGCGACAGACTCAGTCTTTTGAGTACAATACTGAGGAAAGCATCATTTGATCATCAGAAAGATACTCTTTGGGGTTTACGCCAGTGAAATCTTTAAAGTCTTTAATAAAGTGTGCCTGATCGTAATACTCACTTTCATAAGCTATTTGGGTAAGTGTTTGGCCTTTCGGGTTTAGCATTAATTTGAGTGCTGCTTGCAGGCGTATAACCCTTCCCAATTGCTTTGGACTAATTCCGACAGATTTAGAGAAGCTTCGTTCTAGCTTTCTTCTTTTGCTGAGCTCTTCCTTCAAAATGGAGTGAATAGATGCTTTTCCCTGAGTATTATAAAGGGCGTCTGTGGTAGATTTGAGAATTTCATCCTGAATACTTGAAGAGGCCAGCAAGTCTAATAGAAACTTCTCCACAGCCGCTATTCTTTCTTGGATAGATGAAGCATTTTCAACTTCTTTTATAAGTATTGACACCACATCGGACTGAAATATTTGAGAAAGAGGGGTGTCTTTATCCGCTAAATCTTTAATGGGAGTTTGAATGAAGTTAGCAAAGCCATAGGGGTAAAACCGGACTGCAAATGAATTGACATAGCCCGTAGGCTGAACAAAGTATGGCGCTGTTATTTGCCCAATAATAAAGGCTTTTGGTTGAAGGGTAAACTCTGTTTCTGAAGTAAATCGCTTGATGTCGTCTCCTAGAATAAAACACATTTCAATACAGCCATCGGGAAGAATGCGCTGTTTTGGAGCTTGTGATCCATCAGGAACCTCTAGTGTCCAGTAACATTTTACTATGGATTCTAAATCGGGGTGAGGATCATAGGTCTGGTGGTTCATTTCAGCTTGTTTAAAAAATAGGTGGCTAGGTTCCTAATTCTTAAAGCTAATTAATGGATTTGAACATAGAACAACTAATAGAGTCTAATGGCAAGAATTAATTCTAGGCTTTACCTTTTAGTGTGAATACAATACGGATGTTGCTTGAAGAATTTACATCTTCTCCGTTTCGGGTTCCTGGGTTCCATTTACCCGAATTAAGTAGTACTCTAACAGCTTCCTCATCGCAACCATATCCGAGTCCTCTTATGACTCTCACATTTTTAATTTCTCCAGTGTGTTTAACATTGAATGAAAGGAAAACGGATCCTTGAATTCCTTCGCTGTATGCCTCGTGTGGATATTTTAAGTTGTTTTTAAGATGTTGATTCCAGCGTGTTGCTCCACCCGGGTAGCTAGGAGAGGCATTATAAACCAAGTCTAAATCTTCAGGTTCATAGAGTTTCTTTTCAGATTGGTCGTAGCTAACCAATTTGTAAGGTTTGTGCCAAGTGGATACCGTATTTCTACAACTCACTGTAAAAACAAAAGCAAGCCCGAAAATCAGACTTGCTTTAACCTTGAATGTTTTTTGACCTAAGAGGCTCAACGTGAAATCTTGATTTTTTTAGTTCGACTGATTGTCCAAGGTTTCTATAATAACTTCCGTTGTTTCATGGCTTAAAGTTGCCGGGCCTGAGCTTCCTTCAGGTAGTTTAAATACAATGCGTAGTTGCATTCTAGAATTTACAGCTCGTCCTCTTTGCTTACCTGGGTTCCATTTATCAGACTCTAAAAGTACTCTCAATGCTTCTTCATCGCACCCATGGCCAATTCCTCTCACTACTTGCATATCGCGTAGTTCACCAGTTTTGTCTACTACAAAGGAAAGGAAGACTGCTCCCTCAACTCCTTCAGCTTTCGCTTTTTCTGGGTACTTTAAGGTTTTGCTCAGATGTTTATACCACTCTGTCATTCCGCCTGGATAGGTAGGTTGCTCTTCCACACGGATAAAAACCTCATCTAAGGAGCTAACTTCAGAGACTTCTACAATTGCTTCAGATATCTCTTGGTTTGGCTCAATGAATAATTCTGACTTATCGCACGCATATAGGGCTATGCAAAGCAATAAGAGTAAAGGTAGTTTTTTCATAAGGGTTGATTTAACTATTGGTTTAATTTTAAAACTAATGTATTAGTTTGTTTCGTAAAATCAAAATGATGGAGCCACAAGCTAGAGGGCCTTTGTTGTAAGTGTGGTTTTCCAGTAAGCGACTTGTAGAATATCTTTATGATAGGCCATCCACGTACTATAATCACTCCTTTATTCTTTCATAGCTCTCACAACTTGTTAATTGTCAGTGGTGTCTAATGTGGTATGGGAATGGAATTGAAAATAGCTATAGGGAGAATACTGATTATACTCTTTTCAATTGGTGTTCTAGTGTTCTCTTGCGAAGAACAGAGGCCAGAGATTATTGGCTGCTGGACCAATGTTTATGAGGAAGGTCAAGACGTGTATAAGCCATGTAACATGCAAGCTTTTGCGCCCGGCCATTTCAGGCAGGTTTATGACTTTCGGTCAGATGGCACTGTCAATTATTTAGTCTTACACCCTGCAGACGCCCATTTTATGAGAGAAGCAAAGTGGGTTTATAAAAAGGGAGACAGTCAGGTCTATATCATTGATTCTACAACGGATCAATTGTTACTTAAACTCAGCATTTCTATACATAGTGACGATGCAATAAGCATAACAGAAATGTCTCAATGATTCCTTATTAGGCTTATAAATAAACCCAAGTTTTGATGAATTTTCTACTTCCTCTTACCTTTTCTGAACGGTTTTCTGCCACCTCTTGGATTGCTGCCCCGCGACTTGGGATTATACTCTGGCCCTGGGCCTAGATCTGCCGGAGGTTGAATTTTACGCACTTCTTGTTCCATCATCTGCTCAATGCGGGAGAACTTATACATGTCTTCTTCATTAATGAAGGTAACAGCTTCTCCTTCAGTGGCTGCTCTGGCAGTTCTACCAATTCTGTGGATATAATCTTCAGGGTCGTTTGGTGCATCATAGTTGATCACCATGTCAATATTGTCTACATCAATACCTCTAGAGATTACATCGGTTGCCACTAGTATTGGCAGCTTCTTGTTCTTAAACTCTCTTAGAATTTCTTCCCTAGTGTTTTGCTCAAGGTCACTGGAAATATCTTTGGCGTTCATTCCTTCTCTCTGAAGAGCCTTAGCTATTTCACGTACTTTGATTTTTCTAGAAGCAAAAATGATGAGGCTTGGAACATCATTATATCGAAGAAGGTGTTTGATAGTCTCAATTTTCTGATGGTCATGCGCTAAGACAGCTACTTGAGTAACTCGCTCCGCAGGCTTAGAAATTGAGATGTTTACTTCAATCGGATCTTTAAGAATCTCCTTGGCCAGATTTCTGATCTTAGGTGGCATTGTTGCTGAGAAGAGTAAATTCTGCCTTTCCTTGGGGAGGAAAGAAATGATCTTCTTAATGTCGTCCATAAAGCCCATGTCCAACATTCTATCGGCTTCATCTAAAACTAGATTCTTTAAGCTTTTTACATTTACATAGCCCAGGTTGAGGTGAGAGATAAGCTTACCTGGAGTTCCCACAATAATATGTGCTCCTTCAGAAAGTGCTTTCTTTTCTTGGGTGAATGTATCACCGCTTCCTCCACCATATATGGCTATTGAACTTACACCTGTAAAGTAGCTCAAGCCTTGAAGTTGCTGGTCTATCTGAATAGCCAGTTCTCGCGTAGGGCAGATGATGATTGAATTAACATGATCGTCTTCCACACCTTCTGCACATATTTTATGCATTAGCGGAAGTAGAAACGCTGCTGTTTTTCCTGTCCCTGTTTGGGCGCAGCCTATAATGTCTTTTCCTTCAATAATTGAAGGAATTGCTTGCTCCTGAATTGGAGTTGGGTTTTCGAAACCGATGGCCTCTAGGCCGGCTAAAACATCAGGATGTAATTGAAGTTCTGAAAAGGTCAAAGCTGTGAACTATATTCGTGAAAGTCTTGTATAGCTTATTGTTAAGCGAAATATACGAAGCTCTAATAGCTAATCAATATAAGAATACAAAAATGAAAAAGGCTGTTTTTAAAACCAATATTAATTGTGGGGGCTGCGTAGCTACGGTAACACCCTTTTTAGAAAAGGCAAATACAGTAAAAAACTGGGAAGTTGATACTGATTCGAAAGAAAAGAAACTCACTGTTGCTGGCGAAAATCTTGACAAATCTGAAGTTATTAGCCTTGTGAAGGAAGCCGGATTCGAAATTAAAGAGAAGAAGAGCCTATTTGGTTTTTAACCATCTACCATTTAAGGTAGACGGATTTACCTTTTCTTCCAGAAATAAGGGGAGAGTAACATCAGAACCGTAAAGAGTTCCAGTCGGCCTAAAAGCATTAAGAAGCCCAATAACCACTTGCCGCCCATAGGCATTGCTGAGAAGTTATCTACTGGCCCAACATCGCCAATACCTGGTCCAACATTTCCTAATGAAGTAGCTACAGCACCAAAAGCGGTATCGAAGTCAACATTCATTGATGAGAGCAGGGTAACACCTACAAGAAATACCAAGATATAGATCATAATAAAGGCGAGAACATTGTATACGATGTTTTGCTCCATGGCCTTTCCGCTGATTCTTACCGGAATTACCGCAGACGGATGTAGCTGCCTTTTAAGTTCTAAGAAAGAGTTTTTGAATAATACCACATGGCGAATAACCTTTACACCTCCTGCGGTAGACCCGGCAGAGCCTCCAACAAATAACAGAATAAAGAAGAGTACAGAAAGGAATGGAGCCCAGCTGGTATAGTCAGCTGAAACAAATCCGGTTGTGGTGATTATGGAGACTACTTGGAACAACGCATCTCTGAACGAAGCCTCAAAACTACTCTCCGTTACCACCAATAGTGTAATAGTAACAATGAGGGTAATTACTAGAGTGAAAAGTGTGTATACCACGAATTCTTCGTTTCGAATTACCTTGGTAAAATTCCTCTTTAGGGCGAAATAGGTTAGGGTAAAGCTAGTTCCGGCAAGGAACATAAAGACAATTACAATGTATTGAATAGCAGGTGATTGACCTGCTAAGCTGGCGTTCATGGTTGAGAACCCACCAGTAGCCATAGTAGTTAAACTATGGTTCATGGCATCGTAAGGCGTCATTCCAGCAAAATAGAGCAGTATGGCTTCCGTAACCGTAAGGCCAAAGTAGATGAACCAGAGTCTTTTGGCTGTTTCTTGGATTCTAGGCTGCAGCTTATCAGGAGTAATTCCTGGTGCTTCTGCCACAAATAACTGCATGCCACCAATTCCTAAGAATGGTAGAATAGCCAGAGCAAGCACTATGATACCCATTCCTCCAATCCATTGGGTAAGGCTGCGCCAAAAGAGTATGCCTTTAGAAACGGCTTCTATATCTGTTAATATAGAGGCACCTGTAGTGGTATAACCCGATACAGTTTCGAAAAAGGCATTAGTAAAAGATGGAATGGCTCCGCTAATAAGATAGGGGAGTGCTCCAAAGAATGACATGAAGATCCAGCCAGCGGTAACAATCAGGTAACCGTCTTTCTTTTTTAGGTCTTTGTTCTTGTTGTTTCTGGTGAGGAATCTGAGCAGAAAGCCAACAGATACCGTTATTCCACTAGAAATAGCAATAGAGAGCCACTCGGTTTCCCAGAAGTACAGAGAAACAGGTAGGCAGAGTAGCATAAAACCTCCGTTGATCAGAAGTAGAATGCCGAGTATGTTACCGATTACCTTGTAGTTAAACATTCAGGCTGCAAGTTACTAGGTAAAGTAAGATTCTACCTTTTTAATACATTCTGGTTTAGACAAAACTACCACTCTATCTTTTGCCTGAAACCTGAAGTTGCCCGGAGTTGTGAGCCCTTTGCCATCTCTAATTACCCCACCAATAATAGCCGATTTAGGGAATTGAAGGTTGCGCAACTGATGCTGAGTAATTTTTGAGTTTTCTTGTACTTCAAATTCAAGTATTTCTGCGTTTACACCGTGAATACTCGTTATGGAGACAATTTCTCCCTGTCTAACATGGCGGAATATAAAGTTTGCCGCAATGAGTTTCTTATTAATCATGGTATCTACACCAATACTTTGCGAAAGGTGAATGTAGTCCATGTTTTCTACCATTGCGATGGTTTTCTTTACTCCAAGCTTTTTGGCAACCAAGCATGAGATAATATTGGTTTCAGAGTCACCAGTAACGGCAATAAAAGCATCCATTTCATTGATGCTTTCCTCTTCCAATAACTCCACGTTTCTTCCATCGCCATTAATTACCATGGCATCTGGTAGTTCATCGGCCAACTCAAAACACTTTTGAGAGTCCTTCTCAATGAGCTTTACATTGTATTTATTACTCAGGATTTTGGCAGCGTGGAAACCAACCCTAGAACCACCTAAAATCATTAGGCTTTTAACACCTTCTTTCTTTTTGCCAGACAGAAAGAGGAGTTTTTCTACACTCTCTGGTTGAGCAACAAAGTAAACATGGTCTCCTTCTTGAAAAGTAGTATCTCCATAAGGAATAATGGTTTCATCTTCGCGAAGAATGGCCACAGTCATAAAGGACTGATCGGGATTAATTTTGGCCACCTCAATCATGGATTTACCAATCAGAGGGCTTTTTGCTTCGATATTCACTCCAATCAGTTGGAGTAGTCCTTTCTCAAAGTCGAAGCTATCGGTAATGGCTACCTCTTTCAGTAACCTTTTAATTTCTCTTGCTGCTAAAGATTCAGGAGAGATGATATCATCAATACCCAAATGCTTGAGGTTCAGCTTATCTTTTTTGTATAAGAACTCTGTATTGGAAATTCTGGCTATGGTACGTTTTGCACCTAAGTGTTTGGCAATTATAGCCGTGGTAATGTTCACTTCCTCAGAAGAGGTAACGGCAATTAATAGGTCTGCTTCGCTCACACCCGCTTCCTCTAGCACGGTATAGGAGGTTGCTGTACCTTTAATTGTGGCTGCATCTACCTGATTTGCAGCCATTTTTAGCTTGTCTGCCGCCTGGTCAATTAATACAATATCTTGACCTTCTTGGCACAACAATTTCGCCAAATGAAACCCCACATTTCCAACACCCGCAATGATTACTCTCATCTTTTCACTCTTTGGAGGCCGCCAATTTAAACAAATTCATGAATGAGCGATACACCAATACGTTGTTTGCACAGAAAACGATTACTTCGCTCTACTTTCGGCAGGCCACCCTGAACGTAGGTGCAAATCTCGTTGAGGGAAAGGAATTTCAACTCCGTGTTCTTTAAATCTCTCGAAAATCTCATAATACAGCTGGCTTTTCAAAACAGTTGGCTTGTTAATGTAGGTACTCGTCCAAATCATTAGGTCGAAGTTGAGAGAGCTATCGGCATATTCTACAAAAAGAACATCTGGAGCAGGCCTCTTAAGTACATCTGAATTTTTTTCTGCTACGCTCAATAATATCTTTTTGATTTTTGCTGGGTCTTCATTGTAGCTAACGCCTACAGGAACATGAAAACGAATGCTTCTATCATTATGGCTCCAATTAATTACCCTTTGATTGATAAACTCAGAATTAGGAACAATAATTGAAATATTGTCATTAGTGTTTACCGTTGTAGCTCTGGCCGAAACTTTAATAACGTCTCCCTGCACACTACCAACTTCAATTCTATCGCCCACTTTTATGGGTCTTTCAAAGAGTATAATTAATCCCGAAATGAAATTGTTTGCAATATTCTGCAAACCAAAACCAATACCTACACCTAGTGCCCCTGCTAACACATTGAGCGAACCTAGATTTATACCCACATTTTGGATAATAATAAAGGCACCTATAATGATGACCACATATTGAATAATTGTACCAATTGACTGGCTTACCCCAATATCTGTAGAGTACTTAGAGAGTACCTGTTTTACAAATATGCTCTTCAGTTTGCTGGTAAAATATACAAGTAAGGTGAACAAGAAGGCAAAACGAATAAGATCGAAGAGCTTTACTTGGTTTTCATCTTTTCCGAAAATGGTTTTGTTCCAGTTAGAGTTACTGTCTACACCAATACTTGCCAATAGTATGGCAACTCCAATAATAAGAATGGTATACTTAGTGGTATTACCAATTGAGAGAATGGTTTTTCTATCTTCTACTCTGTGAGTAAGTATTCTATTAATAAGAACAGAACGGCATAGGTTGCCTAGCAAATTCAAGAGAATAAGGTAGACAATAGGTACAATAATGTGCGTTGCAGTGATTTCTTCTCCTAAGAGAGAAAACTTGTCGCTGAGTACAGGTACGTTCTCGTTGATGTAGTTGATCAGCTTCTCCAATACAGCTATTGGAGGATCAGCTGAAGTATCTTGAATCATGCTTTAATATAAACACTTTTAAATTTTCACGGCAGTAAAATTGAAGAGTCGCCATAGCTTAAAAAGCGATAGTCATTTGAAAGTGCATGTTTATACACCTTTTTCCAGTTTTCTCCTATGAAGGCCCAAACCAAAAGCATAAGAGTGCTGCCAGGCTGGTGAAAGTTGGTGATCAGGCCGTTGCAAACTCTGAACTGATAGCCAGGCATAATGAATATTTCAGTTTTACCTGTTAAAATGGAAGTATTGTTCTCATCCATCCAGTTTAACATGAATGCAAAGACTTCTTTTCTTGAAGGAAGGTTTTCCTCTGTTTCATACGGCTCTAATTTCTGAATAGAAAAATCTTCGTTTCCATTCATTAGTCTTACGCCAAACCAGTACAAACTTTCTAGAGTACGCATAGATGTAGTACCAACTGCCACTACACGCTCGGTTTTGGAGAGGAGCTCTACAGTACTTCTATTTACCTCTACCTGCTCTGAATGCATATTGTGCTCTCTGGCATCACTGGCCTTTATTGGCTGGAAGGTGCCCGCACTAACATGTAACGTAAGGTAGTTAAGGTTTACTCCTTTTTGCTCGAGATCAGACAAAACTTGATCGGTGAAATGAAGCCCTGCTGTTGGAGCCGCTACAGCTCCTTCTTGCTTAGAATATACTGTCTGGTAACGTTCCTTATCTTCGGGCTCATCTGTTCTATTCAGGTAGGGCGGTAGCGGTACTTTACCACTTAATTCTACTATTTCGGCAAAGGAAAGAGATTTATCTGACCAGCTGAACTCTATTTGTTTTTGCTCTCGGTCAACGATTTTTGCGCGTATTTCAACGCTGGAACCATTGTTTTCAAACTTTCGAGCGAGTATAGTATCGTCTTTCCATTTCTTGAAGTTACCTACCATACACTCCCAAACCACAGCACCTGTTTCTTCCATCATCAAACTAATGATGTGCGTAGGGCTTACTGGGTTAAGTAAGAAAATTTCTATTTGGGCTCCAGTTTCTTTCTGGAAGAAGAGTCTGGCAGGAATAACCTTGGTGTTGTTGAAAAAGAGAGAGGTGTTGGCATCTAAGATTTCGGGCAGGTTTTTGAATTCTGTATCAGAGATATTGCCACCACTGTAAGTTAAGAGCTTCGATTGATCTCTTTGAGCCAATGGATACTTCGCGATTTTTTCATCAGGTAGCGAATAGTTTATCGCCTTTAAATCTGGAGCAGGAGGGATAGCCATATTTGGGCGCAAGTTAATTTATCAAAAATTAATGCGCCTTATGTAACCTTTAAAAAGCCTTAAAATCCTTGGATTGGACACTTTTGCGCACACTGTTGACCGAAAACGTACACAAATGAACAGCTTAATAATCCTGTATGATTGTAATTCATTGACTTTCAGTTGATAATAAATTTTGGCATACGGATTGGATAATTGTTGGCAGGTCAAAAACAAGGTCAAAACAATAGGTCAAATTTTTCCGCTTTCGGGCGGAGCTCAAAATATCAAACAACATGAAAAAGTTAAAAAATAGAATCTCAGCCGTAATGGCACTTATGCTTGCCGGAACCATTCTTGCCTCTGCAAGCACTCCAATTCCTAACAATCCTGTAAACGAAAAAGCCAACGATAAGAAAGTAGAAGAAGCGTTGGTTTATGATGAGGCTTATCTGGAAGAAATTGATGCTTATGTGGAGCAATATCTGGCGGAAAACATAGTGCAATTCCAAGAAGTAGACTTCGTTAAAGTTTATGATAGTAACCAAGAGTTACTAGTAGAAGGAGAGAAGAGCAGTCTTGGAGAAGATCAATTAAGACTTTTGAGACAAGCAGACTTGCTGTCAGAACTGAATGGCACTGCTTACTATCAGATAAATAATTAATTAGTAGTTTTAGTTTAAGGTTGATTAAGGCGATTTCATACGGAGATCGCCTTGTCTGTTTTATAGGTCTGCCAAGCCAACAAGCATAAACCTTACTTCATCTCCAGCCTTCATTTGAGCCACAATAGAAAGGTCTTCGGTCACTACATTGGCAATTCTGGGATAACCTCCTGTAGTTTGTGCATCTGCGGCTAAAATAATAGGTTCGCCAGCGCTAGTTACTTGAACTGTACCTTCCACTATTCCAGACGAAATTTCTTCTCTTAAAGGTTTATAATCCTTTATCGCTCCTTTTAGTCTGTATCCCATTCGGTTGGAATCGGCACTTACCTCAAATACTTTATCAAAGAAAGATTGAATCTGATCTATGCTGAACTGTTCAAACTCTGGCCCAGTAACCACTCTTAAAATATAGCTGGAGGTATATATGGGTCTAGCCGTTTTAGGGTAAGTTCTCTGTTCTATAAAATTAGAGGTACGTATCTCAATAGACTGATTTGATTGAAGCTGTTCTGGTATTCCGTCTACTTTTAAAAGATTAGATATGGTACTAAAGCTACTGAGCCACTCTGTTCCGCTCCATTCGCCCCGAGCTGCTAGGTATGTTCTGCATCCCGATTCCACTCTATGAAAACTCAGCCTGTCTCTTGACTTGATATCAATGGTCTGATACATTGGCATGGGCTTGTCATTGAGTTTAGCATTCATGTCAGCTCCTGTTATAGCAATTTGCCCAACACCCTCAAATTCCAGTTCTGCACCACAAAGGGTCATTTCTATGGTGGGTGTAGCATGCGGATTATCTAGCAATTCATTAGCTATTTTATGTGCTTCTTTGTCCATGGCACCGCTAAATGGAATGCCAGCATCTTGGTGGCCAACTCTGCCTAGGTCTTGAAGAGAACTGAATAAACCAGGTTTCAATATTTTTATTTTGAATAGGTTATCCATGTTTTGCCTCGGTATGGTATATACCAGTTTCTTCTTTTAATAGAATCAGTTTAAACTCATCTTCTGAAATTGCTCTGAATTTCACCTTGTCTCCTGCAAAGAGGAGATTAGGCTCTTCTCTTGTTGTATCGAACATTTGCACTGGGGTTTGCCCAATTATTTGCCAACCACCAGGGGCATTTACCGGGTATATTCCGGTTTGATGCCCTGCTAAACCAACAGAACCTTGCGGAACAGATTTTCTTGGCGTTTTCTTACGTGGACAGGCTAGTTGATCGGGTAGGGTGCCCAAATATGCGAATCCGGCAACAAAGCCAAGCATATAAACCCTAAACTCTTGGGCCTTATGAAGAGCTATGATTTCTTTCGGGTCGAGCCCTGTGATTTCAGAAACCTCATGCATGTCTGGTGCAAAATCACCTTCATAGCAAACAGGAATTGTAAATTCTCTAACATAAACCGATTGATTGGTAGGGGGCTGTGAAGCCAATTCTTTAATTAATTCAGTGGCTTCGTTTATAGTGAATCGACTTCGGTCTATACCTACTGTTAAGCTGCAGTAGGCAGGAGTGAGGAAGGTAAACTTAGCACTAGCCTTTAAAGTATGGTAAAGGTTAATCACTTGCTGATTGATTTCAGGGTCAATCTTTTTCTCAAATGAAACGAGTAAGGCTTTATCTCCAAAAGGTTGAATGTGCATTAAAAGTGTCTTTTACTGATGCCTGCTACGCTTAGTTTTTCTGTTATTTTCTCTAGTATAGCTATTGCCGAAGGGTTGTCCCCGTGAATGCAAAAGCTCTGGGCTTCAATGGTTATTTCTTTCCCCTCGGCACTCAATGCTTTCTGGTTCTGGGCAATAGAAACAACCTGATCTGCTGCTATTTCGGCATTGTTATGAACAGCACCTTCTAGATTTCTAGCCCTTAATTTTCCATTTGCCTCATACTGTCTATCAGCAAAAGCCTCGGCCACAAACTTCATGTTTTCATATTCTGCCACTTGTTTAACCAAGCTTCCTGCTAGCCCCATCACTTTTAAATTAACATCAATTTGTTTTATAGCACTAACAACTGTTTGAGCCACCATTTCGTTTTGAGCCATTTCATTATATAAGGCACCATGAGGTTTTACATAAGCCAAGTTAAGCCCTTTGCTTTCCACTAAACCTTTCAGCGCAGCAACTTGATACTTTATAGATGAGGAGAGTTCGTTCGAGGTCATGGGGATCACTCTTCGACCAAAACCTTGTAAGTCTGGGTAGCCAGGGTGAGCACCAATTTGCACCTTATGTTGAATAGCCAAGTCTATGGTACGTTCAATGTGATAGGGATCTCCTGCATGCATTCCACAGGCAATGTTACAAGAGGTGATATGTGGGAATATAGCTTCGTCATTTCCGACAATGAAGTTGCCATAGCTTTCGCCCATATCGCAATTGATATCCACAAAACTCATTGGGTTAAGTTAAGAAAAGAAAAGTTAGCCCAGCGAACTGAAGCTAACTTTGTCCTTAACCATAAATGAAAAGAGCCATTCCCGAAAACGAGAAGGGCTCAATTGCAATTAGTTGTATTTTGTAGATTCTGTTAGTCAGAAAAACGAGGTGTTTAATCTCTACTACTTATGATTTAAATAATTGATTAATAGGGTTGTATGACTACCCTGGACTACTGAATTTGATAACTATAGCTTAGACTGAACCCATAACCTGTGTATGAAGGGTTGGAGTCTAGCATATTATAGTTTGTTTGATGAAAGTTTCCATAGCCCAAGCGAACCTTGTTTTTATTTCTCGTGACGTATTCGAAACCTAATTGTGAAGAATGATTGAAAGAGAATTTACTTCCGTTATATGGGAACTCTTTAAAACCTTGAAATAAGCCAATTCCATATTCTATATATGGTTTGAATCTCTTTTTCCCGAAAAGGTACCACCTGTAATAGGTCATTAGCCCTAACCCTAATCCAAATCGATCATCTGTTCCTATGTGTGGAGAGTTATCACTCCACTGCTGTAAGTTAAATGAGGCAGATACAGCAAACCATGGTGCTGGTTGATGCTCAATACCTGCATTTTGATGCCAAACATTTTTTAGACCCCAAGCATACTCTTTATTCATTCCTGCCCTAAAGGAATAGTAATTGACATTGTTATGCTTCTTGAACAAAAACTCCTCGAGAGAATATGATATAGCAGCCAAGCCTAAAACCCCGACTAGAGTTTCTTTGTCTGTAAGTGTAGTCGGTAGAGCAGGATCGAATCCTGGAAAATGAAACCAATCTTTTTGCGACTGCGCCTGAATGTTGGTTACAGTTAAGAGTGTGATTATACTTATGAATGTGATTCTCATTTATTAATAATTCATGTGAGAAATAATGGGGTAATGGTCGGATATATAAGGCACACCGTAGTCCTTTACTACCGTTTTATAAGAGAGTGCGTTGGCATTTTTAAAGAAGATGAAATCTATATTTCTATTCATGTACCACCTTCCAAATGCATTGAATGACTGATTGTCGTCACTTTTTTCAGCAAAGCGCTGAGCACTTAGGAATTCATTGGTGATAGGGGCAAGTCGTTTGTTGCCAATTAGCATGTTGAAGTCTCCGGTAATGAATACGGGTGCACCAGCTTCTACAATTTCTGAAACTTTTTTAACGAGAAGTTCACTCGATTTTTGCTGTGCTACTTTCCCTATGTGGTCAAAGTGAGTGTTAAACACATATAAGATTTTACCTGTGTATTTATCATAGAGCTTTGCCCAAGTTACTATTCTAATATTGTTAGAATCCCAACCCAGTGATTGGACTTCTGGTGTTTCACTAAGCCAAAAAGTTTCAGATTGTAGTAAATCGAATTGTGCCTTTTTATAGAATATGCTTTTGTACTCACCGTAGTAACTACTCTCGTTTTTTTCACCAACATGAGCATAATCATCTAAGTTTTCAGCCAGAAAGTTCACCTGGTGCTCTTGTCCTTCCTGAATTCCTAAAAGGCTAGGTTCAAACTCTTTGAGCATATCAATGCACGCCCATTGACGATTACTCCATTTGTTTTCTCCATCGGCTTCTTCGTCATAACGCAGATTAAACGACATTAGGCTTAGGTCGTATTCACCGTTGTAATTAGGGATTTCCGTTTGTTTACAACTGATGATTGCACACAAAATGCATGTGCTAAGAAGTGTTCTTATCATTTATATTATTTGTTAAATAGTGTTCTTAGAAAGAAGGAGGTGAGCTAATAAGAAAGAGATAATTATTGCTCAACAAATGGGCCTGATAGCGGGATTATATGGCAGCAGTCATGACCAACCGTAAAGTCTTGTTGAAGTACTATCTCATTATTCTTAATACCGAAGAATCTGAGAATGGTGCCAGTTTTCTTGATTTCTGAAAGCCTAACATCTGAAACCACTACATACTGCCCTTCATCCAAATGATCATTTAAAGAACTTTCTTGGTAAAGGTTTCCGTTGTCAAGATTTTTGACATAGTAGTTGTCCAAGACCACTGGTTTTCCATCTAACATGGCTTTATAGCTGAGGTAGCGGAGTTCTTCCGTACAAACCAAATCTTGATTGCACGGTGCAGAGAGCATACTTATTTCGTCTTCACCACAAGAGCTGAATGCCAATAATGTCAGTAAGAAAAGAATGTAGCGTTTCATTTAGTCTATCGTTCAAAAAAGTAGACAACAGTGAAACGCCATAGGTTGGAATTAGCTTTTTATATAACCATGTTTTTCGAACCAAATATAGGCTCGGTCTATAGCATCTCGCATGGTTAATTCTGGAGTATAATCTAATTCTACTTTAGCTTTTGTTCCATCTAGGTGTTGGCCTCCGGCTAACACAGCAATGGCAGTAGAGCTTAGTTTTGGTGGGTTTCCTTTAAATAAAGCATAGCGTGTTTCTTCTAATTTGTTAACAAATTTCGCCATGTTAAGAGGAACCGTTTTTGTAAGCTGAGGAACACCCGCACGTTCACAGATAGTAGCCACAAGGGTATCCATATTTACATTCTCTCCTGTAATGAGGTAGCGCTCGCCAGCTTGGCCTTTTTCTAAGGCATACAAGAGTCCTCTGCCAGCATCTCTGGCTGAAACTACATTGCGTTCGCCTTTGAGATATGCCTTCAAATTCTGATTGGCAATGTCTACAATTAGCCTTCCTGTAGTTGGGGCGAAATCGTACTCGCCAAAGGTCATGGAAGGAATTCCGATTACCAAAGGCAGACCATCTTTAGCTGCAGATCTGGCCATGTCGTCCATGAGCCATTTTACTTGAACGTAAGGAGCGGTGTTATCTGGTGCCTTGGTAAATGATGCCTCTTCATTTGCTAACCCTTCTAATGTTTTAGGAAGTGCCACCGCACCACCAACATAGAGTGCCTTTTCGATTTTAGCTTTTTCTAGGGCATCGAAAAAATAGTTCATCTGAAGTCTGGCCGTTTTCATTTCTTCTGAAAGCGGCCTAGGAATAGTAGGGTAGTAGGCGGCACAATTAGCCACAGCATCTAACCCTTCAAATGCTTTTACTAAACTTCCTCTATCGTTCAAATCAGCGACTCTCGATTCATAACGCAAATCTATGACCTTGTCTAAATCTGCGTTTTGTCGGTGTATAAGAACGATTTCGTATTGTCTTATCTGTGCTTCTATGGCCATGTGGTGACCCAACATGCCTGTTCCGCCTATGATTCCTATCTTCATTAATGTTGATTTAACTAATTGTTCAACAAGCCGGGGAGGCTTTGGTTCAATTAGTCTTCATCGTCCTCATCATCTTCAGAGTCGCCATACGGATCTGAGTCGTCCTCATCATCCATATCATCGTCATTATGCTTTTCAGCATACTCGATTTTGATGTCGTCCTTAAGGTTGCCATCCTCATCGTAATCATCGTCATCTTCAATGATTTGTTGGGCTTCCTCAATGGTCATTCTTACCAAATAATACTTTTCTTCAGTTTCAAAAGGAAGAGCTGAAACGCGTTTACCTTCCTTATTGGTAAAGTGGATTAGATTGTCTTCAAAACCTTCAGGGTACTCGAGCTTTATTTGCTCTTGAATTCCTTGATCTAGTTTTTCAAAGTCTTTAATTACTCTGGGTTTTGACTGACTTGTTTGACTCATAGCAGTTAGATTTTGAAGGCAATTTCAATCTTCTTCTGAAAAAATCAACTAGTCGGAAATAAATTCTGTTTAAATTTTTAATAACCAGCCCCTAAAAGATCTATTTCTGACTGAAAACCAATGAATTGCCTCGGGTAAATCATAACATAAGGATCCCAAAAAGGATTGGCATTTGGAGTGTCGCTGAGCGAATTGATGATTTTGTTCTCTATGGAACGACAGTTTAGCTTCTCATAGAAACCAGGAACTCCAGTTTGAAATAGGCCAACAGCGAACTCGCCACTATCTATTCTTTTAAAAGCAGCTTGAACTAGCAAGGCTCCTAAACCCTGTCCTTTTCTTTGGGGGTGAACACAAACAGCTCCAAGACCCATTACAGTTATCCTCTGGTTGTCTACCTTTATTTCCCTTGGAAAGGATTCTGCATAGCCAATTAAGCTTTCTGCTTCATATATGAAATGACAAGTTTTGTTGGGGTTTCTCTTAATGAAATCCTCAATTCTACTAGCCTTGGTAAATCCCTTTGGTTTTGTATCGGGCCAAGTAAGGTCAGTCAGTACATTGACCTCTTCTATGGCACTTGTTTCTACTAAATTAACAGGTATGGAAACTACGGCATAATTCATTTTACTTCTCTTGCTTTCACGTTTAAAGAGGCATCGCTCTTATGCTTGTTAATAGCCAATTCAATGAGTAAACTCAAGAGTTCTGAGTATCCTATACCAGTGGCTTCCCACATTTTCGGATACATACTGATGTTTGTGAAACCAGGAAGTGTATTGATTTCGTTGATCAGAATTTCTCCATCTACAGTTACAAAAAAGTCAACTCTGGCTAGGCCTTGACAGCCCATGGTTTGGTAAGCTTTTACAGCAACAGACCTTACCTCGCTGATTTGCTCTTCGGTAATAGAAGCAGGTATTTGGGTTTTTGAAGCATTAGAATCAACATACTTAGACTCGAAATCATAAAAGTCGGTGTTGGTTACAATTTCACCTGGAAGAGAGGCTTTCGGTTCTTCATTTCCCAGTACAGAGCATTCAACTTCTTTGCCTACGATTAATTGTTCTATTAGAACTTTGTGATCATAGGTGAGCGCCATTTTTATTTTCTCATCATACTCTGCTTTGGTCTTTACCTTATAGACACCCACAGAAGAGCCTAAATTAGCTGGCTTTATGAAAACTGGTATTGAGAGTTCACTTTCTACTTGTTCGAAAGAAGGAATGCGATTGTCTGTAGCCATAAGATAAGGAGCTATGTTGATACCCGCATCTCTCAACAGTCGTTTGGTCACATCTTTATCCATACAACTAGAAGCAGCCAATACATCACAACCCACAAAGGCCAGGTCTACCATTTTAAAGTAGCCTTGAATAGTTCCATCCTCACCAAAAACACCATGAAGCACAGGGAAGGCCACATCTAACGTCTCAACGACTGAACCATTTTTAAGAGAAATGAGCTGAGCTTTCGGGCTGCCAGGAACTAAAGTGACAGGTTCACCAGCAGCATCTTCATCAAGATTACTTTCATCTATTAACCACCAATGGCCGGCAGTATCGATTTTAATGACGCTTAGGTTGAAGGCACTTCTATCTAAGTGTTTAAGAATACTTTTCGCTGAAAGTATAGAGATTTCGTGCTCTGTAGATTTGCCGCCAAAAATGATGGCGAGGTTCAGTTTCGACATGTAATTAAAATAAAACTCAATAATAAGTGATTCTAGAATCTCAATTACAAAAACTGAAGCAATGGTTTAAAAAGTCTTTAGGAAACCCTCTTATTTCCTAGAGGGTATACCCTGAAATTTTTCACCCTTTAGGGCAGGGGTCGATACTGGAAAATTCTCAGGATCAACTTTTAAATCGATGTTATTACTGCTTTAAGCCTATTGAAGAATTGAAATTCAAGTAAACTAAGAACGTTGAAATTTCACATTTTGATAGAACAATATCTCAAAACTTCTTACCACTTTTGCAGCACTTTATATGCGGTTGTAGAACTGTTGGAATGTATTGCCGAAGAGCAGTGGATTGACTGGGTTGATGCACTTGCCAAAGATGACTACCTAGTCATTGATAATTTTCTCAATGATGAGATTTATGCCGATTTAAGGCGCTTTTTCCTTAGCAAATTGGGGCATGATGAGTTCGATCCGGCAGGAATCGGGGCTTTGTCTGACCATCATTTAGATAAGAGTAGAAGGGGAGATCATGTTTACTGGTTGGATTCTAATGTGGACACTCATTTATCGCCCGTTTTCGAAATCATCAGAGATTTAATAGCCAAGCTCAACCGCTATTGCTACTTAGGTATTGCCGATTTTGAGTCGCACTTGGCTTATTACCCTGTGGGTACTTTCTATGAGAAACATGTAGATCAGTTTAAGGATCGGAGTAACCGCCTTATTTCTATGATCATTTACCTGAATGAAGGCTGGAAAAAAGGTGATGGAGGAGAACTGAAGCTTTATTTAGACGATGAAGAGAGGTTGGTTGAGCCGATTGCTAAGCGTATTGTGCTCTTTAAAAGCGATGTGCTTCCACACGAAGTGCTAAAAACCAATGTAGGGAGGTATAGCTTAACCGGCTGGTTGCTGAAAAAACCTGCAGAACTCGGGTTTTTGTTAGGCTAATTTACAAGCCGCGTTTTATCACCAACTACCTTTGACAAACTTCTTTTCGTGCTTATTCATAGGTCAATGCTCCTGAGATGTCTCAGGCTTAAGTTTGTCAAAGGTCTTTCCAATGACCAGCGGTTGGTATTTACCTATTTTTTCATCCTAAGTACAGCGAAGGATCTAGTGTTCATTAAAGCTGTCAGTCTTTCTATGCATCAACAGTTTTGGTTTAGAGCCAATCATGGTGTCCTCACCAGGATTAACCATATGAATCGGTTAGGACACCGATTCCGGCTGTCTGTTTTTATTCAGAATTACTATCTTCCACGATGAAGTCGAAATTCTGGAATTACATTTTTTGGCTGGTCATCGCTGCGGCTTTTATTGGTCCAGGAACGGTGACCACAGCTGCTTCTGCCGGAGCTAACTATCAGCTTCAGCTTCTTTGGGCGCTTTTATTTTCGACCTTGGCCTGCATTGTAGTGCAAGAAGCTTCTGCCAGAATCACTATTGTTTCAGGAAAAAGCTTAGGACAAGCTATTAAGGATAGGTTTTCTAATTCTTCCTTTGTTTGGTTCATAGGTATTTCCATTTTTCTCGGTTGCCTTGCTTACGAAGCTGGGAATATTCTAGGAGCAATATCGGGGCTAGCATTGCTCAACTTTGGGATTCCTCAATGGGTTTTTACAGCCATAATCGCGGGTGTCTCATTTCTACTTCTATATTTTGAAAAGACTAAATCAGTCCCTCAAATTCTAGGTGCGTTGGTAGCCATAATGGGGCTCGGGTTGTTCTATGCTGCATTCAATGTAGATGTTAAGTGGAACGAATTGCTAACAGGCCTGTTTGTACCGCAATTACCAGAAGGTTCAACCTTAATAGTTTTAGGATTAATAGGAACTACAATCGTACCTTACAATATCTTCTTAGGTTCAGGTCTGGCCGAAGGAAAAGAACTCAAGTCTGTAAGGTCTGGATTGATTTTTTCCATTCTTCTTGGTGGATTTATCTCAATGGCTGTTGTGGTTGTAGGAACAAGTGTAAATGGTCAGTTTTCATTTGAAAACCTCTTCAATCAACTCATATCCGACCATGGTAAAGTAATGGGTTATGCTTTTGCTTTTGGTCTTTTTGGGGCAGGTTTTACATCTACCATAACTGCTGCTTTGGCTGGAGCTTTAACTATTCGAAGTGTTCACCCAAAAGGTAATTCATGGTCAGATCAGTCGCTTAAATTTAGAAGGTTTTGGATGGCTATTATCCTCATAGGTTTTGGCTTTGGAGTTTCGGGGATTAAGCCAATTCCTGTAATTATTGCAGCTCAGGCCGCTAACGGCCTTATTCTACCAGTACTTACTTTTGCGCTTTGTATTCTTTGCAACAGCAAACTACTTTTATCTCATAAGAATGGAATGTGGTTAAATTTAGCCATGATGGTTACCCTATTTGCAACCTCAATTTTAGGGCTTATTAATGTTTCAAAGGCGTTTCATGCCATTGTCGGAATTGACTTTAGCTTTACAGGTGTCAACCAGTGGATCATCGTAACCCTTTCAATAGCTGTTGTTACTTTCACCGTTTTTCAAATTCAAAAGGAAAGAAGAGTTAACATTTAGTTCATGTTAAAATCAAATAAAACGCTGGTCATACAGGCTTGTCGGTTTTAACTTTGCAGCATGCAAAAAAGATATTGGCTATTTGGATTGATGTTGTGGGCAGTAATGGCCTGTGGTGGGGATGGAGATACAACACCAACCCCTGATGACGATGATGATACTCCAGAACCTAGCACCTATGAAAACTGCTTGGTTAATGTTTCGAACGAGACACTGGAAGTAGTTACTTGGAATATTGAGAACTTCCCTGTCTTATCTGGTACTGCAGAAAAAGTGGAAGAGATTATTGAAGACTTTGATGCAGATGTTATCGCTCTTCAGGAAATTAAGTCATTGGATGATTTTGATGTGTTAGTAGATGCCTTAGATGGATGGTCTGGTCATGTAGAGCATATTAGTGGAAGCTCGCAGAGATTAGCTTATCTATATAAGGACAGTGAAATTACTGTTACCCAGCAACCTACTAACCTATATGGCGACCTTAACAATTCTGACTACAACACTGCCTTTACTTCTGTGAGAAGACCTTTGTATATGCAAATTCAACACAGCAGTGGCATGGTGGTAGATTTAATTAACGTCCATATGAAGTGCTGTAGTGGTTCGGAAGATAGAAGAGAAAGAGCTTCTGAGCTGGTTAAAGAATATATAGATCAGAACCTTGCTACAAGCAATGTGATTTTCCTAGGCGATTTCAATGATGAAATTACGGATAGAGGAAGTGATAATGTGTTTAAAAACTTCATTGACGATTCTGACAACTTCTTATTTACTACCATGGAGATTGCTGAAGGCCCATCTTCAGGTTGGTCTTTCCCTTCTTGGCCGAGTATGATCGATCAAATTGTGATCTCGAATGAGTTGTTCGATAACAACGTTTCAACCCAAGTGTTAAAGCTTGAAGAGTGTTTAACCAACTATGCAGATGCGGTTTCAGATCATAGACCTGTATTGTTGAAATTGTCTACTAACTAATTGCAAACCGTTTAAACGGTTCGATAATAAGCGATATTGAAACTAGCCCATGGTTTAAACTATGAGCTAGTTTTGTTTAGTGCCATTCGAACGATTGCGAGAAAGGCAGTTAGCTAATGCTTCTTTACTTCATCATATCTTCAAAAACCTTCTGAACATATTCAGTAATGGTGGTGAGATAGGCAAAATTTACGGTTTCATAAGTGTCGGTAGAACGATGATAGTGCGGAGTGGTGTCACCATTTTTATACTCTTCGGTAATACCTGTTGCCGCAAATCCTAATTGTCTGAATGACCTATGATCGGTGGAGGTTACATCCGAAATCTGGATGGGGAAGGTATAATTGTATTCACCAGCCACTTTTGAATATTGGTCTCTTATTTGGTCTGTCGGAACTTCTAATTCTATACCTCTGTCGCCATCTTCATCCCAACCTAATTGGTCGATGGTGTGAACAGAAACTACATTCACCTTATTTTCTAGAAGCTGTTTTGCATAGGCCTTGCTGCCTTTAAATCTTCTTTCTTCTTGATCAAAGAATACAATCTGTAGATTGTATTTCCTAACTTCTAAAGTAGAAATATATTCTGCTACAGCATAGACTAAAGCTACTCCAGTAGCATTGTCATTGGCTCCCGGGCTATTTTTTACAGAGTCGAAATGAGCCCCGATTATTATCCACTGATTTGTTTTGGAAGTAGCCATTATTGAACCCGTAACGTTACGAGCCCTTTTTTTATAATTTATTATCTCGGATTTATCACAGAAAAATGATATTTTATATTTGAGGTATTCAGCACTAACTTTCCTTGCTCTATTAGAGTGTCTATCCTTTAAAAGTGTGTTTTTAGTTATTGGGCTGTGTCCGGATAGTTTTGATATAATTTCCTTTTGTTGAGCTGAACGGTTATTTGTTTGAGTATAGCTAAAGGATATGGTTAAAACTAGAAGGCTAAAGGTTAAGATTGGTTTCATTATTTTTCTAAAATACAATCATTTTTGACAGGAATTTCTTCCAACTAGAAGATTAGAAAAAATAATGAATTTAACCTTGGGGTTTGATAGGAGGGGATTGTGCAGAAGCCATTTTTTTAGGTAGTCGAGATTATAATAGATATTACTAGTTGTGCCCGGGTAGAAAAAAATACTGTTTTTTACATAATGCAGCTTCCTACCTCGGGACTTTTTACCAACTATATAGTTTATTTAAGAGAATATTCTCCCTCCAAACGTATAGTTACCTCAACATTTTTGTCAGTATCATTTCTGAAATACCATCCATGCGGCCCCTCAAAAGGTGCTAAGAGGCTACCTGCCATATTGTTCGAATAGCCCAAGGTATAGCTTTCATAATATGTTTGTTGAGGCTTAACTTGCTGTTTAACCTCTCCATGAAAGTCAATATAGACTAAACCATCATTTGTCAACCATTCATACTTTATTTTGCCATGTTTTACCATGTCAAATTTGTATTCAATACCTTTTTTCGGTGGGATAGAAATAGTTATTTCATCTTTTCGGAAAGGTAGCTTTTCGGCTGGGGCTGGAAGATTTACTTCCTCTGGAATGGGTATGTTCTTACCGGAACCGACTTTTTCTAACTTGACCACGGGCAAAGTTTCCCTATTAGTAGAAAAAACGATGTCTTCACTATTCTTGTCAGATACATATAGTTTATCAAATCCTATGAGTTTACCAGCGCCTGTAGGGTCTAAACCATATTCAGCTGGCATAACAGCAACAATTAGAACTAGTGCTCCGATTGCTGCTGATAATATAATTGCACGAATTAATTGTTTTTTATTTAAAATTTGTTGTTGCATTTTTTTAAAGATTAAGAGATGAAAAAGCCAGTTAATTGAAAACCTAGAAGTAGAAAGCCAGCGGACATTAAAATAGTGTTAGTAAGGGTAGCAAAACGCATAAAGCTGTTTTGTTTTCTCCATATGCTCACTAGGATTAATACCAAAGCAAGAGCCAGAAACTGACCAATCTCTACACCAATATTGAAGCCGATTAAATTTGTTAACAGACCTGTACGGTCAAATTGAAATTCCTGCAATTTACTTGCAAGACCTAAGCCATGAAACAAACCAAAAATTAGCACTGCGGCTTTAGTGTTAGGCTGTTTGCTAAAAAACCGTTGAAAACCTCCTAGATTATCAAAACCTTTGTAAATAATGGATATAGCAATTATAGCGTCTATTAAGTAGGCGTTTATGGCCATATTGGTCATCACTCCTACCAAAAGAGTGATGCTGTGGCCAATTGTGAACATACTGACATAGAGTAAAATCTCTTTAGTCCGATATAAAAAGAAAATTACACCTACTAAAAAAAGTAAATGATCATAGCCAGTAACCATGTGCTTAGCACCGATGTATAAAAACGGAATGAATGCTACTCCGCTATTTCCTGTTAGAAAGTTCTGTGTGTTTTCATCAACCCCATGAGCATATGCATTGCTTGTAATAAATGAAAGCAATGCTAATAGTACCAATAAGGTAGTTTTTTTGTTAAGAAGAACAGCTTTAATCAACGTCTGATTTTTAAGTGAATTAATGTGCATGACCGTGTTCTTTAATCTGTCTGAGGCTATCTGTTTTTCTTTCACTTCCCATATTGCTACTATCTTCAATTGGTGTTATTTCTTTTGAAGGATTGTTTTCTTTTGCAGATTTATTGTTACATGCACTTAAAGCTGAAATACTGATTATTGTTATAATTATTATTTTTTTCATAATTTTTATAGATAAGTTAATTTTCTTCTGAATTTATTTTTGCTGATAACACGGCATAGGCATTTTTAAACACCCATTTCTTTTCTTCTGGATGAGAAAACCCAGGAAAACCAACCGCTACTTCTCCATCGTGCTGACTACCCAACACAACTGGCACTAATTCAAATACATATTGATTGTTGCTGATTTCTTGTAAAATCAAAAAGGGATTACCTTGATACATAACAATTGCCTCTTCTGGCGCTGTTAAAGCAAGAGTGCTATCTGTTTCTATCCTGGCTTTCACATACATTCCAGGCAACAATCCTTCTGCGTTGTTTTTAGCAATATGGCTATGCACCGGAACCACTCTATCTTTTTCACTTGCGGTTCCTACCAGAAAAACACTTGCTTTTCGGTTTAATCTTAGTTCGCTATTAGCACCAAAATGAATGGCTTGCCCTTCTTTCACTCGAGCAATCTCTTTTTCATAAACATCGAGCACCAGATGCAATGCTTCTCTATTCACAATTTCGAACACTACATCTTTCGGATTTACATAGTTTCCTAAATTGAAATTACTCGTTTTGATGTGACCGTTAATAGGAGACCTCAGCACCGCTTTGCTACTTATGTCTCCTTTATCTACCGATTCAACGCTAATTCCTACCAAGTTTAAACTCGCTCTTAGCCCTTCTACTTTTGCCTTTTTTGCTTGGTAATCAGCACTAACCTGTTCAAAGGTTTTAACTGCATTCACTTCGTTACTTCGTAATGCTTGCTGGCGTTTATATTCTGATTCTAAATAGGTTAAGCGAGCTTTACTTTCTAAATAATCTCGCTGTATCTGTATAAATTCAGGGTTTTGCAATTCTGCCAAAACCTCGCCTTTTTTAACTTTTTGCCCAGGCAATAAAGCTGGCGTGAGTAAATATCCACCCAGCGGTGCTGATAAAGTGGCGGTTCCTGTAGGTTCTGGTTCTACTGTACCATTTACGCGAATTACTTCGCTTACACTCTTCAGTTGTAATTGCCCCGTTCCGATTTCAGCCAACTGATACTGCGCTTCTGTAAAAATGAGTTGGTTCTTATTTACAGGAGCTGATTCAGTAGAAACGGGCTCATTTGTTTCTGATGTATTACTACAGGCTGATAATAACAGAGTTAAGACCACTATTACCAACCAATGATTTTGATTAAATTTCATTCATTCTATGTTTTTGGAATTAGAAATTGCCCAAAAGGCGTTCTATGGCTATCACTACTTGGTTATACTCCCAAGTGCTTTGCACATATTCTTGACGTATTGAAAGCGCTAGATTTAAATTGATAAAGTGCTGACTATAAGAAGTTTCACCATTTTTAAAACTTGCTTCTGAGTTCGCAATAATTAAATCGGCTTGCGGATTCGCTTCACTCTCGTAATAAGCAAGCGTTTGCTGTAATCGTCTGTACTGTTCTTGCAATGACAAAAACTCACCATTCAACTGATTTTTAACGAGTTGCATATTCGACTTAGCGATTTGAACCTTAATATTTGCCGACTTCACCTTAGATGCTTGTCCGCTTGGTAATAACGGAATTGCCAATCCCACCTGAAAAAAGCTAAACCGATCGCTCTTTGTAAAATTGTAATCTTGCCCGTCTATAGTTTGTTGGCCATTGTACGTTTGGCTGTTATAACCCAGCATTAAATCAGGAAACCATTGGTGTTTCGCTAACTTCACCTTTTGCTCGCTCACTGCTATAGCTTGCTGCAGGTAGGCTAACTCTGGATTGTTTTGTAAGCCTAGCGTGTCGAACATGTTTGCAGGCAAAAGCAACTTTTTCAACTGCTTTTCTGTAGGAACCACAGCCTCTTCGGTTTGCAATAATACTTGCAATTCGGTTTGTGCAATTCTTAACTCTGCTTGCATCTGCATCAATTTATTTTTGGCTTGCATAGCTTGCGTTTTTGCAGCAACCATTTCTAACCGTGCTGATTCTCCTGTTTCAAAACGTTGTTTACTGAAGCTGCTCAAACTAGAATACAAACTATCTTGTTGTTTCAACAAATTAATTTGCTCAAGAACAAACACGTATCGCAAATAGGCCATTTTCACCTGTTGAACTAGGTTTTGTTCTACTCGTTTACTTGCTTGTTCGCTCTCCACTACCTGAGCTTTTGCAACCCGCACCTTTTGCACATAAACCGTTGGGAATTCTATCCGTTGAATAACATTCACCATGTTGTCTTCTATGGTAGGATTACTCACTACACCTTGCATGTAGTTGACTTCTAACCTTGGAATTGCCCAGACTCCATTTTTCTTAGCTATTGCATCTTCTACAACTAACTTAGCTAGCCGCATTTGCTCGTTTCGCTGCTTCGCATAATCGATGGCTTCTTGTAAACTTAGGCGTTTAGGGCCCTGAGATTGTGCTTGAGAATTTAAGCCTGAGCAGAATACTACTAAAAGAATCACCATCGGTAGAGTTTTTACCTTTTTGAAACTCCATGGTTTATTCTCGTTCAGCAAAATGTAGAGTACTGGCAAAACCACTAAGGTGAGCAAAGTAGCTGTTAACAAACCTCCAATTACCACGGTAGCTAAGGGGCGTTGTACTTCCGCACCTGCGGTTGTCGAAATTGCCATGGGCAAAAATCCCAACGAAGCCACTGCTGCGGTCATCAACACCGGACGTAACCGTAGTTTGGTTCCCTTCAATACCCGCTGGTAGATGTCGGTCACGCCTTCTTTTTCCAATCGGTTAAATTCGGCAATGAGTACAATTCCGTTTAATACTGCCACACCAAAAAGAGCAATGAAACCCACACCAGCCGATATACTAAAAGGCATGTCGCGCAACAATAATGCAAAGACACCCCCAATTGCCGATAAGGGAATTGCTGTAAAAATGAGAAGGCCTTGTTTGATAGAGCCAAAAGTGAAATACAACAAAACAAAAATCAGCAGCAAAGCCAATGGCACCACAATGGCCAAACGTTGCGTTGCACGTTGTAAATTCTCGAACTGGCCGCCATAGGTTACATAATATCCTGCGGGCATGTCCATTTTTGTTTTTACAATTTGCTGTATATCAGCAACTACACTTTTAACATCACGTGTTCGAACATTAAAACCAATAGTTACCCTTCGTTTGGCATTATCTCGTTGTATTTGCACGGGGCCTGGCGCATACGTAACCGAAGCCACTTCGTGCAAGGGAATGGGCGCCCCATTAGGATTCTCTACAAACAAGTTTTGCACATCTGAAATATCGGTTCGGTAGGTTTTATCTAACCGAACCACCATATCGAATCGCTTCTCTCCTTCGTAAACCAATCCACTAGATTGGCCTGCAAAGGCAATGGCAATAGCTTGATTGATGTCTTGCACATTCATGCCATACATCGCTATTTTATCTCTGTTCAATTCAATCTGGATTTGTGGTAAACCCGTAATCTCTTCGATGTACAGATCTTCTGCTCCAGGTACCGATTGGATTAAACTGCCCACCTCTTTGGCCAAACTTGCCAAGGTGTTAAGGTCTTCGCCATAGATTTTAAGTACCACATCTTGTTTGGCACCGGTAAGCAACTCGTTAAATCGCATTTGAATAGGTTGCTGAAAACCAAAAGTGGCATTAGGAATAACCGCTAATGCTTCTTCCATTTTACTAACCAACTCTTCTCTTGTGCTGGCACTTACCCACTCGTTTTTGGGTTTCAAGATGATCATCATATCCCCAGCTTCTATGGGCATAGGATCGGTAGGGATTTCGCCAGACCCGATTTTATTGACCACTTGTTTCACCTCTGGGAATTCGCGCAAAATGATTTCTTGTGCTTTTTGAGACACCTCGATCGACTGTTGCAAGGAGCTTCCCACTGGTACTCTCGTTTCTACGGCAAAATCACCTTCATCGAGTTGTGGTATAAATTCTCCGCCTAGACCATTAAAAACGAATAAGGCAATAACAAAAAGTGCTACAGCAGATAGAGCCACTGCGCTTTTCATTCTAATAGCAGCCTTGATGATAGGGCGATAAGCTTTCTGAATCCCATCCATCATTTTATCTGAGAAGTTTCGCTTGTGGGTGGTCTTTTTGCTCAGTGCCAAAGCCGATAACATAGGAACGTAAGTCAACGAAAGCAAGAAAGCGCCCAGAATAGCGAAGGATACCGTTTGGGCCATTGGCGTGAACATTTTCCCTTCTACGCCAACCAACGCCCAAAGTGGTAGATAAACAATTAGGATAATGATTTCCCCAAAAGCGGCAGAGGTTCTAATTTTACTGGCAGATTCAAATACTTCATGGTCCATTTGAGCAGCAGTAAGCCGCTTAACCCCTGCATATTTCTTTTTGGCCACATGGATTCCGTGCAATACGGCTTCTACAATAATTACGGCTCCATCTACAATTAAACCAAAATCAATAGCTCCTAGACTCATCAAATTGCCAGACACACCAAATAGGCGCATCATACCAATAGCAAAAAGCATAGCTAAGGGAATTACCGATGCTACGATAAGGCCCCCTCGCAAATTCCCTAAGAAAAGTATGAGAATAAAGATGACGATTAAAGCTCCTTCTACTAGGTTGGTGGTAACCGTACCAATCGCCCTATCTACCAAACTTTTACGATCTAAAAAAGGCTCAATGGTAACACCTTCTGGCAAGTTGGTTTTAATTTGCTCGATCTTCTCTTTTACGTTATTGATTACCGCAGAAGAATTGGCCCCTTTTAGCATCATCACAATACCTGTAACTGTTTCCCCTTGTGCGTTTTGTGTGGCGGCACCATAACGTACCCCATGGCCAAATTGAACGGTGGCAACATCCCTCACTAATAATGGATTGCCATTAATATTGGAACGGATTACGATTTTCTCAATCTCCTCAATGCTCTTGATTAACCCTTCACTGCGAATAAAGTAGGCATTGGGATTTTTATCAATGTAAGCACCACCTGTATTTTGATTATTGGCCTTTAAGGCATCGAAAACCTCGTTGATACTGATATTGAAACTTCTGATTTTATCGGGGTCTATAGCGATTTCGTACTGCTTTACATAACCGCCAAAACCACTTACTTCAGCAACGCCTTCTGTACCCAGCAACTGCCTTTTAATCAGCCAGTCTTGAATAGTACGCAATTCTGTTGCATCGTATTGATCTTCGTAACCCGGCTTGGCTTTTACCACATATTGGTAAATCTCACCTAGACCAGTAGTTACTGGTGCCATTTCAGGTTGTCCAACTCCATCTGGAATTTCATTTCCTGCCAGGCTCAAACGTTCTTGCACCTGTTGGCGAGCCCAATACAAATCGGTACTTTCTTTAAAAACGATGGTAACAATAGAAAGTCCGAAACGAGAAAACGACCGCATTTCTTTAATCTCCGGAATCGAAACCATGGTCTGTTCTACCGGAAAAGTAACTAAACGCTCTACTTCTTGTGCGGCCAAAGTAGGCGATACCGTGATTACCATAACTTGATTGTCGGTAATATCAGGAACAGCATCTATTGGCAATTTCGTCAATGAATAGCTTCCCCAACCGATCAACGCTAGCGTAAGTAATCCGATAATAAGTTTATTCTTAATCGAATACTTTATAATTTTATCTAACATGATTGTTGTTTACATGAAACACCTAAAAACTTTGTTTTCAGAGAATTGAAAACACAGATCAGCTATTCTTTCTTGACTAAAATTTAGGCACGTATGTACCCAAACAACCATCATCTTCCGCAACAAGTCGCAGCCTATTTTAAGGCTCAATTGCAAAAGACAACACCAATAAGTCGAAATTGAATAGCTTTAAGAGAGTAAGCGTACTGGGGGACCTCGTAGTGCTGTACTTGAAGTGTACGGTGGTCTAGCCTTTAAAACAGCAGATTGACCACAAGGAACAGTTAAAGTATGATCAATTGTTTGAGAGACTGTGTTCCTTATGTTTAGGAAAAGAGGGAGTTTATTGGATTTACTCTTTGATTGACGTTCTAGTTTAGATATTTCATGTTGATGGGTAGAATGAGAATGTTGTTCAACAAGGTGGTTTAAAATATGAAGCCAATGGTCAGTTTGATGACTGTGCTGAAGAACATTCAATTGAGTTGGGAAAGTCTTTTCTATAGATACTTCATGATCATTCAGACTTTCATGATGAGTGTGGGGAAGAGCATTGAGAGTGGTAAAAAGCCCAAAAAGGCTCAATAGTATAGCTCCAATGATTTTCTTTTTTCTCATCAATTTCAAAGGTATTATAATTCTCTGAATGATTGGAAAGAAATTTTGAGCATTTTTTTAAAAATGCTCAAAATTCTATTTGTATTAAAAAAATCCTTTTCTAGCTTTGGCACCATAATGTTAAGCACAAAAAGAAATAACGCATGGTGGTGGCACGTAACTGAATCTCGGTAACGTGGACTAGTGCTATTTCTAAAAATATATAAGAAGCTCGCAGTTCATGCGGGCTTTTTTTGTTTATACACCTCAGAGTCTCCTTCAAGGGACTCTGAGGGAGGGACAGAAAATCCCATCAGAGTCTCTCGAGGAGGACGATAGGACGACTGAAGAATCTAAAAACTTGAAAAGTTGAAGAGAATGAACAAGATTAAACTCAATACTACCTACAAAAAGCTGCTGGCCGATACGGTAACGCCAGTGAGTATTTATCTGAAACTTCGCGATAAATATCAGAATGCTATTTTGCTAGAAAGCTCTGATTATCACGGAGATGACAATAGCTTTTCATACATCTGCTGCGAGCCAATTGCCAAATTAATGGTGAAGGACTCTAAGTTCGAAATGAACTTGCCGGGCTATGCTGAAGAAGGTAAAGTAGAAGGGGAACAAGTTGCGGCAAAGCTGTCTGAGTTTGCTGCTTCTTTCGAGTCTGATTCAAGTGAGTTTAAGTTCATTAACAACGGATTGTTTGGTTACATCGGGTTCGATGCGGTTCAGTATTTTGAGCAAATTCCGGTGACAGAGGGTAAGGAGGATGAATACCAAATTCCAGATTTGCTCTATCATGTCTATCGATATGTTATCGCTATCGACCATTTTAAAAATGAGTTATATCTGTTCGAACATTCACCAGAAGGTACCGAACCAAAAGGTATTCAGTCTATCGAGACTTTGGTGAATAACAAGAACTATCCGTCTTATGAGTTTGCCCCTCAGTCTGAAGAGGTTTCTAATTATACTGATGATGAATTCCTATCGATTCTTGACGAAGGCATGAAGCATTGTTTCCGTGGCGATGTGTTTCAAATTGTACTTTCTAGAAGGTTTCAAAGCAGGTTTAAAGGGGATGAATTCAACGTTTACCGTGCGTTGAGATCTGTGAATCCTTCACCATACTTATTCTATTTCGACTTTGGAAGCTTTAAAATCTTTGGTTCATCGCCCGAAGCTCAGTTAGTGATTAAAGATCGAAAGGCAACGATCCACCCAATTGCAGGGACTTTTAAGCGAACAGGAAACGATGAGGCAGATGCTGAATTAGCTAAAAAGCTACATGCCGACCCTAAAGAAAATTCGGAGCACGTTATGCTTGTTGATTTAGCCAGAAATGATCTTAGCAGAGCAGGATCAAATGTTGAAGTTGAGACCTACAAGGAGATTCAATACTACTCACATGTAATCCATTTGGTATCTAAAGTAACAGGAACCCTTTCTGATGACATGGAGTCGACACAAATGGTAGCTAGCACTTTCCCTGCAGGTACATTGAGCGGAGCGCCAAAAGTTAGAGCCATGCAATTGATTAGTGCGAATGAAAAAACCAGACGTGGTTACTATGGTGGAGCCATCGGTTTTATGGGCTTCAATGGAGATTTCAACCATGCCATTATGATCCGTTCATTCCTTACCAAGGATAATACTTTGTTCTATCAGGCAGGAGCTGGGGTAGTTGCTAAGTCAAACAGAGAATCAGAACTACAAGAAGTAAACAATAAGCTTGCGGCCTTGAGAAAGGCCATTGAGCTGGCTAGGGAGATAAGATAGAAAACGGTTGAACAGAAAACAGAAAACGGTCTATTATTTACTGATTTCCAATTTCGGATTTCTGATCACTGAAGCAGACAAATAATGAAAATACTCATACTAGATAACTACGATTCATTCACCTATAACCTGGTGCATTACCTGAGGGAGCTTGGGTATGGAGCGGAGATGGATGTTTTTCGCAATGATCAGATTGCCCTAGAGGCTGTTGATCAGTACGATAAAGTACTACTATCTCCTGGTCCGGGAATACCAGAGGAAGCAGGCATTCTTCTGCCATTGATCAAACAATACGGTAGTAAGAAAAGCATACTGGGCGTTTGCTTGGGACACCAAGCCATTGCTGAGTCTTATGGTGCTAAGCTTTACAATATGCCGCAGGTATTACATGGGGTATCGAGCCAGGTGCAGATAATGGAAAAAGGTGATAGACTCTTTAAGGATATTCCCGAAAACTATACCATCTGTCATTATCACAGTTGGAATGTAGATAAAGCCAATTTGGGCGAAGAGATTAAGGTGACTGCCGAAGATGAATTCGGAGAAATCATGGCCATCAGTCATAAGGAATATGATGTGAAAGGCGTACAGTTTCATCCGGAGTCTATTATGACTGAATACGGACATAAATTATTAGAGAATTGGGTAAATAGTTAGAAGAAAACGGAAATCAGAAAACAGTTAAACGGTAAACACATGAGCAAGAATTTTAAGGATTTAGAAATATGGAAAAGGGGAAGATTGTTGAGGAATGAAATTTCAAAACTGACTAAAACCTTTCCATCAGAAGAGAAATACAAACTGGTAGATCAAATGATACGAGCTTCAAGGTCTGTTACTGCAAATATTGCTGAAGGATACGGTAGATATCATTATCAAGAGAATATTCAGTTTTGCCGGCATTCGAGAGGTTCCTTGACGGAACTTCAGGATCACCTAACGGTGGCTCTGGACGAAGAATACATCAGTGCAGAAGTAGAGAATGAATTCGATAACAAAATTGAAGAATGCATCAGAATGCTTAATGGTTATATCAGGTTCCTGACCAACTCTAAGCAAAGCAACTGATTTCTGTTTTCCGATTAACCGAATTAAAATGAAAGAAATACTAAATCAACTCATAGAATACAAGTCGCTAGATAAGCAGACGGCAAAGGAGATACTCATCAATCTGGCACAGGGTAAATACAACCAAAGTCAGGTGGCGGCATTTCTAACTGTTTACCTGATGCGAAGCATTACTGTAGAGGAACTTGAGGGTTTCCGCGATGCTATGCTCGATTTGTGCGTTCCTGTTGAAATCATAGAATACGATGCCATTGACCTTTGTGGAACAGGTGGAGATGGAAAGAACACTTTCAATATTTCCACCTTGTCGTCATTTATTGTGGCTGGGGCCGGGCAGAATGTAGCCAAGCATGGTAATAATGGAGTCTCATCGGTTTCGGGTTCTTCGAATCTCATGGCGCACTTTGGCTATGAGTTCACAAACGACATTGGCAAGCTGAGAAAGAGTTTGGATGAATGCGGATTGTGTTTCTTACACGCGCCATTGTTTCACCCAGCCATGAAGAATGTGGCACCAATTCGGAGAGATTTAGGGGTGAAAACCTTCTTCAATATGTTGGGGCCTATGGTGAACCCCTCTTTTCCGAAAAAGCAGTTGGTTGGCGTTTTCAATTTAGAGTTGGCTAGGCTTTATGGTTACTTATATCAGAAAACTGACAAACACTTTGTCATTTTACATGCCTTGGATGGTTATGATGAAATATCACTGACCGGAGCATTCAAAAAGATCACCAACGACAAAGAAGAAATTGTAAGTCCAGAGGAAATTGGGCTTCAAACTATACAGCCTGAAGCTATTTTTGGTGGGGACACGGTAGAAGAGTCTGCCAAAATATTTGAAAGAATATTAAAAGGGGAGGGCACCAAGCCTCAAAATGAAGTGGTTATTGCCAATGCCGCTATGGCTATTCAGTGTGGAAAAGGAGTTTCTAGTGATGATGCACTAGGCATGGCTCGAGAATCGCTCGAAAGCGGAAAAGCATTGAAAACATTCAGAAAAATTTTAGAATTATAAATCGAACGTCACTGCGAGTCCCGAAGCATCGGGGCGAAGCAGTCTCTCGATTCAAGGAGATTGCTTCGTCCCAAACTTTTGCTCAGGCAAAGTTTGCTTCCCGCAATGACGAAATGGAAATATGGATATACTAGAAAAAATCATCGCGCATAAGCACAAGGAAGTAGAGGAAAGAAGATCGCTTTACACTGAAAAGCTGTTGGAGAAAAGTATCTACTTTGATGGTCAACCGATTTCTCTGAAAAAGTACTTACTGAGAGAAGATAAGTCGGGCATTATTGCTGAGTTCAAGCGTCAATCGCCCTCTAAAGGCGTAATTAATGCTCATGCTCCTGTAGAAAGAACCACTATTGGATATATGCAGGCTGGTGCTTCGGCCTTATCGGTTCTAACAGACTCTGAATTCTTTGGAGGAAGCAGCGAAGACTTGAGCACCGCCAGAAAATTCAACTTTTGTCCAGTACTTAGAAAAGATTTTATCATCGATGAGTATCAGATTGTTGAAGCGAAATCTATCGGTGCCGATGCCATTTTGCTCATTGCAGCGGCACTAGAGCCTAAGAGATTGAAGGAGTTGGCTGCTTTTGCTAAGAGCTTTGGTCTAGAAGTGTTAATGGAGGTTCACAACCAGGAGGAGTTGGAAAACAACCTGAATGAACATCTGGATGTAGTGGGAGTGAATAACAGGAACCTGAAAACCTTCGAAGTATCCATTGATATAAGCAAGCAATTGGCTCCAATGATCCCGAATGATTTCGTGAAAATCTCAGAAAGTGGTATTAGTGATCCTGCTACTATCACTGATCTTAGAACGCATGGATTCCAAGGCTTTTTGATTGGCGAAACATTTATGAAAACAGGTAGGCCGGAAAGAGCTGCAGCGGAATTTATCGAGAAACTAGGTAAATAGAAATCTATCAACAAGGTCCCCTGTTTTCCGATTAACCGATTAACCATTTAACTAGTAACGATTAACCAATAACGATCAAACGTTTAACGAATGACCAAAATGAAACTGAAAGTATGTGGAATGAGGCAAAGCGAAAACATCCAACAACTGTTGGAGTTGGAGCCTGATTTCATGGGTTTTATTTTCTTCGAGCGTTCTAAGCGATTTGCACCTGATCTGGATAAAGAACTGTTGCTAGGGTTTCCTGAAACCACAAAAAAAGTGGGTGTTTTCGTCAATGCACCAATTCAACAGGTAAAGGAAAAAGTTAGGCAGTACAAACTCGATTATGTTCAGTTGCATGGTGACGAGTCGGTTGAGTATGTGGGAGAGCTTTTCGCCATTGGCATCAAGGTAATCAAGGTGCTTTCAGTGGGTGAGGAGTTTGATTTCGACCAACTGAAACCATATAAGGGACTGGTAGACTTCTTCCTTTTCGATACAAAAGGGAAGGAAAGAGGAGGTAATGGTGTGGTATTCAATTGGGAGGTTTTAAATGACTATCCCTATGACGTGCCATACTTCTTAAGTGGAGGAATCGATCTGGAAAATGCGAAAGATATAGCCGGCTTGAAAGTTCAACCTTATGCGATAGATGTGAACTCTAAGTTTGAGTTGGAACCAGGCTTGAAGGATATAGAGCAAGTGAAAATGCTCAAGGAGATTTTAAAATAGAACGTCACTGCGAGGCACGAAGCAGTCTCCTCAAATGGATAAGGAGATTGCCACGGTCGTCCCGAATCATCGGGACTCCCTCGCAATGACGAAAGGAAATAGATTATGAAAATAAAAGTAGACGAACGAGGGTATTACGGTAATTTCGGAGGGGCATACATCCCTGAAATGCTATACCCGAATGTGGAAGAGTTAAGAGATAACTACGAAGCCATAACTTCAGATCCGGACTTCAAGAAGCAGTTCGATCAGTTATTGAAAGACTATGTAGGCAGGCCAACACCACTCTATCTGGCGGAAAGGCTTTCTGAGCATTATGGCGCGAAAATCTACCTCAAACGAGAAGATCTTTGCCACACAGGTGCTCATAAAGTGAATAATACCATCGGGCAAATTCTACTCGCTCAACGATTGGGCAAGAAGAAGATCATTGCCGAAACAGGAGCTGGTCAACATGGTGTTGCTACGACAACGGTTTGTGCGCTGATGGGTGTTGAGTGCATCGTATATATGGGTGAAGTAGATATGGCGCGTCAAAAGCCAAATGTTGAGCGCATGCGTATTCTGGGAGCGGAGGTTCGTCCTGCAAGCAGTGGAAGCAAAACACTCAAAGATGCCACCAATGAAGCCATGCGTCATTGGATCAACAACCCAACCGACACACACTACATCATCGGTTCTGTGGTTGGACCGCACCCATATCCTGAAATGGTTGCCAGATTTCAGTCAGTAATCAGTGCAGAAATCAGAACCCAGTTGAAGGAAAAAGAAGGCACAGAACTACCGAATTATGTAGTCGCTTGTGTAGGCGGTGGTAGCAATGCTGCAGGCGCTTTCTACAACTATTATGACGATGAAGCGGTAGCCTTAGTAGCCGTTGAAGCAGCTGGTTTGGGTAATACCACTGGTAAAAGTGCTGCTACAACCACGCTTGGTAAACCGGGCATTTTACACGGAAGTAAAACGCTTCTAATGCAGACAGAAGATGGTCAGGTAGTTGAACCTTATTCAATTTCTGCCGGTCTGGATTATCCTGGAATTGGTCCTGTGCATGCGCATCTTTTCGAAACAGGTAGAGGAACATTCTACAGTGTGACCGATGAAGAAGCCATGAAAGCAGGTATTCAACTCAGCCGACTGGAAGGAATTATTCCAGCCATTGAGACCTCTCATGCCTTTGCAGCGCTAAAACAGATGAACCTAAAATCAGACGACATTGTAGTCATCAATCTATCTGGAAGGGGCGATAAAGACTTGGAAACATATATTAAATGGGGGAAGTATTGAACGAGTACTGAGTATTGAGTACAAAGTATTGAGACAGCCGAGTGAATTTATTTGGTTTTGTGAACGCCATTGGCTCCTTCTCTTTTTGGAGAAGGCGGGGGATGAGGCCAGATGAAAAATATTCACAAAACAAATGAATGAACAGAGTTAGAATATACTAATTATAGAACGTCACCCTGAACTTGTTTCAGGGTCTGCTAATTCGAAGATGCTGAAACAAGTTCAGCATGACGAATCGAAGAGAGATAGTGAGCAAAGTAGAAATGAACAGAATAGAAAAACTTTTTCAGACCAAGTCTAGCCGAGTACTGAACGTATATTTTACGGCTGGGTATCCTAAGCTAGATGATACGGTGAGCATACTCAAGGCTTTGGAGACATCTGGTGCAGACCTAATAGAAATCGGTATTCCGTTTTCTGATCCTGTAGCCGATGGGCCAACCATTCAGGCTAGTAATGACGTAGCGCTGAGCAATGGGATGACCCTAAAACTCCTAATGGAGCAATTGAAAGACGTTCGCCAAGAAGTGAGTGTACCGATTGTATTGATGGGTTACATCAACCCAATTGTGCAGTATGGAATAGAGCGGTTTTGTGCTGACTGTGCTGAGTGTGGAGTAGACGGTCTAATTTTACCCGATTTACCAATGCATGAGTATCTGGAAGTGTACAAGCCGGTCTTCGAAAAGAATGGCCTGCTAAATACTTTCCTTATTACGCCTCAAACTTCAGAAGCTCGAATTAGAGAGATAGATAATAATACTAGTGGATTCATCTATATGGTTTCATCTGCCAGTACCACTGGTGCCAAAACCGGGATTTCAGAAGCTCAGGAAGCGTACTTCAAAAGAGTAAATGAAATGGGATTGAAAAATCCACGTTTAATTGGCTTCGGCATTTCCAATAAAGAAACCTTCGACAAAGCCTGTGAAAATGCCAATGGAGCAATTATCGGTAGTGCTTTTATTAAGGTACTGGGGCAGGAAGGGGATATGGAATCCAACATTAAGACATTTATAGACCAAGTAATAAACTAGTCGATAGTCTACAGTCCATGGTCGATAGCTGCCATGGACTATTGACCATTGACCATTGACTAATATCATGATTATACAATTCGAACAAGACATAAAAGAGAGCCAAAAAGAAGCGATTATTAATCGAATCAAAGGCCTCAAATACAAACCAGCCGAAGTGAAAACCCAGATGGGAGAGTACCTAATTGGTATAGGTAAAAAGAACTTCGATATCCGTTCCATTGGTTCTATGGACGGAATAAAAGACATCCACATTGTTTCTGATGACTACAAACTCGTTTCGAAAAAGTGGAAGGTAAATGCTACCACAATCGATCTTGGTGACGGTATAGTCATTGAAGATGGCGGTTTCCAAATCATGGCTGGACCTTGTTCTATTGAAGGCGAAGACCAGATTAGGAAAACTATTGCTCACTTGAAGGAAAATGGTGTATCCATAATGCGTGGAGGGGTGTTCAAGCCGAGAAGTTCTCCTTATGCCTTCCGTGGAATGGGAATCGAGGGACTGGAGCTTTGGTATCAACTAGCGAAAGAAGCCGGAATCAAAATTGTCACAGAGGTGATGCAGGTTTCCCAAATTGAAGAAATGGACCCGTATGTCGATATCTATCAGGTGGGAGCGAGGAATACCCAGAACTTCAACCTACTAGATGAGCTCGGCAAAAACACTGATAAGCCAGTAATGATTAAGCGCGGTATTTCAGGAACTATCGATGAGTTGTTGTATTCTGCTGAATATGTGTTTTCAGCTGGTAACGAACGTCTTTTGCTTTGCGAAAGAGGTATCAGAACCTATGAAAAGGCAACGCGTAACACTATGGATTTGAATGCTATTGCTGTACTCAAGGAAAAAACGCATCTGCCAGTTATTGCCGATCCATCTCACGGTATAGGTCTTCGCGACTTTGTGGAGCCAATTGCTTTAGCCAGTATTATGGCCGGAGCAGATGGTGTTATCTACGAAACCCATGAAAAACCAGAAGAGGCTTATTCAGACGGTCAGCAGACTTTGAATTTCCCTGAGTCAGCCAAGCTGATTGACAGAATGAAGAAGACTTTTGAGTTAAGGGAGAGTTTTTAGAGGTAGTTTTGGGTATTGAGTAGAGCGTATTGAGACTCAAAAAGTAAAGTCACTCCCGCGCCTCGAGACCTTGGGGGCGGGAATTTCTAAGGTCTATTGCTCAACCATTATACCTTGAGTCAATCTAGGATACTCAATTTTTACAATAGATCACCTTTGACAAACTTCTGTTGGTGACATTTGAGTTTCCTCGACTCCTGACTACCATCAAAGTGCAAGTTTGTCAAAGATTTACTTGCGCATTCTGCTCCTTAATCAACTCTAAATATTCTTCGGCAATAAACTCTTCAGGGGTAAAGCTTTTCACTCTTTTCTTAGATTGCTCCTGTCGGGTGATGCTTCGGGCAAATCGCCTGATGCCGTCAAGATCGTTAAGAATTAGTCCTGGAACTTCAACTTTCTTCCCGTCATCACCTTTGGCCACCATGGTGAAGTAAGAAGAGTTGCAGTGTTTTCGCACTCCGGTTTGGATGTTCTCCGATTCAACCCTAACACCAACCACCATAGATGTGCGTCCTGTGTAATTGATAGATGCCTTTAGTGTAACTAATTCACCAACTTCTATAGGGTTCAGGAAATCCACACGGTTAACTGAAGCTGTTACACAATACTCCCCAGAGTGCTTGGATGCGCAAGCAAAAGCCACCTGGTCCATTAGGTTGAGAATATAGCCTCCGTGAATTTTGCCACTAAAGTTGGAGTGGGATGGAAGCATTAGCTGAGTAAGCGTGATTTGCGAGTCGGAGATGGATTTAAATGACATGGACTTTATCGAAGTTTGAAAGTCAAATATAACCAGTTTGAACCGTCATTGCGAGGCGCAAAATGAACGCAGTGTAATTTTGCAACGCGGCAATCTGTCAATTCGGAGCGCTGGCTTTTTAATTGGGGAGATTGCCATGTCACAAGTTTGACGGAGGTCAAACTTTCTCCTCGCAATGTCGGTCTCTTAACTGAAGGATTACTCTCCTTGGAGCTGCTAGGATTGAGGTCTATACCTCGTAAAGTTCTAGAGGTAAGTCGTCAGGGTCACTGAAGAATGTGAACCTTTTGCCTGTGTATTCATCCATACGGATTGGCTCGGTGATTACTCCTTTTAATTTCAAGCTATCAACAGCTTCTTCAATATCCTCAACTTCAAAAGCTAGGTGTCTAAGTCCTTGGGCTTCGGGTCGGGATGGTCTTTCCGGTGGATTAGGAAAGGAAAATAATTCAATGATGTATTCTCCATTTAGTGCCAGATCAAGCTTGTAAGATTGTCTTTCTTCTCGGTAGACTTCTCTTATAATCTCCAAACCAAGTATCTCAGTGTAGAATTGTTTCGACTTTGAGTAGTTGCTACAGATGATGGCTATATGATGAACTTTATTGATTTTCAATAGAAAGTGTTTTTGGCAAAGTTAAGTCAGAAGCGATCAAGAGAGCTATGAGCCTTAATTTTCTTTTAATACTCCTGATGAAAAAGCGACCAACATCAAAGCCAGAGAAGTAAATGAATCAGGAATAGAACTGCAAGGCCAAATCTATTTGGTCAATCCTTCAGCAAGCTCAGGATAAATGTGTCTAAAATCTACTATCTAGAGTCTAACGTCTAGTCTAAGGCCTAAACCTAATTCTCACCTTAACCTGAGAACTTACTGGTGTTTGATTTGCTCCTTGTGTTCGGGCTTGCCATTGCGGTCCCTCTTTGATAAGTCGGATGGCTTCTTCATCGCAGCCAAAGCCGAGGCCTTTAATAATCTCGAAGTTGGTCAGTGATCCATCAGCTTCAACGGTAAATTCAACAGTTACTCTTCCTTTGATGTTTTCAGCCCTGGCTTCTTCCGGGTACTCAAGGTTATCCTTTAAGTATCGGTTGAAGTTAGGGTAACCGTCAATTGGTTTGGCGGCAGTATAAGAGGTAGTTCGGTCTTTCTTAGAGGCTTCGCTATAGCCAGAGACCACCACTTCACCCAAAGCGGTATAGTCAGGTTCGAGATTGATTTCCAAAGTTTTGGAGCTGTCTACCAAAACCTCTTGTGTAATGTAGCCAAGATAGCGGAAAGACATCGTTGAGTTTGCTGGTATATTCTTCAATTCAAACTTTCCATTGATATCAGTATTTGTTCCTTCTATCGTTCCTTTTTTAAGAATACTTACCTGAGGGAGTGGAAGTCCATCGTCTGCGCCTTTCACTACTCCTGTTACAGAAACCTTGGCTATATCGGCTTTTGGGGTGGGGTCTGCCATAGCTGCGCTAGAGGCAAGCTGTGATTCGATGGATGAAGCAGCTATTTTGGCCTGCAATAATTCGGCAACCTCTTTTCTGGCGAGAGATTGCTCCAACCTTGCATCCATCTTATTCATAGGGATTGTCAGACTCACCGAATCCGATCGGTGCTGTGTTAAACTTTCGGCTTTTATGAGCTCAATAAGGTCTGGTTCAATTTTCTCAAGGTTTAAATCGATCTCTATTTCATTTTCAGCAACGAGTGTCTCTTCCAAGTCATCATACTGACTTTTAGCAGACTCTGGTTTAGCAGTAAGTTTATCATCAGAACTCTTAGACTTTGTTTCTTGGGTAGTGTCGGCAAAGGTGTTTTTGCTCTTGCTTTTAGTGATAGAATCGGTTTGTACAGGTTCATTGTTCTCTGTTAGAAGCTTGCTCGGAAGCGGCTTGTCTTGCTTAATAATTAACAATGAACCTACGGTAATGATGATAAGTGCTGCCGCTGCAATACCTCTCCAGATAGTCCAAAAGCCGGTAGATTGATCTTCTTCGGCTAAGAGTTCATCCAGTCTATTATCCAGTTCATTGAGATCGGCATCGAGCATTTCATCGGTGAATTCATCTAGTCCTTCAAGTGTCTCATTATAAAGTGGGTTTTCGAGCATAAGACGTTCCACCTCATGTTGTTCTTCACGAGTGAGTTCACCATTTCTGTAAGCTTTGATAAGCTCAGGTGTCAAATGTTCAATATGTCTGTTCTTCTTGCTCACGCAGTTTTTCTATACATATTTTCAAATTCCTTCTTCCATTCTGAAGATAGCTTTTCACTTTCTTCAACTCAAAACCTGTGGCTTCACAGACTTCCTGATAGGTTTTCTTCTTTAGGTAGAAAAGCTTGATGCAGGTATTCTGTTCCTCATTCAGTCCTTCAATACAGGTTTCCATTTTGCCTAAATCTTCTTCGAGTTCGGCTCCATCATTATGATGCACAGGAAGCTGATATTCCATAAGCTCAACTCCATTAATTTCGGGACTCTTCTTTCTTAGAAGCATTAGGCACTCATTGCGAGTAAGGACATAAAGCCAGCTCTTAAAACTCTGAACCTCCTTTTCCTTTAGCTCCTTCATTAGCTTTTCAAAAACTTGCATGGCCATGTCTTTAGCGGCCTCTCTATCCTTCAGATATTTCATGCAAGTACCATAAACCAATGGCATGTAACGCTTGAATAGAATTCCTAATACAGATTTTTCTCCAGTCGATTGATAAGATTCAATCAATTGAATGTCAGTTAGTTGTTCTGTATTTGAATTCCCTCGAATCAAGCGCTGTAAAAGTTTTTTTAGGTCTGTTTATGGAATCGATCGAGTTCTAGCATCCTGTCTTTAAAGATTGTAAAACTAAAATCGATATACCATGAAACAGGTCTTAATAATCATGATGACTTTATTGGTCGGATTCCATAAACCAGTAGAGGAAAAATTTTCAAGAACCATCACTGGTCAGGTACGAGGCGCTGATGATGGGCTACCGTTGGCAGCAGTTTCTGTAATAGAAAAGGGTACAAGTAATGGGGTGGCTACAGACAAAGATGGCCGATTCTCTATTCAAGTAAATAATGAGAGTACACTCGTTTTTAGATACTTAGGTTATGTGACTAAGGAAGTGAAATTGAAGAAGTCTGATGTTGTAAATGTGAATCTTCAGCCAGATATGATGGCACTTGAGGAGGTTGTGGTAATGGGGTATGCTGGTCAGTCTAAAAGGGCTTTAGCATCTCCACTTAATGCTCAGTATGATATGTTTGAAGATGACTTAGAGCTGAAGGTGCTTGAACAAGATCATATTCAGTCTATATATATGCCGAATTACAAACCAAATACTGAGTCTTATGCTGAAATAGATGAAAACGGATTTAACTCACCTTTCAAAAATCCTTTCAGTACGTTCTCTATCGATGTTGATGCTGCTTCATACAGTAATATCAGACGTTTCATTAACAATGGTCAGCTGCCGCCAAAAGATGCGGTCAAGGTAGAGGAGATGATCAATTACTTCGATTATGATTATGAAGGGCCAAAAGGAAAGCACCCTTTCAATGTTCAGCATGAGGTAGGGCGCGCACCATGGAATGAAGATCATTATTTAATGCATATCGGTATTCAGGGTGAAAAGATTGAAATGGATAAGCTTCCTGCTTCGAATATTGTGTTTTTGCTTGATGTATCGGGTTCAATGGGTGCGCCAAATAAGCTGCCTCTACTTCAGAAGTCTTTAAAGCTGTTGGTGAATGAGTTGAGGCCTGAAGATCGCGTTTCTATTGTGGTGTATGCAGGGGCGGCAGGAGAGGTACTTCCTTCCACTTCGGGTGACAACAAACGAGAGATTCTTAAGGCGCTGGAAAATCTACAGGCTGGAGGTTCAACTGCAGGAGGAGCTGGCATTAAACTGGCCTATAAAATTGCACAAGAGAATTTCATTGAAGTGGGGAATAATAGAATTGTCTTAGCTACAGATGGAGATTTTAATGTCGGGGCTTCAAGCGATAAAGCCATGGAAGACCTAATCGAAGAGAAGAGAAAGAGTGGTGTATTTCTTACTGTTCTAGGTTTTGGAATGGGGAATTATCAAGATTCAAAAATGGAGATTCTGGCCGATAAGGGAAATGGAAACCATGCTTATATCGATAATATTTTGGAAGCCAAGAAGGTATTGGTCAATGAGTTTGGTGGAACATTGTTCACCATTGCTAAGGATGTGAAACTACAGGTTGAATTCAATCCTGGAACTGTACAGGCCTATCGACTAGTTGGCTATGAAAACAGACTTTTGGCCGATGAAGACTTCAATAACGATAAAAAGGATGCAGGCGAATTAGGTGCTGGCCATACTGTGACTGCACTATACGAAGTGATTCCAGCAGGAGTGAATAGCAGCTTCAAACCGGTAGATGATTTAAAGTATCAGGCAAATCAGAAGCCGCAAGAGGTCATCAATTCAACCGACTTAGTAACTGTGAAGCTGCGTTATAAGAAGCCTGATGAAGACAAGTCGATTTATCTAGATACGGTGATCAAAAATCAATTGACGCAAAAATTAAGCAATGACTTCCATTGGTCTGCTGCGGTAGCATCATTCGGTATGCTACTCAGAGATTCAGGTTATCGCAATGATTTCAGTTATGGAAAGGCGCTAGCTTTAGCAAGAAACAGTAAAGGAGCTGACATGAACGGCTACCGTGCCGAAATGATCAAACTGATGGAAATGGCTGAGTTGATGAAGAAAACGGAGGAGTAAAATCTCTGGTCGTCATTCTCGTGAAGACGGGAATCTCCCAATCATTTTGGAGATCCCCGCCTACTCGGGGATGACGGTTATTATTTATTCAATCACTTCTCTCTTCAACTTAATGGTTACTTCATGAGGGGCAGGCTGGTCGCCACCAAAGTATGGCCATAGCCAGTAATTGTCACCTGTTTCACAATTCTGAGTTCTCTTCATGGTAACTGAGCTCAATCCAGTGCCAGAATATTGATAAGTGTCGCCATCAATCAATATTTCAAGGTCTATTTCTTTATTGAAGTCAACCGTGCCCATGAGTTCAAAACTAAGTTGTCCTTCGCGATAAGTGTAAGCCAAAAGCTGCAGTTGGTCCTGATACCAGCGCCACCCGATTCTGGCACTTTCACTTTGGTGGTCTTGATGGCAATCAGAGAAACCTACAAGCTTGTTGATGTCTGCCTGATCTGACGCTACGTCTAATGTGTACTCAGCACTTTCATCGAAAATAGCAGTTACTCTAATTCCAGTGCCAGTAAATGGTTCGTTCCGAAGAATGGAGCTATGATTTCCTTGGCTGATGGTGAAAATTTCGAATCCAGTGTCAGGATCAATATCTATGGTTTGGTTGCAGCCTACGAATAATATCGCTGCGAAAACGGCAGATAGTCTTTTCATGGTTGAGTCGGAGATTACTGCAAATAACGAATAAATGTTTGAAAGTCAGTCTTTTTGAGTGCTTGGTCAGGTTCAAGGCTAGCGGTGAGCAAAAAAACATTTTTTACTTGCGCCTGAAAATAGAGGTCTTACCTTTGTAGCCATGTTGATGAACAACGCATATTACTACCACTATTACCATGCTACGCAAGTGCGGAACGGTAGGCATATGTTTTAATTGATTTAACTAATTGAAGATATACAAACCCGGTTCCGCAAGAGCCGGGTTTTTTTATTGCCAAAAACTAAAAAAACCGATATGAAACAGATTTACGAGAATTACACAGCAGAGGATCAGCAGGTTTGGAAAATCCTTTTCGACAGGCAATTTCCCCAACTGCCACAAGCGGCCACAAAAGAGTTTTTAACTGGTTTAGAGAAGATTAACTTCACTGGTGAGGCTATTCCTAATTTTGAAGACACTAACAAGATTTTGAAGAAGCTTACCGGATGGGAAATTTACGCTGTGCCTGGAATTGTTGAAGATGGATTATTCTTCGAACTAATGGCCAATAAGAAGTTTCCAGCAACTACATGGGTTCGTAAAATGAGTCAACTGGACTACCTGGAAGAACCAGATATGTTCCATGATGTGTTTGCTCACATTCCATTGTTAACCAACCAGGCGTTTGTCGATTTTCTTCAGGCCATAAGCCAATTTGGCCATGAGTGGATCGAAGATGAATGGGCTATTCATTTGCTTTCAAGAATTTACTGGTACACCATTGAATTCGGCCTAATAAGAGAAGAGTCGGGACTCAGAATTTATGGTGCAGGTATTCTATCTTCTTCAGGAGAAACCAAATTCTCGCTTTCAAATGAGCCGAATCATTTCGAGTACGATGTAGACCACATTTTAGATACACCTTACAGAAAGGATAAAATGCAAGAGAACTACTTCATCATCGACTCTTACGAGCAGCTTTACGAGTCTATTCCTGAAATTAAAGAGAAGATTGAAAAGAGGTTAAAAGAAAAGGCATCTTTGGCATAACTGTTTAATTAGAACCGAGTTCGTCAAAATATGAGTGTAGTTATTGTAAACTATAATGCCGGCAATGTTCAGTCGGTAACCTATGCCTTGCAAAGACTTGGAGTAGAGCCAATACTATCTGCCGATCCTGATATTATTAGATCGGCAGATAAAGTAATTTTCCCTGGAGTTGGGGAAGCCAGTACTGCAATGAATTTCTTGCGAAAACAAGGTTTAGATCAGGTAATAGAATCGCTAAAACAGCCTGTTTTCGGTGTTTGTCTTGGCCTTCAGTTAATGTGTAAGCATTCTGAAGAGAATGATGCCGATTGCCTTGGTATATTCGATGTTCAGGTAAGAAAATTCGAACCTAAGTTGAAAGTTCCTCAAATGGGCTGGAACAACTTAGAGAATATGAATTCTCCTTTGTTCGCTGACTTGCCAGAAGAGCCTTATGTGTATTATGTGCATAGTTATTACGCGGAATTGAGCGAATACACAGTAGCCGAAACCGAGTATGTCAACCGATTCTCTGCCGCTTTACAGAAAGATAATTTCTACGCTTTACAGGCACACCCTGAAAAGAGTGGAAAGGTAGGGGAGCAGATTCTTTCGAATTTTTTGAAACTGTAAATAGAACGTCACTGCGAGGAACGAAGCAGTCCCATCTCCTCGATAAGGAGATTGCCGCGGTTGTCCCGATGATTCGGGACTCCCTCGCAATGACGAAACACGATAAAATGAAGATAATTCCAGCAATAGACCTGATTTCCGGAAAGGCGGTTCGCCTGACTAAAGGAGATTACAATCAGAAAAAAGAATATTCTGATAGCCCAGTTGAAGTGGCTAAGACCTTTGAAGAGGCAGGTATTACCAATTTACACCTAGTAGACCTAGATGGAGCTAAGGCTCAAAAACCACAAAATTTAGACGTTTTACAATCTATCACCTCGAATACCAATCTGAAAGTAGATTTTGGTGGAGGAGTAAAGTCAAGCGAGTCGCTTCAGGCAGTGCTTAATGCTGGTGCTCAGCAAATTACGGCTGGTAGCATTGCGGCTAAAAATCCTGAGTTGGTCTACTCATGGCTGAAGGAGTTCGGTGCAGAAAAAGTGATTCTTGGAGCCGATGTAATCAACGAGAAGATTGCCATAAGCGGCTGGCAAGAAGACTCTGGACTAGATTTATTTCCTTTTCTGGAGCGCTATATGGCTCAAGGAGTAACTTATTGCATTTGCACCGATGTTAGCAAAGACGGCATGCTACAAGGGCCTTCAGTAGATTTATATCAGAAGATTTTGAAGGAGTTTTCAGGTTTAAAGCTGATAGCGAGCGGAGGAGTTGCAGAACTAGCCGATTTGAAAGAACTCAAAGACATTGGAGTCTACGCTACAATTGTAGGTAAGGCGTATTATGAGGGAAGAATCACGCTTGAAGAGCTAGCGAGTTTTCAATGATTACCTCATATCGAAAATTAAAAGACGTACATCGTAAATCAAATCCATGTTAACTAAACGAATTATTCCCTGCCTAGATATTAAAGACGGCAGAACAGTGAAGGGAGTCAACTTTGTGGGCTTGCGCGATGCTGGTGACCCAGTGGAGTTGGCTGCTACCTATGCCGCTGAAGGGGCAGATGAGTTGGTGTTTCTTGATATTACTGCCACAGTTGAAAAGAGAAAAACACTAGTGGAGCTAGTAAGGAGAGTAGCCGCAGAAATCAATATTCCTTTTACAGTGGGTGGAGGTATAAGCTCCATAGAAGATGTGTCGGCTTTATTGAATGCTGGAGCCGATAAAATTTCCATCAATTCATCAGCTGTAAAGCGACCAGATTTAATTAATGAACTGGCCTTGGAGTTTGGGAGTCAGTGTGTGGTAGTGGCTATCGACACACGCTTTGTAGAGGGAGAACATATTGTCCATGTGAGAGGCGGAAGAACTCCTACAGAGCTTAGAACTATACCATGGGTTAAGGAGGTTGAGCAGCGTGGGGCAGGAGAGATTTTGCTCACCTCAATGGACCATGATGGAACCAAAGCGGGCTTCGCAAATGAGCTCACTTCAGAGATTTCGAAGGCCTTATCTATACCAGTAATAGCATCGGGTGGGGCGGGGCAAATGAACCACTTTGTGGATACCTTTACTGATGGAAATGCAGACGCTGCTTTGGCTGCAAGCATCTTCCATTTTAAGGAAATTTCAGTGCCAGATTTAAAGAGTTTTTTAAAAGAAAATAACATCCCGGTGAGGGTAGAAAAATGAGACAAATCCAAGATATCAAAGCCATAGATTTTAGCAAGGAAGATGGTCTTGTACCAGCCATAATTCAAGACAATAATACGGGCAAAGTGTTAATGTTGGGCTACATGAATGAAGCTGCTTTAGAGCAAACTTTAGACTCTGGAAAGGTTACTTTTTTCAGTAGATCAAAACAGCGACTTTGGACCAAAGGAGAGACCTCAGAAAACTTCTTAAACCTTGTGTCTATTTCGCCCGATTGTGATCAAGATGCATTGCTAGTAAAGGTTAATCCGGAAGGCCCAACTTGCCACCTTGGAGACGATACTTGTTGGGAAGAAAGTAATGAAAATAACCTGCAGTTTTTAGGTCATTTAACAGAAGTAATTAAGGAGAGAAGACAGAAGTCTCCAGAAGAATCTTACGTTGCAAGACTGTTTTCTAAAGGTATTAATAAGGTTGCTCAGAAGGTAGGTGAGGAAGCTGTAGAAGTGGTGATAGAAGCGAAAGATAGTGATGATAACCTCTTCCTAAATGAATCTGCCGATCTGCTTTTTCACTATATGATGCTCTTGGAAGCTAAGGGTTTCACCTTAAATGATGTCATTTCAGTATTGAAAGAAAGACATAAATAAAAGGTATGTAATATATTGATTTAAAATAATTTAACAGATTAAATTTAGTCTTGTCTAAAAATAAAATGAGAAAAACAGAAATTAATATTTCTGTGAGTAGGTGATAATCTTTAAATTTGACGAAAGATTTAAAGGTTATGAGGTCAGTATTACTTGCTCTTTTTACATTTCTCTCATTGTCTATTCAGGCACAGGTGAAAATTAATGGTACGGTTAACGATGCTGATGGCGCCCTTGAAGGCGCCATTGTTTTTATACAAGGAACAAATATTGCCAGCGTAACAGATAGAACTGGTGTCTTCTCTTTAGAGGTAAAAGCTGCTGAAAATCTCGCCCTAGAAATACGTTTGGTTGGCTATAAAAAGGTGGTGAAATCTTTGAGCTTTGGAGGAGAAAATAGCCTTGAATTCAACATTACTTTAGAGCCTGATGTACTTGGTTTAGATGAGGTGGTTGTGAGTGCTAATCGCTATGAAACTGACAAGAAAGAATCACCTGTAGTAGTAAATGTAATTGGTTCAAAAACCTTTAACAGAACACAGTCTCAATCACTGGCCGAAGGGTTAAATTTTCAGTCTGGTGTAAGGGTGGAAACGAACTGTCAGAATTGTGGATTTACCCAAGTTCGCTTGAATGGATTGGAAGGTCCTTATACGCAGATTTTAGTGAACAGCAGACCAGTGTTTAGTTCGCTCATTGGAGTGTATGGATTGGAGATGATTCCGTCATATATGATCGATCGAGTCGAGGTGGTTAAGAGTGGTGGTTCAGCCCTATATGGATCCAATGCAATTGCCGGAACTATCAACATTATAACCAAAGAACCAGTGCTCAATACATGGGAGGCAAGGAGTAATTTTTCGGTCATTGGAGGCGAAGCATTAGACTGGAATCACTCGGTAAATGGTGCCTATGTTTCTAACAATTTGGACTTCGGAATTTCAGCTTTTGCAACCCAAAGAAATCGCGATGCTTATGATGCTAATGATGATGGTTTTACTGAATTGGTTGAGTTGGATGCTTCGACCATCGGTCTAAAGAGTTTTTATAAATTCAGTAAGAACACAAAGCTAAATGTTGGACTCAATTATATCGATGAGTTTAGAAGAGGTGGAAATAAGTTGAGTCTACGACCTGAGTTTACTGACATTACAGAACAGTTGGAGCATGAGATTCTAATGACTTCTGCAGAGATTGAGCAGTTTGTTGGTGACAACAATAAGCTATCTGCCTACATTTCATTGCAGAATACTGACAGAGATAGTTACTATGGTGGTTTGGGTGGTTCTTACACTGCAGAAGATAGTCTATTGGCAGCAAATGCATATGGAATAACTGACGATCAGTCTTTGGTGACTGGCTTGCAATGGGTACGATCGTCTAATACACCTCACTCATGGACTACAGGAGTAGAGTATCAGGCGAACGAGACGGACGATCGAATACCGGGTTATTTGCGGCTAGTAGATCAGTCAGTGAAGTCGGTTGGTTATTATGCCCAATGGGAATGGACGGCTTCTGACCGAATTAAATTCCTCACAGGAGCTCGTTATGATAGGTCGATGGTAGAGGGGCAGTATCGTGTAGGGAGTTTTCAGAGGTCTATTGATAATGATTTTGGTGTATTCAGTCCGAGGTTCACTTTCTTGTATGATATCAACAGTAATCTCCAATTTAGAGGAGGGTATGCCAGAGGGTTCAGGGCTCCACAGGCTTTTAATGAAGATTTGCATATAGCTTCCGCAGGAGGAGAGCCTGTATTTGTGTTGCTTTCTGAAAATTTGGAGAAGGAGACCTCCGATGCGCTCACTGCTTCTTGGACCTACACCAAAGTTGTAGGTAAGCAGCAGCTAGAGGTGAATGTTCAAGGTTTCTACACTGAGCTGAATAATCCGTTTGTTTTAGTGAATACTGGAAGTCAGTTACCTAACGGTTCCATCATTGAAGAAGTGAGGAATGGCAAAGGTGCAGTGGTGGCAGGAGTAAATACCGAGATCAACTATGCGCTAGGAGCCCAATGGGTTGTTCAAACTGGTGCTACTTTTCAAAGTACCAGATTTGATGAAGAACAGGTGTTGTTTGAGCCAGAAAATGGCGGAGAAGGGCAGTTGGTGAGTAGTCAAAGATTTATGCGCATGCCAAATGCTTATGGTTTTGGAAACTTAACCTACGAATACTCTGATGGCTGGCAATTCAGCCTCTCTAATGTGGTTACCGGTGGCATGATTGTTCCCGAGATTTTACAAGAAAGTGGAAATTTGGTTCTACGGAATTCTGATGTGTTTTGGGATGCCACAATTAAAGCATCTCATCATTTTCATATAGGTCGATATTTGCATATAGAAGCGAGTGCTGGCATTCAGAACTTTCTCAATAGCTATCAAGACGACTTTCAAAGAGGGCCAACGCGAGACTCCGATTACATATACGGACCGGGTAGGCCTAGAACTTACTTCTTCAGCATAAAGATTAGCAATAATGATTAAGACTTCTCTGATGTTTGGGCTCCTGCTCTTGTGTCTGAATACTCAGGCCCAAGGCAGGTGGTTCAATTTTGGGGAACTCGATAGTCTAAGAAAGGTCGAAGAAAGGCCTGTGTTGGTTTTTCTTGAAGCAGAATGGTGTGTCTACTGCAAGAAGATGAAGCGAGAAGCTTTTAGTAAGGCAGATATTCAGGAAGAAATTGCAGCACGCTTTTGGCCTGTATTATTAGATATTGAAGATCCACAGTCGTACCAATTCAACGGCAAGCTTTATAGCAATACTTCAGAACTAAAATACCATCAATTGGCCTATCTCCTTACTCAGCAAAATGAGGAGCCAATTACACCTACTTTTGCCATTTTCAATAAGCATTTTAATCTGCAGGTATTCGTACAGAAATATCTTTCCAGAAAAGATATCAAGGCATTTCTAAGTAAGCACTATTAATTACATTTGGCATTATGAAGCAACTTAGAGTTTTATGCGTAATGGTAGCTGGGCTGCTATTCTCTGCTCTATCAGTAAATGCCCAAAACATATACACAGATAGGCCTACACAAACTTCTGCTGCAGCGATTGTACCAGTTGGTGCGTTTCAAATTGAAACAGGTTTTTTTCTTGTGGAAGAAAAAATGTTTATACCAAATGGCTCAGGAGGTATTGTAAACACCAACTTTCAGTACATCTCAATTAACAATACATTATTGAGATATGGACTCACAGATAGAATTGAATTAAGGCTTTCGCAAGAAGTTTCAAAAATGAGGATAAGGCCAGGTAATCAGTTTCAGTCTGAAGAGGTTGCCTTTGTACCAACCCTCTTTGGTGCAAAATTTAATCTTTTAAGAGGTCAAAGCCAGTTGCCAGATATCAGTTTAGTAGCAAGTATTGGTGGAGATGTTTTTGAAGAAACTTTTAATGGTACAGTAGCCGATGTGAGATTGGCTTTCGATAAGTCTATTTCGGATCAATTTTCAATTTCATCTAACTTGGGCTTGGGTTTATCTCAAGACCTGAAAACTAGTACAGGCCTTTACACACTCAACTTTGGTTACAGCGCCACTAGTAAACTGGGGGTGTTTCTAGAAGTTTATGGCGCTTTTCCTGAAATCGGAGATAGCAGTCACTCAATGGATGCAGGTTTTACTTACTTGGTAAATTCGAGTCTGCAATTAGATATTTACGGAGGTACTGGTTTTTCTAGCAATGCTGCCGATCTTCTCTTCGGCTTTGGTTTGAGTAAACGGTTTTTAAAATAGAAATATATGAGGCAAGCTGCCGCAAAAATTATGATGGTGCGACCTGCACATTTTGGTTACGACCCATCGACAGCAAAAACTAATTCTTTTCAAGATACTGAGGGTTCAGATCAGATTCTGGACATTCAGCACAAGGCCATAGAGGAATTCAATGGAGCAGTAGATACATTGAGAGCTAGTGGCGTTGATGTAGTTGTAATTGACGATACTGATGAGCCTAAAAAGCCAAATGCGGTGTTCCCTAATAACTGGGTTTCCTTTCACGATGGCAGAGTTATCCTGTATCCTATGTTGGCCGAAAACCGAAGGTGGGAGAGAAGGCTGGATTTACTAGATCAGTTGGTAGATGAAGGAGTAGCTGTTGATGAAATCATTGACATTTCGAAGTACGAAGAAAACAATATGTTTTTGGAAAGTACCGGAAGTGTGGTGATAGATTATGAGCATGACTTGGCTTATGCCTGCTTGTCTTCTCGTACCGATAGAGATGTGCTCAATAAGCTCTGCGAAATAAATGGCTACGAACCAGTGTTGTTTGAGTCGTTCAATAAGGAAGGCGTAGCAGTATATCACACCAATGTGGTTATGTGTATCGCGAGTAAATATGCTGTTATTTGTACTGAATCTATTCAGGCCGATCAACGGTTTGATGTAATCAGAACCTTGGAAGAAACAGGTCATGAAGTGGTAGAAATCACCATGGATCAAATGTATTCTTTTGCAGGAAATATGCTAGAAGTGTTTAACCACCAGGGTGAATCAGTAATAGTAATGTCGCAAGCGGCTTATGATAGTCTCACTGAAAATCAGTTAAATACCATCTCTGCTCATTCAAAAATTCAAACGGTCTCAATCCCTACCATCGAGAAATTTGGAGGGGGTAGTGTGCGTTGCATGATGTGTCGCGTATCATGAACTTTGGATTTATTTTATAGATGGGTAGAATAGCGGTTTATTCTACTTATATCAGTTATACTTAGTTCTGTTTAATTTTTTATGCAAACGCTGCGTGCAGAATTAAGTGTAACTATCTGGTATTCTGTAGGTAAGATTTGTTTCTATAAGTTTAGTCATTACCTTTGCATCCGCTTTTGAAAGGAGGGGCTGGATGTTTGAGGTTGAAGTGGTTGAGGAACTAAATATGATTTCTGGAAGAATTGAAGGAGATCTTACTAAAGAAATCGCCCAAAGGTATTTTGAGGAAGTAGGGAAGAAGGCAAGTCAGCATGGGTTGAAGAGAGTGTTAACTGACTTGCGTGGAGCATACCTAAAGGCCGATGAACGAGATATGAGTAACCTTTCTCAAGAGCTAACTCAGCTTGGATTGTCTTCTGTTTACAAACGTGCGTTGATAGTGAGAGATGATGTAAACGGATACAAGCAGTGGGAGAATTATTGTCTGAACGCAGGTTATAGAGAAATACGCCTGTTTATAGACGATGAAACGGCTTTGAAGTGGTTGGCTGAGTAATGAATTGAGGCTGTCAGAAATGACAGCCTTTTTTAGTCTAAACAATGACAAGATAGAGACTAAGGTTTGCCTATTACTCGATTTCTTGCTTGAATTTTACCTTTGGGGAGATCTCTTTTCTTATAAATAACTTCTCAGACTATTGATAAGCATGAGATAGTTGGCGTCAAACTTTTCACCCAACCTAACAAACACCAAATCTTTGCTTGGATCTACTAATAGGTACTGCCCATTAACACCCAAACCGTAATAATAGTTAGAACAATAGTGCAAGCCCCAGAGGTCTTTTTCTTCTGAAGGAACATACTCATAAACTGGTTCGTATGTTTTAAGGCCCAAATTTTCCGCTAAGGCTACTACGGCCAAAGAGTCTTTCAAGTACTCTCCTTGATATTTGTAGCCTTTTCGTTCGGTATTATACCATTGATATTGGTAACAATCGTTGTCTAGATTAGGTGTAACTGTGCTAGATACCCACTTTTCAGAGACAATCTGTTTTCCGTTCCAATTTCCGTGCTTAAGGTACAGACTGCCTATTTTTGCTAAGTCACGAGCGGTTGTATTCAAACAGCAAAAGGCTTTAGTACTTTGGTTTTTTTTATCGTCAACACTCCAACTGGCATCGAATTCCATACCCATAGGTTGCCAAACTGTTGTTTCGAGATATTTACCCAAAGCCTTTCCTGTAGCCTTTTCAATCACCATACCTAAAATGGAAGTAGAAACACTCTGGTATTCATGAACTTCTCCTGGAGAGCTAGAAAACTCAAGCTTTTGAATTTGCTTTAATTGGTTTTTACCGTAATACAGTCTAGCTACCTCTGAAAATGGGCTTTTGTAAGATTCACTAAAATCTAAGCCAGACCTCATGTTTAATAAATCGAGTATGGTTAATTGGTTGAAATCAGAATTCTTTTCGGCTAGTTCCGGCAGGTATTTGGTTACTTTATCGTTTACACTATTTATGTAGCCCTGATCTATTGCAATACCTATGAGTAGTGAAGTAACAGACTTGCTTACAGAGAATATGTTAGAAACGTCACTAGGTTCGTAGTCTCTAAAATATTGTTCATATAGAATCGAGTCGTTTCTTATTATTAGGAAGGCCGTAGTCTTGGTTTCCAATAGAAAATCTTCCAATGTTTGATCCGTTTGAGGAACTGTATAATCATCGAAAAGGGCTTTTTCGTCTTTAATTTTGTACGGATGCTTTTCTGGAGGTGACTGAATCTCCGTTTTAGGAAAGATCTTGTGGTCGGTTATATCTTCAGTTCCATAGCGAATCATTCTTCCGAAATGACAAGAACTAAGGGTTAAGAGCGTAAGCGCGAAAATAAATAGAAAAGGCTTTTTAAGCATCTTTTTAGTCTAAATGAAGGTGGAATAAAACTTCTGATTCAGTTATCAAAATCTGAATTTTCTACAAAAAAGAATAGTGATTGATGTGAAAACTATTGAAGTGTCAGGTATACTTTTCATAGTAAGGAAAGTAATACTTGGCTACAGCTTTTTTGAATGAGGTAAGTGAGCAATTAATACCTGATAAGCAAAATGTTGTTCACAGACCAATTCAAAAGTAATGGCTTAATAAATTATAGTCAAAATCAAATCTGCTAGTAGTATGGCCTGTAGTACAAATATTAATGTGCTCAGATTTCGCTTGAAGCGATAGGCTATAAAGAAGACTATTAAAGCTAGCAATGGAGCTACCAATCCAGCCATCAACCTGAGGGAGTAGACCGATCGATTGTTATCACCACTCATACGATACCAGTTTACTTGATTGAACAGAATGGAGACCGAAAACTCTACAGAATCTCCTTTTTCGACTGTTTCGGCAAAGCTTTCCGAAACGGGGAAGGCATGTTCTTCAGTAAATACCATATAGGAGTAGTGATAATTCTGAGCGGCATTGTAATACTGCTGATATTCACTCTGAACTCCTGCTACCTGAGCGTTTATCACCTTGCCTGACAAGGCAAAATCCAAGATGAGTACTAGCGCTATGGCACTAAATATGGCTAGAAAAATATTCCTGAATCTAGGCTTGGTGTTACTCATTACATTAAAAATTACAACATGATTATTAGATATTCTTTGTTTAAAACTTCACAGATTAGGGAGTTCACTATTAGCTCTATTTACACCTATTATAAAGACTAACTATTTTTTTAATGTCCTTGTGCGTATATTCTTTTGTGGTAATCTTTTCTACTATTTCAGGACAGTCCTTGAAGTATTCCGAGAAGTCCTCTATGAAGTTTCTCCTCCTAACGAGTTTAAAAGTTGATTCACTATCTCTCTTTACATACAGATTTTCTAGGGTGGATGTGTGAATGGCGTCAGGCGTACCGAAAGGAGAAGGAGTCGTCCAAAAAGTGCTCGTTAACTTTCTATAAATACCAATCTTTTTTGTTTTGCTTAATATTTCATAAAAGGATGAGCTGTCAGAAACATATCTATACATGGAATACCCAAAACCTCTTACCTCGTTAGGAAAGTAGCTTGCCTTTGTACCATCTTTCTGCACGAATGTTACTTTAGAAAACTTCTTATTTTCATTCATGATTTGGTCTTTGATAAGACCTTCAACCTTTATCGAATCTTTTGAGACAATATACCCTTCTTGGTATTGGAGCTTTCTTTTCAGCTTCATGTACTTTTTAGACTCTTGACCATTTACGCTTGTTACTATTAAAAAAAATAATGTGAGGGTCAAAGTAAATTTCATGGCAAAGTGTGTGCTTTAATTAGTAAGAGGCAGTTTTTTTAGTAATACTAATAAAGTAGATAATTTCCAGTCTATACGATATTAGTGTCTGATCAAAATATACACATTCTTTTATCTGTTTAAGAAAGATAAATCAAGTTTAAAGAAGCTTTTCCCTTGTTCTAAATTTAAGAGAAGTAATTATCACTGGACCTTTTGTATAAATGACTTTCTCCTTGCTTAAAAGGGCTGGTTGTTTTTATTGCCAGATAGGTTTCTAGTTAATGATTTTAGTTACTTCGAGGCCTCCCAAACTACCAGCCCTAGACATCTTTCGAGTAACCTCTGGCTGTTCTTTCTTTCTATAAGAATTTGAGTACTTTCTTCAGCTTTTCTAACCCTTCTGAGTAAGTTATTAGAGTGCCATGCTGTTGTTCTTTGAATGCTTTAAAATCTAAATCGTTGCAAATACAAGGAGTGTAATGTTATGCTGGTTGTGCTGGGTGATTCTCTCGGATACTATGCGTAAGGAGAGCCTACAACGTGGAAAATCAAATCGAAAACTATGTGCGAAAGAATAGCAATAAGTAGTCCCTTTCGCCAGAAAATATAGCCAAAGGTGATGCCGGTTATCAGGTTACCAATCATTGTAACAGCTATGCTAAAGGCTTTTAGTTCTACAAAGTTTTTAGACAATGGAAGATGGATTAGCCCAAAGAAGATAGAAGAAATTATGATGGCTATCCAGATGCTTTTGGGGGAAGGGGAGGTGTTTTTTTTGAAGAACTGAAAAACAGCAACCAACAGCGACATCAACCCTAGTCTGAACATAATCTCTTCCGTGATGCCAGCAGAAAATGAGACTAGTACATAAAATGGTTTGTCAGGTCTATCCATCAGGTGGTCTACTGGGTAGAAGCTCTTTTGTAGCTCGAAAAGCCCTAATAGAATCACTGAAACCAGAGAAGCTAAAGCTATACTTGAGAGCACATCTTTAACCTTAACGAGTTCACTCATCGGTTTTCCGGAGAAAAGCCTTGCTAAGACTGGTGCACCTAGATTAGTATTTGACGAAATTGAAATGCCTATGAAAACCAGAATAGCTCCCAATATCAGACTGCTTATGCCTACTTGAGTAAGGTGTGAAAGAAGGTCTAGACTCATAGTGGAGTCAGCTTTACCTGCTTCAATGTTGAGTCTGGTTACTTCACGGCTAAAGGGAACATTCATTACTGAACCGATGATGAACAGTACTATAAGTGTAGCCGCAGTTGCCCAACGGTACTTTTCTTTTTCCTCTTTATTCTGTTGTAGGGAGCTAGTGAGTGCTTTGATCAATGGTTATTGAGGTTCGAGTTTTGTTGCTTTTTGATTTGAAATTTAAGGGTTTAGAGAAGTAAGAGTTGAAAATTGAGCTTAATCGGTTTCTGAGTTCAGCCTATGGTTTAAATGGCTTTTAAAAAGGTGATGAATAAAAAAAGGAGCCGAAGCTCCTTTCCTGAATTCCATTTAACCGATTAACCGATCAACTAATACTTAGCCGGAGTTCCTTCAGCCGGAAGGCTATTTAATATAAACTCACGGATATCGTCATTGGCGTTTGCCAAATCTTCAGCTCTTAGATACATCATGTGGCCACTTCTGTAGCCTTTAAAGCTCATTCTGTCTTTTAGCCTACCACTTGGATCCATGTGCCACATATTGTACTTAGCATTGTAGTAAGTGGTAGCACCATCGTAATATCCAGATTGGGTCATAACATGCAAATATGGGTTCATGGCCATAGCTTGGCGTAAGTTTTCACCAGTTCTGTCGCCACTTCTATCCCAAGGGTTTACAGGACCGAACATATTGTACTTCACATCGGTCTTGTAATTGAGAACATTCGGGAAGTAATAGTTAATAGCAGGGGTGAAGGAGTGCAACCAAGAGTCTAGCTCAGAATTATAGTCAGGGCTCATTCCAGCTTCCATTCTATCAATTCCTTTGTATCTCGAGTCCAATCTGCCTACTGTATATCCTTCATGTCTCAAAAGATCTTTCCAGAAGAAATTCTCAGGTACATCTAGGTTATGCTGACGGATTACTTCTTCGTCTAAACCTGAGTATCTGGCAAACATACGGATGGCCTCATTCTTTTCAGCATCGGTGGCCAACCAACCTTTGGCCAGCATTGGCAAAAGCTCATTTTGTGTATAAGCTTCTGACTCTTCAAGTACATCTAAGAGGTCTTTGCTCTGTAAGTCGGCTGGTAACTGTTTGTGATACCAAGCGGCTGCTGTGAAATATGGCAATCGGTTAGCCATTTCAACAGGTCCGCCTCTTTCAATTCCCAATTCAGTAGGAGAGACTAAAATTACTCCATTCAAGAACATCCACTGGCTATTCTGAAGCTCTAATGAAAGGCCAGAAACTCTGGTAGTACCATAACTTTCGCCAATCAAGTACTTCGGAGAATTCCATCGGTTGTTTCTAGAAACGAAAGTGTTAATCCACTCAGCTAAGTAGCGAATGTCTTGGTTCACTCCAAAAAACTGACGTCTGTCAGCTTCAGGATCAACAATTCTTGAATAACCCGTATTCACTGGATTTACAAAAACAATATCGGCCACATCTAAAATTGAATGTGGGTTGTCTTTGATGCCGTAAGGCATAACTGGGTAGCCTTCATCATCAATCTTGAGGATTTTTGGTCCTGTATAAGCAATGTGCATCCAAACAGAGGCAGAACCAGGGCCACCATTAAAGCTAATGACCAACGGTCGCTTATCTCTGTTGTTTACGTCAGATCTTTCATAGAAAGTATAGAAAAGCGTAGCCACTGGCTTACCAGAATTATCCCAAACGGGTTGAGTGCCAGCAGTAGCTTTGTAGGGCACTTTCTTCCCTTTTATGGTTACTTCATGTTGAGTAACCACCGCAGACTCTACTGGTATTTGTCTACTCCGTTCACTTTGTGCAAAAGCAAAAACGCTAAGCAGTAATAATACTGCTGTTGTCCATAGTTTAGTGTTCTTCATTTGTCATCAATTAGTTAGCGGTATATCTATTTGCTCTACTCAAACCTCTGTTAAGTTTTGGTATCGCTGTTTTCATTACCTGATTGGTTTCTTGTCTTAGCTTAGGTAACATAGTTTTAAAGAAGTCCAACTGTGCCTTTTGGTCGCCTGAAAGAGGGCCTATCCAGCCACTGGCCTCAAAGTAAACAGATCTTACACGGCTCATTAGCTCGCTGTATTTGCTGTTAAGGTCTTCAATAGCTTCTGCGGCTTCCTCGTTATACTCTACTTTTTCCTTGTTCAGCTTATCTAGGTGCCATCCCATTTTTTGCGCAGGCAGCATTTCGTCTACTACCATTTCGTAAACTTCTCCAACACCCATCAAAGACTCTTTCCAGGCTCTTTGAGCGTCTATATTTACTTCTAAGCGAGGGTCGTTTTTCACCTTAAAGGTTTGCTCAATTACTTTGTCTTCATATGTCAAACGAGCAACGTATACGCCAGGAAGGATAGGAGTTCCTCCTAGGCCAAAACCTCTGAAACCACCTCTTCTGTTGTTGTCTGGGTTCTGATTCATTGGTTTAAAATCTGGGCCACGGAAGTTCCAATAGGTTCTGTGAATACCAGCTTTGGCATCTGTTCTTAATGTTGCTAGCTCATTACCGTCTGTATCATGGATGGTAAGTTTTAACTTATCAGCATCTACATCTTCACGTACATAATAGTCGATCATAGCACCAACAGCTGGGTTTTCACCTCTGTAGTACATATCTCCAGTATGCGCTCCGCTAATGTTTCTGTCTATCATTTCGGCATCTGCAATACTAAATAGAGCGAACCTCTGGTGGTATTGATCTCCGATTTCTTGAAGTGCACTGATATTGTCTAGAATCCAAACACCTCTACCATGTGTAGCCAATACTAAATCATTATCTCGCGGGTGAATAACCAAGTCATTGAATGGTAGGGTAGGCATATTGTTCTTCAGTTCAACCCAGTTTTTTCCTTTGTTGAAACTCACAAATAAGCCAAGTTCGGTACCTAAATAAAGTACGTTAGGGTTCTTAGGGTCTTCTCTAAGTGTTCTTGCTACTCTGTCGGCAGGTAAATCTCCAGCAACAGACTCCCAAGTTTTACCTCCATTGGTTGTTCGGTAAACGTAATTGTTGAAATCGTTATTTCTGTAGTTGTTTATGGCTACATAGGCAGTTCCGGCAGTATGAGAAGAAACCTCGAAAGTGTTCACCCATGAATCTGCAGGAAGGCCTGGCAATTTGCTAGTTACGTTTGTCCACGTTTTACCATCATCTTCAGAAACCTGAACAAGCCCATCGTCTGTACCCACGTATAAGTGGCCTTGTATGAATCTATCTTCTGCTACTGCAGTAAGTGTTGGCCAGTAAGGAATACCATCATCTAAAGAAGCAGTTGAAGTATCCGCCTTTTGACCCATAATAGTTAAGTCTCTTCTGTTAACGCGAGTAGTGAGGTTGCCTAAGCTTTTCCAAGTAGCACCACCATCGGTACTTTTCCAAAGTTGCTCTGTACCTGAGTAAATAGTGTTTGGATCGTGATAGCTCAAAAAGAATGGACCATCCCAGTTAGCAGGTTCCATAGCGTTACCTAACTCTGGCTCTGGTGTTCCAGGCCCCCAAGCATCCCAATTTCTTCTAGCACCAATATGTCCAGTAGGATCTCCTGGTCTGATCGACTGACTTTGCCCGTTTTTCATATTCAACTTAGTTAGGCCTAAGTATTGAGACTCAGTATATACTATGTCTTCGTCAGTCATATGTGGTAGGTTCAAGAAACCATCTCCACCACCTAGTTTTTTCCAATCCTCGTTAAGAATTCCATTGGTTCTGTAGGTTTCACTTGGGCCAACCCAGCTACCGTTATCTTGCAAACCACCATAAACGTTGTACGGCTTAGCCATGTCTACAGCAACTCTATAGTATTGAGAAACAGGTAGGTTAGTGATGTAAAGCCAGGTAACGCCTCTGTCATAAGAGATTCCCAAGCCACCATCATCGCCTTTCATTACATGGCGAGAGTTTTTAGGGTTTACCCAGAAAATTCTATCATCACCATGTAGTGATTGTCTTGCCGGACGGAAAGTTCTACCAGAATCAGACGAATAGCTGTACTGGTTCATCATGTAGATTCTAGAAGCATCGCTTGGGTCTACTAAAGGCTGACTGGCGTACATAGGACGAGGATTCCAGTCGCTCATGAACTCCCAAGTTTCACCTTTATCCTTTGAGCGGTATAGCCCAGCTCTTCTTTCGTTGTATGCCGTAGAAGCATTGTATTGAAAACCTTGCTCAACAGATGCGTAAACGATGTTCGGATCTGCTCTGAAGATTGAAATACCTATTCTACCGTAATTGCCTTCAGGAAGGCCAGTTCTTAATTCTTTCCAGGTTTTTCCACCATCTGTAGACTTGTGCAAGCCAGAGCCAGGTCCGCCACCATCGAAACCGAATGGTGTTCTTCTTCTCTGGTAGGTAGCTGCGTAAACGATATTTGGGTTCTGCGGATCTAGCGCTACATCAACAACCCCAGTATCATCATTTACATAAATGATTCTTTCCCAAGTCTCACCACCATCAGTGGTTTTGTAAAGACCTCTTTCATTGTTTGGTCCCCAAAGGTGACCCATTGCCGCAACGTAAACCGTGTTGGTGTCGGTAGGGTGAAGGGCAATTCTGCCAATATGGTGAGAATCTTTAAGGCCCATATGTTGCCAAGTTTTACCTTCATCGTGAGACTTGTAAATACCATCTCCCCAAGAAGAACTTTGTCTATTGGCACGCTCTCCAGTTCCTACCCAAAGAATATTGGTGTGTTTTTGATGCAATGCAATAGCCCCAACAGAATGAGTGTTTTCGTTTTCAAACACTGGTTCTGAAGTAACACCATTGTTGGTGGTTTTCCATACTCCACCAGTGGCCGTGGCTATGTAATAAGTGAAAGGATCGTTTTCGTTGACAGCCAAATCTACCACTCGGCCACTCATGGCAGCAGGGCCAATATTTCTTAGCCGTAACCCCGAGAGCTTTTCTGAAGTAATTTCAGTTTGCCCAAAGGCGGCAGTGGTTAAGATTAGACTAAATAATAAAAGAGTCTTTTTCATTAGTATTTGAGTTGAATAAGCCCTTAAGATAAAAATAATAGCAGCCTCCAATGAAGGTTTTTTTAAGAATGGTCGTCATTCTATTCTGGCAAGTCAATTAGCCTTAATGGAGACTAGTTAGCTGCTTCCAACTACCTTATATACTCATTGAAAGTAGCCTAAAATAGAATGCGTTACTTTAAACAATTGACTGATTATCAGTATTTATAGAATGTAAATAGACTTTTAAAGGAGCTGGGGTTACAGCGTAGTTCCTATTAATAAATTTGTTTATTTGCATGCCGAAATTTTGAGCTGTTGAGATTTCGCTGTTAGACTTATGAGAGTACTGAAACTGCTAACACTTCTTTTGCTTATTGCTTCTACCGCGCATGCCCAAAAACTTTTGGAGTTTAGACCCAAGGTTATTGAGGTCGGGTATCGTGGTTTTACCGATTACCAGACGCTCTACAGTGATGGGCAACCAGAAAATAAGTTTGTGAGCGATCAGCTTTTTACTGTTCGTTTAGGTGTTCCTTTGGTTCTGAAGGAAAAAACGCTTTTCGGACTTCAACTGAAGTACCTCAGGCAGCAGTATAACACCATTTTCATTCCTCAAGACAACGACAATATTTACCGATATCTGAATGAAAAGAAGTTAGTCAACACGGGGGTAAACTTCTTGTTTCAGCGCAAGCTAGATGATCAACGCAAGCTCACCTTTATGGGAGTGACCGAATTAGCTAGCGATACCAGCAGTGTAGATCGTTATTCTGCCAGGTACCTTCTTTCAGCAGCTTATAATGTTCGAAAATCTGAGAAGTTAGAGTTAGGCTACGGACTCATTGTGAACTATGCACTTGGGGTGCTTAATGTTTACCCTACATTGGCCTATAATAGAGCCTTGAGTTCGAAAATGATGATTGAATCATTTCTGCCATCTTATGCTAGTTTGCGCTACCATCCTTCAGAAAAAGCTTACCTTATTTTGAAGGCGCAGTTCGATAATTGGAGATTTAATGTGACTAATGCGCTTTCTCAAGAACAGAATCAGCTTACATTACAGCGAGCAGATTTCATTATGAGTTTGGCATTTGAAAGAGAAATTCATGATTGGCTTTGGGCTACTGCTGAAGCTTCTTATGTGAATAATGTGGCTTACATCATTTCTCTTCCTGGCGAAAGATTGAATAACCCTATTCAGGAATACAAGTTGAAAGATGCTGGCTATTTGAAATTCTCGCTTGTGGTGGTCCCGCCTAAAAAGCTTTGGGATAAGGCGAAGTGATTTGAATGTTGAGTGTTTGATGTGGAATGTTGAATGTTTGCACACACCTTTATTAGCAGTCGAGTATTTTCCTTTTGTTGAAAAGGAGGTCTTAGGATAGATGGGGCAACGATCAGTTATCAGTTAATCGGAAATCAGTATCGGGTCTGTAATTGCGAGAAATAAAACCTGTGTTAATAAGATTTTATGACGAAGCAATCTGTCTGTTAGGTGGTCTGCTGCCCAGAACAAAAAGATTGCCGCGTTACAAAATTCACCGTGTTCATTTTGTTCCTCGCAATGACGTATAAAGTGAATTTTGCTGAGGATCCGAACACCAAGCGCCAATTACTAATTTCCTAATCAACCAATTTCCCACTTAGGCCTCTCCGCTACGGTCGAGGTGAAAAGGTGGGTGACTAAGGCTCTTAAACTGTTTTCCGCCCCGAGACTTCGGAGTCCGATTACCTAACCCACTATTTCCCGAGCACCAATTACCCAGTTTCCCAATGGCTTACTCAGGTGCAAGGCTGAGAGGTAGCAGTTAGTCGTCTGACCAATTGTTTCTCAAGCATTCCTGCGTTTCGGCCTCAGCTGATCTTACCAGTCATTGGTCTGACGACTGGAGTGGCTGTAGCAGATGGTTTCTCTTGAATTCTCGGGATCAGTTTGCCGCATCACAAAATTTCGCTTCGTTCTTTTTGTGACTCGCAAGGACGGCACTCTTAGAGCCTATAATTTTCCCGGACACCTAGTAACCCTTCTTAATTTTTTCCAGAATCACGCCCATAGATTTGCGGATGGTGCTGGTTGGTACTGTATAGTGATTGGCTATCAGCACAAATTGAAGTGTTTTGCCTTCATCCGTCAGGATATATCCAACCAAAGCATGATTGTTACTCAAGGTTCCAGTTTTAGCATAAACATAGGGGCCGTACCAGTCTTTAAGGGTGCCTGAGGTTCCTCCTTGAGGAAAGAAGTTTAGGAAATCCGTAGAAGGCGATTCTGCTAGTCGTTTTCCTGGGTATGGATATGTCCAGTTATAAAGCATTGCTCCAAACGTACTTGGAGTAAACATGTTATACCTAGAAAGACCAGAGCCATCTCTCCAAATGAGAGGAGAAGAATATTGGAATATTTGCAATAAGGGATCTTCTGTTTTTAAGAAAGCTATTGATTTTTCCGTACCCAAAGTATCACTCTGTTGCCCGCTGATCATTAGCATAATCTGTTCAGCGAAGAGGTTGTCAGAATCTTGGAGTGTCCATTTATAAAGGCTGTCGGCTACCACTCCGTTGAGGGTTTCATGATTCTCTGGTCTAGCCTCCATTTCTAAAGTATGAACAGGCTTTTGAATTGCATTGCTTAGCAATTCAGTGAACAGAGCATCGGAAGTATGAAAGGCTCTAGTGATAGTGTCTACATCGTAATTAGTGGCGAACTGAATCTTGAACTCATTCCAAAATTCATCGCGAGTAACGCTAGACCTTTCTGCATAAAGTGAATCTACAGAAACGCGAAACCCTCTGTATTCAGGCGACATGGTGTAGGTTTTGTTCTTATTATCCAAAATGAACTTTACGCTATTGCCATGGATAGGGAAAACGGATTTCTCTGCTCCGAAGTAGTAGGGGTAATCATCCCAACCCCAGCCGGGGCCAAAACGAGAGTCTTCTGTAGGTCGGGGCCAGTAATAGAGGTTTTTGCCCGTTTCTTTCAGGAAGTTCATCACTGTAGAATCCGTGTGGTCTGGATGTAAAGTGAGGGGATAGCCTGTACTCCAAAAGATAAGTGAGTCACCTTTGATAGTATATTCCAATGCAGGAAGCACCTCTGGCAGATGGTTCATTGCTCCATAAATAGTGAAGAGCTTGGTGGTTGAACCCGGAGTCATATGCTTATCTGCATACTGCTCAAAAATGGGCTTCCTTTTACTTGGGTCTGCTAGTAAAAAGCCAATAAAGGCATTTTCAAAGCCCGGTAACTCTTCTAGATCCTTTCTAATCTGCCGTTTAGAGTACCGTTGGGCCTGAAGACTTTGAAAGCTAAATACGAAAATCAATAAAAGCCAGAGTAGCTTACTCATAGAAAACAGCCATTTCATCGAGGCTTTTTCTGCGGTTGTTTGGTACAAATACTTCGTCAGCTTCATAACCCACAGGAAGTAAAAGGAAAGGTCTCTCGTTGTCTGGTCTTTCAAGAATTTTCTGCAAGAAATTCATTGGGCTTGGTGTATGTGTAAGTGTAACCAAACCAGCATCGTGAATAGCCGTGATAAGCATTCCGGCTGCTAATCCTACCGACTCATTCACGTAGTAATTCTGGTGTTTTTTGCCCTCAGAATCGTATTCAAAAGGCCTTTTCATTACAATGATAAGGTATGGAGCTGTTTCCAAAAAAGGCTTATGCCAATCCGTTGCCATAGGCTTAAGATCGTTTAGCCATTCTTCGCTCATTCGTTTAGTGTAACTTTCGTATTCTTCTTTTTCTGCAGCTTCTCGAATCTGTTTTTTGATTTCCCGGTTGCTTACCACACAGAACGTCCATGGTTGTTTGTGTGCTCCTGATGGGGCTGTGGAGGCAGATTTAAGGATGTTTTCGATAACTTCCTTCGGTACAGGTTTGTCAGAAAAGTCACGAACCGACCTGCGGGTTTCCATCCAATCGTAGAATTTTTGGCTTCTTTCAACCATTTCTTCCGGCCCATAATGCACATGTGAATAGGGGATGTGTTCGAAGCCGTTAATTTCCTTTATTTCCATGTCTCGAATTTAATTAAATGTTTCGAGCTTGGGAGCTCTGGAAGCATTGATGTTTATATGAGTTAATGTGTAGATGTCTTTGGGTTGACTTTTCTAGAATTGTGAATGTTAAAGGCTAAATGATGAATTGGTCTTTCGACATGGCAGAAAGAGTTCTATTCTTCAGAGGTTCATTGGTATTTAGAAGTTGCTTAGTAAGAGTTTCGCTTTATCAACTTCCAAGTTGTTTCCGAATTTCAGTCACCCATACGTCTTTGTTGAATGAGACAAATTGATACTCCTTGTTTGGAATACGAACGGTAAAGACTTCATTCACCAACCAATTGCCTTTTTTAGACTCTACGTTTTCAATTGATGATAATGGAAGTTCAAGCACATCGTTATTGAATCTCAATTTTGGTGAAGTAAAAATTAACCTTTCTGTTGTTAGGTACATTTCTCCACCAGCACCCAAGTTGTTTTTGAAAAGGTTGACAGCTCCCTTAACCAAGATTTTTTCAGTTTCATTGAAATAGATGCCTTCTGCTCTCTCATCTCCATTGCTCTTTTTTGATCGAAATAATCTACTTAAGTAAGGATTGGCAAACCCCATGAAAATCCCGAAGAATAGACCTGAAAGCAGGTAGTATTCAATAGACTTACTTGCTAAGGACAAGGCTACTTGGAGAATGGCGAATATGACGCCATATAACACGGAAGTAATTAGTTTTTGCTTAAGGCTTGGGTTCGGGATATTTTCTAATTCTATAAAGGTAGGCTGTGATATTGTGCTCATACGTTGTTCTAAAATAGAACTAGCTAGGTACAAAGTCAACTTGGTTTAGCCCCACCGTTCAGCTCTCCATGCTTTTCTTTCTTCGTTGTCTAGGTACGTCCATGCCAAAATACGGCTAGATTTATTGCCCTGAGTCATAGAAATAACCCGAACATCGGTTGCCTTATTATAGTCTAGTGAATCTTGGAAAGCTTTAAGGTTAGATTGCTTAGAAACCAGTGTAGAGAACCAGAAGCAATTCTTTTCGAACTTCTTACTTTCTTTGATCAGGTTGCTCACAAAGCGCCTTTCGCCACCTTCGCACCAAAGTTCGCCACCTTTTCCTCCGAAATTGAGCACAGATTCTGTTACTCCTTTCTTCTGCAAGTTGCTCTGCTTTCTGAGTGAGCTTTCTCTGGCCTCGGCTCTAGAGGCATGGAAAGGAGGGTTGCAGAAGGTCATATCTACCTTGGTGCTATGGTCAATAATTCCGTAGAGTATGTCCTTCATATTGGGTTGAAGCTTGATTTCTACTTTGCCTTTCAACCTTTTGTTATTCGCTACAATGTCCGTAGCCGATTTCTTAGCTCTTGTATCTGTGTCACTCCCAATGAAATTCCAGCCATAAGCATGCGAGCCAATAATCGGGTAAATGCAATTGCCACCTACACCAATATCTAAACATGTGACTTTATCGCCTTTTGGCATTCTGCCAAAGTTGCTTCCAGCCAATAGATCGGACATGTAGTGAATGTAATCTGCTCGGCCTGGTACTGGTGGACAAAGAAAGCCTTCAGGAATTTCCCAAAACTCTAGGTCGTAGTAGGTGAGGAGTAAGCCTTTGTTGAGCAGCAATACGGCCTGAGGTTCGGCAAATTTTACCGTTTTTTCCCCTTTTACATTCAGTGTTATGTATTCCTCTAGTTCGGGAACACTTTTTACTAACTCATCAAGGTTATAAGGCCCGTTATGAGGGTTTCTTGGGTGAAGTTTCGTTTTTGAAGATGGCTTAGTGTTGTGCTTTTTTGCCTGTTTCTTTTGTGCGTCCCAAGCTTTTCTGAACGCACCTTTCCCTTTGTCTTGCTGCTGCTCACTCATGCTATTCTTCAATTATTTGTAGATAAAGCCTTTCCACTTTTTCTCTAGCCCATGGAGTTTTTCTTAGAAACTTAAGGCTAGAATTGATGGTAGGGTTACTCTTGAAACAGTTGATATTGACCTCATTGGCCATTTGCTTCCACCCTAACTCTGTCACCAAATGATTGAGTATATCTGCCAGCTTAACTCCGTGAAGAGGGTTGTTGGGCTGACTTCCTAAGTTTTCGTTTCTAGTATACTCAATTGGCATGCAGCAAAGGTAGGGGAATTGTTTGAGATGGAATGTTACCGATGGGGTATAAACAGAAGATGGTTGAGTTGTTGAAGGTAAATGGATAGATACGTTTGAAGTTAAACAGGAATCCACTTTACCAATTTGCATAAAAAAACCCCGACTACTTTTAGCCAGGGCACGATTTGGATGTATTAAATCCCGACATGCGGGATATTTTAATGACGATTGAAAATCAGTGAATGTTTCTTTCGCCTCGATAATTTTCTTCCTTTCTTCTCAACTGATTCCAAACAATCAGTAAAACCATAAGTACGCAGAGTCCCCAAGCCATATTTAGATTTACGAAAGAAAGGGGAATGCTACCGAGAATTCCTGTTACAGCAACAAGCCAAATGAAATCTGCGCTTAGGCTTATCCGCTTCAGTGAGATAGATTTAAGCTCGGCCGGTTTATCTGTTAGAATAAACTTCAACTTATGGTAGTCATATACAAGGAGCCATGTGTTCAACATCAGTAGAAAGGCATTTATATAAGGAGTGCCTTGCCATTGAAGCGACACGGTTACCATGAAGATATTCAACAGAATAGGGAAGGTGAGTATTGCGCCAAGTGTAGCAAATCTTTGCGTAAGAAGCATTAGGCCTGCTACAACCTGGCTTCCGGCTATAAAGCGGGCGTAAAAACCCAGTCCATGCTCAGCCAATCTTTCTTCTAACCATACTGGACCAATGACACCAGGAAAGTTATGTTCAAAATAGAGTTTTGACATACCCGCACCAAAGAAGATCAGGCCTAGAAAAATTCTAATTAGGACAATGACTGTATGATGATGCTTCTTCATTAGACGATTCGTTTTTTTAGGGCATCTATGGCGCCAATAGTTGTCATTATCACAAAAAGGCCAAGGCTTAATGTAATAGGTCTCAAGTTGTCTAACAATGTAGAGGTGTCTCCATTATTGGAGCCATTGGCTAAGATATGGAAGCCATAAGGATGGTATGCTGCGTATTCCCACCCCCGTACCAAAATCATAAATGAAATAAGTCCACCAATGCCAATGCCTAAGGGTAGAATGAGGTTCTTCGTTTTCTGACTAATGTAAAAGTGAATGCTTGCAAAGCCCAGAGTAGCCAAGAATGTCCTTACTATGTTGCCAAAGTGAATGGTTAGGTTCAGTGGGTTTCCAAAACCCAAATCTGGGTTAGTTGAGTGTACAATTTTTCCGACTAAAACGAGTAAAGAGCCATACAAAATTAGGCTAAGGAAAAGCATCAGAACAAAAACTATAAGCTTAGAGAAGTAGATGTTTAGTCTGCTTAGAGGTTGGGTATAGATGAGTTTCCAAGTGTTAGAACTCCATTCAATATTATTAACAAAAAGCGCTACAATGAACACAAAGAATGGAAAAAGGAAACCAGAAGGTCCGGTACTAAACTGCATCAAATTTCCCCAGGCAGTCCCGCCTCTAGCCAGTATTTCATCACCCCTTTGCAAAAACACAATCAGGTTAATGGTTGGAATAAAGGCAGGAGCCAATATGACCAGCCAAAAAACGAAGGTAGATCGAAACTTAAATAGTTCGGCAGAAATGCCTTTTTTGAGTGCTAAAGCTGAGTTCATTAGTTGAGTTTTTTTGTGATGTTCAGGAATATTGATTCAAGCGTTTCAGCAGAACTTTGCAGTCCGTAAACTTCTACGCCAGCTTCAACTAGTGCCTTGTTTATTTTTGCTATGTCAGACTTACGTTCAATTGGTAGGTTAATTGATCTGCCATTTACTTCTGAAATGGTATAGTTGAGGCTTCTTATAATATTGGCTGCATCTTCTGTGCTATCTAGCTCTATCTTCAATTCCATAGACTGAGCATCTCCATGCAGACCATCTAGTTTCCCCTGATAAAGAATTCTTCCTCCATCAATTATGGCTACATCGGTAGCTAGCTTTTCAATCTCTGAAAGAATATGGCTAGAAAGAAAGATGGTTTTTCCGTGCTCTTTATTCAATCTGATGATCAGTTCTCTCATTTCAATAATTCCACTGGGGTCTAGTCCGTTGGTTGGCTCATCTAGAATAAGTAAATCTGGATCGGTGAGTAGAGCAGCTGCAAGGCCAAGTCTTTGACACATACCTAAAGAATAGTTTTTAGCCTTTTTGTCAGCATTATCTCTTAAGCGAACTATCTCAAGCACTTCATCAATTCTAGATTTTGGGGCGCTTACCATACGCCTAATTATTTCTAGGTTTTGTCTTCCAGAAAGGTGCTTGTAGATGGAAGGATTTTCAATAAGTGCTCCAACCCTCTGTAAAATTTCATTTCTGCTTTGGTTGTAGTTTGTACCAAAAAGCTCTATTTCTCCTGGTTTAGCATGAAACAGGTCGAGCAGAATTCTAATTGTGGTAGTTTTCCCAGCTCCATTAGGCCCAAGGAAGCCAAAAATGCTGCCCTGCGGTACTTGAAGATTTACCTCACTTAAAGCTTTAAAGTCTTTAAAGTAAAAATTGAGGTTATGCGTTTGAATAATGAAAGGTTTCATAGCGTGTTGATTCACACTGTTGACGAGTCCATTGAGCTTTTGGGTAACAGACAGTGAAAAAATCTAATCAAACTTAAGCTTGAGCCAACCTTTTTCTATAAACAGATGTTATGCTGGCATGGAAGAAAAGAAAGCTGCAAAAAAGGCTGTTAGAAAGTCGCCAGAGGAGAAAATCAGAGAAGGTTATATCTCTTATGTGTTGGAGCATGGCAAGAAGCCAGAGTCCATATTTAAGTTTATAAAAGATTTGAAAATCAAGGAAGAAGACTTCTATGAGAGCTTCAATTCTTTTGAAAATATTGAGAAGCAGATATGGCTCTCCATTTTTAACGACACGCTAGAAATGGTGAAAAATGATTCTGTTTATGACGAGTATTCTGTGCGTGAAAAAATGCTGGCCTTCTTCTATTCTTTCATAGAAAAACTGAAGGGACACCGAAGCTATATTCTGCAGACTGTTCCGAAGAAAATCAGACCTGAACTCACTCCATATTATCTCATTGAAGTGAGAAAAGCCTTTAAAGATTGGGTAAATGAGCTTTTGCTTGAAGGTGAAGAAACGGAGGAGATTGAAAAGCGACCAGTGATAAGCAAAAAGTATGATGAGGCGCTTTGGCTTCAGTTCTTATTTGTTATTGGTTTCTGGATAAAAGATGAGAGCAGAGGCTTCGAGAAGACCGATGCAGCAATTGAAAAGTCAGTGAATTTGGCTTTCGATTTAATGGGTAGAGGCCCACTAGATGCCATTGTTGACTTTGGCAAATTTCTATTTCAAAACCGATAATAAGCTTAGATGAAGGAGCAATCGAAAATACCTACTTCAAAGGTGCAACGTGCGGCCAAATTTGTGAAGACGGGAGCGAAAGTAGGAGGTAATTATGTGAAGCACTATGCAAAAAAGGCTGTAAATCCTTCTTTGAGCAAAGATGAGCTTCATGCCGATAACGCCCGCGATATTTATAATTCTTTGAGCGAATTAAAAGGTAGTGCGCTAAAGGTAGCTCAGATGATGAGCATGGATAAAAACCTTTTGCCTGCAGCTTATCAAGATAAATTTTCGATGGCGCAGTATTCTGCTCCGCCTTTGTCTTATCCGTTGGTGGTTAAAACTTTTCAGCAATATTTTAAAGAAAGCCCAACCGAGATATTCGACAGTTTCACCAAGTCGGCTGTAAATGCAGCATCTATCGGTCAGGTGCACCAAGCCAAGAAAGACGGTAAAACGTATGCTGTGAAGATTCAGTATCCGGGAGTGGCCAATTCTGTAAAGTCTGATTTAAAGCTTGTGCGCCCTTTTGCAGTAAGGTTAATGAATCTTAATGAGCGAGACCTCGATCATTATATGGAAGAGGTAGAGACTAAGCTATTGGAAGAGACTGATTATCAGTTAGAAGTTGAGAGATCGATGGAAATATCTGAAGCTTGTGCACATATTGAAAACCTTAAATTTCCGAAGTATTATCCTCAATACTCTTCAGATAGAGTAATCACCATGGATTGGATGGATGGTAAGGTGCTCAAAGAGTTTATTAAGTCGAATCCAGATCAGGAGACTAGAAATAAGGTTGGCCAAGCCATGTGGGATTTCTACGATTTTCAGATTCATAATTTGAAACAGGTACATGCCGACCCGCATCCGGGTAATTTCATTATTGACAATGATGGAAACCTAGGGGTGATAGACTTTGGTTGTGTAAAGGTGATTCCAGATCAGTTTTATGAACCATATTTTAGTTTGATCAGAAAAGACATGCTATCTGCAGACGATGAGCTAGAGCAGCGTTTTAAAGAGCTGAGTTTTATCTATGATGATGATACCGAAGAAGATAAAATTTACTTCTCTGGTGTGGTTCGAGAATTGATGGGGCTTTTGGGTAGGCCATTCCATCAAGATGTCTTCGATTTTGGTGACGATGGTTATTTCAGACAGATCTTTGAAATGGGAGAAGTGATTTCTGAGTCGAAGAAGTTCAGGTCTTCTGAAAAAGCTAGAGGTGCCCGCGATGGTCTTTACATCAACCGTACTTATTTCGGTCTTTATAATATTTTGAATGAATTAAAGGCGGTTGTAAGAACCACTAAGCCAGAATGGGCGGAAAGGGTAGTGGCTTAATTGAGTGAGTTACTCAGTTGAATGTTTCCTAATACTGCTACGTTTGAAACAGATTTGATAGAGAAATTCTTATAGTCTATTGATTGAATAACGGCTTGATCAAAATCTTCTGGGTTCTTAAGGATGGTGATTAATTTGCCAGCCTCGTCATAGACTTCAAACTCAATTAGGCCTTGTTTGGTTATCTCTTTCATGTCCTCTAGCAGCTCTTGACGGTCTTTTTTGATATTTCTCTTTACAGCTCCTAAAAACTTATCGGACAGGTTACTAGGTACTATGTCTTCATTGAAAATGCACGCTGCAAAAAGTAAAATGGCCAGAAGGTAGGTGAAATATCTTTTCATAGACGAGAGTATTACCAGATGGGTAAAAACTACCCTACCAACAGATATGATTTTGGATTAAAATAGGTATTTCACCTAGCGGTAATTAGGTAGGAAGGGTTAACCGTACTTTTCAGTCATATAATTATAAGACTCGGTTATTAACTCCTCCAGTACAGCCTTATCCACATTTTCCAGCTTTTTAATATAGAGGCAAGACTTTCCTGTTTTGTACTTCCCTAGCTTGCTCATTAGCTCTTCGTACCTATCGAAGCCAGGCATTATGTAAAGAGTTAGGGCCGTAGACCTGGGAGAAAAACCAACTTTTAGCATATCTCCCTCACGGCCACTGTTATATTTATAATGGTAAACATCGAAGCCAACAATAGAAGAACCCCACATTTTTGCTGGGTGACCAGTTATTCTTTCCATCATTTGCTTCACTTCGAAGCTGTCGGCTCTTTTACTCTCGTCCTTAACAGTATTCAGAAAGTCTTCAACACTAGCCTCGTTCTCTGTAGTCTTGTTTTCGTTCTTAGCCATAGGAATTAGTTCAGATGACTAAAATAGTAAAACTTAGGCTAGGGCTTACTTCTTCTTTTTAATGGCCTTCTTTATTTTCTTGAATTCCTTTGCAGATTTTTTGTTGTCTTTCAACTTTATCAATACTACACCTGGCTTATCTTCTGCTTTATAAAGGGCTAATGAAGCTTTATCTTTTAAAACGTTTATTTCATCAATCAACTCTGTATTAATGATATTAAGCTTGCCGATGGTTTGCATCTCAAGGCGCTCATCACCTAACTCAACTACAACTAATGGAGGATTCTCTAAATAATTGAATTGTCCTTTTACGGTTACTGATGTGCTGCGTGGAGTAATAGTATTCTCCTGTGTTTCTGTGTGAGATGCATCCTGAAGCTCATTGACCTCGGTCAGATGTTTATACCTTTTCAGTTCTTCTTCAAAGTACGCTCTACTTTCATCGGAAGACTTTAGATCGATAATCACTACTCCGTCTTTACCTTTATTGCCATATAGCGAATAAGCCGATTGTCCCTTTAATACGTTAATTGCTGAAATCCAATTAGGGTCAATATTTTCTAGGGTTCCAAACTTTCCTAAGGAGATGGTCTTGCCATCTAGATTGATGGTATATAGCGGGTTTTTAGATTCTAAGTTGTCCGATTGATTTGTAATGCGGATACCAGCTTCTTGGCTGTAAACTTGAAGACTGCAAATGGTAAGTACAAGCGTGATTATCTTTTTCATAATGTTGAATTTAAGCGATTAATAAGCAAAAATGAAGCCATAATGCTTCGTAATAAGAACAACTTAAGTTGCTAATACTCTTACTGATGCCTTACTTTGCGCAGCGATATCGATATGAAAAAATACTTCCTTCTCCTGACTACTCTTTTAGTGTTTGCCTGTGATTCTGATGAGGATAAGGCAGGCCGATTTTTCATTAAAGGCAATGAAGCCTTAAATAATAGTCAGTTAGAACAGGCAGTTCGGTTTTACTCTGAGGCATTAGCTATAAAACCCGATTACAAAGAGGCATTGAACAATAGAGGAGTGGCCCTCTATCAAGATGGAAGATATACAGAAGCTATCATTGACTATTCAAATATCCTAGTTCAGGTAGACACTGGTTATGCCGATGCTCTAAGAAATAGGGCTAATGCGTATTTGGCCGATGGTCAATACGAAAAGGCTTTGGGTGACCTTGCCAAGTTAGAGTATAAGCTACCGGACTCCGCATACGTTTACTTTACCAAGGGCTTGGCTTATCATGAAATGAAAGACCATGCTCAGTCTATTGCCTCTTTCAATCAGGCCTTAGAAAAGGGAAGTGATAGTACGGAGGTTTACATCAACATTGCCAATAGCATGTTCATGATGGGTGATTTTGAAACTGCAATCAACCGATTGAACGAAGCAAAAGAAATCAATGCAGATGAGCCTAATATCTACAATACTTTAGCGCTAATTGAGTCATATAGGCCTGAGCCTGACTTCGATTTGGCTTTAGATTTGGTTAATCAAGCGTTGAAGTTAGACTACAATAATCCGTACTTTCTTAGTAATAGAGCCTTTATTTATCTGAATCAATCAAGGCTAGAGGAAGCCGAAAAAGACATTAGAATTTCAATTATAGGAGCCTCAGATAATGCCTGGGCTTATAGAAACCGAGGTATGCTTTTTTATTTTAAAGAAGACTATGAAGCTGCTATCCGCAATTTTGAACTTGCCGCAGATATTGATGCCAATGTTCCTCGCATGTATGCTTATTGGGCGCTATCTCTCCAAGCGTTAGGAATGAAGAGCGAGGCCTGTGATGTTGTTTCTAATTCTCCAGAAGATTTAAGTGCAGTCGCTTCTTTGAAGTCTATAGACTGTCAATAAAGTTTATTGGTCACAAAAGGAGTTAAAACTGAGGGTGTCTTAAAAGCTACTGTTTTCGTCATTCCCAGCTTGACTGGGAATCTCTATAGGTCTTTGGAGCCATTTTGGGAAGATTCCCGATCGGAGTCGGGAATGACGGTTCGCTTTTAAGACACCTTCCTCGCTTTAGATTCTAAAAAGCATCTTGGAATTTACGATGTGCAAATTTTGATTGACGTCAATCGTAAATCTAATCCCGAAACTTTCGTGACGTACATTTTCAAAGTTGGCTATTCAAAGCGACTTTCAGTTGCTTCTAAAAATATGGTGCTTTGAGCCTATAGTGGTTTGTTTTATTTTTTTATTTTTTATTTTTTATTCTTTGATTTTCAGGGGTGTAAACTGAATTTCTGCAAATATTTTGTCCTTCCTGTTAACTTAGTTTAACACGTTGCCGTCTACTTTTTGATTATGGATGTATCGCGCTTCAAAGAAGAGGTTCTACCCCTGAAGAACAAGCTTTTCCGCTTCTCGCTTCACATTGTGAAGGATGAAGAATTGGCTAAAGATGTTGTTCAGGAAAGCCTGATAAAGGTTTGGGAGAAAAGAGATGAGCTTAATCAAATTCAGAACCTTGAAGCTTGGTGCATGCAAGTAACCAGAAACAAGTCGCTCGATAAATTAAGGAGCAAGCACGTAAAGAAGACAGACTTGTTTGAAGTGGAGTTGGATACGAGAAAGGAACGGGATACTCCGTTTGTAGTCACCGAACGAGGTGATTTAATGAAAAGAATAATGGATCTCATAGAAGACTTGCCAGATAGGCAAAGGGAGGTAATGCACCTTAGAGATATTGAGGGCTACGCCTACAAAGAGATTGCAGATATGCTCGGAATAGATATTAATCTGGTGAAGACTAATCTATTCAGAGCAAGAAGAAAACTGAAAGAGAGCTTAATGAAAGTAGATGCTTATGGACTCTAAGACATCAGAATTATTAAAGAAGTACTGGGAGACTGAAACCAGCCTGCAAGAAGAACAAGAGTTGAAACAGCTTTTGGCTTCTTCAGAAGATGCTCAGCTAGAAGAGGAGAAGACTCTTTTCGCACACTTTGATGAAAAGAAAAATGCTGAACTAGACGAATCTTTCGATGCAGAATTATTCGCTCAGATAGATCAGCTAGAAGAGCAAAAAGGAGCCAAAGTGATTAGTCTGAAAGACTATTTCAGACAGTATGCAAGTATTGCAGCCGCGGTAGTGGTGTTGTTCATAAGTGGAGCTATCTACTTCCAGCAACAACAGCAATACCAAGTAGAAGATACATTTGAAGACCCTGAGTTGGCGTATGCCGAATTGAAAAAGCAGTTACTCATGGTTTCCAGGTATATGAATAAAGGGCAGAACACCCTGAACGAGTTAACCAATTTAAGCAAAGGAACCGATGAACTTCAAGACTTTGCCAAGTTAGGAGAGGCTTCAGAGGGGTTGAATATGCTTAGTGAAATGAATGTTGAAAATAATTAGTCAAAAATCGAATATGAAAAAGTTAGTATTAACAATGGTGATGGCGGTGTTTGCCTTAGGTGCAAATGCTCAGGATGATGCAATATCTAAGTACTTCAGTAAGTACGCCTCAGACGAATCTTTTACTCACATCAACTTTAGTGGAAAGATGTTCCAGATGATAAGTAAAATCGAGTACGGGGATGCTGATGAGCAAAAGATGATTGAAGAGTCTTTAGGTAAAATTAAGCGTGTACAGGTGCTAGGAAAAGAGAAAGGTGCAGATGGAAGAAAAATGTATACAGAGGCCATCAAGTTGGTAGAAGGTAAAGGCTTTGAAGAATTAATGTCTGTAAGAGATGACGATAAAGACATTAGGTTCCTGATTAAAGAGAAAAACAATAAAATCAACGAACTCTTCATGGTAATGGGAGGAGATAGCGAGTTTGGTCTACTCAGCATTGTTGGTGACGGAATTGATTTAAATGCTCTCTACAAGCTTTCTAAGAAAATAGGGATGCAAGGCTTTGAGGAACTAGAGTTCCTCGATCAGCAAGGAGGCAATTAAGAATTGCTTAATTTAAAGTGAACTGAGGTAAACGATGGCCTCAGTTTACTTTTTTACATAATTAGTCAAAAGCTCAAAATTTGGATGTATGAAGAAGCTTTTAGTACTAGTGATCTTTTGTTCGCTAGCATACTCAGTTAATGGTCAAAGTCGGAGTGTAGAACGCTTCCGCAAAGAACATCAGCCCAGTCTTAAGATGTTCTTTTACAAAAGTACCCTCAAAATGTATGCACGCCTTCAGATGGGTTTGCAGCAAGAATTTTCATCGGACTTAGATGAAATGCCTCAGATTTCGGAAATGATAAATGGTATTGAGAAGATCAAGTTTTTCAATTACGAGGGCTCCGAAATACCAGAATCACAACTCTTTACCCAACTCTCAGAAGATATTCATGCAGAAGGCTATGAAGACTTAATTACGGCTCGTATGGAAGGCAATAATATGACTGTGATGATGAAAGAGAAAGGCGATAAACCTGAAGGGTTTGTTGTTTTCATACAGAGTAGTACAGGTTATAGCATTTTGGATATTGAAGGGTATCCAGATGTCAACAAAATTCTTGAGTTATCTCAGTTTGTAGGTAGTGCGGGTGGAATGAGTCTGGTAGAAACATTTAGATAAGGTCAACTTAAAACAACACGGTTTGGATACAGTATTATCAATTAAAAATCTTTCCAAACACTATGGAAAGATTAAAGCGCTAGATGGGCTTAGCCTCGATATTAAACGAGGAAGCGTGTTTGGCATTTTAGGGCCTAATGGGAGTGGAAAAACCACTACTTTGGGAATGGTTCTAGACGTAATTAACCCTACCTCGGGTTTATTTGAGTGGTTTGGTCAAAAGAGTAGTTCGGCCACAAGAAAGCGAATTGGTGCCATTCTAGAGCACCCAATATTTTACCCATACCTTACTGGTGTGGAAAACCTCATGATTGTCTGTGATATAAAAGGTGTTCCATACTCAAGAGTTGATGAAGTGCTTGAGCAGGTAAGTCTTGGAGAACGTAAAGACTCTAAATTCAAGACCTATTCATTAGGAATGAAACAGAGGCTTTCCATTGCGTCAGCCTTACTTTGCGACCCGGAAGTGATGATTCTCGATGAGCCTACAAACGGTTTAGATCCGCAAGGAATTGCCGAAATCAGAGAGTTGATCATTGAAATTGCGAATAGTGGTAAAACCATCATTATTGCGAGTCACCTACTAGATGAAGTGCAAAAGGTTTGTACGCACTTCTGTGTTCTACAGAGAGGAAGGCTAATCCATAATGGCTTGGTAGAAGATGTTGGTAAAGGCAGCCTGAGTGTAGAGGTAAAAGCAGATGCTGAGAATTTAGAACAAGTTCTAGAGTCTGCTCAAATGCATAAGCAGCTTAAACGAGAATTAGACAAATACATTCTCACCATGGAAGACAATTACGGAGCAGCAGATGTCAATAAATATTTATTCGATAATGGAATTACCGCTAAGCACTTGGTAGTGAAAACCAAAACCTTAGAGAAGCAATTCCTTGAAATACTTAAAGGTCAGGAAGGAGGTCAATCATGATGCGATTATTAAGAATAGAGCTTAGAAAAGTGAGGCCTAGTAAGTCTTTCAAGATTTTAGCTAGTATGTACCTAATTGCTTTAGCTATTATCTGTGTAGGAGTGATGCCGTTTTTTCAATACCTGAAAAGTAAGTTTGAAGACTTCGATTTGGATGGTGTAGACCCTACAATTATTCCATTCTATGAATTTCCAGACATCTGGCAGAATATCACCAGCGTTGCCATATTCTTTAAGCTATTACTAGGTTTCAGCTTGATATTCTCTGTTACGAATGAATTTTCTTACAGAACCATCAGACAAAATGTTATTGACGGCTTAAGTAAGCGCGAATTCATTATGAGTAAAATCGTGATGGCTGGCTTTTTAAGTTTAGTTTCAGCTGCTTTTCTGTTCGTTTTAGGGTTAATAACGGGCTTCATTTACAGTTCTGAGATCACTTTCAGTCTAGTATTTGAAGATGCTTACTTTATACTAGCTTTTGCTCTGCAGTTATTTACATTCCTGATTTTCACTCTCTTTGTTGGGGCATTGATCAAGAAGTCTATCATTGCCATGGGAGTACTCATTTTTTGGACGCTTGTGGTGGAAAATGTGATATGGGGAAGAATGACTTATCTGGGTTATGACTGGATTGGTTACCTGTTGCCTGTTAAAGCAGTAAATCAGCTTATACATATTCCTTTCCCTAAATATTTGTTTCAAGAGGTGCAAGACTACGTTAGCTTACCCGAATTGGGCGCTGTTATAGGCTTTATGCTACTGATCTATTGGGGTACAATAAAGCTGGTAGAAAAAAGAGATTTATAATACTTATGTTCAATCTGCAAAGAGCCTTTCTGAGTCATCAGAAGGGCTTTTTCTATGTAAAGGAGTAGGTTTTCTATTAAAATCCTACCTTTAAATCAATCACAAAAAACGATATGAAAAGGACTGTTTTGCTATTGATTCTTATGCTCACTTTTGGTGGTTTGCATGCCCAAGAACTTCCATATAAGTCGCTTTTAAAAGCGCCTGAGAATTATTCTGCAGCTAATGTTATAGCCAGAATGGTAGATGGGCTAGGTTATAGGTTCTACTGGGCTTCAGAGGGGCTTAAGGCCGAAGATTTAAGTTTTGGTCCGGAAGGTGAAGGTCGGGATATTCAGCAAACCACAAAGCATATCTATGACCTGTGTCTGTTAGTGCTTCAAAGTGTAGATAAAGGGGCTGAAGTTGAGGAACCAGGAGAAGATTTTGAGGAGTTGCGAGCCGAAACGCTAAAAGTTCTCTATGCTACCTCCTTAAAGCTTCGCGAATTGTCAGATAAGGATATGGAGACCTTGAGTTTTAGGGGGATGCCTCTCTGGTATATGATCAACGGCCCTATAGCAGATGCTGTTTATCATACAGGTCAAATAGTGCTTTTAAGACGAATGGCTGGAAACCCTATGAATCCTAATGTGAATGTGCTCACAGGGGTTAATAGGTAAATTATAGAACTACACTAGAGTGATAAACTTTGACTTTTTAGGAACCATTTGGTTTTCTGTTTGTCTTTTGGGTAGTGCTTCTCTAAACTTGCCGCTTTAAATTCAATATGTCATCAGTTAAAGACCAACAAAAAGCAATTACCAATAAAGGAAAAGGCCTATTTAAGTCGTGGGTAAGTGCCATAACTATTAGGAAAGGTGATGGCTTTGGAACAATTCTCTTGAAATTGTTGAAAGCAGTTGGAGGCGTTGTTTTTATTATTGTGGCTAGTCCGGTTATTCTGCTGCTTTTTATTCTTGCCCTAGCTATTGCACTTTGATCAGGTATTTTCTGCACTATAGTTTTCTTGTTCCAGCAATTCTGTTCGGATTGCATCAAGCTCTCCAACACCTATTTCAGCTAAAGATCCATTTTCTCGATAATTACCTGGACCCGTTTTGTTTCTCTGCTATATTCTTGGTGATTTACCAATGGCAACGTAGTTGGTGGGTGGAAGGGGAGAGAATTCAAATGCTTGAAATAGTAGCTTGGGTTTTTATGCTCTCCTTTATTTCTGAGGTGCTTTTTCCGCTGCTGTCAGCAGCGTTTACTCCCGATTGGTACGATGTGTTATCTATAGCTATTGGAGGTGCTTGGTTTGCTTTTACTAGGGTTGAGAGCTAGAATTCTTTTAGAGGTGGTTTTTGGAATCATACCCAGTCTCTGCGGTAATCGTTTTTTAGGTTAAGACTCAGAGTATCCTACGTAGAAAGAGCAATCCTTTTTGCTTTGAAGAATATAAGTATAGTGCATGTGTGTCCGTGGCGTTCGTGTTAAGATAATATATTCTTAAGAGAGTTTGCTTTGAGTGTGTAATGAAGAAAGAGTAGCTAGAAACAATAAACTTAGATTGCCATGAGGCTTTTAGCGATATAGGAGGGGCTCGAACCCTACAACCTTCCCGAGCAACTCGGGACAGGCGTTCTTACCGCCTTTAGGATTTTTGGGCATAAAAAAAGCCCAGTCTATGACTGAGCTTTTATGCGGAACGGACGGGACTCGAACCCGCGACCTCCTGCGTGACAGGCAGGCATTCTAACCAGCTGAACTACCGCTCCAAAATGTTTTTTGTTTGTCCCTTTCGTTTAAGGTGATGCAAAAGTAGTGGCTTCATTTTGATTTGCAAACTCCTCCAGTGAAAATATTTACACTTTTTTATTTCTGCCTGTAGACCAGATAGTTAAAAATGAATTTTTTTTCAGGCAGGCAAAAGGACCTCATGCTGTCTATTGAATTACTAATTATAAATGGACAGTGGTTTTCAAATTCTTTATGAAGAGCTTTTAAAGTCGGTTTTATGTGGTTTAAAGAGCTTAAGTTGTTGTAGGTGAGGGGTTAGGTGATTTACCTAAACTTTGAGCTTAGGTCTTTTGCGATCAATTTACGGGCTGTTTATGGTGAAGTTTGAATCATAAACAACAAAACCATGAGCCACCTTGCACTACTTTCTCAATCGATGGACAACCATCGTTCTAATTCAAATTCAAACAAGAATAGCGGTTTAGTTCCGGAAGATCCTGCAGCACTTGTTCAGGAGCTGGGTCAAAGCCTTGATGTTCAGCTTACCTTAAAGAAGATGAGCAGTTTGTGTCTTATCATTCTAGATAAAAGACTGTTTATTGATACCATGACTAACTTTATTGGGTTAACCGATGAGCCAGAAAAAGTAGATTTCACTTTTTCGACTTTTGCTAGTAAAGGAGTATTGAGACTAACCGGTATGGGAAATATGTCTGAATTAAATGAAGAGTTGATATGCCTGTCTTCTATGATGAAGCTTTTCAATGGTTATCTATTATCAGATTGCTCTTCACTTACTTTAGTGTTCCCTATGAAGAGTTTCTTCTCTTAAAAGAATCTTTTAGAGTTCCTTTTTCAGTTTAAAGGTAATGGTGAAGAGCTTGTGGTTTATCTCTAATTCATCTAAAACACCCTCTGAGTATTTATGGAACTCTTTTTTACCATTTCGTTTGAAATAATAAGTCTGGTTAGCAGTTTCAGTAATTTCAATCATTTCTCCTGAAGAAAGAGCATAAGCATGTTTTATGCCCTTGGGTTCTTCAAAGTAAAATAGGTCGGCACCCAGAAGCTCTGAATGCGCCAGCGTTCTTTTCTTGCCATCAACTTCAACCTGATATTCGTTGCCATATTTTACTGTTTGCACATCAGACTTTAGCTGCCCATTTACTTTGGCAGTAGATGAGGCCTGAAATAGACTTTGATTTATATAGGTAGACTCAGAATATAATTCCAGCTTTATTTTGACTATTAGCTGAGCATCTAATTTAGTTTGAATAATGATTTTCACATTTTCATCATTCACTTCGCGCTCAGCAACTAGTTCTCCTACTTTTTCACCTTTCAAAAAGCCTTCGTAGGTTAAGCGTTGTCCTTCAGCATAATTGAATGAAATGAGCTGAACGAAAAAGCCTATAACTAAGATTCGGAAAAAATAAACTTTAGACTTCATACAAAAGTTGGGAGCGTATGGATTGGAAGATACAAGTGAAAGAACACGAAAACAAAGGAAGTTTTTATATAGAAGAGAATGAAGAAATAGTTGCGGAAATGACTTTTTCCAAGGCGGGAGATCAGCGTATAATCATAGATCATACAGAAATTAGTGACGGCTTGAGAGGAAAAGGTGTAGGATTAAAGCTAGTGGAGTTTGCTGTGGATTATGTAAGGTCTAAAAATATCAAGATGCTTCCGCTTTGCCCTTTTGTGAAGTCAACATTGCTGAAGCATCCTCAATGGAAAGATGTTTGGTAAGATTACCAGGTAGACGTTTTTAAGTCTCTAGTGGCCTGAAGGATGTCTCTTCTACTAATTTGCCCTACGAGTTTACCCGAGTGATCAATTACCGGGAACCTTCTATAATGGGTGTGTAGAAATTTGGAGGCTACATCCAACACATCGGCAGTTACAGATACTGTTGCCACGTTGTTACTCATGTATTGCAATACAGTAATTTTACCATGAGGGAGGTTGTGGTATGCCTCATCTACCATAATCTTTAAGCAGTCTATCTCCGATAGTATTCCAATAATTTTACCATCATCGTCCATTACCGGAGCGCCAGATATTCTTTTTTCAAGGAATACATCCATGGCATCGGCAATGCTCTGAAGTGGATGAAACGTAATTACCTCTTTTGTCATGTAGTCGGTAACTGGCCTGTAGTCTTTAATATTCTTGGCTGGCTCTGGTGCTTTTGCTCCTGTGAAATTCATATCGCTCGTCTTTAAAAGTTCTACTTCAGTTAATCTAGACTTAGAAATTACGGATAAATACCTGGAATTCAAAATATAAAATGGTGGTATTAGTTATAGTTGAAATAATAGGCGGTTTTTATGTGTTTACTAAGAATAAATGAGTGTTTTTTCCGTTGAGTTCGGTTTATTCTTTTGAGGAGTAGGGTTGTCGGTCAGTTTTCTTTGGGAACTTGTGGGGAAGAAAATAATTCAAGACCATTAAATCTAAGTGCCTGCTCAGCTTCGTATATACATCACATAGTTGATAAAGAGTTTTCACAGGTCGTTTGGGTAACGGCAAGCGGCCAGTGTCTGATTAGTTGGTTGAGTCTGGGTAGTCTGCTTCTGCAGGCTGCCCTAATTTTTTAGACAGAATTGAGTTATGAAATGCGCTAAGTGCTTCTTTTTTACTGATTAAGCTCATTTTATATGTTAACAATACTTTACAATTAACAATACGTTGTTAGTTTTGCACCAGAATAAGCGTGAATAACAGAGTTGTTCATGTTTTCGATTAGGTGGAAGGAGGTGTCATGGCCTCCTTTCTTTTTCCACTTATATAAGGCTTGTTGATTTGATCCTTGATTGTCGGTTGATTCGGATTAAATTAGTCCTCATGAAATCACTTATCCTATCTCTTCTATTAGTCACTTCTGTATCCATTCAGGCTCAAGGTTACTTTCCAGCTCGAGGTACCTGGCAAGTCAAGGAAGCTTCAAGCCTAGGGTTGAATCAAGACTTACTTTCTGAAGCAGTAAAATTTGCCGAGGCAAATGAATACTCTGGTTCCAAAGATTTGAGAATAGCTATTCTAGAAGGCTTTAGAACTGAGCCTTTCCATGAGATATTAGGCCCCACCAAAAAGAGAGGTGGACCAGCGGGAGTAATTATTAAAGATGGATACATTGTGGCTCAATGGGGCGATGTAGATCGCGTAGATATGACCTTCAGTGTGACCAAGAGCTACCTTTCTACCATGGCTGGTTTGGCCATAGACGATGGATTGATTAGAAGCACAGAAGACTTGGTGGGTGATTATGTTTGGGATGGTACTTTTAATGGGGCTCATAACTCTACCATCAAATGGCATCATTTGCTAAATCAATCATCTGCATGGAGTGGACAGCTTTTTGGTTTGTACGACTGGGCCGATAGACCTCCAAGAAGAGGTGGGATTGATGATTGGAGAACAGCCAAACCAGTGGAAGTGGGAACAGTTATGGAATACAATGACGTAAGAGTGAATGTCTTGGCTTATTCGCTTCTAAACGTTTGGAGAAAACCACTTCCTCAGGTGCTTAAAGAAAGAATTATGGATCCGATTGGTGCTTCTACCACATGGAGATGGTATGGAGGCGATAAAGCTTGGGTAAACATAGATGGTATAAAAATGCAGTCGGTTACTGGCGGAGGTCACTCAGGTGGAGGTGTTTTCATCAATACGCTAGATCAGGCCAGATTTGGTCTGCTTTTCCTCAATAATGGTAAATGGAATGGCCGCCGGTTAATTTCTGAGAATTGGGTGAATGCTGTTCAGCAACCGTCTGAGGCTATGGAAAGCTACGGATATATGTGGTGGCTGAATAGAGGGCCGAGAAAATGGAAAGGCGTAGAGGACGAGTCTATCTACTATGCTGCGGGTTTTGGAGGTAACTTTATTGTGGTAGATAAAACTAACAATATGGTGGTGGTTACTCGTTGGTTAGAGCCTAGCAAAATAGGGGAGATGATGCAAAAGGTGTTGGCTGCTACTAAATAGTTCGCTTCAATTGCCTTAGAATATCTTCTAGACCATTGAGCTTAATCTCATAAACCGTTTGTAATTGCATGCCTAGTTTGCCTTTGGGAAAGCCTTCTCTGGCAAACCATTCAAGGTAGAAAATGGGTAGATCGCAGATTTTGGTTCCCTTATACTTTCCAAAGGGCATTGAGTCTTTTACAAGGCTCACCAATATCTCTCCATTCGGTCTATTTTCCATTTCTTGAGGTATTAAGTTCTCGCGAAGGTAGTCTTTTAATAAAGAGCAGTTATTCCTTTTTGTGAGGAATTAATGGCTCTCGAATACAAAAAAAGGAGCACCGTTTAACGTGCTCCTTAAGTTCTTCATTTAGAATGGAGAGTGATTAGTCTTGACCAAGTTCACCTCTTTTTGCCATTCTTTTCATTTTATCGTTAGCATAAATAGCTACTTCAACTCTTCTATTGGCTTGTCTACCAGCGTTGGTTCCATTGTCTGCTACTGGTTGAGATTCGCCATATCCAGCCATGCTCAATCTGCTGTAGTCAATACCTAAACTAATTAGGTAATCTTGAACTGATGAAGCTCTTTTTTCTGATAAGGTTTGGTTGTAAGCTGCATCACCAGTACTATCGGTATGACCTTCAATAAGCACATTCGTGTCTTCATATTTTTTCAACACAGTTGCTAAATCTTGAAGATTGGTTTTAGTATCAACATTTAAAGAAGACTGGTTAGTAGCGAACATAATTCCAGAATCGAAAGTGATTTTAATACCTTCTCCAATTCTTTCTACATCAGCGCCCTCTAAGTCAGCTCTTAGCTCTTCGGCTTGTTTGTCCATTCTCTTACCAATTAGGGCACCCGCTGTACCGCCTATGGCAGATCCTATAATTACTCCAGTTGCTGTATTATCTTTTCCTGCAATTACGCCTCCAAGTACACCACCAGCAGCTCCACCAATACCAGCACCTTTAAGTGAGTTACTAGCATTACATCCGTAAAGCATCACGGCAGATAAAAGGGTGATTGCAAATAGTTTCAGTTTGTTTTTCATGGTTTTTTGAATTTTTGTCTGTTGTTGTTCAATTGAAGTGCCAAGGCCGAAAATGGCCTATTATGCCCCAAATGTAGTGTTTGTCGGTGATCGCTTTTCCGATTTGGGAAGCATTTTTTTAAAATGAAAAGGTTTGGCAATACTTGCCTTTGCTTTAAACAACTGTTGAACAAAAATCATATCTTCATTCCTCTTAAAACTCATCAGCTATGCCTAAAATGAATATTTCCCGATCTATCGAGATCAACGCTCCTGTAGGTCAGGTGTTTCCAAAATTGAATGATCTGAACCATTGGAAAACATGGTCGCCATGGCTAATTCTGGAGCCAGAGACAAAAGTTATTGTGAGAGATGATGCCAAGTATTATGAGTGGGAGGGGGAGCGAACTGGTTCAGGAAATATGACCATTACTTCAGAAAAGGAAAATGAGAGCTTGGCAATAGACTTGGTGTTTCTAAAGCCATGGAAGTCTAAAGCAAAAGTGGGCTTTAACCTTAAGCCTGTGGGTGATAAAACTAAGGTTACTTGGACAATGGACAGCTCAATGCCCTTCTTTATGCTTTTCATGAAGAGCATGATGGAAGCTTTTATAGGTATGGATTATGAAAGAGGCCTAAAGCTCTTGAAAGACTATGTGGAGGATGGTGAAGTGCACTCTAAGCTAGAAATAGAAAAATCTGGAACGTACAGCGGATGTCAATACATTGGCTTGAAGACAGAATGCAAGATTGCAGATATGTCTGATGCCATGACAAAGGACTTTGAGAAGTTATGGGCATTCATGGATGATAAAAAGGATATAATTGCCGGCAATCCAGTATCAATTTATCATAAATGGAAGTTTGGGAAAGGTACTTGCCAATACTCAGTTGGAGTGCCTGTTAGCTCTATTCCATCAAGCCTTCCTGGAGATTTCGTAAAGGGCGAAATTCCGGCAATTGAGACTTATAGCGTAATACACACAGGGCCTTATGAGCATTTAGGCAATGCTTGGTCTATGATGATGAATCTGCAAAGGAGTAAAGCATTTAAGGCTAAAAAAGGCATTCACCCGTTCGAGGAGTACCTTAATGACCCGTCTTCTACAGATCCGTTGGAGTACAAAACGGCTGTAAGGTTTGCGGTCAAATAATGAGTTGGGCAGAAGCTGATTTCTTAGGAAATTGAACATGTATACATACTTGTCTGTTTATTAATAAATTTGTGATATGAAAAAGAGACCAGTGAAGGAAAGAATTGTGGAGACTGCTTCTGAGCTCTTCTACAAAAATGGCTACAACAGAACCGGTATTAATGAAATACTAGAAAAGTCTGGTGTGGCCAAAGCAAGTATGTATCAGCACTTCAGATCTAAGGAAGAAATAGGGGTGGAGTATCTCATTCATATGGAGATTGAGGCGAATAAAAAGCTTTCGGCTCGAATAGATGCTCAGCCAAAAGGCAAGGCAAAACTGCTAGCAATAATAGACCATGTCGCTGACTTCTTTGAGTCAGGCTCTTTTAGGGGATGTTGGAGCTTGAACACCATTGCCGAAATCTCTAAAGACGATAAGCTGATGATGGAAGAAATAATTCGGCAGAAGAAAGCCATGAAGGCCTGGTTTCTAAGGTTGGTTGAAGAAAATGTTACTGCTAAAGACCCTAGCGATATGGCGAATCGTTTATATATGATGTACGAGGCGGCACTAATGGAAGCAAGAGTTTTTAATGAAAAATGGCCAATAGAGACTGCTAGAGCCATGTCTGAAGAAATTATCGAAAAAGGTTAAAATTTTTTGAACTAAAAGAACAGACCTGTCTGTTTGTTTTTCATATCGCCTGAAGTCAGGCAAAAATTGAAACAACAAAAACAAAAAATTATGAAAACCTTTAACGTACCAACAAGAGAAGAAGTAGGAGAAAGCAATCAGCAAATCTTCGACAATTTGAAAAGCCAATTGGGCTTTGTTCCAAACCTTTATGCCACCATGGCTTACTCAGACACTGCTCTAGGAAATTACCTACAATTACAGCAGTCTAAAACATCTCTTTCTAACAAAGAAAAAGAAGTGGTAAACCTAGTGGTTAGCCAAGGCAACAACTGTACGTATTGCCAAAGTGCGCACACTGCAATCAGTAAAATGAATGGTTTTACAGATGACCAGATTCTTGAGCTTAGAAGTGGTAAAGCTTCTTTCAATGAGAAGTTTGATACACTGGTAAAATTGGCTTCAGAGATTAACCTGAACAGAGGTCAGGTAAGTGAGTCTACTTTAGAAAACTTCTTTAATGCTGGCTACAGCAAAGGAGCTTTAGTAGATGTAGTGGTAGCCATTGCAGATAAAGTGGTGATGAACTACCTGCACAACCTCACTCAAGTTCCAGTAGACTTTCCTATAGCTCAAGAACTAGATACAGTAGAAGCTTAATTCACACCAGTTCATTCGGAGGCCTAACGCTTCCGAATGGATTTTAACCACAGGTCATGCAAAATAAAATCAACTGGCAAAACGCCATTATTGCGGGTGTACTAGGTACGCTAGCATTCGATATTGTAGGTCTAATGTTTACTGGTCAATGGTGGGATATTCCCGCCCTGATAGGTGAGAAGACTGGCTTGGGCTTAGCATACGGAGTAGCAGGTCACTACGGAAACGGAGTCTTGCTTTCCATTCTATATGCAGGTATTGCGCCTTCACTTTGGGGGCCTAAGTGGGCAAAAGCAGCCATTTTTGCTTCGGCAGAAACCGTAGCATTAGTTTGGTTCTTTATGTTCCCACTTTTAGGGGCAGGAGTGGCAGGGCTCAAGCTTAGCCCAATGATTCCTGTTATTACCATGGTGAGACACTGGGCTTATGCCATTCCATTAACATTAATTATCGACTATGCTTTGATAAAATCGAAGAAGTCAAAACAAGTGAGTGTAGGTTAATTCTCTTGGGACAGGCAGTGCTTGTCCCAAGTTCTTTTAAAGTAATTACAATGGAAAAAAAATACCCACTACCACCATTTAGCGAAGAAACTGCCAAGCAAAAGATTCAGATGGCAGAAGATGCTTGGAATAGCCAAGATCCTCAGAAAGTTTCTATGGCATATACAATAGACAGTGAATGGAGAAATCGTTCACAGTTTGTCAACGGGCGCGAAGAGATTCGTTCTTTTCTTTCAGAGAAATGGAAGAAAGAAAAAAACTATAAGCTCAAGAAGGAATATTGGTCGCATACCGATAACCGAATTGCTGTTCGTTTTGAATACGAGTACCAAAACGAAGCAGGCGATTGGTTCAGAGCCTATGGTAATGAAAACTGGGAGTTCAATGAAAATGGATTAATGCAGAAGCGCTATGCAAGCATTAATGACCTGCCAATTCTAGAGTCTGAAAGGAAGCTATAAACTTAGTGATATGAACTATGCAAAATTGGCATTTTCAGATGCAATTAGATCTCTTCAAGAGAAGTATGGCAGCCGCAGAAACTACGAAAGAGTTGAGAGATTTAGCTCTTACAGCGGTTTAACAGAAAACGAGGCTCGCTTTGTAAATGAGCGTGATAGTTTTTACGCAGCGAGTATTGGAGAAAATGGCTTTCCATATATTCAACACAGAGGAGGGCCTAAAGGCTTTTTAAAAGTGCTTGATGACAGAACTCTGGGTTTCCTAGATTTTTCCGGTAACCGTCAATACATTTCTTTAGGCAATCTTCATCATAGTAATAAGGTAGCCTTATTTTTAATGGACTACCCAAACCGAGCTAGGTTAAAGGTTTATGCCAAAGCTGAAGTAGTAGAACTCGGAGAAAGACCGGAATTAGAGTCGTCTTTATTAACTGATGGCTACAAAGCAAAACCGGAGCGCATTATTTTCTACCACATTGAGGCCTTCGATTGGAATTGTCCTCAGCACATTACACCACGGTATACAGAAGAACAAATTCAGGAAGTTCTCCAAAATCAAACGGATTACATAGAGTCTTTAGAAGAGGAACTAAGAGATCTTCGTAATAAAATTGGCGCAAATGAGAGTAAGGGCTGAATGATTTTTAGCTGGAGCTTGAACAGTTTCTTTCGGCTCGAGTTGGTTCTAAAATATCAATGATGCAGCTGAACGGAAACGAAATAAAATCGCTAGATAAAATTTACCGACTGAACCTGATTAATTCAGTTACTGGCATTAAACCCGCCAATTTGATAGGCACAAAAAATAGTCAAGGTGTTGAAAACTTGGCTATTTTTTCTTCTGTGGTACACTTGGGGAGCAATCCGCCACTGATCGGAATGGTTACCAGGCCAACCGATGAAGTGCCAAGACATACCTTTTCCAATATTGAAGAAAGTGGTGTTTATACCATCAATGCAGTAGGTGCCGAAATGACCAAAGAGGCACACTACACCTCTGCCAAATTTGAAGAGGAGGAATCCGAATTCGAAACCTGTGGTTTCATACCTGAGTATGTAGATGGTTTTGACGCACCATTTGTTCAACAGAGCAAGCTTAAAATGGGGCTTAAACTGGTAGATCAATATCCTATTCGTCAAAACGGGACCATCCTATTGGTGGGCGAAATCCAACACCTGATTGTTGAAGAAGATGCCATAACTTCAGAAGGATATCTAGAACTTGATAAACTCAATCTTGCCGGAATTTCTGGCTTAAATACTTACTACAGACTCAATAAAATAGATACATATCCTTATGCAAGGGTAAATGATTTTAAGAGTGAAGCTTAAATTGTTTTATTGTTTTCATCAATACTGTCTCTAAATAATCAATTTGTTTTAAGTGTAGAACAGTGTGAATTTCAGGTCAAAAATAGGCTAAGTATGAAAGAGTTAGTAGCAGAATTACAGCAAGCAATTCGTACGGGTTCTAGGGAAACCGTTATTAACCTGATCAATGAAAACCCTGATTTAGTAAACGAACCAGATGAAAGAGGATTTACTCCTCTAATTATGGCTGCATACTTCGATCAGCTTGAAATACTCAAGTCGCTTTTGGAAAAAGGTGCCAGAATCAATGATGTAGATGGAGCAGGCAATACAGCTTTGATGGGGGCTGTCTTTAAAGGCTATCCGGAAATTGTCCGTTACTTGCTCGATAAAGGAGCATCTACTCAAGCTAAGAACATCAACGGAGCTAATGTAATGACTTACGCTGCAGGCTATGGCAAGCCAGAGATCATTGATATGCTCATAGCCGCCAAAGCCGATTCAACCATAAAGGACAACAAAGGTCTGACGCCTTCAGATCATGCTGAAAAACAAGGAAATACTTATTTTCTACGAGCCATAAGTTGATAGATCGTATCCCTATCGCTTGAAAATAGAGTAGCCAGCACCAAATCCTACCCATGGTCGTCTTGAGAAATCCCACTGACTCGCGTTATTAGATAGGGGGAGGTCTACTCCAAAGGCGGCTATTAATTGAATGTCTCCAAAAGCTAGAGTTGTCATGAGTCCCGGAGAGTAGAATGCCTCAAACGTTTCTTTGCCTTCAGGGTATCTGTCAGAAGTATTACCTGGCTTTAGGCTTTGTCCACTCAACAAGCTAAAAAAGCTAAAAACTAGGGTAGTGCTCGATTCCTTATCGGTATACTTGCTGTTGTAGAATGATTTGTATCCTCTTTCAAGTCCCACATAGAATCCTACGTTTAAATCTTTTGTAAATAAGTAGTCACTGTCGCTGTTTCTACCATTAAAGTGTAATCTGAATGGAACAGTTAAAGCCCCAACCGCTACAGCTCTGGTGCTCACTTTCAAAGAGGTCCTGTTCGGTATTTTTATAAAGTAGGTACCGCCTTTAGGGTGTTGCCTTTCAATATCAGTGACACCTATAGGTGATTTTAGGCCTGTAGATTCATTTTTATTCCAGTAAGGATAGAAATCTAGAAACAAGGTATCGCCTTTCCATTTGTAGTTAGCTTTTCGATAAACCCCTCCGTTGCCTTGTGAGACTGTGGTTCGGTCAGAATCTGAAAAGGATAATGCCATTTCTTCGTTCTTAAGAAAACTCTTAGTGTAGAAGTTGTCATAACTCAATTCAATGGTGACAGTGGTAGAATCGTTTTCTGAGTACTTATAGTAAATAGGAAGGTTAGGACTCTGAACATCAATTCGGAGATGGTCTTTAAATCTTGCTTGCTGACCATTTACTAAGCTTGAAGATAGGATTAGTGCGCTGATTAAGAGGGTGTTGAATAGATTTTTCATTGCGTTGTATTTTACTCTAATCTCGAGATATTTGCTGAAGGATGACAGACCAAAATCCAAATTGGTGGTAAACAACTAGTTAATTTAAAGTGAGTGCTATGAGCCCATTCAGAGTTGGATGAGCGTGATAAATGATTGCACCAAAATATTATTCACTATTTTTCGCCCATGAAACCAACGGATGGCCTCACTTCGCGTAAGCAGCAGATTTTAGAACAGGCGGCTAAATTGTTCAGAACCAGAGGCTTTAAAGGGGCTTCGCTAAGACAAATTGCCGAAAAGGTGGGAATGGAAGGGCCTAGCCTTTATAACCATATCAAATCGAAGCATGAGCTCTTATCTATTTTGGTGATGAATAATGCCAGGGAGTTCAACCATAGAATCAACGAAATTCATGCGTCTTCTTTAAGTTCATTAGATAAAATAGATCGGGTCATTTCTCTCCATATCGAACTTACGGTGGTCAATCCAGATGCTATGTCGTTGATGCTCAGTGAGTGGACACACCTTGAGGCTGATGAGAGATTGGAATATGTAAAGCTTCGCGATAGCTACGAAAACCAGTTCAAAGAAATTTTGGAGCAAGCCATGTTTGAAGGCGATGTAGTTCAAATGGATGTTAACTTCATGCTGTTTATGATTCTCTCTACGCTCAGGTCGCTTTATGCTTGGTGCGCACGATATAAGAATTATAATCGTTTAGAAATGGAGGCCTATTTGAAGCAGGGCATTCTTAAAGGAATTTTGAAAAAGGCTTAATTTTTTTTCGAACATTAACTAATATTGGTTAGTTTTTAACTAGAGTAAATTAGTGTTATGGCATTCTATCCATTAAAAGTCAAAGACTTATATCATCCTACTGAAGATTCAGCAGCGGTATCTTTCGATATTCCTGAGAATCTAAAGGACGATTTTCAGTATAAGCAAGGGCAATATCTTACCCTAAGAGAGACTATAAATGGTGACGAGGTGAGGCGTTCATATTCTATCTGCTCATGTCCTTTAGACAATGAATTGACGGTAGCCATTAAAAGGGTAGAGGGTGGCTTGTTTTCTAATTTTGCTAATGACCAGCTCAAAGTGGGTGATATGGTGGAGGTAATGCCTCCAAACGGACGTTTTTACTCAGAGTTGAATCCTGAAAACGAGAAAACCTATGTGGCTTTTGCCGGAGGTAGTGGTATCACACCAATCATTTCCATCATAGAGACTACCTTAAGAACAGAACCAAATAGCCATTTCACCTTATTCTATGCCAATAGAAAATCTGCTTCTATCATCTTTCAGGAAAGACTAGAAGCGCTTAAAAATAAATACATGAACAGGTTTGTTCTACACCACGTCTTAAGCGATGAGGTGGTAGAAATGGATATGTACCAAGGCTATATTGATCAAGAGAAGGTGAAGCGATTTGCACAAGTCTTCTTCAATGTAGACTCAGTAGATGAATTCTTCACTTGTGGCCCAGAACCAATGATGCTGTCCATCAGAGACTCATTATTAGAGTTGGAAGTTCCAACAAAGAAGATTCACATGGAGCTTTTTACTTCTCCTTTAGGTAAATTAGGAGGAGGTAAGAAGAAAGAGCAAACGCATGAGCAGGCCAAAAGTGAGGTTACCGTGGTGTTAGATGGAAATAATTACACTTTCCCTTACGACTCACGTGAATCTATTTTGGATGTAGCCATCCTCAATGGTCTAGATTTACCTTACGCCTGTAAAGGTGGCGTTTGTAGCACCTGTATATGTAAGGTAGAAGAAGGCTCGGTAGATATGGAAGTAAATTATGCCTTAGAGCCAGACGAATTGGCCAATGGCATGGTACTCAGCTGCCAGAGCTACCCGAAAACAGAAACAGTAAAATTGAATTTTGACGTTTAACCAGAACTCAAGAATTATGGATACAGCATTATTAGAACAGCATTTCAACGAGAAGATCGACCAAGATATTCGGATTGAACCGAAAGACTGGATGCCAGATCATTACCGTAAAACGTTGATCAGACAGATTTCTCAGCATGCCCATTCAGAAATTGTTGGTATGCTGCCAGAAGCGAACTGGATTACAAGAGCTCCTTCACTTAGAAGAAAGGCTGCTGCGCTTGCCAAAGTTCAAGATGAGGCTGGTCACGGATTATATCTTTACTCGGCTTGTGAAACATTAGGTGTAGATAGAGACGACTTATTCGCAGATCTACACTCTGGTAAAGCCAAGTATTCAAGTATTTTCAATTACCCAACACTCACTTGGGCCGATATGGGTGCCATTGGTTGGTTGGTTGATGGTGCTGCAATCATGAACCAAGTGCCGCTTTGCCGTGCTTCTTATGGACCTTATGCTAGAGCCATGGTAAGAGTGTGTAAGGAAGAATCTTTCCATCAAAGACAAGGGTATGAGATTATGCTTACGCTTTGCAATGGTTCTGACGAGCAAAAGAAAATGGCGCAAGATGCATTGAACCGTTGGTGGTGGCCTTCATTAATGATGTTTGGCCCAACCGATAAAGATTCTAAGCATACTGAGCAATCTATGCGCTGGAGAATCAAAAGATTCACCAATGACGAGTTGCGTCAGAAGTTTGTAGATGTAACTGTTCCTCAAGCTGAATTGCTAGGTCTAACTGTTCCAGACAAAGATTTGAAATGGAATGAAGAACGAGGACATTATGATTTCGGTGAAATTGATTGGAAAGAATTCTTCAACGTAATTAGCGGTAATGGTCCTTGCAATAAGCAAAGGATAGAGGCTCGTAAATCTGCTTGGGACAATGGCGCTTGGGTAAGAGAAGCCGCCAATGCTCATGCCGAGAAGAAAGCCAAAAGGAAGGCAGCATAATGTCTACTTTGTCGGGTTGGAACAGAAATGCGACCCCGCGACCTGAAAGGTGAGTTAATGCAGTATGATCGCTCCCTTTAGGGATTAAGGGTAAAGTAGAAAAAACAAAGTAGATAACTCGTACCCCGAGGCATCGGGGCGAACATCTAAAATCAAAAATCAAAAGGATGAACAAGAATTGGCCCCTTTGGGAAGTATTTATAAGAAGTAAAGCCGGATTGAATCACAAGCATGTAGGAAGCTTGCATGCAGCCGATGCAGACATGGCTATTCAGAATGCCCGTGATGTATATACCCGCAGAAATGAAGGCGTTAGCATTTGGGTGGTAGAGTCTACAAATATTGCGGCTTCAGACCCGGCAGACTCAGACCAGATGTATGAACCAGCAAAAGATAAGGTGTACAGACATCCAACTTTCTACAATTTGCCTGACGAATTAAAGCACATGTAAAATGCAGGATCAGAATAAATTCAACTACATCATACAGCAAGCCGATAATTGCCTGATTTTAGGTCAGCGATTGGCAGAGCTTTGTGGTCACGGTCCTGTGTTAGAGCAAGATATTGCCACAACCAATATCTCTCTAGATCTTATCGGTCAAGCGAGACTGTTCTACCAGTACGCTGCTGAGCTTCAAGAAGAAGGAAAGACTGAAGATGACTTGGCTTACTTACGTGATGCTTGGGACTTTAAAAATGTGTTGTTGGTAGAACAGCCTAATGGCGATTTCGGAAAAACTATTTTCCGACAGTTCCTGTATGACACATTTAGTTGCTATTTCTACGAAGAGCTAATGAAGTCTTCTGATGAAAGATTGGCCTCTATTGCTGCAAAATCGCACAAAGAAACCCTATATCACATGAAATGGAGTGGTGATTGGGTAATTCGCTTGGGCGATGGTACAGAAGAAAGCCACAACCGCATTCAGCAATCTGTCAATGAACTTTGGTCATACAAGGACGAAATAATTTCTGTGAATGCAGTAGACCAAGAAGCTGAAAAGGCCGGTTATGGTGTTTCTTTAGAGTTAATCAAAGAAAAGAGAAACGAAAAAATTAAAGCTGTTCTAGAAGAAGCTACTCTTACAACTCCTGAAGGCGACTATGCCCACAAAGGAGGAAAAGAGGGAACACATAGTGAGCATTTAGGCTTTATTTTAGCCGATCTACAGTTTTTACAAAGAGCATATCCTGGTAACGAATGGTAATCTCAAAATCGCAGATTGAAGAAATTCTAGATGAGGTGAAAGATCCGGAAATTCCGGTCATTTCAATTGCCGATTTAGGAATTCTCAGAGATGTGAAAGTGAGCGATGATGGCTTTATTGAGGTGGTAATTACGCCAACTTATACTGGCTGTCCTGCCATGATGGAGATTGAGCGCGACATCAACAATGCGCTTAAAAAGGAGGGGATCAATGATTTCAAGATTACCACTGTCCTTTCTCCGGCATGGAGCACTGATTTGATGACCGAAGAGGGCAAAGCCCGATTAAAGGAATATGGAATTGCTCCACCTAACCCTACCAACGAAGAAGATATAGAGTGCCCCAACTGTGGCTCTCGCAATACAAAATTGCTAAGTCAATTTGGTTCTACAGCTTGCAAATCACTTTTTAAATGCAACGACTGTTTGGAACCCTTCGACTATTTCAAATGTCATTAATTGACATGAATTACCTATGGAATCGATGAAAGATACTTTTATAATAGATGGAATTAGAACTCCGATTGGCAAATTCGGAGGTACTTTAGGCGCAGTCCGAACGGATGATTTAGCCGCATTGGTCATCAAAGAATTGATGAGCCGCAATAGCCAAATCGATCCAACTCTAATCGAAGATGTGATCTTGGGTTGTGCCAACCAAGCAGGTGAAGACAACCGAAATGTTGCCAGAATGGCTTCGCTTTTGGCCGGACTTCCGTACTCAGTGCCAGGAGAGACGGTGAACCGTTTATGCGCTTCGGGAATGTCGGCCATAGTGCAGGCAAACCGTGCCATCAAAACTGGCGATGGCGACTTATTTATTGCTGGGGGAGTAGAAAACATGACACGTGGGCCTTGGGTGATCTCTAAATCGGCCAGACCTTTCGGTACCGATGCAAAGATGTTTGATTCAAGCTTTGGCTGGAGATTCATCAACCCGCAAATGGAAAAGGTTTACGGAACTGATTCCATGGGCATGACGGCTGAAAACTTGGTAGAGATTCACAAGATCAGTCGTGACGATCAAGATGCTTTCGCTTACAATTCTCAAATGAAAGCCGCTAAAGCACAAGCGAGTGGCAGATTGGCAGAGGAAATTGTGACGGTAGAAATACCGCAGCGAAAGAAAGACCCAATCGTTTTCAATCAAGACGAGTTTATCAAGGCCAACACTACACAAGAAATTCTCGCTGGCTTAAGACCTGCCTTCAAAAATGATGGTAGCGTAACCGCTGGTAATGCTTCTGGCTTAAACGATGGTGCAGCAGCGGTTTTAGTAGCTTCGGAAGATGCGGTTAAAGCCAACGGATTGACGCCAAAAGCACGAATTGTCGCTTCAGGTGTGGTGGGTGTAGAGCCAAGAATTATGGGCATTGGGCCTGTTGAGGCTACACAGAAAGCTTTGAAGAGAGCTGGATTAACGCTCGATCAAATGGATGTGATTGAGATTAACGAGGCATTTGCAGCACAGTCACTTTCTTGCACTCGAGCTTTAGGTTTGGAAGATAACGATGAGCGCATCAACCCGAACGGTGGTGCTATTGCTATCGGTCACCCACTGGGAATGACAGGAGCTAGAATTACTTATTCAGCAGCTTTAGAATTGCAAAAAACCGGAAAGCGTTATGCGCTCGCCACTATGTGTGTGGGTGTGGGACAGGGTTATGCCATAATCCTAGAAAACGTAGGTTAATGATTTACGAATTCAACAATATCAAACCTGTTGTGCACGAAACGGCATTTGTCCATCCTTTGGCAGCCGTTACTGGCGATGTAATCATTGGAAAAAATGTTTACATCGGTCCGGGAGCAGCCATTCGTGGCGATTGGGGGAGAATTGTGATTGAAGATGGCTGTAACGTTCAGGAAAATTGCACTGTGCATATGTTTCCTGGTATCACCATCACTTTACAAGAAAGCGCACACATTGGCCATGGCGCCATTATTCACGGAGCACAAATTGGTAAAAACGTATTGGTTGGCATGAATGCCGTAATAATGGACCAGTCTGAAATAGGGGACGAGTCTATTGTTGGGGCACTCAGCTTTGTGAAAGCCAATTCTATTTTTGAAAAAAGAAGCCTTATTGTGGGTAACCCAGCCAAACGCATTAAAGAAGTAAGCGATGATATGATTGGCTGGAAAACAGAAGGAACAAAGTTGTATCAGCAGCTTCCGGCCGACTGTTATGCTTCACTTAAAGAATGTGAACCACTTAGGGAAATAGAACCTAACCGACCGATTGCTTCGGCAGATTATAAAACCTGGAACGAAACGAAAAAGAAATGATAGATAAGATACCACACTTTATAGCGGGCGAATGGATTCATGGCGATGGCGATGGCGAGGTTTTGCACCATGCCATTACAGGCGAAGCCGTTGGAACGCATACCATTAAAGGATTAGACTTCAGCGCAGCATATGATTATGCGCGCAAAGTAGGGAATCCAGCCTTGCGCAAAATGACTTTCCAAGAGCGTGGACTCATGCTCAAAGCCTTAGCTTTCCACCTCATGGAAAAGAAAGAGCAGTTCTACGAAGTGAGTAAAGCCACTGGTGCTACCCGCATCGATAGCTGGATTGACATTGAAGGTGGTATCGGAAACGTATTTTCAAACGCCAGTTTAAGACGTCAATTCCCGAACACTTCTTACCATGTAGATGGCGATATGGTTGGCCTTTCTAAAGGTGGATCATTCGTTGGTCACCACATTATGGTGCCGAAAGAAGGTGTGGCGGTGCATATCAACGCTTTCAACTTCCCGGTTTGGGGAATGTTGGAAAAGGCTGCAGTCAACTGGTTGGCTGGAATGCCGTGTATCATCAAGCCAGCTGAGCAAACTTGTTACTTAACGCAGGCCGTGGTGAAAGAAATCATCGATTCAGGATTGTTACCTGATGGTGCTTTGCAGTTGGTTTCTGGCTACGGAAATGGACTTTTAGACTATGTCGATTCTCAAGATGTGGTGACTTTCACTGGCTCTTTCGAAACAGGTAAGAAGCTAAAAACGCTTCCTCAAATTATTGAAAACTCAGTTCCGTTCAACTTAGAGGCTGATTCATTGAATTGTGCGGTGTTGGGAGAAGATGCAGTGCCAGGAACGGCAGAATTCGACTTATTCATCAAAGAAGTTCGAAAAGAAATTACAGTAAAAGCAGGGCAAAAATGTACTGCAGTACGAAGAATTATAGTGCCAGAAAAGCTGGTAGAAGATGTTCAAATTGCTTTGGGCAAAGCTTTAGCTAAGACCACCATTGGTGACCCTTCAGTAGAAGGTGTAAGAATGGGAGCTTTGGCCGGAAAGGAACAGTTGGCTGAGGTAACCAAAAAGGTGGCAGAGCTGGCTAAAACTTCTGAAATGGTTTACGGTACACTCGACAAAGTGGATTTAATGGGTGCTGATTGGGACAAAGGTGCCTTTATTTCGCCTATCCTGTTCTTGAACCAGAATCCGCTGGGTGTTGATGAACCACACAATGTGGAAGCTTTCGGTCCAGTAAGTACCATTTTGCCATACAAAACCATCGATGAGGCCATTGCCATTTCTAAGAAAGGAAAAGGTTCGTTGGTGTCTTCAATCACTACTGCCGATGATAAAATTGCTACTGAGTATACAGTTGGAGCAGCTAGTCATCATGGAAGAATTTTAGTGTTGAACGAAGCTTGCGCGAAGGAAAGTACAGGTCACGGTTCGCCAATGCCAATGCTAACGCATGGTGGCCCAGGAAGAGCCGGTGGAGGCGAAGAAATGGGTGGAAAGCGTGGTGTAATGCACTACATGCAGCGGACCGCTATTCAGGGGTCTCCAACTACTTTAACGGAGATCACGCAGCAGTACCAATACGGTGGCGAATACAAAGATCCGGGGCAGCATTTGTTCTCTAAATACTTCGAGGATATTGAAGTAGGAGAGACCATAATCACTGCGAAGAGAACGGTAACCGAAACCGATATTGTAAACTTTGCTAACGTAAGCTGGGATCATTTCTATGCGCATACTGACGAGACTTCCTTGGAAGGAACAACCTTCGAAGGTCGCGTAGCACACGGTTATTTTGTGCTTTCTGCAGCGGCTGGTTTATTCGTTCAGGCGAAGAAGGGGCCAGTATTGTTGAACTACGGACTAGAAACTTGTCGCTTTACCAAGCCTGTTTACCCAGGAGCGACTATTGGTGTTCGTTTAACCGTGAAGGAAAAAGTAGAGCAAGAAAAGAAAGACGATATCGCTAAAGGCATCGTGAAATTCTTAGTGGATGTATATGATGAAACAGGCGAAACCGTAGCCATTGCCACTATTCTGACGATGATTAAAAAGAAGGATCAGGGGTAGGGAAAGAGCGAATCTCACTATAACACGTCATTCCCGACTTGATCGGGAATCCGTTTACTCTAGCGCCTTACTTAAAAATGAACAGAGGGGTTTTATCACCCTGAATGTGTTTCAGGATCTCCCGAATGAAAAGGAAAACCTAGTATTAGTGTCTCACTAAGACTTTTTTGTTTGGTGTGTGGTCTCAGCGAGACGCTAAGACCAGAAGGTCTCTTATCTTCCCCCGTAGGAGGAAGACAGTTCTGAGTACAACCAGTGGCACTGTCGTTTAATACTTGCAGAATGGGATGTCCCTCTCTCCCGAGAATTCAGGACGAGTCAAAAGCTTGCCTGCAGCAGGCAGGGGTGGGGCTCAAAATCTAGTCTTAGTGTCTCACTAAGACTTTTTTGTTTGGTGTGAGGTTTCAGCGAGGCGCTAAGACCAGGGGGAGGGTATTGCATATAGGTTTTGTTGTGCGTTGTTTATTCTTTGTTTAATTCTAGTCTTGTCCTCGCATTTTCCAATAGCTCAGAATATGTCAGTATTTTAATGTTCTTTAATGAATGTTGTAACTCTTTATATGCTTGAAGACAATCATTGTCATAGTCTTCTTTTGATACTTTGGCTTTAACGGAATCACTTAATTGGTCATAGTCTTTAGAAAGTTTCTTCCAAGAACCAATAACTATCAACGCCTTAGGACGAATACTCTCAACAAACATGGTATTGCCAATTTCGTCATTTATAAACTCTCTTATTTTCTTTCCTACGATCAAGTATTCATCGTCATTATCCTTATGAATTGCCGTTATATATCTTTCAGTTTGTGATATGGCGATTGCAAGGTCTTTAGATGGATAAAACTTGCCTCTTCCATTCCCGTAATCGAAAAGATATTGGTCTGGCCTTTTGAGTTCAACGATTTCAATGTCCCCTAAATGATTAATAAGGATTAAATCAAATTGTGAGCGTGAACTTCCTTCATGAATAACGTATTTATCAGTGTTCAATAAGGCAGGAACCCCAAAAATTGAATATTGCCCGTAATCGCTCAATACTTTCTCCATAAGATGTTCTGGGCCCGTAATACTGACTTTGGTGTATTTGAACTTATCTGAGCCTATCTCTTTTACTTTAGGCTTTGTTAGTCTATCAATATCTAGTATTTCTTCGATTGTGTCTATCAGCCATTCTGTTTGCTTGTTGATATGTTTTTCAATTACAACTTTAGATGATTCACCTGACTCTAGACTATCCGTAAATGCAATTATATCCTCTTGTGTAAATTCTCCACTAGCAAGAATCTTATCAAGAAGAAGCGAGTAATCTCTTTCAACCTCAATTTCAGTAGTGTCAAGTCCAAATTCTGAGTTCATATATGGAACCACTCGATTAAACACCCTTACTTTTTTGTCTTTTCCTTCTTCACGATTGATGCGATTAATCGTTTCATAAAGCGCCTTGGTTATGTAAATCTCATTCCCATTGATAGAATTTGATTCATGACCTATATAAATTCTTTCGATAGTATTTCCCAGACTTTTGAAAACCTCAAACACATTCTTTGCACCCTTTGGTGGGTTAATTGGATTAGAGTTAACAAGTGTTAAGTTCTTATGGCTTAGGACAAGTGTCACTGAATAATTATCCTCCCACAGTGGAGAAGTAGAAGTAGGTGAAAATCTTGTTTTTCCATACACTAATTCCGTGTCAGATACTTGTAATAAAACATCGTCACCAACTTGATATAAACTCTCGTTGTCAGATATAGCCTCATATTGAGCTAATGTATTAAGCTTAGTTTGTAGTTTTTCTTGGACTGTCTTTTTAAATGCCATTCAAAGAGTTTTGTTTTAATAATGCACAACGTTAGCTATGAGCCACTATGGTGGCTGTTATATTCTTATAATTTGTCAAAAGTTCATTATAGCCAAACTATATCGTGTGCTAAACGCACCTTTTTCGTTTCTCGAAAATCACGGGGAAGTATCTGTTCCGTGTGTGTTTTCCAACCTAAGATAATAAAATCCACAAAAGCATTTGCATCATACTTTCTGTATGTCATTCACATAAAAATGGGGGTGAATATGGAAAAGGGTAGGTTCATTGGTCAGACCAATAGGGCTGGGCTGCTCAGCCGCCACAATCGGTGTCCTCACCGATTGATCGCTCATGTTGCGGGATTAGTGCCTGAATTCCGTCATGGTGAGGACACCATGACTGGTGGGGTGCAATTATCGACAAGAAGGATACCCGAGCGGATTCTTCAGTCGACTCATCTTTGATTTACATCAAGATGATTCTCCTTCTGAATGACGCGCTATGGTGGCAGTTTTCGGTGCCAAATATGGAAAAGGTATGTTTATTGGTCAGACCACTCCAAGTGGTCAGACCAATAGGGGTGAGCTGTTCAGCCGCCACAATCGGTGTCCTCACCGATTGATCGCCCAGGTTGCGGGTTTTGCGCCTGGAATCCGTCATGGAGGGGACACCATGACTGGCGGTGAATTGTCCTTATTGAACCTGCTTTACATTGAATTCTATATTCCAACGCTTCAAATAATCCTCTATAGGTCCAAAACCTATTTCTGTTCTTCTTTTGTTGACCGATTCAGGTGCAGATAGTTCGTATAATACCCATTGCCCATCCTTTTGTGTGATTTGGGTGCCATAAACTTGTGGTTTGCCATCACCCATTAAAATCCTGTCCTTCATCATGGCTATCTCTGTTGATCTCAGGTCACCATTTTTTGCCGATTGCTCTAGGAGCGGAAAGTACTTCTTTCTGTTTTCATGATCCCCATGCTGAATTGTTAGCCATATAGCGGTCATTTGTGTTTTATTAACCTCGTTTAAGGTGGGCATTCCGCAATTTTCTATCAGACTGATGACTGTGGTGAGATTCTTGCGATCAATTTCAGGGTCCATGGTTCCATTGGTTCGCGTACCCTGATCGCTCTCATAAACTGCCTGTAATATTTCCTGCTTTTGAGCACAATCGATGTCAACTAGCTCAACTGGCGGTTGATATGTGAAGGCTTTTCGGATTCGTTCCTGTAGTTCTAAGTCTTCTGCCGTTGCCTTTCTAATAATTATTTCCTTTACTTCACCGTTCCCATCAGCATAATTGTCCATGGTCCATTGTTCAGGATTCTGGATTGTCAGCAAGGAATCAAAATTTAATGCTTCTCCTCGTTCATTTTTGAATATGACAGTTTGCATGTCAGGGCGTCTTTTTTGTTTTGCTCTTTCAATTAATTCTGTTTCGGAAAGCTTAGTCAACCCTTCTGGTTTGTATTTCTTGTTGTTGCAAGAACTCAAAATCATAATCAGAAGAAAGCAGATGTAGATTAGGTGTTTCATTCTATGTTTTGTTGATAGTTTTGAATCTGACTTAATGTACACTTGGATACGTAGGAGTCAGTCGGTAATGGTGTTAATTGTAACTCTTTAGCCGTCCAATATGGCATACCATACGCACCTTTTTAGTTTCTAGAAAATCACGGGGAAGTATCTATTCCGTGTGTGTTTTCCCACCTAAGATAGTAAAATCCATAAAAGCATTTGCATCAACTTTCTGTATGTCATTCAGATTAAAATGGAGGTGAATATTGAAAGGGATAGACTCATTGGTCAGACCACTTCGAGTGGTCAGACCAATAGGGGTGAGCTGCTCAGACGCTACAATCGGTGTCCTCACCGATTGATCGTCTAGGTGTGGGTTTAATGTCTGAACCCCGTCAAGGTGAGGACACCTTGCCTGGCGATATGAGATGTACTCTCCTTTGAATTAAAGTAGGCATTATTCAAGCTTGTATTTGTAGAAGGTCCTTAGTGTTTTATCACCATCCTCTCGCAAAGAAATACCTCCGACATATAAGTAATCATCAATAAAGGTGAAATACTTAGCGGTCGGAAGCTTGTATAGCCTCTTTGTCTTAGTTTCAAGGTCATATTCGAGTAGGGTCATTTTTCGCTTATTATATTGTAAAATCTCGTAAGCTTCAAGAGACTTCTCATTCTCATCAACATAGCTTATAATCCTGTAAAGACGTTTTTTGTGATAAATAACAGTTTCAAAATCAGTTTCTTTAAGCTTGAATTCCAAGCTCTGTGAGCGATCTGGATACCGATCGAATAATTTAGACTTCCCAAATTTATCTGAGCTTAAATACAAGCTAGATATTGTACTAGTTGCTGGATTCCAGAAGTAAATAGAGTCTGAGAATCGATAATTAATAACTAGTGAATCCTGATTGATTGCTTCTATTGTTGGTGACAGACGATCTACTGTAATGGATTTATCTTTTGTGTAACTAGGATAAGGAATAGAGTCAATGAATTGATTACTGCTAAAGTCAAACGACCTTACAGGGGTTGATTTAGTGAAGATTTTAGGATCGTCAAACCTAATAAATTGTGCAGTCGGTATGAATATTTTCTCATCTAAGAAAACTGCGTTAGAATAATAGCCGCTGACATTATACTTTGAATTATCGGTAGCATTATATGCGTATTTTTCTAATAACTCACCCGAGCGACTATATAAGTAGAAATGTGGAGCTGTGGCAGGGAATACGAAAAGAGAATCACGGTTTTTGAAATAAACGGAAGCGTCAGATGAATTGTATCCGTTTGGCCCTTGCCGAGGGATTACTAATGGTTCTAAATACTTGCCTGAAAGAAAATCAACCTGATGAATAACTAGGCTGTTATTACTGCCTAAGCCATACTCTACTAGAATCTGTTGATCTTCACGATTGTAAGTGCTCCAAGAGGTGAACTGTAAAAACTCCTCTGGTAGCTCTATTTCTAAACTATCTACCGGTTCAAACGCTAAGATATCATCCTCAGAAGAGCCATTTTCATTACTACAACCAAAAATAATTAAAGCAATGATTGGAATTAGGCAGTCTTTGATATTGAAATTAATCATGGTGCTCTCTGATTTTCTTTGACCAAGTTCAATTTACACACAAATGTTTTATAGAACCAATTGACTAGCATACCAAGTGATAATATGCCTACCGCCACAATCGGTGTCACACCGATTGATCGCTTATGTTGCGGGTTTAATGTCTGGAAACCGTCATGGTGGGGAGACCAAGACTGGCGGTGTGTGATTATTGACAAGAAGGGTGCCTGAGCGGATTCTTCATTGATATACATCAAGATGATTCTCCCTGTCCGCAGCAGGTAGGCTTCTGAATGACGCGTTATAGTGGCAGTTTTCGGTGCCAAGTATTGAAAAGGGTGAGCTCATTGGTCAGACCACTCGAAGTGGTCTGACCAATAGGGTTGAGCTTCTCAGCTGCCACAATCGGTGTCTTCATCGATTGATCGCCTATACTTTTGGGTCAGCGTTTTGAATCAATTATGGTGGGGAATCAAGTCTTATCTGGTGCAACTTGATGACTTACTTTTCTTTTGATTCTCCAAAAGAAAAGTAACAAAAGGAAACGCGACCAACATCAAAACCATCGAGGTTGCGGTGTTTATTTTTAAGTGCTTTATCAGTCGATGGTCACGTCCCGAAGATTGTCGGGATTGGATCTCCGCCCTCCTTGAGTGAATAAGGACTAATCAATGGCTTTATGCTGCTGTAGATACATTGTTCTTTGAAGGTTATAAGTCAAGATTAGTACTAATCTCCCTTAAGAAAACTAGAGTCTGGACCGTCAGCTTTAATCTTTAACTACAAAACCTTGTCTATCCTCAGCATATCGCTGAAAAGCTGCCCATAGAACAGATTCATAAGCATTCAGTGCTTCGGTATTTCCTTTGAAGTAGGAAAGTATAGCGTTGGCAGCATCTCTGGCTGTGGCCATAGCCATGGTTATACCGTGGGCTGAAATGGGATCGTAGGTGAGGGCGGCATCGCCAATGGCTACCCAGCCAGAACCATATAGCACTTCCAAAATACTACTGTGAGCCGCTACAGTCTGACAGTCGGCTATTAATTCGCCTTGGGCTTGGGCAATTCTCTTGGTGGTTTGTGGGCTCTGTTCTAGAAGTTTTTGCCATTCTTCTGCCGTAGGCTGAGTGGGGAGCTTTATGCGCTCGGGTGGATAAAAATATGTCGTCACCATTCTGTTGCCAGGTATAGGAGCCGCGTACCACCAGCCAGCGCCTTCGGTTTCCACTAGGGTTCTGCTGTCTTCAAAATCTTCTGCTATGTTGAGAAAAGCCACTAGGGCAAGCTGTTCAGCCTCATATAGTCGGTCAATACCCATTTGTCTAGCTAGCCAGCTATTTCTGCCAGTAGCATCTATCATAAAATCGGCCTTAGTGCTATGGCTACCTTGCGGATTGTTCAATTCAACCTTCCATTGCTCATTTTCAAAGCGTATAGATGTTATGCGTGTTTCGGTAAGCAACTGTGCACCCAGATCGGTTGCTTTGTTGAGTAGCATTTGGTCGAAGGCCAAACGGTCCAAATGCCAACCATGTCCTAGTGGGTGCTGGAGGAAATCGTGATGCGTTGGCGTTTTGCTATGCCAGTAGCTTACATTTCCATAGCATTTGAGATGAGAAGCTTGGCAGAAGCTTTCCCAAACATTGAGTTGTTGAAGTAACTTAGAGGCATCGGGAGAGAGGCTCTCACCAATTTTAAAAGTGCCAGTACTGCTAGCTTGCGACTGTCTTTCTACCAAGGTTACTTCAAAACCCAACTGTCGTAGAAAAATGGACGCTGCACAACCAGCAGTACCAGCACCTAATACCAGAATTTTCTGGTTCATAGAGGTTTATCTCAGTTTACGAGGGTTAACATCGACCCAATCAGGGCGTTTGGTAGACTCCACTTGAGAAGATTTCAGAAGTCCTCTTTTCTGGTCTTCATCAATGCTTCTACCACTTTCTACCCACACTTCTTTTGGGAATAAATCGGTGTCGCTCTTCAATGGCTTCTTCAGAATGATTCCGATTTTGTACCATTCTTCGGTGAATTTAGTTACTCCTTTCATGCGTTCGCTAATGGAGTTTCCGCCAATAAACTGACCGTCTTCTGTGAAGATATAACCACGCAACCACTTGCGTCTGCTCGAAGGGCTGAAAGCCTTGATCTTCTTCTCTTTTGGAGTTTTCGGATTCTGAATGGTTTCATAATCCTTTTCGGTGAGCACATCGTTCGGTACTCTAGCTGGCCAAAACGTGGGCAGGTATTCACCGGCATATGCCCTGTAAGCAGAAAGACAGCTAGAAGTATCCGATTGCCACGGTACGGCCATCCATCGGGTGATGTCTCCAGGAGAGCTTCCATCTAGTGGGCCACCTTCTCCCAAAGCAATTGAAGAGTCAAGTGCTACACCAAAATCATCTTTTACGTTCTTTCTCCTTTTGATTCGCCAAGGGTCTTTGTCATCGAACATTATGGCATTACGCATTGGCCAAGTGAACTCGCAACCTGGGTGAAAAGGTCCACCTAGGGTTTCTTCTAAAGCAGCTTCTGTTAGTCCGTTCGCTTGTTCTTCGGGCGACATATCGTCCCATTTTTTAGGCTGAATTGGTTGGTCTTCATCGAAGTCTCCCAAAGCCCAATTTTTCAGGTGTAAGTACTGAAGTTCAGTAACCGCATACCAGTTTCTTGGGTCGGTAGAGTTCATGTTGAAAGTAACGGCATCGCCATACAGTGGAGGCCATGCTTCAGCTTGCATTTCGGTGTAAGTTGGGTCTCTGAAACACTCCAAAATAGTTTGGCGGAATGGTCGGTTTTTCTCGCTTTTGTCATTCAGTTTTTTGAGTAATGCCTCATTGTCGAACTCGTAGGCACTTCCCCAGCCAAATTCTCTGCTTACTCCAGCATTTACCCATTGATTTTGGGTGAGGTGTTGAAGGGTAGGGTAAACGTTTTTATAAAAGCTTGTTTTGTTCGGTTTGTGTGTTCCATTTCTGTACTGAACATCTTGCAATAGCTCGTAGCCCGTGGTAAACGCTTGAACACCTACTGCGTAGTTTGGTGGAGCTACAACCACCCAAGCTCCAGTGGCCTCCATTGTTACCTTATTTTTTCCTTCGCCCCAGCTTACAGACGCATCTACTGGTCCGTCAGAAGTATCATCGTGCCAGCCTTCATTATTAGCGAATGTGGTTAAGGGTTTATCTTCAAAGCTTGCAGAATGGCCTCTTCCACCTAGAAAAAGAAGTCTACCTTCTTCATCGGTTCTTACCTCGCCAAGGTAAACATCTGTCTGTTTCTTACCGATTTGTCCTTCGAAAATATATCCTTTTCCCGTGCCTTTCTGATTAGTGTTTTTTCCGCTGATTCTTCTGGCAGTAGCCTCAATCATTAGCTCTTTTCTTGAGCCATCATAATAGAGGTTTCGCTTTTGACAAAGGGTGGGTAACCCTCTTGGGTTTTGTGCATTTCCGTTAACGTCATAGTAGCCTTCCGCAGCAGGAATATCCAATGCAATATCGAACTGATACCAAGCCGCTTTTTTATTGGCCACATCAACCTTCCAGTCAATTGCCACGCCATGACTCTCGTTGAGTTCGCCTAGAACATTTCCTTTGTCATCTAGACCGAAAATACGGAACTGTGCGGCCTGCCTTTTAATTCGGCCTTGAGCATCGCGGAAATCGTCAGGGTCTTGAGCTGTTACCCCAGGAACTGTAGGGCCAATGAAGTATTCGTTCGGGCTGTTGCCTACACGCGCTATACCAATGCTAGGATATATAGCCACGCTTTTGACTTTGTTTAAGTCCATTATGTGTGTGTTTTAAAGTGGATAATTTATTGAGATGAAAGATAGTGAATTTTCTATGGGTATGGAATTTATGAATGTGGCTAAAGAGTACTTGAATTTGGAAGTTTTTTAATTCTTGCCTACAGAGATTCCTTCTCTTCCGAGGCATCGGGAGGGAGGGATGTAAGGATGGGGCTTTAACCCTAGTCTTAGCATCTCGCTAAGACTTATAGGTTGGGCGTGGGTCTCAGCGAGACGCTAAGACCAGAGGGGAGCTCTATCTTTCAAAAACTTACCCACAATTTCAGTCCGTTTTTGGTACCGATACGGAATGCGTACCTCTCTAGGCCCTTTTTGCTTCTGCCGAATGGGAGTGACAAATAAATTGGCAGCATGAAAAATTTAAAGAAAAACAGGGCAATCAGAATAGTATGCCTTTTAAGTTGGCTATTCACTCTGTGTTTGCAAAGTAGCTTAACAATGGCTCAGTCAGATTCAGTAGTTTATAGGTTTAAGGAAGGAGAAGTTCTTGATCTTCTTTTCCTCACACAAAAGCCTGGGACAAAAGAGCTATTTAATGACTATATGAAAACGGCTGTTCCTGTAGGAGAAGCCTTAAGTTATAAGCCAGTTGCTTCGTTTAGAGTAAATGAAAACTTACAAGGAAATTATCAGCCAGAACTCTTAATTCTAGCTAAATGGGACGACATCGATAAAAGAGAGGCTTTCTTGAACGATATTGAAGGAGAGGTGGCAGACTTTCATCAGAGAAGACGCAACATTTGGTCGTCTTTTGGGCTCACTTACTACGAAATGTCAGCCGAGGTCAACTTCGTTGTGCACAAAGAAAAATTCAAGGTGCTTACTGCTTATTGGTCTGAAAAAGCCAAGCCTTTTAAACAGTTCAAAGAACAGTGGTTGCAACAAGCAGAAAGTTCTGGTGGAACAGTGAGTTTATTAATGGAGGAAGGAATATCTCCGTTGGGTTATTTTTATCAGCCCGATCTATTTATAATTACAGAATGGGACAGCCAAGAATCATTTGAACGCTTTCACCGCCTCAACTTAAAAATGAATCACGAAGGAGTGAAGCACGTCAATCAGATGGCTATCAACTAATAAACCATGCAGGTATTCCTCAACCAACTTGTTTATTTCGGCTTTCTTCAGAGTCTCTTTCTATTGTTTGTTTACTTAGTTTCTCCAAAAAACAGAGAAAATGTTAACGGCTACATCGTCTTTTTCATAATCATTCTCACGGTAGGCTTAAGCAGTAGGGTAGCTTATCTCTCAGGTATTGTGGAAAACAATTATAGATGGGTGGTTTTCTCTGAGTTTGCTACGCTAATGTTCGGCCCAACGGTGTATCTTTTTACTAAGTCTTCACTGTATGGAGAGCGGTTTAAAACTCAGAACCTATATCATTACTTACCTGCGGTAGTGTACAATGCCTTCGTAGTGATGTTTTTCATTTGGCCATCTGACGAGGAGTTGCAAGCAAGAACAGACTCTGGTGAGCAATTGAGGAATGTGATGCTTTTTGTGGGTGTGGGTTTAGTCTACAATGTAACCTACTGGTATCGGTCGGTACGGCTTTTTCGAAAGTTTAAAACAAAGCTTGAGTCTGAGATTAGCTATGTAGTGCAATCGCGCTTTTTTAATAACTTTTTAATCGCTGTTGGTGGTTGTCTACTCTGTTGGTTTACCATGTATTTGTTGAGTCTAGTGGGCATACAGTTGCTCAATAAATTGGCCTGGCAAACGGTTTGGATGAGCCTAGCACTGATCATTTTGTTTATAGCCTTCTACGTGTTGAGATCGCCCGAATTATTCAAAGTAACAGAGTTAAGCAAGGTCAAAAAATACTCGAATTCTAGACTTTCGCATTCCGATTTAGAACAGCTGGAGCTAAGGTTGAAGGAGCTAATGGTAGAAAAGAAGCCTTACCTCAATGCAAAGCTACTTAAAGCTGAATTGGCTGAAATGTTGGAGGTCAGTAGCCCTGAAGTAGCTAGATTACTCAACGAACGTATCGGGATGAATTTTTTCGAATATGTGAACTACTACAGAGTGAAAGAATTTGTGGAATTAGCTAAATCAGAGAAGTATAAAAACCTGACAATGTTTGGTTTAGCTCAAGAGGCAGGGTTCAACTCAAAAACCACATTCAACAAGTCCTTTAAAAATCTTATGGGGAAATCTCCCTCAGAATACTTCAAAAATCAAACTTCTTAAGTAACACAATTATGTTTAGAAAATTATTGATGGTGCTACCATTATTGGTGGCACTTTGCGGAACCTCTATGGCTCAACTTAGGGTGCCAAACGTTAGTCCTTATGCTGCTGTAAAACAGTCTATCGGAATGAGTACCATTGAGGTAAATTATTTTAGGCCCAGTGCCAGAGGTAGAAAAGTATTTGGTGAAGGTGGTATTGTACCTTTTGGTGAAGCCTGGAGAGCAGGTGCCAATTCTGCCACAAAAATCATTTTATCAGATGATTTCAATGTGAGGAATAAGGTTTTGGCTAAGGGAGAATATGCCCTTTTAGCAATTCCATTATCGGACCGATGGGAACTGCAATTCTATCCTTATGACAGTCAAAACGGGTTAAGTTATGTGACTAAATCTCCAGTTTTAACAGTGCTAGCCGATGTAAATGAGACCGTGGGCTTCAAAGAAACCTTCAGTATTTCCTTGGAGAATGTGATGCTTAATACTGCAAATCTAGTTTTGCATTGGGGCAATTTACAAGCTACTCTACCAATGGAAGTGGAGATAGATACTCGTGTGATGAGCCAGATTGAGCGGGTAATGAAAGGGCCTAGTAACAACGATTATTTTCAGGCTGCGCTTTTTATGCATGAAAGAGGAATAGACCTAAAAAAGGCACTAGAGTATATTCAGAAAGTCACTAGTAATAAGACTGCGCTTTTCTTTCAAGTACATCGAGAGGCTTTAATTTTATCTGATTTAGGAAGGGCAGAAGAAGCCATTGTTGCAGCCCAAAGGTCAATGAAGTTATCTGACGAGGCAGGAAATCAAGACTTTGTCAGACTCAATCAACGTCTAATTGAAAAGCTTAAAAATTAGATAGAAAAAGCCATTCCCTTTTAGGCGTGGCTTTTCTTTTTACTCTATCAAGATTTTATGCTTTTTGTGTGCTTTTTGTAGTTGTTGAGTATGGCTTGCCAGCCGCCTTTTTGCATTTCAATTGGGTTTTCTGTTTCGGCATCGAAGGTGGTAATCACTAAAATGGAATCTCCTTCTTCTTTAAATGTGGTTTCTACAGATCGGCCGTCTTCCAAATGGTAAACCAATCTTCTCTTTTCTTCAACTACATCATAAATACCCTCAAAGTCGAATCTAAAACTACCGTCTTTTGCTTCCATTCTAGACTTTAATTTACCACCCTTTTGAAGGTCGTTTTCAGCTGATGGACAATGCCAACTATCATCTGCAAAGTTCCATTGTGTGATGTGTTTCGGCTGAGTGTAGCTATCCCATGCAGTTTGAAGGTCCGAACTAATAGTTGCTTCGATAGTGATTTTCTGGAAAGTCATGTTATTGGGTTTTCAAGGACGAATATATGTGTTTTTGTGGTTTATTATTCTAGAGACCCGCACTACCTTATAAGCTTAGGTGGGCTTGAATAGATGCTTTCCTAGGTTTGGAGTCCACTGAGGATATTATTTTAGGAAGTGATAAGGAAATGTGTCGCAGAGAGGATTTTTCTTCTCCATTGAATAAATTTGTTCAGCATGTCAAACAACAATCAAATCAATTGCCCGAATTGTGGCACCGCAATAGATGTACAGGATATTCTCTCACATCAGCTAGAGGAGGAAATCAAGCAAAAATATCAGGCTGAATTGAACACAGCTCAACAGAAATTCAAGGCCGAACAGGAAGTGTTGGCCAAAGCGCAAGCTGACTTTGAAGAAAAGAAGAAGCGTGAAAACGAGCTTTTTCAAGATAGGTTGGAAAAGCAAATGGCTCATGAGAAGAAGCTGCTAGAAGATAAGCTAAAGTCTAAACTGGCCACAGAGCAAGCAGAACAATTCGAGGCATTGCAGAAGGAGTTGAACGAAAAGTCTGAGCAGGTTAAAGAACTCAACAGATCTAAGGTTGAGATTGAAAGGCTTAAGCGCGAAAAAGAAGAGGCTTCTGAACAGGCTGAATTGAAGGCGCAAAAGCTACTGAATGAAATGCTTATTCAGGAGCGTGAGAAGATCAGTAAATCTGAGGCCGAAAAGAACGAGCTTCGAATGAAGGAGCTAGAAAAAAAGCTCGAAGACCAGAAGAAGCTCACGGAAGAAATGCAGCGAAAGCAGGCTCAAGGCTCTATGCAATTGCAAGGAGAGGTGCAAGAGTTGGCCATTGAAGAGTGGCTTTCGACTCAATTTCCTTTAGATACTATTGAGGAAATTAAAAAAGGCGCTCGTGGTGCCGACTGTATTCAGGTGGTGAATACCAGAACAGTCCAGAACTGCGGAAAAATCTATTATGAGAGTAAGCGGACTAAAGATTTTCAGCCTGGATGGATAGAGAAGTTTAAAGCTGATATGCGCGATAAGGAGGCCGATGTCGGGGTACTTGTTACCGAGGCCATGCCATCCGATATGGACCGTATGGGCTTAAGAGATGGAGTCTGGGTTTGTTCTTTTGGCGAGTTCAAAGGCTTGTGTGCGGTGTTGAGAGAATCGGTAATTCAACTCAGTAAAGTGGCCATTTCTCAGGAAGGCAAAGGCGACAAAATGCACATGTTATACGACTTCCTTACAAGTAACACTTTCCGCATGCAGGTAGAAGCAATTGTGGAAGGTTTCTCACAGATGAAGTCCGACTTAGAGCGAGAGAAGAACTCTATGCAGCGTATTTGGAAACAGCGCGAGAAGCAAATTGACAAGGTGGTTACCAATACCATAGATATGTATGGATCTATCAAAGGAATTGCGGGTAATGCTGTGCAGAGCGTCAAGGCTTTGGAGCTAGATGCCGGTCTGCCTGAAGAAGGGGAGGATTGATATATCCAATTTTAGATTTACGATGTTGGATGCGTTTTTAACGAATATCGTAAATCTAAAATCTAACAGTGTTTATTACTGAGTGATGAGTTTTAGCTAGCCTTCAACTAATTCAGATAGGATTAAGAGATAAGCTAACTACTCATCCTTTAGCTCAACATATTTAATCCGCTTGGCATAACGAGTCGAGCGGATATACACATCACTGACCTTCGCCATTGCTTTGATCAGTTCACCCCCAAAGAACAGGATTACAGAGGAGTAATACACCCAGAGCATTAGTATAATTACTCCAGAAGAGGCACCACCAAGTTTGCTGAAATTACTGTTTCCTATATACCAGCCAATACCGAATTTACCTACAAGTAGTAACAGAGCAGTAATGAGGCTTCCTTTAAAAATGAACCTCTTAGGAATGACTACATCAGGTAAAAACCTGATGAGAGAGTAAATAACCCCATAAATAAGCAATAGAATAAGTCCATATTGTGCCACCATGGCCATAGCTACGGACAGTTCATCGAAAGTATTGCTCAGAAAGTCTACAAAGGTGACCACTATGGAGTCTACAATCAACGAGATGATCATAATGAATCCAAGACTCAATACCATGCCTAATGAAATAAGCCTATCGATTACTAACTTCTTAAAACTTTTACCTTCTATAGCTTTTACCTTAAATATCTCATTGAAAGACGTTTGCACCTGAATAAAAATATTGGTAGCAGAATAGAGTAAAATTCCAGCACCCGCTATTAGAGAAAAGGTATTTTGATCTTCTCGATGCAACGTGTCCATTAAAGTTCTTACTCCACTCGCACCTTGCGTTCCTATTAAGTTTTCAAACTGTGTGGTTACCTGGTCTCTCACTACGGCATCATCGGCAAATATTCCTGCTATGTAAATGGCTAGTAGAATGAGAGGAGCAATAGAGAACAAGGTATAAAAAGAAAGCGCTGCGCTGAATCTAAAGCAGTGGTCGGCTAAAAATGACGGAACAGCAGTCTTCAGTACCTTCCAAGCATATATAATGTGTTTCATGGCGTTCGGATGCTATAGTGTGCCTTTATACTCACAAATATCAAGCGCGTTTTGGCCATTATTGTTTTTGACCATTCAACGCTAGTTTCTAAAGTAATGCTCGACTATGCTCTACAATTTTGACAAGCCTATTTTCAAAATGACAAAGTTTTGAATTGTCCAACCTTCGTTTTTCGGCTTAAAACGCTGTTTTTCATTTCTTGGCATAGGTTTTTCAATATGGTTGGCAACCAAATTTGAATTGATCGCCATGAAAATTTTAACCAAAAACTTAACACTTGCACTAGGAATAGGGATGGCCATCTTCGCTTGTTCTGAAACAAAGGATAAAACAGAAGAAGTCGACCAGTTAGAAATGGAGCAAACGCAACCAAAAACTAACATGGAAGACAAAACCATAACCACTCAGATAATGAGTAAAAGTGGAAGCGACTTGGCTGGCATGGTGACGTTTAAAGAGGTGGCCGATGGTTCGCTAGATGTGACAGTGGCTTTAAGAGGAATTGCCCCTGGAGAGCACGCTGTTCACCTGCATGAAACAGGAGATTGTTCTGCCCCTGATGGTAAGTCTGCAGGAGGACATTGGAATCCTCTAGGTGTAGAGCATGGACATCGATTAGAAGATGAGGAATTTCACAAAGGAGATATTGGCAACATTACAATTGGCGAAGACAGCACAGGAACTTTTAATATGCAGGTAGAAGGTTGGTCTATAGAAGGCGATTCTACTACTAATATTCTGAACAAAGCAGTAATTGTTCATGCTGGCCCAGATGATTTCACTTCTCAGCCTTCGGGAGCAGCCGGCCCAAGAATTGGATGCGGGGTGATTGCAAAATAAAATTAGACATCAACGAGATTTACTTTTCAAGTAAGTCCTATACATAGATTCATTGACCTAGACCATTTCGATAGACGATCGGAGTGGTCTTTTTTTATTGTTCATTTTGTTAGACTTGCCCCTTAATCAGCCATAAGAAAGGGAAGTGAATATATTTGGCAGAGCGTTCTGTCCTGAAGTCGAGGCAAAGAAGAGTGATCAAATTACGGCCATTGTCTAATAACTCATCACAAGCTTACCAGTTTTTCACTAATTACAAATGCCTAACTTACCAATGGCCAATCATGCAATTCTTACTACTTCTATAAAAGTTCGTAGGCGCGCAGAGTGCAAAAACAATTAAGACCCTAAGAGTAAGAATTTAAACAGTTTTGGCGTTGGCTATGTTAATGCTTTCCGTTATAGCTTGCTCTAATACACTTGGATCACTACCAGGACCAACACATAGAAGTTTTGGGCCAGTGGTTGGTTCTCCATAAAAGGCTTTCATTGTAACCTCTCCACTTGGTGTACGCTGGAAATATGTGTAGCTATCATCATCACCAACTTTGGTACAGCCTTTAACACGTAGAATGTTATCGGGCAATCTTTTGCAGAGCTCGTTTATGCAGGAGCTATTGGGCAAATACGGTAAATCTACTGAGCAAGATGACCAATGTGCTTTTAGATGATCTAATTGTTGAGGCTTATTGGTAGAAGGTGTCAGTTTAGGAAGAATTGTCAGGTTAAATGCTTCCATGCTTGTCACTTCAGCAGAAGAGTTAACTCGTTTAATATCTCTTATTACAAATGACTTTCGTTCTTCAGAAATACCCTCTAAATGGGTTAGAATTACTAGTGAAGAGACTTGTATTTGGTTTAATTCGAGCTCATTGAATTCACCACGATTTTGCCAGTTCTTCGCATCTACTACAGATATCTGAATGGGTGGTTCATATCGGTCATTTAGTCCCACACCAAGAAATCCCATCAAAGAACATGCGTCAGAAGTGCCATTAGCCTCAATAAATGTGATGCCATTTTCTCTTTCGGGGATGTCGTTTACAAAATTTCTAAGTTCTCCAATTCCACTACAACAAATACAGCTTCCGCTAAGCGCTCGGAGCGAATTTGCGTCTATTTGCTCTAAAAATTGCTGAACATCTAGATTAGCATTTTCATAGTCATTCAGAATAACAAATGGATTCCATCCTTGCTCAATAGATTTGGTTACCAAGTGCTTTAATAAGGTGGTCTTTCCTGCTCCTAGAAAACCTACTATTGTAATAATCGACTCCATTGACTCAAAATTAGCTCAAATTTTTTCTTGAAGATCGGTAGCCTAGCTTTTAAGTTCGAGCTCTTTGTTCAAAATCAAGACCGATAGATGTTCAGAAGGTGCTTTTTAGTTTGATGTCTAGGAGACCGAGCAGTACCCTGTAAAGGCATATCGCAGCTTTCAAAAGACTTTTTTCTCATCCCGAGGAAGCGAGGGATCTGCCGAGCCTGACCACTGACTCCATTTGTAAATGAGTGGTGAATAGTTTTGCGGACAACTCTTAAACTGACGGCAAAGCAGTTGCTAGTAAAAGTCGAAGCGAGATGCTTCAACTAGATTTCGTATGACTGGTCAGACCACTCCAAGTGGTCTGACCAGTGGTTCGATTCTAACACGGTGAACTCGGGTGAGTCTAGACAGATGCACAGAATCCCTTTCAGCAGATGTCTGAGCGAGATGCTACACGAGATTGGATTGGTAGCTAAGTTCCCTTCTTGTTGAAGGCTAGCTACTCACTTTAATTATTTACATAGGGCTGTCAGCCTCTAATAGCCTTTTTCTCATCCCGAGGAAGCGAGGGATCTACCCAGCCTGACCACTGACTCCATTTGTAAATAGGTTCTGAATAGTTTTGGTGAAGACACCAAAACTGGCGGTAAATCGGTGCTGAGGCGTTTTGCGGACAATTCTGAAACTGGCGGTAAAGCGGTTGCTAGCAATAGTCGAAGCGAGACGCTTCAACTAGGGTAGGGCATGAAGTTTAACACTGGCTAGTCCATTTTCTTAAAAATGAAGCTCGCTTTCTTATCTCCACCATCAGAGATTGTGGCGGTCATTTGGCCATCTCTTAATTCATAGCTAATCATTTTAGGGAAGTCATGCTCAGGGTTTTCGCTTATAAATCCGTACTCTGAAAGTTTAGTAAATTTAAAGTAGATGGGCTCAGTGTTTTCCCGAACATCGGCCACATAGTACAAGGTGCCTTCTCTTTGTTCAATTTTTAGCTTTTCAACAAAAGTAGTGTCTGCGCCTCTCATGCTGAACCCAATTCCCCTTAATGAGCTTTCAGATTCTTTTTCCCAATATTCAAAAGCTTTTGTACCCACTTTTACATTAGTACGTTCCCACTTGCCAATAAGCCATGCTACATCATTTATGGTCTGAAAGGACGGTCTTAGTGAAGAACTAGTGGAAACTATGAAGATAATAGTTAGAAATACGGTTGAGAGTAGTGCCCTTTTCACGTGCAATGTTTTACTCAATTTAGCAATTTTTACTATTCCTTAATAGACGGGATAACCCACAAGTAGCTGAACCAGTGCCACTTGCCTTCATTGTCAGGTACAGTAATGGTAAAGAGGGTTCTGCGCCTTTTAAGGTCGCGGTCTGGCCTTACATTTAGTTTTACTACACCATCTTTAACCACTTGCATTGACTTTTTGCATTCAGCTCCTTGTATAAAACACTGCAGCTGATCTAGCCTGAGGTTAGATTCTTGAAACTCCATATTTAATCTCGGCAGGCTTTCGCTTCCCATATAACCACTACTGATGGGTTCATATTTGGTAACCTCAATAGGCAGGGCTTTTAATTTGCCCACAAAGTCTTCTAGCTTGGCATAAGCTTCAGACATTGGAAATCTAGGTAAATGGAATACCGGAATTTCTTTATAGAGAAGTCCCGAATTTTGAGCAGCAGCGCCTAGATAGCCTTCGTTTTTTAAATGTTCGGCCATCTCAATATTCCATTCACCATAAGGGTAGGCAAAGAGAATTGGTTTTTCACCTAGGTTGGCCTCAAACTGAGCTTCACTGGTTTTAAGGTCTTCTAAAAATTGATTATGATTTCCGTTCAGAAAGTATGCATGACTGTGAGAGTGATTGCCAATTTCAATACCTGCCTGCTGAACTTCTGTGATCTCATTCCAATCCATATAATCGCTTCCGCCAACGGTCTCTGTATTTACAAAAAGCGTAGCAGTAAATCCGTACTTTTTCAGCAAAGGAATGGCGTTTTTATAGAATGTTTTGTACCCATCATCTACGGTAAGTACAGCTGTTTTTGGAAAGCGGTTGCGTTTTTTTACTCTTTCAATAGCCTCAGAAAGAGTAATTACCTGATAATCGTTATCCTTTAGGTATTTGAGGTGTGCCTCAAACTGCGCCAACTTAATATTAGTGCTTGGGAAACGGTCGTCACCAAAACGGTGATATACAAACGTTGCAATAGAACTGGTTTGAGCTAAAAGTCTGGGAGCTAATAAAAGCGTAAGTGCTAGAAAGAGAAACTTATTTTTTAACCACATAGGCAGGGTCGATCTGATATTTGTCGTACTGCTGAAAGTTATTGTATCTAATCATACCCAAAAGTTGGGCTACGTATTCATCGCCACGCTCTGAGTATCTGTCAAGATAAGGAAGAAGCTCCCGAATATTTTGAGTTTCTGCTCTTTTTCTTCTGAAGTTTGTGTAGGCAGGAACTCTGGCTATGGTTTTGAAGTAATCCATAACAGACTCCGCTATGTTGTCGTATTTTCTCAAATATACCTGATACTCTTCTCTGCTGATACTGGCTGGTATTCGAGGTTCATCTGAATCGAAACTCCAAACCCCGAAAACATTATTAGCTTCCATAAAAAAGCGAGACTTACCCCAGCCAGACTCTACAGCGGCTTGTGCCAAAACTATACTATTTGGGTGAGTAAGAAGCCTACGCTTGAGGGTGGCTAAATCATCGGTTTTGAATTCTTCGGCCCAGTTGGCTACGAGCATACTATCTCCCTGATCTTGAATGCCTTCCTTCATAATTTCTTCAAGTCTCTTCAGGTCCTGATTCAATTGCCATTTTACTATAAGAATGGCCGGGAGCATAACGTTGATAAACTCTTCTTTGGCCTGTTTATAGGGGAGGGCATCTAGAAAATAGACATGGTCATACAATACAGGTTTTACCAAAACACTGTCTATATGCAAAATATCATCTACGTTCTCCACATAGATTTTTTCAGTCTTGAGAACTAATTGAGTGGCTTTATTAATCTCCTCGATTGGCTTAGGCCTGTGAAGAATAAGAATGAAAAGAGCAATACTGAGCAGTACAAGAACAACCTTTCGTTCGTCAGACATAAAGTAAATATAAGAGTTCTGAGGACTCAGCCAATTTTGCTGAGCCCCTTCATCGAACTCCAAAAGTCGTAAAAAGGTTACAGCCTTACCTCATCTGTACTCTAGCTTTTTCGCGAACCATTTCTGCAAAACTTCTTCCTTCAATTTTAGAATCTATCCAGCTCATTAAGTCGAAGTAGAGGAGGGTCTTTCTGGAGAAATCACCGTCATTTACTTTTTCTATTTCAGCTTTTAGGCTCATAAATCCCTTTTTGAGGTCTTGAGGATAGATAGACCCAATTTTGCCAAGAAAATCTAAAAATACTTGCTGCACTCTACCTAGGTTTTCTTCATAAACTATAAAGTCATAGGCGGCCTTCAGTTTTTGCTCGAAATACTGCTCTTCGCCAGTGTCGTAATCTATAAGAATACTGAGAATTCGAGCATAACCTTTAAGGTCGCTGCGGAGTCTATCGCTGTCATTAAGTAGTTTATTTAGGTAGAAACGAGCATCATTATGCCTTTCTGAAGCAAAGTAGAAAACAGATGCTTTGTAATAGATGACTACCAAATTATGCTTGTCTATGAACTTTTTATTGGCTTCTACCTTTTTCATTACCTCCTGAACCTTTTCTAGGTTCTCGGTAAACTGGGTAGTCATGAACACATGGTTGAAGGTTTGAATGGCCTTATATTTGACCAATAGAACCTGCGTATTGCTGGCTAGTGTTGCACCTTCTTTTTCTTCAAAATTTGAAAGCGCTTGATAGTATTCATCATATTTGGTGAGGTTATTTACTCTAAAGGCCGATTGTAAAAGTCTGTTTAACCCTTTTAAATAGGCAGCTCTTCTCTTTTTATCCAGACCTGTTTCATGAAAAATGTTTACCCATTTTTCTGCGTAGTGCACACAATCATCAAAATCGTATGTCAAATAAGAAAACCAATAATATGCTCTGTAGAGATAGAATTTCTCATTGAAGGCCAGCTCTTCTTCCTTAAAATCGGGAAGATTAGTATAAAACAGGGCCTTTAGGTTATTCATTTCCCTTTCAGATTTAACCATTCCATGTTGAACAAACCTAGCCTTTAAACGTGTGGCTAAAGTGAAGAACTTCTGTACATTCATAAAGCGCTTCATGGCTTTATCAGTTTGCACATCTATATCATAGGCTTGCTCTTCTTCTAGGTCGAAGACTTGTTGTGATCGTATTTGTTTTTCATAATCTAATAAGGCAAGATGAAAAAGGTCTTTTCTATAGTCTCCTGTAATATTTTTGGCGCGATTGAGCAGTCGTAAACTTTGCTGGTATAGTCCCTTTTTATAAAGTACCCGAATAAAGTCAAGCTGTTCTCGCAACTCAATATCAATATCATCCTTAAGGTTAGAGAGTCTCAAACTTCCTAATATTTGAGAGTAAAGGTGAGATTTGAGGTTGGCAAACTGTGTTTTACTGGTGTCTGGTAATTTCTTTAAAATGAGTTCTTCATTATAAAGCTCCATTCTTTCCATTACATCAAAGAGCTTAATGTATTTGGTTTCAGTACTACCTCCAGATCGCTTTGCATAAAGCTTAAAGCTTCTCTTTTCCGACTTAGTCATAGACTGAATTAGCTCAAAAAGTAGCTGCTCGTTTGGTGTTTTGGACATGTGATAATTGTTGAATTTAAGTAGTTGTTTGTCAGTTAGTTAATTCGTTAAAATGCAAAGCTGAAATTCATATCTCTTTCAAAATTCCATTCTTTCGATCCAACCAAAATAGATAAATTCAGAATGGTTGACTTTACAATAGGGTATAGAATCGATGTAAACGTTTGCCAACTCGCACTACACTAATTATAAGAATGACAAGAGGATTATATAATAAGGAATTCGAGAAAGACGCTTGCGGAATTGGCTTCATCGCTAATATTAAAAACCAGCCTTCTCATCAGATTGTGGCCGATGCCCTGAAGATGCTTCACCGCATGGAGCACAGGGGAGGAGTAGCTGCCGATGACCAGACAGGCGATGGCGCTGGTATCCATATTCAGATTCCCCACTCATATTTTAAAGAGCTTGCCCAAAAGAAAAAGATCGAATTGCCTGATAGAGGCGATTATGGCGTGGCCATGGTTTTTCTGCCAAAACAAAATATTCCGCTTTTCGAAAGCATATTGAAAGCGGTTTTGCGCCAGATTGATTTGGAAGCATTCTGGACCCGCTGGGTGCCAACCAGAGGCGAGCAGATCGGTGAGTTCGCCAAGAGCAATGAGCCTTATGTAAGACAATATTTCATCAAATCTACTTATGGAGCAACCGGACGAGAGCTTCAAAGAAAGCTTTATCTCTTTAGAAAAATCACTGAGTACAAGGCCAAAGGGCTCGATTCTGCCAAGGAATTCTACATGCCTTCATGCTCCATTCACTCCATTATATACAAAGGAGAATTAAGAACCTGGCAACTGGATGAATATTACCCTGATCTGAAAGATGAGCGACTGGTATCTTCCTTCGCTATTATTCACTCAAGGTTCTCTACCAATACGCTTCCGGAGTGGAGACTGGCTCAACCTTTCAGATACATTGCCCACAATGGAGAGATCAACACCATTAAGGGGAACATCAACAAAATGAGGTCTAGGGAGGCGCTATTCTCTTCGACTCACTTTACCAAAGAAGAAATCAACCAGCTGCTGCCAATTTGTAATGCTGAATTCTCTGACTCTGCCAACCTCGATATGGCCGTAGAACTGCTCATTATGGGTGGAAGGGAAATTGAGCGTGTGATGGCCATGCTAATTCCTCCGGCCTGGAGGGAGAATATGACCCTGAGCAAGGAACTCAGAGCCTTTTACGATTATCACGCCACCTTCCTTGAGCCATGGGATGGCCCAGCAGCAGTTTGTTTCACTGACGGTAACAAAGTAGGAGCCTGTATCGACAGAAATGGCCTTCGCCCAACAAGGTATTCCATCACTAAGGATGATAGAATTGTATTCGCTTCAGAAACCGGGATTGTAGAGATTGAACCTTCACAAGTGCTGAAAAGAGGTAAACTGAAACCTGGACAAATGATTCTGGTAGATTTGGTTGAAAACACCTTCGAAGAAGACGAATCCATCAAGTCGAGACTGAGCCGGGAATACGATTATCAGAGGTGGAACAATGAACTCATCACCCATGAGTCTGAACTTACAAGAGACAAGACATTAAACTTTGAACTTAAAACAGACGAACTTTTAAAGGAGCAATTGACCTTCGGTTATTCGAAGGAAGATCTCAAGTATATCCTGAAGCCAATGACCCAAACGGGCTCAGAACCGATCGGTTCTATGGGCAATGATTCGGCTTTAGCAGTGTTTTCTAAACGAAATGCGCACATCTCAAATTACTTCCGACAGCTTTTTGCCCAGGTAAGTAATCCGGCCATAGATCCCATTCGCGAGAAGGCGGTGATGTCGCTAGCGGTTTATCTTGGCCAGTCGAACAACTTGTTGGAAGATAATGACCCAACTTCAAGAAAGATTTTGCTCGATCAGCCTGTTGTGAAACCTGCTCTTTTGCAGGCTTTGAAGGGCTTAAAAGACGAGCACTACAGAACTGCCGAGCTTTTGGCCAGCTATTATCCGAACCAAACCAATCTAAAAGAAGCCATTAAAGACCTTTCTAAGAAGGCCGCAGATTTGGTTAGAGGTGGAGTAAACATTCTTGTATTGAACAATAGACTTCAAAAAGGTGAATTGTCAATACCTTCTTTGCTAATCACGGGGGCGGTTCACCATTACCTCATCGATCAGGGAATTCGCTCGAGAGTGAGCTTGGTCGTTGAAGGTGGAGATGTGGTGGAAACTCATCATTTTGCTACGTTGATCGGTTATGGTGCATCAGCCATTTGTCCATATTTGGCTTTTGAGACCATTAATTCATTATCAGAAGAAGGTCAGACTGAAGAAGCTGTCGATCAATACATCAAGGCGATTGGCTATGGCTTGAGAAAGATCCTTTCCAAAATGGGGATCTCTACACTTCAATCTTATGAAAGTGCGCAGATTTTCGAGATACTTGGTTTGAACGATGAGATTGTAAAACTCTGCTTCAAAGGCACACCAAACCGTATTTCAGGCAAGAGTTTCGATGGGCTTGAAAAGGAAATCAAATCGAATTATCAGTTCGCTTATGACGAGAGGACTATTTCCAAGAGACTGGCCGATGGTGGAATCTATCAGTGGAGAGCGGAAGGAGAGAAGCACCTTTTCAACCCAAAAACCATTCACCTCTTACAGAAATCTACCCGTTTGAATGATCTGAATCTATTCAGAGAGTATTCTAATGAGATTGATAATCAGGAAAAGGAAAATGTTACGCTCCGAAGCCTATTCGACTTTAAGAAGGGCAAATCTATTCCATTGGATCAGGTTGAACCCGCTTCGAATATAATGAAGCGCTTTGCTACTGGGGCCATGTCATTCGGATCCATTTCCGAAGAAGCGCACACCACTATCGCCAAGGCCATGAACCTCATCGGTGGAAAATCTAACAGCGGTGAAGGAGGTGAAGATTCGGTAAGATTTACCCCGGGAAGCGATGGATTGCTAGCCCGTTCAGCCATAAAACAGGTGGCGAGCGGACGCTTTGGTGTAACCACTCACTATTTGATCAATGCCGATGAAATCCAGATTAAAGTGGCGCAAGGTGCGAAACCGGGAGAGGGAGGCCAATTGCCTGGACTCAAGGTGGATGAAAATATAGCCAGGATTAGGCACTCCACACCGGGAGTAACCTTGATTTCACCGCCACCGCATCACGATATCTATTCTATTGAAGATTTAGCTCAGCTGATCTTCGACTTAAAGAATGTAAATACCAAGGCCGAAATCAATGTAAAGCTGGTGGCTGAAGCTGGTGTAGGCACAATCGCTGCCGGTGTGGCGAAAGCCAATGCAGACAACATTCTGATTTCAGGTCACGATGGAGGAACAGGTGCATCACCGATCAGCTCCATTCAACATGCAGGTATTCCTTGGGAAATTGGCCTAGCAGAAGCACATCAGACCCTGCTCAGAAATGGTCTGAGAAATCGTGTAAAACTACAAACTGACGGTCAGATTAAAACAGCACGTGACATTGCCATTGCTACCATGCTAGGAGCAGAAGAATGGGGTGTTGCCACCGCAGTGTTGGTGGTTGAAGGTTGTATTATGATGCGCAAGTGTCACCTGAATACCTGCCCTGTGGGTGTAGCCACGCAGAGACCTGAGTTGAGAAGGCTATTTACCGGAGAGGTTCAGCATATCGTGAATTTCTTCACCATGCTGGCCGAAGAACTCAGAGTCATTATGGCTGAACTGGGTATCAGTACGGTAGACGAGTTGGTTGGAAGAACCGATTTACTCAGCTTCAACAAGGAAAAAGCCACTGAAAAGGCCGGAGAAATAGATCTGACCAGAATCCTGGACAATCCATTTGCTGAAAAGGGCATGTCACAGCAGAAAACGCAGCTACAGCCTTCCAGAACCAAAGAGGTGCTGGATCATCAGTTGATCAAGCTGGCTCAGCCGACTTTCAAACATCAGGAAAGGGTAAGGTTCGAGCAGGCTATTCATAACGAAAATAGAACTACAGGTGCTATGCTGGCCGGAAAATTCACCGAGCAGTTTGGTCCGGAAGGATTGGCCGATGGAACCATCACTGTGGATTTCCAGGGTGCAGCGGGACAAAGCTTCGGAGCCTTCCTTTCGCATGGAATCACCTTCAACCTGGAAGGAGAGGCAAACGACTATGTTGGAAAGGGACTTTCAGGCGGGAAACTGGTCATCTATCCGAATCCGGAAAGTGAGTGCAAGGCGGCAGACAACGTGCTGATCGGTAACGTGGCGCTCTATGGAGCAACGCGAGGCAGACTTTACGTCAACGGTCAGGCTGGAGAACGCTTTGCCGTGAGAAATTCGGGAGCCAAGGCCGTTGTGGAGGGTGTTGGAGATCACGGTTGTGAGTACATGACCGGTGGCCGCGTAGTGGTGCTGGGAGAAACCGGCAAAAACTTCGCAGCCGGAATGTCGGGAGGTATTGCCTATGTCTATGCCGCTGACTTCGACTTTGAGTCGAGATGTAATATGGATTTAGTGGAACTGGAATTTCCTGAAGAGGACGATTTCAACTTCCTGCATATGATGATGGAGAAGCATCACAGATATACGAATAGTGTGAAAGCCATTGAGTTGCTCAGCCAGTGGGGTATTGCCAAAACGAGCTTCGTGAAGGTAATTCCGATTGAATACAAGCGTGTGATGGCTAAAAAGAGAGACTTTAAAAATGTGATGGCATAATGGGAGACGTACAAGGATTTTTGAAATACGATAGGGATAAGAAGAGCATGCAGGCTCCGCAGGAGCGCGTTCATCACTTTGAAGAGTTTGTTGAATCTTGGGCTGAGACTCAGTATACTGAGCAGGCAGCCCGCTGTATGGACTGCGGAATTCCATTCTGCCACAACGGATGCCCACTAGGCAATAAGATTCCAGATTTCAACGATGCCGTTTACCGCGGTGAGTGGAAGGAGGCCTGGGAAGTGCTGAAAAGTACCAATAATTTCCCTGAGTTTACAGGAAGAATTTGTCCTGCCCCGTGCGAAGCTAGTTGCGTTTTGGGCATCAATAATGCGGCTGTTAACATCGAGCATATTGAGAAGGAAATCTCAGAAAGAGCCTTTATAGAAGGTTGGGAAGAACCAATAGCCCCGAATTTCGAAAGCGGAAAATCGGTGGCTGTAGTAGGTTCTGGACCTGCAGGATTGGCTGCTGCGGAAGAGCTAAGAAAGCAAGGGCATGCGGTCACCGTTTTTGAGCGTGATGAAGCACCAGGCGGACTTTTAAGGCTTGGAATTCCTGACTTTAAGTTGAACAAGGAGGTGGTTGCCAGAAGAGTAAGTCTGATGGAACAAGCCGGAATCAACTTTGAATGTGGAGTAGAGATAGGTAAAGATATTACGGCTCAGGAGCTGGAAGCACAGTACGATGCTGTAGTGCTTTGTGTAGGCTCAACCGTGCCTCGCGATCTACCGATTGAAGGAAGAGAACTGAACGGTGTACACTTTGCTATGAAGTTCCTGACGCATCAGAACCGACTGATTTCTGGTAAAATCAATGAATTATCTCCCGAACTGAATGCCAAAGGCAAGAAGATACTCGTCATTGGTGGAGGAGATACCGGAGCTGACTGTGTAGGCACCAGTAATCGTCAGGGAGCAACCAAAGTGACCCAGATCGAGCTGATGGACAAACCACCTTCTGCAAGAACAGAAACCAATCCATGGCCGGAATGGCCCATGACTTTGAACACTTCTACTTCACATGAGGAAGGAGTGGCCCGCGACTGGTCAATCCTCACCAAACGATTTATCGGTGAGGCTGGTCAGCTGAAAGGAGTGGAGACAGTCAGAATTCAGTGGACAGATAAAGCCAAATTCCAATACGAGGAAATCCCTGGCTCAGAACAAGTAATTGACTGCGATATGGCCTTTTTGGCGATTGGATTCTCTAACCCAGAACATAGCTTGGCTAATCAGTTTGGTTTGGAGCTTGATCCTCGTGGCAACTTCAAAACCTCGAACTTCAAAACTTCAAAACTTAATGGTCAGATCAGTGAATCGATGATCTTTGCCGCAGGCGACTGCCGCAGAGGCCAGAGCCTAGTGGTTTGGGCCATTGCAGAGGGAAGAAGAGCAGCTAAGGCGGTGGAGAAGGTGTTTCAAATGGATGTCATTCCCGCGTAGGCGGGAATCTCCAACGTCTAGCGCATGAGCCCCCATCTCCTGTCTTCCCCCAAGTGGGAAGATGTTACTCACTGCAAGACTGAATAGCATTAGGCGAAGCTAGCACGTCAGTGCAATCCCTCTCTCCCGAGGCTTCGGGATAAGAGGGTGAGGCCATTTCCACCAAAACTTAGTGGTTTGGGCCATTGCAGAGGGAAGAAGAGCTGCTCAGGCTGTTGAGAAGGTGTTCCAATTGGACGTCATTCCCGCGTAGGCGGGTATCTCCAACGTCTAGTGCATGAGCCCCCATCTCCTGTCTTCCCCCAAGTGGGAAGATGTTACTCACTGCAAGACTAAACGGCATCAGGCGAAGCTGGCACTTCAGTACCGTCCCTCTCTCCCGAGGCTTCGGGAGGAGAGGGATAAAGGGTGGGGCTTATTTTGCGGAATTGTCGACCTGGCGAATCCCCCAGCCTAAAGGCCAGCTTACCTACCCGCAGCCCTCTACCAGCTTTTGGGTTTCTGCTAATTTTTAGAACCAAACAGGTTGACATTCTCGTTCAAAACTAAAAATTGCAATCATGATGATTAAAAATATTCTTACTCTACTGCTAATTACTCTGGCTTTTTCATGTGCTGCAGAACCAGCCAATAAGTCGAACGACCCTACAGAGCCAGTATTGGCCAGTCAGATGACAGTTAAACTGGTCAATGGAGAATTGAAGAACCCATGGGGAATGGTTTTCTTACCTGATGGCAAAATGTTGGTTACTGAGAAAGAGGGTAGGATTGTTTTGCTAGACAACGGTACTATCCTTAACAATGATGTAGCCGGAGGACCTGAAAGCAAGGTGCAAGGCCAAGGTGGTTTGTTAGATATTGAGCTTCATCCCAATTTCAAGTCCAACCGCTGGATTTATTTTACCTATGCCAGTGGCGAAGGAGAGGGCAACGGAGCCATGACTGCGCTCAGTAGAGCCCAGTGGAATGGTACAGCTTTCGAGAATCACGAGGTGCTTTACAAAGGTTCTCCTAATACAACTGCTTCTCCTCACTTTGGAAGCCGAATTGCTTTTGACTCAGAAAACCACGTTTATTTTTCAATCGGTGATAGAGGGAATAGAGATGAAAATCCGCAAGATATTACCAGAGATGGTGGAAAGATTTACAGGCTTCACGATGATGGTAGAATACCAGCAGATAACCCCTTTGTGGGACAAGATGGTGCCAAAGAGGCTGTTTATTCATATGGTCATAGAAACCCACAAGGTTTAGCGACTAACCCTAACACTGGAGATATTTGGGAGCATGAGCATGGGCCGCAAGGAGGAGATGAAGTAAATTTAATTAAGGCTGGTGCTAACTATGGTTGGCCTGTGGTGACTTACGGTGTTAACTATGGTGGAAAACCAATTACCGATGCAACCTCAAGACCAGGCATGGAGCAGCCAGTGACTTACTGGGTGCCCTCTATTGCACCTTGCGGAATGGCCTTTGTTCAAAACTCTCAGTACGCGGGTTGGGATGGTGACTTAATAGTAGGCTCATTGAAGTTTAGCTACTTAGTTCGCCTGGTTATTGAAGATAATAAAGTAGTGAAGGAAGAAAAGTTTGCTGAAGGCATTGGGCGAGTTCGTAATGTAGAGATGGGCAACGATGGTTATCTATATATTGGTGTAGAAGGTGGTGGCCTATATCGCTTAGTTGTAGAGTTATAAACAAGGAATTTTAAGTGTCAAAAGAGGCAGTCTCAAAAGCTGCTATTTACGTCATTCCCAGCTTGACTGGAACCTCTTTCGGCCTACAGAGCCAGTTTAGAGTGATTCTATCCCGATTTATAGGAGCGGAATCGGTAATGACAGTTAGCTTTTGAGACAGCCTCTTTTGTTCTTTGAATCACTCTACCAAAAGGGCAGATTAATTTCAGTTTTTTCAATATATGTCTCGCCAAGACAGTACAGTCAACAATTACCAAATCATCTGATCAACAAATTACCAATCAACCCTTTTCTTCAACTCTGCCATCTGCATGTTTGGCAAACCTCCCTTTTGAAGGATCGTGCGTGTTAGCATGCGAAGGCCAAGGCCAGCCACCAAATTCTGTTCTTTGATACTCCATCATTACTTCCTGAATCTCTTGATTGGAGTTCATTACAAATGGGCCATAGGTGGCCACTGGTTCTCCGATGGATTTACCTTGAAGCATTAAAAATTGGGCGGGTTGCCCACCATTATTAATAGTGGTTTCTTCGCTAGCTTTCAGTTTTACAACATGCATGTTGGGTACTTCGGCCCCTTCAATTTCTACGGAATTTCCACTCCATAAATATAGGCTTCTGTTAGCTTCAGCGTTGGCTGCTGGTATTGTCCACTCAGCTTCTGGTTCCATTTCTATCATCCAGACGGCTACTTGGTTTTCAGCTTTGGCGGCAAATGAATCTGGGGCAGGTGCGTATCGCTTGATGTCGCCTAATTCTCCGGCTACTACTTTTACGGATGTTTTTCGTCCAGCATGGTCAGCGTGTTGATACATTGGGATATCTTCATGCCAGAGCATTCCAAAATAGGGATCTACTTTTTTACTGGCTTTCGGCAGGTTGAGCCAAATCTGAAAGAGTAATAGCGGGTTTTCTTCATCATCTTTTAAAAGGGGAAACATTTCGCAATGCTGAACACCCTTTCCGGCAGTCATCCATTGTACATCTCCATTGCCAAACCTTCCGGCAGCCCCCAACGAATCTGAGTGGTCTACCAATCCTCTTTCGGCAATTGTAATGGTTTCGAAGCCAACATGAGGGTGGGCAGGAAAGCCTGGCACTGTATCACCATGATACATACTCCAACCATCTTTTCCACTAAAGTCCGAACCAATTGTTCTACCTGAGGTGCCTGTAACTGGACCTAATTGGCCATTTCCTTTAGGGTACTTGTCGTTATGAAATGCGCAAAATAGAAAAGGATCTTGGGTTTGCCAGGGGAATTGTAACCGCTCTATTCGGATGATTGAATTGCTCATGATTCTTTCTTTGTATGTTGCAACATGTAAAATGAGAGAAAAGTTTTCTCTAGCTTTACAGAAGTCAATTTCCATAATTTATACTTCAATCGAACCAGATGAGCCTGATTAATATGAAGGGAAGATTTTTAGTGTTGTTGCTTCTATCAGTTCTTGCATGCAGCCCTAATGAGCAGATCAAAGAAGAGATTGTTTATTTAAAAAAAGCTAATGGAAATTTCGATTTATATCAATCAGATGTTTTAGGCCAATGGGAGGAAAGGCTAACACAAAATGTTGGCTATGATTGGCAACCTCATTGGAATGAAGGTCTGCAGAAGCTCGTTTACTATTCTAACGATAGTACTGAAAACTTCACTGTTTTGGCAATGGATATTCGGTCAAAAAAAACAGACGCCTTGCCTTTAGCTCATTTGGCAGACTATCGACTTTCACCCAATGCTGAGTACATTTATTACACGACTTCCGATGGTGATAGTAAGAATATTTGGAGGTGTGATTTAGGCGGAAATAATCGTTACCAGTTGACCAATACCAATGGCTATAATGGAAGATTTAGTCTTTCTCCACATGGTCAAAAAATGGCTTTTGTTTCTGATCGGACAGGTTCTAATCAGTTATTCGTGATGAATCTAGGAAATGGAGAAGTTGAACAGGTTAGTTTTTTTCCTTTGATAGCAAAGTATTCTACGTGGTCTCCTGACAGTAAACGGCTGGCCGTTTGTTTAGCCGAGGCTTCTGATGACCCTAAATGGGATATTTGGCTATATGATTTGTCAACTCAAGGCTTAGAAAGGTTTACAAATACCCCTTATTCGGAACAGGAAATTGCCTGGTCACTTTCAGGTGAAAAGATTGCGTTTCATGGTACTACCGAGAATGACGGTGACCAGATTTATACCTTAGATATAGCAGATGGTAAGTTCACCAAAATAACCTCTGGCGACTTCTATCATGGGGAACCTACCTGGGTTCCAATTCGGTAATAGGTAGGCGATATTGCAGATGGACCTTTTAAATCCTAATGTCTGACTTTTCTACTAAGCTTTTGGTCTAAAGACCTTCATTACCTCTTTTTTGGTTTCTAGAAATGGGCCGTTGATAAGATCTATGCAGTATGGTACAGCCGGGAAAACAGCGTCCAGACATTCTCTGATAGACTTAGGTTTACCTGGTAAATTGATGATTAGGCTATTGCCTCTAATGCCCGCAGTTTGCCTTGAGAGTATGGCGGTTGGTACATATTGTAGGCTCACCTGACGCATAAGCTCTCCAAAACCAGGCATCATTTTATCACAAACCGCTTCTGTTGCTTCTGGAGTTACGTCTCGTGGAGCTGGCCCTGTTCCTCCTGTAGTTACAATAAGGCAACACTTTTCTTTATCTGCCATTTGCTTGAGTGTACTTTCAATCAAATACTGCTCATCGGGAATAATTTGGTGAACTGGTTCCCACTTTGTGGAGAGATAGTCGTTTAGGGTTTCTATAATGGCAGGGCCAGAAATATCTTCATATTTTCCTTCGCTGGCTCTGTCTGATACTGTGATAATGCCGATTTTAACGGGAGCTATTCCATCCAAATTCATATTCAAAGTTAAAAATTAAGCTTATTGCTACCGACATTCTCAAAGAAGTATTGCCTTCTTTTTCAATACAATTAGCTATAACTTTGACGCTTAAATAATTACTGTGAGTACATTCTCAACACTAGGTATAAACAACGGCCTAATTAAAGGGCTAAGTGAGCTCGGAATTTTTGAACCAACTGAAATTCAAGAAAGGGCTATTCCTGAGCTTCTTAAGCTCGATAATGACTTTGTAGGTCAGGCACAAACCGGAACTGGTAAAACTGCGGCCTTTGGCTTGCCAATGCTTCAGTTGGTTAATTCCAATTCAGACAAAGTACAAGGCTTAATTTTAGCCCCTACACGCGAGCTTTGTCAACAAATAGCCAAGCAACTATTTAAGTTTACCAAGTATAGTGATAAGGTTTTTGTAGAGTCGGTTTATGGTGGTGCCCCAATCGGAGACCAGATGAAAAGGCTGGAACGCCCTACTCAAATTATTGTAGCTACTCCGGGTAGGTTGATAGATTTGCTGAACAAAAAGGTGATTTCTCTAGCTCATGTTCGTTTTGTTGCCCTCGATGAAGCAGATGAAATGCTGAGTATGGGGTTCAAAGACGATATGTTCAGAATTTTGGATGAAATTGGCGAGAGCAGAAATATTTGGCTCTTTTCGGCCACTATGCCCGATGGTATCCATCAAATTATAAAGAAGTTTTTGAAGCCAGAAGCGCTCAGAGTTCAGGTTAGTAGAAGTGCTGGTGTAAACGAGAACATTACCCACGAGTACCTCATCTGCAAGTCTAGCGATAAGACCCACGAGTTGTTGCACTTCTTAGCTTACCACCAAGACCAGCGTGGCATGATTTTCTGCCAGACTAAAAAAGCAGCTCAGGTGCTTACCAAAAAGCTTAAAGCAAAGAATCTATCTGTAGATGTTATTGAGGGAGATATGGGGCAACGCGATAGAGATAAGGTTATGCGCATGTTTAAAAGTGGTAAAATAGATTTGCTAGTAGCCACCGATATTGCAGCTAGAGGGATTGACGTGAAGCATCTCAATTTTGTGGTTCATTATCAATTGCCACAACAAATAGAATACTATACTCACCGAAGTGGTAGAACGGGCCGAGCAGGTGAAAAAGGGAGTTCTGTACTATTAGTTACAGAAAAGGAAAAAGAGAAGGTATTTGAATTGGCTAAAACCCTTAAATTCAAAGCCAGACCTTTGAACTAATTCTCTATGAAGAAAATTTTTATGCTTGTGCTGGTTACCGTAATGGTAAGTTGCACCCCACCAGAAACTTTTAAAGTAGGCCAAATAAGAATCCCTCAGGGAGAAATACTTATCTGGTTGTACAATGATACTCCAAAGCACAAGCAAGCTTTTCTTGATCTGGCAGAAGAGGGTTATTACGATGATTATTCTTTCAACCGTGTTATAGATAGGTTTGTGGCTCAGGGTGGTTGCCCAGACACGCCAGAGGGCTTTGCTTACTCAGTTCACTTGTTGGAACCTGAGTTTGAGGCAGGGCATAAGCATGTTTATGGAGCTTTTGGTGCCGGCCGAGATAATAACCCGGGTAAGCTATCTGCAGCGTGTCAGTTTTACATTGTTCAGAACGAAAAAGGGCTCAAGCGTTTAGATAACGACTATATGATTTATGGCCACGTGATCAAAGGAATGGACATTATAGATGAGATAGTAAAGGTTGAAAAAGATAGCCTCAATGCTCCATTGACAACAATTCCCTTAGATGTTAATGTGGTGGAAATGACCGCTGATGAGCTAATGCAAATTGGCTGGAATGTAGAAAACGAAGATTCAGCTTCTAGGTCTGTTAGGGATTATCAATAAGCTTTTTTGTAGCTAACAGGCCTAGAGCAGGCCCAATTGCTAAAGTGAAAAGCAACCATTCTACACCAATGTAATTGGTTAGGAGTTGAAGGAGCTGAATACTTGGGATGGTCAAGAAAAAACCTACACTTACTGCAATGGTAAGTGCAGTTCCTTTTAACTCAATTGGTGCTTTTTGTGCGTTGAGTGATGAAAACTGAGCCGAATCTCCAATAACAACAAACCCCCAAAAGCATAGAAGTACTAAAAAAACACTTGGTGGTAATTGAAAAAACATTGGAGAGAGCAGGCAGAGTATGCCAGAAGCCAATAAAAAGCCAAAAGCTACCTTAGTACTGCCTTTTCTAATAGAAACAATTCCCCCTAGAACACAGCCAATCATACCTAAAGCCATAATAATGAACGTCCATAGGCTAATTGGTAGATTAATGGATTGTGTTTCGGAGTAGTAGGTTAGAACTAAAGGAATGAAAGCCCAGAAGGTGTATAATTCCCACATATGACCGAAATAGCCAAAAGCTGCCCAGCGAAATTCTTTCTTCTGAAATACTCTGAAAGCCTCCTTAGGAGAAAAGGAGGTTGATTTTACTCTTGCCGGGCCTTCACCTACTAAAAAATACATGAGTAAGCCACCGGAAATACCCAATACTGAAGTGCCAACCAGCACGGGGCGCCAATCATAGCCTGCGCCAAAATGATTGAGCAGGTGGGGAAAGGCTGAACCGATTACCAAGGCACCAACTAAGTAACCCAAGGCTTTGCCAAGCCTACCATCGAACCAGTCTGAGGCTATTTTCATACCAACTGGGTATATTCCGGCAATGCAGATACCAGTGAGAAAACGGAATAGTAAAAGTGCTCCGAATGATTCGCCAGTAAACAATACGGCAGAGTTGAATAAAGCTCCTAAAACGGCAGAGAGAAAGAAGACTTTCGATGCATTAAACCTATCGGCTAAAGAGGTAAGTGCAAATATTAGCGTACCACCAATAAAGCCTAACATTACGCTAGAGGTTACCTGTGCAATGCTGTCTTTGGGTAATGCCCAAGTCTGCTGAATTTGCGGTAAAATGGCATTTCCAGCAAACCAGAGCGAAGTGCCAGCAAATTGCGCGAACACAATTACTGGCAGAATATGTTTTGGGATTTTATTCAATTACTCCTCTAGTAAACCAGCTCTTCTCAATAATGCTTTAACGTCTGGTTCTTGGCCTCTAAATCGCTTATAAAGAGTCATTGGGTGTTCAGAACCTCCGGCAGAAAGTACGTGCTGCTTAAACTTATCGGCTATCTCTCTATTAAAAATACCGTGCTCTTTAAAATACTCAAAAGCATCGGCATCTAGCACTTCTGCCCATTTGTAGCTATAATAACCAGCAGAGTAACCACCTTGAAAAATATGTGAGAAAGAACAACTCATGTTAGTGCCTTCAATTGGAGCTAAAACATCTGTCTTACTCATTATATCTTGTTCAAACTGGGCTACATCTTCTACAGCCAGATTTTCTGTTCCGTGCCATGCCATATCTAGCATACCAAAGCTCAGTTGTCTCATGGTTTGGTAGCCTTCCATAAAGTTGGCGCTTTCTTTAATACGTTCTATGTAGTTTTCAGGAATGGTTTCTCCTGTTTCGTAGTGTCTTGCAAATAGGTCTAAACACTCTTTTTCATAACACCAATTCTCTAATACCTGAGAAGGAAGCTCAACAAAGTCCCAATATACGCTGGTACCGGAAAGGCTCTCATATTTTCCATTAGCCAGCATTCCATGCAAAGCGTGACCGAACTCATGGAAGAGTGTTGTTACCTCATTAAAAGTTAGGAGAGAAGGGGTGGTTTTACCAGGCTTGGTAAAGTTGCAAACAATTGAAACCAGTGGCCTATGATTGTTGCTATCGGCATCTTTAAACTGCCCGGCATAAGATGTCATCCAAGCTCCAGCACGTTTTCCAGCTCTTGGAAAGAAATCGGCATAGAAAGTAGCAACATCTTCTCCAGCCTCATTTTTAACCTCATATACGGTTACATCTTTATGATATCTGTCTATTTCTTTATTTTCAGTAAAGTTGATACCAAAGAGTTTGTTTGCTGCCTGAAATACACCGTCTACTACCTTCTCTAGCTGAAAATATGGCTTCAACAGCTCATCGTCTACATTGTACTTCTCTTTCTTTAGTTTTTCCGAGTAGTAAGCAAAATCCCATTTTTCGAACTGCTCTAAACCATCTACTTTTTTAGCAAAAGCAGCTACTTCTTCAACATCTCTTTTGGCGCCTGGCTTACCATACTTTTCAATTTCCTCCAAAAAGTCCATTACTTTTTCAGGAGATTCGGCCATTCTTTCTTCCAAGATAAAGTGAGCATGAGTTTTATAGCCCAGTAGTTGTGCTCTTTCATTTCTAAGAGAGACAATTTTTTTGACAATTTCTCTATTGTCTAATTCGTCACCTTTAAATGCTTTAGATGCAAATGCTTTAGCGAGTTTTTCGCGAAGCTCTCTTTTGGCAGAGTAAGTCATAAAGGGAACATAGCTAGGGTAGTCTAGTGTAATTACCCAAGCATCGTTATAGCCTTTGTTGTGGGCAGTGTCTGCAGCTTGCTCTCTGGCGTAAGCTGGTAGCCCTTCTAAATCGTCTTCAGACTCCAAAACTAGTTCATACTTGTTGGTTTCGGCCAAAACGTGTTCCCCAAACTCTAAAGATAGCTGAGCTAATTCTACATCTATTTTTCTCAGTTGTTCTTTCTTAGAGTCGTCTAGCAATGCTCCGTTTCGAACAAAACCCTTATATGTCTTATCAAGTAGGGTAAGGTCTTCTGCAGAAAGTGAATCTTGATCAACAGTATCATAAACCTGCTTTACTCGTGCAAAGAGTTCTTGGTTAAGGAGAATATCATTGGAAAATTCTGTGAGCATGGGAGAAACCTCGCGTGCTATAGCCTGCATTTCATCATTGGTTTCTGCGCTATTAAGATTGAAGAAAATAGCCGAAACTCGGTCGAGCTGTTTTCCAGAAGCTTCTAGCTGAACAACGGTATTGTCAAAGCTAGGGGAGTCGGCCTGGTTAACTATTTCATCTATTTCTTTTTTAGCCTCTTCAATCAGTTTTTCAAAAGCTGGCTTAAAATGATCGTTGGTAATCTTGCTAAATGCAGGTGGATTATTGTGTGTGGTGCTGCTATTAAGTAATGGATTTGTATTCATAATTGATTATGCCAAATAATAGTTTGTAATCCTCTTATTCAGAGTGACTTAAGTATTCAAATTTATAATAAATATCTAAAGAAAAAGGTAGGGTTAAATGTTCCATCTCCGTAGCTATTATACCGTTATTCAGATACATTTTTTTGTAATTAAAAAAAAGAATAAAATTTGGCCTGAGTTCGATCTGAGCGGATAGTGCGGTTCGTATGTAGGCCTTACTCAACCAAATGTTCACCTAGACTATGAGATTCTATTTTTTAGGATTTTTACTGCTTGCAGTTACTTTTTCTAACGTTTATGGTCAGGCTACCTTCCAATCGGCTAGTGGTGGTAGCTGGAATTCATCTTCCCGATGGACACCATTAAGCGGCTCTGATGCTGACGGTATTCCCGACTCTAATGACAACATAGTACTGCAATCTGGTCATACCATCAGTATAAACTCAAACTACTCTGTTAGTAACGTAATCTTCAATGGTGGTGGTTTTAGCTTTAGTGGTGGTACTAGAACGTTGACAATTCTTAATGATGTCTATGTTTATGCAAACTCTAGTATATCAGGTTACAGTGCCAATCAGGTAATTACAGTTCAAGGAGGTTTAACCGTGCTCGGTGGTACACAACTCAGTATACCATCAATTACCTTTTCAGTAAATGGAAGTGCTACCTTAGAGGGACAGCTCTCTATAAGTGGAAATTCAAGAACACTCAATTTTGGTGATGTAGATATTACGGGAACAGGTGTCTTAAGTCTGTCGGGAGGAAACACCTATAATTTTAATGGCGACCTCAATAATGATGGTACGTTCACTGCTAATTCATACAACCAGATATTTAACTTTAATAGCTCTTCTGGAGTAATCTCTGGGTCGAATGAGATAAACATTTTTGAAGCTAATTTCAATTCTCCAGCCAATTATACCAACAATTCGGTGCTTACCATTAGAGATAATATGTCTGGTACAGGTTCTTTTACTAATGGAAATGGTGCAGAGCTTACCCTGACTAATGGAGGACCATTTACGGTTTCTACATTTAATGCTGCCGCTACAGGAAACACTATTATCTACACTGGTTATGGATCTCCTACAGGCTTTACTGGCTCATATTATAACCTTGTTTTAAACAAGTCTAGCGGTACTCTTGGTTTTAGTGGTTCGCCCTCTATTCTAAATGATTTAACCATTCAAGATGGTATATTTCAGGTAGGTGCTGTCACCGTAAACATTGGCAATAACCTTAATTTGGAAGATGGTGAGTTCACTCCAGACAATGCCTCAGGTGTAACTAATATTGGAGGCAATCTCAATATCTCTGGCGGAGAGTACGATCATAACAGTGGAACAGTAAACGTAACTGGAAACTTAGAAATGACTGGAGGCGATATTCTCTTCAGTGGAGGAAGTTCTACCATAGATATTTCGGGCGATTTTAATTTCAATGGAGGAACACCAAACCTGCAGGGAGGAGACTTTATTACGAATAACCTCTATGTTGCTTCCGGTAATGAAATATTTATTAATGGAATTAATTTAACCGCTTCTGGTCAGGTTGAGCTAGACGGGACAATGACTTTCAATAATACCGGTGGTTCTAAACTAATAGGTAGTGTTTTGGTAAATGCCACAGGTAACTGGAATGTAACCCAGCCAAACAACGTGACCATCAGTGGAAACATTACTAACAATGGAGTTTTTACGGCTGACCCGGGCTATGGTACTAGTGTTTATACACTTACCAGTGCGAGCGGTATCCTAAGTGGTAGCGGTGATCTTAACATTAGGGATTTAGTAATCAATAGTCCAGCGAGTTATACCAATGAAACCACGCTGAGTGTAGCAAATACTTTTACTGGTTCAGGAACATTTACCAATGGTGCAGGGGCAACTTTTGTGTATTCTGGCAATAACAGCAGCGGTACTAATTTTACAGTTTCAAACTTTGATGCATCTGCTGTGGGTAATACGGTGGTGTATGCTGCTTTGACTTACAATCAGCAATGGAGAACTACTAGTTCGGCCAATAATGATTATTACAATGTTACCATTGAAACTAACACCGGAGATTATCAGAGTATAAACTTGGCAGCCGATGTTAGGGTTAATGGTACTCTGAATATAGTGGAGGGTTTTGTTCAATTGGGCTCTTTCGATTTAGAAATGGCCGCTGGTGCAACTATTACTGGTGGAGACGATTCTAACTACATCAGAATTAATGGAAGCGGTGTAGTAAGGCAGTACTTTTCTTCTGTGGGTAGTACTTTAAGCTTTCCTATTGGAGATAGTAACGATTACTCCCCAATCACATCGTTTACAGTGAATTCGGCTACTTTAGGTGCCAACCCATATGTTGAGTTAGATATTACTGATGCTAACCACCCGAATAGGAGTACAGGCAATATTGGTGCGGGAGGAAATGATGATGGAGTAACAGCAACAGACTATATCTCTAGGTATTGGACACTCACGGGCAATGACATGACCAACCCATCTTTCAATGTCAGTTATCAGTATATAGATGGTGATATTACAGGTACAGAGGCTAATATGATTGCCGTACTTTATGGTCAGCCTCCAGGAGAAACCTTTTTCGATTGGAAAGATGCAGGTTCGGTTAATGCAGTAAACAATACAGCAACTATAACCAATGGTAACTACTGGGGAGATTTATATGCCATGGATAACAGGCTAGATCGATTGCCAGTAGACCTTATCAGCTTTACAGTAAAAGATTCGCCCTCTACCGTAATTCTTAATTGGTCAACGGCCAATGAGGAAAACAACAACTACTTTTCAGTAGAAAGGTCTTCAGATGGTGTCAACTTTGTTGAAATTGGAACTGTAAAGGGCGCTGGTAATTCTAATAACCTCCAGACGTATTTGTTCGAAGATTTAAACCCGCTTAACGGAAGGTCTTATTATAGATTGAAGCAAATAGACTACGGAGGACAATTTGACTATTCACAATTGGTGGCTATTTCTCATAAGTCATTTAACGAGCCTTCTTTTAGTGTATATCCTAACCCTGTTCTTTCTGGTGAAAGTGTCAACTTGAAATTAGAAGGTATGCCTAAGGATGCCAACTGCACAATACAGATTGTAGGTAGAGGCGGGGAAGTAGTTTGGCAGAGTAGCCATTCATTTGCTGAGTCGCAAGAATTGCAGGTAAATAACCTTACTTCTGGTATCTATATTGTAAGAGCAACAAGTAACTCAGGCTTTGGTGTTACTCAAAAATTAATAGTCAGATAGACCCTGGCTTGGCGATCTGATTTTTCGAATTTCTTGAATTTTTTTTCTGTCAATTTTCTGTATTGAGTCGGACAGTTTTTGCATGCAAAAAGCGTCATATTTGATGTAAGTGTTTTTGATTGTAACTATCTGTTATTCAATTAGTTTTATGATGTCTTGCATAAGTAAATGAACTCGGCCTATTTTGGTTGAAAATTCATTTTCACCTCATGTCCTCAACTACTTTTAATAGGTGCACTTGCATGATTTTTTTTGTCCTTGCAAGTGGGTTTTCTGTCTTTGCTCAAACCTTTACAAGCGTCCAAACTGGTGACTGGGACGATACCGATACTTGGGGCACCACTGGAATTACTGATGACTACCCTGCCTTTGGAGATGAAGTAACAATAACCTCAAATCATGTAATATCTATTAATGCCTTGGCCCAAGCAGGCGCAGTATCAATTGAAGGCTCGGCATCCATTATATTAAACAATACACTCATTGTTTCTAATTTAGAAATGTCAGGAACTAGCTCTATATCTGGTTCCGGTAGCTTGAGTTCTTTTGGCAATTTTTCCATACCCTCAGGTACCGTCTCAATTAACGGAGGAAGCATTTCTTCTACCGGTATTTCGCTTGGCTCAGCCAGTCTTACCATAGGGGCTGCATCTCTAAATGTTACAGGAAATACCTCAATTTCAGGAATAATCACCTTTACGAGTAGTACAGGCACCAAAGAGTTTAGAAACGTGATTGTTAATGCAGGAGGCACATGGAATAACACAAGCACTGAGTCTTTTACTACGAGAAATATCACTAATAATGGCACTTGGAATGGCTGTGGCAATACTACAGATTGTAGCTATACCATAAGCGGAACTAGAATTATAAGTGGAGCTAATGAGATATCCATTCCTATACTCATTGTTAATGGAACAGTTAGCAACACCGCTGTACTCGAAATAACTAATCAGTTATCGGGAACTGGTACGCTTAGAAATGGTAGTGCAGCAATAAGCGGCACATTAGAATTTAACGGTGATGGGCCTTTTACCATTGCCACACCAGATTTTTCGACATTTATGAACACTGTAGCCTATACCGAAGCAGGCAGTGTAACGGCAATAGCTACTACTTACAGGAATTTAACCATCAATAAATCGGCCAATGAGGTTAGTCTAGGAGGGCAAACAACTGTGTCAAATAACCTGACACTGAGTCATGGTAATTTGGTTCTTGGGGCTCATAATTTGATACTTACAGAAGCAGCTTCGCCAACTGATGCAAGTTTAGCAAGCTTTATTCAAGATACTGGAGCGGGTGTAGTAAGGCGTGAGGTTTCAGCAACTGGTATTCCACTCTATGTTCCAATAGGGGGCAATAATTTCTCTCCAATTACATTGACACTTAATGAAGCAACTTTTGGTGCTAGCCCGTCAGTTGATTTTTCAATAACCGATTCAGCTCATCCTCAACGAGATAGGGATAATCGTGGTGATTCACCAGCTGGAGATGATGATGGAACGGTATCTACCGACTATCTGGATGTATATTGGACCGTTGCAGGCAATGATATATCATCGCCCGTATTTACAGCAGAATACACTTATGATGCTTCTGACTTCTCTCAAACTACCGAAAGCAACTTAGTACCTGCTCTATATAGGAGTGTAGGAGGAACACTAGATTGGTTGGCTGTTGGCTCAGTAAATGCTACCAATAATACAGTGAGTATGGATAGTGGCGATGGTTTCGGAGACCTTTATGCTATGGATAATACCTTAGAAAGGCTTCCTGTTCACCTCATCAGTTTTGCTGGCAAACCTTCCAAAAAATCTGTGGTACTTAATTGGGTTACCGCCTCAGAAGAGAACAATAATTACTTTGAGGTAGAGAGGTCTTTAGATGGTATTTCTTTTGAAAAGATAGGGGAGGTGACAGGCGTTGGTAATAGCTCTAGTATTCAGAACTACAGATTTATCGACCGATTCCCTTTAAGTGGGAGGTTATATTATAGACTTAGGCAAGTAGATTTTAATGGCACTTTTGAGTACTCTGAAGTTATATCCGTAACCTTTGAAGGTCTTGAAAGTGCTTTGCATTTATCAATATTCCCCAATCCTGTTCATACCAATCGAATAGTAAGCATTGGTTTAAATGCTGATGCAATAGGTCAGCCATTTATACTAAAAGTCCTCAGCCTCAATGGTGAAGAGCTTATAAATAGAAGTCTAGAGTCAAACACTGATTTAGAACTCGATTTGTCTAGTTTCAAACCCGGTTTGTACTTGGTTCATGCTCTTTTCAATGGTGAGCGACTTTCTAAAAAGCTTTTAATCAATTAAGTTTTTCACATACCAGTTTATCAAAGGTAACGCTAGGTTGTATCTCAAATCTGGGAAGGGTTGACATTCTTTAATCCCAATCTCTTGCCAAAGGTATTGTTTTATCTGTCTCATATTCAGTTGGTTAAAGTCTTGTATTGGGCCGTGAATCTTCTTTTTATAATTGCTTAATATGGATATGAATAACGTTTTTTTTCATTCGAATTAAATTATTCTACATTTGTAACACTCAACACGACTGCTATAAAGTTCAGAAGACTTAGTTCTATCTACCCAAAGTTAGATTGTCAATGCGGATACTTTTAGTTGGTTGTTTTATACTCACTTGTCATTTTGTTTGTGCTCAAGGTACTTTTACTAGTGCCAATTCCGGATCTTGGACGGACCCTGGTAGTTGGACATTAGTAGGTACAGATAGTGATGGCAATAATTACCCAGACGGTAATGATAACGTAATTATCAACGGGCATGCAATTACCGTAAGCAGTACTGAGGCTACTTCTACTCTTGAACTTGCCACAGGTATTGTAGAGTTTTCTGGTGCAGCAGCACAACTTAATGTAAGGGGTACATTATCGTCTAGTGGAGCCTCTGAAGTTACAGGCACAAGTACAAATCATAGGTTGGTTATAGTGAATAATGGCACCACAGTGTTGGGAAACATCAGTGTTAATGGAGGAACCTTCACTTTAGATGGTGCTAGACTAACCAATAATGGTGAATTGACTGTTGCAGATGGTGCTACTTTTTTGATTGATGATAGCACAGCGCCTACAGTAGTGGCAAATCATTTGTTTACCGATATCGACATAAATAGTAATGGCACATTCCAGAATAATGATGCGATACAAATTATCATAAGAGGCACCATTACTAATAATGGTACTTTTAACGGCTGTGGTGATGATTCATGCAACTACACCTACAATGTTGCTGGTAGTTTTGTGGTGGATGGAACAACTACAGTGAATATGCCTAGAGTTTTGGTTTATAACGGTGCTACCTTGACTAATCAAGGGTTGATCTCCACCATTGATTTACTCGGAAATGGAGTTGGGGTAAACACATTTGTAAATGAAGGAACCTTAACTGTTAATACCTCCGGTACAATAGATGAAGCAGATTTGGTATTAGATTTTGATGCTGTAGGTAATACACTCGTTTATGAAGGAAGTACCACAGAGCAGTTGTTTTCATCTACTTTTTACAATGTAGAAGTGAATTTAGAAGATGGAACGCTTATCAATCTGAACAATGGTGTAAGCTCAACCATTAATAACAATCTGACAGTAACCAGTGGTGATGCTCGAATTATAAATTCAGCTAATACCTTAACTGTACTTGGTAATTTGAGCATAGAGGGTGATGGAAGTTTCTTTATGAATACTACTAGTGTAGGGGAAGGAATTAGTATCACAGGTGATTTTGATGTTTCTAGTACCAATGCTACCGCTGTAGACTTAAATAATGGCACCATTACGTTTACTAATATGACCATCACCAATGGAGCCGATGTTTTTACTGGTGTAGCAGATTTAACAAGTATGGGTACTATTACTGTTACCAATGGAAGTGTAAATCCAGACGGTACAGCCACCCCAACTTTCAATAATATTTTGGTAGAAGCCAATGGATCTTGGCTCTCTACATCGGTTTATGACCCAACTATTACTGGCAACATCACCAATAATGGAACTTTCACAGCTTGCCTCAATACATCAGGTTGTGACTATACCCTTACTAGTGGATCTGGTACTCTAGGTGGCTCAAGCACCATTAGTAATATGGCGAACATTTTTCTGAATGATGGAGCTAGCTACACTAACGAAAACACAAGTGCAGGTGGAATTCAGGTAGGAACAGGCATTCAAACTACTTCAGGTGCAGGGTCTTTTATCAATGGCGCAAATGCCACTTTAGATTATTCAGGCACTTTGGCGAACTTTTCGGTTACCAATTTTACCGCCTCGGCAGCTGGTAATACTGTAATATTTAGTCGACCAGATGCCAATCAGAGCTTGAGAGCAACCGCAGACGCAAATAATGAATATGTTAATGTAACCATCAACAAGGCAGATGGATTCGATGTAATATTGGACGATAATATTACTGTTTCTGGTACGCTTACCCTCACGGCTGGAGATGTTCAGTTGAATGCCTTCGATTTGACTTTAGCTGATGGAGCTACAGTATCTGGAGGAAATAGCACCAGTTACATCAAGTTGAATGGCGCGGGTTTACTAAACCAAGAGTATTCGGCTGTAGGAGCTACACTGTCTTTTCCTATTGGAGATGTTGATGATTTTTCTCCTATAAATTCGCTCACATTGCATTCCGCCACTTTAGGAGCTAGTCCAAGTATAGAGTTTGACATTACCGATGCGGCCAATAGTAACCGGGATGTAGATAATACTGGCGCTGGTGGAGATGATGATGGTACTGCGGCTACTTCGTTTTTGTCAAGATTTTGGACACTCACACCAACCGATATTTCTGATGTAACCTTCAGTGCATCTTATACTTATGTAGATGCTGATGTAGCTGGGGCTACTGCTAATGAAGCTGAGCTAGTAGGTAGCGTGTATAGAACGCCAATAGGAGAGGGCTTTTTGGATTGGTCAGTAGAGGAGGCTGTAAATGCAACATCCAATTTGGTGACAGTTTCTAATGTAAGCTCTACTGCTTTAGGAGTTTTGTATGCTATGGATAATACCCTTGAAAGATTGCCAGTAGAGCTCCTGAGCTTTACGGCAATTACCAGACTTCAAGAGGTTGTTCTGAATTGGGAAACCACTTCGGAAGAAAATAATAGTCATTTTACCATAGAGCGCTCTGCAAATGGAATATCGTTTCAGTCTATCGGTGAATTGGAAGGTAAAGGCAATAGTTCAGAGCTAATTAGTTATTCTTTTATCGATGAATTTCCACTCACCGGAAGAGCTTATTACAGGTTGAAACAGGTAGATTTTAGTGGCGCCTTTGAGTATTCAGAGGTCATTTCTGCAGTTTATGATGGAGCAGTAAATTACAATTTTAGGTTGTTCCCTAATCCTGTGAATAGTGGTGGAGAGCTAACTCTAAGTTTTGAACGCACTCAGACCAATAGCGAGGTCGTAAAGTGGCAACTACTAAGTATAACTGGTGAACAACTGATTGAACAAGTGGGGAGTGATAAGGAGTATATTATCGATACGTCTAAATTATCTCTGGGTGCTTACTTGGTAAGGGTTGTTTACTCAGACGGCCGAGTAGACAGTCAACGATTAGTTGTTAATTAATAATCTGAATTGCAGATTGTTATAGATTTTTCGCCAGAAAGGTAAGCCGAGTTTTGGTCGGCATTTAGACCAATGTTAGTAGAACCCAATATCTCATCTTTCATTGGTCCTGAAGCTTCGAAGTGAATTTTAATACTTCCATCGAAAGTAAGGAGATCTGAATAACTTATGGTAGATCCGTTCTCTAGCTCATTCAAGATTGTAGAGCTCTTGCCAACACCGTCTCTTTCTTCTATCGGGTTAAGTAAAGTGGCAATGTTACCATCATCAGCAAGACTTCCGAAATGTAAGTGAACGGGGTGATTAGCATTGTTAATCACTCCGTTTAATGTTATTTCCACTTGAGCTGCCCCACCTTTTCTTTCTTTTATAAGGAGTGTTCCATTGGTTTGATTACCATTTACGGCACCGGGAATCATCTCCATTTCAACTTCGTTTCCAGTAAACTCTGCATCTTCAGCATCTGAGCTACATGCGAAAACAAAAGCCGATAAAAGGATAAGGGCGAATAGCTGCTTCATAGGTTTGGCATTTAACCCTAATATAACGGAGAAACCGTGCAAATGGTGCATAAATTAGGCAAAACCTATCGCCTTTTTCACTCGCTCTAAAACATCTTTGGCAACATCACGTGCTTTTTCTTCACCAATAGATAGTTCTTTTTCTAGCTCGTCTAGGTTGTTCATATAATCGTTGAAGAGCGCGCGTTCTTTAGCGAATTTCTCTACAATCAATTCATAAAGTGCCTGCTTGGCATGACCATAGCCATAGTTTCCACCCAAATAATTCTTGCGCATTTCTTCAGTTTGCTCTTCAGAGGCAAGCAAAGAATATAAAGCGAAGGTGTTATCTGTATCTGGGTTTTTAGGTTCTTCAAGCGGAGTACTGTCACTGACAATCTTCATGATGTTCTTTCTAAGAGGCTTGTCTGCCTGAAAAATGTCAATAGTATTGCCGTAAGACTTACTCATCTTTTGGCCATCTATGCCCGGAATGGTCATTACATTTTCATCGATTCTCGCCTCAGGCATTACAAACACATCGCCATATTGGTGGTTGATGGTGTTGGCAATGTCGCGCGTCATTTCTAAGTGCTGTTTTTGGTCTTTACCAACAGGTACCACATTTGCGTCATAAAGCAAAATGTCGCAGGCCATTAAAACAGGGTAGGTAAACAAGCCTGCATTTACATCGGCTAGTCTATTGGACTTGTCTTTAAAGCTATGCGCATTGGCCAACATGGGAAAAGGCGTATAGCAGTTCAGATACCAAGCCAATTCACAAACCTGAGGAATACGAGATTGTCGGTAGAAAGTGTTTTTCTGAGTATCGAAACCAAAGGCAAGCCAAGCAGCGGCTACTGCATTGGTGTTTTCTATTCTTGTTTGTGGGTCTTTGATGGTGGTTAAGGAATGCAGGTCTGCGATGAAAAAGAAAGACTCGTTCTTATCGTCTTTCGATAGTTCTACAGCTGGTTTAATGGCACCGAGAATGTTTCCCAAATGCGGTTTTCCAGAACTTTGTATACCAGTAAGAATTCTTGCCATTGATAAAATTTTGGGCAAATTAAATAAAACTGACAGGCTCAAATCAAACTTAGTTCGTTTAATTTTGACCAAACGAGGAATAAAGAAGGGAATTGATGATTAGAAGCTGTATTGTATTGTTTTCATTGCTTTTTGCTCTTGGAGTGAATGCTCAAGAATTGGAGTTTGTAGATCTTGGAGTTGCAGAAGGTGAATTTAAGGAGATTAGCAAAGAAGTAGAGTGGTTCAATAGGTCTGATAGGAGTGTTCAGGTTAAGCTGGTCAGTAAGAATGACGCCCTGAAAACCGAAAGGAAGAGTATAACTATTAAAGCTGGTGCTAAAGCTAAAATCCGCTATTCCATAGAACTTTCACAATCACCAGGCTATTTCGAATATGAGCTTCAACTTGTAGGAAGGGAAGATGTATTGTTGTATGGTTTTCAATTCGGACTGCAAATACTAGCTCCTGAAGTAGATGTTTTTAAAGCATACCGAAACACTCAGTGGCCTTTTCGAACCAAAGAAAGAATTTTCAACCTCAAGGCGGGCTATAAGCAAGACACGCTTAGTAGTACCTTCGATGTTTACAATCTTGGCGGTGCAGATTTAGACCTGTCTGAGGTAAAGGTTAGCGATAGCGTTTGGGTGAAATTTGAACCCAAAACCATTAAGCATAATCAATTTGGCCGAATGACAATTTCAATGCTGCCATCTGAGAGTGCACCATCTGGTTTTCAAAAGATGAGTATTGGATTAAAAAACGATGATAAAGTGTTCGCTCACTTACCTATTCAATTCACTCTGTTACCACCAAAACAGCTTAACCAGAGTGAAGTAGTATCGGGGAGTCCAACTATTACCACTAGTATTATTAATCATGATTTTAGGGTGATGAAAGTGGGAGAGGTAGAATCTGTTCAGGTGGTATTGGCCAATTTGGGTAAAGGAGAGCTTCAGATTGAGCGCTTAGAATCTAACTGCGATTGTCTCACCTATGAGCTGCAAGAAAAAGTATTGTCATCGGGTAACAACACCATGCTCACTGTTACTTTTAACGCAAATAATAGACTTGGTTTGGAACGCAAAACACTGGCAATTTTTAGTAATGATCCGGCCAACCCTACATTAGTACTTACGTTTAGGGCACATGTGAAATAAGCAATGAGTAAATGAAAATCCATTACCATTCTATAATCTTAGAATAGGGCTTTTCTTTATCATTATTTTCTATCTTAGTTGCCCCTGAACAGACAAGTATGAGTGAGTTTTTAATCACAGACGATTCCATAAAAAATACCCTCGATTCAGACAAGAGGCTTACAAATGCAGACTTTAGCAAGATTAAGAGCCGAGCAGATCTTGAGGCTGTTTTTCAAGAGCGAGGGAGAGACTACAGTAAAGCACTTTTCAATATAGAATATGAACGCCAGCTAGAACAATTACAGATTGAGTTGGTAAAATGGCAGCGTTGGATTGCAGATACGCAACAACGGGTAGCTATAATATTTGAAGGCAGAGATGCAGCTGGAAAAGGGGGCTCTATTAAGCGGTTTATCGAACACATGAATCCACGTTCTTTACGCGTAGTGGCATTGAACAAACCTACAGATTTAGAGAAAAAGCAGTGGTATTTCAGGCGTTATATTAAGGAGCTGCCAAATGCTGGTGAGATTGTTTTCTTCGATAGAAGCTGGTACAATAGGGCCGTAGTTGAGCCAGTGATGGGCTTCTGTAGTGAAGAGCAATATCAGCAGTTTATGCGCCAAGTGCCTGAGTTTGAACACATGCTTTTTGAAGATGGTGTTCATGTTATAAAGCTTTGGTTCTCAATCAATAAAGAGGAGCAAAGCAGGAGGTTTGACGATAGAAGAAGTAACCCACTAAAGCAGTGGAAGTTAAGTCCGGTAGACGAGAAAGGGCAAGAAATGTGGGAAAGGTATACCTACTATAAAGAACAAATGTTCGCCCATACGCATACCACTTTTAGTCCTTGGACAATTATTAAAACCAATAAGAAGAAAATCGCTCGTTTGGAAAGTATTAGGCACGTATTATCCAAGTTTGAATATGACGGTAAGGAAAATGCGAATACCACAGTTTTGCCAGACCCTAATGTTGTCATGAGGTTTCACCGTTCAATCTATCACTTGGTATAATGGATAAGAAGTTTTTCTTTTCAGATAAGGAGCTTAAGCTCTTGAATACAAATAAGGCCATCAAGTTATTGTTGGCTCAAGAAGACAATATCAATCCAGAGAAAGTTCTGCGTTACGTTCGATATGAGAAAACTTTGGAAGATTTGCAGGTTGAGTTAATCAAAATGCAACAGTGGGTTATCAAGAATAATAAAAGAGTTTGTCTCTTGTTTGAAGGACGCGATGCTGCAGGAAAGGGTGGAGCTATTCGTAGGGTTACTCACCATTTAAATCCTAGAAATTATAGGGTAGTTGCTTTACCTAAGCCTACTGAGCAAGAAAGAGGTCAATGGTATTTTCAACGCTACATCAATAAGCTTCCTAACCCTGGAGAGGTTGTGTTATTCGACCGTAGCTGGTATAACCGTGGCGTTGTAGAGCCTGTAAATGGCTTCTGTAGCCAAGAGGAGTATGAGCGTTTTATGAGCGAAGTAAATCACTTCGAAGAAATGATAACCAACGATGGTGTCATTCTAATGAAATTCTATTTCTCAATTACTAAGAAGGAACAGGCGGCTAGGTTTGAAGATATTGCCTCTAATCCATTAAAGCGATGGAAAATGTCTCCGGTAGATGAGGTGGCGCAAGAGCTTTGGGATACTTATACAGAGTACAAAGAGCGCATGTTTGCCCACACTAACACAGAGAAGAATCCATGGATTATACTTAGGGCGAATAGAAAGACAACGGCCAGGGTAGCCGTAATCAAGCATATTCTTAAGCGGATTCCTTATAAGGAGAAAGCTTAAGTGTTGCTAGCATCCGTTTGAATTCATCGCTAGGTTCAGCATTTACACTAATCCTTTCATTATTGATAGGATGATTGAATTCAAGTTGCTGAGCATGCAATAGCATGGTGCCCATATTCCACTTTTCCAGAAAGAGCTTATTTTGCTTGTTACAGCCATGCGGTCTGTCACCAATAATAGGATGAAGGATATGGGCGAAGTGCTTTCTCAGCTGATGCATTCTGCCGGTTTCTGGCTTGGCTTCCACTAACGAATACCTAGAGGTAGCATGCTTTCCGAAGGGCACAGGTATTTCAGTTCTATCTAAGGTTTTATAGTGAGTGATAGCCTCCTGTGTTTTCCCCTTATCGTTAGTTAGGGCATAGTCTATTGTGTCTTCATCATCTGAGTACCCTCGTAAAATCGACCAGTAGGTTTTAGACACCGTGTGATCTTCGAATTGCTTCATAAGGTTTGTAATCACTTCCTTATTTAAAGCAAACAGCAAAACACCTGAAGTTTTTCTGTCTAATCTATGAACCAGGTAAACGTGTTGGTTTATCTGATTCCTCAGCTCTTGCACAGCATAAGTATCGGTATTGGTAGCAATAGGGGAGCGATGTACAAGCAGGCCGTGGGGTTTGTTGATGGCGATGAGATCAGCGTCTTGGTAGAGGATTTCGAGCATTTAGAAAGTATTGTGTCTTGAGTAATGCGTGATGCGTAATGAGACTTTTGAGTTTGGCTTAAGACCTACCTGTTAATTAACATTCAAACTTTGCACTCAATAAAACTAAACATTCATCATTCATCATTCATCATTCAATACTTCTTTGACTCTCCCCACCTGGCCGTCTTCAAGCCGTACTTTGATGCCATGCGGATGGGAGGGAGACTTCGTAAGTAAATCCTTTACAAAGCCATGGGTAAGTTTACCAGTTCTCTGGTCTTGTTTGAGCACAATGTTTACTTCTGTACCCGGTTTGATATCTGCTCTTCTTGTTCCGTCCATTATATTTCTTCTAAAATTGAGGAGCCTTTCGTCAGGTCTCCCGATGTCCACTGCCAGTTTTCATGTAGTCTGATCTTCCCGTTAGGAAGAATTTCAGGAGTGGAAGTACACTTACCTGTCTTTTGCTCTAGTTTGGTGTTCACCTGAGTGTAGTTCATCTCAATCACACCATTCTCATCAACAGTACCTTCCAACCAGCCTTCCAGAATTTTACCACCAAAGTACTGACAAACGAGTTGATTCCCTTCCTGTTTGTAATGAAAGACCAAATCTCCAGAAACCTCTCCATTCGGTGAGTTCTCAATGGCTCTAAATCGTTTGTCGTTGTAGTTGATCATTTGTTAACGGTCTGGCTATACGCAGTGTGGGATTGAGAAGCTAATCTTCAAACTTAGCACTGAGGTGAGCCAAACACCTTTTGTGTTTTTAATTTATTCAAATAAAACGGCAAACGTGAGTTTGGCGTTGGGTAAGTGCTGTGTTCTAAGTTACTGCCAATTGAAGCATTGAGTATAGGTCATGTTGTAGCCAGTAATTTATTTTAGTTCAAGTTCATAGTCCTTTCCAATAACCTCGAAAACCGTATCATACGTACGAAATACAAAGTGTTTGTAAGAGTTGTCAATTTTCCCAATATGCATTTCTTTGTCTTCCTTAATCATCTTGGCAACTTGCTCTGAATTTACGATTAAGTCAAAAGAGGATTCGTAGTCAATTTCATCATAGTCGAGTTCAATCATTTTAAACAAATGGACTGAATTGAAAGTGATTCGGTATCCTTTATTGGTGTTGTTGTCTAAGTTGCTACAAAGAGTTCCGTTAAACTCACCGCTTAGTTCAAAAGTGGACTCGTTTACGACATTTACATTGTCAAGATAGATTGCATCTCGTCCCCAAATCTTTCCTACTGAAGTGATTATTGGCACTATTCTCTGAATCATTCTCTAATTGGCTACAACGTATGCTAACGCTCATAAAAGTGAGCGATATATTTCCAGTAAATTACAAAAAGTGAGCGTTAGCCAGCTAATATGTGGTGTATAACGCTCACTTTTTAATTCAACATTTAAAAGACTAAAGACTCTTCACCTCACTAATCAACTTCTCCAATGAGTCCTTCGCATCTCCAAAGAGCATACGGTTTTTGAAGTGGAAGAAGTGATTGTTTTCAATGGCTTTAAAGACATTTGATCGTCCCTAGTCTTCTGACCAAATAGCCAACTCATTACCTGCTGGGTCGGTGAAATGAAAACGTCTGCCTCCGGGAAAGGAGAAGATATCTTTAACAATAGTGCCACCATTAGCCTTTACGGTTTCTAGTACGTATTCAAGGTTGCTGTGATATAAAACCACCAAAGCTCCGTTTACGATAGGTTCTTCAGATTTTTCAAAACCGCCCTCTAGTCCACTTTCATTGAATGCAACATAGTCCTGTCCATAATCTGTGAATTTCCAACCAAAGGTTGATGAATAGAATTTTTTAATAGCTTCAAGGTCTTTGGCTTTTAGCTCGATGTAGTTAATGCGGTTGTCTTGCATATGCTTTGTTTTCATCAAAGCTATATTAATGAAAAAAGCCCGATTCATTGAATCAGGCTTTCTAATATCTGTAGTCTGACGTCTACAGTCTAAAATCTACTCTATGACTTATTCTGCTCCTTAATCAAGTTCAAGGCAGAACCAGCTCTGAACCAACCAATTTGTGCTTCATTGTAAGTATGGTTCGCTTTGATGATGTCTTTAGAGCCATCGGCATGAACAAACTCTAAAGTCAAAGGCTTATCTTCTGCAAACTGATCTAAATCGAGGAAGTTGATTGTATCGTCTTCTTGAACTTTGTCGTAATCGGCTTCATCGGCAAAAGTAAGACCGAGCATACCTTGTTTCTTCAAGTTAGTTTCGTGAATTCTCGCGAAAGACTTCACTAAAACTGCCTTAACACCTAAGTGTCTTGGCTCCATGGCAGCATGCTCTCTAGAAGAACCTTCTCCATAGTTATGGTCTCCCACAACGATTGAAGGAATCCCTTCAGCTTTATATTGACGGGCTGTTGCAGGCACAGGACCATATTCGCCTGTCAATTGGTTTTTCACCTTGTTGGTTGACTGATTGTATGCATTGACTGCACCGATCAAACAGTTGTCCGAAATATTGTCTAAGTGACCTCTGAATCTTAACCATGGACCTGCCATAGAAATGTGGTCGGTTGTACACTTTCCAAAAGCTTTGATCAAAAGTTTCGCTCCGGTAATATTCTTCCCATCCCAAGGTTCGAAAGGAGTCAATAATTGTAAGCGCTTAGAGTCTGGCTTCACTATTACTTCCACATTACTTCCATCAGAAGCAGGGGCTTGATAACCATTTTCTTCAACCGCAAAACCTTTAGAAGGAAGTTCATCACCCACTGGTGGATCAAGTTTCACTTGCTCACCTTTCTCGTTGGTTAGGGTGTCTGTGATAGGGTTGAAGCCTAAATCTCCAGAGATTGCAATAGCTGCTACCATTTCTGGAGAAGTCACAAATGCATGCGTATTTGGGTTTCCATCTGCTCTTTTAGAAAAGTTTCTATTGAAAGAGTGTACAATGGTGTTTACTCTATTATTGTCACCTGTTCTTTCCCACTGGCCGATACATGGTCCGCAAGCATTGGTGAAGATAGTTGCATCCAAATCTTCAAAGATTTGAAGCATTCCGTCTCTTTCTGCGGTATATCTAACTTGCTCAGAACCTGGGTTGATACCGAAGTCAGCTTTAGTTTTTAATCCTTTTTCTACCGCTTGTTTGGCAATAGAAGAAGCTCTAGACAAGTCTTCGTAAGAAGAGTTGGTACAAGAACCAATCAGTCCCCATTCAACTTTAGTAGGCCAGCCGTTTTTCTCAGCTTCTTCTCTCATTTGAGAAACAGGAGTGGCTCTATCTGGGGTGAAAGGGCCGTTTACATGAGGTTCTAATGTACTGAGGTCAATTTCAATAACCTGATCGAAATATTCCTCAGGATTGGCATAAACCTCATCATCACCAGTAAGGTGTTCTCTTACAGTGTTCGCCAAATCGGCCACATCAGCTCTGTCTGTAGCGCGAAGGTAGCGCTCCATTGAATCGTCATAACCGAAAGTTGAAGTAGTAGCACCAATTTCGGCACCCATGTTACAGATAGTACCTTTACCTGTAGCCGACATGCTTTTGGCTCCTTCGCCAAAGTATTCTACAATACAGCCAGTTCCACCTTTAACAGTTAGGATTCCGGCAACTTTAAGAATAACGTCTTTCGGAGCAGTCCAACCGTTCATTTTCCCGGTCAACTTTACACCAATGAGTTTTGGGAATTTAAGCTCCCATGGCATTCCAGCCATTACGTCAACCGCATCAGCACCACCAACACCAATGGCAACCATTCCTAGTCCACCAGCATTTACGGTATGCGAATCGGTACCAATCATCATTCCACCTGGGAATGCATAGTTTTCGAGCACTACTTGGTGAATAATACCAGCCCCAGGTTTCCAGAATCCGATTCCGTATTTGTTAGAAACCGACTCCAGAAAATTGAATACTTCACCAGAGGCAGTTAATGAATGTCTTAGGTCTTGTTCGGCACCTTGCTTAGCTAAAATCAGGTGATCACAGTGTACAGTAGAAGGAACAGCCGCGGTTGGCTTTCCTGCTTGCATAAACTGCAAAAGTGCCATTTGCGCTGTAGCATCCTGCATGGCTACTCTATCTGGAGCGAAATCTACATACGACTTACCTCGTTCGTAAGAGGTTGTGGCATCTCCGTCCCAAAGGTGGGAGTACAGGATTTTTTCAGAAAGGGTAAGTGGTTTTTTTACAGTATTTCTAGCTGCTTCAATTCGAGAAGGCATTTTCTCGTAAACAGCCTTAATCATATCAATGTCAAAGGCCATGGACTATTTTTTTGGTTTTTGGTTTAAAAAACGAACGACTCAAAAATTAGCTTTTTTTGTCTGCATGGGCAAAAAAATGTATCGCCCATACAGACAACTAACAAACTCGCACTAAAAAGTGTTCGAAACGTACGCTTTTTAAATATAATAGCCTTTGCTCGAACCTATTAGCTAGCTGTTAAAAGCTTAGATGAAGGTTTGAATTTGGTTAATTCAATTCCTTCAACAGCTTTTTCATATTCTTCAATTGTAGGTGTTCTACCTAAAATAGTAGAGAGCACTACAACTGGTGTTGAAGATAATAAAGATTCACCTTTCTTCTCTTCAGAATCTTTCACCACTCTACCTTGGAATAGTCTGGTAGATGTAGCCATAACAGTATCGCCAGGAGCTGCTTTTTCTTGGTTACCCATACATAGGTTACAACCAGGACGCTCTAGATAAAGCATGTTTTCATAGCTAGTTCTAGCGGCAGCCTTAGGGTTGTTGTCGTCAAACTCAAAACCAGAGTATTTTTGAAGCACTTCCCAATCGCCTTCTGCTTTCAGCTCATCTACAATGTTGTAAGTAGGAGGGGCCACTACTAAAGGAGCTTGGAAGGTTACGTTTCCTGTTTGACTTTCTATGTTTTTAAGCATTTGAGCCAAAATTTTCATGTCACCCTTGTGAACCATACAAGAACCCACAAAACCAAGGTCTATCTTCTTCTGACCTCCGTAGTAAGACAATGGTCTGATGGTGTCGTGCGTATAGCGCTTAGAAACATCGTCATTGTTTACATCTGGGTCGGCAATCATTGGCTCGCCAATCTCATCCAGATCAACCACTACTTCAGCATAGTATTTTGCATTGCTGTCAGGCCTCAAAGCAGGTTTTTCACCCGATCTGATTTCTGCAATTCTCTTGTTTGCTTTGTCGATCAAGCCTTGAAGCACTTGCTTCTCATTGTCCATACCCTTTTGGATCATGATTTCCATACGGGATTTAGCAATCTCTAGCGATTCGATTAAGGTTTCATCTTCTGAAATACAGATAGAAGCTTTTGCCTTCATCTCTGCAGTCCAGTCGGTGAAGGTGAAGGCTTGGTCTGCTGTAAGCGTACCAATGTGCACCTCAATAACTCTACCTTGGAATACGTTTTCTCCGCCAAATTGCTTCAGCATTTGTTGCTGCGTAGCATGTACTACATCACGGAAGTCCATGAAGCTTTTCATGCTCCCTTTGAAGGTCACTTTTACAGACTCAGGAATAGGCATAGAAGCTTCACCAGTTGCCAAAGCTAGGGCTACAGTACCTGAGTCGGCACCGAAAGCCACACCTTTAGACATTCTAGTGTGAGAGTCACCTCCAATAATAATTGCCCAATCATCTATAGTGATGTCATTCAGTACTTTGTGAATTACATCGGTCATTGAATGGTACTTGCCTTTAGGGTCACGTGCGGTGATTAGGCCAAACTCATTCATAAACTTCATCAGTTTAGGGATGTTCGCTTGAGCCTTCTTGTCCCAAACTGAAGCAGTATGACAGCCCGACTGATAAGCCCCATCTACAATAGGAGAGATGACAGTGGCAGCCATAGATTCAAGCTCTTGAGAGGTCATTAGCCCCGTAGTATCCTGAGAGCCTACAATGTTTACTTCAACTCTAGTGTTCGAACCTGCATGAAGTACTTTACCTGGCGTGTTGCCTACAGCGTTTTTGTTGAAGATTTTTTCAACGGCTGTAAGTCCTTGGCCTTCGTGAGAAATTTCTTTTGATGGAGCGTAAACTACAGGTGCTTCAACATTCAAAGTCTTAGCAGCGAAAGACTGGAGTTTTTTACCAAATACAACGGCATAAGAACCGCCTGCTTTAATAAACTCCATCTTTTGAGGAGTTAGAGCAGAAGAGATATCCATTAGCTCTTCATCACCCTTATAGAGTTTCTTGGTTTTTGTGTCGATGGTCAGAACCGTACCAGTTTCTACAGAATAAGTCTGTTCCAACACTGGTTCGCCATCAGCGTCTACTACCGTATTGCCATCAGCATCTTTCTTCTTTACCCAGTTTTTAAGGTCTATACCAATTCCACCTGTTACGCCAACAGTTGTCAAGAAGATAGGAGCTACGCCATTTGTTCCACCAATGATCGGTGCGATGTTAATGAATGGTACATACGGGCTTGCCTGAATACCAGTCCAAAGGGCTACGTTGTTTACGCCTGACATTCTAGAAGAACCAACACCCATGGTACCTTTTTCGGCCACTAACATTACTCTTTTATCAGGGTGCTCAGCCTTAAGGGCTTTCAGCTCTTCTTGCATTTCTTTGTTGTGCTCGAAAATACATTGACCGTGTAGCTCTCTGTCAGATCTAGAGTGCGCATCGGCACCAGGAGAAAGCAGGTCGGTAGAGATATCTCCAGTTCCTGCAATGAAAGTTACGATCTCAATTTTTTCAGGAACATCTGGTAATTGAGTGAAAAACTCTGCCTGAGAGTAGCTTTCAAGAATGCCTTTGGCAATAGTATTACCGTTTTTATAGGCTTGTTCTAGTCTTTCGGTATCGGCTTCGTAAAGGAATACCTGAGTTTTAAGCACTTTAGCAGCCTTTTCTGCAATGGTTTGGTCGTTACCTAAAGCTAAGTCTAATAGTACTTTTACCGAAGGTCCACCCTTCATATGAGAAAGCAATTCGAAAGCGAAATCTGGTGTAATTTCAGCAACTTCCGATTCGCCTAAAATGATCTCCTTTAAGAAGTCTGATTTTACCTTAGCGGCAGGGGTGGTGCCTGGTAGGGTATTGTATATGAAGAACTGCAGTGAATCTGCTCTATGTTCGTTATTTGTATCTTTTATTTGGGTGATGATTTCACTCAATAACTCACTTTCATCAATAGGTTTTGGGTGTAACCCAGCTTGTTTTCTTTCTTCAATCTCCTTGATGTAATCCTGATAGGTTGTCATTTAGGCAATGGTTTAAATCTTGTATTTAGATTTCTTATCTCAATCTCTCTTTTTTAGCTATAAGGCTAAAAGAGAGCATTATTTAAAAAGTAGCTTCAATGTGCTTTTAACGTGCTCAAAGTCTCCTTTTTAAGGGGGCGCAATTTATCAAAAATCGGTAAAATTGGAGGCTAGAACCTTTCTAAATTCTTGTAGTAATAATCAGCAATTCAGAAGCTTTTGATTTTTAAAAAATCAGCAAGTTGGTGATGAAGATAACAGAGCCAATAAGCAAAATAAAACCACTATAAGGCAGTATGTCTTTGGCTTTAAGCTGTGTAATTCCTAAGAGTGGGAGGGCCCAGAATGGCTGAAGCATGTTAGTGAGCTGGTCTCCATAACTAAGCGCCATTACCGTTTTTGGGATGGAGACTCCAAGTGTTTGTGCTGCTTCTGTTACAATAGGTCCTTGAACTACCCACTGACCGCCACCGCTCGGCACAAAGATGTTTACCAAACCAGCACTCAAGAAAGTGAAGATGGGTAGAGTAGTTTGGTTGGAAATAGCTACAAAAGCATAGGAGATTTCGGCACCTAAGCCAGAGTATTTCATAATGCCCATTATTCCTGCATACAGTGGGAATTGAATGATTATGCCTGTAGATCCGCCAACAGCAGTTTGAACGGCTTTCAGAAATTTGGCGAATGTTCCATGGAAAGTAAGTCCTAGACCAAAGAGTAAGAAGTTTACATAATTGAGATCAATGAAACCTAGGCCAGCATCACTTGGAGTATTGAAGGCTTGTCGAATAGCTATAAAACAAATGATAACTCCCAGACCAATGGCGGGTAGTTTGTAATGGTCAAATTTCTCGGCACCAACTACAGAGTCGGATTCTACCACCGAATCATCTGCTTTTAGATTGAAAGGTTTGTCTTTAACCATTTTGCCGAGCAAGTATAAAGACAGTGGAATAAGAATAACCAGACAAAACCAAGTAACAAGATTCATGTTGGAGAGTATTGTTTCATCAATACCTATTCTTCCAATTTGATTGATAAGAAAATGATCTTTACCTGAAACAGTTAGTGGCGCAGATGCCGAAAAACCACCATGCCAACACATCATGCCAGCATAACCAGCCGCACCTATCAGAGGGTAGTTCAGTGGTTTACCTAGTTGTTGTGATCTTTCGGCTACTTTTCTGGCAAATATTGCTCCGAATACTAGGCACAGGCCCCAGTTGAAGAAACTGAGTAGAATTGTAAATAAGCTGACAATCAATGCAGCCTGAGCAGTTGTGTTACAAAACTTGGTTAGCTGACCAATGAGCTTATTGAATATTGGAGTAAGCGCTAAGGTATGGCCAAGTATAAGAATAAGAGCCATTTGCATGGTGAATGCTAAAAGCTCCCAAAAGCCAGTTTGCCAATACTCCAAAATTTTTATCGGATAAGCGGAAACAGCGTTTTCAGGCCTTTGAGTGAAAATTAGTGCCAGAAAAAACACCATCACAGAAATTATAATGGCTATGGCAAAAGGAGAGGGGAAGAGGTGGTAGAAAAGTTGCCTGAATCTTTTGGTCATGCTTAAAGATGCGAATTCTTATGGATTCAAATAACTAGCCCACGGTTTAAACCTTGGGCTAGTTTGTTATTTTACTTTTTATAAAATCATTGAAATGGTTTTTGAATTTATAAGGAGGCCAAAAACTCCAGCGTATCTACACCATCGGCATAATCCCAAAGTTCAGGACATTGAGCGGTTCCGAATGGCAAGCTGCCTTCGTACCAGCCGTCTTTTGAAACTACACATTGAATTTTGTCTTGCTGAGCCGATAACTTTAGGGAGAGCTCTGCCTCACTTTCGTAGGTTTCATAATAGAGTACTGAAATAGGAGAGACCAACTCTTTGCTTTCTCTCATCATAAAGAAGCCAGAATCTAGGTGCGGTTCTTTGTTGACTAGGTAGATTGATTTATTGTAGTCGTAGTTGTTGCGGTATTTGTGATGATCAAGTGCAGAAGAGAATTTGTCCATTGCACTTATGAGTGTAGGTAGTTTAAAATCCTTCGGTACATAAACTTTAGATACGTTTCTGCAACCAAGACCGAAATAGGTAAATATATCTTCGCCTAGTGCTTCAAAGTCTTCGGTACTTTCGCTTCCGTTAACAATGCCCACTGAAACTCTGTTTTGTCTGATGATATGTGGTTTCCCTGCGAAGTAGTGTTTGAAGTATCTTGCGGAATTGTCAGAACCAGTTGCAATAACGGCATCTACATCGTTGAGTCGTTCAACCTCTTGAATAAGCTCTTTAAAGCCTGCATCAATATTGATTAGGGCGTTTATAACAGCTTTCATTAAAATAGAGTCTTGCGAAGAGTATTTTACACAGGCTACATTTCCACTTATAATTACTGACAATACATCGTGGAGACCAACCAATGGAATATTTCCAGCAAGTACAAGTCCAATGTTTTTGCCAGAAGCTTTAAAGGAGTAAGGTTTTACCCAGTCTTGCATTTTGTCTTTTTGAAGGGCTTCTGCCCAAGCATTAAAACACTTTTCTATGCTTTCTTTGGTAAACCAGTTGTTCTGATTGGCTGCTATTTGGCACAAGGCATCTAACGATTCGCCCTTTTGTTCATTAAACCAAAAGCCCAGTTGTCTTATTCCTTTTAGTCTCGCTTCTAATTCCATTGTTGTAATTCTGTGGCAAAAATACACTTTAAGATTGCGCGCAAGAACAATAACTCATTACTTTTGCGCCAAATACTGAAGAATTCTGAAACTTAGGCGACTGAAAATTGTTGCACTAAGAACACCAATAAAACAAGAAGCGCTATGGCGATAATGATTACAGACGAATGCATCAATTGCGGTGCATGTGAACCTGAGTGTCCGAATACAGCTATTTACGAAGGTGGGATGGAATGGACGTGGGCAGGCGGAACTGATCTGAAAGAAGTAGAAATGGAAGATGGAACTGTAATTGATGGCAATGAGCCTCAAGAACCGGTTTCTGATGAGTTCTATTATATCGTCTCAGGAAAATGTACGGAGTGTACTGGTTTCCATGAAGAGCCTCAGTGTGCTGCAGTTTGCCCTGTAGATTGTTGTGTTGATGATCCTGACTACAGAGAAACTGAGGAAGAATTAGAAGCGAAGAAAGAATGGCTTCACGTTTAATAGCGTTGGAACCAATAATATTGATAAAAAAAGGCCTCGTGAGAGGCCTTTTTTTTATTCTACAATTTTGTGATAATAATCTGGTCACTACTTTCAAATTCTTTATTGAAAGTAATGCCATAAGAGTTCCTTAATTCTTTAAACAATTCTTCGGTGCTGCCTCTCTTAAGTTCAATTTTAAGGTTAAATCCAAGTTCAGGTAATTGCCCTTCAATAGGAGTCTCGACCTCCTTATTTAATAATGTGATTAGGTCTGTTAGTGTGCCAACAAAGCTGATTTGATTTTTTGTAATCTTAGATTGTTGTTTTATGCCTGCTTGATAGTCTCTTGCCTGCGCAAGTAATTCTCTATTTGATATTTCTACGCTGTAGAATTCTCTTGTGCCATCTTCTGTTTTCCACTCAAATCCAACTTCTTCAGCCATAAAGCTTAATATTTCATCTCTTAGAAGAGATATTTCCTTTGCTGGAAAATCAGTGACTTTGAGGTTATAGGTGAAGTCTTGAAAATCACCCTTTACCAATAGACTGTTATTTGGGGTGAAAGATTTAATCACTTCTTGAAGGCTGCCCATTCTTTGAAACATAAACTCACCCTCCGATGATCCAGAAACATTATTGCTGAAGTAACCTTTCCTTTCGATTTCTAACTCAAGTTTGGCGTTGTTTTTTTCTTCTAGTGTTTTGGAATCATAAGATTTTTTAGAATCAAAGTCGCAACTAGATAGAAATACAAGAAGGGCTAAGGAAATGATGTGTATTGTGTTTTTCATTGATTAGATTTTGATATTCTTAAATTAAGTCATCTTTTGTCTCTTTATCAAATAGGCTTTAAGAATTTGGTCGAAACCTTGGTTGATGTCGGCTTCTATCAAATCAATCTTTAGCTTGGCACATTTGAGGTAAAGGTCTTTGTAATAAGAGTCCATTTGCTCTCTAAAGGCTTTCTTTATAGTGGCAGGGTTCAACCTAACCCTCTCTTGAGTTTCTGAGTCTATAAATTCATGAGGTCTATCTTCAAAGTCAAAATCTAACTCCGTATGATGATCCGTTACATGAAACAGTAGCACTTCATGTTTTTTGTGCTTTAAGTGCTGCAGTGCAGACATCAACTCTTCTTCATTGGCTTCATTGTCGAACATATCGGAGAAAATGATTACCAAAGACCTTCTATGAATTTTCTGAGCAAGTTGATTCAGAATAGATGCAACGTTAGTTCGCTTTTCTGTCTTTGGTTTCTCCAGCATTTCATTGAACTGAAGAAAAAGCTTGTGAATATGTGACGCAGAAGATTTTACAGGAGTCTCAATTTCTAGCTTTTCGCTAAAGGTGTGAAGGCCAACAGCATCTCTTTGTTTGTGGAAAAGATAGGTGAGGGCAGCACCAGCCATTACACTAAATCTCATTTTGCCCAAGTTCTCCTTTGGGTAATACATAGAAGAAGATTGGTCAATGATGAGCTGGCAACGCAGGTTAGTTTCCTCCTCGTATTGTTTAGTATATAGTCTATCGGTTTTAGCATAAAGTTTCCAATCAATATGTCTGGTGCTTTCTCCATTATTATAGAGTCGGTGTTCTGCAAACTCAACTGAAAAACCATGATATGGAGATTTATGCAAGCCGGTAATAAACCCTTCTACCATTTGTTTAGCCAGCAACTCTATGTTGCCCAGCCCTTTAATATCTTCTAATGTAAACTGCATAACTGTTGCTCTATGTATCTTATCGGCTTCTTAGACCCAAAATCACCCTTCAAACTACTTAAAATAAACTTATGGGTTGTGTTTTTTATTTTTGCGGTGTTTGCAATAGTAATTTTAATTGGTTTATATTAGACTGCTTTTTATACGAAAACCAACTAAGACTAATTAGATTAAATACTTTGAGTAGTGGAAGACAAGGACAGGAATGAGATTTTTTCGAAGCGGGTGAGGGCAGGAAAAAGGACGTATTTTTTTGACATTAAGGCCACCAGATCCAATGACTATTATTTGACCATCACAGAGAGCAAAAGAAAGTTCAAGGATGATGGTTTTAGCTATGAAAAGCATAAGATATTTCTCTACAAAGAAGATTTTCACAAATTTGTAGACGCACTCAATGAAGCAGTAGGACACGTAAAAGACGAATTGCTACCCGATGTAGACTTTACACAATTCGAAAAAGAAGAAGAGTATAGTCTTAATAATGACTCCAATCACGATAGCGAGCTTAGCTGGGATTAAGAGATAAAAAGATAAAGATATTAAGGGGCTTAGCCCCTTTTTTGTTGTCCAAGAGTGAGCTCAAAAATCAATTATTTTTATCTTTGCGCCCTGTTTTAATAAAAGCAAATTCAATTATCAATTATGGGTTTACAATGTGGTATTGTTGGTCTGCCAAATGTGGGAAAATCAACACTCTTTAATGCACTTTCTAGCGCTAAGGCCGAAGCAGCAAACTTTCCTTTCTGTACCATTGAACCCAATGTTGGGGTGGTTACCGTTCCAGATGAGCGTTTAGATATTTTAAAAGGATTGGTAAACCCGCAAAAGGTGTTACCAACAGTAATTGAATTTGTAGATATTGCTGGTTTAGTAAAAGGTGCCAGCAAGGGAGAAGGACTTGGTAACAAGTTCTTGGCTAACATTAGGGAGGTAGACGCCATTATTCACGTTATCCGTTGTTTTAAAGACGATAATGTAGTGCACGTTGCAGGTAATGTAGACCCTGTTTTCGATAAAGATGTAATTGATACAGAGCTTCAGCTCAAGGATATTGAGTCTATTGAGAAGAAGATTCTAAGGCTACAGAAAATAGCTAAATCTGGAGACGCCAAAGCCAAAAAAGAATTAGCCGCTTTAGAAAAGTTCAAGAACGAAATGGAAACGGGCAAAAATGCTCGTTCTATCGAAGCCAATGAAGATGAGTTGGAGGCAGTAAGAGACTTATCTCTACTTACTATTAAGCCTGTAATTTATGTGGCCAATGTAGAAGAGTCTTCAATTCACACAGGTAATGAGCATGTTGATGCGTTAAAAGAGTCCGTAGCCAATGAAGGAGCAGAAGTTGTTGTTATTTCCGCTTCAATAGAGTCTCAAATTGCGGAGTTAGATGACCCAGACGAGAAAGCTATGTTCTTAGATGAATATGGCCTAAAGGAGTCGGGTTTAAATAAGCTTATTAAAGCTTCTTACTCTTTGCTTAACCTAATTACCTATTTCACTGCAGGTGAAAAAGAGGTGCGTGCTTGGACTATTACCAAAGGATGGAAAGCTCCTCAAGCCGCTGGAGTTATTCATACCGATTTTGAAAAGGGCTTTATTCGTGCGGAAGTAATCAAATTAGACGACTATCAACAGTATAAAACTGAGGCTGCAATTAAGGAAGCTGGTAAGATGTCTGTTGAAGGAAAGGACTATATTGTAAAGGATGGCGATATAATGCACTTCCGTTTCAATGTTTAATTCCTATTTTGCTATAAATCTTTATTTTTTACAATTAGGCTGAACAATCTTTTTCACCACAGAGTTTAGGTTCATATTGCTCGCAATGGTGGGCAAGTCTTGGAGGTTGTAAATTAAAGTAGAGTATAGTGAGAATCAGGGTAATTTTTAAGCTGCATAATAGAGGGGCTTACCTGCCATTTCATCACCAACACATTCTAGCTCAATTTTTGAAAGGTGTTTTGGTGAAGGGTGCGGAGAAAAAATACATCAATTTCGAATGTTTTAACTTTTCTGGTCTGAAGGGACAAACCAAGATTTCCAGAAATGGTCTCCATTATTATTCAAATTTGGTTACCCTGGTTATATCATCACCAGATAAAGACTTTGTAGATTATCTGCTTGCTCAAATTTTCGAGTTCGAAACTATTGAGTTCGGTAACCTAAAAGTGAGTCCATCTTTCACTGAAATCGAAAAACCTATAGACCTTACGGAAGAAACTAAATTCATCTGTATTTCACCGATAGTGCCTTTTAAGGCTGAATTCAATGATGAGTCTTCTAAAAGGTTTATCCTTCCTGAATCTGATGAATTTTCCGATTTATTGTACGAATCTACGATTCAAAGACTTGAGAGATTGGGTAATTACACCACAGAAGATTTTGATCGGTTTAAGAAGTTTCAGGTAGTGCCAGATGCCGAATACTTAAAGCGTATGCAGGAGAGAGATAAGAAATTCGCCAGAATTTATTCGCTTTTCGATAATGACGTGAAGTATGAAGTAAGAGGTTATACTTTGCCTTTTAAGTTGTATGCTGATAAAGAGGTTCAGGAGTTTTTATTTCATTGTGGCTTTGGCAATTACACTTACAAGGGCTTCGGCATGTTAGATATCGCCAATGCTAATCCAGTAGATAGAACTGAAAAGTACCAATTTCAGAGAGAGTCTGTTACCGCCTAGAGTTGTAGGCTGTGGCTGAATATGCCACTAATAAATCTCCTCTGCCACCCATGGGTCTGTAGTACACAAATACTTCGTATAAATTCTCAGTGTCAAAGAAGCTACCATCAATAGAGAAAGGGTCTTGTCCATCGGTCACATAGGTATAATTATACCAACCTTGCTTTAAAAGAACTTCCAATTCATATTGTTCGAGTTCGCTATTGTAGTGCATCAGCGAGGTCTCATTCTTCTGCCAGTTATTAAATGCACCCAAAACGTAGACATTATCCTGTTTTTGAGGAAGTTTTAAACTCAGTTTGGTGTTCACATATTCTGCCGTAGATTGTCCTGATCGTCCTTCTAAATCTCGAATGTAAAATTGCCCATTAATATCTAATCCTTGAAGGTATCCATCGCCAAGTGGCATATCTGGTCTGAGTTCAGCGAAAACCCTATTCTCAACAACCTTTACAGACTGCACATTTCTCCCCGTGAAGGTTACTGTTCCCAAATCGAAGCTTCTAAATTCGTTGGTCCCCGGAAATTCATTTTCATCTCCCAGATTTTGGTATCGAATAGTTTTATTATTCTGATCAATGAAAGTAGAAGGTAGGTTATAGGTGGTCAAATCTTCGCGCTGATTCTGCCTAACCACCACCTTAAACTGAGTTTTAGGGTCAATGGCTTTAAGGTTGGCGTAGTTAAGCGTTACTTCCACCCGCTGATTATTGAGCCTTTTACCAGCATCGGCAGACCGGTTTATAGAAACACCAGCGGCTGCAGCATCTTCAAAAACATAGAACCTTTGAGATAGAATCAAGTCTTCTTTATCTCTATCTCTGTACACAACCGCCAAATAATTGCCCGAAGTCTTAAAGGCTGGAATGGCAAAGCGGTAGTTTACATATTTTTGCTTGGCCTCTGAGCTGAACTCGAATTCGGTTATTTCAAACTCATTAAAGGTGTTCAGGAATACGTTTGGCCTAATACTAGAGGGTGTCCAGTCGGCATTACAGTGAATGAAATAGACATAATAGTAGTCTGCATTTTCTCTAAGGTCGTCAAAAGAAAGCCAGAGTTGTTGCCTGTTAACTCTAGTAACGGGAGGGGCTATTACACTTTCAACTGAATTACCATTACTGTTTATTTGTACAGTTTTTATAGTTGGTTCGTAAACTCGGTTATCAAACTTTAATTCTTTTTGCGCCAAAGTGGCAAATGGCGTAAGCAAAGCAAGAATGAGAGTTAAGTACAGAGGCTTTATATTCATTTGTAGGAAAGACTTTCGATAAATTTCTATGGCATTACAACCAATAATAATACCAGTGTGTCTAAAAAACCAGAAGACAGGATCTTCTTAAAGGTCAATGATTCAAGATATAGAATTAATCCATAAATGCATTGAAGGAGATGGCAAGGCGCAGCGCGAACTTTACAACCGCTACGCTGCCAAGCTCATGCCTATGGCTATGCGTTACGCAAAGTCTCAGGCCGATGCTGAGGATATTCTTCAAGATGCATTTATTAAAATATTCAATAGTCTAGAGTCATTTCGTCAGGAAGCACAGTTTCTGACTTGGTTAAAGCGCATAGTCGTTAATACCGCCATCAACCACAACAGAAAAAAGCTTTATCAGCAGCCAATGCTAGATATTGAGAAAACACCTCTTTATGTGGAAAAGGATCTGGTGATATCGCACTTACACTTTACGGAAATTATGGCAATGATGCAGAAGTTGCCGGTGGGTTGTAGAACAGTTTTCAACCTTTTTGCCATTGAAGGCTATGGTCATAAAGAAATAGCCGAAATGATGGAAATCACTGAAGGAACCTCAAAGTCGCAGTATTCAAGAGCGCGAGCTCTGCTAAAAGCAATGATTGAAGAGGCCAGTACAGTAGTTAAATCAAATGCGTCAATGTGATGGACAATTTTGAAAGTGAAATGAAAGATATGTTCGATGGTGTTGAGTTTCAGCCATCGGAAAGAGTTTGGGCAGGAGTGGAGCAGGCCCTGGGGGAAAAAAAGAAGAAGGGGGTCTTCTTTATGTGGCAAACTTATGGGGTGGCTGCAGCACTTATTTTGTTCATTACAGCAGGTATGCTGTATAAGAATGGCTTATTCACGAAGCAACCAGATGCTCTTGAGGGAACTAAGCAACTCACTGAAAGTGAAGAGCAAATCTCCACAGATACCCTTAAGAATGAAGATGGCGCTCATGAAAAACTCTTAGCCAAAGAGGGTACGCAAGAAGAGTTAAAAAGAGAGAAGCCTGGTGATCAAATCAAAACGCTTTTAGCTGCCAAATCTAGTGAAGGAAAAGCTCAGGAAACCCTTGAGAATATAAGTTTGAAAGGTTCCTCTACTGATGAATCGGTCGGAATGAGTTCAGAAGGTGAAAGTGATTCAGAAGGTCTTTTGATCGATTTGGAGAGACTTGAGGCAAAGCCTTACAGAGCTAGTCTTGCTGCCACCAAGGCCAAATGGCTGAACAGGTTGGGGGTAGATGAATCTGCCCTGGCGTCTTTGGTTAAAACTGCTGAAGAACAACCCGAGTTTGTGGGAGAAAATGCTCTTAACGGTAGGCTGGGGAACAATAACTTTAATATTTCCGAACCCGCTAATGGTTCTCCATTAGCAGCTAGGGCAGAGGATGCCAATTTTCAGGCTATGTCTAGCATTGAAAACCGAAAGGAAGAAACTTTAGGTTCATTGAGTGCCGGAATTGGTTTTTCGCTAGAATTAAGTCAAAGGTTGACGTTAAATACCGCTCTTAGATATAGTGAGCTCAGAACTAAAACCACTTCTAATGCTTACTCAGTAAGTAAGGGTCAGTCGTTTCCAATATACTTGCCGCTTGGTTACGATCCAGACAATGTAAACTTCATTGGCACTTATGATTTGGTGAATACACTGCAAGGGCTTTCAGTTCAGCCTACGTTGAGCTATAAAGTGGCTCAGTTCGGTAAATTCGATGTGTCCGTTTTGGGTGGTGTAGGTTTCGACTATTTCTTCGCTTATCGGGTTAAGGGCGAGTTGAACTTTCTTTCAGTCAAAAAAGCCAACCTGAACGATTCTGATTTCATTAAAAAATTCAATGTGAGTGGAATTACCGGCTTGGGTCTAAATTATAGACTCAATGAACAGTTTGGTTTAGCTGCTGATTTAAATTACCGATACTTCCTTCCAACTGGTGGCGGTGACAACAGAAGACAATCTTCTGTAGTTGGTTTTGGACTAGGAGTAAACTATTTTCTTCAATAGAATTAGCTAGCCTCGAGCTCTTCTATTTCTAGATAAATGGTTTCCCAGTTTTCTTGCTTACTTTCTAGTTGTTGCTTTAGCTGGGTATGCTTTTCGGTTTTTTCGGCCAGCGTATCTGGGTTTTCAAACACCTCTGGCTTAGCCATATCCTTTTCAATGTTGGCAATTTCACCTTCTATTTGCTCAATAGCACTTTCTGTTTCAGCTAAGCTCTGTTTCAGTTTCTTTAGCTCTTGCTCTTCCTGATTATTACGAACTTTTTTGCCTGCACTTTTAGCTTTAGGTTTAGCTGGTTCTGGTGGAGCCTGTGCTGCTAATTGCTTTTCTCTTTTGGCTTGCCAATATTCGTATTCATCGTAAGTTCCCGGATAAACCTTGATTTCTTGATCTTCTATGTACCAGATTTTATTGGCTATTTGAGAAACAAAATGTCTGTCGTGAGAAACAATTACGAAGGTGCCTTCGTATTGTTGAAGCGCCTGAATAAGGATGTTTACCGATAAAAAATCTAAGTGGTTTGTCGGTTCATCCATCATTAAGAAGTTAGCCTCAGAAAGAAGCGTTTTTGCTAGAGCCACTCTAGATTTTTCGCCACCAGAGAGTACCTTAATCTTCTTAAAAACTTCTTCATTTTGAAAAAGGAAACAACCCAAAATACCTCTCAAATCTCTTTCAGACTTACTTGAGCCAGCTTGCTGTAATTCTTGAAGTATTTCGTTTTCAATATTTAATGCCTCAAGCTGGTGCTGGGCATAAAATGCGGTGTTTACGTTATGACCTTCTTTTCTATCTCCTTCAATTTTCTCTGACCCAGCTATAATTCTTAAAAGGGTAGATTTACCTTTTCCGTTGGCTCCGATTAGCGCAATCTTATCTCCGCGTTCTACTTGAGCAGAAGAATTCTTCAGGATTTGAAGATCTCCATAGCTCTTAGAGATGTTGTTTAGCTCTACAATGTACCTACCAGACTTTTGAGTGAAGCCGAACTGAAAGTTCATGGTGATATTCTCATCAACAACGTCTTCAATTAGGTCCATTTTTTCAAGGGCCTTTACCCTAGACTGAACCTGTCTTGCCTTAGTAGATTTAGCTCTGAATCGTTCAATAAATCGCTCAGTTTGGCGAATTTGAGCCTGTTGGTTTTCGTAGGCGTTCTTTTGAATTTCTTCTCTTTCGGCCTTTTCTTCCTGATAAAACGAGTAATTACCGCTGTACTGAGTGAGTTTAAAGCCCGAAACCTCTACTATGGAAGTTACCACGTTGTCTAAGAAGTACCTATCGTGAGAAACTACTATAATGGCGCCCTCATAACTTCTTAGGTAGCTTTCAATCCACTTAATAGAGGGAAGGTCTAAGTGGTTGGTTGGCTCATCGAGCATTAAAAGAGAAGGCTTCTGTAAAAGAAGTTTGGCCAGCATTACCCTCATTCTCCACCCTCCAGAAAACTCTCTGAGAGGCCTTTTTAAGTCTTCAGTTCTAAAACCGATACCTTCTAATATGGCCTCGGCATCTGACTGCATGCTGTATCCGCCTAGTGCTTCGAACTGCTCTTGAGCTTTTGAGAGTTTATCAACCAAACTATCATCATAGTCTGTTTCCATTTTATGAAGAATCTTTTCAATCTGACGTTGATGCTTGTTGGCTTCTTCAAAAGCTTCCATAGCAATAGAAAGAATGCTATCGTCTGATTGATAGGAGAGTAAGTCTTGATTTAAGAATCCAATGGTGCACTCTTTACTCTTAGAGATTTCTCCAGAAGTGGGCTGATATTCACCAATGATCAACCTTAAAAGGGTAGACTTACCTCTTCCGTTTAGGCCTATTAATCCAATTCTATCATTGGGTTTTATATGTAGGTTGGCGCTGTCGAATAAGGGTCTGTCACCGATATAATAAGATAGGTTGTTGATGGCAATCATGTCGCAAAAATAGCTTCACTAAAAAGAAAACAAACATTCACCTCTGATAAAATAGTTATCATTACACGATATATCATTTGATAGATTTGACATTATGAAAAGATCGACCTTAATCAGACTGTTCTATTCCTTGTTTATACTTTGTTTAGTGAGTTTTTGGAGTTGTGATAGCAAAGCCCAAAGCAAACAGAATAATGAGTATGAGGCCCTTTTGGAGCGTATAAATCTTCCCGAAGGATTTGAAATTTCTTATTACGCTACCAACGTTATAGACGCTAGATCATTGGCCAGAACCGAAGACGGAAAAACTGTTTTTGTGAGTAATAGACGTAGAAAGAATGTCTATGCACTTACCGATACTAATGGAGATATGGTGGCAGATAAGGTAGATACAATTCTAACTGGTTGGAATTCACCGAATGGAATTGCTTACAGAAATGGCGATTTATATGTAGCCGAAATCAACAGAATTCACCGTTTCCCAAGTATTATGGAGAACCTAAGTGATCCTAAGTCAGAGGTTATTTATGACCAATATCCAACTGACGGTCATCATGGATGGAAGTTCATTGCTTTCGGGCCCGATGGTAAGCTTTATGTGCCAGTTGGTGCCCCATGTAACGTATGTGATAAGGAAGAGGAAAACCCAGTTTACGCAACAATCACCCGAATGGATCCTGATGGTTCTAATATGGAGATTTACGCAAAGGGCGTGAGAAACTCAGTTGGGTTTACTTGGAATCCAAAAACCAATAATATGTGGTTTACGGATAATGGTAGAGACCTTATGGGTGACGATATTCCGGCTTGTGAACTTAACTTTGCTCCAAAGGCGGGTATGCACTTTGGCTTTCCTTACTGGCATCAAGGAGATATTCCAGACAAAGAATTTGGCAAGAAATATCCTCGAGATAAGTTCACTGAGCCAGCTTACAAATTTGAGCCTCATAGTGCTCCATTAGGATTGAGGTTCTACGAAGGCAATATGTTTCCTGCTAAATACAAGAATAATATAATTGTTGCACAGCATGGATCATGGGATAGAACCCCTGATGCAGGTCATATTGGCTATCAACTTCGCTTTGTGCAGATTGAAAACGATAAAGTAGTGAAAAGTGAAATTTTTGCAGATGGTTGGTTAGACACTGAAAATAATAAAGGCTGGGGCAAACCAGTAGATATTATGGAAATGCCTGATGGTTCTATTTTAGTGTCAGACGATGTAAACCATTGTATCTATAGAATTACATACAAGAAGTAATCCTTTAAGATTATAAAAGGCTGTTTTCAATTAAAAGAAAGCAGCCTTTTATTTTTGCAGTTTATGCTGAAAGTCAAAAACCTTCATAAAAAATACTCAGGAGAAAGCTTAAGTGCTGTTGTAGATATTTCATTCTCCTTAAAGGAGTGCGAGGTGTTGGCTGTAGTTGGTAAAAGTGGTTCTGGTAAAAGTACTCTGCTGAGAATGCTAGCAGGATTGATGAAACCAGATGCTGGGGTGGTAGAGTTTGATGGAAAACCGCTTAAGAATCCCGAGGAACAGCTAATAGCGGGTCACGATAAGATAAAGATGGTTTTTCAAGACTTTCAGGTAAAACCAAACATGACAGTTGCTGAAAATGTAAAGTATAAACTACTTCATTTCAATAAGGAATATCAGGCCGAAAGATGCGAAGAACTCCTAGATACTTGCGGGTTGAGCACTTTAGCAGAGAAAATGCCCCATGAGCTTTCTGGTGGTCAGCAGCAGAGGCTTTCTTTGGCCCGGGCTTTGGCCGATGATCCTAAGTTATTACTGATGGATGAGCCCTTTAGCAATTTAGACCCTATTATTAAAGAGGACTTGCTATTGGAGCTTACCGAGATTGTAAAGAAAGAGCGCTTGTCTTTAATCCTGGTTAGTCATGATACCAGAGATGCATTGCTCATAGCCGATCGCATAGCATATGTTGAAGAGGGTAGGCTTGTTCAGATTGGAGACAACGAAACAGTCTACAAGCAGCCGAAGACTTTAGAGGTTGCACAATTTTTTGGAAGAGTAAACGAGATAAGCTTAGATGGTCAAAAGCACTTTATTCGGGCAGAAGATTTAACCCCTCAATTAGAAGAAAATAAATTCGAGGTAACAGTGAGCAGCAGCACCTTTATGGGAGGTGTTTATCTCAATCGTGCTAGATACTCAGGTCGCAAATTAGTGGTGTTTTACAGCAGTGAAAAATTATCTGAGAATAGTAACATGGTACTTGGTTTTAAAGGTAGGTGCCAACTACATTTTTGAGGTGACTAAGTGTAGAATCTTAGTTTTTTGATATCTTTAAGCTGTGTTCGCGGAACACCCTCCTCAACAACCATCGATACTGACGACTAGCCTGTCAACTTTTATTAGAATCATCAATCAGACAAACTATGAAGAGATCACTAATCGTTCTGTTCATTCTCAGTTTAGTAGCCTCTACGGCATTCGCCCAAAACTTGAATAAAGTTTATGGTGCCATGGCCGAAGAAGACTGGGAAGTGGCGCTTGAAGAATTGGAACCAATTCTATCAAAGAAGAAGAAAAATCATGAAGCTATGTGGTTGGCAGCTATCTGCCACACAAAACGCTATAGAATGGATAAAGCCTTTGAGCTGTTTCAACAGTCGGCACCATTTGCTGAAGAGCTTCCTTATTACTGGATTCCTTATGCTGAAGCATACTTGGTTGCAGAGCGCGTTGATGACGCTGAAAGAACACTGCGCAGATTGAATCCGAGCAGCTTAGAAGAGCAAGATCAGGCCGATTGGTATACACTTTTCAATAAAATTCAGAACGCCAGAAAGTATCTGTCTAACCCGAAAGATATTATTATTAAAAACCTTGGGCCAAACGTAAATACGGAAGGTAACGAATACTCTCAGGTGGTAACGGATAACCAAATGGGTATTTACTTTACTGCCAGAAGACAAGGACTTGGTAAAATTGCCGATGATGGTGAAAACTACGAAATGGTAATGACTGCCGAGATGGATGATTTGGACAAGTGGAAGAAAGACAGACCACTAGATGGTTTTTCGGCAACCGATGCCAATGAGGCTCCGGTTCAGTTGACCAATGGAGATAGCACTCTTCTAACTTTTTATGACGAAGACCTGTACATCTCATATAGAGACCCTAACGGAAAGTGGGGAAAAAGAGAAGCTTTGCCAATTAATACCAATAAGTGGGACTCTCACGCCTTCCTTTATAACAATGGCAACTCAATGATTTATGCCTCAAGTTTTGGGAACGATGAAGAGAACTCCGACCTATACATTGTCCATAAAGACGCTACAGGTAAATGGAGCAAGCCTTACTTTATTGAAGAATTGAATACTCCAGAAAGAGAAGATGCTCCGTTTGTGGCAGGCGATGGCACGCTTTATTTCTCTTCTCAAGGGCACGATTCAATGGGAGGTTATGATATTTTCATGACTCGTATAGATAGTGCAACAGGTAAATTCTCTGAGCCTGAGAATATGGGAGCTCCTATTAACCTGCCAAACGATGACACATTCTTTACGCTTTATGGAAAGAATGCCTATCTGTCTTCTAGCCGTCCTGATGGTTACGGACAGGTTGATATTTACAGAATCATTATGTTCAACAAGTCTCAGCTTCAGGGCAAGTTGCTAGACTGTGATAACGAAACTCCAGTGGCTTTTGCAGAGGTGAAAGTGACTACTGAAGACGGAGAAGAACTGACGACAACTACCAATGAGTTTGGCGTATATAAAATGACCATGCCGATTGAGCGAGATTTCACACTTACCGTTTCTAAAGACGATGAGGTAGTTTATGAGAAAACTCATGCCATTAGAGTGTTATTTAGAGATGAGTTCGATATAGAGCAAGATTTCTACATTGGTTGCGATAAGGTGGAGAAGGACATCTACGTTAAAATGATCAACAGTTTTGACTTAGACCCTACCAACGTGCCAGTAGAAGAGGTTTCTACCGAAGGTATTGTTGCTGTGGCAGAAGTAGAGCCAGGGCCTGAAGTGGAAGAAGAGAGTCCTGTTGAAGAGGTCCCTGTGGTAGAAGAGAAGAAAGCAGCAGTAGTGCCAGCAGTTACTCCTGAGACCATAGAGTTGCCAAATGTATTCTTCGATTTCGATAAGCATAATGTGAAGTCAGAGTTCTTTGAAAGGCTGGACGAGGCAGCAGAGCTATTGAAGAGAAGAAGAGACCTAAGAGTGATGGTAGCAGGCCACACAGATGCTTACGGTACTAATCCGTACAACGTAGCCTTAGGAGAAAGAAGATATACAGAGGTTTATAATTACTTGGTGAATAAAGGGGTGAATCCTAGCCAGCTAGCAACCAAAACGTTTAGTGAAGATATTCCTATTGCTACCAACAGAACCGTTCAGGGTAGGGCATTCAACAGACGCGTTGAGCTTTATTTTATTGATGAAAATAATAATAGGGTAGACTATTAGATGATAAGGTGTTGATAATTAAAAAAGGGCTCGAGAGAGCCCTTTTTTGTTACAGAGTCATTCCTGTATTCAACTATTAAATTAAAAACGAGGGTCGCTAAACAAACTCTGGTTATTTCATTTATTTTTTATCTAACGCATTTATTGACGCGAAAATCTATTTCAAAGAGCAATAATTCCTGTTTTTTCTGCATTTTCTTACGAGCGGTTTTTATTCAGGTTTTCTGGATGACCTTATTAGCAACTCTCGCACGCTTTTTAACATCTAAAGCAGAAACGCGCTTCAAATTGACACAGTTGCAGGATTGTGTCTGCCGAATGACGAACAGCAAAGCTTCAGAAAAAGGTTCAGCCTCAGGTAGAAAAAATCAGTAGCAGGACTCATCAAGAAATACATAAAGTCAGCATCTCGAAATGAGTGGGTTTTCCCCTATCTAAGATAGTTTACTAGTCTTTACTCAGCGAAGCAAGTTAGATCACAAAGTGCTAAGACATTATATCATACTTAGTCTCTGATCAATGGTAAGGTTGAGCAGCGGAGCAGGCCACTAAGTTTAGAGGTTTCGCTATACTTTACGGGGTGACAAGTGATGCCTCTTTTCTCTAACTCTTGAATGAGTCTGGAAAAGTTGCGTTCTATCAATACATCATTTGGCCCTACAGAGAAGATGTTAGGAAACATTTGATTTTTCTCAGCTTGACTAACCGGTATAAGGTTCTCTTCTCCAAATACCTCAAAGATGATTTCAGGTTTATTCACAAAGCCTTCTTCATGAAATATGGCAAAGCCACTTCCAACAGGTTGAAAGGCGCAGTCTAAATGAAGAATGTTTACTGCAGGATCGTCACTTACTACAAGCTCTAAAGCATGAAACTTCTTATTCGGAAACTGTGCTTTTAAGTAATCGAAGCCTTTTTGGTTGGTTCTTTTGCTGATGCCTACAAAGACATGTTCACCATGTACTAGCACATCTCCGCCTTCAATGGTGGCACCCTCAGGGATACGAATGACATCATCAGGGTTCATCTGTTCAAGTACAAAAGCAATTCCCTCAATCTCACCTTGTCTCAAAGGTTCCTTCATATTGGCAATCACAAACTTATTGTCAATTACAAAGCCAATGTCTCTGGTGAAAATCTGTTTTTTAGCACTAAGATTTGTGGGCTGAATTACCTTAACACCTAAAGCCTCCAGTGTTTTCTTGGCACCGGCAATTTCTTCCTGAATATCTTCAGGAGTAGGGTAGGTGCCTTGCTGTTTGTGCATTTTAGCCACTGGGTTAATCTCGTAAGGTTTACCCTGATCGGTACCAGTTCCGAGAATAACAGTTTTTAGCTTATTAGTTTCTGAGGTGATATTTAATGGTAGGTAATTCAATTCTTGTGCTTTTTAAAAGGTCAAATGTACAAAAGAATTAACTACAGCCTACCTGAATGGTTTAGGCCTGAGCAGGAATGGACTCTGCTTCCGTTTTAGTTTCCTTAACCTTTCTCAAAGTTCTGTAGCTTAAAACGAGGCATATCAATGAAAAGAATGCTCCTAAGGCAAAAGGAGCTCCAGGAAAATAGTTGTCACCAACTGTAAATGTTTTGAATGTAAAGCCCATCATAATTGGGCCAAATATGGAAGATAAGCTCATTAAGCTGGTGAGACCGCCCTGAAGCTCTCCTTGTTCACTGTTTGGCACCTGAGATGACATTAATGCCTGAAGTGTTGGCCCGGCTAAACCTCCTAAAACATAAACTCCCAGAAAGGAGTATAGCATGGTTTCGCTGGTGGTTATAGAGAATAGAATAAGACCGGCAAGGTTAAAGAAAAGGCCTAAATAGATAGTTTTTTTGTTGCCAAGTTTCTTACTGACAACTCCGATAAGGCCACCTTGAACAATGGCCACCATTATTCCAATTACAGTTAGAGAGATGCCAATTTCTTTGGACGCCCAACCAAACATTTCTGCTCCAAAATAAGACCATTGAGATTGCACCGAGTGACTGGCTAAATACAAGAAAAACAAGGCAACAGCTAAGCCAATAATAATAGGATTCTTTTGAAGCTGTTTTAACGAACCTACAGGATTTGCACGCTTCCAGCTAAACTCTCTTCTGTTTTCTTTAGGTAACGATTCTGGTAAAAAGAATAGCCCATAAATGAAATTGAGCATGGTTAAACCTGCGGAAATAAAGAATGGAAACCTCAAACTGACAGACCCTAAAAGACCGCCTAAAGCTGGGCCTATGATAAAACCGAGTGCGAATGCAGCACCAATCATTCCGAAGTTCTTCGCACGCTTTTCTGGAGGACTTACATCGGCTATGTAAGCAGAGGCCGTTGTAAAACTAGCTCCGCAGATTCCAGCAATGATTCTGCCTACAAATAATAGAGTAATTGTAGGAGCAAGGGCTAGAAACAGATAGTCTATTGCCAAGCCTAGTAAGGCAATAAGAAGCACGAGTCGTCTTCCGTATTTATCACTTAAACCACCTAATATAGGAGCGCAAATGAACTGCATTATAGCATAAGCCGTTACAAGCTGCGTTCCTGTTAATGAAGCTTCACCATAAGTCATATTTCCTAGCTGACTTAAGAGCTCAGGAAAAATGGGTATGACTAATCCTAGACCGATAACGTCTATCAGAACAGTTATGAATATAAAGCCGAGGGCGGGAGTTCTTTTGCTCATGATTGAAAAAGCAGGCGTGAATTTACTGCTTTCAATTGAAAAGCCTAGCCGAAACAAAAAAAGTATAAAAAGAGGTTTTACCCTTAAATAATATTTACCTCAGGATGTAGTTCAATACCGAATTTGGTACTCACTGAATCCAATATTTCGAAAGCTAAATCTCTAATTTTTGCACCTTGGCCACCTCCATAATTGACTAGTACCAAAGGTTGTTTTTTATGCACTCCAATATTATCGAAAGTCTTGCCTTTCCAGCCAGTTTGTTCAATAAGCCAGGCAGCAGGAACTTTGACCTTATTATCTGGTAATTGATAACCAGGTATAGAAGGGAATTCAGCCTTAAGACCTTCATAGTCTAGCTTGTCTATGGTGGGGTTTTTGAAAAAGCTACCTGCGTTGCCTATTTCTTTAGGGTCTGGTAGCTTGCTCTGGCGGATATTAATGACAGCATCAGAGATAGATTTAATGCTTAAGTCATTAACCTCCATTGTATCAAGGGTTTCTTGAATTGCCCCATATGAGGTATTGAAATCAGGAGTTTTATTGAGTCTAAGCGTAACAGAAGTAATAATGAATTTTGCTTTAAGCTCCCGCTTAAATACACTTTCTCTGTAGCCAAATTGACAATCAGAATGCTTGAATTCATGCAACTCACCTGTTGCTATTTCCACAGCCTTTAAGTGGTCAAAAACTTGCTCTATCTCAACTCCATAAGCACCAATGTTCTGCATTGGCGCTGCACCCATTGTGCCCGGAATAAGCGAGAGGTTTTCAACCCCAGCCCAATTGTTAGCAATAGCAGTAAGCACGAATTCATGCCAAGTTTCTCCTGCCTGAACTTCAATAAAGAAGTGCTCATTTGTTTCGTTCAACAGTTTAATCCCTTTTAACTCATTTTTGAGTACTAGACCATCGAAATCTTGGGTGAGTAAGATATTGCTTCCTCCACCTAAAACTAAGAGCGGAGCCTTAGCAGCATGCTTAAGTGCCAGTTGAAGACTGTCTAAATCTTGAAAGGCAAAAAACTGTGAGGCACTTGCTTCAATTCCAAATGTGTTGAATGGCTTTAGCGCTATGTTTTGTTGAAACATTGAATTTATTTGTCGAGCAGTCTGCGGTGGTAGTTCAGTTGGCCTAAGTGGTAGTTTAAGTGAGCATGGAGGTGCTGCAAAAAGAATAGCACTGTCATTTCTTTTCCAAAGACGTTAATCGGGTAAACTTCATCTAGCTTGTTTTCCGAAAGCTCTTGGAGTGTTTCAATAACAGATTTCTTAGTTTCTTTGATCTGGCTTACCAGTTCCGACTTTTTTACATCTTTAAGTGAAAACTCATCATCTCTCTGTCGTATGTAACTGGAGCCACCCAGCATAGCACCGATAAAGTGCCTTAGGTTACCACAAAGATGAAGTACAAGGTTGCCACCACAGTTAGAGATATCTCCGGTTACTACCCACAAGTTTTCCTCTTTTTTATACGCCTTTAGCTCATTTAGCAGAAGGTCTAGATCTCGCTCATAAAGCGCTGATAGTGACTCTAAAATGTTACTCATAAGCCCAATTCACTTTTAATTTGACCAATCTTATTTTGAAGTGTGCTCTTAACTTCATCGTATTGCTCTTTAGATTCTAAAGACTGATTTACGCTGATGTAGAACTTAATTTTAGGCTCTGTTCCCGATGGTCTAGCAGAGATTTTTGAACCATCTTCTAAAATGAATTGCAGTACATTAGACTTTGGAAGGTCTATATCTGATTCTTCTCCCGAATTTAGGTTTTTAGATTTTGAAGATTGATAGTCTAGCAGTTCTACCACTTTCAATCCTGCCAAGGTTTGAGGAGTATTCGTTCTAAAATCAGTCATCATTTGCTGAATTTCTTCAGCACCTTTCATGCCCTTTTTGGTTAGGGAAACCAAGTCTTCTAGATAAAAGCCAAATTCCTCATAAACCTTGGCTAAAAGCTCAAAGACAGTCATGCCTTGGTCTTTAGCCCAAGCACACATCTCAGCCAACATGGCACACGATGCAATAGCATCTTTGTCGCGAACAAAATCGCTTATCATGTAGCCATAGCTTTCTTCGCCACCGCCAATAAATTCCTTTTTGCCTTCTTCTTGTTTAATTAGCGCAGCAATAAACTTAAAGCCCGTTAAGGTACTCGGACAGTCTACTCCAAAGCTAGCAGCCATTTTATCTAACAAGTCGGTAGTAACAATGGTCTTAATGATCATTTGCTTTCCGTTCAACTTGCCATTCTCTTTCCATTTGGTGAGTAAATAGTAAATAAGAATAGAGGCAGCCTGGTTACCGTTCAATATTTCGTATTCACCCTGTTTATTTCTTGCGGCTATCCCAACTCGGTCAGAATCTGGGTCAGTTGCCATCACCAAGTCTGCATGAATCTCATCTGCCTTTTTGAGAGCCAAACTCATGGCTTCCTTTTCTTCTGGGTTAGGGTATACTACGGTTGGAAAATTGCCATCAGGAATAGCCTGTTCTTCAACAACAGTAACACTTTCAAAACCCTTTCTTTTCAACACCTCCGGAATAAGTGTTATTCCAGTACCATGAATGGGCGAGAAAACAATTTTTAAGGTATGTTGCTTTTCAATTACCTCAGGAGCAAGCGTGAGGTTCAGGATTTCTTGCAAATAGGCTTCATCTATTTCTCTGCCAATGCTTTCAATTTTGGCATCGTTCTTTTCGAACTTAACTTGCTCTACACCAGAAATGGCCTGCACTTCCTGAATGATATTTTTGTCGTGCGGAGCAATTACCTGAGCGCCATCGTCCCAATAAGCTTTGTAGCCATTGTATTCTTTCGGGTTGTGAGAAGCTGTAAGCACCACACCACTTTTGCAACCAAGCTTTCTGATAGCATAAGACAATTCTGGCGTGGGACGAAGGTCTTCAAATAGGTAGACATGAATATTGTTTGCCGAGAAAACTGCTGCGGTTGTTTCTGCGAAAAACCTACTGTTGTTTCTACTATCGTGAGCAATAGCTACATTAATTTCTTCATCAGGAAAAGACTTCTTTAAGTAATTGGCCAAGCCCTGAGTTGCCATACCTACGGTATATTTGTTCATTCTGTTTGAACCGGCTCCCATTACACCGCGCAAACCACCTGTTCCAAACTCTAAATCTTTATAAAATGAGTCGGCCAACTCATTTTCGTTCATATTTCTGATGGCTGCTTTGCTTTCATCGTCTATGGCTGAGTTGAGCCACTTGTCTACTTTTTCCTGAATTGCTTGGTCTATCATAGCTGTAGGTAATTCTGCGGTTGAATATCATCTAAATTTTAGATGAATTGGAATTCGTTTAAAAAACTGTGCTGTAAACGTTTCCCCATTAATGCTTTTCAAAAATAGAAGTACGAACCATATGGTGAAAGGAAAACCGATTTTATGTGGTTGTTTGATAGTTTCTCATGGGTAAATGACGATTAACGTTTTGATAGTTTGGAATTTGAAATTGAACTCAACAGCTTTGCAAAAAACAACAATTCATGGACATCAATAAACTGAACGAAGACTTCGCGAAGATTGCAGATAAGATTAATGAGCTGGATGAACTAGATTATAGCGATGAGCGCTATGACGATTTGGAAGAGGAGTTGCATGATATGGAAGATGACTTCATTGAGGAGTTTGGTGAATACTTAGAAGACGCCATTGAAGGTGTTCATGATAAGTTCTGTCCAGACAATGATGTACTTCTGCCAATAGCTTATTTTGCTAAGAACTACATAAGAAATCAAAAAGACCATAAGGGTAGGTATAGTTATGATATTGAATATGGTGAAGGAGTACCTGTTACTGTTAAGCAGTTCGGAGATCAGGAAGTAAAGCTAGTATTGGTTCCTGGGCCAACCAGACTAATAGTTACCATAGGAGAGTCTGCTAAGCAAGTTGCTTGGAAAGCTGATTAAAGCACTTAAAAGAAAAGATATAAAAGGCTGTCATTTGATAGCCTTTTTTTATGCAGAAAAAGAATCGCTTCTCTTATTTCCTTTTTGCGTAAGCTAAACCTTGTTAGCTTACGTTAAGTACATACACACTATTCATAGATGGTCAATTCTACAAGCTATTTCCGAAGCCTAACTCTCCTAACAATCCTTGTTTGCTTCTGCATCAGTTCATGTAAAAAGCCTCAGGTTGATGATAGAAATAATACTGCTCTAGATCAGGTTGTTCTAATAATTGACAAATGCCCGAATTATAGTAGTACCGAAAATCCAGAAACTGGAGTTTATAGTTCTACTGCCGATGATTTTGAAATTACAGCCATAAATAGTGAGTTATGGAAGCTTAGCTACAAGACTAAGCAGATTCCAACTTTAGATACAGTTGTTTTTCAAACCAAAGGGGAGTTTTTGGAATTGGATCATATCTATAAGTTTTACAGACACCTGAGTTTTATTGTTCAAAAGGGCGATACAGTGCTTTTTACCTACGATCAGGATTTCCCGAAGGCGGAGATTCTCAATAGAGAGGTCAGCTATGAAGAACTCAACTATGATTTTATTAGATCGAACTATTTACTAGATGATTTCAAAGCGCTTGATGGTAATAGCAAGTTTAATGTAAGTCCTGTTAGTTCAGTTAAGGGGTATATAACCATTCGAGATCCTTTAAAGCAGAAAGATATTCGGTCGAAAATTTATCAAGATGCATTAGAAGAAGGAAGGAGTCAGCTGGAAAGAGAAATATTACTGCTTGACTCATTAGTAAGCCAAGGACTAATGGGGGAGGATGCAAAGTCTTTATATCTCAAGAGGGCATCAGTTTTAAATCAATTTAACGAGTATAGATATAATGAATATCTGAGAGAAAATTTTGGTGGATCCGAAAATACCTTGGTCGAATGGGATATTCAGAGTACGTCAGAAGTAGACTTAGCGAGATTTGGCTACTATAATACAATACTCGACTACATAGAACGCAAGACCTATTATAGTCGAGTAGGTTGGATAGAGGAAGTCAATAGGCGGTATCCTGATTATAGAAGGGTTTACGACTCCTTAAAGACGAATGAGTTTTTAGCAAAAAGTGAGATTGATCGTCTGCTAACCAAAAACATTGAACTTATTATCGAGCATTTTCCCCAGAAGGATTCCGAAACTTACTTAAAGAAGTTTGCTGAAGATGTAAGTAATCCACTCTTGGTTCAAAATGTACTGAATAAACACCGTTATGCACTAAGCGCTGAAATTAAAGAGTGGGGTAGACGAAATTTTGAATTTGCGAATCTTTCTGATTCTTTATTACAGCTGAGTCTCATCAATACTAGTAATGAACAGTTTGATTTTAATAAACTCTTAGAAAAGCATAGAGGGCGTTTGGTTTATGTTGATTTTTGGGCAAGTCATTGTGTTCCTTGTTATGCTGCCATGCCTTATTCTAAAGACTTAGCCTCCACTTATAAAGATCAGGCTATATCATTCATTTATATTTCAATTGATACAGAGTATGAAAGATGGTTATGGGGAATGGATAAGGCGGAAATCTCTTCTTACCCTAACTCCTTCATGGTAAATAAAGAGGCGGCTAATAATAGCTTTTTAGCTCAGCTAGAGATTAATGAGATTCCCCGATACCTACTTTTCAATAAAAAAGGTGAGTTGGTTCAGTATAGAGCTTTTGGCCCCAAAACATCGGAAATCAGAGAGGTATTTGATACTTATCTTAATTAGCCTGTCATCTTTGGTAACCAACGTTCACCTTACGGTAACTTCTTATCTTTTTAGCACCTGTTGTGTGAATTGAACTGCCCAATGAGGTTAGTCAGCATTGCTTTGTGAACTAGTTTGCTAATATAGCTTTGCCAAATAAAAATGGCCACATTTTGCAATGTGGCCACTATATATTATACGTTGTTATCTCAATTATCCAAGGCTCTTAGCCATCTTCAAACGAGTGTTTTCATCTAAATAGATTTTTCTCATTCGGATTACTTTTGGCGTGATCTCCAAGTATTCATCTTTCTGAATGTATTCCATCGCTTCTTCCAAAGAGAATCTACGTGGAGGAGCAATTTTAGAGTTGTCATCAGAACCGGCAGCACGCATGTTAGTCAGCTTTTTACCTTTCTGAACGTTCACCACAATGTCATTCTCACGGTTGTGCTCACCAATTACCTGACCTGTGTAAAGGTCTTCACCCGGAGCCACGAAGAAATAACCTCTGTCCTGAAGTTTATCCATTGAATAAGCTGTACCAGGACCATTTTCCATTGAAATCAACGAGCCGTTCATTCTACCTTTGATTTCGCCTTTGAAAGGCTGGTAATCTAGGAATCTGTGGTTCATAACAGCCTCACCACCAGTAGCAGTAAGTACGTTGTTTCTTAAACCGATCAACCCTCTTGAAGGAATCTCAAACTCAAGGTGCTGCTGATCTCCTTTTGGCTCCATAATTTTTAGCTCACCTTTTCTCTGGGTAGCCAATTCAATTACTTTACCCGAAACATCTTCTGGAACATCTACCACAAGTGTTTCTATAGGCTCGCATTTCTTACCGTCAATTTCTTTGAAGATTACCTGCGGCTGACCTACCATTAGCTCATAACCTTCACGTCTCATTGTTTCGATCAAAACAGACAAGTGAAGAATACCACGGCCATAAACCAAGAATTTATCTTCAGAATCAGTCGATTGAACTCTCAATGCAAGGTTCTTCTCAACTTCTTTCATCAAACGGTCTCTCAAGTGGCGAGAGGTAACAAACTTACCGTCTGAACCAAAGCCAGGAGAGTTGTTGATGGTGAAGAGCATGTTCATTGTAGGCTCATCGATAGCGATACGTGGGAGTGGAGCTGGGTTTTCGAAGTCGGTCAAAGTATCACCAATTTCGAAGTCCTCAAGTCCAACAATGGCACAAAGGTCACCAGCTTTTACTTCAGAGACTTTTACTCTACCTAGCCCTTCAAACACTTGAAGTTCTTTGATTCTTACTCTTTGAATAGAACCGTCAGCCTTAGTTAAGCCCATTGACTTTCCTTCCTCCAGTTTACCTTGGTAAACACGGCCAATAGCAATTCTACCAACGTAAGAAGAGTAGTCTAATGAAGTTACTTGGAATTGAGGAGTTCCTTCAGGGCTTGGTGCCTCAGGAATAGTCTCTAATATTTTGTCTAGAAGAGGAGTGATGCTGTCTGTTTCGTTTTTCCAGTCATCGCTCATCCAACCGTTTTTAGACGAACCATACATGGTCTGGAAATCCAACTGCTCTTCAGTAGCGTCTAGGTTGAACATCAGGTCGAACACTTGCTCATGAACCTCATCAGGTCGACAGTTTTCTTTGTCTACCTTGTTTACCACAACAATTGGCGTAAGGCCTAAACCTAGGGCTTTGCTCAATACGAATCTTGTTTGAGGCATTGGACCTTCGAAGGCATCTACCAAAAGGAGAACACCGTCAGCCATTTTCAATACACGTTCTACTTCACCACCAAAGTCTGCGTGACCAGGAGTGTCAATGATGTTGATTTTTACATCTTGGTATGTAACGGAAACGTTTTTTGAAAGAATGGTAATTCCTCTTTCACGCTCTAAGTCATTGTTATCCAGAATCAACTCACCTGATTCTTGATTCTCTCTAAATAATTTAGATGCGTGAATAATTTTGTCTACCAAGGTTGTTTTACCGTGGTCAACGTGTGCAATAATGGCAATATTTCTGATGCTCTTCATACGGGCTCTTCAATTCGAGCGGCAAAGGTATGCTTTTAATATGACTTGATTGTTATCACTAGGAAAATAGTATGTGTTTGGTACTCTGGATATTGGTGAATAAGTCAAATGTCATTCGTCATTAGGGAAGTTGGTGAATTAGTTGTGGCAATTGACCTTTGACAAACCTTTACTCCGATTTATGCACTAGTTTTTGTGTTAATCAATAGTTGCTAATTCAAGTTTGTCAAAGGTTATAGGCTTTAGGGTCATTTGTCGATTACAAAGCGACTGTTCTTGAATCCTCGATACAATCGAGGATTAGTTAGTTGGTCATTGGTCATTAGGGGAACTTGGTGATTGGTGAATTGGTGCATAACAAAAGACCTTTGACAAACTTTTACCTCGATTTATGCACTAGTTTTTGAGTTAAGTAATGGTTGCTAACTCAAGTTTGTCAAAGGTAACCTTGCAGCATTTTTAGTGTATTCTTGTTGATTACAAGTCGATTGTTCTTAAATCCTCTATGCAATCGAGAGAACTGGGAAATTGGGTGATAACAAAAGGCCTTTGACAAACTTTTACTCTAATTTATGCACTAGTTTTTGTGTTAACCAATAGTTGTTAACTCAAATTTTTTAAAGGTTATAGGCTTTGGCGTCATTTGTAGATTACAAATCGACTGTTCTTGAATCCTCGATACAATCGAAGATTAGTTAGTTGGTCACGGATCATTAGGGAAACTGGGTGATTGGTGAATTGCTGCATAACAAAAGACCTTTGACAAACTTTTGCCCCGCTTTATGCATTGACTTGCGTGTTTAGCAATAGTTGCTAATTCAAGTTTGTGAAAGGTTCACCTTGTAGAAATGTGAGTGCATTCTTTTCAATTATAAATCGAAAGCTCTTAGTTAGTGGTTCGTTTATTATGTTAATCTAAAGGGCTGTTCTACAGTTGTATTTGAGATTTTTACCGATTATAAATACACCGTGCTCTAACCCTAGAAGCAACAGAGGGTAGGTTTATGAAGCTTTTTCTTCTTGAGCTTCTTCTTCACCATCCTTAATTGTTTCTTCGGCTTCTTCTTTTTCTTCTTCAGACAAGGACTTCGAATTCTTCAATTCTTCTGAAATAATTGTGAACTGTGAATGTAACGGGAAGTGGTCTGATCCGATGTCGCTCATTCTTTGCAGCTTATTGATTTCAATTCCATCAGAATAGAACAGCAGGTCTAGAGGGAACCTCATCAATTTATTGTTAACAGGAAAGGTAGAACAAAGGCCGTAACCAATTCTCGGGTCGGTTAGGTTAGAGGCTTTGGCAAATGCCTTCGAACTTCTAGACCAGGTTACATTGTTGAAGTCGCCAATCACTAAAGTAGGTAGTTCGCATTTAGCTACTCTCTTGGCTACTTTCATTAGCTCGGCATCTTTCTTCTTAGAGGTTTCTTCTTCCGTAGGGCTTGGAGGAGGCGGGTGCACACCCCAGAAAATGAAATCATTGCCTTCGGAATCCTCCAAATGAGCTTCTATTGAAGGGAATTCTTCAGAAATCAGAAAGTGTGCGGTGAGCTGTTTTACTTTAAGCTTGGTATAAAAGTGCATTCCATACCGATTTTCTAAGGCAATCTTTTTCGTTGAAGGGTAATACTCTTCTATGGATTTCAAAGCTTTTTCCCATTTAGCATTACTTTCTAAAGTGAGTAAAATATCTGGCTGATGTTCTTTTACCAATGCTATCAATTTGTCGCAGTTATCATTCTCCTGTAATACGTTGGAACTGATAATAGAAATGGTATTCGACTTTGCGTTTGGCCACTTCTTTTTATTGAACAAAGAGAGATAAGGGAATATGATTTTTATTTGATACAATAACGCAATTAGCAGTGTGGCCATGGTCACCATGCCAAGGGTGGATTCTTGGTCTAGAACAAATAAGCTTACAATTAAGATCAAAAGCTTGATTGGGATAAGCTGAACCCTAATGAAGTCGAAGTTGCGCACAGACCAATGCGTGATTCGAAAGGAGGGAAGAATAGCACCTAGAATAAATATCCAGCTAAGAACTATCAGAACGATTTGAAGCGCATTCATTGAGTTGAAAAAATGTAAGCTTAAAAATCAAAAGGTAGACAATAACATCTACCTAAAAACAAACCCGATAGCTTCTATTTTGTTTGTCTTAAAGCCTTAAGACTGCCTTAATATTTTCTCCATTTTTCGGCCTTTTGCTAGTTCATCTACCAGTTTATCTAAATAGCGAACCTGTTTGGTAAGAGGTGTTTGAATTTCCTGAATTTTGTAGCCGCAGATAGTACCTGTGATCAATTCTGCGTTAGGGTGAAGTTTAGCTTGTGCGAAGAAATCTTGAAAGGTGATTTTGCTACTGATGTGCTTTTCGAGCGTAGGTTCATCGAAGCCAGTCAGCCATTCAATTACCTCATGAAGCTCATCAACAGTCCGTCCCTTTTTCTCCACTTTGGTTACATAGTGGGGATACACTGAAGAGAAGGTCATTTGGGCTATGCGCTGATCATGTTCTGGGGTGGTTGTCATAAAGCGAATTTATAGAATAAATCTATTTGTGAAACTCTCCAATATGCCAAAGTATGGTGCAGGGGTCGTGTACAAAGAACTCGCGCCCCCAGGGTTCATCTCTGATTTCAGATATTCTTACTCTTGGATGCTTTTCTGCCAGATTCTTTTGAAGTAGCTCTTGGCGAAAATGTTCTGTGTTTTCTACCTCAAGGAAGAGCATGGTGTTTTCAACCCAGTCTTTTACAAAGTATTTCTGAAGGTAGAATGCGATGTTTCCGTCCAGTTTATAGACGCACATATCTTGTGAGATCTCAATTTCCTGAAAACCAAAGTCTCGGTAGAAGGCTCTTGAAGCTTCATAGTCTTTGGCTCCAATAAATGGGCGGATGGATTTGGCAGGAGAGTTCATAATGTAGAAAAACCAGTAGTTAATGGTTATGCCTTAGTTAGCAATTTTCTTTTCATCAATTTATGCATGGTATAACCGAAAGCTAAACCTGCTAATGTCCAAATCACTAAGGAACCCAATATAAACTTTTGTGTTATCGATTCTCCACTGAGCCAAGGAGAAACTAGAGTCATAAAAACGAACATAAGTAGTCCCCAAATAAGCCCCATTTTTATCCAGTTCTTGTTAGAAAATTCGGGTGTTATACTCTCCATATCAATTGAAGAAAATCTTGCTGACTGTTTAATAAGCCATTTTTGCTTCATTCTAGTTCTAAACCAACCCCAAACGGGGTAGGTTAATACCAAAATTATGGCTGAAGTAAGGTTGAGAAAGCAAGGGATTGTTTCTCCACAGTTTGGACAGTAGAGACCAAACCAATTTTTGAAAGCAGTATTATTTTGAGTAGACCAAGTTCGGGAGTCGTGTAAAGCATTACAGTGAGGGCAAGGAACAAAGCTTGCTTCTGCTAAAGATTTACTTTTGTCTTTCTCTACTAAAAGGGTTTTAGCAACTCTTTGGCCTAAAACCAGTTCATTGAAAGCTAAGCCAGGATTGATAATCCAATGAAGCATATACGGATGCTTCCAATTCCAAACTTTATATTTGCTGGTGTCTATTTTCATCATCAAAAGATAATGAAAATAGCGTTTTATCTATATTCTGGATTCTCGAAATTCCAGCGTTCTCCATTGTTCCACTCTTTTGTAGAATTTCCGTAGGCTGAGTAACCGTTGGCTTCTTTCAGCATTTTGGCTAGATGAAGCATATTGTAAGTCATAAAGGTAGTATTACGGTTGGTAAATGAGTTTTCTGATGCATTAGACTCTTCATCTAAATAGCTCGGTCCAGGGCCTATCTCGCCCAACCATCCGCAATCGGCCTGTGGAGGAATAGAATAACCAATGTGCTGAAGTGCATACAGAATTGACATTGAACAATGTTTGGCCCCATCTTCGTTACCTGTAATTACACAGCCACCTACTTTTCCATAGTATAGGTATTGCCCCTTATCATTTGTTTGTCCGCTTAAGCTGTATAGCCTTTCGATCAGTTTTTGGGCTTCAGAAGACTTTTCTCCCAACCAAATAGGTGTGCCAATTACTAGTATATCAGCAGCCAAAATTCTCTCCTTGAGTTCTGGCCATTCATCTTTCTCCCAACCATGCTCTGTCATATCTGGGTAAATGCCAATAGCTACATCATGATCGATAAAACGAAGCTCATCTACGGCTACACCTTCTTTGAGCATAATGTCTTTCGAACGACTCATGAGTCCTTCAGTATGGCTCTTTTCAGGAGACTTTTTAAGCGTGCAATTAATGTAGATGGCTTTCAATTGAGAGAAGTCGGGCTTTTTCATGGTAGGAGGGGTTTAGAGGTAATTTAAGTTTTTTCAGTATAAAAAGGAATGTCCCAAACAATGTTGGGACACTCATTAATCAAGCAACTACTGTAGATTACACAGTTTGGTCTTCATGTTTACCTTCGGCCACTTCTTCGATTACTTTGGCATTGAAGGCTTCTAAGTCTTCAGGGCTTCTAGAAGTAACTAGACCTTCGTCTACCACTACTTCTTCATCTACCCATTTGGCACCTGCATTCATTAGGTCCTTTTTAATTGAAGGGAATGAAGTGATTTTTCTATCGTTTACTACATCCGCTTCAATTAACATTTGAGGTCCGTGGCAAATGGCCGCAACTGGCTTATGTGCTTTAAAGAAGTCTCGAACAAAAGAGACAGCATTTTCATCTCTTCTGAGGATGTCTGGGTTAATGACTCCACCAGGAAGTACTAAAGCATTGTAATCTTTTACATTTGCTTCAGAAAGTAGCTTATCTACATCTACTTCTTTACCCCAGTTGCCATTATCCCAACCTTTAATAGAGCCAGATTCCATAGAGATTACTTCTGTGGTTGCCCCGGCTTTTTCTAAGGCAGCTTTAGGTGAGGTTAATTCAGATTCTTCAAATCCGTTGGTTGCCAAAATAGCAACTTTCTTATTTGTAAGGTTTTCCATTTTAAGTTCTATAGGGTTTGTATAGCCCGAAAACGGGCTATGGTTAATAATCAACTATCAATCTTATCTGAGGTAGATATTAGATGGAATCGATAAAGTCCTTAATCTCGTCCTTAGTCTTTCCAGTCTTTCTCTGAATACGGCCCAAAAGCTCGTCTTCTTGACCTTCTGTGTAAGTAAGGTCATCATCAGTAAGATCAGCATAGTTCTGTTTTAATTTTCCTTTGATAATATTCCAATTGCCTTTCAGCTTGTCTGTTGTTGCACTCATAATTTTTGATTTTTTGGTTCGGCAATAGAAGTCCAAAGAGAGTGCCGAGTCTCTAGGTGTTTTGTAACCTATTGTAAATCAGTTAATAAAAAGTTTGTGTGTTTGCTGTGCTTATTGGTTTTGCTTTCTATTTGAGAAAGATATTCTCTATATGAATGAACTATGTATAGAATGGGCGCTAAGAGTGGGGCTAAAAGATTAGTGAAAGTAGCAAGAGGCCTGCCATCAGCAGGAGTTTATTATTTACCTCTGTGGGAGGCAATTAGTAGCTTTCAAGCCTAAGAAGCGAAGCTAGTTTCAATACTGATGGCATGGTCTCTTTTCGGAAATCGTATAAGGTTAAAGTTAGTGGGCCAGGTTAACTTCCTCTGTGTCATCTATTTAAGAAATCTGCAGATGTGTGAAACGTACTATGTGGTTTACTGAAGAATAGATGTGAAAATTAGATTGGTTTTAACACCAATCTTGGCTAATCAAGAAGACTAAGCCTCCTTATACTCCATGCCTAAAATGGCAAAGGCGTGTTTCTTGTGCTGGTCCATCACCTCAGTTCTGGTCTGGGTATCGGGTACCATGCATAGGTAAAAATAGGCCCCTTCAAGAATCGTATAGATAAGGTTGGCTGTTATTTTAGGATCGTCCAATTGAAGAGAACCTTCGTCAATACAGGCTTCTAAATGTTCAGTAAGTGATTCTCTCAGTGAATCGTGTAGCTGTCTGTATTTCTTTTGGATTAACGGATCTCTAAAAATTAGTGTAAAGCAGTTGTAGTACACATCGTCACTGACCAAGGTGTTCCATTTTCTGGAGAAGATATTATTCAATACCTCCATTAGCTGATCTATGGCAGATCGATTACTCTTTATTGTATATATGTTAAGGTATCTGTTGAGAATATAATCGATGAGAGCGAAGATCAAATCCTCTTTGGTTTTAAAGTAGTGCAGAATTAAACTTGGGTTAACATTCATTTCATCCGCTACCTTCTTAATTGACGCATTGTGTAGGCCTTCAGCTTTGGCTGTTTTATACAAGGCACGCACAATTTCTTGCTGTCTGATGTCTTTAATGCTTTTTCTTCCCATGTGTTGTCAGTGATTTTCGCGTTGAATATCTGTATAATAAATTGACTGACTGTTCAATTAAAATTAAATCCCGGTTAACTCCCACTTAATACTGGCCACCTACCTTTGAGTTATTAAAACCTAATTCGAAAAACTCTATGAAACGACTCTACCAAGAATTAAGAAACAGCCGAGCCTTCATGACGGGCCTAGGTTGCTTTCTTGTGCTATTGACTTTGAGTTCTTCTGCCTTTGCGCAATCCAGAAGAGTTCAGGGGCAGATTACTGACGCTAATGGCGTTCCACTCTTCGGAGTAACTGTGTTTGAAAAAGGAACGACCAACAATGGAGCTATTTCTGCCGAAGATGGCTCTTACACTATTACAGTGGCCAGTTCTGAATCTGTGCTTCTCATTACTTCAATAGGTTTTGTAAACCAAGAAGTAACAGTTGGCAATAGAAATACCATCAACATTATGCTTGAAGAAGACATGACCATGCTTGAAGAAGTGGTGGTGGTAGGTTATGGCACTGAAAAGAAAGTAAACCTTTCTGGCGCTGTAGATCAGGTGAATGCAGAGCAACTTGAGAAAAGACCTATCAGTAATGTTACTGAGGGGCTTCAGGGGGTTGTACCAAACCTAAACATTATGAACAATTCTGGTGCCCCTGGTTCCAATTCTAACATTAACATTAGAGGTATTACTTCAATCAACGGTGGCGATCCGCTCATTCTGATTGATGGTGTCCCTTCTAGCACTGCAGAACTGAATAGAATTGCTCCACAAGATGTAGAAACAATCTCCATTATTAAAGATGCATCTGCTGCTGCAATTTATGGTGCAAGGGCTGCTTTTGGTGTGGTGCTTATCACCACAAAAAATGGAGAGGGCAAAGTAAAGGTGAACTACACTGGTTATGTATCCTTCAATAGACCAACCGTTACGCCAAACAAAGTTACCGACCCTTATATCTACTCTAGGCTTCTTGAAACCTCTACAGATAATACCCCATGGGATAATGTGAACTATAATGATCAGTACTACGATTACGCCAAGCAGAGATCTGAAGATCCTTCAGTTCCGGGTGTAAGAATAAACCCTTCTGATGAATCGCTTTGGGAATATATGGGAGATAGAGATTGGACTAACTATTTCTTAAAAGACAATACAGTTTCTAACAACCATCAGATATCAGTTAGCGGAGGGCAAGAAAACGTGAATTACCTACTTTCAGCCTCATATAGCCGTCAAAATGGTGTGTTACGACTTGCAGAAGACTATTTCGATAGATACACAGTAAGAAGTAAGGTCAATTTTAAGCCTACCAACTGGCTGACTGTAGGAAACAATACTTACTTGACAACTACCGAAAGAAAAGAGCCTTCTCAATTGAGTTTGGGTGCTATTTATGACGTTTTCCCTACTTCTTGGAATATTAACCCTGATGGTACTTGGGCTAATTCTGGCGCGGGTCGAATTGGTGCGCAGCTAACCGATGGTGGTGAAAGTATTACAGAGTACAGCAGTCTACAGTCTCAGTTTACTACCAAAATCGATTTCATTAAAAATAAGCTGAGTTGGAATAATGACTTCACCTTTAGAAGAGGAAGACAAGATTGGAATTGGTACAGAACTAAATACCAGATTGGCTATGGCCCTGGCGATGTAAGAGAAGAAGGAGACAACAGAGCTTACCGCTCAAATGCTATTGATAACTACTATGTGTTCAACTCTTACTTAAATTTCAATCAGATGGTAGGAAGTAGACACGACTTCAGTGCTACTGCCGGATTTAACCAAGAGCACTACAGATACAACTCTTTCAGTGCAGAAAGATATAACGTTATCTCTGCCTCATTACCAACTATTGCCTTGGCTACTGGAGATCAATTTGTAAATGAAAGTATCTCTGAATGGGCTGTGAGAGGCTTGTTCTATAGATTGAACTACATATTTGATGAAAAGTATATTGTTGAATTCAACGGTAGATATGATGGTTCTTCAAAATTTCCATCAGACAAAAGATGGGGTTTCTTCCCTTCGGCTTCTGTGGCATGGAGAGTAGATGAGGAGAACTTCATGGACGGGCTTTCTGATGTATTCAGTCAGCTGAAATTAAGAGCTTCTGTTGGTTCTTTGGGTAATCAGGCCATTGGTCCGTACGATTATATTGCCACAATGAGTGCTTACCAAGGCAATTATTTAATTGATGGCAGTCTTCCTCTAGAAATTTCTTCTCCTCCTTTGGTTTCCGGCAACTTCACTTGGGAAAAGGTAGTAACCACCAACTTTGGTGTAGACATGGCTTTTATGGATAATCGCCTAACGGCCTCTTTCGATATATACAGAAGAGATACAAAAGATATGCTCACCTTGGGTAAAGAGTTGCCAAACGTACTTGGTGCAACTGAACCAAGAGAAAATGCCGCTGACTTGAAGACCAACGGATGGGAATTGTCACTAGGTTATCAAGGCGAGGTTAGTTTAGCTGGTAAACCATTGAGCTTTAATCTTACGGGTATTCTTTCCGATAGCAGGTCTTACATCACTCGATTCGATAACCCTACAGGTAGCATCACTCAGTATTATGAAGGTATGGAGCTAGGTCAGATTTGGGGCTTGGTAAACGATGGCTTCTTTGAGAGTACCGATGAAATTGCTGCTTTAGATCAAACAGGAATTATTCCATGGGGAGCGCTTTCAATTGTGCCAGGATGGATGAAGTACAAAGATTTAGATGGTAATGGAGTAATTGAAAAGGGTTTGACTCTTGATGATACTAAAGACTTAACGGTGATTGGTAATCAGGCACCACGCTACAGCTTCGGGTTCAACTTTGCAGCCGATTGGAATGGGTTTGATATTAGCGGACTAGTTCAAGGAATTGGAAAAAGAGATTACTACCCATTAGACTACTTGTATTGGGGCTTCTATCAGCAGCCTTATGCCGGAGGTTACTATCACTTGTTCGATTTCTACAGAGCTGAATCAGAAACTGGTGCAGATAGAGATAGACACTCTCAGTCATATCTAGATGCTGGCCTTGCTGATCAAAATTTAGATGCTAAATATCCTCACTTACAGTCATGGTTAGCAGATAGAAACCTTGGTGAGAGAATAGATCAGGCTCAAGGTTTAGGTATCCCTCAAACAGATTATTTACTGAGTGCAGCATACGTAAGGTTGAAAAACTTAACAGTGGGTTATACACTACCACAGGCACTTACAAGTGGAATAGGAATTAGTAACCTTAGAATCTATGTGAGTGGAGAAAATCTGATGGAGTGGTCTGCCTTGAAAGATTACTTCGATCCTGAAGCAGTTAATGATGCCATTCAATACAACCCAGCTGTTAGCCAGTCTAGAGGAGTAGGTAAGGGTTATAGTTATCCATTCCAAAGAAGGTATGTAGTAGGTGTAAACATTGGTTTCTAATTCAACCCAACTGACAAAAGATACAACAATGAAAAAGTTAAAATATATATTCTTATTCACCCTCATTGGTGTTTTTGCCTGTGACGATGAATTCTTGGATGTAGTGCCAGAAACTTCTATAGGAGAAGAAAACTTCTTCAATACCGAAGAAGACTTGCAGATTTACATCAACAGCTTGTACAACTTTCCGGGTACCGGAAATTACAATGCCGACCGTGCCACTGATAATGCGGCAACCACAGGTAACACGGAGTTGAAGACCATGATGGTGAGCACGCCATCTTCTACCTCAATTACTGGTGGATGGAATTGGGGAACCCTCAGATCTATCAACCTTTTTCTAGAAAACTTTGAACGTGCAGATATTTCTCCTGAAAAATTAAACCACTTTGAAGGTTTAGCAAGGTTCTTCAGAGCACAGTTTTACATGGAAATGGTTAAGCGGTATTCTGACGTACCATACTATGACTTTGTAATTGATACTGACGATACTGAGGCGCTTACCAGACCAAGAGACCCAAGAACAGTTGTTGTAGATAAGATTTTTGATGACTATCAGTTTGCTGCAGATAATGTGTTTGAGAACCAGCCTTCTGGTGCTGTAAATCAATGGGTAGTTAAGGCGTTTATGGCCAGAGCAGCCTTGTTTGAGGGTACTTTTAGAAAGTATCATGATGAATTAGGCTTAACCGCCTCGGCTAACGTCTATCTGTCTAAAGCTAGAGATTTGGCCAAAGATATAATGGATAATGGCCCGTTTAGCATTCACAATACAGGTAATGTAAATTCTGACTATGCCTCATTGTTTACTGATCCTGACCTTGGTGATAATCCAGAGGTAATCTTTGCTGTTTATAGCGAAGACCAAGTGAGAAATAGCGGTTGGTCCGAAACCATTTTCGGAAACTACGAAGTGAGCCCAACCAAAGACTTATTGCAGTCTTATTTAATGGCCGATGGTTCTTTCTATTCTTCACAAGCTGGTTATGAGACTTTCAGTTTTGTAGATGAGTTTGAGAATAGAGATCCTCGTTTGTCTCAGACTTATGCCTTTCCAGGTTTCTTTCTAATCAATACTGGTACTTACTCTCAAGGTGGTGGTGTTTACGTTCAGCAGTTGGCTAAAAACTTCTCTGGTTATCATCAGATTAAAGGTTTTGTGAATGTTACTGACCAAGCTGTAATCAATAGTTTAGATTTCCCTGTAATCCGTTTGGCAGAAATGCTCCTTACCTATGCAGAAGCAAGAGCCGAGCTAGGTGAGTTAACCCAGGCAGACCTTGATATGTCCATCAACTTATTGAGAGATAGAGCAGGTATGCCGAATATGACCATGACCACAGCAACAGATCCTTTTCAGCAGGCAAAGTACCCTGGTGTAAGTGCTGTATTACTAGAGATTAGAAGAGAAAGAAGAGTAGAGATGGCCTTGGAAGGCTATAGATACGATGACCTAATGAGATGGAAGGCTGGTAAATTATTGGAAGAAGAGCCAAAGGGAATCTACTTCGATGGCCTCGGTAAGCATGATTTAACAGGTGACGGAATTGAAGATATTGTGTTGTTGAGTGAGTCTGAGTCTATTCCAGATCCGAAGGAGCAAAATTCTCTTGGCACTACATTGGTTTACTATAAAGCGGGAAATCCTGGTGAAAGTGTAGGTGTTTTCCTTTCTAATGGTAATAGTGGGCATATTATAACCGTGAACGAAAGAGGTACTTTTCAAGAGCCTAAGTATTATTACAGACCGGTTCCGGCCGCTCAAGTAACGCTTAACCCCAACCTGACTCAAATTTTCGGTTGGGATTAGGTTCTCCCTTACTGGGGTAAATAAACGGTTGGGGCAAAGGCTCCAACCGTTACTTCATTTTCAACTTTACTGATGATCTTTCCTTTATGAAACAACTTTTTGGACTACTAGCTTTTGTGCTACTACTCAGTAATTGTGCAGCGCAAAAAGAGAAAAAGGTGGTACTTATAATCATCGATGGCGTGCCAACCGATGTTTTAGAAAGAAATGAAACACCGCATATAGATTCTATAGCTGCAGTGGGTGGTTATGCACGCTCATATCAGGGTGGAGAAAAGGATGGCTACAGCCAAACTCCAACCATTTCTGCTCCTGGATATATGAATATGATTACAGGCGTATGGGGAAACAAACACAATGTTTGGGGAAATTCCGTAAAGAATCCGAACTACAACTATTGGAATATTTTTCGCGCAGCAGAAGAGCTTAAACCAGAGTTAAATACTGCCATTTTCTCTACTTGGGAAGATAATAGAACTAAGCTGATAGGCGAGTCTAAGCCAGAAGCGGGCTCTATAAAATTAGATTATGCCTTCGATGGTTTTGAGTTAGATACCGTTGCTTTTCCTCATGGCGATAGTCGTTTATTCATTCTGCAGATAGATGAGCATGTAACAGATGAGGCTGCGGTTTATATCAAAGATGAAGCGCCCGATTTGTCATGGGTTTATTTAGAATATACTGATGACATTGGTCATGCTTATGGCGATAGCCCAGAAATGGTGGAGGCTGTGGGCTTGGCCGATGCTCAGATTGGCAGAATATGGGAAGCTATTCAATACCGCGAGGCCAACTTTAATGAAGAATGGATGATCGCTGTCACTACTGACCATGGTAGACACCCATTTAACGGAAAAGGTCACGGAGGGCAAACAGTGAGAGAAAGGCTTACGTGGGTGGTTACTAACCTCTCGGATCTAAATGAGCGATTCAATGACGGTTTGGCTGTTGTAGATATTTACCCAACTGCTATAAATTTCATGGGTGTAGAATTGCCAGAGGCTCAAAAATCTGAGTTAGATGGTGTGCCATTTATTGGAAAAATATCACTTCAGTCGCCACAGGCCAGATACAATCAGGGCGTATTGAGTCTTACGTGGAAATCCATTGGCTCCGGAAATGTAGAGATACTCTATACCGATGCCAATGAGTTTGCTAAGGGTGGAACAGACGAATACATTTCATTGGGTAAAGTTTCGGTAGGTGAAGACGAGTTTCAGACTCCACTAGAGTTGAAGGCGGGCACTTATAAGTTCCTTTTGAAAGGCTACAATAATTGGGTTAACACTTGGCTAACCATTACTGACGATCAAACCACAAACAACTAATAATGAATAGAAGAGAAGTTATATCATCGCTTGGGTTACTTGGTGCAGGCGCTTTAGTTGGAGGCAAAGGCTTGAGTACTTCTAGCAGAAAACGAAGTATAAGAATTGCTCACTTAACAGATGTGCATTTACGCGACTATGAGGATGCTCCGAAGAAATTTGAAAAGTGTCTTCATGCGCTTCAGTCAATTTCAGACGCACCTGATATAATCTTTAATGGTGGAGATACCATTTTCGATGCTTTAGGTGCTGAAAAAAGTAGTGTAGAAAGACAGTGGAAACTTTGGGATAGTATTATCAAAGAAGAAAATAGTCTGCCAATAGTTCATTGCATTGGTAATCATGATGTTTGGGGTGCTGGCGATAAGTCCGATATTCTTTATGGAAAGGCTTATGCTGTAGATAAGATGGGGCTAAGCTTGCCCTACTACAGCATGGAAAAAGCTGGCTGGAAGTTCATTGTTCTAGATAGTACTCACCCTGTAGGAGAAGGCTGGTACACTGGTAAATTAGACGATGAGCAGTTTGATTGGTTCGAAAACGAATTGGCAAATACCGATTCAAATAGACCAATCATGGTAATGTCTCATATACCAATATTGACAGCCACTGGCTTTTACGAAGGGAATGAAAAAGAAGGTAATTGGGTTGTTCCAGGCAGCTGGATGCACATAGATTTCAACCGTATTAAGAAGCTTTTTCTTAAGCATCCGAATGTGAAACTATGTATTAGTGGCCATATGCACTTAGTAGATCATGTTCAGTATAATGGAGTAACCTATTGCTGCAATGGTGCCGTAAGCGGAAATTGGTGGGGGAACGAAATGTACCATGAAACTCATGCCGGCTTCGCTTTAATAGACCTGTATGACGATGGAGGTTTTGATGTAGAGTATAGAACCTACAATTGGTAAAAGAATAATAATACAGTTGTTTACCTCATGTTTTTACAGATTCAGAGCTTTGTCGTGGGCTCTGAATTTCTGTTTTTATGGAGCTAGGAATTACTGAACTGGAAAATTATGTGGCAAGAAGTAGCCGTTCAAGGTATTGGTTGGTTAGGGACAATACTCTTTATTATTGCCTACATTCAGTTGAATAGGGGAGTTTGGACAGTGAAAGACCCAAAATATCATGTCTATAATATTTTGGGTAGTATCTTTTTGGTTGCTAATACTTTGTGGGATTACTCTTACGCTGCCACTATGGCCAATCTGTTCTGGGGTGTTATAGCGGTTTATGGCTTCCTTAAATTCAAGAAAGAAGCAAAAGCTGATTAATTCAAGTTTCTCTAAAGTCTACTTTAATAGTCTCAGTTCTCTAGAAATTCTGAATGATTCTTAAGTTTAGCCTGAGACTTCTTCCGCATGGAAATGTCTATTTGTTGTGTTTGATGAAAATTGAACTATTCTAATTTTGTTATGTCAACTGCAGAAACTTGATTTTACATATCATTTATACAACTATTAAGGTTTCATTGAGATAAAATCCGTTTCCAATAAGGCTTATTCCCTATCTTAATATCGAATTCGTTACCGCCTTATAGTTCCATAAAATGTTTAAAATGTGCTTTTAAAATGCTTAAAAGCATGTTTTGAGAGCCTCCTCTCTTTTTGTTCACTCTTTTAAGATTGATTTTTGAAGCTTGACTCGTAAAAAATGCTTTGTACAACAGAATGCAGTCAGTTTTGTTTTCATTATTTAATTTGCTCCTGTTAATCACCTAAAGCCAGTATAATGAATCGAATAAAACTACTCGCAGTAGGAGCTATGTTTTTGGCTCTCATCGGTACGCTTCCTGTACACGGGCAGACCGAAAAGTCACTCGATCAGTCGTTTTCTGAAATCCTCAATAGTTCGGAGTCTTATGAAGAATATAAGGTGATAAAGACCTCAAAGCTTAATGCCTTTAGAGGTGCTATGTTCGATAGTCTAAAATTATACCGAGGCACTATTCAAAACCTGCAAGGAGAGCTGTCTGAAGTGAAGTCAGACATGGCAGAAATGAGAAGTGAGCTTCAGGCCGTTCAGCAAAGCTTCAATGACAGTCAAGCCAATTCAGAGATGATAGGCTTTTTGTGGTTCGATGTAAAGAAACTTACCTATTCAATCTTCCTTTGGTCTTTGGTGGCCTTACTCACTTTATGTTTGGCCATAATGTATGGCAGAATTAAGCACGTTTGTGGCGTGGTTAAGCGAGTTAAAGCAGCTTACTCCAAAATTGTAGAAGACTATAGAAACCAGCGTTTTCAGGCCACTGAAAAGCAAATAAAGCTCAAAAGAGAGCTACAGACGGCTTTAAACAGATTAGAGAATATTCAAGCTTCAGAGCAGCTCTAGCGCTTTAGCTTAAAAATACTTAGTAGTGTCGGATTGGTCGAGAGGCCATAAAAAAACCCCAGCAGACGGCCGGGGTTTTTTGTTGATATTAAGTGAGTTCTATTCGTAATCTGTTCTTGGCTTAGGGCCACCTGCCATAATTTCATCGTTGGCATAAGACTCAAACTTCTCAAAGTTCTTCTGGAACATTCTAGCCAGCTTGTTAGCCTTTTCGTAGAATCCTTTATCGTCTTTCCAAGTTTCTCTAGCACTAAGCAATTCGCTTGGTACTTCTGGGCAAGTCATAGGTATTTCAGCACCAAAAATTGAGTGCTTTCTGTAGCCTACATTGTCCAATACACCTGAAAGTGCCGCAGAAATCATAGCTCTAGTGTATCTCAACTTGATTCTTGAACCAACACCGTAAGGTCCGCCAGTCCAGCCAGTGTTAACCAACCAAACATTTACACCGTGCTCATCCATTTTCTTACCTAGCATCTCTGCATATTCAGTAGGGTGCAATGGCATAAATGGAGCGCCAAAACAAGCAGAGAATACTGGAGTAGGCTCAGTAACACCGGCCTCAGTACCTGCTACTTTAGAGGTGTATCCTGAAATGAAGTGGTACATAGCCTGACCTTTGTTCAATTTCAAAAGTGGAGGCATTACACCGTAAGCATCGCAAGTTAAGAAGAAGATGTTCTTTGGAATACCACCAATAGATGGTTCCGCAATGTTGTTGATGTGGTGAATTGGATAAGATACTCTAGTGTTTTCAGTCACAGAAGTATCTTCATAATTCACGGTTCTAGTGCCTTCTACAAATCTGGTGTTCTCTACAATTGCACCATACTTGATAGCTCTGAAAATGTCTGGCTCGTTTTCTTCAGTAAGGTCAATGGCTTTTGCATAACAGCCGCCCTCAAAGTTGAATACGTTTTTCTCTGTCCAACCGTGCTCATCGTCACCAATCAACAATCTATTAGGGTCGGCAGATAAAGTAGTTTTTCCTGTTCCTGAAAGGCCAAAGAAAATAGCAGTATCTCTTTCTTTAATTCCCATGTTGGCAGAGCAGTGCATAGGTAAAACGCCATCTTCAGTCGGCAACAAGAAGTTCAACACAGAGAAGATACCTTTCTTCATTTCACCAGAGTACTGTGTACCACCAATAAGAATCATTCTCTTGGTAAAGTTTACAATAGCAAAGTTGCTTTGTCTGGTACCGTCAGTTTCAGGGTCTGCCTCAAATTCTGGGCAAGAAATAATAGTAAAGTTCGGTTCGAAATCAGGAAGTTTATAATCTTCTGGTCTGATGAACATGTTGTAGCAGAACATGTTGTGCCAAGCAAAAGTGTTAATTACTCTTAGCTTAAGTCTGTGCGTTTTGTCTGCTCCAGCATACGCATCTCTAACATATACTTTCTTGTCTTCCAAGTAAGTCAACATCTTGTTATAGATCTTGTCGAAAGACTCAGGAGAAATGCCAATGTTAATATCTCCCCACCATACTTTATCTTCTGTCATTTCATCTCTTACAATGAAACGGTCTTTAGGAGATCTTCCGGTGAACTTACCGGTGTCGCACATTAACGCACCTGTATCAGTCAGGTGGCCTTCGCCATTCTTAATGGCTTCTTCTGTTAACTCAGTAGGGCTGAGGTTCCAATGTGCTTCTTTAACTTTTTTAATGCCTGCAGCTTCCAGGCCTGTTTTGGATTTCGTTCCGGTTTCTAACATGATTTTTATAGGTACTTTCCTTGTTTATGAAATCGTTTGCAAAAGTAATTATCAGGTTCGAATTTAGGGCATGAATTTTTAACAATTACTGATTTCCGTCATTTAGGGTAGAAATCCTTTCTAAATGGCATATTTACGATGGCTTTGAATGAAATGCCTTGTAATATTTTTCAGACAGTACTAATTTGGAAACTTTGCTAAAAACTAAATATCAACTATGTCAGAAATAAAAAACATAGAAGGACCTCAGATGCTTGGTCATCCTAAAGGTCTGTTCTATCTGTTCTTTGCAGAACTATGGGAGAGGTTCAGCTTCTATGGAATGCGTGCCTTGCTTACCTTATATATGGTAAACGTGGTTTTTGAAGCACTAGTAACCAGAGACTTTGCGGCAGCAGCCGTTTATTCATCTTATGGATCACTCGTATATGCTTCTACCGTAGTAGGAGGGAGAATCTCCGACAAGATTTTAGGCTTTAGAAAGTCTATTTTCTTAGGAGGTATCCTGATGGCTCTAGGCCATTTTGTGCTGGCTATTGAGAGCGATATGACTTTCTTTTTGGCTCTTGCACTTATAGTAGTTGGTAATGGTTTCTTTAAGCCGAACATTTCAACCTTTGTTGGTTCTTTGTATAAAGACGGTGACACCAGAAAAGATTCAGGGTTCACCATCTTCTACATGGGTATTAACATAGGTGGTTTTGCTGCCCCTCTTTTGTGCGGTTGGTTAGGCAGAGAGTATGGATGGCATTACGGATTCGGCTTGGCTGGTATCGGTATGTTAGCCGGACTTATCTTCTTCTGGTCAGGTATTAAGGCTGGTGTCTTTATGGACAAAGGTTTGCCACCAAGCGAAGAAGCTTTGAATAAAACTGTTCTAGGTATTAAGCAGAAAGTATTAGTGCCAATTTTGGCTTGTATTGCTGCTCCAATCATTGCTCTAATGTTGGCTTCATATGAGCCTTTATTAAATGGTGAATCATTCTTTGGAGATCAGAATATTGTTAATGTGCTCTTCAAAGGTATTGGTATTGTCATATTACTCTACATGGGGTACATTTTGTATCAGGCTAGTTTAGAAGAAAGAAAGAAGCTAGCGGTGGCACTGTTCATTACTCTATTTATGACCGTGTTCTGGGGTTTTCATGAGCTTTCTGGAAGTGTAATTACTCTTTTTGCCGATAGAAATGTGAACCTAAGCATTATAGATGCAGCTCAGACTAATGCACTGAACTCCATGTTCATCATTATTCTTTCTATTCCTATTTCATTACTATGGACTTACCTAGCTAGAAAAAAGAACAACCCTCGTACACCTTATAAATTCGGGATGGGTCTGTTATTGGCTGGTATAAGTTTCTATGTATTGGCGTTAAGTGGCGGTTCGGCCGATGAAAACGGTATGGTACCTTTCAGTTACTTGCTAATTATGTACTTCTTACTTTCAGTTGGTGAGCTATTTATGTCGCCAGTAGGGCTTTCTAAAATTACTGACCTTTCTCCTAAAAGAATTGTAGCTTTTATGATGGGTATTTGGTTCTTGTCTAGTGCCTATGCCTTCCAAGTGGTGGGCTTCATAGGCAAGAAATTGGCTGTGGAAAGCACTGGTTCTGAAGTAAGAGGCTTCGCAACTTTAGATGTGTACATTGGTGGTTTTGAGCTAATTGCACAATATGCAATAGGAGCTGGAATAATAGTCTTTATTCTTTCTCCGATACTTAACCGTTGGATGCAAAACGTACATTAGAACAACCTATCCATTTATATAATTACAAAGCCGCCTCAACAATATGGGCGGCTTTTTCATTAGATTTAGATATACCAAAAGATTAAGATGAAAAAAACACTCAAACATCTGATTGGGCTGGCTTCAGCAAGTGTTATGCTTGCTTTTACAGCATGCCAAAGCCCTACAGAGTCTCCTACAGACGAGTTTTCACTCGACTATGAGAAATATGAATTAGACAACGGCTTAGAAGTTGTCTTGCATCAAGATAATTCAGACCCTAAAGTGGCTGTGGCAATTCTATACCATGTAGGTTCAAATAGAGAAAAGCCTGGAAGAACTGGTTTTGCACACTTTTTTGAGCATATGCTCTTTCAAAACTCTGAGAATGTAGGCCCTGGAAATTTCATTAAGTATATCAATGAGTTAGGGGGAACCTTCAACGGAGGAACTTCAACAGACCAAACCGTTTACTTTGAAACTGTACCTAGCGATGCGCTCGAAAAAGTGCTTTGGATGGAGTCGGACAGAATGGGCTTTTTCATCAATACGGTTTCAGAATGGGGCTTAGAGAATGAAAAGCAAGTAGTAAAGAATGAGAAAAGGCAAGGTGTAGACAATAGACCTTACGGACATAAGAGCTACGTTCAACTCAAGAACCTTTACCCAGAAGGCCATCCATATAGCTGGGACGTTATTGGTAGTTTAGAAGATTTGCAAAATGCTACAATTGCCGATGTAAAAGAATTCTACTCCCAGTTCTATGGTGCTGGTAATGCTACTTTAGCTATCGCTGGCGATATAGATATTGCCAAAGCTAAAGAACTGGTAAATAAGTATTTCTCAGAAATAGGTTCTGGTCCTGCGGTTGAGGCAATGAATCCTATGCCTGCAGTGTTGGATGAAACCAAACTTTTCTATCATGAAGACAAGTTTGCCAATCTGCCAGATTTGGAGATGATTTACCCAACTGTAGAGGAGTACAATAATGATATGTGGGCCTTAAATATGCTCGGTCAATTATTGACTGATGGTAAGAAGTCGCCTCTTTACAAAGTGGTTGTGGAAGAAAAGAAGCTAGCACCAAATGTATATGCATATAATAGTTCTGGAGAAATAGCAGGAACATTCAATATTGGTGCTAGAGCTTTTGATGGCATAGACCTCAATGATTTAAGAGATGCCATTTTTGATGGGATGGAAAAGTTTGAAAAAGAAGGCTTTACCGATGAAGATTTGGCAAGAATTAAAGTAGGTGCAGAGACAGGTGTTTATAACTCAGTATCAAGTGTATTTAACAAAGCATACCAGCTTGCCAGCTACAATACCTTTACTGGAGACCCTGGCTACATAACTAAAAACCTGAAAAAAACGCTCAATGTAACTCGTGAAGATGTTATGAGAGTGTACAATAAGTACATCAAAAATCAGGATTACTTGGCTACTAGCTTTGTGCCAGTGGGTCAGAAAGAATTGGTGCTAGAGGGCTCGGTTCAGGCCGAAGTTGTGGAAGAGCCAATTGTTCAAGGGGCAGAAGGAAATCTAGATCAATATGAGAGAAATGTGGAATTTGAAAAAACTGCATCTCAGATAGACAGGGCTGCAATTCCAGCGTTGGACGGTGATTTAAGCTTTGCTCCACCAAGCATAACAACTGATGAACTCTCTAATGGCATGAAGGTATACCACATTTACCAAGATGAGCTGCCTATGGCTCAGTTCAGCATTAGACTTAAAGGAGGAATGTTTTTAGACAACCCAGAGAAGGTTGGGGTGGCCGCATTGCTAGATAATATGCTAATGGAAGGAACAGCCAATAAAACGCCAGAAGAGCTCGAAGAAGCCTTAGGTCAGTTAGGGGCTAGTGTTTACGTTTCATCTTCTAGAGAATACATTACCATTTCTGGTAACTCTTTGGCCAAAAACTATGATGAGGTATTGACTTTAGTAAAGGAAATTTTGTTAGAACCACGTTGGGATGAGAAGGAGTTTGAAAGAATCAAAAGTTCTGCTATCAACTCCATACAGCAGTCTAATGCCAACCCGAATGCAATAGCATCTCGTGTTTTCAATGAAGTGCTTTATGGTAAAGATCATATTTTCTCTAAGCCAACTTCGGGCACAATGGAGTCAGTTTCTAGTATCACACTTGAAGACTTAAAAGACTATTATAGAGATAATTTTTCTCCATCTGTGGCTTCCTTCCATTTTGTAGGTGCAATTTCTAAAGATGAGGTAATGACTTCTTTGGAGCCATTGGAGTTATGGATTGCTAAAGACGTAACCTTTCCGGAGTATGAGGTGAAAACTAATACTGAAGAGTCCAGAATCTTCTTTGTAGATTATCCAGATGCAAAACAATCGGTCATCAATATCGGACGAATTGCCATGGAAGATGGTAACGATGATTATTCGGCAGCTTCGGTTTCTAATTACCGTTTAGGTTCAGGTTCAGGTTCAATCTTGTTTAAGGAGTTGAGACTTGAGAAGGGCTATACTTATGGCGCTTATTCTGGTTACAGCCGAACTATGGATGGTGCTGTTTTTCAGGCTTCTTCAAGCGTAAGGAGTAATGTAACCAGAGAATCTGTAGATCTATTTAAGGACTTGTTAGATAACTATAGTACCGATTTCTCAGATGAGGATTTGGAGGTAACCAAGAATTCAATTTTGAGAAGTAATACGCAGTCTTACGAGACATACGGTAGTCTATTGGGTATTCTTCAGAATATTTCTACTTACGAGCTGCCATTAGATTATATAGAAAAGGATGAAACCAAGCTAAAAGCTATGGATAAGGCGGAGATCAAGCAAGTGATTGACGAGTTTATGAATCCTGATAACTTGGTATACGTTGTGGTTGGAGATGGAAAAACTCAGCTACAAAGATTGAATAATACTGGATTAGGAAAACCAGTAGTGATTAATAAAGATGAAGAGTCTCTTAAGATAGATAAGTAAGAGACTAATCGGTAAATTTTTAAAGGAGGCTCTCTCAAAAGCTAACTGTCATTCCCGACTCCGTCCCGACATATCGGGAGATTCCCAGTCAAGCTGGGAATGACGAATATAGTAGCTTCAGGGATGGCCTCCTTTATTGTTTAAGAACATCATGAACTATCTTCTTTAGTTCAGGTAGAACCCCTTCTTCAAACCATGGATTTTTACGCATCCAAATTCCATTTCTAGGAGAGGGGTGAACCAACGGAAAGTAGTTTGGTAAATAGTCTTCAAAAGATCTTACCGTTTCGGTTAAAGTCTTCTTTCTGCCTTCTAAATAGTAGCCCTGAGCATATTGACCGATAAGAAGCGTAAGTTCTATATTCTGCATTTTATTGAGGAGCTTATTATGCCATGTTGGGGCACATTCTGGGCGAGGAGGTAAGTCTCCAGACTTTCCCCTTCCAGGATAGCAAAAGCCCATTGGCACTATGGCGAACAGCTCTGGGTTATAGAATTCCTCTTCTGAAATATTCATCCACTTTCTCAGGTTTCTACCCGAAGGGTCATTCCAAGGAATTCCTGATTCATGTACTCTGGATCCTGGAGCTTGTCCAATAATTAGAATCTTAGATTTGACATGGGCACGAACTACAGGCCTTGGCCCCAGAGGCAGGTGTTGCTGGCAAATAGTGCATTGCTCAATTTGGTTTAGTAATTCATCCACAGTTAAAGATTACAATTAATTCAACTACATGTTGTCAGGTAAACGATGTTAGCTTCTGGTCAATTCATATTTAGAAAGTACCGCCTTTATTGGGACAATTTCTTTAGGAGCACTCTGGTTCGCGTTTAAATCCAAATCCCACCAACTGGTATTATACCAATTGCCATTCTTGTAGCCTATGTTTTTCATTTCCCCAATATGCATAAACCCAAGAGCCCGATGAAAACCTATACTAGCATCGTTTGGAAGTGTAATTACGGCTATGGCTTTACAGAAATTCATGGCTTTTAGCATATCTAGAAGTAGTAAATAGAGCTTCTTTGCAATACCGAGCTTTCGATATTCCGGATGCACATACACAGTTACTTCTTGGTTCCATTGATAGGCCTGTCTGCTTCTATGGTCTGTAGCATAAGCGTAACCAACCACCTTGCCTTGTATCTCTGCAACCAACCAAGGAGCCTTTTCACTGTAAGCCTTTATTCTTTCCTCAAAAGACGATAAAGTAGGTACTTCAGTTTCAAATGAAGTTGCTGTATTTAGTACTAATGGCCCATAAATCGCCAGCATATCTAATGCATCATCAACCTTAACTAGCCGAACAGAAATAGATGATTTCATGCTGAAATGTAGGTAAAAATATAGGAGTGTAAATGAGAAATTGTCATCCATATAAAAACATGAATCTTAGCTGAGCGAGTCAACGAATGGAGGTTGTACTTGGATTAAGCCGGTTGAGTTTAACCAGTAAGCATAGGAGCAAAGCCAGACGTTAACTTTGATGTAATAGAAAGGTCGAAATCTTATGTTAGTGATTTGATTTTCAGTTGTTTGAGAAACATAATGGTTTTAGTTTCTGACAATCTGTTTTATCCGCTAATTTTGAGCCATGGATAAGTTCTCTAGCTCGGAGCTGATATACTTTGTGGATTTGGCCGGAACCTTTGTGTTTGCCGTTTCTGGTTGGCTTTTGGCCTCCAAAAAAGAGTTAGACTTTTTTGGAGCTGCGGTTATATCATTCATTACCGCAGTTGGAGGGGGTACACTTAGAGATGTACTTATAGGAAGTACGCCTGTTGGGTGGATGCAAGACATTAACTATCTGCTCATTATTGCCTCGGCTATGTTAGCTACAGTATTTTTCAAGAGAATTTTTGAGAAGCTTCGTAGAACCATGTTTTTGTTTGACTCCATCGGAATAGGCCTTTTTACTATTCTTGGTGTTCAGAAAACACTGGGGCTAGGTCTTTCTCCAGTAGTTGCCATTATGATGGGTACCATTAGTGCTGTATTTGGGGGTGTACTTAGAGATACTCTTGTAAACGAAATTCCGCTGATTTTTAGGAGAGAGGTTTACGCTACTGTTTGTGTGGCGGGTGGTACCACCTATTGGTTGTTAGGAGAAACTTCACTCAATGATGAGTTGAGGGTAATTATAACCATAGGCTTAACCATAACCATTCGAATATTGGCAGTTGTGAATAACTGGACTTTTAAAGCTGTTAAGTAGTTATTTTTTCTTCTTTTTGGCCTTAGGCTTGTAGTAGAAAGAATCTGCCAACGGACTGGTGTAGAAGCCCCAAATTAGAGAAAATGTAACAGCATTTCCGCTGTAGTCAACCACTGAGTTTAAAGAGTAATCGGCAACGTTGTATTTCAATTGAAGCCCCAAATATTCGCGATAGCTCAAGTTGTATTTATAGCCCATACCGATGTTGAAATTATAAGTTAAGACACTTGCTCCATCAATTCCGGCATCTTCATCTTCTTTAAGCGCATCAAAACCATCTAAGCCAATACCAGCCAAAAGTTGAAGCTCATTATTACCCCATCTGGTTATCTCTCTGCCAAAATCTACACCAAAATAACCTCCAAAAAAATGCTTAGTGTTTTCTAAAGGACTTGAAGCTCCATCCCTTCTAGCCTCGTAGCCATCTTTCACATTCAAGAACTTAAAGCTTAGAGTTAAGTCGTAAGTAAGTTTCTTCTTTTTGCCACCAATGAAAAAGCCCAAGTTTGGGTGTGTGCCCAAAACGTTTAGTTCGCCAGTTGGGCTCCATGTTCCACCAAAAAGGCCAGAATGTAGCTTTGTGGTGTTTTCAATGCTTTGCACTTTAAAATCATATAGGTATCGTACTTTGGTATTCGAGTATCTTTCTTCACTCAACATGCTATGTACATTAGGAGATGAAGAGGCATAGAATGATGCTAAAAATGCCTCTGTACTAGATTCTTCAAAATCGTTTATCGCACCTTTGGCCATTCTGGAAAGTAGCACATTAAAGTCGCTATTAGGGTGAACATAGTCGTAAAGGCTAGAGGTCCAATTGTTAAACTCTATTCCTTCACTAGCATACATTATTTTATGCTGATAGCTCATAAGGTAGTCCATCAAGTTAGAAGGCAATTCAGACTCCTCAAAAGTATTATTGTGCAGGCTTAGAATGGTTTTAGCTCTAAAAACAGGTTCTACTAAGCCACATGTTTTCTCCCAATAATTCAGTAACATTTGGGCAGAATCTAGTTCATTAACGATCATGTAAGATTCAAAGAGTTCGGTAGAATTGATGGCTACATCAAAGCAGTTGATGGTTCTTTTTACCATCATTTCGTCAAAACTCTTATTCTGGCTAAATGAAGCGAAGGAAGAAAGCAAAAGCCCTAGGCAAAGAATGAGTCTATTAATCATGTGAATTTTAAAAGCGCAATGATACGAATATTGGCCTTTTGTCAATACAGTTATTTTGTGAATCGCTTCACAAGGAGCAAGTGCCTACTTTTCAATCAACTTGGAGGTTGTTGGAAAGTATATCGGAACTGTTGGTTGTGCGATAGTTAAAGTCAAAAGACTCCATTAATTCTCATAGACTACATTAACATCTTGCTTAAACCACTCAGGGTACATTGGTGTGTGAATAGCTTCCACTCTATTGCGCTTTACCTTTAGAGAAGGTGTCATTAGGCCGTTTTCTACCGACCAAACCTCTTTCATTACAACTGCCTTGGCAACCTTTTCATAAGCTTCTAAGCTGGGGTTAATATCGGTAATGGTTTTCCAAATAGACTGATTGAATTCCTCTCTAGACTTCTTTTTCCCTATCTCTGATGGAACTACTAGTGCAATAGGCTGCGGTATGCCCGAACCTACAATACAAACTTGGTCTACATCATTGTTTTTAAGAATTTCCAGTTCAATTGGTGCTGGAGAAATGTACTTGCCTTTGTCAGTTTTGAACTGATCTTTAACTCTGCCAGTAATGGATAAATAACCATCATGATCGAATTCTCCAATATCTCCTGTGCGCAGAAAGCCATCTTCAGTAAACATTTCTGCTGTTTTTTCAGGCTCTTTGTAGTAGCCCTTCATAATGCAGTTACTCCTTATGAGTATTTCACCATCTGCAGATAGTTTAGAGGTTACCCCTGGGAGAGGCCTTCCAACTGTGCCGAACTTATTTTTTCCTGGTAGGTTGAAATGAGATAGTATACAGTCTTCTGTCATTCCATAGGCCTGATTAATTTCTATGCCCAGCTTTCTGTACCATTGCTGTAAGCTCATGGCAATTGGAGCTGCTCCTGAGAAGTTTACCACGGAGGCTGAAAGTCCCAATTTCTTCTGAATTTTCTTTTTAACTAAGCTGCCAATGAGCGGTAAACCCAACAGCTTGTCGAGCTTTTTCTGAGGCATTTTTTCGAGTATCTTCTCCTGAAATTTTTGCCAAATTCTTGGTACACCAAAAAAGGTTTGTGGCTGAACAGAGCTGAGGTCTTCAGCAAAGGTTTCTAAAGACTCAGGAAAGCTAACGGTGCCACCTCTAAATATGGAAGACATTTCAATACCAGCTCGCTCTGCAATATGTGTCATTGGCAGGTAAGAAAAGTATCTTGGGTTAGGGGGCATTTTAATTTGGTCTATAGCAGTGTTGATCAATTGATCGAAGGCAGCATAGGTGTGCATTACTCCTTTGGGGTTACCAGTGGTGCCAGAAGTGTACATTATGGTCATTAAATCTTCTGGCTGCGGAGTATGTATTTGTTCGCTCGGCTCGTTTTGAGCAAGAATTTTCTCCCAAGTTTGCTCTTCTATTACGCCATACATTTCTACCCCAATTTTTATAATATCTGGAATGCCAGACTGCTGAGCAGCATAGTCATCTAATTTCCCTACAATAATTGCTTTAGACTCGCTATGCTCAAGAATTTCAAAGATGGTTTCAGCTCCAAACGTGGGGTAAATAGGAATTGAAATACATCCAGCAGCCATTATGGCTAAATCGGCCATCATCCAATGGGCACAGTTCTTAGAAAGAATAGCTATGTGGTCGCCTGGCTGAATACCTAAGTTCCTCAGTCCGGAAATCATTTTTCTGATCTCCACATCCGCATCCTTATAAGTGTACTCAATGAAGTTTCTATTGATAGGTTGTCTTAAGAACACCTGATTGGGGTTTTTCTTTGCCCAATAGCTAAATGCCTCTAAGGCTGAAGAGAATTTTTCCATAATAAGTCGAGTTTGGCTTAGGAATATACTGAATTATGGTTCGATTCTTGTCAATCAAATCCAGATTCTCGTTTAATAAAGATTTGTCTTAGTACTCTAAAAATCAATTGTCAATTTTGTAAGACAGTATCGTTGTGGCTATTCAGGTTTAGAAATATTCATGGTCGGTGAATTTTCTTACAACCAATCTGAAAATGCCCGTGTCGAAAAAGTATGGTCAAAAACATCACAATAGCATTAATGCTCTTACTACCTATTTGGGCATTATCGCAAGAAGAAGATTCAGTAAAAGTATTTCAACAGGCTGAAGTAGGTTTTGGTTTATTAGCAACCAGTCCAAAGGCTTTACCTTTCTGGATGAAGCACAACAATAGTGGTAGATTTACAGACGCTCAGGCGGGTGCGTTATATTCTCAATTGCATTATTCGGGCAATAGTGAACTGGCTAAGTGGCTCAAGCCAAGCTGGGAGTTTGAGGGGCTAGTTTCTGCAGGCAATAATGGTTCGTATGCCTCTATAATTCAGGCCAATGTAAGTGTAGGGCTGCCTTTGGTTACTATCTCTGGAGGGGTAGATGAAGAGTTTTTTGGTCTTAATGATTCTACACTTTCTGTGGGCAATCTCTTTTATGGTAACAATGCACGGCCAATGCCTAAGCTTCGCATTCAAACCAATGGATGGGTAGCTTCACCTGTACTTTCTAAACTACTTTCTTTTAAAGCCTACCTTGCTCACGGCTGGTTCGATTCGGATAGAACTCAATCTAAGGCCTTTCTTCATCAAAAGTATTTGTATGGCCGTATGCAATTGTTTAACAGTAGATTGTCTCTTGTGGCAGGGCTAAATCATAGTGCGCAATGGGGAGGTCAGAACTTATCGCAAGAGAGTTTTCAACCTACTGGTTTTAAGAATTATGCGAGGATATTCTTAGGAATGAGTGGAGGAGGAGATGCCTTACAAACCGATCAGAAAAATGCACTTGGTAATCATTTGGGTACATATAATTTAGGAGGAAGCTACAGGTTTAAAGGTGTCACTCTTACAAATTATTGGGAGTTTCTGTGGGAGGATAGTTCTGGACTAAATCCTTTAAACTGGCGCGATGGTATGGTGGGGCTAAGTCTTAAACTTCACCAGTCGGGCTGGGTAGACAGGTTTGTTATTGAAGTAGTAAGAACCAATGACCAGGATGCTTACAAGGTTGGTGAAGATGGTGTGCCTTTTATAGAACCAGATTATTTTTTCAATAATAGTGTCTATAGTTCAGGTTGGACGTACGGAGATAGAATAATCGGATCTCCTATGTTTTTGATATTCGATGTAGAGAATAGCGCTAGAAATATTGTTCAGAATAAGATTAACGCATTCAATATTGGTATTGGAGGTAGTTTTAACGCTCTAACATATACCTTAAAATATACCGACTTTAAGAACAATGGAACCGTATTTAAGCCTTTGGAAACTAGCTTGTATGTTAAGGTAGTTGATCTAAACCTGCAGTATAGTATTAATAAGCATTCAAGCTTAGGACTCAGAGCTAACTATCAGCAGTCCAATTTTGAGTCAGGCTCAAACTTCGGACTGCATTTAAGTTATAGCCATACCTTTGGCTTCTAGGTTGGCTTATTGCTGATCGTTAAAACTGATCATCCAGTTAATGCCGAATTGATCGGTTAACATGCCGAAATAATCGCCCCAAAAAGTCTGTGCCATTGGCATCTTGGCTTCGCCACCTTCTTGAAGTTTATTGAAAAAGTTATCTGCTTTTTCTTTGCTATCGGTGGTTATTGAAATAGAAAAGTTATTGCCTTGTTGATAATCTGCAGCCCATTCGCCACCAGTATCGCTTCCCATTAGCACAGTTTCTTTGCTAATAGGCAGACTTACATGCATTATTTGGTTTTTCATTTCATCTGAAACAGGTGGCATACCTTCTTGAGGAGGCATTTCTCCAAAAGTACTTTCCGAAGCAAAATCGCCTCCGAATACTGAGTGATAAAAATCAAATGCAGTTTTGCAGTTGCCGTTAAAAGTGAGGTAAATATTAATGGTGGTCATAAAAAAAAGTTTGAGTTTCTAATAAATCTCAATTTACCGAATCTACCAGTTAATCCTACGTTGTCTTGGCATTGAATTAAACGATTAATACAGCTTCTACTATAGCTCATCACACTCAAACCCTTGGCTGTTGAGTATAGTAACCACAGTATCGGGCAGTAGGTCTATAGTTTCTACTCTTAAAATTCTGTCTTTATCTTCAAGGTCGAAGTTCCAAGAGTCATAGGGTAGAAGTATGTTGAGGAATGTACCCACCATTGAGGCTTGCTTTTCGCTTTTTACGGAAGTTTTAAAAACGTGTATCATGAGCGGTTGAATTGTCTATTGATTGATAAGTTCTTCATACGTTTGCTTGAGTCTTTTCCGCAGGTATTTAACTGCATAATGCTTTCTAGAGAGAAGGGTGTTTACCGAAAGGCCCGAAGATTCAGCTATTTCTTTTACTGGTAAGCCATCTAATTCTGTTAACTCAAAAATGCTTCGCTGTTCTACAGGTAATTCGGTAAGTGCTTCTTCAAGTTCTTCCCACATCAGCGAGCGTATATATAGGTTTACTGGACTTTCAGATTCATCTGTTTTTGGGAATAAAGAAGTAAGAATGTCTTCCTCTTCATTATACTCCAATTCCAAGGGGAGGCTACTCTCTTTTTTCTTTTTACTCTTATTGATGATGAGATTTTTAGCTACACGAAAGAGCCATCCAGATAAGTTTTCTATGGGATTATGAGTGGTTTCAACGGTTTTTACGAATTGGAAAAACACATCTTGGGCAATATCTTCTGCATCTTCATGCGAAGGCACCCTAGTTTTTATGAAAGAACTGATTTTAGGTTGATATTCCTTGATCTGTCTTTCTAGTTCTTCCCTTTGTTCGTTATTACTCACTATCTGAATCAGCTTTTTCTTTCGTGTCTGATTCTGAAAAGCAATTGCCTTGTTGTTCCATCCACTCGGCAATTTTTTTCTTTTTAAACCAAGCTTTGCGCTCTTCTGGGCTCATGCTCATCCACTTTTCTTTCCCTTTTCGGCCACCCCACTTGTGTTTATGAGAGTGTTTTTGTTTGCCTCCCATCCCAGAAAAGAGAATTCGGGAGAGAATAAATAGGCCAAGGGCTTGCCAAAAGTCAATGGTAGTAAGTCCGAAAATTTCAGGCATTAGCCAATTCCAGAGTAGCATAATCACTGAGCCAAATAAGAAGAGTGCTGCTGCTCCAAAGAGTGGGTAAAAGAAGTACTTGTATTTATGTATAACCTTTTTCATTGTCAGATTTTAAATCGTGCCTTTGTATTGGTAGACAAATGAAAGAGGAAAATATTTTAGGTATGAATAATTAATTTAAGAGATTTAGAATTTATAGTTCTAGGATGAATAGAGAGGTTAATGTTTTATTCTCAATTAGTTAGAGACAAACTTTAAGCCTACTATAGAAATTATTAGGGTGGTAATAAAGAAAAGCCTCCAGAAAGTTGCTGGCTCTTTGAATACTAGAATTCCAATCAAGACAGTGCCAACCGCACCTATACCAGTCCATACAGCGTAAGCGGTTCCAATTGGTAGCTGTTGAGTAACTTTAACCAATAAGAGCATGCTTGCAGATAGACAAGCTAAAAAACCTCCATACCAATATGTGGCTTCCATTCCGGTAGACTCTTTCGCTTTCCCTAAACAGGCGGCAAAGGCTACTTCAAAAAGTCCGGCAATTATTAGCAGTATCCAGTTCATTTGAGGTTTAGTTTTCTGATTCATCATCTGTTTTCGTATAGCACTTATCGGTTTCTACACCTGCTTTTGCTTGATATAAAAGTAGATAGACTATTCTGAAAAATAGTGATCTTCCTAAGGTTTGAGCTGCTTTTTCTTTTCCTTAATCGAGTCTATTTCCTAGAAGGAATAAGCAATTTTGAAGTTAAGGTCTAGGTTAGCACTGAAAGACTGAGTAGGTCTATTTGAGTCGTATTCTATGTCAAACCATTCCCAGTAGGTAGCAATAAGCACCAAACCATGAGGAGTGTTTTTATGAGAAACATTTCTGTATCTCAAACCCACTCCAAAATAGCCGTCTACCAACAAACGTTTGGTTAAGTAGTATTCTATGCCAAACCGAGGAACCATGGAGATGAAGCGTTTTTCTATATCTACGAGACTCCATATAGCCACAGGCTCTTCTTTTTGAATAAAATCTTGCGGTTCAGAGTAGTGAAGAACAGCTTCATGGTTTTTATGGAGGTACTCTAAATTCGCACTAAGGTAAAAACGTGAATTGGTGGTGTTTCGATAGTAGCGTTTCAATTCTAACCCTAGACTAAAACCAGTGGCATTTTTTGCCAGATCTGATTGGGCAGGAATAAATTGTTGATAAGCAATTAGTGCAGCATACTTGATTCCTAATGCTCTTTGGTAAGATAATTCTATACCGGGATGTTGATTACCCAACGGTGCTAGAGGTGTTAATGAAAGCCTATTTGGTTTGTTCAAAATCATCGAGGTATCCATTGGAAAATAGGGGAGGTACGAACCTTTTTCCATATTCACGAAAACGTTTTTAGGGTAGGTCCATTTTCTTCGGGTTAACTCATCAACACCAAAACCCAACCAATAGGGGGAGAAGACATTCAAGTAATAGAGTCCCACCTTTTTTGGCCTGATATTGATTTGTCGTTCGTAGTCTTTATTAATAAAAGTAAGCGTAATAGGTTGTTTTTTATTTCTGTATACTCGAGCAAACGTATTGGTGTTTTCATGAACCAAAGTATCTCCTTTGAATACATAATCAACATTTTCACTCGTCTGAAAAGTGATGACGCTCTGCCTTTTATTAAGTAGAGTTGCACATGAACTTATACTCATGCATATAAAAAGCACGCCTAATACCTTGAGTGTTGATTCCACAATCACACAAGATAGAAAAGGGAGGCAAACTTGATATTATGTATGGATTAAATTTAAGGCGTTGCAATAGGTTTCTTAAAAATACAATGTGCATTGTCCATTGCTGCTTTACTCATAAAACCGATAGATAGCCCATGAGTAAGCTAACTTGTGCTTAGAGAATTATGCTTTTGATCTCTGCAAAGTACCAGAGAGTTAGCGTAAAACTTATATGCCAACCGAATCTCTGTTGCATTGGTCGGCTTAGATATCTTTAAAAGTGCAGAATATCTATTTGTGCTGCTCATTGTTTTGCGAGTTTATTCGATTACCAAAGGTATAATTGTTCAGTAACACTTGAGCTTATATAAAATTGTCTCCCTATTTACTTAACAAATATGAAAATAATAATTACTTTTACTTTTGTTAAGTAAATTGAATAGGTCATGAATGAACATTCATTGGGTGAGTTTGAAGAACTAGTGTTGCTGTTGGTGGCTGCCCATAATCAGGAAGCATACGGAGTGATGATTCTTGAACTGCTTGAACAGAAACTGGAGAGAAAACTGAATATCAGTGCGGTACATGTAGCCCTTAAGCGCATGGAGAAAAAAGGGTTTGTAGAATCATCTTACGGTGGAATAACTAACGAAAGAGGGGGGAGGCGCAAGAAGTATTACAGTATTACATCTTTAGGGAAGAAGGTATTAGATCAACAATACCAGGTTCGAACTAGCATTTACAAACAAATTCCTAATCTCTCATTTGGTCAATGAATACGCAACCTCCAAAAAGAGCACTAAAATTCCTGCGGTGGTTTTGCAGGGAAGATTACCTAGAAGAATTCGAGGGTGATTTAATTGAACTCTTTGAGAAGCAATATGAAAGCTCTCCAGCTAAAGCTAAACTGAAGTTTTTCTGGGGAGTCTTACGTTGTTTCCGCCCATCATTTATACGGTCATTTAAAATTTTCAAAAACTCAAACACGTTTTTCATGTTCAAAACTCATTACAAAATCGCTTGGCGAAACCTAAGACGTCAGCCCTTTTTCACCATGCTCAACACGCTTGGGCTTTCAGTTGGAATGGCAGGAGCCTTGCTCATAGGCCTGTATATACACTATGAACTTAGCTACGATAAAATGTTTGCCGATGCGGATCGCATTTACAGGGCTAACATAGACAACCGCACCAGTGGTGAGAGAAGTATTTATGCTTCAGTTTCAGGACCACTCGCCAATGTGTTGCGTGAAGATTTTCCTCATGCCGAAATGGTTACACGCTTTCAACACATAGACGGCATGCTTATCAAGTCTGCTGAGGCGGAGGAGAATGTAAAGGAGGAGAAAATGGTGGCGGTAGACGAAACCTTCTTTGCAATGTTTGGGATTCCGCTGCTATCTGGCAATGAAGCTACTGCATTAAAGGAGAAGAACAGCATTGTATTAACGGAAGAAGCTGCCCAAAAGCACTTTGCTCCTAATGAGGCCTTGGGTAAGGAGCTTGTACTAAATAATGATGAAACCTATTTGGTCACTGGAGTTATTGAGAAACTGCCCAGCAACTCATTTCTGGCGAACCATTCTGCCTTTATTTCGCTGAGTTCTTTAGATGGGGCTGATAGCCCAGCATGGAATAATTGGAACTTCCCCACCTTTGTGAAACTCAGCTCATCAGATCGCGAACCAGACCTTCAATCATTTTTATCTGGTGTAACTGAGAATTATCTAGTGCCATGGGCCATGCAGTTTGTGCCAGGTCTAACACTAGAAAACTGGCGAGAGCAGCAGGAGATTTCAGGAAACTATCTTAGCTTCAATGCTATTGCTCTTACCGACATTCATTTGCATTCTCCCAATATGAAGGGAGAGTTCAACCTAAATGGAGATCTGAAGGATATTTATATACTGAGCTTTATAGGTTCATTTCTGCTGTTGCTGGCTTGTGTGAATTTTATGAATCTGGCTACCGCCAAGTCGCTAAAACGCTCGAAAGAAGTAGGTATACGCAAGACACTCGGTTCTAAAAGAGGAAATCTTATTTCCCAGTTTCTAACCGAGTCTTCATTAGTGGTTTTTCTTTCTATGCTGGTGGCATTGATGCTGGTGGGCTTGGTTTTACCTCACTTCAATCAGTTTTCTGGCAAACAGATAGTTATGCCTTGGGGAAGCCTGACTTTTTGGCTGCTAATGATGGTCTGTACACTGGTGTTGGGTATTGTGGCTGGTAGCTATCCTGCATTGATGCTTTCTCGGTTTTCACCCTTGAAAAGTCTTCGAAATGCTTCGGAAGGCAGTGCAGAAAATGGTCGAATCAGAAATTCTCTGGTAGTGTTTCAATTCATAATTAGTGTATTTCTAATTGCGAGCACTCTGGTGGTCTATGAACAATTGAAGTATATACAGAACAAGGATTTAGGATTTGAAAAGGAGCAGGTGCTTGTGTTGAATAATGTAGATGCTCTAAAAGAGAAATCAAAAACACTGAAAGGAGAGGTGTTAAGGATTTCGGCAGTTAAAAATGTTTCTGTGAGTAGTTTTTTGCCTACACCTTCAGATAGAAACGGTGCAACCTTCTTTAAGAAAGAAGACATGAGTCCTGAGAGTGCTATTATCATTGGTAATTGGCGTGTAGACCATGACTATATAGAAACCTTAGGCCTTGAATTACTAGCAGGCCGTAGTTTCGACAAGCGTTTGGCTACTGATTCCAGCGCAATTATTCTTAATGAATCGGCAGTAAAATTACTGGGTCTTACCCCCGAACAAGCTATTGGTTTGGAGCTTACGGACGATTTTAAAAGGCCTGATCAAGAGAACATGCGATTGATTACGGTCATTGGTGTGATTAAAAACTTTCATTTTGAGTCGATGAGGAACAGTATAGATGCCATGAGCCTGAAGCTTGGTAGTGATGCCCAAAGGATGATGGTTAAGTTTGCACCTTCTGACTTCAACGAGAGTATTGCCAGAATAGAAAGGCTTTGGGATGAACTTGCTCCAGGCCAGCCTTTTGAATATTACTTTATGGACGATGCCTTCAGTTCAGTCTATGAGGCTGAAAACAAACTGGGTAGAATATTCATGCTGTTTACCATACTTTCGGTTATAGTAGCCTGTCTTGGACTATTTGGTTTGGCAGCCTTTAACGCAGAAAAAAGAGCCAAGGAGATTGGCATAAGAAAAGTGCTGGGGGCTGGTGTTTTGCACTTAACTTCTTCTTTAACCTTAGATTTCTTAAAGTTGGTTGGTTTAGCCATTCTCGTTTCTCTCCCTTTGGCCGGATATTTCATGAACCTTTGGTTGAACGATTTCTCTTACCGGGTATCAATTCCTTGGTGGATTTATTTGGTTTCAGCCCTATTAGCCATTGGCATTTCCATTGTCACTGTAAGCTTTCAAAGTGCTAAAGCAGCCATGAGCAACCCTGTTAATGCCCTTAAGTCTGGATAGGCTAAGAGCGTAAGCTCTTCTCAAAACAAACACTATTCTCAATGCCTATGTATTGACCATAGTTTTTAGTAACCAGATAGCCATGCTTTGTATAAAGGGCAATGGCTTCTGGTTGTCTTTTGCCGGTTTCCAACACACATTTTGAGTAGCCCAATTCTGCAGCCCATAGCTCAAGTTCTGCCAATAGTTTACTAGCAATACCTTTTCCTCTTTGTGTTTCCAGAACATACATGCGTTTTATTTCTACAGATATATCTTCTTCAAAAGCCTTGAAGGCACCGCAGCCGACAGGCTTATCATATTCATAAACCACAATGCAGTTCTTGAGCGAGTCAATTTTATTGAACTGAGCATAGTAAGCATTATCTGCACCATCACGATGGGCTAAATCGGTATCAAGAATTCTCACCAAAGCGATGAAGTCGGGGTTTGAAGAATCTGTTCTAACTATGTTCACCTATCTAATATCACAATTCTATGGCTCTGTAACTACTAGCTTATTCGCTCTAAACCTTAAAAAACGCTTCGGCCTAAATCTGTTTCAGAAGAACTTATTCTATATAATTTATATGACTTCAAACTTTCAGACTCAATGTCTTTATTCGGAAAGTGGATGCCATTTCTAGAAACAAAGACGTCTGTTGAGTAATGGTTAATTCCAAGCTCTTCTACAGGTAGGCTGATTTTGCCAGAAGTTTTGGTGACGGTATCAAAAATGGTAAGAGTAGCACCAAAAACTTCAGGTCGTTCTTTATCAGAACCTTCTTCTACTTTGGGCTTAGTGCCGTGAATCAAAATGCGGTAAATGTACCTGTTATCTGGGGATGAAAGCATTTCGGTATAAAAAGCAGGTTGAATAGCTTTAGGGCCAATACTTATACCACCACCTTCAAAGGTCTCTATTTTGGTTTTGTTAAAGTAGCCTTCCAGATTGGTGACCTCAACCTCTGGGTCGCCAGCGTAGTAAGCCCCACGAAATTCGCTTCCAACGAAGTGATATAAGCTGTCATTAATGGCTGAGCTACCGTAAACTTCTTCAGCATTTCCTGCAAAAAATGTTGATACTGAACTTATGCCTCCCGTTTTCGCCATTTCTCTGAGCCTCCGTGCCTTTTCTTCATAATTCGGCACCAGAAATCGTTCATCTACATATTCCTTTTCGAAAGTCTCACTGTCAAAGTTATACACTGTTCTTAGCCAGCTAGTGTCGCCTTCAGCAGGCACTGATTGGCTGATTCCGCAATAGAGCTTTCCATCTCTATATTCCATTGCACCATCTATGGCAATGTTTTTCCTAGAGAAGAAGCCAGAGGTATCGTCTGGCTTAATTCGTTTAAGCACCTCCCCATCTTTGTTGATGCGATAATAGAAGGCCATGGTGTTGATGAAAATATTATCAAAATCATGGACATAGTAATCGAAGAAATAGTACGGGTACTCTACCGCATCTGGTCCGTCTTTAGCCATTTTCGTTTGGTGGTAAAGCTCTCCAGTTTCATAGTCATAGAAATATATACTACTGTTTTTGCGGTTAAAGAAGGTGTAATAGGCCGTACCATCTATTTCAACATATTTACCATCTATCTGGTCGAATGCTGTTTCATAATCAAGTTCAAACTCCTTGTTTGGCTGTTTTACCAAGGTATATACTACTTCTTTAGATTCTTCGATTTTATTAGAATCACCACAAGATTGAATTAGAAAAGCAGTTCCCAGAAATATGAGCAAAAGCGGGTTTCGAGTAATATTCATGTTGTTGTAACTATTTCATTTGTTTTGACTTAGGGTGAATATACTTTTAAAGCTGCATACAAAAAAGCCCGACTTCTCAGCCGGGCTTTTGATTTATGATTTGAACTTATTTGTTGTCTGTGTCAGAGTTTTCATCCTTTACATTTTCAGCCATTTGCTGAATTTCTTCAGAAGACTTTCCTTTCAAATAGCTAGGTAATTCCATACCAGCCATGTTGAACATTTCCTGAAGAGGAGGTGCCGATTTGTAAAGCCCAGAAATGAAGTTGGCCGTTGAGGTTTTTTCTTGTTCTATTGAGCTAAATTATTCTAAAACAAGCGGTATATCGCTTATCACTTCCCAGGAATTTTCTTCATTTTGAATAAGTACTAAATATTTATGCATGTCAGGTTCTGATTCGGACTTGTAAGTTAGATCTACAATGGCAGTATGGCTAGTGATATTAATTTGATTAAATTCAATGCTATACTTAGTTCCTCCAATTTTTCCGTTTTTCATCATGACTAAATAGTTGCCTTTTGAAATGATTGTTACTTCATTGGATCCCTTAAATCGATTGGCAATCACTCTATAATCTTCATGTAGAAGACTATTAAGTAGATTGTTATTTCTTTCCGCTGCTGCCTGTTCAATTTTAATTACGGTTTCTCTAATCGCTTGTTCCATTTGTTTGTGTGATTGTGAATAGCTTTTTATCTGGCTGATCACTGTTAAAAGAATAATTGTAGAAAGTTGTCTCATGCTGTTCTAGTTAAATACAGCACAAAACAGCGAGGAAAGATTAGATATTCCTTTGACGAAAGTCAAAAAGCGCTTGAACTCAACCTTTTTCGAATTCTACTGAGCGATTCTCGACTTATTCCGAGGTAACTAGCAATATGTTGTAAAGGAACGCGCTGTAATATTTCTGGTTGATTATTAATGAGTTGAGAATACCTTTCTCTTGGGGAATATGTGGCGAGCAGTGAGGAATATTTTTGCTCATTTATTGTTAGTCTTTCTAAAATTAGATTACCTAATCTCAGGAAATATTCGGACTCTTTATAGAGCTTAGTTAGTTTTGGTTTTTCAATTAGAAGGACGCTACTAGATTCAATGGCCTGAATATTTTTCTTTGATGGGGTGTCAAAAGTTAAGCTTTCAATCTCTCTTAAGAACTCTCTCTCAAAGTGAAAGGACGTGTTAACCTCTCGGCTATCAAAAGTGTGGAAAGTTCTTAGTGCTCCTCGAGATAAGAAATAAATGCCTTTACAGAATTGTCCTTCTCTCAACAGGAACTCAGATTTCTCAACTTCAATATTAGTTACAATACCTTCAAAGATTTGCCACTCCTTTTGGGGTACTTTAATAATCTGGTCAAATACTAATCTTAAATCTTCATACATAAATGATCAGGCTTGTTTTGTTTAAGATGTGATGAATTCCCTTCTACTCATCTTGAACTCTAATATCTTCAAGTTAATGGAGAGGTTAAGCGAAATTTTTGGATTTTGGAGTGAGCATTATCTTAATTAGGAAAGATTGGTATTAGGATTAAACTAGTTAATACTCACATTTTTTTGAAAAGGTGATTCATTCTTCTTCCGTTATATATCTATAAACACTATTTTCAACTTCTATGTATTGGTCATATTTCTTAGTATTCGGGTAGTCTTCTTTTGTATATAAGGCAATGGCTTCCGGTTGTCTTTTTCCCGTTTACAGAACCGATTTAGAATAGCCGAGTTCCGCAGCCCATTTTTCCAACTCTGATAGTATCGCTCCAGCTACACCTTTACCTCTTTCAGTTTCCAACACTTACATGCGTTTAACCTCAACAGAGATATCCTTTTTAAAGGTTTGAAAGTATCGCAACTGAAAGGTCTTCCGTTTTCATAAGCAAATTCATAGTCTTTTAGCATGTCAATCTTATTGAACTGTGTATAGTATTCTGTTTCAGCTTCAACTCGTTGGGCTAAGTCAGCATCTAGTAATTCAACTAATGCCATAAAGTCTGGGTTTGAAGAGTCTGTTTTAAGAACGTCCACAGATTCAAGAGTTATTGTCTTTGGAAGTCCTAAACTCGATCACGATGACATTGGCTGCTTGTATATCATTGACGTTTAACTGAACCTTCACTGTACTAGCTGGAACTCATGCATGTGCACGTGCGCCTATGATTTAGTCTTTCAAAACCAAATTAAGACCTTCTGCTTCTAGCATCTGTTTGGCCATCTGACACTCTAATAATGAGCATTCATATATTGTTGTGAGTTGATGAATATTAAGTTCATAAAAAAAGCCCGACTTCTTAGCCGGGCTTTTGGTTTATGATTCGAACTTATTTGTTGTCTGTGTCAGAATTTTCATCCTTTACATCTTCAGCCATTTGCTGAATTTCTTCAGAAGACTTTCCTTTTAAATAGCTAGGCAATTCCATACCAGCCATGTTGAACATTTCCTGAAGAGGAGGTACCGATTTGTAAAGCCCAGAAATGAAGTTGGCAGTAGAGGTTTTTTCCTCAGGACCATTTCCGCCATTATCCCAAACCGTAACTTTATCGATTTTGATATTTTTGATCGCTTCTGTCTGTAGTTTCACTAGCTCAGGTAATTTATCTGCTACTAATAGGAGTACTGCATTTTTAGAGTCGTTGCCAGCAGCCTTCACAATCTGCTCAAGACCTTGAGCCTGCTTAGTCAATACCTCATAGATACCCTTCGCTTCAGCTTGTTTCATATAAAGAATCGCGTCTGCTTCACCTTTCGCTTTTCTCCTGATCATCTCAGCTTCAGCTTCAGCAGCAATTTCAACTCTTTGCTTGTCGATCTCTGCAGGAACAACAATATCTGCTGTTTGGCTAGACTTATCTCTTTGAGCACGAGCTATTTCAGCTTCTTTCTCTGCGGCATATGCTTCTTCCAAAGCTTTTGCCGACTGAACCTTTTCTGCAGCAGTTGATAATCTTTTTGCTTCAGCTTCTTTTTCAATCCTCGAAGCATCAGACTGCGCTACTTTTACCTTCGCTAAGTTCTCACCTTCAACAGCTTTTGCATTGGCCGCAGCCACGTGAGTTCTCTGATCTTGCAAAGCATTCGCTTGACCAATCTGACCATCTCTGTCTTTTTCAGCAACGCTTTTGATAGCATCGTTTATGGCCTTTGCAGCTGCTTCTTTACCAAGCGCCTCAATGTAGCCCGACTCATCCTTTATATCAGTCACGTTTACGTTGATCAACTTCAGACCGATCTTCTTCAATTCAGCCTCAACATTAGAAGCTACGTTAGCCAAGAACTTATCTCGGTTATTGTTGATCTCTTCAATGTCCATAGTGGCAACTACCAAACGCAACTGACCGAAGATGATGTCTTTCGCTAAGTCATGGATGTTCTGCTGAGACAGGCCTAATAGCCTTTCAGCAGCGTTAGTCATAATTCCTTCTTCTGTAGAGATACCCACGGTAAATCGAGAAGGAACATCTACACGAATGTTCTGACGGCTCAACGCATTAGTTAGGTTCACCTCGATAGAAATAGGGGTAAGGTCCAAAAAGGAATAGTCCTGAATGATTGGCCAGATGAAAGCGGCCCCACCGTGAATACACTTGGCAGATCGGCCTACATCGGTTCCGGTATGAGAGCCTACTTTACCGTAAACCACCAAAATTCTATCGGATGGACACCTTTTGTATCGCCTGAAGATGCCAATGAGCATCACAAAGACGAAGATTACCGCAACGGCAATAATTATAATAAAAGATTCACTCATATGTGTTGGTTTAATTTTTCGAAACTAAAAGTATGTTGTCGTTGATCACGTCTTTCACATTTACCACCGAACCAGTTGGTAAATCTTCTTCGTCATCGGTTATGGCTTCTAGCTCTCTTAAAGAGCCCTGAACCTTCACTAGCACCTTACCAATGTTAGATCTGTTACCGTGAATTCTCATGTACACCTCAGCAATAGCTCCCTTGGCATTGTTAATATCCATGGTGCCACTATCGGTCAGTTTGCTGAAGAAATAGAAGAGACTGGCCATTAAGGTCATCATAATTAGCCCACTAATTGTAGATATAATTAGTGTGGTAGCCGTGCTGTAATCAGAGTCTAAAGCGGCTATGCCAGACCAAGAGAAGATGGTGAAAAAGCCTATGAAATTTTTTAGGGTGAAGAACTGAAAACCTACACCGGAGTCGCTTTCGACATCAAAGTCAGCATCTCCATCAATTTCCATTTCACCTCCAATAAAAGTAAGTACCATTTGAATTAAAAAAATCAAACTAAAGGGGATGGCAATGCCCCAATAAATCTGGCGGATTGTATCCAGTGAGTTCCACCACTCTGAAAGGTTAGACATGGATTAAAAATTTAGTTGATTGAAAATATGCTTTTTTATCTTCCAATTCTAATGAAATGAAGGCATGGGTGAAAAATGGATGGCGAGTGGACGAAAGGCATGCTGATCTTCACCTTCCTTTTAGCTGTATTAATCATGGACTTATCTGAATTGAGTCTAAATTCGTCTAAAATAGGTGCTGGTTGATGTAGAGTAAATTAGGTTGATTGATTTTATTACTAACTTATACCGATAACGGTAAGCGTATAAAATCAGCACTATGGCAAGTTTTACACTGAATATTAATGGGAAAGACAAGCAGGTGGATGTCGACCCGAGTACTCCACTTTTGTGGGTGCTAAGAGACCACCTAGATATGGTAGGAACTAAATATGGCTGTGGTATTGCTCAATGTGGTGCCTGTACAGTTCATTTAAATGGAAGTGCAGTTCGTGCATGTTCGCTTCCGGTTTCTGCAGTTACTTCACAAAAAATAACCACTATTGAAGGGCTTTCGGAAAAAGGAGATCACCCAGTTCAGAAGGCGTGGTTAGATATAGATGTGCCTCAGTGTGGTTATTGCCAGGCTGGCCAGATGATGAGCGCAGCGGCTTTGCTCAACAGCAACCCTAACCCAACTGATGAAGATATTGATGCAGCAATGAGCGGCAATATTTGCCGCTGCGGTACCTATGTGCGAATTAGAAAGGCAATCAAAGCAGCTTCACAACTTTAAACCACTGAATCATGACTATAATTAAAACGAAAGTAGGAAGAAGATCCTTTCTGAAAACCTCTGCTGCCGCAGGAGGAGGAATGCTCATAGGGTTCAATTGGTTAACAAGCTGCTCGGCCATTTCTAAAGAGTCCGAAACGGTGGCTTATCCAAATGAGTGGTTCGAAATAAACGGCTACATCAAAATTGGAGATACTGGAATGGTCACAATCTACTCTCCAAACCCAGAGATTGGCCAAAATGTAATGACTTCTATGCCAATGATTGTGGCAGAAGAGTTAGATGCTCCTTGGAAAAACGTAGTGGTTGAACAAGGTGCCTTAGATTCAGATGCTTTTAAAAATCCTCAGTTTGCTGGGGGGAGCTTATCTATTATGATGGCTTGGAATGCCTTGCGTATGGCTGGTGCTGCGGGTAAACGTATGCTCATGGAAGCAGCTGCAAAAGAATGGGGCGTAGGTCTTGACGAACTTACTGCTAGCGAAGGAGTAATCACAGAGAAAGACGGAAGCAGGTCTATTGGGTATGGTGAAATAGCCTCCAAAGCTGTTGGAATCGAAGTTCCAGAAGAACTAGAGCTAAAAGACCCTAAAGACTACAAGCTTATTGGTACGGCTCAGAAGAATGTAGAAGGTCCTAAAATTGTAACAGGAAAGCCTCTTTTTGGACTAGATTTCAAACGCGAGGGAATGAAGTTGGCTATGATCCAGCACCCACCAGCATTTGGTATGCAACCGAAAGACTTCAATGTAGATGAAATAAAGGCTATGCCAGGTGTGTCTGATGCATTTATTGTAGATACTACTTTGGAGAAACCACAATGGTCAGATGTAAATGCCTTCAACAAATTGATAGCAATAGTTGGAGACTCAACTTGGCAGTTAATGCAGGCAAAGAAAGCACTGAAGGTAGATTGGGAGAAGGTAAGTGAACCAGAGAACTCTGAAATGCATGAGAAGAAACTGATTGCTGACCTAGAAAAGGGTAGAGTTGGTGGAAGCCGAAAAGACGGTGATTTTAATGCTGCTTTTGCTAAGGCTGCTAAAGTAATAGAGAGAACATATACTTCTCCATTTATGGCTCATAACACATTGGAGCCTCAGAACTTTTTTGCTCATGTAACTGATACATCGGCTGAGCTTGTAGGCCCGAGTCAGACACCTCAAGCCTTAAAAGATTCAGTTGTACAGTTATTAGGGATTCCTGCAGAAAATGTAACAGTAGATATGACTCGTATGGGTGGAGGTTTCGGTAGAAGACTTTATAACCACACGGGAATTGAAGCAGCAGCAATTTCAAAACAAGCTGGCGCACCAATCAAACTTATTTACACACGTGAGGACGATATGACCCAAGGAACATATCGACCTACTTATAGATCGGTTTATAAAGCCGGTTTGGATGAGGATAATAACCTCATAGCTTTCTCAGCAAGAGGAGTTGGCTTGCCAGAAGGTCCTATTTTCCCTAATAGATTCCCTGCTGGAGCTGTAGATAACTATTCGGCAGAATCGGTTATGTCTAGCACAAATATTTCTACTGGAGCATGGCGAGCTCCAAGGTCGCACTTCACTGCTGGGGCAGAGCAAAGCTTTTTAGATGAGGTTGCAGAAGCAGCTGGTAAAGACCCAATTGATTTCAGGTTGGAGTTATTCGATAAGGCAATGAATAACCCGGTAGGAGAGAAATACGAGTACGATGCCGAACGTTACGCTGGCGTGCTTAAACTAGTAAAGGAAAAAGCAAACTGGGGCACTGAACAAGATGGTGTTTATAGAGGTGTTGCTGCTTACTTCTGCCATAACTCTTATGTGGCTCAGGTAATGGATGTAGTAATGGAAAACAACCAGCCGAAAGTGAAAAAGGTATGGTGTGCTGTAGATTGCGGTATTCTAATTAACAAAGAAGGAGCAGAGAACATAATTCAAGGCGGAGTGGTAGATGGCATAGGACATGCATTGTATAGCCAACTCACTTTTGAAAATGGTTCACCTATGCAAAGCAATTTCGATTCTTATAAACTAATTCGGAACAATCAGGCACCAAGAGAAATTGAAGTACACTTTGTAGATAATGACATTTCGCCAACGGGGCTTGGAGAACCTGGATTACCACCTGCTATTGGAGCATTGGCTAGTGCGCTTTACAAAGCAACCGGTACAAGGTTGTATAATCAACCGTATGCAAGTAACGAGATGTCTTTGAACTTGGGTTAGAACGAGAAATAGTAATAGATAAAAGAGGCTATCTCAAAAGCTACTATTTTCGTCATTCGCAGCTTGACTGGGAATCTCTTCCGGCCAATGAAGTCCGCCTAGGAGATTCCCGATCGGAGTCGGGAATGACAGTTAACTTTTGAGATAGCCTCTTTTTTTGTGTCTTACTTAGACTCCCAATAGCTTTCAATAAGCTCTTGCATTTTATCTATCGTCAGTGGTTTAGACTTGAAGTCTTTTATGTGGGGGTTAGCTTCTGCCTTTTTAAAATCGTCTTGATTTACCGAGGTGGTAAGCATAACTACAATTACATCGCCTTTTTGCTCCTCACTTAGTTGATCATATAATTCTAAAAACTCCCATCCATCTACCAATGGCATATTAATATCTAAAAATATAAGATGAGGTTGGGGATGATTACCCTCCTCGTCTTTTGAGGTTAAAAACTCTATGGCCTCTTGTCCGTTCAGAGCCACATCTATGCTTTTGCAACAACCCAGTTTTTTGAGATTATACTGGTTGTAAAGGTTTGTGGCTTTATCATCGTCCACCAAAAGTACCTTTAGATCCGCTTTCATTTTGTTAAAATTGTTTTTTCGGGAGTGTGAAGAAAAAACTGGAGCCCTCATTGGGTTTAGATTCTACCCACAACTCGCCACCGTGCAGCGATATGATTTTCATGCAGTGAGCTAGCCCAATTCCGGTTCCTTCAAACTCCTCTTTCTTATTTAGGCGCTGAAAAATAAGAAATATTTTCTGCTGATGTTCTTCTTTTATACCGATGCCATTATCCTTTATTTGAAATTGCCAAAACAGTCCTTTTTCCACTGCACTAATACTAATTTGAGGAGGGGTATCTGGTTTACGAAACTTTATAGCATTGCTTAATAAGTTCTGAAAAAGCAGTCTGATTTCTACTGGATAAATATCCAATGAAGGAAGTTTAGATTTCTCTATATCAGCATCGTGATCATTAATAGACTGGCCAATGTCAGATAGCACATCTGTAACTAACTTATTCAAGTCTGTATGCTCTAGCTCCTTCTGATTGCCCAATCTGGCGTAGTCCATTAAACCTTTTACCAAGTCAGACATACGATTGGCAGATGAGTCTACTAGGTCCATGAATACTGTAGTTTGTTCGTCAAGCTTATCATTTAGCTCCAGTTTAAGCAGCTCTAACATACTTCTTATCGATCTCAAAGGCTCTTGAAGATCATGTGAGGCAATATAGAGGAACTGCTCTAGCTCTTTATTTTTCTGTCTGAGCTTCTGCATAAACTGTATGTCTTTTAATATTTCATTTTGCTTACGCAAAGAAATATCTTGCTCAACCATAAAGTACTTGGTTGGGCTTCCCGGAGGCTTATCTTCAACCACAGAGCTATGAACCCAGAGCTTCCCGCTTTTGGCTTTTCTTTCTACCTCACCAACCCATAAACCATCGGCACTTAAGTTGTTTAAAATGGTTTCAGTAATTTCTTCATTTAGCTCCAAAAGACTGGTGTATGGCTTACCCACTACTTCATCTTTTGTATATCCAGTGAGTAGTTCAAAGTTTTCGTTAATGTCGGTTATAGCTCCTTGGCTATCTAACTCAGATACAATAGATGTTTTATCTATTGCTTTCTTAAAACTACCCAAGGTATGGATAGAAGATTTAAGATTTTGCTGAAGCGATGTTTCCTTTTTAGCCGATTTATTCAAGCCAATGGCCATAATGGAGATATAAACAATGCTTAAAATGATGAGTGAGATGGTATTTACAATAACCCAAAGACTACTAGGAATGTCTACAGTAGATTGTACCGATAGGTAAAAGAACAAATAGCTGAGAGCTAGAGGAACGGTAATAGTAAAAGGCAGCAACCTTCTAGTAATTCGGCTTCCAGGCAAAGGGCCGGTTATTAGTGCAGCAAATCCAGTGGCAGAAGTCTGAAAGAAAAGCCCTAAACCCATTAAACCAAAAAGTGCCGAGGTATGAATAGCCATAGAGCTAAAAAGCTCCGTCTTTTGCTCAGCAGGTATATTTAGAATATAGGTAACTATAGAAATGAAGGCTGTAACAATTACTAAAAGCCAAATGAATTGTGAGGCCATAAGACTTTTAACTCTATTACGGTTAAAAACCAATACGCCTACACCAATAAGTAAAAAGCAGCTGGCCGTAGCTGGCGACATCCGGTTTCTTACTACCGAAGAAAAAGCATCTTCTACTAAAAGGCTGTCAATACCCAAAGAGATATCGAAAATGTACTCTAAAAGAGTCAGAAGAGCCAGTACCGATAGCAGCACGGCCAAAGATTTTACTAGAGTTTTTAAAAATGCTCCTTTCTTGGTGAATAGAAAACCAATAGATCCGACTATCAAGAAACCTAAAGCAGTATTTGCTTTCATGGTTGCTGCGTCTGGAATAAGGCTGAGCACTGGCTCGTAGCTCAAAATCCAGCCTATCAACACCACTGCAGCCACTATCAATGTGAAGATTGAACCGAAGTTTAAGATGATATTCTGAACGGATCTCTTTGGTGTGTATATCATAGATTGATGTAATTATACTAAGCTAGCCAAAATACTTTAAGCAAACAGGAAATTAGCCTAAGGCTTTTTAAATGGTTGATTATCTCAATTTAGTGGAGGTGATGGTCTCCTCAAATTGAATGCGTTGTTCTAACCTTGAAACTTCCTTTTTGTGTGGTGGAAAAACGAATTCTATTTTGTTGAATTATCGACTGAACGAATTAGAGGGGCATCCCCATCAGAGTCTCGCGCGGTGGACTCTGATGATACTTAAGGAAGCTCAGAGTCCCTTTCAGGAGACTCTAAGCGAGGAGCTATGTGCGATAAAGCCTCTCTATATAGAGACTGGTTTCTTACTTTCACATTTATGTAAGGCTGCCAGGCTTTACTTATTGCTTATGCAGTGATGTCACCTGGGTTTTGGTGACAACACCAAAACCGGCTAAGATACTAAGTCGAAGCGAGACGATTCAACTAGGGCGGAGGTGGGCAAGTTCAACTAAGGCGCGTTTCACTGGTCAGACCACTCCAAGTGGTCAGACCAGTTGATTCCATCTCCATCAGAGTCCACTATGTGAGACTCTGATGGTGTTTGAAACTGCTCGGAGTCCCTTTCTGGAGACATCTAATCGAGGTGCTATACGAGGTTTGAGTAGTAGCAGGGGGCTCTACCTGAAGGCTGGCTTCCTACTTTCACTATTGTAAGGCTGCTAGTTTTGTTCAAGCCCTTTTTAATCCCGAGGAATCGAGGGATCGTCCAAGCTTTATTTATTGCTTATGCAGTGTTGTCACTCGCAAGCTGGATTCTGGTAACAACGCTCAAATAGTTAGAGCATTAAATCGAAGCGAGACGCTTCAACTAGGGCTGAAGCTAACAAGTTCAACTGTGGCGAGTTTCACTGGTCAGACCACTCCACGTGGTCAGACCAGTTGATTCCCATCCCCATCAGAGTCCCTTACAGGAGATGTCTGAGTGTAGAAAAGCCTCTCTTTTTATAAAGGCTGGCAGCCCTATCTTCAATATGTAAAAAGGACTGCCAGCCTTAGACTTATTAGGTTCAAAATCAGGAAGGAGTTAAAAAAGAGCCTGCACTACCTAGTACACGAGCTCAAACAATTGCTCCTTATCCTTGCGGACCTTTTTCCTGAATTGAGCCTCATCATTGTCTGACCGATAGCCGACTGTTGCAATCAGCGAAGCGTTGAGCCCCTGCTTGTTCAAGCCAAGAATTCTATTGTAAGCATCGTTAAGAAAGCCTTCCATGGGACAGGCATCGATCTTAAGTTCTGCACAGGCTGCCAATAAATTACTGAGTGCTAAGTAGGTCTGCTTTTCAGCCCAAACTTGGTTTTGTTTGGTGCCGTTGTTGTTCAATTGCGACTTGATAAATTCACCGTAGGGGCTAATTTGTTTCTTATCAACACCCTGAGCTTCCACAATGAGCTGCACGTAATCATCCACATGATCGTTGAAATCTTGCGTGAAATTGCAGAAGACTAATAAGTGAGAGGCATCTGTGATTTGAGGTTGATTCCAACTCGCCTCCCTTAAGGCCATTCTGATTTCCTTGTTCTCAACTATCAGTACTTTGTACAGTTGCAAACCATAGGCAGAAGGAGAGAGCCTCACTGCTTCTTTTAATACCTCCAATTCTTCGGAGCTTACTTTTTTTGCTGGGTCGAACGCCTTGGTAGCGTATCTCCAGTTTAGGTTATCGATTAAATTCATGCTTATTCTAAATGTTATACTTGTAGGTTTTGAGTGTGAATTGCTGAGTAAAGCCAGTTTTGAGATAGAGTGCTTCTCCCATACTGGAAGCTTGTAGTATGGCCCATTGAGCACCGCTTGCTTTACCAAGACGGAGTACTGAGTGCAGCAACCTTTCGGCATACCCTTGTCTTCTCATGTCTGGGATGATACCCATAGAATGAATGCCTGCGATCTCTGGCTTATGATGGAATAAGACCGCTGTGCCCACTGGCTGTCCATGGTCTCTGGCGATAAAATATTGCACCCGATCCATTGTTTTTAGCACCGTAGCACTATCTATTCTATAGCCGAATGCCTGTTGAAAAAGATCTGACCACATAGCTGCGCTTAGGTCATCCCCAACGGTAAGTAGCTCTATGGGCTGACCTTGTCTTTCCCAGTTTCTCAGGGTCATTGACATGCCCTGAAGCTCCGATTTCAGTTTGTAACCTTCGGCTTCCAGTTGGTTCATTTCCATGAGTTCATCCCAAAGTGAAATGCTTAAGTCGTGCTGCTTGGCTTTTGTTATGGCCTCTTTGAAGGTAGTAGAGTCAATATCAGCGGTCAGCCAAAGCCTGTTGGGCCAGCTTGACTGTGGTATATAACTAAAGGAGTAGCCGGAGTTCTGTTCGAAAACTCCACAACGGTTTCCGGCCAATTGCCAGAGGCTGGTCAGGTTATCTATATTTTCTTGAATGAGATTCATTGACTATTTGTGATGGTTGATAAGAATTATTCCGATTATCATGGCTGCTATGCCAAGCAAACGCCTGAGCGAAATGGGTTCGACCTCAAGACCAAACCATCCGAAGTGCCCTGCTATCACCGAAATGAGCATTTGGCCAGTTAGGCCCAATGAAATCATACTACTAATGCCCAACTTGGGAATGGTGTAATAGTAGAGGCATATACCTAAAAAGCTGAATATGGCTCCGGCAAACCACAGGTAGGGCGGTATCAGTTGAACTTCCTGCCAATCTGGTAGTTTCTTCAGACTCAGCGCGATGACCAGGCCTGCCAAAATAGAGCTGATAACAAAGCTGATCAGTGCTGCTAAGAAGGGGCTTTTTAACTGAGTACTCAGCTGGGAGTTGAAGCCTCCTTGAATGGCTAAAAGTATTCCTCCTAAAAGGGCAAGTGATACTAAACTGGCATTACTCATAAGGCAATGGTTTGATTGTGCTTAGTACTGTTTATATTATTTTAATTTATTGACAGGCAGTGCAATAGGTCGCATTGGCGCACCACTAGCACCTCTCAGTTTGAGTGATGAGGCAATGAAGGCGAATTCGAATACCCGATCTTCAGCCAGTGGCTCCAGATTCATTTGTTCAATGAACATCATGCCTTTTTCTGCCAGCAGATAGGTATGTACGGGTACCCAGTTATCGGCTCTTTCAGGAGGAAAGGCTTCCAAGCTCAGGTTATCGGCACCGAGCAACATTATTTGCTGATCTTCTACCAGCCACTTAACCGCATCTAAACTGATACCCGGATAGTTGTCCAGATATTCGGAAGCCTGTTGGTAATATTGTGCCTGGCCAGTTCTGATAAGTACCACATCACCAGGCTGGAGCGCAAGGTGCTGCTTTTTCAAGGCTTCTTTAATATCCTCTGCCGTAATGCGATAGTTGGGTAAAAGCCTTTCACCCTTAGCACTTCTGATATCTATAAGCACCCCTCTGGCAATAATAATGGGGATGGTTTCCGCTCCGGTTTTCTTCCATCCTTTGTCACCCAGGTGTTCCTCAGGGCTATATCCATTCCATATTTTACCATTCAGTCCGAAATGATTGAGAGCGTCAATATGAGTGCCCATGTGGGTGTACATAGAAATGGCATCACCCGTGTAGGAAACCTTTCGGTTCATGGCCTCGCCCATTCCGTTTGGGTTGTCAACTATGGTACCGTTGGGGGTATGGGTGAGCCAATATTGGTAAGGCGGATCGCCAAGGGCGTGAAAGCTGGGCATTCCTACGAAATACTCCACGCTCAAATCATAAGACTTGCCGCTGGCAATTCTAGATAGAATCTGAAGTTTGGAAGCCTCGGTCATCATATTGAGGGTGCCAATCTCATCATTGGGTCCCCAAGGGCTAATTCCTACTACTTCCTGTGCTTCAACCTTAGCAAAAAGAAGGAGTAGCAGTAAAATGGATTTGTACTTTTTCATTGGTGTTAAAGTTTGATAGGTACAAACTTCAGCACATCTGAAAGCCCAAAAATTAAGGTATCTTAAGAAAGCTTGCTTTTAGAAATTTTCTTTCGAATCGCACTAAGGTGTTCGGGTGTTACGCCAAGGTAGGAGGCTATCATATATTGAGGAATGCTCTGTTCCATATCTCTATATTGAGAAATAAAACGGGCATAACGTTCTTCTGCCGACTCTCTCATGAGGTTCATGGTACGCTCTTGGAGAGCGATATAAGCATTCTGTATTTTTATTCTCCAGAACCGGTCCAGTGAAGGAATTTGATTGAAGAGTTGGTCTAGCACGTTTTTATGCACCTGAAGAACAGTGCTATTGGTAATGGCTTGAATAAAGTAGGAAGAGGGCTGACCCGTGAGGTAACCATATAGATCGTTGACCCACCAGCCATTGACTCCAAACTGAAGAATACCTTCATTTCCGTCATTATCTAAGCTGAATACTTTTAAGCAACCACTCGAAATAAAGCGCATATAATGCGATGAATCGCCCTTTTTTAGGAGGTACTCCTTCTTCTTCAATTGCTTTTCCTTAAATGCAGAAGAGATTATTTCAGCCTCTTCATCGCTTAGGGAAACCAATTGGCGCATATGGTCGATCAAAACTTCCTGCATAGCCAGTTGAAATTACAAAAGTTGAGTGAATGCACCACTGCAAGTTAGTTCCTACCCCCATCCGGGTGCTCAAGCTCTTTCACATCCCGAGGAATCGAGGGATCGGCCAAGCTTTACTTATTGCTCATGAAGTATTGTCTCCCACAAGCTGGATTCTGGTAACAACACCAAAACATTCTAGGGCATTAAGTCGAAGCGAGACGCTTCGACTAGGTTCTATAATATTGTTAAAGTAAAAAGGAATTCAATAGTTAAGCTTAAGCTAACCTAAACCTGATGTGGAAAGTTGTTCCTTGGTTTACCTCGCTAGAGACTTCTACTGTACCTCCCATTGCTTCTATTTGATTTTTAGTAATAAAAAGGCCAACTCCTCTGGCATCTTTGTTTCCGTGGAAAGTCTTATACATGCCAAAGAGTTTCTCGCCATGCTTGGCTAGGTTAATACCCAAGCCATTATCGCTTATGAAAATAGACAGGAAGTCATTTTTAACCTCAGATAAGACTTTAACTTCTGGTGTCCGATCTGGCGATCTATACTTAATGGCGTTATTGATAAAATTGAAGAAAATACTATCTAAGTATGCTGGAATCCCCTGTATTTCTGGCTTTTCCCCAACTAAATTGGTCACTTGGGCATGGGTGTCTAAAATTTGCCCTTTAGAGTTGTTAATGGCCTTGTCTATAAATTCTTTTGGGCTGAGTGGAACGAGGTTTTCTTGAGTGGTTTCGTTCATGGTGACAACCTCAGTCAAATGACCAATAGTCTCATTCAAATTCTTAGCAGCTGATTCTAGAAAGGGGAAGAATTCATTTTCAGTGGATTCCGGAACCTCCATTGTTATAAGCTGGAGAATCATAAATATGTTACTAGAATGCGAACGGAGGTTATGAGAAACAATATGAGCAAAGTTCAATAACCTTTCATTTTGCTCTTGAGTAATATTAAGAATTGATTTTATTTCGTTCTCAACCTCCTTTATCTTGGTCATATCAACCGCCACTCCCAAGAACCCTGTAATATTTCCTTGTTTGTCTTTGATGGAAGTTACGGATAAAAGCACAGGAAATCTGGTGCCATTTTTACGAATGTAAGTCCACTCTCGGGTTTCGAACCTACCCATTCTAGCATAAGCAATAAGAGTTTCCATTGGGGTAAGTGATGCTCCTAATTCCTCGCTGAGCTCAATCTGTCTTTTTTCTACTTCATTAGCATCATGTATGATTTCTAGAGTACATTTCTGAACAACCTCAGCAGACTCATATCCTAGAAGGTTTTCTGCGCCTTTGTTAAAGCTTTGAATAATTCCCTTAGTATCAGTTTCTATAATGCTTACTTGAGTTGTTGCGTCTCTTATGGCCTGAAGTCGGGTAATGGTTTGCTCTAACTCTATTTGAGCATGTTTTCTTTGAGTGATATTATTAATTTGAGATACGAAATGAATGGGTTCTCCATTGTCGTTTTTGACCATAGAAACAGAGAGTAAGCCCCATACTATATTGCCATTTTTATGGAAATAGCGTTTTTCCATTTGGTAGCTTTGTCGCTCTCCATTAACCAATTCGGTTAAAAGCTCTAAGTCTTTTTCCAGATCTTCAGGGTGTGTAATGTCTTGGAAAGTGATTTTTAAAAACTCTTCCTTAGTATATCCAAGCATGTCGCAGACGCTTTTATTAACGTCTAACCATTGCCCTTCTAGGCCCACTAGAGCCATTCCATTGGCCGCGAAATAAAAGGTTTGTCTGAATTCTTCTTCTTTTAAGGCAAGTGCATATAGTTCTTTGTTTCTATCATCTACATCTTGGATGAGGCCATGAACAATTTTTACCTTTTGGTCTTCAGTATATGGTAAACTAATGAGCTTTATCCACTTACCTTTTCCGTCTTTAGTTTTAATCTGGTATTCATGCTCGAAATCGATTAGCTCATTTACATTTCCGTTTAGAAACTCTGAAATGTGGCCGTCATCGTAGCCTTCAGCATTCAATAGATATAAAAAATCTTTTAGAGAAAGGTTTGAACCTTCTGAGACCTGAAGTATACTGCTAGATGTGGCGTCTAACCTAATCACATGATTGCTGATGTCATATTCCCAAGTACCAATTTGGGCTATTTCTCTCAACCCCTTCCTAATGGATGGAGTGGGGGTGTCTTCATATAGTTCACTGCATCCGATTATAGCAAGGGCCAAGGCAGATTCTTCAGGTTTAGATAAGAATAGCTTGCAGCGAACGCTTAAGCCAGATTCTGATTTGATTTTGAGAACAATTTCTTCTTCTTGAATTCCTGCATTGCTTGAACTTGAAATGGTTTTAAGCAGTTTTTCAAGGTCTTCTTCACAAACTATTGAACTGATGTTTTCTGTGTAAGCACTAGACCTAAAGTGGGAAGCTAACTTTGGGTTTATCCAAGTTGAACCAGATTCTATGTCGAAGCACAGGAGGCCTTCTAAGGCATGATTTTGAGTAAACTCAAAGAGGGCTTCATTACTCCGAACTATAGAGTATACTTCTTTCTTTAGGTCAGCCAAATTCAAATCAATTCTCTTTAAATATAGTCAGCAGGTGCATAACTTTTATTATAAAAAATGAATTTGTATGCCCTTGGAGTTTGGTTTTGTTGAAAATCAGTCACTTAGATGTCAGTTGCTTCTTAGTGCTTCAATTAATTCTTCTTTGTTCATTTTAGACCTTCCATCTATACCTACCTCTTGAGCTTTTTTGTATAATTCTTCTTTGGTTCGGTCTTCATATTTAGAAGCTTTACCTCCCTTTGCACCACTGTCTTTTGTATTTGCAATTCTGGCAGCCTTCTCTTTCGACATTCCTTGGTCCCTCAAGGCTTCATATTGCTCATCGTTCTTGATGCTATTTCCATGATCTTTTGACATAATTTTTCTTTAAAGAACAGGAGCGAGATGGTTTTGTTCGTCTGAAACCCTTACTCATCATCAGATTCGTTATTCAAAACCAATATTCAAAGCCTATACAGGCTAGTAAATTTCAGTTAAGCTAGTTTGAATTTCAGTTAAGTAAGAGATTCAGATTTGATGGGCCTTTTCCGAACAATAGGCCCTTGCAGCGCCTTTTATAAGTAAACAAAGAATAATTATGGAAACTATAGATAGAAATACTTTAGAACAGAGATTAGACAATATTTGGAAAGAGAACGAAAATAATTCTCAGAAATCTGAAGAATTAGGTTCTTATGTGGATGTAGAAACAAGAACTATTAGAAATGCTGGAATAGATCGAGGAAGCATGGCCTCGCCAGGCAACTTTAGTACATGGAGAAATACTCCTTCATCAGGTCGTTACTTCATGGAAGGTTATGGCGCTGGAATGACTAGGCTTTTTAGAAGATAATTGTTACAGAGCTGTTGTAACGGAAGGCTTTCACCATTTGGTGAAGGCCTTTTTTAGTAATAATCGACTCATTTGGCCTCATGTTAACGAGTTTGTTTTGAGAGTGACTCTATGGCATCTCGTTATCATTGATCTTTTATCTAATACCTGTTGTTCTGAATATTAAAGATTGAAAGAGGATGGGATAGGGTATAGTGAGAACTCGATTTCCTTACAGACTGAATTTTAAAGCAGATACATGCCTTGGATAAAAAAGGCATGTATTTGAACTATTTACTTACCTGTTTTTTCAATCCATTGAATAATCATTTCAGCTATTCCCTTATTGTTATTGTCCTGAATATAAGCTGTAATACTGGTTAGACCACTTCAGGTGGTCTAACCAGTTGTTTCAAAGTTAGTTTCTTTAAAACAGTCAGCCTTCTTTTTGCTACACATAAAGTGCTCACAGCCTTAGTTAATCGCTATTCCATCCCGAGGAAATGAGAGTGATCTGCCAAACAGTACCATTTGGTTTAGGTTAAAAGGTTTTAATACCTGGAGATTGTTTTAAGGATATGGGTAACACTACCAAAAATAGACTACGGTAAAGAGTTACTCCTATGAAGTTGAATTCTACTAAGTAAACTTGTTTTGAACGAGCTCTATTTTTTGAGCTTTTTAGCTATGGCATCATAATACTCTTGCGTTAGAACTTCAGTCCATGTTGTAGGGGTCTGGCCACCATATAAAGCCAAATAAGTAACATCACTTTCTTTAGTAGAAGAGTGCCAATGTTCCACATCTTTCTGACATTTGATAACATCTCCAACTTTTAGAATAATAGGTTCTTTTCTTCTTTCTTGGTAATACCCCTCTCCAGCAACATAGATTAAAACTTGTGCAGAAGAGTGTTTATGCCAGTCGAGCGTAGAGTTTGCCTTAAAGGTTGCCTTCGTAATATTATAATCAATGTCTCCATCGGCTGTCAGTAGACCGTTCAGCCAAGCTTCACCAATATAGTGTGTGTTAGGTGCTTTTGCTCCTTCTGTTAAATACGATGAAACAGCATACTTCTTTTGTTGGGCGATAATATTAGTGCTGACGATTAGAAGCACCACAACGAGCAGATTTCTTGTTTTTATATAGATCATGATAGGCTATTTAACGCGTGATATCAATTTAATAAGTCTTTTTATTCCTCGATTGAAACGAAAGTGTTTTTTGTTAAATGAGCGCAATTTCGATGTCTACCTCTACTTGAATACAGAGCTAATGATTTCGCTACCATTGATAAGTATTATTTAAAAGCTGTTTCTGCAATTCTAGAGACTCATCTAGATGGTTATTTTAGCTCGGAAAATAAGACGAAATGTATGTCCAGATTGCAAAAATGAATGAGAGCCAGCCTCTTGGCTCTGAGCCAAGACTGCTCAGGCTAGCAATTTGAACTTATTCTTTTAAAGACTGTCAGCCTTCTTTTTGATACACATGAAGGGCTGACAGTCTTAGTTAATCGCTTTTTTATCTCTAGGAATCGGGCGATCATTAGGTTCAATTCTTGAGCTTTTGCTGCTCCTCAGTTTGTTCTTGAAGGATTTAGGTAACAAGCTTATAACTCAAAGAAAATATTTAACCAAGCCTATAAAGGTGATATTATTGATTAGAATCCAGGAATGGAATAAGTGCCCTCTTGCATCCTAAGCTCAATTCCATTCAAAGTTTCATTGAAGCTTTCCGGAGCTAGCTCTTTAACGGTCGTCATTTGGTTGATGGCCTTTTTGCTTTTTCCTTGTTGGTAGTATCCCACCGCTTGATTGAGCATAAGAAACCAAGTGTCTGGGTTAGCCTTTAAGGATTTTTCGAGAAGGTCCATCGCCATCTCTGTTTTCTTGATCCCCAATAGATAGATACTGAAGAAGTTAACATCATCAGGGTTCTGAATATAGGCTACCGCATCTGTAAGTGTTGCTTCCAACTCTGCCATTTTCCCCAAGCTTCTTTCAAGCTGAGCTTTGGTTCTTAGGTTCCCAGCATTTTTGTTGGCGGCAAAACCACCATAACCGCCATTAATCGATCGGTTAGCCCATTCTAAAGCCTCTTCTAAGTTGGTGTTATGTTGTAAACACCATTGAGCGGCATCATTCCAGGCTTGCCAGCGGTAAGTGTTAATTCCTCTGAGCTCATACCTGAAGCTCTCAACTACCGTGCTGTTAAGGTCTACGGCTACTTTAAAAGGAATGCGCCTATCAGCCCACTCTAGGGCAACGGTTACTTCAGAGGGAGTCCAATTGAGAAATTCATAGTCGAGTTTTTCTGAAAAGGGAGCTTTTTCGGCTTCAACCTCAACAGTAAGAGTTACGTCTTTTTCTAGATCCAGATAATAGCTTCCCCATTGTTCTGGGGTATGAGCAAATAATAGCTCATACTTTTCGTCTCTAGGTATAACGTGGAAGCCATATTTACCGGCAGCCAAAGGTTGACCTTCAATAGTTACATCTGTAGAAAATTGGATGGTTGTGGCCATATTGGCGCCTGCTCGCCATGCAATAGGTTCAGCATTTTGAGGGATAATGTCGGTATTGTTCCAGACATCGCGCTGCCTTACTGCGGGGCTATGATAATCTATTGTTATATCCGTAACACCAAGCGTTTGAGTCTCTTGAACATGATTACTCGGCTTAGGAATCTTCAGGGTGTGGAATTGTCCGATACTTTCGCTGGTAACTGCGAGAGCTAGAATAGCTCCGAAAATTATTCTTTTCATTGTTAAATAGTTTGAGTTTTTACTTTGATAAAATGACGCTTTTAGGCCACTGCCGAACCTGATTTGTTATTTGAGATTTTTGGTGGCTTTGATATTGACCTTTATGCAAAGAATGGCGATGCTGGGATTAAAAAATTGTAAAAAACAGACTCGACCTAATTAAAAAGTAGGTGCTTGTATGCCCTTATCTGATTTTGAAAAATGGGAAGGGGTACAACGTATGATTGACTTAATGTCTTTTACAAAGTGAGATTGGTCGAAATATTCAGATTCGTAAGCCAGTTGAGTTAGTTGCTTCTTACGTTTGCTTTGTCTTAAACAATGAATAACCCTGATCAACCTGCTGTATTTCTTAGGAGTGATTCCCATGTGCTCTAGAAACCTCCTTTGGATGGTTTTGGTAGAAATACCAAATTTTTCGCTTAGCTCTTCAATACTTGCCGTACCGACTTTAGATTCAATTTCCTCGGCAACGGCTTCGAAAAGTAAATCGCGCTTATGTTCATTTTGAAGGTAAAGCGATTCAAAGAACTCATTCAAAAGCTCAATTCTTCTTTCCTGATTTTTAGTCTCAAAGAGCTGTTCTTCAAGTTTTAGAATACTTGTTCCAAAACAATTGTTTAGTTCAAGACAGTTGTCGACAGTGAGTACGGGAGGAATTTTGGTAAAGAGATAGAGACCCTTGGGTTTAAAGCGGACGGAAATAATGGGGCTATCTTTTACGCGGCATAATTGACTTCTTGTTTTGAGCCCACAAAGATGACTTTGTACGAGCCACTGTCTATTGAACTCCGGGGATACTCTGTGAAAAGGGGTTCGAATAAAAATGAGTTCTATTGAATTGTCGGGCACTATATGGTGGGTTCGGTCAGGATTTTTCCGACAGTAGTCTTCCCACCAGTAGCACTCTATTACTTCACTTAGTTTGCCCTTAGGCTTTACCTCTTCGTATCTCCAGTTCATCTTTGATATAACTTACGGAGAATGCCCCGTTTGGCTTTTGATTTCACTTGTAATCGGCATGAAAATCATAAAAGAGCAAGTTTTGCCAATAGGATTTGTTGAAGCCATTCAGATATCTGGGCTAATTATGGGGAATGTCCACATAAGTATAGCTTGTCTAATGAAACTAGTGCTGTTTTGACTGACGCATAAGCTTCAATATCATTTAGGTGTTTGTATGAATGAGAACGCCTTAGCACAGATATAGGATTATACTCCATTTCTAGTCAATGACCTCGCTAAGATTAGAGTAGGAGAGCACCTAGTCTCTTTTTCCATCCTGAGTGAGCGAGAGATAGGCCAATTTCAATAACGCTGTTTTAATCAGATTAAATTCTACAGATTCTTCGGTCCCGAAGTCTCGGGACGCTGAGAATGAAAATGTAAAGGCTAAATCAATAGTTTGTTGCAACTGAACTTTTTGCAGGCTCTAAGTTTGAAATCCCATTAAAACCAAAAGCCCCAACTCATTGAGTCAGGGCTTTTATCTATATACGTTGTACTAAAATCTATGTACAAGCGGAGCGATTCTTACATCATTCCGCCCATGCCACCACCCATTGGAGGCATTGGAGCCGCAGCACCAGCTTCTTCTGGTTGCTCAGCTACTACACACTCAGTAGTAAGTAGTAGAGATGAGATAGAAGCAGCATTTTCAAGTGCTAAACGAGTTACTTTAGTTGGGTCAATTACACCAGCAGCGATCAAGTTTTCATACTTGTTCTCTCTTGCGTTGTAACCGTAATCTGCCTTACCGTTTTTCACTTCGTTAACCACTACAGAACCTTCGCCACCAGCATTGGCTACAATAGTTCTCAATGGAGCCTCAACAGCCATTCTAATGATGTTAACACCAGTAGCTTGGTCGTCATTGTCTACAGATACTTTATCTAAAGAAGCAGCCGCTCTGATTAAAGCAACACCACCTCCAGCAACTACACCTTCTTGTACAGCAGCTCTTGTAGCGTGCAATGCATCGTCTACTCTGTCTTTCTTCTCTTTCATTTCTACTTCAGTAGCAGCACCAATGTAAAGGATAGCTACACCACCAGAAAGCTTAGCAAGTCTCTCTTGCAACTTCTCTTTGTCGTAGTCAGAAGTAGTGTTTTCAATTTGAGTTTGGATTTCCTTAACTCTTGCTTCGATGTGAGCAGCCTCACCAGCACCGTTAACAATAGTAGTATTGTCTTTGTCGATGTTTACTTTCTCAGCAGTACCAAGGTACTCGATAGTAGCGTTTTCTAGTTTGTAACCTCTTTCTTCAGAAATTACAGTACCACCAGTCAAAACAGCGATGTCTTCCAACATAGCTTTTCTTCTATCACCGAAACCAGGAGCTTTAACGGCAGCAATTTTCAGAGAACCTCTGATTTTGTTTACTACTAAAGTAGCAAGAGCTTCACCGTCAACATCTTCAGAGATAATTACTAATGGCTTACCAGACTGAGCTACAGGCTCAAGTACAGGAAGCAATTCTTTCATTGAAGAGATTTTCTTGTCGTAGATCAAGATGTATGGGTTCTCCAATTCAGCTTCCATTTTCTCTGTGTTAGTCACAAAGTATGGAGAAAGGTAACCTCTGTCGAACTGCATACCTTCTACAGTCTTCACTTCAGTTTCAGTACCTCTAGCTTCTTCAACAGTAATTACACCGTCTTTACCAACTTTGTCCATTGCATTGGCAATCATCTCACCAATTTCAGCATCGTTGTTAGCAGAGATAGTACCTACTTGCTTGATCTCGTTAGAGTCTTTGATAGGCTTAGATTGAGCTTGAAGGTCGGCAACAACAGCAGCAACAGCTTTGTCAATACCTCTTTTCAAGTCCATTGGGTTAGCACCAGCGGCTACGTTTTTGATACCTGCACCGAAGATAGCTTGCGCTAAAACAGTTGCAGTAGTAGTACCGTCACCAGCGCTGTCTGCAGTTTTAGAAGCTACTTCTTTCACAAGCTGAGCGCCCATGTTTTCGATTGGCTCAGAAAGCTCAATCTCTTTAGCTACAGAAACACCATCTTTAGTTACAGTTGGTGCACCAAATTTTTTGTCGATAATTACATTTCTACCTTTAGGACCAAGGGTCACTTTCACAGCATCTGCCAAAGTATCAACACCTTTTTTTAGTTGGTCTCTGGCATCATTACGAAAGAATAGATCTTTTGCCATGTCTTATTCGATTTTTAAGTTTTCAGATTAAGATTAAGAATTGATGATTGCGAAAATGTCAGACTCTTTCATGATCAAGTAGTCTTTTCCTTCTACAGTGAGTTCAGTACCAGAGTACTTACCGTAAAGTACAGTATCGCCAGTTTTCACTGTCATTGGCTCATCTTTTTTTCCGCTTCCAGCTGCAACGATAATACCTCTTTGTGGCTTCTCTTTAGCAGTGTCAGGAATGATGATACCTGAAGCAGTTTTTTCTTCAGCAGCAGCAGGTTCTACCAGAACTCTGTCAGCTAATGGAGTAATGTTAACTTTAGACATTTTTCTTATTGGTTTTAAGAGTTTGATTCAAAATTACATTGCGGCATATTACAGTTTATGTGCCAAACCTTTATCGTGAACATTTGACAGTTCAATCTTGCGCATGTGTCAGGTTTGAAGCCAAGCTATTGCACCAGTGTCAGTGAAAAACTGACAGTTTTTCATCCTCTTGAGCATTTCAGGCTTGAAATATTAGTGGAAACAGAGTATCTTCTATGTCAAATAATCTGCTCTGTCAGGTTGTTTAAGCTTTTTAGGAACATAAAACTCTTTTCATCTATGACACAATTAAAAAAAGACTGGATTACAGATGGGCTCATTGATTTCGAGTATAAGAAGTATGTGCTGTTGGCATATCTAAAGCATGTAGAACAGAATTTTGACCAGACTAAACTATTCCCATTTATGACTGAGTTGATAGACCATTATAGGGACGCTAAAGTGCTGAAGGATAAAAAGCAATCTATTCAATCTGAGATGCCTAAAGAGATTTCTCGTCTAGACCTGAATAAGCTGGAAATTATATATAAAGATTTGAATGAAAGCGATGAACTCTTAAAAGACATTGAAGAAATAGTTGACTATGCTCTGCCAACAATGCAAAGAACCTTAGGTAAAGGAAAGGAAATTCATGAGTGGGTGGAATCTGAGTTGAAAATTGACCCGATTGGCATAATTCCCATGTATAAAGATGAAGGATACGTGATGTTGGAGCTGGGGAACTCTAAGTTGACGGATGTTTTTCAGTACCAGATTAAGAAATTCATCATGTTCAATGAACAAATGAGAGGAGTGTATTTCAAATTGATAGATAGAGTTTCTAGAGGAATAGGAGATACTTTTGAGCAGATCAAACTGCAGTTAATCAAGAGTTATAAGGTATTGCCCAACCCCGCTACTTTTGTAATTCACGGAGAGTTGCCATTGCCGATGGAAGAGACGGTAATACCAATGAGTAAAAAGCTAGTATTGAAGACGGTTCAACAGCTTTGATTATAGAAGCCTTAGTTTAGATAGGTGTCCCGTAAGGACTGAATGTCGGTAGGCAAGTTTGCGTATTAGGTTTATTTGTGCCTTTAGGTACAAAACATAATTGATGCTGGAAGTATATAACGTACCTAAAGGCACATTGACGGTGGCGGCATTCTTTGGCTACCCATGTTTAGTCCCTACGGGACAGGGTTGCTCAGCGGTGATCATGTTTCTCCTTAGCCCATTAGCCCAAAGGGTTCCTTCATCAATAATGCCCCAGCGGGACATCATATTGGTAGAGCAGTTAGCTCAGGCGATAGTTTGTGCCTTTAGGTACAAAACCAACCTAACTAATCTGATAAGGTGATTGGTAGGATATTCAAACCGTTTTGGCCAATTACCCACCAAACAAAACTTCTCGCTTTATATCTGCTATTTTCATAGATTAAGGAAAGCATTTTTTCAACCTTAAGCTTTATCTATGGACTTTTCGATTTTTAAGCAAAGCGCACTGCTTACATTTTTTATTCTGTTCATTTTTCAATCCTGTGATTCATCAGATACCATTGAACTCTTTAACGGTGAAAACCTAGAGGGTTGGACTAATAATGGCGAAGAGCTATGGTATGTAGAAAACGGTGAACTCGTCTGCGAAAGTGGGCCAAAAGCTCAGTATGGATATCTCACCACCAACGAGTATTACGATGACTTTGAACTCACGCTGGACTTTAAACAAGAAGCCAATGGCAATAGCGGTGTATTCATCAGGTCAACTGTCGATGGTACCAAAGTCAGTGGTTGGCAGGTAGAGGTTGCCCCTCCAGGCAGTAATACCGGAGGAATCTATGAGTCGTATGGTAGAGGTTGGCTTATTCAGCCAGAGCCTGAGAAGGACAGCGCCCTGAAAATGGGTGAGTGGAATACGATGAAAATAAGAGTAGTGGGAGATGAAGTTACCTCTTGGCTCAATGGAACCGAAATGGTACACCTGAAAGACCAAAAGATAGGAGAAGGCAAAGGCTCTATAGCTCTACAGATTCACGATGGTGGAGGTATTAAAGTAAGGTGGAAGAACATTCGGTTGAAAAAACTCAAATAGAAAGCACCAAATTCCAAAGAATAGACCCAAAACATAAAGAGAACTTTGAATTGACACCCTTTAGGGCTGGGGTATAAGCTGAAAAAAATCAAGCACCAAATTCCAAATATCAAGAATCAACCAGAGGGATCTGGCCATAAAACGAATAACTATTAACGAATAACTAAGAATCAACCCAAATATGAAAAGAAACTATCTACTTGCTTTACTATCTGTTGGAGTCTTTTCCTGCGGATCAGGCACTAAATCAGAGAATATTCAAATAGCAGAAGCTGAAGATGAGGGCTGGATTTACCTTTTTGATGGCACCAGCACTGAGGGCTGGAGGGCTTACAACGGTGAGGAACTCCCGCCACAATGGACAATTGATGAAGAAGGAGCTCTGACTTTCGATACTGAAAAGCGACTTGAAGAGGATTGGCAAGGGGGAAAGGACATTATCTACGCGGCAGAGGAGTTCGATAATTTTGAACTGTATATGGAGTGGAAGCTACCAGCAGGAGGAAACAGCGGGATATTCTATCACCTTAAAGAAAATGAGCCAGGAGGTCCTCCAGCTATTGCACCAGAATATCAGCTCTTAGATGACCTAGGTTGGGAAGAAATTAATAATGCCACATTAGCTGAATGGCAGAAGACAGGAGCCGATTACGCCATGCATGCTGCCGATACAACTCAGAAGATTGTGAAGCCAGCTGGTGAGTGGAATACCTCTAAAATCATATTCACACCTGAAAAAGTAGAGCATTGGCTCAATGGAAAAAAGATTGTAGAGTTCGTCCCATGGTCTGATGATTGGCATGAGCGCAAGGCAGCGGGTAAATGGAAAGATTTTCCAAAGTATGGTTCTTTCAAAACTGGTTATATCGGTTTGCAAGACCATGACAGCCCGCTTTGGTTTAAAAATATTAAGATTAGAAAATTGTAGGTAATTGCATTGATATTTTTCACCCAGAGGAATCGAAGGGTCAGCCAGATTATCTGGTAAACTCATTGGCTACGGTCAGAATGAGAAGTTTTAAGTACAATAAGACTCAACCGAACATTATGAATAAAAGAGATTTTTTAAAAAGTGCAGCAATATTCTCCACAGCCTCAGTTTTGCCTTCGTCTGTTTGGGCCTTGGGAAAAGCAGACAAACTAAGAACTGCACACATTGGAGTAGGAGGAATGGGAATGGAAGACCTCAAGGCTATTGCATCACACTCATCTGTTGAGGTAGTAGCCCTTTGCGATGTAGATGCTAATTTTTTGGCCGCTGCTAAAGCACTTCACCCTAAGGCAAAAACATATAGTGATTATAGAATAATGCTCAATGAAATGAGCAGTGGAATAGATGCGGTAGTGGTTTCCACACCAGATCATACGCATGCTCCGGCTTCTATGATAGCGATGAACATGGATAAGCCAGTTTACTGCCAAAAGCCATTGACTCACCACGTGACCGAGGCTAGAGCCATGAATCAGCTAGCTGCCGATAAAGGCTTGATCACCCAAATGGGTATTCAGGTACATTCGTTCTACGATTATAAGTTGGCCACCGAGCTGATTAGGTCTGGGATTATTGGAAAGGTGAAGACGGTGAGGGCTTGGTCGCCTAAAAACTGGGGTTATGATGGGGGCGTGCCTGAAGGAAGCGATCCAGTTCCATCTGCCTTGGACTGGAACCTGTGGTTAGGAACATCGGCAGAAAGACCATATAAGGAAGGAGTTTATCATCCAGGAAACTGGCGTAAGCTGGTAGATTATGGCTGTGGAACGCTAGGTGATATGGGGGTTCATATTTTCGACACACCTTATAACGCACTAGCGTTAGATATTCCGAAGACTATTAAAACAAAGTGTCGTAAACCAAACGGGTTTGGCTTTCCTGAGCGTAACAGGGTTACTTATGAATTCCCTGGCACCCAATACACAACTAAGAAGTTTAAATGGGTTTGGTACGATGGAGAAGGAGCGCCCAAACTCCATAGAGATTTGAAACTTCCGAATGGAGATACTTTGCCAGATCAGGGAGCTATGTTTATTGGTGAGAAGGGTAGGCTGCTCTTGCCTCATTTTATGCAGTTACCAAGGCATATTGTAGATGGCAAATACGTTGATCTAGATTTGGAGAAATTCAAGTACGTAGGCGAGCCTGTTCGAAATTACGAGCAAGAAGGTAAAAAGCACTATCATCAGTTTGTAGATGCCTGTCTCGGTAAAGGAGAGGTTACTGCACCGTTCTCTTATGCCGCTAGATTAACTGAGACTATTTTACTTGGAGTAATTGCAGGTAGGTTCCCAAATAAGAAGCTTCATTGGGATAGTGAGAATGCTAAATTTAAAGAGGAAGAAGCCAACGCCTTTTTAGATTCGCCATACAGAAAGTTTTAGGAGAAATGGGTATAAAATCGATCATTGTGATGGATGAACTTTAGAATTAAGGTGTCTGGGAATATTTGACTAACTGTCTAATTAATTTAATACCATGGGTGATCAATTAGAAACAAATAGTAGAATATAGCATAGTAGAAGAACATGAATGGATGTTAACCTTCTTAGCTATCAATGGCTAATACTTTATTAGATTCGGTTTATATGTTAATTCGAATTATTGAATTGAGATAATTCCAATAATTTTTGCTCTAGGTTGAATATAGCATCAGGAGTATTTGGTGAAACATACTCTATACTTTCTATCTTGGAGTTGTCATTCCAGTATATTACCGTAGGATAGAGGGACCATAAAGGAGCCTGGTAGAAGTGGTTTTCCTCATCAATAATAACATTGGGCAAGTCAATTATTTCTGTGAATTTGACTTTGACTACTTTGATGGAGACGGCATCTGTAAGTATTACAGTCAGAAAGTCCGAGTATCTAGATATATTATCTTTTACAAATTGCTCAGCTGAACTAATACAGCCAGTACATCCGCTTTTAGGTAGAATTAGAGTAACCGCTTTTAAGCTATTTGTAGGAATCTTTGATTTATTAACCGCTTCTTCGAATGAAGATGCATACTTGTCATTTTCACTCATACAACTTGATAAGCTACTTAATAGAACTAGAATACATAAACTATGTTTAAAAGGCATAGCTAACAGTTTTTATTTTTAAGCTGTCTTGCAATTTTGAATTAAAAACGACTTCATTTAGTCCTTTTTGATTAAAGAAAATGTGATCCCCTCCCTGATAGTCAAATTCACCTAAGATTTCGAATGATTCATTGGCTACTAACATTTTCATCTGTGTTTTAAAAATATTTTTATCTAAGTTCTCTCGGGATGTTTCCAAATAGAACTTCCTCAGGTAGATTTTTCTAACAGGATCATAAAATATCGCCCCATATCTAGGGTATGATAAGAGGTGCTTAAACTCATCCAATGGATTGCCGGTGAGTTGGTTTTTCCTAAGAGCATTTTTTTTCTGGAACTCTGGTGAAGAAAAACTAAAGGCTCTTCTCTGACCATTTTCGTTAATTGTTAGTACTGAATCGCTAAGTGGAAAGCTAACCACCATTATATTGTTATTAGCATTGTATGTATTATAGGGATTACATAATTCCTGAGGCCAATAAGAATCCTTCTCTTTAGAGTATTCTATTGGAAATTTCAAATTTAGTTCACTGGAACCATCTACTAGGTTTCTTTTGTAAATGGCTTGTTTCTGTCCCGAATTGTCGAAATTGCAAGAAGCACCGGTATTTATATAAACAAAATCACTTATTCTTACCGGAGGAAAGCCGGCTCCAGATTTTGGTTGAAATTCGAAATCGAGACTTTCTGCTTTTACTGGGATCTGTCCTTTGTTTTTTCCTTTATGATTAAAAACCAATAGTTCTCCTTTGTAATAGCTATGAAAAACAATTGAATCATCATGCGCATAATGAAAGTAAGTAATTCTGTTTCCTAAAGCATTAGGCCCATCCTTTTCAAAAGGTATAGACGAGATCAATTTCTTTGACTCAAGATTGTATAAATAGAGCTTATAATTCAAAGAATTAAAAAAAGCCAAAATCTCAGCAGAATCAGTTTCAATGTACTGATAAAAGTTGTTGATATTTGATGTTTCCGAATCGAGATCCAGAAACTTTTCTTGTGCCTCCGAAATTTCTAATTTTTTTAACGGTTCTAGACTCTCTTGTTGACAGTTATATAAGGACAATAATATAAAAATCAATAAGAATCGTTTATCTAGAATATTTATAAAATCGAACATGAAATAAGAATTAGTTGTATCGTAATTTTTTGATTGAACTATAAATGTTGATCAAGCATAATACTTGATCAACATTCTGATTAGCTCCTAACATTCCAAACATTAGGCGTTTGGAGGTAATGTCTCTGGTATATGACAATCATGGAGTCCGTATGCGTTAGTTCTATACAATTCGCAATAAGTACCAACTAATACCCACTCCCAGTTTTCTTCATCAAGTAAATAACTTGGGTTACAAGCTCCATTATTTTTAGGGTTTACAGATAGCTCACAAGATGTTTGACTAACAACTGAGGCTGAACTTACAAAGGTTAAAATGATTAAGCTTAAAATTATTCTTAATTTTTTCATATTTTTGAGTTTAATGGTTTGGTCTTATTATACAGTTTGAAATATCAGGATAACCTTGCTCTGGAATATAATCTTCACAATGGTAGCCTTCGATTATGTATACCTCTTTGTCTTCATCATAAGTAACATCTGCAACACAGATACCATCAGTCAAGGGGCTTGTTTGCTGAGTACATGTCGATGCTATTGATGAATAAGAACCGGTAAGGCATAATAAGATTATAACTAGTGATATTGTAAATATTTTTTTAATCATTTTTTTAAAATTTATGTTTAATACGATTTAGAATCAATGATTCTTGGCTCTGTTGGGAATATAAGATTCTAACAATATGATTTCCACATACTGCTATTTATCTATCTCTTACTTTTAAGATTCTATCATCTAAATATGAGCCTAAAAATCACAGGTAAAACACCTTGTAATGAGTGTGCCTAGTGCGTTTATTATTTGCAAATAATTATTATTGATATCAAAAAAGAGAAAAATTATTTAAAATCAAAAAAAATATAAATTAATTTAAATAAAAAAGTAAAGAAGAAAATGCATAGTGGTATTAAGTTCTAAATGATTATCATCAAACTGATAGTTTGATTTTAGGTTTGACAAAAAAAAAGAGCCTTGATTTATTTTAAAAACCAAGGCTCTTTTATTTAATGGTGGTTTGGACTAGTTACTGCTGCTCAGTAGTGTCTTCTGGTAGAGTACTCAAATCAATTCCTGTTGATGTAGTATCTGTAGGGACAGTAGGTAATGCATTAGGCTGGCTTTGCTGAGCCGCATCTACGTTAGGGTTTACAAAATTGCCCGTGCCTTTATCTAGCATTAAACTAGAAGATAAACTAAACACAATAAGCGCTATGATAAATACCCAAGTGGCTTTCTCTAAAATATCGGTGGTTTTCTTTACACCAATAACTTGCTGAGCTCCTCCGCCACCAAACTGGCTTGACAATCCTCCGCCTTTTGAATTCTGCATCAATACGATCAGAATTAACAAAATCGCTACTATGATTGCCAATATAATGAATAACTTAAACATTCTATTACGACTTTAATTTTTCAATTTGGGTGGCAAAGTAAGTGCTTTTTTCAGGAAACTTCAAACTGAGTTTTTTATAAATGCTTTCGGCCTTTTTAAGCTTGCCTTGTTTGGCCATTAATTCAGCCAAAGTTTCAGTTTCAAAAGCTTCTTCTTTTAAGATAGATTTATCTGCTAGGTCTTCAATATCTACGTTTCCCTCGGCTTGCGCCATTCTCTCCCTATCTAATTGTGGTTCATTTTGAATGAACTTTTCAATGATCTGAATTTGGTTTTTCTTCTTTTCAGAAAGGGGCTTTTCTTTTTTTCTCTCCTGTGTTTCGTCTAGCTGACCTGAGAGTAAGGCTTCAATTCTACGCTTTGCCGCTTCAATTTCGGCTAAGTCGTTGTCTATCTTTTCTTGGTCTGCTGCTGTTTTTGGAGTCTCAGCTGGTTGCTTGTCCTTTGGTTTTTCGGCCATAGCAGAAGAGCCTTCTTTCTCTTTCGAGCTTTGCTCTGCAGGTTTCTCCTTCTCCGTATTTTCTTCCAACTTCTCTTTTGCTTCGTCTTTACCTTCAATCTTCTCAGTCTTAGTTTGAGGCAATGAATCCTTGGCTTTAATAGACTGACCTACCTTAAGAACTGGTTTTTGCTCAGTTTCTTGTTTGGGTTTAGAAAAAGAAAAGTCGCCTTCAATAATCTCCTTTAAGTGAGAGCGGTTGGCAGAATAAATAGCGGCTTTCTTTATAAAAGCCTCAGTTTTTGGATGCTCACGATCTTTCAAAGCCTTAGCTACCACCACATACAAACTCTGAAAATACGGATACTTTTTACGGTATTCGTTCAGTGCTTTTATATCGGCATTGGTAACCAGCGATGGGTCTTGTAGTAAAGTACTAAAGCGCTCTTTGTCCACTTTTTAAGAGTTGAATGACGAAAATAGAACGAAAATCACCATTGGGCAACAGCCGCTTGGAAAATGTCGAAGTAAAGTGCCTCAAAAATTTCTTCTACCAAATCATCTTCTACCGCATTTAGGGTAGTAGTAGAAGGATCGTAGTCTGCATAAAATTCAAAAGGTCTCTGAAAACTGGCTTCTTCATTGACAGTATCATTGAAAACAACTTGAACAGTAATGGTCAAACGCATAAGGCCTGTTCCATCTGCGCGCGTAGAACTACCAGAAGAGCTAATGGCTTGTGGAGCTACTCTATAGTTAGAAATTCCACCTTCAAACTGTAGGTCTCCTTGGTTCTGAACCACCTGTAACTTAGTTCTTCTTTGGAAATAGTCTTTTAGGCCTTCGGTAAAGGTTTGCGCCATGTTAGGAGGCCCGCTACCTATTTCATTAATGAAATTGGCAATACTAATGGTTTTGGTTGTGTTGTAGTCTATGGTAGTACCAGAGAAAGAGTAACTGATATTACTACATCCATTAACCACAAACAACAAGGCCAGCCCAAGAATTACTTTAATCGATTTCATATTGCTTGATCTTACGGTAAAGGGTACGCTCAGAAATCCCCAAATCTTGTGCCGCATACTTACGCTTGTTGTTATTTTTTCTCAGGGCTTTAATAATCAATTCCTTTTCTTTTTCTTCTATACTCAGAGATTCATCTTCTTCATGTGTGATGTCATGAACATTCTCATAGTCATAGTCTTCATCATTAGAAGAGTCTGAGTCGAGGTAAATAGGCTCACTAAAGTCTTTTGGTCTGGCTTCTTGAGGTAGGGTAGGTGTATTTTCTAGATTTCGGAACAAGTTAGGATTGTCCTCAATTACACTGCTATCTACGTTGCCATTCTCAAGCATGTCATGAACGAGTTTCTTTAAGTCGTTCATGTCTTTCTTCATGTCGAAGAGTACTTTGTAAAGTAAGTCTCGTTCACTCAAGTTCTCCGAATTCTCAGATGAGCCACCTCTATAAATTGCTGGTAAGCTAGAGCCCTGCTGAGGGAGATACTTCATTAACGTATCTGCTGAAATGGTTCTGTCCATTTCTAGCGCAGACATTTGTTCTACAAGGTTTTTGAGCTGCCTGATATTGCCCGGAAACCTGAACCTTAATAAGATAGATTTAGCATCATCGGTTAATTTGATGCTTTCTACTCGGTACTTTTCCGAAAAATCTGATGCAAACTTTCTGAACAGTAAATCAATATCGGTCCCTCTTTCTCTTAAAGGAGGAACAAAAATGGGTACAGTACTAAGTCTGTAGTAGAGATCTTCTCTGAACTTCCCTTTTTCAACCGCATCTATTAGGTTAACATTGGTTGCGGCAACTACCCGGACATCTGTTTTCTGTACCTTAGATGAACCTACTTTTATGAACTCACCATTTTCCAGTACCCTCAGTAATCTTGCTTGGGTTTGAACAGGCATTTCACCAATCTCATCTAAGAAAATGGTACCTCCATTGGTTACCTCAAAATATCCTTTTCTGGCTTCGTAAGCCCCTGTAAATGAGCCTTTTTCGTGGCCGAAAAGCTCGGAGTCAATGGTGCCTTCAGGTATAGCTCCACAGTTAATAGCAATGAATTTGCCGTGCTTGCGAGAGCTAAGTTGATGAATGATTTTTGAAAAGGATTCTTTACCACTTCCACTTTCACCGGTTATGAGCACTGTCATGTCGGTGGGAGCTACTTGTGCAGCTACCTGAATGGCGTGATTAAGTTTTGGGCTATTGCCAATAATCCCAAACCGTTGTTTTATGCTTAAATATTCGTTGCTGCTCAAGAGTGAGTTTTTTATTCGACTACCTCGCCAAAAAGAGTGGCGGCAGTACAGTCATTAACCAATACATTAACGTATTCACCCTTCTGGTGATTCCCTCTAGGGAATATAATTACTTTGTTGGCTGTATTTCTACCCTGAAGCTGTTCTTCTGAGCGCTTAGAAGTACCTTCAATAAGTACCTTATGAACTTTGCCAACGTCCAGTTTATTTCTTTGTAAGGATATTTCTTGTTGCTTATTAATGATTTCCTGAAGTCTTCTTTTCTTAACCTCTAGTGGAATGTCATCTTCAAACTTCTTGGCGGCCAATGTGCCAGGGCGTTCTGAATAGAAGAACATATAGGAGAAATCATACTTCACATAGTCCATCAAGGTGATGGTTTCTTTGTGTTCTTCTTCTGTTTCGGTACAGAAACCAGCAATCATATCGGATGAAATGCCGCATTCTTCTCCTAGAATGTCTCTGATGGCATCTACACGGTTAATGTACCATTCGCGAGTGTAGGTTCTGTTCATCAGGTCTAGCACACGGCTGTTACCACTTTGGGCAGGAAGGTGAATGTACTTGCAGATGTTTTCGTACTTCTTCATGGTGTGAAGTACATCATCAGTAATATCTTTTGGGTGAGAAGTAGAGAACCTAACGCGAAGCTCAGGAGAAACCTTTGCTACCATTTCTAAGAGGTTAGCAAAGTTGATAACTTCAACCTCTTCGCCCTTCTTCTCTTTTTTCTCCAACCAAGCTTTATTATTCTCATCGGCCGACCATTTGTAGCTGTCCACATTTTGACCAAGTAGCGTTACTTCTTTGTAGCCATTATTAAATAAGTCCTGCGCTTCTTTGACAATAGAGAATGGGTCTCGACTTCTTTCTCTACCTCTGGTGAATGGCACTACACAAAACGAGCACATGTTATCGCAACCTCTCATAATGGAGATGAAAGCCGTTACACCATTAGAATTTAGGCGAACAGGGGAGATGTCGGCATAAGTTTCTTCTCTAGAAAGGAAAGTGTTGACAGCTTTAAGGCCATCTTCTGCAGACTCTACTAGTTTTGGAAGGTCTCTGTAAGCATCTGGCCCAACCACTACATCAACAATTCGCTCTTCTTCTAGAAGCTTTTCCTTAAGTCTTTCGGCCATACAACCTAAAACACCAATGGTCATTTCTGGCTTGGTCTTTTTTACCGAGTTGAAATGATTCAGTCTGTTGCGAACGGTTTGTTCCGCTTTTTCTCTGATAGAGCAAGTGTTAAGAAAAACAACATCGGCATTTTCAAAATCTGAGGTAGTATCATAACCATTTTCCTTCATAATAGAGGTTACAATTTCACTATCTGCAAAATTCATCTGACAGCCGTAGCTCTCTATGTAAAGCTTTTTGGTTTTCCCGGTGTTCTCCTCCTTAGAGGTTTTTACGGTTTCCATAGCCTCCTGACTGTTTCTGTCAATAATATCAATGTCTTGTATGATATTGCTCATGCCTTTCCCTACTCAAATTTGAGCCGCAAATATAAGTGTTTTTCAGAGAAAATGTGACAGATTGGCAGCGAAGTCTGGGCTTTTGCCTGAGTGCTATGCAAAGTAGAGGTATGTCTAATTGCTGATTAAAATCAGGTGTTTTTACGCATCAAACTGCGTGTTTTTCATGCATGACAATATGAATCGAGTATTTACCTTTGCATCAGTTAGCAATACAGGCTATTAAGACTGATTGTTTAGGTTGAAAGGAGAAAGCAGCTCAAGAAGTGGGCTGCTTTTCTTATTTATTAAGTAGCTGAAAAAGGGCTTTAGCTTTCACTAAACACTCATCATATTCCTGTTCGGCTACAGCATCGTAAGTAATTGCACTGCCTACCTGAAATGAATAAGCCTTGGTAGCATCATTAACAAAAAGGCTTCTAATGAGCACGTTGAAATCAAAATCTCCAGATGGTTTTATGTAGCCAGCAGCACCAGAAAAGGCGCCTCTCTTTGTGTTTTCATAATGTTCTATGAGCTGCATTACCTTTACTTTTGGAGCGCCTGTCATACTACCCATCGGAAAAGCTTTTTCTATTACATCAATAAAATGGGTGTCTTTTTTTAGTTCAGACACCACAGTAGAAATCATCTGATGCACTTGCTGAAAGGAATAAATGCCAAACATTTCTTCAACCTTGACAGTACCAGTTTTGGCTGTTCGAGAAAGATCGTTCCTTACCAAATCAACGATCATCATGTTCTCAGCCATTTCTTTTTCACTATTTCTAAGCTCCGTTTTCAATGCTTCATCTTCTGATGGAGACTTACCTCTAGGACGTGTGCCTTTTATGGGTTGAGAAATAATTTGATTGCCAGCTTTCTTTACAAAGCGCTCTGGTGAAGCAGATAGAATGAAGTATTGGTTATGTTTTTGAAAACAAGCGAATGGCTTTGGTGAAATATGATTTAGCTCCAAAAAACTTTCTACAGCATTCCAAGATTCTACTTGCCCGTGAAACTCTTGGCAGAAGTTTATCTCATAGCAATCACCGTCTTCAATGTGTTGTCTTAGTGCTTCAACATGACTGATATATTCCTCTTTCGAAACAGAGGCAGTAGATGGGCCAAACTGCGAAGAGGCAGGTTTTGGTTTATGCTGAAGAATTTCCTCTACAAGATCGGATTGGTCAGACTCAACGGTAACACCGTTCTTTTCAAAGTGTATTATGTGTTCAGGTTGAAACAATGATGCATCTGGAAAACCAACATAATCTGCGTTACGGCTTTCGAGCTTTTCAAGTTCATTTTTGAGATCGTAGCCCAAATACCCGAACAGCCATTCATTCTGATGCAGGTTCTTCAATGACTGAAAAACACTACCGGCATTTTCACACATTACTTGCTTTGCACCAACGGCTAAAAGCTCATCAAAACCATTGTGAGGATAGCTTATTTGGTTATTCAGATGAAGCGAAAAATGAGATTGAGTACTGGCCCAATGTAGTGCCTGTTGTAAGAATTGTTCTTTAGAAAGTTCTTGATATGGGTAAAACTGATTCAATCCTAAATTTTGGCAAAAATGGAAAAAGGAGAGGGCATAAAAAAATCCCGATCTGAATGACCGGGATTCTCTATATAAAATTTTGTTGTCTTACTCTGAAGCAGAAGTGTTACCAGCTTCAAGTTCGAAACCTACGTTTACAGTGTCGTAGATCATTTTGTCTTTTGCTTGGTCTACAAAGTTAGCTTCAGTGTTATAAGATAAGCCCCAAGCAGTTCTGTCAATATTGAAGTTAGCCTTGGCTTTAATTACACCGTTATTCATTTCTACATGAGCAGGGAAAGTAATGTTTTTAGTAGTACCTCTCATAGTCAGGTTACCTGAAATAAAATGAGTAGGGTTTTCTACCATTACTTCGCTAAGTGCAGCAGGCTTGTTCTCAGAGTCATACTCATCTTTATCAGCGCTTAGATTCGCAGCACTAAAAGGCTTAACCTCAGTTACTTCAAATGTTGCTGTAGGGTGGTTCTCTGCGTCAAAGAAGTCAGGAGACATTAAGTGACCAACAAGGTTGTTGTATCCGTCAGTACCTTCTTCCATATCCAATGCTTTCAAAGAAGTAATGTCTATGGTGAAGTTTCCACCAACAATCTCTGAGTTGTTTACCATAATTTCACCGTCAGCAATGCTGATGCTACCATTATGCTTACCAGTTGGCTTGCTGCCAATCCAAGTAACCATACTGTTTTGAGTATTTACAGTGATGGCTGTTGCGTCATCTGCAGAAGCTACTTCCTTCGCTTCAGATGTTTCAACGGTGTTACTCTTAGAGCCACATGCAACAGCAAATACCGCTAAAAGCGATAGAGCTAATGTTGATTTTAAAAACTTCATTTTGTCTTGAGTTATAGATTAATTTTAAATTTTCAATCTTGCAGTGCGCTTTAAAAGTTGCGGTCTTCTGCGTAATTGATCGTTTAACTCGCGAAGTAATGCAAAAGTTCAGTGTATATACATATATTTTTAAAAAATGGCTCTAATAAAAAGCGTAAAAGGTAAAAGACCAGAAATTCATTCTTCGTGTTGGTTAGCCGACAATGCTACTATTGTAGGAGATGTGAAAATGGCTGCAAATTGCAATGTTTGGTTCAATGCCGTGGTTAGGGGAGACGTTTGTACCATAGAAATGGGAGAAAATTGCAACATTCAAGATGGGGCGGTTATTCACGGCACACTGAATTTATCTAAGACAGTGTTAGGTAAAAATGTGTCCATTGGTCATAATGCCATTGTTCATGGCTGTATCATTGAAGATAATGTGTTGATAGGTATGGGAGCTATTGTTATGGACAATGCGGTTATTAAATCTGGATCTATGATAGCGGCAGGAGCTGTAGTCTTAGCCAATACTGTGGTAGAAGAAAACTCTTTGTATGCAGGCACTCCTGCTAGAAAAGTGAAAGATATAGACGAGAAGCTTAAAACGGTGATTGAAAAGACACCAGAGCACTATAAAATGTACACCAGTTGGATCGAAGATTAGATTCAATCTCTAACCAGAAAAAGCTAAATTAAATCATGATCCGTAAACCCAAAGCAGGTGAGTACAATGAGTTTTACTCTACCTACATCAATAAAATAGAAGAAGATAATCTCATTAAGTTACTAAGAGCCCAGCTTACCTCATTCTCAGGCTTTATGTCAGATATTTCTGAAGAAAAGTCTGATTACCGTTATGCAGCAGGTAAATGGAGCATTAAAGAGGTTTTGAATCACATTAATGATACCGAACGGATATTCGCCTACCGGGCATTGTGTATCGCACGGGGAGAAAAGCAAGCATTGCCAGGGATGGATCAAGATGAGTATCAAGCCGCTAGTCCTACTACAACTCGAAGTTTTTCAAGCTTAATTGAAGAGTTTGTGGCCATAAGAACGTCAACGCTTTTTTTGTTTGATGATATGCCTGAATCTGATAGCCTTAAAGTTGGTACGGCTTCTGACCACCCAGTAAGTGTAAGGGCCTTGGCAGGAATGATCTACGGTCACTGTGCTCACCATACAGATGTGTTAAAAGAACGCTATTTATAATGTCGATAATAGATTCCAATAAAGAATACCAAAAACAGACCGAGTCTAGGGTAATAATCCGTTTTCAAGACTGTGACCCTTTAAGACACCTCAATAACGCTAAATACTTCGACTACTTTTTCAACGCCAGAGAAGACCAAGTGCCTAAACTCTATGGTGTTGAAATGAAAGATATTATTCAGGAATACAAAGCTTTTTGGGTGGTTTATAACCATCACATAGCCTACCTGAGATCTGCTAATTTGGGTGAATGGGTTAGAATATTTACTAGGTTAATTCACTTTGATGATAATACCACGGTGATCGAATACCTAATGACGGACGACTCTAAAAGTCACCTGAAAACGCTCATGTGGTCTACCTTCAAATATGTGGCTATGGACACCAGTAGAACCACTACTCATTCGGCTGATGTACAGGCCTATTTAAAAGCCATGCTTTTCGATGAAATTGAATATCACCCCAATAAATTCGATGAAAGAGTGAAGCAGGTAAAGGCAAGTCTGCAAACAAATTTTTGACACCCACAAAAAATGATTTATATTAAATATTGAACCGTTACTAATCCATACTTAGATACTTATGCAATCAAATCAAGGCTTTGACCCTCAGGAAATTGAAGAGTTAAGGAAAGAAATGGCCGAAAAAGGTCAGTCTTATGTGGTCATAGACTCTGAAGACAATTCTGAAGACTTTATGAACTTCTTTTTTATTGGAGTTTATGAAGGCAGAGAGGTAATATACGATGCTGCCATTTATACGCTTAAACTGCAACACAGCAGCGAAATATATGAGCTAGCCGAACATCAAGTAGCCAAAAAATACCCAAACTATAAGAGTATAGTTTATGAAGAAGATGAAAATGGAGACATTGAACCTCTAAACGACCAGGAAGAAGAAATTGGTCTTTACATGACCGAGGTAATGGACGAACTGGAAGAAGATGAAGCAGTGAAAGTTCAGGAACATGTAGATGTAGACCCTAACATAGATTATGGAATTGGACTAGATGTAGGCTTAAACGTAGATCAAATTAACCCAAAAGTGATTGAGAAGTTTATAAAGGAGTTTAATGAAGATACTCTAAAGTTAGACCCTACTCATTACTCTTTTCAGTTCGATGAGGACGCTTAAAATATAATTGGCTAAGAATTAGCTAAGCCAGAAAGATTCTATAGGAATAGAGTTCTTTCTGGTTTTTTTATGTCCTGTGTGTATGGCTTTACCTGACACTAAATCACATTTTATTTATCATAAATAAACATCTGGCTTTAGTTTTGGCTTAGAAGGACTACACTGTTTTTATTCAAACCTCATTTGTGTAACTATTATGCTCAAGATAGCTTGGACTCAGATTTATGCACATCCGCTACCCAAGAATCACCGCTTTCCGATGGAGAAGTATAACCTTCTCCCAGAGCAGTTGCTCTACGAGGGTACGGTAAAAGATGCGAACTTCTTTGTGCCAAGCCCACTATCAGAATCTGAAGTTTTGCGTACCCATAATGCTCATTATTGGGAAAAGCTAAAGAGTCAGAGTTTAACCCGCAAAGAGGAGAGAAAAACTGGCTTTCCATTATCTGAGCAGCTAGTGGAAAGGGAAATAACCATAATGAATGGAACAGTTCAGGCGGCATTGTTTGCCTTAGATTATGGAGTAGCAATGAATATTGCTGGAGGAACGCACCATGCCTTTACTGATAGAGGAGAAGGCTTTTGTCTGCTCAATGATATTGCCATTGCAGCCAATCACCTGTTAGATAGAGGGTTGGCTAAACAAGTTTTGGTGGTAGATTTAGACGTTCATCAGGGAAATGGTACCGCGCAAATATTCCAAAACGAACCAAAAGTGTTCACTTTCAGCATGCACGGAGCGTCTAATTACCCAATGCATAAGGAGCAGTCCGATTTGGATGTGGGATTAGAAGATGGTACAGACGATCCTACTTACTTAAAGCTATTAGATAGGCACCTAAACGAGTTGTTAGATCAGGTGCAGCCAGACTTTGTCTTTTTCCAATCTGGGGTAGATGTGTTGGCTACCGATAAATTAGGTAGGTTAGGAATGAGTATAGAAGGTTGTAAGATGCGAGACAGAATGGTGCTAGAACGCTGCAAGGCTTGTGGCATTCCTGTGGTTGCCAGTATGGGTGGTGGGTACTCGGAGCGCATAGCTCATATTGTTGAGGCACATGCCAATACCTATCGTTTGGCTCAAGAGATATATTTTTAGGTTGAAATATACCGTTGTGAATCTACGTTTACCAGATGAAATCACTGACTATTCAGCGTTACTTTCAAATGGTTAATTCAGTTCATTTCATTTAATTTGCATTAACAAAGTTTAAAGCAGCCTGTCTTGAACTCACCATCGCTTTACGCGTAATTCGAATTATTAAGAAAAATTCCATGCTCAATCGTTGCAGTTTCATCCTTATAGGAGTTCTGTTTTTATTTTCTGTCAAAGCCCAAGTGCAGAGCCATCTTAAAATAGATAGTGTTAATTCATCTTACGATGAGCACAGTCCTGCATTGAGTCCAGACGGTGAAACACTCTATTTTACGCGCTCTGGTCATGCCGCAAATGTTGGAGGAGTGATTGATAGGGGAGATATTTGGTTCTCTACCAAAACGGAAAGCGGATGGAGTAAAGCGCAACATGCTGGCAATGTTATTAATCACCCAGGGTTAAATGGAGTAGTTGGTTTTAGTGCCGATGGTAATAGAATGTACTTACTGAATTATTTTGATGCCGATGGTCAAGGTGGAGGAAGTATGAGAAATGGAATTGCAGTATCTACTAAACTAAATGGCGAATGGCAAAAGCCTGAAAGACTTCAAATTCAGTATTTTTCTAATAACTCACCTTACTTAGGTGCCACTATTAACGCAGAAGAAAATACGCTGATCCTGGCCATGAGATCATACCTTTCTGAAGGTAACGAAGACTTATATGTGTCTTTTAAACAAGGTGATGATACTTGGAGCCAGCCGCAAACGTTGGGCAATGTGGTAAATACTTATGGCGAAGAATGGTCTCCATTTTTAGCTGCAGATAATGAGACGCTTTATTTTACATCTAATGCTCATGATGGCCTCGGGGGCAGAGATATTTTCGTTACAAAACGGTTGAATGGTTCTTGGCAAGATTGGTCTACCCCAGTGAACTTGGGAGAAGGAATTAATACAAAAGGTACCGAGAGAGATTACTTTATTCCAGCTTCAGGAGATGTAGCTTTCTTTTCTACAACTCAAAATAGTGAGGGCTTTGGAGATCTGTTTAATTATGCCCTCAGCGATGCAGAAAAAGCATTACAAGAGTCTATTGAAGAAGTCTTAGCTCAAGAAGAAGAGGCCGAAATGCCAATAGAAAATGAAAAAACCTCAGTTGTGGTAATGACTTTTCAGGTGTTAGATAAACGAACTGAAACACCTGTGGATGCCTCGGTGAAAATGAGCTACGATGGTAAGGATATTGATATAAATACCGCTGACATTGACTCTCAAAACAAGCATTTTGTTATGTCATTAGAAGAGGGAGCTTCTGTAGAAGTGAGTATTGCAGCCAAGGGCTTTTTAAAATATCAAGAAACTTTTACTGCGGGTTCATCTGTACAGAGTATGAGCGATGAATTTGGAGGGTCTTCCGTAGAGACCTTCTATCTAACTCCTGAAGAAGTAGGGACTAAAGTAAAGATTGAAAATGTATTGTTCAATCGGGCTTCTGCGAACTTCTCTAACCCAGAAGTAGCTAAAAGGCAACTGGATGAAATTGTACAAATGATGGAGTCTAACCCAGGAATGGCCATTAGGCTAGAAGGGCACACCGATAACCGAGGTGATGCCAGATTGCTCAAAGAGCTTTCTGTGGAAAGAGTAAAAACCGTAAGGGATTACCTGTTAAGCAAGGGGGTTGATGCCGAAAGAGTAGAGTTTGAAGGTTTTGGAGGCGAAAAACCACTAACCGATAACGATAGTGCATCAGGCCGAGAAATAAACAGAAGGGTAGAGTTTGTAATTATTCGCTAAGAGGCTTTTAGCATTATCATACTAATAAGGCACAGGTATTCTGACCTCTATTTTTGTTCCTTTGCCAAGTTGAGAATCTATATGTAGATGTCCATTCACTGAATCTATAGATGAATTCAGTGCTTTTAGCCCAAGGTGCTTTTTACCTACCAAGCTAGGGTCAAACCCAACTCCATTATCAGAAATGTCTAGCATGAGTTCTTTATCTTTTTCGGTAAGAGTTATATCAGCCGTTGAAGCTTTTGCATGCTTAACAATGTTGTTAATGATTTCTTGAGTAGTTCTGAAAAGTATGATTTCCAGGTTAGTCGGAAGCCTATTAGACTTCAGGTCATTTATAAAGTTGAAGGTTAAGTTAGATTGAAAGTGTCTCTCGAGTATGGTTTCTATACCGGCAGTTAGCCCTTTTTCTTCAATTTCAAATGGAGTAATTTCATGTGCAATCCTCCTAGTGGTTTCTATGGCTTCTTGTAGCAATGATAGTCCTTTTACATAAGAGGACTTACTGCGCGAGTCAAGCTTTTTTTCAACCTCCTTACCTAATGCTTCAATACTCATAAATGATGCGAGAAGCATTTGCTGCAGGCCATTATGGAGGCTTGTAGCCATTCTTTCACGTTCCCTTTTTTCTACATTGTAAGAAGTGAGTTGTAATTCTTCCTGAAGCCTTTTTCTTTCCGATATGTCAATGGCCACAATCATTCTCGAGGGAATGTTTTGGAAGAGGATATCTCTACTATAAATATCTACAGTAATGATTTGACCGTCTTTTTTTCTATGCACGAAAGTTCCGTTATATGGTGTCTGTCTTTCGCTTAGTGGCCTTTTTATCACTTTTTGTAGCGTTGGAATATGTTCAGGAGGTCTGAGCTCATGGATTTGCTTGCCTATGAACTCTTCAAAAGAGTAGCCATATTGCTTTAGTGCAGCGGTATTGGCATCCAATATTTTAAATGTACTTAACTCATAAATCCATTTAGGTTGAGGGCTTAAATGAAATAGGTTTCTATAATTTTCTTTAGTAGCTCTGAGGTCATCTATAAAACGCTTGCGCTCTATGGCGTACAAAACAGATTTATGAAGTGCTTCAGGGCTTATTTCATCCTTGATTAAAAAATCTGCTACCCCCTTGGCTAGAACTTCCTTAGCAACTTTTAAATCTGAGTATCCTGTAAGAATAATAACGGAGCAATTACAGATGTCTAATACCTCATCTACAAGTTTGTGCCCGCTTAAATCAGGAAGCTTCAGATCTAATAAGACCACATCATAGTCTGAACACGCTAAGATTTGAGTCTTGGCTTTCTTAAATGTATTTGCAATATCTATCGATAGGTTGTCGAACCGCTTTTTTAGGAACTTTTCAACCAAGAAAATATCTCCTACATTATCTTCAACTATCAAAACACGTGTAGGCTTAATGGTATTGTTCATACATTATAATTCTGATATGTTAATTCAGGATGACGCGCTAACCTGAATGGATAGTTTCACTAGCTTTCCCCACCTTTGTGACATCAGATGATTAGCTCCATGCGATGTCAATCAATTTTATGTACCCATAATTTGATGAACTTTCTTTACAAAAGCTACTTTGTTGAGCAAGTCGACTTCTAAAAGTGCATGTTTTAAACAGCATTAACCTGTATTTTAATGACTTTAACCGGTTACTCTAGTGGAGAGTCGTAGCAATTTTTTCTTCCTAGCCTGTTTTTAGGCTATTTCAATTAGTCCTAGTTCACTCAATTCCATTTTTAAAACTATAGACCTGTTCACTGCTGCTGTTTTTCTTGCTAGCTGATCTTCAGACTACTAAAAGTTTAATCCTAAGCAACCATTGTGTAACTTAAAGCATCTATCATTCACAAATCAAAAACTCATGATGAAAACAATGCAAACTTTAAAGAAATCAATGATGTTGAGCGCATTGGCGCTTTTGCTCACCGTGTTCTCAGTAAATCAGTCGGTGGCTCAAGAAGCATACGACCCAACTGGAACATGGGAGTATGAAGTATCTATGCCAGAAGGGGACTTAACAGGAGATATGATCATTTCTCGTGCAGAAGATGGAACCCTGGAAGTGTCTATTAAAAGCGATGTTTATGGTACAATTGAGCTAGAGGATGTTGTATTTGACGATCTGATTCTAGAAGGTAGTGCAGAAATAGATGGTGGAAATATCGAGTTTGAATTTAAGTTCGATGGTGATGACTGTGAAGGTGCTGTTTACACGCCCGATGGTACACTGGAAATGACAGCCGAAAGGAAAAAGGGATAAGAGAATTCTAACTAGAATAGGTGTAAAAGAGGCTGTCTCAAGAGCTAATCTTTATTTCTCTCCAACATACTAAATAAGAGAGAATCTCTCCACATTGGAGGTTTTCTGGTTCGATAAAGACTTCTAGTCACTTTAAAAACCAGAGGACTAATGGCTTGTGAGACAGCTTTTTAGCCAATGTCAGAAAGTCTTACTGATTCTTTGTTTCTTTTTCTGAAGTACAAGTCTAGAATGAATATGGCAATTACTGAAAGGGTTGTGCACAGAATTGATCCTTCATAACCAAATTTACCGCCTGTTAGATAAGAAGGTCCATAAAGTTGGATCTGTGTTATTGATTGAATTTCATTCCCACTTACATTGAATCCTAAGAACGGGGCTTGTATAAAGTTCCATATCAAGTGGGCTACAAAGCAAAACCAAAGATTCTCAGTATGCATAAATACTAAGCCTAATAGAACTCCAGACAAGGTCAAGTTGATAAAGCCGAGGAGTGATAAGTTAGGGTTGAAGGCATGCAGTAAGGCAAAAAGGAACGAAGCTACAGCAAGGGCGGTGTATGGTGGGATAGATCTCATTAAGGTCTTTTGGATTAGCCCTCTACAAAACAATTCCTCCTGAATTGAAACGCTTACAAAAAGAAGAAAAGTTGTTAAAACAATTCCGCCATCAAAGGGGAGTGGGGTTAAAGATATTTGATTAGAAAGCAATAAAATTGCCGTACCAATCCCAATAATTGAAACTACTGTAATCACTGCCAAGAGAGTATCTCTTTTAAGTTGATGAGTAGAAAAGAAACTTTTTGGGACAGAGATTTCTTCTATTTTCTGAAATGCAAAAAAGAATAGAGCAATGGTGCCTGCCAATCCGAAGTAGGAGATTATAGTGTCCTCCATTAAGGTAAGCTCATTTCCACTCCCTGTTATTTCATCGAAACCGACTCCTACCATTAAAGCACCAACTATCTGCAAGAAACCGACAGCGAAGAAAAGTAGTACAATATAAACTAGAATGCGTGTGTAGTATTTCATGGTTCTAATCTAATACTCTAGAACCATTTATTAATACTTATGCCACTCTCCAAAGCGTCTTCAAGTTCATCGGGCATAGCAGGGAAAAAATCGAGCTTGGTTAGTTTTTCCAATTCATCAATACTCACCACAAAAGTACTTAGGTCGGCTGACGACTTTTCGTTCTTCATTAGAAAGGCAATAGCTTTTACCTCTGGCTTTTCAATATCCAGTACTATCTTGTAGTAATACTCAGGGACAGAAACTTCATTTCTGCCAATGGTTTTGAATTTCTTGTTCAATACAGGGCCAGTAACAACGTAAATGGTATTGTTTACCTTAGCCCAGTTACGTACTTGGTCTTCCAGTTTCTTCCAAATGCCTCTGTTAAAGCTAGGGTCTTGAGGGCTCATATTGCTCATGTAAAAGCTTTGCGATAGGGCAAATTCATCGTAAGAAAAATCTGCTGCTGGTGCCAAATGACCCCTATCATATCCAGAGCCTCTATAGTCTGCTAGCGAAGCCGACTCGGTACGAACCCTTGGGTCTTCTCGGAAGTTGTCCTTTCTTTCGAATGTAGGCTTGGCCAAGGAATCGGCCACTAATTTATAGGCTACCCACATAGCTTGTTCGTGTTCTTCGCTATAACTGATGGTGTAATAAGGTCTTTCTATTACAGCATCTGTAGTGCTGTAGGCTGGCCAACCAAAATCGAATGCAGTAGTGAAGTATAGGTCGAATGCATCGTAATCAAGGCTCTTTTCAGGCTCAACCGCTTTAGGTTCTTCCTTTTTTGGAGTTGGTGCTGCTAGCTCTTTTTTAACAGTTGTAGGCTCAGGCTTTTGAGTGTCAGATTTACTTGGTAAGAGTGACTCAACACTAAACTCCTGAATAACATTCGGAACCAGCTGTCCTTCCTTAATGGCTAAAGCAGCATAGGCCAATCCTGCTAAAATGATAATGCCAAGGAGAAACCTGCCGAAGCTAGAACCGCTGTTAGTTCGACCTGAAGGTCGTTTTTTTGCGCTAGTTTTCCTTGAAGTAGTTTTTCGTTTCTGAGCCATGCTGGTTTTTTCGCAATGTTAAATAATAATCGGCTTCTAGCGTAAATGATATTTCTTAAATTCAAGGATGTCTTAACAACAATCCAAAAACTATGAACCAATTTGGCCAATCACTAATGAGGCGAAGCAAGCTCCTAAGTTTGCTTATGGTAGCTTCCATAATGTTTATGGGGCTCCAATCACACGCCTTCCAAAAAGAAAAATCCGATACCTCAAAGTTCAACCAAAAGACCTACAAAGATCTTCCCCTTAAAGCAGATCGGCTGTTGGAGTTCAACACCACAGAAGGTACTTGGATCTCGGTAGATGTTTCCCCTGACGGAAAAACGATTGCCTTCGATATGATGGGCGACCTATATACCATGCCTATCTCTGGTGGAAAAGCCACGAGAATCACCGATGGTATGGCTTACGATACGCATCCTCGCTATAGCCCCGATGGTAAAAGCATTGTGTTTACTTCAGACAGATCAGGATCAGACAATGCTTGGATCATGGACTTGGAAACCGAAGAGTTTTCACAGATTACGAAAGGAAATAATGAATGGGTTCAATCTGCTGAATGGTCACCAGACGGAGACTATATAGTTGTAACCAAAGGCAGAAGAAACTTGAAGCTCTTTATGTATCACAAAGATGGTGGCGGAGGTTTCCAGTTAATTAGTAGCCCATCTTCTTTAAAAGTTATTGAACCTGCTTTCTCTCCCGATGGCCGTTACATTTACTTCTCACAAAGAAACGGTGCATGGAATTACAATGCGCAATTACCTCAGTATCAAATTGGTGTGTACGATAGAGAAAACGGTGAGCGTTCAACGGTTACTTCACGCTATGGTTCGGCCTTTACACCTACCTTATCACCAGACGGTAAGTGGATGGTTTATGGCTCTCGCTATGAAGATCAGACCGGCTTAGTGCTTCGAGATTTAAAATCTGGTGACGAGCGATGGTTAGCTTATCCGATTCTGCGCGATGAGCAAGAGTCAATTGCTCCGTTGGGCGTACTGCCAGCTATGTCATTTACTCCAGACTCTAAAGAGGTGATTACTTCTTGGGATGGAAAGCTTTTCAAAGTGGGTATCGAAGGAGGAAAGGCTACTGAAATTCCCTTAGATGTAGACGTGAAACTAGAAATGGGTCCAAGGTTGAAGTTTGATTACCCAATTTCTGATGAAACCGATATGGTGGTAACTCAAATTCGCGATGGTGTTCCATCTCCTGATGGATCGAAATTGGCTTTTACAGCACTAAATAGGCTTTATGTCATGACTATTCCTGACGGTGAGCCAAAGCGCTTAACAGATTTCGACATGACGGAAGCCATGCCTACATGGTCGCCTGACGGTAAGAACTTGGCTTTTGCCACTTGGTCAGATACCGAAGGTGGTTCAATCTACAAAGTGAATGTGGATGGAAGACCAAGACCTGTTAAAATCACTTCTGAGTCAGCTATTTATATGACACCGGTTTGGGCACCAAACAACCGAATTGTGTTCACCAAGGGTAGTGCTCAAAACCTAAAAGATGCTTCTGGCCCTGGGGCTGCCCGTGCCGATGAAGACCTTTGCTGGATTTCACCTGATGGTGGTGAAATCAATTTCATTATGAAGACCAAAGGTAAAAGCGGACCTCACTTTGTGAAAGGTAGTGATAGAATCTACCTGAGTGGATTTAACGGACTGAGCTCTGTGCGTTGGGATGGAACTGATGAAAAGGAGATAGTCAAAGTCACAGGTATCTCTACTTATGGCTCAATTGCAGGACATGACCATTCGCCTTATGAAATTTATGACCCATGGTCGGAAGACGAACATGGAGCAGGCGGAACTTCTTTGGGCGAAGGCGAAGGCTGGAGAGAGAACAATCCTCCTTCAAGAGCAACAGCCATTTATATGGCTCCAGAAGGTGATAAAGCCATGGCTTTGATCAACAACGATATCTATGTGGTGACAGTGCCGAAATTAGGTCAAACGCCAACTATTTCCGTTTCAAATCCATCATCTTCTCAGTTTCCCTCCATGAAGCTTACAGAAATTGGTGGTCAGTTCCCTGCATGGTCGGCCGATGCTAAGAAGGTGCATTGGTCAATCGGAAATGCCCATTTCATCTATGATCTGGATGAAGCTGAAGCTTATGCTGATAGTGTTAAAATAGCTAAGAAAGCAGAAGCTGAGGCTAAGGAGGCTGCTAAAGACGAAGAGAAGGAAGAGGAAGTAGAAGAGGCCAAAGAAGAGACTGAGGAAGATAAGAAGGAAGAGAAAAAGGATGAAGGTTACCAGCCAACAGAATTCCGTGTGAAGGTGATGGCCAAAAAGGATGTGCCTGAAGGTGTAGCTCTATTGAAAGGTGCCAGAATCATCACCATGAATGGTGATGAGGTTATTGAAAACGGGGATATTCTCATAGAAAATGCGCGAATCAAAGCTGTTGGAGCCAGTGGTACACTTGAAGTACCTAGAAAAGCTGAGGTGATTGATATGGCTGGAAAAACCATTGTGCCAGGCTTTATCGATACTCACGCACACATGTGGCCAGCGTGGGGTTTACATAAAAACCAGGTGTGGGTTTATGCAGCTAATCTTGCTTATGGAGTAACCGCAACTCGCGATCCTCAAACCGCTACCACAGACGTTCTAACCTATTCTGACTTGGTAGAAACTGGTGATCTATATGGGCCAAGAGTATATTCAACCGGCCCTGGAGTTGGCTACTGGATGTATAATTTGAAAGACCTAGACCACACCAAAAGAGTATTGAAGCAGTACAGCGAGTACTACAATACCAAAACTATTAAGATGTACTTGGTGGGGAATAGGAAACAAAGACAGTGGGTAATTGAAGCGGCAAAGGAACAACAGCTAATGCCAACTACAGAAGGTGGTTTGGATTTCAAGTTGAACATGACTCAACTAATTGACGGTTACCCAGGGCATGAGCACTCATTCCCAATTGCTCCGCTTTATAAGGATGTAACTTATTCGGTAGCTGAGTCTAAAATGGCTTACACTTCAACCTTATTGGTATCGTATGGTGGGCCTTGGGCCGAAAATTACTTCTACAGCCGAGAGAACCCTTACCACGATAAGAAGCTACAAAGATTTACGCCTTATGATGAATTAGCCTCAAAGTCTAGAAGAAGACCAGGGTGGTTTATGGACGAAGAACATGTGTTCCGTAAGCATAGCGAAGGTGTAAATTCCGTAGTGCAACAAGGTGGTTTGGCCGGAATCGGTAGCCACGGACAACTACAAGGCCTCGGTTACCATTGGGAGTTGTGGGCGGTAGGTTCTGAAATGGAAGAGCATGACGCCCTTAGAGTAGCCACTATTCTAGGTGCTGAAGCACTTGGCTTAGAAGGTGACTTAGGCTCCATTGAAGCTGGAAAACTAGCCGATTTGGTGATCCTCAATGACAATCCGTTGACTAACCTGAGAAACACGAATAATATTTTCAGAGTCATGAAAAATGGAAGGCTATACGATACGAACACTTTAGACGAAGTCTATCCGCGTAAGAAAAAAGCTGAGCAGTTCTACTGGCATCAGGCTAAGCCGGAGGGTTTACCAGGAATTAAAAAATAGGGGAATAGTGCCTAGTGCCTAGTGCTTAGTGCACGGGGTATTACCCCCAGCCCCTTGAGGGGAGCTAAGATCATCTCGCTTGGCATCTCTCGATGTCTCGGGAAGGGGACGAGGGGCATACAATTAGAAATCAAAAACCAGTGAGGGCAACCTTGCTGGTTTTTTCTTTTGGTGAATTGGGTAAATAGTTGATTAGTTGATTGTTGAATTGGTGTAGTTTTCTGTTAGCACAGCAGCTATTTATGTTCGCAAAAGGAAGAACAGCAATTGTTTTATCTGATGTTATGGCACCAGAGTTTATTATGAGTCTCAACTGTTTTCATATGGCTTTGTGACGGTTTCGAAGCACTTTTCCGGCCCCCCCCCGAAACCAAGTCTGGTTATGGAGCGAAAACCTTGCTGGCAGCCGTTCACCCGCCATAAGCTATATGCTTCGTTGGGGCACGTTTTTTTATTTTTTTATTGTCCATGAAATACAGTTTAATGCTCCGCCTTGTCTTACAATTTCTCTCATATCAATTTTCCTGATTCTTTTATTTTGGGCATAGTTAGGGAAGCAGTCAGATATTTTTTCAAAGGCATTTTCATCTTCTTTTTGCTTCAAAGAGGGAACAAGAATCATGTCCGTAGTTTGCAGAAAGTTGATATAGGCAATATTCGATTCAGTTTCATTTTTCGAGCATCTTAACCATTCGCAATTTAACTTTGCTTCTTCCAAAGGTTTTATCAATTCTTTTTTGAATTTCGAATCTGCCTGTTCGTAAAAACCACTTATCAGAACGGTATCATTATTAATGAATCTTAGCATTCCGTCTGAGTGCCCGAACTCACAATCTTCGTCCCAAGGAATCAGGATGACATTATCAACTTCAAATGATTCGTGAATTTTCTTGACTAATTCTTTTTCAGAATAATGTCTTCGGTTTTCCCAAACAATTTTGTCTGTGAGAATTACTGTGTTTTCAGATTTTACAATGTTTCCGCCATCTATGATTAAGTCACTTTTTATAGTGGGAAGATTGATTTCATTGCATATGATGTCAGGGTAACTTTTTATCTCTCTTGTTTCCTGTTCTTCTGAGCTACCTTGCAAATAATCTGGGTCATAACGATATTCAAGAAATCGATTATCTGAAATTTGAATTGGCATAAAATCTCTTGCCCAAATGTCATTTGTATTAGGTAAGAAATTTGGTTTCTGTCCGAGACTTTCTAATTCTTTTTCAATTTGAATACAAGTCTTTGATAACTTGATTTTAAGCTTTTCAGAGAAGTGTATTTTATTGGTTTGCCAATCAGCTATCATTTTACGTTAATCGTATATCTGTACTCTAAAAGTTTTGTTCCACTTTCTTCTGCATTTTTTCCTAATCCAATTCTTGGAGTTTTTGAAAGTTCTTTCCGATCAAACTTATGTTCAATAACTTTAGTTTTTATTGAATCTGAAAAGGCATTAGTTCCACTAAACAATTTCATGGCACAAACCATAGGTCCTTTGTATGCTTTCTTGTCTTTTAGGCAATAAATTCCACGAATAAGAATTCCGCCATGTCCTTTAAGCATTTCACTTTTCAATGCAATGTCAACGCCTGAATAATGGAAAAACCAATCACCGTTTTCAGGATTTACATGGTTTCTATTGTATGTGCTGTTGTCGTTGTGAGTTGGGGAGTTCCAATAGAACTCAACTTCAGTTAATCTGAAAAGTGATTCATGATTTTCTATAGCATAATCATTCATCAAGTGATTTGCAATCTGGTCAAATTCACTTGGAGATTCGGTTTCTAATTGTAAAAATTTAGGTTTCATTTTTTAATGTATCTAACGTTATGTAACAACTAACAATATGACTGATATAAATATATAATGAAAGGTTTATGACTTATAGCCGTCTATATCTAGGGGCTAACAGTCATATTCTTATTTCCTAGAAAAGCATATAGAGTGAAAGGTATGGTGTGTTTTCCAAAAATGAAGAAAGACATTTTGGGAGTAACTTACAAGGTTTGCTTAGTACCAACTTTTAGAATGCTCAAACACCAAGGAACCTGATGTTAGTCGTCTGACCAATAGTGCCTAACACTGGTGAAAGCTTTGGCAACAGGTTAAGCTTCTGAGTATTGGTCTGACGACTTGATGTTTTCAAGGTTAAATCAGGTACTAGATTTTGGAGATTCTTCGGTCGTACCTCTCTCAGAATGACGGTTTGAATAGGTATATGTCTTGTGATTAAATCAAACCATTTCCAAATTATCCCATCACCAAATCAACTTATCACCAAATCAATTTATCATCAAATCACCTTCTCCATTACCACATAGTCGATGCCTAGTTTGGTAAACATTTGGTTGGTTTTGTGCATGCCAAAGCGTTCGTAAAGAGCAGTGGCATTGACTCTAGCATTGCACCAAATTCTGGTGGCTCCAAGGGAAGTGAGTTCAACTATTAAATGGGAGAGGAGCTGAGAGCCATAGCCTTTGCCTTGGAATTCCTGAAGAGTAGCAAACTTACGGAACTGAGCTTCCTTAGTTTCTTCATTAAAGAAGCCAGAGATTACAGAGATGAGCTTCCCATCCACAAAATAGCCGAAGTGTAGGCCTTCATTATCATTGGCAAGTTTAACGTAGTCAAAAGGCTGATCGGGCCACATGACTCGATGGCGTATTTCATAGGTTTGCTCGGGCGTGATGTGTAGGATGGTCATTAATCAATTAAATTTATATCCCTGCCCTAAAGGGTGAAGGATTTAAATATTCAAACTTTTGAAAATTATTGAAAGGATTTAGTCTTCAGAGATCGAGGGCTTTGCTTTTAGAAATTGGTGAGCAATCATTAGTGACTCTTCAGTTTTATTGTTCAAATGCTAGAAATCACTTTAAACAATCTGAAAGCGGGGCGGTTCTATCACTAAATTAACCCAACCGTGCCGTCAGCTACGCAGTCAATTCCAACCAAAACAGCCATTGAAACACAAATTGTTTCTTTGCTTTGCCAGCAAGACAAACAATCCATAAAACTTATTTTCGATTATTATGGAGCTGCTTTGTTGAATGTGATCAGTAGAATTATTGTAGATAGGCCAATGGCCGAAGAGGTATTGCAGCAGGTGCTCATAAAAGTATGGAACAATGCTGCCACTTACGACCAGCAGAGAGCCGGATTGTATTCTTGGCTTGTTGCCATAAGCAGGAATGCAGCACTTGATAAAAGAAAAACTAGAGACTTTAAAGAAAGTCAAACATCTAAAATGGCCATAGAGGTCGTAGCTTTGGAAAACAAATTAAGTGCTGATGATAGCCTTGAAAAACTAATGGCAAAGCAACTTTTAGAACAGTTACCGAATAAATACCGACTTTTGATCGATATGTCATTTTTTGAGGGTTATTCGCACCAAGAAATAGCCGACAAACTAGAAGTGCCAATTGGCACTGTAAAAACCAGAATAAGAACCGCGTTAAAGCATTTGAGGTCATTTGTATAATGAACGTGAAGGAATACATAGAATCAGGTATTCTGGAAAAGTATGTAGCCGGAGAACTTTCTGAGCAAGAAATGCTCGAAGTTGAACGAGTAGCCATGCAATATCCAGAAGTAAAAGCAGAGCTTGAAGAACTTCAAGAGGCTTTGAGGGTGTACGCAAAAGCCTCTGATAAAACCCCATCGAAAGACATTTTGGAGAAATCACTCCTTGGTATAGAAAAGGGAGAAGAAGAGCGTTTTATGGCTGTTCTTAATGAGTCAGATGATGAGGTCAAAATCAAAAGAGTAAATGTTATACCCGTTTGGTCTATTGCAGCCACTATTCTCTTGGTGATCAGCCTAGGGTTCAACTATATCTTTTACTCTCAGTTTAAGCAAACAAAAGAAAGACTTGCCCTGTTAGAGCAAAACAATTCGGTATTAGCCGAAAAGGCTTCTAATACCGAACAAGAGCTAGCTTATGCAGAATTACGTGTAGCTCATTTTATGAGCGAAGACAATATTCACGTGCGAATGGATGGACTCGAGATATCTCCAGAGTCTTTTGCCAATGTGTTTTGGAATAAAAAATCGAACGCTGTATTCATTAGTGTAGATCAGCTACCTGAGCCCCCTCATGGACATCAATATCAGCTATGGGCCATTAAAGACGGTCAAGCGCCAATAGATGCAGGAATATTTGACCATAATCAGTTGGTGCAAGAGCTCAAAGTAATAAAGGGTGATGTGAGGGCCTTTGCGGTTACACTAGAGAAAGAAGGTGGTAGCCCAATAGCCACAGTAGATAAGACCTATGTAAAGGGTTTTATTTGATCTAAGTGTTCTTCATCTTAACCTTTATCGGTTTATAAACTATTTTAAAGAATTATGAAAAAGCCATTCCAGATAGTGGGAAGGCTTTTTTGCGTTGTAAACTTCTAGTCTGTTTAACTTTTTTTAAAAAATATTCAACAGTAGAAATCTGGTCGTGCAGTTGAGGTCGTAACTCGGGTAGTTAGAAATTAAATTTTAATCTGAATTATGAAAAATCACAAGATTCTAAAAGTAGCACTAGGTGTACTTTTTACAATGTTCTTAACGCTAAATCAGTCAAAGGCTCAATCTAAAGATATTGTTGACTTAGCCGTTGGAAATGAAAATCTATCTACCCTTGTAGCTGCTGTTAAAGCTGGCGGATTAGTAGAAACTTTAAAAGGCGATGGTCCTTTCACTGTATTTGCTCCAACCGATGCAGCATTTGCTGCGCTTCCTGCTGGTACATTAGATATGCTCTTGAAGCCTGAAAATAAAGATAAACTGGTAGCTGTGCTTACATACCATGTTGTGGCTGGAAAGGTAATGTCTTCAGACCTTTCTAATGGGCAAAAAGCAAAAACAGTACAGGGTGAAAACGTAATGGTAGATATCTCTTATGGTAACGTTAAGATTAGCGGTGCTAAAGTGGTAATGGCCGATGTAAAAGCAAGCAATGGTGTGGTACACGTAATAGACAAAGTGATTCTACCACCAAGTATGAAATAAGGTTTTTGGTTATGGTTGATTCAGAGGTCACTCAATATTTGGGTGGCCTTTGTTTTTGATATAATTTCAGTTTTGAAGCTTACTATCCATTGCTTAACATTGAAACATGAAGGTGATTGAATGTCCGAGAGATGCCATGCAAGGGCTGCATGATTTTATTCCAACAACAACGAAAGCAGCTTATATAAACCAGTTGCTCAAAGTTGGTTTCTATACTATAGACTTTGGGAGTTTTGTTTCTCCTAAAGCCATCCCTCAAATGAGAGATACAGCTGAAGTACTTTCACAATTAGACCTATCTCAAACAAGCTCAAAACTGTTGGCCATTATAGCTAACCTGAGAGGGGCAGAGCAAGCATTGAGTTTTGAAGAAATAAGTTATTTGGGCTTCCCTCTTTCTATCTCTGAAACCTTTCAACAACGCAACACAAATAAGAGTGTGGGAGAGGCGCTAGATCAACTAGCAGAGATTCAGAACTTGTGTTTGAAACATAATAAAACTCTAGTCACTTACATCTCAATGGGCTTCGGAAATCCTTATGACGAGCCCTTTAATGAAGAGATCGTTTCTGAATTTGTTCAGAAGTTGAATGATCTTAATATTTCAATTATCAGTTTATCTGATACTATCGGAGTTGCTGAACCAGAGGTGATTAAAGATATTTTCAAAAACAGTATAACCGCCTATCCAACTATAGAATTTGGGGCGCATTTCCATTCTACTCCCCAAAAGACACGAGAAAAAGTGGAGGCAGCGCTGGCAGCTGGTTGCAAAAGATTTGACTCGGCAATTAAAGGGTTTGGTGGTTGCCCTATGGCCAAAGATGACCTGACTGGAAATGTAGCTACTGAAAAATTATTAGTGATTTTAGAAGAGCATAGTGAAGCCCCCGAGTACAGTAAAGCCGAGTTTGAAAAGGCTATGGTTCAAAGCATAGATGTGTTTCCAGGATGAGCAAGTTTCTTAGGTACATAAGCTTTGTATTTGTGCTCTTTTTGCTCTCTGCTTCGAGTATCAATGCGCAATACAGAATCAATAGATCTGCAGGTGAATTGGTGTTGGGTAGTCCTGAAGAAGTTGGAGTAGATGGAGAGGTTCTTTCTCGAGAAATCTCCAAGATAATGACTGAGGCAATCGACTCAATGGCTTTTCCTGGTGCGCAGGTTCTACTGGCCAAGGGAGGAATTGTCTTTTACAAAAACTCTTTTGGTTTTCATACTTATGACAGTCTAAGAAAGGTGCAAGACTCTGATCTTTACGACTTAGCTTCTGTGACCAAAGTAACTGCGGCAACATTAGCTTTGATGAAGCTGTACGATGAGGGATTATTCGATTTAGATCAAACTTTTGGTTACTACTTTCCAAAAATCGCCAAGGGAGATAAAGCCGAACTACGTATTCGGGAGATTTTGGCTCACCAGGCAGGTCTAAAGGCTTGGATTCCTTATTGGTCAGAATCGCAGCGGAAAAATGGCAAATGGAGGTGGAATACAGTAAAAACAGATTCATCCAGACGATTTCCGACTAGACTAGAGGGTACTGATTTATTTCTCCATAAAGACTTCAAAGAAAAGAAGATTTATAAAATGATCCGCAAGTCGGAGGTAAGCGAAGACAAGAAGTATCTCTACTCTGGTCTGTTCTTTTATTTAATTCCTGAACTAGTAGAGCGGTTGTCTGGAGTAGAGTATGAAGAATACCTAAATAATAAATTCTATCAGCCATTATATGCTGAAACGCTTGGTTTTAATCCTACAGATCGTTTTTCGCTCAATAGAATAGTGCCAACAGAGAATGATACATTCTTCCGTCAGGCGCAATTGCAGGGTGTGGTGCACGATGAAGGTGCTGCTATGATGCTTGGAGTATCTGGTAATGCAGGTCTGTTCAGTAATTCTATGGACTTAGCCAAGGTCTATCAAATGCTGCTGAATGAAGGAAAATATGGAACCACTCAGTATTTGAAAGCGGAAACAGTTAAAGAGTTTACAAGTGTTCAGTTTCCCGAAAATGATAATAGGCGAGGCTTAGGCTTCGATAAGCCATTATTGGAATACAATGAACGATTGAGTAGTGTGGCCAAGGATGCTTCAGCAGAGAGCTATGGTCATACTGGCTATACGGGGACTTTAGTTTGGGCTGATCCAGCCAATGATTTGCTGTTTATCTTCCTTTCCAATCGGGTTTACCCAACTAGAAACAATAGCAAGATTTATAGTTTGAACGTGCGTCCGAATATTCATAACCTAGTTTATGAATTATTGAGAATAGGGGATGGTACTTATACCATCGGTACTCATTGGGAGTAATAAAGAGATCGGGGTCAAGTCTAGTGTCTAGAATCTAAGATCTACATTAAACCAATCTATATTCTTTGCCAGGGAAGGGCTTGATTAGTCCTTCAAACTCTAATTGAAGTAGGATGGAGGCCAGCTGATTGAGTGGGGTCTCACTTTGCCAACTGAGTTGATCAATCTGCATTTGCTGGCCGTTTTTGAGAAGTATGTCAACTACTTTCTTTTGTTCTGTCGAAAGATGGCTGTAATCTTTCTCAATGACCTTTTTGTTGGAAGATTGATTCAAGTCCCAGTTCAAAGCTTCTTCAATGTCTCTAAAGCCAGTGTAGATTGAAGCTTTATAGTTTCGAATAAGTAGGTTGCAACCTTCAGAAAAGCTTTTTCCAATTTCTCCAGGAACTGCAAAAACGGGTTTGTCGTAACTATGAGCAATATTGGCTGAGATCAAAGCACCACCTTTGGCTGCCGCTTCAACCACTATGAGGGCATCTGAAAGACCAGCTATAATTCTATTTCTCGCAGGAAATAGTCGTGCATCAGCTTTAGTGCCTACAGGATATTCGCTGATCAAGCCTCCATTATCTAACATTTTTTGGGCAATGCTTCTGTGTGCCGAAGGGTAAATAGTGTCTAAGCCACAGGCCAGAACACCGTAAGTTGGAATGTTCAGCTTCACGGCTGTTTCATGGCTTCTAACATCGATACCGTATGCCAAGCCTGATATAATAATGGGCTTAGATGATTGGCTGCTTGAAACTATGTCTTCCGTCTGATGAAGTCCGTATTTAGTGGCTTTTCTGGTGCCAACAATGCCAAGGGTTCTTTCTGTATTGAGTTCAACATGGCCTTTGGTGTAGAGAACAATTGGTGCATCTAGAATGGATTTAAGGCGCTGTGGGTAGGAGTCTTCTTTGTAGTAGTGAGTTTGGATGCCTAGCTTCTCAGACGCCTCAAGTACCTTATCTGCCTTAGCGAGCAACTGTTCTTCGCCAGATATTAAGTCAGCCAGTTTCTTCCCCAATCCATTCACCTTGGTGAGCTTCCCTTTGGTAGCCTTAAAGATGTTTTGTGGTGTCTCGAAATGATTGATTAGCTGCTTGGCCAGAACTGGGCCAATGCCAGGTATTAAGGAAAGCGCAACTTGATAGCGCTTGTCTTCATTCATGGAAGGTTGTTCTTCATCTCTACTAAAAACTCCCGAATACGTTTTAGTGATTGAACCATCTCAGCGGTATCGTCAATGCTGTCTTTACTCTCTTTGATATGGTCATAGGCTCCTTGTAAGGTGTAGCCTTTTTCCTTCACCAAGTGGTGGACTAGCTTGAGTTTTTTGAGATCGTCTTGTGTGTATTTACGGTTTCCTTTGGCGTTTTTTTTGGGACGAATAAAATCGAACTGTGTTTCCCAAAAACGAATTAAAGAGGTGGCCACACCAAGCTCTTTGGCAACTTCACCAATGGTGAAATATTTCTTGATTATGGGCTTCTCTTTGTACGGCATATCAACTAGTTACGAAGTTAATTAAAAGAGTTACTTGAAGTTAAAATTCACTTAGGAATCTCTAAAAATTATTGATTGGCATATGAACCTAACGACTGGTTTTCAATAGTAGAAAGCCTTAAAATTTCTTCGTATTGTTCGGCATCCAAATCCATATAAAAGTAGTTAACGGGGTTAACGGCTTTATTGTTAATATGGACTTCGTAGTGTACGTGAGGGGCGGTAGATTTTCCAGTATTGCCTACATATCCTATTATCTGACCACGCTTAACATTTTGACCAGCTTTAACAATGTACCTATTCATATGGCCATATACTGTTTCGAATCCAAAGCCATGATCTATCTTAACATGCTTGCCTAGTCCGGTGTAAGTAGTTCTTGCAACTGAGATTTTTCCATCTGCAGTAGCGTAGATAGGGGTGCCCTGTTCAGCCGAAAAATCTACACCGTAGTGCATTCTCTTTACTTTCAGAACTGGGTCGGTACGCATGCCAAAACCAGAAGAGAACCTTCTTAAGTCTTCGTTAGAAACAGGCTGAATAGCTGGCATTGCAGCATAATACTCGTCTTTATTGCGAGCCAACTGCATAATTTCGTCATAAGACTTGGTTTGAATGTACATCTTCTTCTTCACTCTATCGAGTTTGTCTAATGTACCCACCACCAAGTCTTTATTAGATAAGTCGCTTTCTAATAAGTCTCTGTATTTCAATACACCACCAGAGCCAGCTTCACGTACTGTTTCAGGAATTGGTTCAGCTTCAAAAACTGTTCTGTAAACCTGATCGTCTTTTTCCTGAAGAACCTTTAGCATATCGTCCATGCTGGTAAGTTGGTTCTGCATTATGTCATAATACAGTTTCAACTCATCATTCTCTTTCTTTAATGCAAGTTCTTTTGGGGAATCAAAATAGTTGGAGAGCACCACAATGATGCCGATGGCCAGAATGAGGGATAGTGAGAAAAATCCTAGCGCATTTATCACTACATCGCGTTTTTTGACCTTTACTCTTTCATATTTGCAGGTCTCAGTATCGTAGTAATATTTTATTTTTGACATTAAGAATCCTTTTTGAAATTCTCCTAATTTTGTGCCTTTGCACAGCTTTCAGGCTTCAGCAAAAGTAACAAATTTATTGTAACGCTAATCACATTTGAACAGTTCTCCAATGCAAGCCAAAGAGATAAGATCAAAGTTTATTTCATTCTTCGAGGAAAAAGGACATAAGTATGTTCCTTCTGCTCCGATGGTACTTAAAAACGACCCAACATTGATGTTTACCAATGCGGGTATGAACCAGTTTAAAGATCTGTTTCTGTGTAATGCCACAGCCGATTATACTAGGGCTGTCAATAGCCAAAAGTGTCTGAGAGTATCTGGTAAGCATAATGATTTGGAAGAGGTAGGTATAGATACTTACCACCATACCATGTTCGAAATGTTGGGTAACTGGTCGTTTGGAGATTACTTCAAAAAAGAGGCTATTCAATGGGCTTGGCAACTCCTTACAGAGGTTTATGGTCTTCCAAAAGACAAACTATATGTAACTGTATTTGAGGGAGATGAGTCAGAAGGTTTAAAGTTCGATCAGGAGGCTTATGACTTCTGGAAGGAATTTATAGATGAGTCTAGAATCCTCAATGGAAACAAGAAGGATAACTTCTGGGAAATGGGCGAAACTGGCCCTTGTGGTCCATGTTCAGAGATTCATATAGACTTAAGATCTGATGAAGAAATTGCCAGCGTGCCAGGAAAAGATTTGGTCAATAATGATCATCCGCAAGTGGTGGAAATCTGGAACCTAGTTTTCATGCAGTTTGATAGAAAGGCTGATGGGAGATTGGAAAACCTGCCGGCACAACACATCGACACCGGAATGGGTTTCGAGCGTTTGGCTATGGCCTTGCAGGGCAAAAAGTCTAATTACGATACGGATGTGTTCACCCCGTTGATCGATAAGATTGCAGGTGAAGCAGGAGTGAAATATGGCCAGAAGGAAGAGACTGACATTGCTATTCGAGTGATTGTAGATCACATCAGGGCGATCTCTTTTGCTATTGCAGATGGAACTTTACCATCGAACAACAAGGCTGGTTATGTGATTCGAAGAATCTTGAGAAGAGCAGTTAGATACGGCTATACTTTCCTCAATTTCGATAGTCCATTCCTTTACAAATTGGTCGATGTTCTTGCTGATCAATACAAGGGCTTCTTCGATGAATTAGATAGCCAAAGAGAGTTAATCAGTAAAGTGATTAAGGAAGAAGAAACAGGCTTCTTAAGGACTCTGGATAACGGCTTGAAGCGATTAGAGCAAATAAAAGATAAATTAGCGTTTCAAAATGAAACAATTATCGAAGGCAGAGAAGTCTTCGAATTATACGATACTTATGGCTTTCCAGTAGACCTTACAGCCCTTATAGCTCGTGAAAATGGACTGACAATTGACGAAGCTGGTTTCAACTCAGCCATGGCTGAACAGAAGAACAGATCGAAGGCTGATGCTGCTTCGGAGAAGGGAGACTGGACGGAAATATTGACTGACTCTAAAGTAGAATTTGTTGGTTACGACCAAGAAACTGCCGAGTCTAGAATCATCAAGTACAGAGAGATCAAAGAAGCGAAAAGAACAGTCTACCAGATTGTACTCGACAAAACTCCTTTCTATGGCGAAAGCGGTGGTCAGGTAGGAGATACCGGTGTACTGAAAAGCGACTCTGAAACGCTTAAGGTTTTGGATACTCAGAAAGAAAATGACTTGATCGTACATTTCACTGACAAACTTCCGAGCGATCCTTCGGCTACTTTTAAGGCTGAAATCAACTCCAATAGAAGGTCTTTAATCAAGTTCAATCATTCTGCAACGCACTTGTTGCATGCTGCTTTAAGAGAGGTATTAGGCAACCATGTGCAGCAAAAAGGTTCATTGGTTTCTGATTCTGTTTTAAGGTTTGACTTTTCACATTTCTCAAAGGTTGAGCCAGAGCAAATAGAACAGATTGAGCAAATTGTGAATGCTCGCATTCGTGAGAACATTCAATTAGACGAAAAGAGATCAGTTCCGATAGATGAAGCTAAGTTATTGGGAGCTATGGCTTTATTCGGTGAAAAGTATGGCGATTTTGTTCGCGTGATCACCTTCAATCCTGAATATTCAGTAGAACTTTGTGGTGGAACGCATGTGGGGTCTACAGGCAATATTGGTTTGTTCAAGATTGTTTCTGAAAGTGCTGTTGCGGCAGGTGTAAGAAGAATTGAAGCATTCACCGGCCCGAAAGCTTTTGAGTATGTACAAGAGCAAGAGAAGGAGTTGAAATCGGTAAAAGAGTTACTAAAGAACCCGAAAGACTTGACCAAAGCTATTTCGGCCTTGATGGAAGAGCAGAAGAAGCTTACTAAAGAAATAGAAGGACTTCATGCTAAGCAATCTGGCCGAGTAAAAGATGATCTGAAAAAGGAAATAGCAGAGGTTAGCGGTGTAAATACCTTGATCCAAAAAGTAGTTCTTCCTTCGGGAGATGCTTTAAAGAAGCTGTCTTTTGAGCTTAAAAATGAGGTGAATAATCTGTTCGCTGTTTTAGCTGCCGATATAGATGGTAAGCCTCAAATTTCGGTGATTATAGATGAAGCTTTGGTGAAAGATAAAGGCTTAAATGCCGGTCAGATTGTTCGAGATTTAGCTAAGAACATCAAAGGCGGTGGCGGTGGTCAGCCATTCTTTGCTACTGCTGGAGGAAAGGACATTTCAGGTCTAGATAAAGTGGTGGAACAAGCCCAAGAAATAACAGCCAGTTTTGCCTGATATACTCCAAAAATTAGAAGAAGCAGGCTATGAGGCCACAATTGGGCTGGAAATTCACGTCCAGCTCAATACAGAATCTAAGATTTTCTCTTCCGATCCTAATGCTGAAACGGATGAGCCGAATACGCTTGTTTCAGCCATTAGCTTGGGGCACCCTGGTACTTTGCCGGTGCTTAATGAAGCTGCAGTAGAAAAGGCTGTGCTAATGGGTCTGGCCTGTGGTTGCGATATTACCAGACACAACTATTTCGATAGAAAGAGTTACTTCTATCCAGACTTACCAAAAGGTTATCAAACCACTCAGGATAAGACTCCTATTTGTGTTGGAGGCAAGATTGAGTTGATAGGGAAAGAGCTTGCTCAAGAGGCTGTTAGTCTTCATCATATTCATTTAGAAGAAGATGCAGGAAAGTCTATTCATGACGATGGTTCTAGCACCATGATCGACTTGAACCGAGCTGGTACACCGCTGATTGAAATGGTGACCAACCCTAGCATCAAAGGCCCAGAAGAGGCCGCGGCTTGTCTTCAAGAAATCAGAAGAATGGTGCGCTATTTAGGTATTGGTGATGCCAATATGGAGAAAGGTGAAATGCGTTGCGATACCAACATTTCAATCAAAAGAAAAGGAGATAGTGAGCTTGGGGCTAAGGTGGAGATCAAGAATATGAACTCTTTCAATAATGTTCGTAAGGCCGCTTATTATGAATTAGAAAGACAGCTAGACCTAATTTTGAAAGGAGAGGAGATTGCTGTAGAAACTAGAACCTTCAACCCCGATGAAGGTAAAACCTACGGTATGCGTTTCAAGGAAACCATGAACGATTATCGTTATTTTCCTTGTCCAGATCTGCCACCCCTACAATTAGAAGAATCTTTTATAGCTGCATTAAAGCCAAAGGCAGAAGTTCAGCCATCAGCGTTCAGAAAAAGGTTTCAGCAAGAATATCAGCTGTCTGACTATGATGTTGCTATTCTAACCGAAGAAAAGGAAACCGCAATATACTTCGATGTGTTGTGCCATCAGGTAAAGGAGTCTAAATCTGCAGCTAACTGGTTAAATGGACCAATTAGAGCACTTCAGAACGAGGGAAATCAATCATTATCTGAAATTGGGTTAACACCAGAAAGTTTAGCCGAACTAATTAATCTGGTAGATAATGGCAAGGTAGTATATAAAACTGCTGTTCAGCAGTTGTTACCTGAGTTACTGAAGGGTGAAAAATCTGCAGCTATCTTGGCAGAACAGATGAATCTGCTGGTAGAAAAAGACTCAGGAGAGCTTCAGTCTATAATTCAAGAGGTATTGATATCTTTACCAAAAGAGGTTGAAGCCTATAAAAAAGGTAAAAAGAAGTTGATTGGACTCTTTATGGGAGAGGTAATGAAGGAAACTCGAGGTAAAGCTACCCCAAAAGATGTTCAGCAAGAATTGAATAAAGCGTTAAGCAAATGATGAAGAAATTTTTAGCATTGACTTTAGTAGTTTTCCTTTCGGCTTGTGGCGGAAGCAACGATGGTCTAATTAAAATAACTGGTAAAATTGAGAACGCCATTCCGCAAGGAGAGGTGATTTTGGAGCGATTTGAGGTAGGACAAGTAGGACAAGTAAGGCCAGTGGAGACCGTTTATTCGGATCACAATGGAAACTTTGAGCTTGAAGTATCGGTAGATGGCCCTGGCTTTTACAGGCTAAATATTTACAACAAGCAATATGAAGTCCTTATTCTGGCAGATAAAAACTTAAAAGTTGAAGCTAGTGGAGAAGAGGGGAATGGTATTGAGGTAACTGGTTCTAAAGACATGGAAAATATGGCTAAGCTATATGAGTATATGGATGCCTATCAAGTCAAAGTCCAAGAATTCAATCAAAAGTATATTCAAGCCAGAAATGAAGGAAATACTGAACTTGTTGAAGAGCTAACCACCCAAGGCTTAGCTATGGAAGAGGGTAAAGTAAAGTTCTTGAAAGATATGGCTATGAGTTTGGAAGGCTCCCTAGTTAGTTTACTCATTACCGATTATATTCCTAATAAAGCAGACGAGTATAAGTTCTTAGATTCTTTGTCTGTTAAGCTTCAGAAGGAGATTCCTAATTCTTCAGATGTAGACTATTTCGTTAGCAATGTGGGCGTATTTAAACCTGCCGTAGCCATGGGCGATGTAGCACCTAATTTGGAGTTGCCCAACCCAGAGGGTGAAATGATTAGCCTTGAGTCTCTAAGAGGCAAATATGTGCTTCTAGATTTCTGGGCAGGCTGGTGCAGACCTTGCCGAATGGAAAACCCGAATGTGGTAAGAATGTACAACAAATACAATGACGATGGTTTTGAGGTATTTAGTGTGAGCCTTGATAGAACTAGAAACCAATGGGTAGATGCCATTGAGAAAGATGGTTTGGTGTGGCCTTACCATGTGTCTGACCTTAAATATTTTCAGTCCGAAGCAGCAGTCGCCTATAAAATCAATGCCATTCCTTTCGCACTTTTATTAGATCCAGAAGGAAGAGTTATTGGTAAGAACCTAAGAGGTAGAGCCCTTCAGGCGAAACTAGAGAGCATTTTTGGGGAATAACCTTCTTAAGGTTTTTTAAGGGAAACTGTCTCATAAGCCGATTTTTTGTCATTCTCAGCTTCACTGGGAATCTCTTTGAATCTTTTACCTAATTTAAAGGGATTCACGATTGGTGTCGGGAAAGACGTTTAGCTTTCGAGACAGTTTCTTTTTTTCAGTTTGAGAGCGAATATTGCATATCCCAAAATGTAATTACGTAGCATTACGTATTCCCTTGTAGTGCCAATTAGCATTATCTTAGCGTTAGTTATCTAATTGACATGAATGACATTTCCATTGTATTGGCAGACGACCACCCATTGTTACTAGAAGGGCTAGAAGTAAACCTGATAGCAAAAGGGTACAAGGTGTTAGCCACAGCAAAAGATGGAAAGTCAATATTGAAGATTATTACCGAATTGGCACCTAGAATTGCTATTTTGGATATCGAAATGCCTGAAATGGATGGGCTTTCTGTGGCTAAATATTGCATGGAGCACAGTTACAATACAAAGTTTATTATTCTTTCATACCATAAGGAAACAGAGTTTATTGCTAGAGCTAAAAGCCTGAATGTTTCGGGTTATCTTTTAAAGGAAGACGCGCTGGAGGAAATAGATAACTGCATTCAAGAAGTAGAAAATGGCGGTCAATACTTCAGCAAGGCGTTTCAATTAAAGGATGTGAAGAATGCTCAATCTGCATTGGAAAGAGTAGAGTCGCTCACTCCATCTGAGCGAAAAATCCTCAAGCTTATTTCTAAAAACCAATCCACTCGAGAGATAGCTGAAAACCTATTTATTTCGGAACGAACCGTAGAAAAACACAGGAGTAACATTATTCAGAAATTGAATCTGGAAGGTAAGTCTAATGGGTTAATTGCGTGGGTACTTCAGAATAAACACTTGTTAAACTAGTGCTAGCGTTTTACCAATCTCTAAAACGGATATGTTTTTTGTGGCTCTTGGTTGTCATGGTACCGCTGTTTGGGCAGAGTTATAATGATAAAGATATATTGTCCGTTCAGCACTTCAATGTGCAAGACGGTTTAGAAGTTGGAGATATTCAGTCTTTGGCGTTTGACAATGCAGGTTGGCTTTGGATCAGCGGATTAGAGTCTGACTTAGGCGCAAGCACCTTTCTTCAAAATACACCCAAACTGCAATGGTTCGATGGTTATAATTTCCATACCGTAGCCATACCAGTCGATGACAAGTTCTCTCCGCGGGTGGTCAATTTGTATGAGAGAAGTGATGGTTTATTCTATCTATCTCTAATTTCTAACCATTCGGATAAGTTATTTCTGTTTGATCCATCTACTCTAGATTTTAAGCCCATCACGTTACCAACAGTGGTTGGTCGCATTGATATTGCCAACATGTTTGTGCAAAAAGAAGACACTTTTATAGTGCTAGATGAGGGTGAAGAAACTTATTTATATCGGTTAAATAGCGATTTAAGCTTTGAGAAGCTATTCAAGCTCCACACCGAGAGCGGACAGTCGTACTTGTATCAGGTTATTGCTTTTAACGATCATTTCCTTGTTTCGGAAGCCAGAGTTGGGGTGATCGTATATGCACCAAATGGAGACATACTGAAGGTTTTTAATTACGAGGACTTCGGCCTCAAAAAGGCAACAAACTCAGAGGTTATGGCACTCGTAGACCATTTTTGGTTCGAAGATGCTCATCACTTCGTTTTAAAGTACGATAAGGGAGTTTATGAATATCATGAACAAACCATGTCTTGGTCACAAAGTGAATTCGAGATACCCAGTTTGACAGATCCACATGTAACAAGCCTCTTTCAGAGTCGAAATGCAATCAATGATAGCTTCGGTAATGTGGCTTGGTTCAGCAAGGCTGGAAATCAAAACCTGATCAAAAGGGAATATCTACAACAGGGCAATCAAGCTGCCAGAGTACTGGTGGATGTAAAAGATCTTATTAACGCAGGTAGTCACGATTTACATAAAGAATTGTACTTGGCAGAGCTTGGCCGGCTAACTCGGATAGTGTTTAAAAATACAAGCGTAAATAACTTTCTAGAAGACTACAGTATTAGAAGCATTGCCCACTACCGAGGCAATCAGTATTTAGCCGCCACCGAGGCCAATGGCCTCTTTCTAATAAATATTGAGAAAAACACTGTAGAACAATACCCATTGTTTAGTAATGGCCAACCATTCTTTCCTTCAGAGATCAGAGGTGTTTTCTTAAGCGGAGAGGGCGTCTGGACCAATTACAATGAGGGAATTATACTTATAGATACAGCTACTCATGAAGTGGAAAGGTTCAGGCATTACCCTATTTCGGCAATGGTAGATGATGGAGATAGAATAGTTTATGGCGCTACTTATTTCCCTTTAATGGAGTTCGATAAAACCGATAGGGTCAATAAGGTACTATCAAAAAATGATTCATTGAGAGTATTAGATTTGGCGAAATTTGACGGTAGTTTCTATGCGTCAACTGTAGATGGATTATTCAAGTATAATGATGGCCATGAGACATTTATAGATATTCCTATTTCATCCGATAAGCTAATGATGTTGCGTGTTTCGACACAGTTGGGCTTGTTGTTTACAACTAATGATGGCAGGGTTTACCGCATAAAGGATGAAGGCAGCAAACCGGAGTTAATTTTTACCGATCCAGCGGCAAGCCCCATAGCAACGGTGTTTGAAGATAAGGAGAACAACTTGTGGTTTGCCACATTTGCTGGTCTTATAAAGTATTATATAGGTTCTAAAGAAGTCCAAAGGTTTATTGAGGATGATGGCTTTAGCAACAATGAATTCAATAGGTACAGTTTTCTTCAGACTGAAGATGGAGGCGTATTCTTAGGTGCCATTAGAGGGTTAAATTTTTTCCACCCAAAAGACCTCAAGAAGCTTGAGAAAGGTGGTGAAGTAGTACTTACTAGCCTTACTTACTTCGATAATAAATCTAATACGAATACCAATATTACAGCACATGCAGAGTTGGCTGACGTTAAGGACGTTTCATTACCTGCGGAAAATAAATTCTTAAGAATTCAGGTGGCACCTGTTGGGCTCACTCAGCCTACGCAGGTAATTATGGAGTTTAAATTGAATGATGGAGAATGGCTACCGATTAAGCAGCCGGGTGAAATCCAATTCAATAACTTGGGTGCTGGGCAATACCTATTAAAGGTAAGAATGGTCGATTCTGAAGGTACTCCTTTTGGTAAAGATTTAATGCTGAACATTCATGCGAAGGAGTTCTTCTATAGAACTTTCTGGTTTGGACTGTTATGTCTGCTGCTGGTTGTTGTGATTAGTTACTATTTTATCAGGCAGGCGAATAAGGCCCGTGCGCTGGGGCAGCATTACTCCAGATCACTTCTGAAGGTTCAGGAAGAGGAGCGCATGAGAATCTCTCGCGACCTGCACGATAGCGTAGGTCAGCAGCTAATTCTTCTAAAAAACCAAGCCAATGCCAGCCGAGATCAGCAAATGGTGAAGAACGTTAGTGCTACCTTAGAGGAGGTGAGAAGCATAACCAGAAACCTACATCCAGTTGTGCTCAGTAGGCTAGGGCTTACAGCGGCACTAGAAGAGTTAATCCGCAAACTCGATGAAAATACAGAAGTGTTCTTCGCAATTGAACTAGAAAACATTGATGGCCTTTTTGATGCAGAGGAAGAACTCAACCTTTATCGCATTATTCAAGAAGCATTAAACAATATTGTAAAGCACGCCAATGCCGTTTCTGCCAAGCTTACGATTGTTCATAAAAAGAACAAGGTGCTGATTAATATTCAAGACAACGGTAAAGGCTTTTCAATTGAAGATGAACAACAATCCAGTAGTTCACTAGGACTGAAAACGCTCCAAGAAAGAATGGCAATGCTGAAGGGAAAGGTACGTATTGAATCTGGTGATTTGGGTACAATCATCTCACTGATAATCCCTAAATAAAAGCTGTTTATCACATTTGAGCTTATTAAATACGTATCGCTACGTATTTTTTGCCTAGTACTTGAGCTTTAAATTTGTTCTCGCCTAATTAATCATGCAAAGTCAGCTAGTCCAGCTATTATCAGTCTATACTCAGGGTCAATATGGTTCGAACCTTTGGAGGTATTATTCATTAATTAGAAACTTAAGAAATGTTAGGGTTTCAATATCAGTCAGAAATGTTATTGGGTTATTTTTAACCATATTTTTTGTCTTAATATCTAATATTAAAGCTCAAACTTTTGATGCAAAGTTTACTTTAAACCCAAGTTCAGGATGTTCTATACCACACACAGTTTTTTTTACAGATCAATCAGTAAATCCTGATGTATGGTCATGGAGTTTCGGTGATGGAGGAACATCAACTATCAAGAATCCTATTCATACTTTCACAACCTCTGGAGACTTTACTGTTAAACTAACGATTCAAGATACCATTTTCGGTTACACAGATACTTATACTGAAACAGTTTCCATTTCAGTGCCTACTGCAGATTTTACAGCAACCCCTATATTTAATTGTGGGCCATTGACGGTAAATTTTACAGATGCTTCTTCTATTTCAGGTGCCAATACCATTACCAGCTGGGCTTGGGATTTTGGCGAAGGAAGTACCTCAACAAGTCAAAACCCTTCACATGTTTATGATAAACCTGGAAACTACACTGTAAAATTAAGAATTACAGATTCTGGAGGATGCACTCATGAAAAAATCAGAACTAATTACGTTCAGGTCCTAGGTCCTGATGTTGGGTTTATAGCCACTAGCAGCACCGTGTTGGATGGACCTGGCGCAGTAACTTTTCAAAGCCAAGCTACTTCAAGCGCTCCTATTACTAGTTGGCTGTGGGATTTTGGAGATGGTTCAACTTCTAACTTAGAGAACCCTACACATACTTATGCTACATCTGGTACTTTCGATGTAAGCCTAACTGTCAGTGATATTGACGGCTGCTCAAGAACACTGACAAAGCCAAATTATATCAATACCATTTCGGGTGCCTTTGATTTATCTAAGGCCATATTTACTGGCAATGAAGACCGTTTTTCAGTGGCTGCGCAAGAGAGTCAGCCCAGATCCATGGCTTTTAATCTGGATGGCACAAAGTTGTACGTAATGGGGAGTAGTGGTGATGATATCAATGAATACAATCTGTCTGTTGCTTATGATATTACTTCAGCAGTTTATGCTGGGGATGCCGAGCGCTTTTCAGTAGCAGCGGAAGAAACTGTTCCACGCTCTTTTGCTTTCAATAATGATGGCTCCAAAATGTTTGTAATGGGAACAATTGGTGACGATGTCAATGAATATAACCTTTCCACTGCTTTTGATGTTTCTACGGCCGTTTTTGCCGGAAACGCAGAGCGTTTTTCTGTGGCAGCCCAAGAAACCAACCCAACATCACTCACATTCAATCATGATGGCACTAAAATGTATGTGGCTGGCAGCGATAATGATGCAGTGAATGAGTATATACTTTCAGAGGCCTTTGATGTTTCTTCTGCTACTTACAGCAAAAGGTTACTCGTAGGGACGCAAGAGTTGTTTCCTCAGTCTATTGTATTTGTGAACAACGGCCTCAATTTGTTGTTAATGGGTTCCTCTGGTGATGATATTAACCAATACACACTGACTACCGCTTTTGATTTGTCTACGGCTACTTTTGCAGGTAATGCAGCACGTTTTTCTGTAGCTTCACAAGATGGTCAACCTAATTCAGTTACTTTCAGTTCTGATGGTACCAAAATGTTTGTACTAGGTTTTGAAGGAAAAGACATCAACGAATACTCCTTGGCTGCCCCTGTAACTACTGGTGCTGTTGCGAATCAGGCGGTAAACGACAATGCTACAATGAGTCCATTTTCGGCAATTACCGTAGCCGACCCTAATGGGGACAATGTTTCAGCCACCATAACCTTAGACGACAATGCCAAAGGAGTCTTGTCAGGAACAGGTCTTACGGGTTCGGGGCCATATACCTTAGCAAGTACTGATGCCGCCAGTTTGCAAGCCAGTTTAAGAGCTTTGGTATTTAACCCAACAGATAATAGGGGTGGCTCAGGAAGTACTGAGAAGACAACTTTAACTATTCAAGTGAGTGACGGTGAACGAAATGAAACAGACGCCAATACTACTGTGATTTCAAGTCCAGTGGCGCCAACAGTTTCATTGAGCAGCCTAGCCACTTCACCGACAAATGGTTTTGGTATAACGATTACTTTTAGCGAAGCAGTTACAGGTTTTGCCATAGGAGATATTACGGTTGCAAATGGCACGGCTTCTAACTTCAGTGCCACAAGTACTTCTGTTTATACTGCCCAGATCACTCCGACAACTGATGGCACAGTGACCGTTGATGTAGCATCGGCAAGTGCTCAAGATGCTGGAGGCGTAGACAATACAGCAGCCACTCAGTTTAGTATTACTGCAGACGTGACCGCTCCAACCATTACCATTACAAGCACCGTACCAGATCCAACCAATAACACATTCACTGCAACTTTCACTTTTAGTGAAGATGTGACAGGGTTTACTGTAGGAGATATTACCGTAGGAAATGGAACAGCTTCAAACTTCAGTACCACTAGTGCCTCTGTTTACACCGCAGACATTACACCAACAACCGATGGAACTGTGACAGTAGATGTAGCTGCTAATGTAGCCGAAGACGCAGCAACTAATGGGAATACTGCAGCTACTCAATTTAGCGTAGAAGCGGACTTGACGAATCCAGTTGTAACGATTACTAGCTCTGTGGCCGACCCAACTAACGGAACCTTCACAGCAACCTTCACTTTCAGCGAAGATGTGACAGGGTTTGTGATTGGCGATATTACCTTAGGCAACGCCACTGCATCAAATTTCAATCAAACCAGTGCCTCGGTTTATACTGCTGATATTACCCCAACCACTGATGGAACGGTAACCATAGATGTAGCAGCCAATGTGGCCGAAGATGCAGCAACTAATGGAAACAGTGCAGCCACGCAATTTAGCGTAGCAGCAGACTTAACCAATCCAGATGTAACGATTTCGAGTGCTGTAGCCGACCCAACTAACGGAACATTTTCAGCAACCTTCACTTTCAGTGAAGATGTGTCAGGTTTCGTGATAGGTGATATTACCTTAGGCAATGCCACTGCATCGAATTTTTCACAAACCAGCCCATCGGTTTATACTGCTGATATTACCCCAACGACTGACGGAACGGTAACCATAGATGTAGCGGTCAATTTGGCCGAAGATGCAGCCACAAACGGGAATACTGCAGCCACTCAGTTTAGTGTAGAAGCCGACTTAACTGACCCAGGTCTAACGATTACTAGCTCTGTAGCCGACCCAACTAACGGGGCTTTCTCAGCAACATTCACTTTCAGCGAGGATGTGACAGGGTTTGTGATTGGGGATATCACCTTGGGCAATGCCACTGCATCGAATTTCTCGCAAACCAGTGCCTCGGTCTATACTGCCGATATTACCCCAACGACTGACGGAACGGTAACCATAGATGTAGCAGCCAATGTGGCTGTGGATGCTGCAACTAATGGAAACACAGCAGCTACTCAATTTAGCGTAGAAGCCGACTTAACTGACCCAGATGTTACAATTACCAGTGCTGTAGCCGATCCAACTAACGGAACCTTCCCCGTAACATTCACTTTCAACGAAGATGTAACTAGCTTTGCTATTGACGATATTACCTTAGGCAATGCCACTGCATCAAATTTCAATCAAACCAGCGCCTCGGTTTACACTGCTGATATTACCCCAACCACTGATGGAACGGTAACAGTAGATGTTGCAGCCAATGTGGCCGAAGATGCAGCAACCAACGGAAATACTGCAGCTACTCAATTTGGCGTAGAAGCCGACTTAACGAATCCAGATGTTACAATTACCAGTGCTGTAGCCGATCCAACTAACGGAGCCTTCACAGCAACCTTCACTTTCAGCGAAGATGTAACTGGTTTTGGAATAGGGGATATCACCTTGGGCAATGCTACTGCATCGAACTTCAGTCAAGGCAGCCCATCGGTTTATACTGTTGACATTACACCAACCACTGACGGAACGGTAACCATTGATATGACAGCCAATGTGGCTGAAGATGCTGCAACCAATGGAAATACAGCAGCTACTCAATTTAGTGTGGGAGCTGACTTAACGAATCCAGATGTTACAATTACAAGTGCTTTAGTTGACCCGACTAACGGAACCTTCACAGCAACCTTCACTTTCAGCGAAGATGTAACAGGGTTTGTGTTAGGTGATATAACCTTGGGCAATGCCACTGCATCAAATTTCAATCAAACCAGCGCCTCGGTTTACACTGCTGATATTACCCCAACCACTGATGGAACGGTAACCATAGATGTAGCAGCCAATGTGGCCGAAGATGCAGCAACCAATGGAAACACCGCAGCTACTCAATTTAATGTAGAAGCTGATTTAACTAATCCAGTTGTAACGATTACTAGCGCTGTAGCTGACCCAACGAATGGAACCTTCTCTGCGACATTCACTTTCAGTGAAGATGTAACAGGGTTTGTGATTGGAGACATTACTCTGGGCAATGCTACGGCATCGAATTTCTCGCAAACCAGTGCCTCGGTTTATACTGCTGATATTACCCCAACCACTGACGGAACAGTAACAGTAGATGTTGCAGCCAATGTAGCAGAAGATGGCGCAACCAATGGAAACACCGCGGCTGCTCAATTCAATGTTCAAGCTGATTATTCAACCCCAACCTTAACCATAGATAGTGGAGTAAACGGACTTACCAATAAGGCGTTTACTACCACTTTCACTTTTAATGAAGTGGTAACTGGTTTTGCCATTGGGGATATTACCTTAGGAAATGCTACTGCTTCTGGGTTTAGCCAAGTGACTCCATTGGTTTATACAGCGGAGATTACACCAACAACTGACGGAATTGTGACGGTTGATGTAGCGGCAAACGTAGCAGAAGATGCAGCAACTAATGGAAATACCGCTGCGCCACAACACAGTGTAATGGCAGACTTTACAGCTCCCGAGGTGAGTATTAGCAATATTCCTGCGGAGTTAAATGATTTCGATCCGTTCAGCCTCACTTTCACCTTTACTGAAGAGGTGGTTGGTTTTGAAGAGTCAGATATTCAGTTTACAAATGCACAGTTAACATCTTTTACAACCACAGATAACATTGTTTTTGAGGTGTCACTTTCTGCTATTAGTAATGATGAAGTGACTGTTTCCGTACCGGCAAATACTTTAGAGGATCTTGCTGGAAATCCTTTTGAAAGTGCTGAGCAGATTACCATTGCTTTCAATAGTTTACCTACAGACATTGGCCTATCCGTTCTTGCCATTGATGAAAACAACGCTTTGGGTGATGAAATAGGTCAATTGACTACGGCCGATAATGATTTGGGAGACGTGCATACTTACAGCTTGGTGGCAGGCACGGGTGCGGATGACAACAATGCCTTTGGTATAACCACAGACAAGCTACGAGCAGCTGAGTCTTTCAATTATGAAGCGAAATCGGACTATACCATAAGAGTGAGCACCGATGACGGCAGGGGTGGGGGGGGTGAAAAGGTATTTGCTATCACCATCAACGATGTAAATGAACAGCCAACAGATATTTTATTGAGTAATCAGATCATTGAGGAAACGGATGAGGAGCGAATATCTGTCGGTTTATTGAATACCATAGACCAAGATTTTGGGGACGATTTTTCTTATGAATTAGTAGAAGGTAATGGAAGCACACACAACGCTAGGTTTGCCTTAGTGGGAGATGAATTGTTCACCTCCCAAATGGTGAACTATGAAGAACTAGAGGTGCTTCAGATTCGTATTCGCACGACTGATTCTGGTGGTTTGTTCTTTGAGAAGGCACTGGAAATTGCTGTTGTGAATGTTGAAAATGAGGGGTTAAGGGATTTTACCAAGGATGAACCTGATGCTCGAATCAAGAACTTCTTTACACCAAATGGTGATGGGAAAAATGATGTTTGGGTTGTGGATGACATTCGAGATAACCCGAATAATCAGGTGAAGGTTTATAGCCAAACTGGGCAGCTGGTATTCAGTACCAATAATTACCAAAACAACTGGGAAGGATCGTACAACGGAAAGCAGCTGCCGAGTGGTACGTATTACTACGAGATAAACATTGCAAACGGCATGTCAATAATTAGAGGAACTGTGTTGATTTTAACCCAATAAGCGAGAATAATGAAGCATTTAAAGAAACTTGTTTTAGGTTGTTTGCTTTCGTTACCGGGTGTTGCCTTTGGTCAACAAGTGCCGCTCATCAACCAGTATTTCACACAACCAACACTGGCTTACCCATCTGCGGCTGTGTTTCAGGATAAGGCGCAGTTGAGCTTGTTGTATAGAGGACAATGGTCGGGAGTAGATGGTGCTCCGCAAGTTTTTTCGCTCAGCTTTGCTAACCCTTTCAAGCAAAAGCTTGGGTATAATGTCAATGTAAACAGTTTTGAGTCAGGGCTTTTACGTCAAACTAATGTAGGTGCAGGTTTAGCTAAGGCTTGGGTCTTGAATGAACATAGGATTTCAATAGGAGCAGAGGTTGGGCTTTCACTTTTCTCGCTAGATGATAGTCGGGTAAGCGTTGAAAGTATGGATGATGAACTGATAAGAAACTTGCTAGGTAGCAATGGTTCTTCGGCCAGTTTAAATCTGTCACTTTCGTATCAATACAAGGGGCTTCAAGTAAATGCCGCAGTACCAAATGTTCTTAATGAGAGCCTTTCTGACGATGAATATGTGCAGCTTTCGGATAACAATAATGCCGATTATCTAGTAGGTGTGGGCTATCAATTTTCGTTAGATCAAATGGGAGACATTACTTTTACCCCGAACATAACCTGGCGATATCAAGAGCTTATTGGTAGCGCTTTTGATGTGCTTGCTCTCTTTGAATGGCAACGTAAGTTTCAGCTTATGGCGGCCTACCGCGATGGTTATGGCTTAAATGCGGGAGTAGGTGTAAGGTTGAAACCAAACATTCTCTTCACTTATAATTACGATTTTGGAAAGAAGGAAGCGCCAATTCTCTCGAACGGGTTTAATGAGGTTGGTCTTCATTTTTCCCTCAATAAAAAAGCCAGTGTTGATAAGGATGAAGCATTAAGTCAAGAGGCTAGCAGGATCATAGGTCAACTAGAGGCGCAAGAGATTTATGACAAAAAGCTTATTGCTACGGAAGATCAGGAAACAGTTGTGAATTACTATTCGAGCCTGCATAGTGGTAGTAAAAAGGAAAGAAGAGCAAAGGGCGAAGCCGATTTTGATAGTCTACTGGAAGATATTAAGCAAAAAGGGCTTGAAAGAATGAGAGCCGAAGCAAGGGCTAGGGCTGAGGCAGCCAAAGCCGATGAAGAAGTAGAGGAGGCGGCACCTACTCCCGCTCCGGTAGTTACTGAGGAACCCGAACCTGTGGAGGAGCCTACAGAAACATCAGCCGCCATGGGACGCTACATTTTGGTGGTTGCCGCTTATAACCCTGGAAGTGAATACGCCAAAGTTCTGGTAGAAAAATTGAGGGAATTGTATCCTAGAGCAGGTATTTACAGCAATGAACTGCGCGGATACGACTATGTGTATGTCCTTCAATTTGGGGATAGAGCAGAGGCTATTTCAACCATGCTTGAGCTAAGGTCTAGCGGAGACTTTACCGATGGTTGGGTGCATGTGATAAAGAAGTGAAATAATTGAGTTAGACTGATTTGATTCTTTTTGTTCTGTTCAAGAAGAAAGGAGAGGGGTCTCTTTGAGACACCCTCTTTTAATTCGTCATCTAGATTAAAAGCATTCTGGCATTATATACTCTGGCTTTTAAACTACTTTACTCAATACCAAACTCTAAAATCTGGTAGCGAACTTCGTTTGAATCCTGAACTTCTTTACCTAACATATAAATGGATAAGTTATTGATTTTGGCGGCAAGGGCAATCTGTATGATCCATTTAGCTCCTTCATTATCAGGAATCACCCAGCACCAGTAGTCTTTTTCTTGGGTTTCACCTTTTTCTTCTTCCTCTGTTCTGATCTTGATATAGACCCGTTCATTTTCTTTGCCACTATTGCTTCTGATTTTGGTTACCGTACCGAGTTTGGTTTTCTTAACTGTGTCTGTCATTTCAATTTTCTTTTAGTCCTAATTCAAGTATTCTAAATTTTTTATTGTCTTTATCTTGCCTACCGTAAACATAGATTGTTTGCTTGTTTACTACTGCCTTTAGTGCAAGGTCCATCATAAAGTTGGCCTCTGGTGTATCGGGGATAAAGTAGCCCCAACCAGGAATTCCGTTTCCAGCATTGTCCAGCAATAAATAGCACCTGTACTCAAACCCGAAATCGTTAGCTCTGATTTTCTTTACTGTCGTATGGATTATTTTGTAATCGGTATCTTTTTTGAACAAGGCAGAGGCCTCCGCTTCAGACAGTGTGTAAAGGTCTTGTAGCACTGGAAGGATGTTCTCTTTCAAGAAGAAAAGTAACAGTAGTTCTGCCACATTCTGGGCGTTTTCTTCTTTAAAAGTACTCCTTATGAACATTGCGGTTGTCTTGCAGTCAAATCGAAATTCTTCAATCATCATTTCGATGATATTAGTCTTTTCATAACCCACCTTCTCCAAGAGGATCTTTCCTATTTCAGTTGCTTGCTTTAAGCTCATTTAATGTTCTTTTTTCTTCTTGTACCACTCTTAATGCTTTGAGGATTGCCTGCCTTCTATGGTCTATTTGCTGTTCAAAAGGCCTGCTCCCCTGATAATCAATAAAATACTTTAGACCGCAGCCTATTTCTTTTAGACTGTACCCCCCTCGCATTAGGCTGGTGCTCAGTTCTATGGCTTGCAGGTTTTCATAGGTTTTTAATAAAGTACAAGCAGCTTCCTCTCCGTTCATTGACTTAGATTTACTGTCTTTTGCTAGGTCTTCTGAGCATCTGGCATTATGCTCTATGGCTTTGGCTATTGACATTGCCAGAGATTCTTTGTTGATAAGATCTGATTTCAGGCAGAATGTTCTGCTGTTTTTGAAAATTTCTACATCAGCTTTGAGGAGCAAACCGAACTTAGCATTTTCGAGGTTGATGATAGTTGAATCTGGCTTGAGACTTTTTAGGCTGGTATCGAATGAGATGGATTTAACTTTAAAGAAGTCTTTTTTGGCATTGGATATCAACTTCGCGAGTTCTTTAAAATCACCGATGCTTTTTTCTAATTCTGCCAGAGCCAAAGAGGTTACATTGAGCATTTCATCTGCAATGCTTTTCATTGTCTTCAGGGATTCGCTCACAGTGTTTAAAGTGATGCTTCCTACCTTCATCAGGTCATTCACGGTCTTTTGAGCGACTTTTACAGCTAGTTCAGCTCCTACCTGAGGGCCTTCCAGTGTCTTTTTCCTGGCTTCCCAATAGCCCAGTTGGATCAACAGCTCGGCTTGCTTTTTGAACCAGTCTGGCCAATCCCAAGGCCACCCCGGCTTACCTTTTCCAATTTGATTTTTGATGGATGTGATGTTTTCTTTACAGCTATTGATCTCACTGTTAATCGTGTGCTCTAGGTAGTGTTTGGCCGATTCCAAGGCTCGGGTTGCTTTTCGGTATTCTGCCTCTAGCGCTTTTTTCTGCGCCTGAATATTATCTTCAATGGCCCTAGTCGCTTTCGATACTTTTTCCTTGGCTACCTCCAAATGTTTCTGGGCCTCTCTTAATTTCTTCTGAACTTCATCAGCAATTTCGAGTAAGTTTTGTTCTACGAGACTTACCAGCTTCTCAGGCAATATCTTGCCAGATACGGTCCATCCACTATCAGAGCTAAAATTAGAACCTTTTAGGGTCAGTTCGTTTGTTCGAAAGCCCCCGATGGTAGTCTCGAACGTAAGCTCATACTGTTTGTCTTTTAACTTAATGTCAACGTCCTTTTCGACTCCCAGAAAGAAAGCCGTAGCTTGAATTTGTGCCATCTCGGGCGATACGAGAAGTAGAGGACCACGATGCTGCGCTTCTATTTTATCTTCAGCAGATGCTTTGCGCCTAGTCAGTACAAGCGGCCCTATTTCTAAAGGGCGCATGTATACGCTCAGATTTTGACTTTGATCGAGACCGAGCGATAGTTGCTGCCCAAATAAGCTACCACTTATGCTTAAGGCCTCATGGCTAATACTGAGCCGACTTTTAGAGAAAGGGATCCCTGCGATTCGTGTGTCTACTGTTCCCGTAATGGAGAATTCGCCAGGGCTGAGATATGCATCTACATTACCCTTAACCGATATATAATCGGCTGCTTCTTCTGGGAATAGAGAAAGGTACCCATCGAAATTTAGTCTTTGTCCGTTAGATTTTGCTTTTGCGTAAAGTAGTCGATGTTCTCCAAGTTTAATTTCTGTCAGTCCGTCAAATTTCAGACCTTTTTCATTGGTCAAACGCCCGAAGACGCGAGCAGTGAAAAGATTGCTTACCAATGAACCACTCAAGGTCCATTGGGCTAAATATTCGTCATTCTCAACAAGGTAGGCCAAAGAATTTTGCAGTTGGGACATATCACCCAATTGAAAATCACCAGATAGCCTGAACTCTTGTCTATTATCTTGAAAGAACATCAAAAGTTCACCGGATGACTCGAAGCCAAGAATATTAAATTGGGTATTTCCTTCAAGGTGAAATTTTTCAGATGTGAAAGTGCCTTTGAGGTCACCAGCTATATGAATAGGTAAATCAGACTCCTGGGCTCCAGTTTTTGCCTTGAGATTAAAACCTTCATTATCTAGCTCATAAGAACCAGCTAATGCATTGATCCCAAGAATATCAATGTGGCCTTTTCCTCTAGCCAGTAATTTTTTCTCTTCTAAGCGAAAAACTCCATCAAAATGGGCATCTAGAAGGTAGTTTTCCATCGATTTATCTAAGGGCGCTAGTCTTCCATCATATCTAAGTGCAATTCCCAGCCCTTTTTCGCTCAAAGCCAGAACCAAGGCAGCCGTAAAGTTCAGTCCATCTGGAGCGTGTATTTGGCCTCGGCTCAAAAATATAAGGCCTTCGGTTGTTGCATCAATGTTCGGTATGCTATTCACTTCATCTGATGGAAGTACTTCTAAATATTGTGTTCTTTCTTGGAATGAGAGATCTAACTGCCGATGTGTTTGAAGCTGTTGGGCGGCCGTTTTGTTGAAAGACTCATTTACGAACTCGCTTGGTGTCAACAATGCATAGTCACTTCGAGTTTTGAGTAAGTCAAAGAGGTGCAAATCAATACCACCTATTCTGTTTCCTAAGCTGAAGTCTGTAAGCAGTGTATTGAAAGATTTTTCCTGAATGGCTTTGATAAGTGTAGTGATCAGGCGGATTGAATTCATTTCGACTCCGTCTTTTCTATAGATCTTTAAGCCCTCAGGATTTCCGATGAGGCTTCCTTCTTTGACTCCATTTTTATTAGCTTCCGGCTCTCTAGAAATGTATTTTGGAGTTCTGGTGTAGCAGCTCAATATCTTGAATTCAAAAATCGGGTCAATATTGTCCAGCTTTTCCAGCTCCAAAGGTTTGCCTGAAAAAAGCCTCATAATTTGAGAGCCAATCAATGCGAGATCTTTCAATTGAGTCAACCCCAGTTTAGGCATGGGGAAGGAGACCCCTATACCTATTTCCATGCCCAGAGCATTTTTTAAGTCATAGCTGAGTCGGTTAAAGAATACAGGAATAGGGATTGGTATAGTGGTCTGGTAGATGATAAGAAATACTACTTCTTCCAGCACTACTCGGTTCACAAAATCCTTTGGTCTTGGCAGATAATCCTTGGAGAAATTACTTTTGGGGTCGATGATCAGGCTTGCTGCTAGGTCTTTGAGGTCGAAAGTATCGTAGAGTAAGTCCACATCCATTCTAAATAGTGTGCCGCTGAAAAGCTCTCCAAAAGAGATACTCTTGAGTTGAAAGCCATACAGTTGAGGAAAGGTAGGGTCAGGTATTAATAGCTTTAGTGGTTTGCCCTTTTGCGCCTCGTCCGAAGGACTGGTACTGAATTTAAAGTTGAGGCTTTGGGTAATATTATAGTCTATTTTCAAATAAAGGTGCTCAGGTATCTCAATTTGCCCGTATTCGAGGAAGCGGTCCGGTAATTTTCCAACTTCCCGATTCAATATATCAATAGCTGATGCGAACCAGTCAGGTTTGTCAAGAGGGTTGCCGTTAGGCAAAACGAGTTTCTCAAAAGCTTGTATGCGGAATTTCCGTTCTCCATTTTCCAAAGGAGCGAAGTTTATACCAGTAAGCGGAATGGATTTTGGAAGGTTTCTGGCTAGGTCTGTAAATCCTAGTTGTAATAAAAGTTGCCTAGTAGCAGAAGTGGGAACCTTTAAATTATTGGCATGCATTTCGACCGTGCCTTTTACTCCTTCTGCCGAAATAGCAAGTTCAGGCCAATCAAAGGCAAATTCTCCTAGGTGCTCTGATATAATTTCTAGCCCATTGTCAGCTTCTTTTACCAGTATGTTATCTAGATTGAAAGGAATATTGCAGAGCTTAAAGCTCAAGCCTTTGTCTCTCAGGCTAAGTTTCAGCTTAGTCATACCTCGGTCGTTAGCCGATGGATCATATACTTTGAAAACCTTAAGACCTGGCTTTCGTACGAACTCACCTTTATGTTCATCCCAATCCAATGAGTCGAATAGACGGTTAACCTGCTTTGGTAATCCCAGACCAAGCGTGGCAGATAATTCGTTACCTTTTAGGTCGAAAATGAAATCGGCCATGAGGGGATCCATCTGGATGGGCGGAGTGCCCATGTCTATCCCCTCTATTGAATCGGGTATTTTTAGTTCGATGTCCTGAAGCCCAATTTCAGCATGCTCTGAATCGATCTTGAAAAATGCCTTAGTCTGTTGCTCAGTATTGGTAGGAAGCAATCCCTTAAGAATTTCTGGCCACTGTTCAGCATAAAAGTCGGTTTTACCACCACAGAACCACTTCTTGTTATGGCTGTCATGAGAGAGTTCGAGTGTAGGCTCAGATAAAACAAAATAGGGCAGGTCTTTTAAGTCACCCGGAAACCTCAAGGAGAGGTCTTCTGTAGAAACAGATAGTTTATAATCAGTCCCTGATTTATTGAAGCTTACGATGCCTTGATTGTAACTAAAAACAGGAGTATGTAAGGAACTAGTAGCTGATAAGTCCCACTCAAAAGATTGGTCATTCTTTTTAATTAGTTCCAAGTACAACGTGTCGAATTCAAAACGGAAATCATCGACTAATTGAATAGGATCGAACAGGTTTTCAGTAGTGGTTTCCAGTTTAAGTGATTGACTGTCGCCATCCGCTTTCAAAGTACTCCTCAGATCAAATGTTGATTTGGCTATCGGGGTATCAAGTTTTACTCCTTTGAATTCAGAGGCAGAGCCCCAAAGGTGATTTTTTGATGCAACATTATATTGATAATCAAACCTGAGGTCGAACTGGTCGATGATGAGGGTGTCATTAATATTCAAACTCCCCTTTAAGTCTAGACTTGCTTCATGACTTGCATTTATATTTTGTGAGTAAGAAAAAGATAGGGTTTTGCAATCGACTTTTGAAAGAAACTGGGAGTCGGATAACTTGGACGATATGCCAGTGGTTAGGTTGACGCTGTAGGAAGAATCATGGCTAGAGTTAGAGCTGTATACGAGGTCTATGCTGGGTTTATCAATGTTCAAATCTATACCTAGTGGCAAGTCTTCTCCAGTGAATAACTCCTTCTGAAAAGCGTTTAGACTCACACTTCCTTCACCTGATATGGTGAGGTTGCAGGTGCTTTCTTGGCCTGTCAATAGGTTGCCCGAAACTCTTGCTTTATGACCCATCAAGTAGGATAGGGCTGTGATCTGGCCAGTTAGAATTTCTTTTTCTAGGTCGAGTTCTAAATCAAATTTGGCGGTATTTAACTCGAAAGAACTAATTTTTAAACCCTCTATACCTTGGCCGTCAGGCAGCCGTGTTGCGAATTTTAGCTTTTTTTGATCTCCTAGTAACATTGTACCCTTCAATGTAAGAATGCTTCCTAAAAGGCGGATTTTTATGATGTTATCTATCGACCAACATCCATCGCTGTATCTATAAATGAAGTCTAGATGATCCAGTGAGGTGCCATTGAGTAACTCATAACTTTCTTTCGCCTGAACCCTTAATTGTATCTTTCTTGAGGATTTTTTCTCACCCTCACCTTCTATCTCAAGAGATGCTTGCGCTTTGATCTGTCGCCCCCCAAAGGGTGACCAACTGAAGCTACTTTGTGCTTGAAGTGAAAAGCTATTTTGCTCAAGGTTGATATGGCCATTCAGGGCTTTTAAAGCGAAGTTTGGATAAACCCTGTCTTTCGGATATGCAATACCTGTAACTTTTTCCAATAGTTTGGAAAGTTGAATGGTTTGTGGTTTATCTGAATCTTTCACGACTATTTGGCTTTTTGCGGAAGGTTCATGGAAAGCTCTTTCTTTGTTAAGTCGAGCATTGCACCCAAAGTCATGTCATCAAAGTGAGCAATACCGCTTATGTTGCCTTGAAGTTGTTTTAGCGATAATAAATAGGTGATTGCACCTTGCATGTCGAGTTTTACCTTTGTATTGAAGCCTGGAAGCGTATAATTGGTAGTTAAAAGGCTATCGATATCAAGACTTTGGTTACTCACTTTTATTTTAACCTTAGTTAAGCGAAAGTCTAGGCCATGCACAGGTATAGTCAAACCCTTATCGATTTCAGTAAGCAATTGACTCAGGAGTATTTCTTGGTCTTCGGTTAAGGAAATAGTAGTGTTCCATAGTCTTTGACCAGTATCGAACTGACTCACAATCTCTCCTTTAACTCCAGCTATAGTAGTGCTGGCGTTGAATCCACCTTCAATCAATGATTTCGAAATATCAAGTGTCATATCGACCTTGATTTTGTTTAATTGGAAGTTCTGAATTTTTAAGACTTCTTCTTTATCTGAGTCAACCAGAGAGGTTATTTTAATCTTTCTAGTTTTTTCGGCTTGTTTGAGCTCTGCCTTGGTGGCAAAGTCCCGACCTTCTATTTGAGTCATTAGCTTTCCGTACATCTGCCAATCACCATTGGAATGTGTGTAGCGAAAGCCCAAAGAGTGCATTTTGACTACTCCCACAAAATTGATTGTCTCATCTTCTTTTGAATTCACATGAATTAGGATTTGATTGACCCCATTATTTCGTGAGATCTGAAAGCTAGCCGTTGCGTTAATAACATAGGCTTCTCCCAATGGAGACCAAGAGAAATCACCAGTGGCTGAAAATGAAAACTCCTTTTTCTCAAGGTCAACATGGGCGTCAAGCGTTAAGAGCGTGACAGCCGGAAACCCTTCAGGAAGAGTAATGGTTTCTCCGCAGACTTTTTGTAGTAGTTTGGAAGCTTCAATAGACTGTGTGTGGTTCTCGTCAGACATTTCTGGTATATGGTGTGTGAAGTGAACTTATCCAGAAACTAAAAGCTCGAAGTGTTAATGTGCGCCAACCACTTTTTAATGTACGTTAACAGGCTAATTAACGGAGTGAACTTACCTATTGAGTTTATAATTACTATCACTTTTCCTGCTTAGTTATACTATTCCTAGATAGAAAAACTGAAGGAATCGTATCCTAAAGCAGGTATTTACAGCTATGAGTTGCGCGGATACGACTATGTGTATGTCCTTTAATTTGAGGATAGAGCAGAGGCTATTTCAACCATGCTTGAGCTAAGGTCTAGCGGAGACTTTATCGATGGCTGGGTACACGTGATAAAGAAGTGAAATAATTGGGTTAGACTGTTTTGATTCTTTTTGTTCTGTTCAAGAAGAGAGGATAAAGCGCTCTTGAGGCGCTTTATTCATTTCTCAATACCTCGGTTGGATTGACTCTGACCGCATTTCTAATCTGCCAGAAGACCGTAATTCCCACAATTAACACGAAGAAGGCTAGAGTCATCACAAAGAGTTCAGCAGATATTTCGGTTCTATAAACAAAGGAAGTTAGCCAGTCTTCTAAGAAGTAATAGGAGAGAGGAAAGGAGATAATGCTAGCCAATGCCAATACCTTCCAAATATTTAGAGTTAGTAGTCTGGCCAAAGTCGAAAAACTAGCCCCTAATACCTTTCTAATTCCTATTTCCTTCATTTTAGTCTGAATTAGGTAAGTGAGAAGGCCAACCAAACCAAGACAGGAAATGAGAATGGCTACTCCCGTGAAAATGCCGAATAGTTGCCCCATTTTAAGTTCATCTGTATAAACTTTAGCAATTCTGTCGTCAATAAATTCGGCTTCGAATGGTTGGTCTGGAAATACTTCTAACCAGGCAGATTCTATTTTCTTAATTGCCTCCGATGGATTGTTTGTGTTCAGTCGGATAGCTAGCTTTTTAATGGTATTGGGTAGCTGTTCATTTACTTCTGCCTGCATATACATGGCAGGTTCAATCTCTGATTTTATTGAGCCAACTGGAAAATCCTCAACAATACCTATCACCTGACTTGGCACCTCACCATACAACTTATATTCCTGACCTAACGGGTGACCTTCTTTTATATTTTCAATCATGGCTTGATTGACCAGCACATGGTGCGTTTTATTTCTGTCGTCCCTAAAGAAGTCCTGACCTTCGGTGATCCTTAGTCCCATTATCTCCAAAAATTGGGTATCTATAATGTACAGGTCGAATGAGCTTTTAAAGTCACTAGTGCCCAATCCGCGCACGCCATTGTCTGCTGGTCCAGGTATAAATGAGGAGAAACTAATTAGGTCTATTTCTGGAAGGGAATTTAACTTCTGGGCAATTATACTTTTCTGGTTTCCAATATCCCCCTTAACTATAATTACATTTTCCAGTTTGTTCAAATTGTGGCTTCTGTTAATGAATCTCAGTTGTTTTAAGAATGTGAAACTCCCCACAATCAAGAAAGTAGAAATAGCGAATTGAAGCACCATTAGGCTACTTCTTACCCACTGGCTTTTAGGTGAATTAGAAGCCTTTCCTTTGAGAAAAGTGCTCATTTTAGTGGTTGAGAACAATATGGCAGGGTAAAGGGAAGTGAGGATAACCAATGCCATTAGACTTAGTATGCTGATTATGATGAGCCAATACCTTGATTGGAGCTCCATTCCAATTTCTAGCCCTATATAGGTTTCTATGGTGGGTAGAAGAGCAAGTACTAATAACAGGGAGAACAGTACCGAAATGCCCCCAACAATAAATGATTCGGTTAATAACTGACTCATTAAGTTTTTTCTGGAAGCACCCATCGCATGTTTAATACCCACCTCCTGGGTTCTTTTTAGAGTAAGTGCGGTGCTAAGATTTACATAATTGCCAATGGCCAACAGCAGAATTACAAACCCAACAATTTTGAAAATAAGGAGCGTTTGAGCATCTACTGACTGTATAAAGTTGTGCGCGATTTGAGGGTTTTTCCTTATTTCTTCCAAGGTTCTGAATTTGTATTCTGTATTCAGAATACTTGTTCTTTCTGTATAGGCCTTTAAAGTCTCAGGTATCCTGTTAGCCAACTCCGTTCTGTCTGTACCTTCCATTAGCTTAAAAAAAGCAGCTAGTGATACCGTAACCATCCCATTCAAATCGGAATGCTTTTGATAATTACCTGGTTGGCCAATGATTTGCGCTGAATAACTTGAGTTGACCGGAAGATTTCGGGTAATTCCTGCAATATGTTTTTTGCTTGGTTTATTATTAAATGTGAGTGTTATCTCCTTGCCCATTGCCTCTTCCGCGGAAGTGAAAAGTTTAATTGCCATTTCTTCAGAGATCAAAACCGTGCCGGCTTCCTTCGGAAACCTTTCTCCTAAAACAGTTTCTATCTGGAATATGTCCATGAAGTCTGGCTCTACGGATAGTACGCTCTCAGTAAAACTTTCTTGGCTTCCGGTGGTGCTTACCTCCATTATCATGGAATTCATCCGAGATACTTTTTCTATTTCCGGGATGTCTTTCTTTAACAAGTGCGGAATCCCTGTATGAATTCCTATGCCTTCCTTGCCCTCATGAATCACATTCAAGCCAACAATACTTTCGGGATTTGATAGAAATGAGTCTTTTTGATGTTGGTCATATACAAACAAATAGATCAAGCTGAAGCAAGTGAACCCAAGAGTTAGAGAGGCAATGTTGAGAGATTGATAGACTCTATGCTTCTTAATTGACCGAAGGCTGTACTTGAGGTTGAATAGGAATAGGTTATTCATGGTTTTTGAGTTTTGTGTGGTTCTTCTGCTTCTGGGGACTAATCTTGTCAGTCTTACTACATCGAGCATAAAGTAGATTTTTGCTCGAAGGGAACCGTATTTCACATGGTTTCGCTGAAAGTCGTCCAATAGGTCGCCTTCCAGTTCTTCCATAGTGGAATTGGAGAACATCTTAGAGAGAAGCTTCTGGAATAGACGAGGGGGAGTTGGTTGTTTCATGTGTGCAGTGATTTAAGAATATTGGCCGGAATGTCACTCCAGAGACGAGATCGGGTTTCGTGTACTTCCGCCAGTGATTTTAAACCGAATGACGTAACTGAGAATAAACGTTTTCTCTTACCGCCTCTCACTTGACTTGCTTCTCCTAGTTTCGATTGTAAAAGGCCTTTATCTTCCATTCTATACAGTGTGGTATGAATGGCGCTAATATTCATTCGTCTGTTTGTTCTGTTTTCAACCTCGTCTTTAATGTCTAAGGCATATGCATCGTTCTCCAGAACACATATGGTTAAGAGTACTAGCTCTTCGAATTCACCAATTCCAACTCGTTTCATATTATACAATAATGTAAATAATATAAGTGTAAAGCAAGTTGTGTCTTGTAATAAGTTATTCTCCAGGCTCTCTGAGTGGTCATGAGAAGGTAATTTTGAAGCCTAGCCTTCTTGAAACTCCACCCGATTAAGGACTAAACCAGAGGCGGGAGCCACTAAACTTAGGTGATCTGGAAAGCCAGTTTTTAAGCTCGATTCTAAATAGTCTAAATCGATTTCGTTTCTTCCTAGTCTGATTAGTTGTCCCATCATCATACGGATTTGGTTGCGCATAAAGCCTTTGCCCTGCACCACATAGGCATAAGATGGACTAGGAAAGAAGCTCGCTTGATGATATTCATTCCGAACAATCTCAGACCTTTCAATCAATCTGGTAGTAACTTTCTCTTGAGCAGGTTTTTTAGTGTAAGCTCTAAAGTCATGATTACCCTCAAAAACTTTTGCACCTTGCTTCATAAGCTCTAAGTCTAGCTTATCTAAAAAAGTGCTGATGAAAGGAGAGGAGAATGGGTGGGCTTTTTGCCCGAATGAAAATAGATAGATGTATTCTTTCTGTTTAGGGGTGTTTATAATATTAAAGTGCCTATCTGTCTCTTCTATTTTAAGAACTTTAATATCAGGAGGGAGATTCTTGTTGAATAAAGCTGTAAACTCAGATATGTCTTCAATTGGTTCTTTTAAAAAGAGCTCGAAGGCCGCATGGTTAGCAGAAACCATCGCATCGGTTCTGCTTGCTCCTAAGGTTTTAAACCATTGCTGTCCCATCACAAAAGTGAGGGTTCGGTCTATCATATAATGTACGGTTTTTACGTTAGGCTGCTTGGCCCAGCCATGAAACCGATAGCCGAGGTATTGTATGTGTACTATGTAGTAAAAATTGGCCTTCATAGATGGAAAAACAAGAGGCTGTCTCAAATGCTACTACTTTCGTCATTTATCCAGCTTCGCTAGGAATCTCGTTCGGCCTATAAAGCCAGTAGGGCAAGATTCACTCCCTATATATCGGAACGAAGTCGCGAATGACAGTTAGCTTTTGAAACAGCCTAGCTTCAATTATTTCAGCTCTTTAACTCGAATATTTCTAAAATGAACTTCATCTCCATGGTTCTGAAAACTAAAGGCTCCTTCCTTATACTTAGCGTAAGTATCCGAATTAGCCCATTTGCCAGCTGCTTTCTTAGCTAACCAATCGGCAGAACCTTCTTCAAACTCTAACACCTTTTCACCATTTAACCAGTGCTCAACATGGCCATTGTTATAGATGATTTTCACCTGATTCCATTCCATATGAGGATTTGGCTTTTTTGATTCAGATGGGGCATGCATAGCATAGTTAGAGGCTACCATCTTGTATGGCTCGGCTTCAGATCTAGAGAATTCATCGTCTAGCACCTGATATTCAGGACCTGTTGTATAGTCAGTTCCATATTCTTCAGATTCTACCACGTGGTAGAAAATTCCACTGTTGCCACCTTTCGCAATTTTGTATTCCAATTCAAATTCGAAGTTACCATAGGTTGAAGTAGTAACAAGAGAGCCAATATCGAAGCCAACGTTTTCTTCGCCAATTCCTGCGTTACAGGCAATAGCTCCATCTACAATTGACCAAGAATCAGACATAGTGTCTTGACCATAGGTTTTCCAGCCATTAAAAGTTTCACCATCGAATAAGCTTACCCATTCAGGTGTTTCTTCCGTAGTTTCATTGGTTTCTGTGGCCGAATCTTTCTTTTCACCACCACAACTAACCAATACCAGCGCGCTCAATAAAAAATAAAATGCTTTCAATTTCATAGTTATAGGTTTTGCTCCAAGATAATGAATGAAGCTGTAAGTATGAACATCACTGAGCAAGGTTCGCTATTTCAGTTTAAATCAATACAGGTTAAGCCAGCGAATTAGGTAAAGCCATTGATTTGTAGGTAAATTCTAGGTGTACTGAGCTATAAATTATGAGTTTCAACGGGTAAGTGGTTCAATTTCAATCGTTTTCAGGATTTTTGAAAATAATATGAACCTATCTGCCGTCATAGTGTTTTATTAGTGTTATGAGCTACGCAGAAAAGAATACGCATCCAAAAGATAGTATCTTGTCTCATCCTACGGGCCTGTTTCTGGCCAAATGTTCCTTTAAAAGCTAAGGTGCTTTAGATATGAGTTTCGCTTCCCCGTGATTTATATACATCTCGGGTTGGAAACTATTGTCATGCAATCCAATCATTTTAATCATAAATAATCATGAAAGTATTAGTTATCGGGGCCGGTAATATGGGTCTCACGTATGCTAAATCAATAGCTAAGTCGGGCTATTTAGAAAGAGAAGACTTATTGGTGTACGATAAGTCTGCCGACTTAAGAGATGCACTGAAAAAAGCAGATGATGGCTTTGAAGTGGCCGACACCTTAGAAGAATCTTTGCCATTTGTAGACATCATTTTCTTGGCAGTTAAGCCTTATCACAATGATGGTTTAATGTCAGAAATGATAGAAATGATGGATGATCAGAAATTAGTGATCTCCATTATGGCGGGTGTTACCATCGAAACCATTCAGCAAGGTCTAGGAATTAAGAAGGTAGTTAGGGCAATGCCTAATTTGCCTGCGCAGGTAGGTAAGGGTATGACTTCTTACCTGGCAGCACCAGAGATTTCTAGAATTGAATTATGGATGGTAGAAGATTTATTGAATTCTACAGGGAAATCGGTACGGGTTGATTCTCAAATGTTTATCGATGCCTCAACGGGTATTTCAGGCAGTGGGCCTGCCTACGTATTTTATTTTATGGAGTCTATGATGGAAGCCGCTAAAAGTATGGGCTTTTCAGATAATGACTCTAAGGTATTGGTTAGTTCGACTTTCGAAGGAGCCATTGAACTCTTCAATAAAAATAAGTTATCGCCTAATGGGTGGATGAAGAGAGTGGCCTCTAAAGGCGGAACTACTCAGGCAGCACTAGATTCTTTGGACGATAATAATGTAAAAGACTTGATTCACGATGCAGCTTATGCAGCCTTTAATAGGGCAGTAGAACTAGGTAAAGTGGAAGAACAAGAAGCAGTTGAAAAATAAGTTTTGGAAAGAACAGAAAAGAAAAGAGTCGTAATTAAGGTAGGTACTAATGTGCTTACCAATAAGGATAATAGAATTGTTAGACCTATCATCCATGAGATTGTAAAGCAAATTGCCGAGCTCTATGAGCAAGATATTATGGCAGTGCTTATTTCTTCAGGATCGGCAATAGCTGGTAAAGAAGTGCTTGGTAGCTGTAGTATAGAAGACAAGGCTACCAGAAGACAGGTTTTCTCATCGGTAGGTCAGCCTCGAATGATGAGGACTTACTACGAATTATTTCATGATTATGGGATGAAGTGTGCGCAGGTACTCGCTACCAAGCGCGACTTCAATCCTGGGATTTGGAGAGAGAATATGATCAACTGTTATGAAGGTCTATTGTCTGAAGGAGTTATTCCAATCGCCAATGAAGATGACGCCACATCGGTTTCGCATACCATGTTTACCGATAATGACGAGCTGGCTAGTCTAATTGCCGAACTAATTAATGCAGATATGCTCATTATGTTAACCGATACAGATGGTGTGTATAATGGACATCCAGATGATGATCATACCCACATAATTAGAGAAGTAGATGTGGAAGATAACCTAGATCATTACATACAAAAAAGTGGCAAAGGAGAAGGAGAAGGTCGCGGAGGAATGCGATCTAAGTTGAGGATTGCCCAAGGTACTGCAGCAAAAGATATTACCACATTTATTGCCAACGGAAAGCGCGAAAGAGTAATCCTTGACATAGTTGAAGGTAAAACCGTTGGTACCAAGTTTACATCATAAAACATTAATAATGAATTTATTAAGTACAGATATAAAGAATAAAGTTTTAGATAAAGTAATAGAGCTCCTAGATGCTAGGAGATCGGAAATCATTGAGGCAAACCAGAAAGACCTTGATGATTTTAACAAGGAAGATAGAGCCATGTATGACCGCCTTGTGGTGAATGATAAAAAGGTAGATGGCATGATTCAGGCTGTAAAAGAGGTCAGAAATCAAGATGATCCAGTCGGTAAGGTAATTTCAGAAATCAACAAAGACGATGGATTGAAAATAGTCAATAAAACAGCTCCTTTTGGTACCATCATGATCATTTATGAGTCTAGGCCAGATGTAACTGTAGAAGCTGCTGTCTTAGCGTTTAAGGCCAATAACAAAATCTTGCTTAAGGGTGGTAAAGAAGCCATAAACTCAAATGAGGTATTGGTAGACGTTTGGCACCAAGCTTTAAAAGAGAACGATATTACTACCGATTATGTGAAGCTTCTGAAACTTCAAAGAGCTGAAACCCAAGAATTCCTAAAGAATCCGACAGAACAGATTGATTTAATAGTGCCTAGAGGTGGAGAAAGACTAATCCAGTTTGTGAAGGAAAATGCGTCTTGCCCAGTCTTGGTTTCGGGTAGAGGGAATAACTTTATTTATGTTGACCACTCTGCAAATTGGGAACAGGCAATAAAGGTTATACTCAATGCTAAAACCAATAAAATATCGGCCTGTAATGCATTGGATAAGATTTTACTGGATAAGAGACTTCCAGATCTAGATAAGAAATTGCTTCACCTACAAAAAGCCTTACATGAGTTTGAGGTTGAGCTTTTGGTAGATAAGCAGGTGAAGGAGATACTCAGCGATGAGGCTGAGATTGAGAATGAAGATACATGGTATGAAGAGTTTTTGGCACTCAAAGCATGCGTAGCGCTTGTGGGTGACGAAGTGGAGGCCATCGAGAAGATTAATAAATACTCTGGTGGTCACTCTTCAGCCATTATGACAACCGATTTAAGCAAAGCAGAGACCTTTATGGAGCAGGTAGATAGCGGAGCGGTGTATCATAATGCATCAACTCGCTTCACTGACGGTGGAGCCATGGGAGTAGGTGCAGAGCTGGCAATTAGTACAGATAAATTGCACCATAGAGGTCCTCTAGGGCTTGAACAATTAGTTACGAATAAATACTATGTCTACGGACAAGGTCACGTAAGAGTCTAGGTATAGATAAAACCCGTCAGGGTTTATTTAAAGGATAGTGAGGTGATAGAAGTCGTTACTCGATTTGAGCATATGACAGAGTCCCTTAGCTATCCTTTTTTATTAGTCACAATAGGAGTTAAAACTATGCACTTTAGTGCATTTCGCTTTAGCTTCTGAAAATCATCTTGAAATTTACGATGTACGCCCCCATAATGCTCGGGGTTTGATTGACGTAAATCGTAAATCTAATCCTGAAAGCTTTCTGAACGTACATTTTCTAAGTCAGCCTTTCAAAGCGACTTTCAGTTGCTTCTAAAACTATGGTGCTTTGAGCCCATAGTGGTTTATTTAAATACTTTCTAAAACGGCTAGTAGTTTCTCTTTCTCACTATTCCAGAGGCTAGTTGAAGTGTCGCCTTGTGTGTAAAAGCTGGTGTTCTTCATCTTATTTAATAGCTCTTGGGCATTAAAATCTTGAGGGTTTACCTCAATTGCTGCGTTGAATTGCTCACAAAATTCAACCCAAGTAGGATTGTTCAACAGGAGTATTGGCAACTGATTAGCAGTATACTCAAACAGTCTGGTGAGAATTTTATCATCATTCATACCATTGTTAGGCTTCTTGAGAACAAAGCCAAAGTCTGCCTTTTGTATGGCTTCTACTATTTCAGAGTGAGGAACCAAGTGATCTCCACCATTCAATTCAATAAAATCGTATGGCTCTATTTCTTTTTTCAACCGTATCAAGTCTCGCTTAAGAGCGCAATATCCAACAATCCTCAGCCTTATTTTCGAATTGCATAGGTGAAGCGATTTAGTGATATCTATAGCATCAAATACACCATTAGACTCGGAGATGGTTCCCGTATATAAGAGGTCGATATAAGAGGGGTCGGGGCTTCTGTATGCGGTAGATTCTTCGGCTTGCGGTGCATACTTATTTTCAATCACTACACTTTTCTTCGAAAGAAAGGGGAGTTGCTTTTGGTAGACTCTTTCGGCTAAAAAATAATGGTCTATAAAAGGTTTCGAAAGCCATTCTTTAAACCTAACCCATAAAGATAATGGTAGTCTAAGTGGCCATGGGAAAACGTTGGTTTCACGTATGTTCTTAACGTAGTTTTCTCTAATATCATAGATGAATTTGCCACCAAATAATATTTTGTATAGAGAGGTAACTATCAGTAATTCATGTGTATTGACTATAGTTACTTCAGGTTTTACTTTAATTAGTTTTCTGAAGGTCCTCCAGGGTTGAATCAACCGTTGGAAAGACATTCTTTCAAAGGGTAAGGACGGGTGAAAGGTAATACCTTTTGCCGATCTGACATTTTTTGAATCAAAGCCTATGATATTAATATCATATTTATTTGTTTCAGCCATCGAAAGGCCGAATTTCTCAAACATCCGAGTGTCATCAATTGGCTTAAGCAGCGAGGCTACGACTACTTTGGTCTTTTTCATCAATAGAATTAAAGATAAAATTTTCTACGTTATAAATGGAACTAAAGGACATTATTGAAAGAGCATGGGACGATCGTTCTCTACTGAATGATAAGGAAGTAGTGCTAGCGATTAAAACCATAATTGAAGACTTAGACCATGGAGATAGAAGGGTGGCTACACCTACTCCAGAAGGTTGGGTGGTGAACGAATGGATTAAAAAGGCCGTGATTCTTTATTTCCCAATTCAAAAAATGCAAACTATTGAGGTTGGTCCATTTGAGTTTCATGATAAAATGAAGCTTAAGACCGGCTATGCCCAAAAGGGAGTAAGAGTTGTTCCTCATGCTATAGCAAGGTATGGTTCTTACGTTAGCAAAGGTGTAATTATGATGCCTTCTTATGTAAATATTGGCGCTTATGTAGACGAGGGAACCATGGTAGACACTTGGGCTACTGTTGGTAGCTGTGCCCAGATAGGGAAAAACGTACACCTAAGTGGTGGCGTTGGCATAGGCGGAGTACTTGAACCTCTACAGGCAGCTCCGGTGATTGTAGAAGACAATGCTTTTATCGGCTCTAGATGTATTGTGGTTGAAGGCGTGAGAATTGGTAAAGAAGCTGTTTTGGGCGCCAATGTAACTTTAACAGGTAGTACAAAAATAATTGATGTAACTGGTTCTGAACCAGTTGAATACAAAGGTTATGTGCCAGAAAGATCTGTAGTTATTCCAGGGTCTTATACTAAGAAATTCCCTGCTGGTGAATTTCAGGTACCAACGGCTCTGATTATTGGAAAAAGAAAAGAAAGCACAGATAAGAAGACATCATTGAACGATGCACTTCGTGAAAATGATGTAGCAGTCTAAGATTGACTGACTATTTCCCACTTTGGGAGCTTTTTAAATCCTTAGATATTGGTAAGTCACTGTTATACAGTGACTTATTTTTTTGGTCTTTGGTTTGGGTATATAAGGATAGTTGTTTGAGTTTTTGACATTGGGTGACGGGGCAAAATCCCGTTTAGGGGTAGATCTTTCACCCTACCTGAGGAAAGGGGCCTAGTGCCCCTTTTTCTTTTTTAAAGAATGTTAAAAGCCTACCTTTGCAGCTCATTTTTCGTAGGAACAAAAACGATGAAGAAAATAGGCCTAATTTTAATGATTTTAACGGTTGTTGCGCTATCGGCATGTAATAAAAGCGTAACCCGAGAAGCCGATGCTTTATACAAGCAGGGTAAATACAAAGAAGCGATAGCCGCTTATGATGAGTACCTAACTACCAAGCCAAAAGACTTGAAATCGCTATATAATAGAGGTAGGGCTCATGAGGAAGTTGGAAACCTAAGTCAGGCAAAAGAAGACTTTGAAAGTGTTCTTAAGCTTGATGCCGACAATCTGAATGCGAATTTAAGCATGGGTAAGTACTGGTACAACCAAAAGGATTTTACCAAAGCTATTTATTATTTCGATAAGGTGTTGGAAGTTGATGGTAGGGTTTCAACGGCTTACCTGCTAAAGGGGAGGTCACTTCATCAGCAAGGGGAGTTTCCTAAGGCTAAGGAAAACTACGATCAAGCAATTAACTTCGATAATAAAAACCCAGAAGCATTTCTATACAGAGGTGCTCTTAAGATAGCACTCAACCAAACTAGAGGTGCTTGTAATGACTTTAATAGAGCTAAAGCCTTAGGTGCTTCTGAGGCGAATGATGCACTAGCTAAGTATTGTAAGTAGTTTAGCTAAGTAGAAGATATAAAAAAGGCCTTGAGGATTTCCTCAAGGCCTTTTTTGTGAGTTTTAACTGATTATTCATTACCATCAGGCACGTCCATATCAACGTTGCTGCGGTAGTCTCCTAGCAGGTGCTCTGCAAAGAAATACCACATCATTTGCTCATAGTAATCTCTTAATCTGCCATAGCCGTGTCTTGAGCCAGGAATTGGCATGTAGTCGAATCTTTTACCTGCCTTCATCAATTCGCTAGCAACGCGGATTGAGTTGCCTGGGTGCACATTATTGTCACGAGTACCGTGAGTTAGCAATAAATGACCTTTCAAGTTTTTAGCTAAATCAGGATTAGTCTTGATCTTGGCATTCCAAGTGGTTTCAACGGTCTCATTTCCGTCTTTATCCTTTTTCTTCTTCTCCACCATTTTCACACCATTGTGGGTTTCACTCCACCATTTGTTGTAGATGTTGTTATCGTGGTTACCAGCTGAAGATGCAGCTGCAGTGTAGAAGTTAGGGTAGGTAAGTAGGGCAGCAGTAGACATAAAGCCACCACCAGAGTGACCGAAAATACCTACGTTATCAAGGTCAATCCAGCCATGTCTTTCAGCCAATTGCTCCAATGAACGCTTATCATCAGCCAGTGCATAGTCTCTCAAGTTCTCATAACCGAACGTGTGGTAATACTTGTCTCTCATTGGGCTACCACCTCTGTGACCCATAGAAACAACTATAAAGCCTAACTGAGCCATAGCCACGTTGTAACCACCAGTAATAGAGAAGTCATTACCGAAAGACTCAACCTGCGGACCTGGGTATACATAAGAGATAACAGGATATTTTCTTGTTGAATCAAAATCGAATGGCTTATACATTACGCCATAAAGGTCTGTAATGCCGTCATCGGCTTTTACTTTAAAGCGCTCTGGCATTTGGAAACCAGCTTGGTTCAATAAAGTCATATCAGCCTCTTCTAATTTCATAATCACGTTGCCTTCATTGTCTTTCAGATAAGATTGAGGCACTACATCTGGGGCAGAGAAGTTATCTACATAGTATTTAGCAGACTCAGACATGCTCATGAAATGATTTGCTGGTTCGGTACTCAAAGCTTTGAAGCCAGAACCATCGAAGTTAGCCTTATACATTAATGCGTAGTAAGGATCTACATTGTCCTCACGGCCTCTTGCTTCGAAGTAAACTTTACGTCCAACCGTATCGATTTGCTGAATTTGACCGGTAACAAAGTGGCCTCCGTTAGTGATTTTGTTCTTTAAGGCACCAGTATTACCATCATATAGATAAAGTTGTCCCCAGCCAGTTCTTTCAGACCACCAGATCAGCTCTTCGCCTTCATTTAGAATAGCTAATTGTTGGTAGCTCCAGTTGAAGTAAGGGTGATTTACATCGGTAAATAGCGTTTTAACTTCTCCCGTAGCTGTATTTACTCTACAAACATCAAGAGAGTCTGACGTTCTGTTCATTCTGGTAAAGAACATTTTATCAGAGCTGTCGCCAGCTAGGTAAGGGCTGATGGTTTGGTCTTTATATTTTGCAATATCTAGAATGGTTCGCTCTCTGCTTTCCACATCAAAAAGCTCTAATTGCTCTTGTGGAACCTCTTGCTCACCTGGCATTGCATATTTGTAAATTTCAATCTCAGGTCTAGGGTTGGCCAACTCATCGATCACGAAAAGTTCTCCTACTTTTCTCGAATCAGAACGGTTAACGAACATTTTGCTTTCGTCTTCGAACCATCTGGCTCTTGCTCTAGATCGCTCATCAGAAGTAGTGTCACCCTGATTCCAAGCATAGCTGAACCATCTCTCGCCATCTTCAGTCAACTGAATTTCTGTAGAATCAGGATCATCAGCCTTCATCAAATATAGGTTATGGTTCTTAGCGAATGAGATGTAGGTAGAATCTGGCGAATAAGTAGCCCAATTATTACGTTTTTCGGCCTTTTCAGTAGAATCTCCTTTGGTAATCACTTTTGAATTTAAGTCGAAGTGATAGTCAATACTATCTACCATGAAAGTCAAGGTTCTGTTATCTTCTTCAAGCTCTAGAGCTTTTAAGTCTAGATCGTTGAAGTTCCACGGCTTTCTCGTTAGCTCACTCAATTGGGCAGCAAAATCCTTATTGTCGAACATCAAAGTCCTAGTCTTTTTTGCCGGATCTACAATGTAAAAGTTCTTACCACTGGTAGTGGTGTAGGTATACCAGAATTTATCGCTGTCTTCGAACCACCTTGGGCTCACTCTGGTGCTTTTCAACATCTTGCGGATGTTACTCGATTTGAATTTTTCTGCCGCTTTAAAGTCGGCCTTGTGCTCTTGAGAGAAACCCAGAGAACAAGTCGCTAGAAGCAGAATCAACAAGTAGAATTTTCTCATAGTTGTTTAGTTTGGACTCAATAATATAGGCTTTATTGATTTATTAAAACAGCATATCATTTGAGTGGTAGATGATTTATAATGAGTTGAAAAAGAAAAGCCCTTCGCGGTGCAAAGGGCTTCAATTGATTAAGTCTTTTTTATAGCTTGATAGGAAGCTCTACAATTGTGTTCTGCCAGCCTACAACCATGTGTGCTCCGCCAGATACTTCTTTAAACATAATTGAGAATACTTCAATTGGCTCTTCTGAGCTTTTCACAACCGATGTTTTTGTACGTGCTACAAACTGATCTTCTTTGGTTGTGTAATTTCCCCAAGTGTTAAGTTTTGAGCTAAGGATGAATTCCCACTCTTTTTCGCCAGGAATAGCAAAAATAGCATAAGTACCAGCCGATACTTTTTGATCACCGAAAGTTACATCTTCGTAGAAAGTAATCTCTGGAGCTTCATTAGCACCTAGTCTCCAAACTTCTCCGAAAGGAGCAGCTTCACCACCGAGCATTTTTCTACCTTTTAATTGAGGTCTGCTGTAGTAGATTTTGATTTTTAGATCTCTTACATCTCTTTGGAATACTTCGTCTAATGGCTGCCCATCAGGGAAATAAGAGGCATCCATAGGGCTAGCGTCTAGGCCTGGAAATTCTTGTGCGCTAAGACCAAAAGCGCTAAAAAAGCAAATGAGTAGGATTAGTTTTTTCATGGTTTTATTAATGTTTGAACGATTGACTAACTATGGGTCAGTTGTTATGGTTTGAATTTACTCAATAGAAAAAGATGTAGGAGATAATAATTGCTGCAACCACACCCGCAAAGTCGGCTGCAAGACCAGCGCCAGCGGCATATCTTGAATTCTTTATTTTCACTGCCCCAAAGTAGACTGCCAAAACATAGAAGGTTGTCTCTGTAGAGCCTTGAAGCACTGAGGCTACTTTTCCTGCAAAAGAATCTACTCCTAAAGCTGGGTTGGCGTATACATCTAACATGGCCGCTCTAGCTCCAGAACCACTCAATGGTTTCATCCATGCCACAGGTAGAGCTTCTACAAAGTCGGTATTCATTCCAATGGCTTCAAAAAACCACCTGAAACCATCATTAATATAGTCCAGTGCACCAGAAGTTCTGAAAACTCCAATCGCCACCAGAATAGCTACCAGATAGGGGATAATCTTTATCGCAACATTGAAACCATCTTTTCCTCCTTCAATTAAGGCTTCATAAACATTGACTTTGTTTTTCACTCCCATAAGAATGAAAAGCATTACTATGCCTAACAGAATGATCGAGGCCAATACATTAGAGATTACGGTAACTTGCTCCTGAGGAATTGAGCTGAAATAGACTAAAGCAGCTACAATGATTATGGTTAATGTGCCCAAATAGGCTAACACCACTTTATTCAACAAGTTGATTTTCTGAATGATAGAGACAGTGATCAAACCTGCTAAGGTTGAAAAATAGGTCGAAAGTAGGATAGGAATGAAAATATCGGCTGGGTTTGCTGCTCCGTTAGAAGCCCGATAAGCCATAATGGAAACAGGAATCAATGTTAATCCACTAGTATTCAGAACCAGAAACATAATCTGCGCATTTGTGGCAGTTTTCTTATCTGGGTTCAGTTCTTGAAGGCCCTCCATGGTTTTAAGTCCCATAGGAGTAGCGGCATTATCCAAGCCGAGAAAGTTCATGGAGAAGTTCATCAGCATTGGTCCAAACACTGGGTGGTTTTTAGGAACTTCCGGAAATATGCGCGTGAATAACGGGCTGATAGCTTTTGACATGATGGCTACCACGCCACCTTTTTCACCAATCTTCATAATACCCATCCAAAGCGTTAGGGCTCCTGTCAATCCTATGGAAATCTCAAAGCCAAGCTTGGCAGTATCAAAAGTGCTTTGGAGTATGGCAGGAAAAACTTCAACATCGCCAAAGAATATCAGCTTCACTAAAGCCACAATAAAGGCAATAACAAAGAAAGCGATCCAGATATAATTAAGCGCCATAAGGGATTTAACTAAATAAGTTTAAAAGATGTACTGCAGCTAATCCAGCGGTTTCAGTTCGTAACCTGCTTTCTCCCAAACTCACTTTTTGAAAACCACTTTCTAAGGCGAAATCTAGCTCAGATGGGTCGAAATCCCCTTCTGGGCCAATGAGGATAATGGAGTGCTGTTCTGTTTTGAGACAATCTTTTAAATGAACAGGATTGTCAAAATCTACATAAGCAATGAACTTCTCTGCCGTTTCGCAACTCGAAATGAACTGCTTCAACTTCATCATCTCATCTATTTGAGGGAGTGTGGCTTTCAGGGATTGTTTCATGGCACTAACTGCTTTTTTTACCAAGCGTTCAGTCTTTAAAACTGTTCTTTCTGAGTTTTGGCAGAGCACAAAAGAGATTCTATCGACTCCCATTTCAACGGCCTTTTCAACCAACCATTCCGTTCTATCTAGGTTCTTGGTTGGAGCTATTGCTAAATGTCTGAAACCATTCCTTTTGGGTTCTTCTTTGGTGGAGACTATCTCAAATTCACACTTACGAAAGTCTGCTTTTCGGATCTCAGCAGTATAGAACTTCCCATGCCCATCAACCAAGTCGATAGCATCGCCTTCCTTTCTTCTCAATACTTTGATGGCATGTCTAGACTCTTCTGAGTCGAGGGTATTGATACCATTTATAAGTTCGGGCTGATAAAAGAGCTGCATAGCTTATTGCGAAAATAGAAAGAGTATTTCGCTAATCAACTATATTCGCTGCAATGCCCCACCAGAAATTCTTCAGTGATTCAAAATACCGTTGGTTCGGACTGGCAGCTAATTTAGTATTGCTAGTTACATGGTACTTGGCCAATGACGGTCTGGCTTTTTGGGATGACTTCAGTTATCTGAATTTAGCAAACACTATCAATGAAGGGAGTTTTACCATTACCAATAATCATTTCACCAGTAGGGTAGCTTTGCTTTATCCCGTTGCTTGGATTATTGAACAACTAGGTATTAACCAGTTCAGTATTACGGTATTTCCATTGATTTGTGGCCTTATTACTCTGAATGTGTTGCTTTGGCTCGGAAATTTATACCATCACTGGTTGGGCGTTTTTGCTGCTACCTTTTTTGTCTGCGATTATCATGTAATCACCTTTGTGACACATCTTTTCCCCGAAATGCCAATGACCTTATATACTTTGGCTGCTTTAGTAGCTTATGATCGGGTGAATAGAAAGGAGGGAGATCATAGACTTTGGGCCTTGGTTTTGAGCACCTCCATTTTCTTGGGTATCCTTACCAAGATGACGGTTATAGTTCTCGGACCACTCTTTGTCTATCTATTTGTCAATGACTATTGGTTGAAGAGAACCAACAGAAGCTTTTGGATGATCAGTGTGGTGTTGCTACTCTTTTTTGTGTTGGCTAATGGCTTTTGGTACCAAGAAGTTTACGGTGATTTCTTTTACCGTTTTAGCAACATTTCCGATAACCACGAGGCTACTTCTAAAACCTTTTTCGATAAGAGTGCTCTCACCATACTCAAGCGTTTGACTTATTTGCCATTGCTTGGCTTTATGCGTGGCGGCTTTTTCATTCCATTACTTTTCGCCCTCCCCGCATTAATCACACTCAAGAAGTCTGACTGGAAAGTTGAAGATCCTGACAAGCTTTGGCCAGTTGCAACAGTGTTCATTCTGGGCACTTGGTGGTTTATGAGCACCAATTGGAAGTATTACAGCCCAATGCCGGTAGATACTCGGCATATCACTTTGCTGATTCCTGTAATGTTGGTAGCAGGGGGGATGTACTGGACTAAAACACATCTACTATCTGCAATCAGGTATTCCAGTGCAAAGTATTTACTAGCAGTGTTATTGGTTATTCCGATTTACAAGATTGCCACAGCGGATGACAGAAACTTTAAAGGGGTGGAAGTGATTTTTAATGATGTGTTAACTCCAGAAAGTGTAGGAGCTACGGTTTTCACAGACGGTCTTATCTCATACGGATATCCTTATTTTTATGAACTGAAGTCAGTAAACTTAAACTTCGTTTGGTTCTCAGAAATGAACGGTTCGCAGCCAGAGAATGGAGATTATCTCTTGCTAAACCCTGCTTACTTTAACGACCGATATAATGACGTTGAAAACCTCGAAAGGTTTAAGAGTCAAGTTGAAGATTTAGGGTTGAAATTGGAGCCTATTTCTAGAGGAGAAGTTCAGCTCTTCAGGTTGGTGAAATAAAAAGAGGCTATTTCAAAAGCTAACTATCATTTCCGACTGCTTCCCCACATGTGGGGAGGAAATCTCCTCAAAGTGCTGCTAAGAGTTGTTAGAGATTCCCAGTCAAGCTTGGAATGACGATAATAGTTATTTTTGAGATAGCCTCTCTATGTTTTTTCTAGATAGATATTAGCCTATTTTCTTCAGCTGTGCTTCACCAGCCTTCATAATGGCATAGTCTTTCCATTCTTGATACTCAGCATCAGTCATCACTTTGTCTGCTGAACCTGCTTCTGGAGGAGTAAAGGTGAATTCAGACTCCCACCATTTTTGAGCGAATTCTCTGGCTTGGTTTTTATCTACTTCAAACTGGTTGACCTGACCATCACCCACTAACCAAGGCTTTTCCTGAGAACTGTATTTTTGGAAGATCATGGTACGCATTTTAGTACCCATCTCATCATTTCTTTCGAAATGTGCTTTTGAATAAGCTAAGGTTTCTGGCTCAACCATTTTATTGTCCCAAAAGCGCTTAGACTTGATGATTTGTGATGAGGTAAGTAAATAACCTTCACCAAATTCTAGAAGAGACCCTTCTAAATCGCAAGATCTGGCAGGTTTTTTCTTTTTCTTCTTACCGAAGCTAAATAATCCCATTATTGTTGTTTTTGAGTTTTATCAATTTGCAATATGCAAAGAAAATCGCAATTGTTGTTTCTAAAAATAGGTTAACGATTGCAATTCACTTTCTGATATATAGTCTATGTTAAGCGGACTTTAGTTGCTCTATAAGGTCTATATATTGAGTCATAGCATCTTCTTTGCTAGTGCCCTCAAGTTTTTTCCAAGCATTGTGTTTTGCAGCAGCTTTAAAGTCGAATCCGCCAGGAGGCTCTTCGTTGTTGTCGCCTTCAGTAGCTTGCTTATATAGACCATACATTTTCAATAGGTTGTCATTAGAAGGTCTATCGTTTAAGGAATGTGCTGACTTCACAGCATTTTCGAAGGTGTCTTGTAAGCTCATCTGATTTTTTAAAATTATCTTGTGCGAAACTAAAAAACATTTTCAAAAACCCTACTGAAAATGATGAAGCCCCTAACCATAGCCTTACTGCTTTGCCTGTTGAGCTTGAGTGCTTTAGCTCAATCTCATTACGACCGATTTTATCAGGCGGGGCCTGTAGTAAAATTGGTGACAGCTAAAATGAAGCTTCAGAATGATGAGATAGACCTGTCTGAAGGAGGTTCAGAAGTTGGGTATCAGTTTGGTGCGTTCTTTAGAATCAATGTGCAAGGCGTTTTCGTTCAATCGTCCGTTTTGCTTTCAAAAGTTAAGACCGATCTCATTTTTAAGAATTATAATGATGTTCAAGGCTTTAATCCTCGAGCCGATTTTGAATTCAATACCCTAGAACTTCCTGTAGACATAGGGTACAGAATTGGAAATCTAAGATTGCAAATGGGACCCTCGTTTAGCTTTCTGATGTCTGGACAGCGTTCCTTCCTCAATGAGGTTGAAAAGGTATCTGACGACTACAATCGTAGCAACATGATGTGGCACTTCGGTATTGGTGGTGACTTCGACCGCTTTGTTTTAGATATCAATTATGAATTTGGACTTAGCAAAACAGGGGAGAGTTTAAGCCAAATTTTGGGTAGAGACTTTGTGCCAAAGCAACGGCAGTGGGTCATAGGTTTGGGAGTTAATATTCTCAATGATTACTAGACCCAAATATGATTTAACCAATTTGGTTAATTAAAGCCCAAAGTGATTGATTGGGGCGTTTCCTTTACCCAACGTTTTATTTTTCCCTAAGGCTATGGCCTCATTTACATAAGCACATCCTTTTCTGACTGCCATTTCCAGTGAATGCCCAAGGCATAAGAAGGTAGCAATGCTAGAAGATAGGCTACAGCCAGTTCCGTGTGTGTTTTTTGTGTCTATTTTCGGGTTGAAAATCTTATGAATTTCACCGCTTCCATGCTCATATAGAATATCCGTCAGCTCACTAAATGAACTTTCTAGGTGACCGCCTTTCAAAAGTACAGACGTATTAAAACGCTTTCCAATTTCAATGGCCGAAGTTTCAAAATTATGCAAGCCAATGGAGTGGCCAATAAGTAGCTCAGCTTCATGAATATTTGGTGTTATCAGGTCTGCCTTCGGCAAGAATTCCTTCAGGCAGTCAATGGCATCATCGGCAATGAGTTTGTTGCCAGAAGTAGCCACCATTACAGGGTCTAGCACAATGTTTTTTACATCGTATTCCTCCAGTTTTGATTTCACCACTTCAATTACTTCGCATGAGTGCAACATGCCAATTTTAATGGCCCCGAACTCAATATCACTTAAAACAGCTTCTAGCTGAAGTTCTAGGTGCGCCATTGGAATGGCATGAATGTCTAAAACGCCTTGTGTATTTTGAGCAGTAGTGGCCGTAATTACACTAGCTGCAAAAGCTCCACAAGCAGAAATGCTCTTAATATCGGCCTGAATGCCAGCACCACCGCCAGAATCGCTTCCAGCAATGGTCAATACGCTTTTATATGGTGTCATTAGATTTTCCATTGTTCTTGATTATATGCGCTATCCCAGAACATCCACTCAAGTTTAGAGGCTTTCTCAAATGCTTGATTCATTTTCTCCAATTTCTCTGGAGAGGCAGATTCGGCATACCTATTGGTAATTTCGGTGGCCTTTGCTACCGATTTAGCGAACTCTTCACCACCATAAGTGTTTATCCAATCTTGATATGGATTATTGTCTTTATTGGTTTGATTGGCTAAAATATAGTCGCCTACTTGTTTGTAAATGGTAAAGCAAGGAAGAACTGCAGCCAGAGCTTCTTCAGTGGAATGAGTATGCGCCATTCTGGATAAGTAGCTGATATACAGTTCGCAAGTAGGAGAGGCTTCGTTGGAGGTTGAATGATCTTTTAGGAAAATCTGATGCAAAGCGTCTTCAACATGGATGATGCCCGTAGCCGCATCTAAGAAGAATTGGCAGTCGTCATCTACGCATTTGATGCCCACTTCGGCCAACACTCTTTTATAAGTAGCTAAGTACAATGCATCTTGGCCTATATAGAACAAGAAGACATCATTAGAGAGTGTGCCTCCCATGAGTTCTTCGATAAAAGGGTGACCTTTTATTTTTTCGAGAATGTAATCCGTCTGTGTGCTTATTGATTTGTACCAGCTTGACATATTATTGATTTTAATGCTTTCGATTCTTTTTCGGGATCTTTTGCCTTGGAGATGGCTGAAATTACAGCAATTCCATCGGCTCCATTTTCAATGATCTCAGCAGTGTTTTCTTTATTAACTCCACCAATGCACACAATCGGTTTGGCCCAGATTTCTCTTATCTCTTTTAAGCCCTCAATGCCTAATGGCTTATCTAGGTCTTTTGTTTTGGTGTTAGTGCTGAAAATAGGGGAGATACCGATGTAGTCTATCTCAAGGCTTTTGGCCTCTATGACCTGTTGGTTATTGCTCACTGAAAGTCCAATGATTTTCTCCTTACCAATGAGTTCTCGAGCTACTGAAACTGGCATATCCTTTTGGCCTAAATGGACACCATGGGCATTGATAGCCAAAGCAATGTCTATTCGGTCGTTGATAATTAGAGGAATTCCATACTGCTCACAGAGGCTTTTTGCCCTTTTCGCGCGAGCATAAAATGGTTTTGTGTCTAATTGCTTTTCTCTCAATTGAACAATGCTTACTCCACCCTTAAGGCTATTTTCCAGTATGTTGAAGAAGATAGAATCGTCTGTGATTCTATCATCCGTCACATACATCAACGAGTAATCTATATTGTTCATAGCTTATAAAGGCTATCGAGAAAATTCATCTGGAAACTTCCTGGTCCTGCAGAAAGATCAGCCGCCATATTTCCTGCCTTACCCATAATCTGCATAGCCACTGTAGAGGCTAAGTGGATGTCTGCTTCAACTCCTATACATGCACCAACCATGGCAGTTGCAGTACAGCCCATTCCTGTGATTTTCGACATCATTGAATCACTATCGGTAATCTTGCTTATAGTATCATTAGTGATGATGTAATCTGTAGCTCCACTGATTACTACCGTATTATTAAGCTGTTTAGATAAGCTTTGCGCAGCACTCACAGCGGCATCAGAAGCTACGGTACTATCTACACCTTTGGTGCTATTGGTTACTTGAGCCAAGGCCATTATCTCAGAGGCATTTCCTCGAATAACTGATGGAGTAGCTGTTTCTATAATTTTTTGAGCAGTTTCTGATCTGTATTTTGATGCTCCAACACCTACAGGGTCGAACACAAATGGTTTGTTAAGTTCTTTTGCTTTGGCTGCCGACAAGATCATGGCTTCCACCCATTTTTTGCTTAAAGTACCCATGTTAATGACCAAGGAGGAAGAAATGGTGACAATGTCTTCTACTTCTTCTACTGCATGAGCCATTACTGGCGAAGCACCAATAGCCAACAGAGCGTTGGCTGTATTATTCATTACTACATAGTTGGTGATATTATGCACCAATGGCGATTGTGTGCGTATTTGTTCTAATACTTTGTTGAATGCGTTGTTCTCAGACATAGTTAAGCTCATTAAGTATATTAAATAAAAAAGCCACTTTCACAGCTATGAAAGTGGCTTGTATAATCTGTTCTATCAAATTATTGACAATCCTCGTTTCCCTCCGCTGTAATTAAACAATTCAGGTTCATAGGGTATAATCTCAGCCGTTTTAGGCACCCCTAACGATGCGATAAAGTTAGTTTATTCAGTTGGTTTTTGCTGCACCATTTTTATGCTTTTAGTGCATATAAGAAGATTTCGAAGCAACCGACTCTATAAGATCCTCGGCTCAATAACTCTCAGGTAATAACACCCTTTTATTGCTGCCTTTTAAGAATTTTAACTATTCGATTATTGATGATCTCGGATAGGTTCCAATTGTAAAGTTTTGGGTCGGTTGTGCTGTAAAATGCCACTACAACTGCATCTATTTCTTCATAGTATTCTACAAAGCTTTGGTATCCGGGAACCCAGCCTCCATGTTTATATTCATAAACCGACTCGTAGATTTCTTGCTCGCCTGGAGCGAACAGAGAGCCATCATTTAAGGCTCGGACAAAAAGGCCTACATCCTCGGCTGTGGCATGCATTCCATGATCGTTTTCCTTTAAGTCATGAGGATAACCTTCATGATAGCCACTCATTACATCGTCTATATCTACTGCTGCAAGTGAAGAGAAGGTGTTTTCTAAGCCCAGTGGATTTAAGATTTCCTCTTGAATGAATTGAAAATTACTGTAGCCCAGTTCATCATCCATAATCTTGTTGAGTAGGAGATAGTTGGTGTTGCAATACTCATAATCACTGCCTGGTTCAAAATTAGCCGGCTGATCTATGATTAAGGCTAAACTTTCTTCATAAGACTTGGTGGGAGAAGCCCAAAAATCGGGAGTATCTGTGAAATTGGGTATTCCACTTCTATGCTGAATGAGCATGCGTAAGGTAATCTGGTTGGCATGCTCAATTCTACCATTTAATTTAGGTAGATAGTCTGTGAGGGTTTTATCTAGTGAAAGTCTCCCTTCTCCAACTAACTTAGTCACTGCCACAGCATCGTAGAGTTTACTGATACTGGCGATTTTAAAGAGCGCCTGAGGCTTGGCAGGGGTTTTAGTATCTCGGTTGTGCCAGCCCGATGCAAAATATTCATCTGGCTTTTTTCCATGATCCACAAAGACAATCATTCCATCAAAACCATGGTCTATTGCTTGGTCTAGTTGCTCTTGCACGGTATCGGGTAAGGGTAGAATCCAAGCTTTAACCAATAGCCATGGCACAAAATAAAGAGAACCAATTGAGGCTGTAATTAAGATGAATTGAAAGATGCGCTTCGATTTTTTCTTTGTCATGGCTGTGTGACTCTTATTGTAAGTGGATTAAGTGAGATGGTTGAATCTAAAGGTAAAGTAAAGAAAAACTATCAGTTTCAATTTTAGACATAACACTCATCTAGTACTTAAAGTAAAAGAGGTTGTTCCAAATACGATTGAAACAACCTCTTAAATGATTCTTTAAGAAGAGCTTGGCTTACTTCTTAGCAAATTGCTTAGAAACTACTAAGTCTTTTGTGCCGTGATTCCAGCTATAGAAACCTTCTCCTGATTTTACACCTAGATAACCCGCAGTTACCATGTTCACTAATAGTGGGCATGGAGCGTATTTAGGATTACCGAAACCTTCGTGCAACACGTTCATAATTGAAAGACAGACATCTAATCCAATAAAGTCGGCCAATTGCAATGGTCCCATTGGGTGGGCCATACCTAATTTCATTACTGTGTCAATTTCTTCTACACCAGCAACACCCTCGAACAAAGAGATAATCGCCTCGTTGATCATTGGCATTAAGATTCTGTTAGAGATAAAGCCAGGATAGTCATTCACCTCAACAGGTACTTTGCCTAACTTTTTAGAAGCTTCCATAATGGTGTTAGTCACCTCGTCAGAAGTGGCGTAACCTCTAATTACTTCTACCAACTTCATTACTGGTACTGGGTTCATAAAGTGCATTCCAATCACCTTATCAGCGCGGTTAGTTACCGAGCCAATTTTAGTAATAGGAATAGAAGAGGTGTTAGATGAAAGAATACATTCTGGCTTAGTGAACTTATCTAAGTCTCTGAAAATGTTCAGTTTAATATCTACGTTTTCAGTAGCTGCTTCTACCACCAAGTCGGCATTTTCTACGCCCGCTTTAAGATCGGTATGGGTAGTGATGTTGCCTAGAGTAGCATTTTTTGTGGCTTCATCTATTTTTTCTTTCGCCAACATTCTATCTAGGTTTTTCTCAATAGTTTTAAGCGCTTTGTCTAAAGCATCTTGAGAAATATCTACCAAATTCACCTTAAATCCACTTTGAGCAAAAACGTGGGCTATACCGTTACCCATTGTGCCTGAGCCGATTACTGAAATATTCTCCATTTTCTAACTTTTAGGTTTGTTTACGTTTGCACAAATATAATCGCATCATCTACTTTTATTGTTTTGAAAAAAAGGAATTGTAAATATGCCATTGTTAGAAGTTTGTGCTGGTAGTGTAGAATCTGCCCTAAATGCCAATGCTGCCAAAGCCGATAGGATTGAATTATGTGCCGAACTCTCTGTTGGCGGACTTACACCAAGTAAGGGAATGATTCAGCTTGTAAAAGAGATGGTAGAAATCCCTGTTTATGTGTTGATTAAGCCAAGGTCTGGAGATTTTAATTACTCCTTGTTAGAACTGGAGCAAATGAAAGAAGATGTAGCGCTCTGTGCTGAACTGGGTTGCGAAGGGGTGGTAATTGGAGCATTAACGCCTGAAAGAAAGATTAATGAACGCATTACTTATGAATTGATGCAACAGGCTGGTTTTATGGATGTAACCTTCCATAAAGCTTTTGATGAAGTGGTGAATCAGTTTGAGGCACTAGATACCTTAAGGGAACTTGGAATTCAGCGGGTGCTAACTTCTGGTGGAGAAGCTACAGCTATGGCTGGCTTCAGCAGATTAGGAGAGCTGATTGAGGAAGCAGAAGATGATATTATAATCATGCCTGGTGGTGGTGTGAGGTCTTCGAATATTGGCTATCTATTGGATTTAGGAGCCACAGAGTACCATAGTGCGGCACTCGTAGAGGGAGCAAGACATTCGGATAAAGTGGAAATAGAAAAAATGCTTACCGGCCTTAGATAATTACTTCCGAGGATTTAATATCAGGTCCATTATAATAGGTAAGTGGTCGCTGTAGCCACCAATGTAAGCAGGGCCTTGGTAGGTTCTAAAGGGTCTAGTTGCACCAGTGGCTCCTTCTGTAATGAGAAAGTCCATATCGAAGATTTGGGCAGTTCTATTTCGAATAGAGGTAGAATTTCTACTGTTCAGAAGCCTACCGTTAACCACAAACTGATCTAATATTCCCCATTCATTCTGAAAGCTATGAGTTCCAGTAACGTAGCGTATTGGGTACATCATATTGAAAAGGTCGGTAGGTTTAACTTCAGATAGCTCGGTTTGCACTTTCAGACCAGAAAGCATGCTTTCTTCCTCTGGTTCGTCATTAAAATCTCCGGTTATAATAATATTGGTGTTGGGTTGAGCTAACATTATTGAGTCTACCTTATGACGAGTAAATTCTGCAGCAAACATTCGTTTTGGTTGTGTTTCAAACTCTCCTCCAAACTTAGAAGGCCAGTGATTTACAAAATAATGCAGCGTGTCTTGGTTGGGTAGCTTTCCAATAACGTGAAGAATATCTCTAGTTCTGCTGGCTGTATCGAACGGAAAGTTGAGTTGGTAGTAATGATAATCGAGCAATTCAAACTTATCAGGCCTGTAAATGGCAGCAACATCTATTCCTCGCCTGTCTCTAGAGTCTTGATGGATTATTTCATAACCAACAGCTTTTAGTGGTGTAAACTGAGTCAGTGTGGTTAGAACGTATCTATTTTCAACCTCGCAAAAACCGATTAGTTCAGGAGCTTCCCAACCACCCATGGCTACGATGGTTTTAGCTAGTCTTTGCTGCTTCTCTTGATACCTCGCTTTCGTCCACCTATTGTTGCCCCTATATGTAAAATCATCATCCAATGTGGTGCTGTCATCAATATAGTCGAAAAGATTTTCAACATTATAAAAGGCTACCCTGAATCGTTCATTGCCCCGAATGCTACCCTCAAAGGCCTCAGAAGCCAAGTATGCCTTCTCTTGAGCTAATGAGTTGAGTGAAAGGGCGAGTAAGATAAGTGTGAATATTGATTTTGAATTTTTCAATCGAGCAGATTAATGAACTTGTTTTGGTACTTTTGTCAATTGATTTGAAAATACGAATTGCGGTAGATATTTGATATGGAAATAGGGAAAATTCAAGAACTAGAAATAGCGAGAGAGGTTGAGTTTGGTTGCTACCTTACTGATGGAAAGGAGGAGGTGCTTATTCCTGCTAAATATTTGCCAGAGGAGTATGAGATTGGTGACAAAATCAAGGTATTTGTCTATACAGATCATATGTCTCGTCCTGTAGCGGTTACGCGTTGGCCGCGGGGTCAAGTCGGAGATATTGTTGGATTAGAAGTAAAACAAGTAACCGAATTTGGTGCCTTTGTAGATAATGGTTTGGAAAAAGACCTTTTGGTACCAAACAAAGAACAGCAGGCAGATATGAAAGAAGGAGGGAAGTATGCTGTAATGATACTTCTTGACTATAAGACCAATAGAATGATTGGTACCACCAAAATTGCTGGTTTTTTAAGCGACCAAGCTGAAGGGGTAGAAGAAGGTCAACAGGTTAAAATGGTGATCTGGCAAAGAACAGACCTTGGTTATAAGGTGGTAATTAATGGGCAATTTGTTGGTCTGATCTATAACAATGAGATTTTCGAGAAGATAAAGCTTGGCGATAATAAAAGAGGCTACATCAAAAGAATTCGCGAGGATGGTAAAATTGATGCCAGCCTTCAAAAGCAAGGTTACGAAGCAGTAACTGATTCTTCAGACGACATTTTACAGGCCATTGAAAGTAATGGTGGTTCACTTCCTCTTGGAGACAAAAGTACTCCAGAAGAAATTCAGGAGCATTTCGGCATTAGTAAGAAGAACTTCAAGCGCGTTTTAGGAGGGTTATATAAAGCCGGAAAGATTGAGATCTTCGACCATGAGGTTCGCCTAAAAATGGCGGAAGGTTAACCTGAGGATGGGTTAACCTTCACCAAACTACCTATAAAACTAAAACTAACCTAAGCTAATTTCCATACTGACATGGCAGTGTTAACGATTGCACAATGGTCAATAGATCATTTAGCCTGATAATCTTGTCTTTAAGTTAGGAATTATTTCGAATGAGAAAAATTATATTCTCAAAAAAAGACAAAGTGAGGAATTTTATATCAGAAAAGAGTGTTTTACTAAAATTTTAGTTAAAACTATCTAATGTCGACTTCATTGGCTATTCCGAGCGCTGTAAAGCGAATGCTCAGTATTCTGGGGTCGTCATCTTTAGAGTTTGCACAGTCGGCAGAAGGATCGATAGCATAGAAATAATACGTCTGACTTCTTTCATACAGTTCTTCAGACTCTGGTTGACCCAATGCTTTGATAATCGATTTTTGGTACAGGCCTAAGAGGTTAGGCTTTACTTCTAATAAATCGTCAATCATCTCAGAACGAATACCTTGGCAACCATTTGGGTCAGATTTCCATTTTTCGGAGTCAAAATTACCTAGTTCGACTTTCTTTGTACAGCCACTAAATAGAAGGAAGGTAATTATTAGAATAAGTATATTTCTCAAACCTGAATAGTCACTGGGTGAACGATTGATTTTCGCAGCAAAGCTACCCAAATAATTGAAAGCATAGTATATGACAGAATTCCAATCAGCACAAGATTTTCCTCTCCAATGGCTGGAAAGAAGTATATCAGGCTCGCAGCCACGGCTATAAGCCTGGCAACTTCTATAACACTAGCCCATTTTCTTCCTTCAAACATAGCTCCAAAGCTAACGGTAGAAACAATGATTATTAGAGCCAAGACTGCTTTTTGCACCAGATTGTTTTCGAAAGCTTCTAGGTTAAAGAGAAAAAGTGCTGTACCCGCTAAAAGCACCAAGTATTGGGCAAAGACATATATATTCACCGATTTAGCACCGCTAAGGTCAAACTTTTTATAGGTTTTTAAATCAACATCATAAGGCGCTCTATAGCCTCCCATGTAGTCTGGCAACCAGCCTGGTTTGTTGAAGAGGTAGCGTACTTTATCTGAGGCCTTTGGAATAGTTCTTATTTCCTTCCACATATCGGAGTAATGCGACACGTTGGCCCAAACAGGATTCCAGCTATTTAGGTTTTTGGTTATTCCGTAGGTTGGTCTTTCTTCTTCCTGCTTAAAGGTTCCAAACAATCTATCCCAGACAATGAAAGTGCCTCCATGGTTTTTATCGATGTATTTGGGGTTGCGAGCATGATGCACTCTATGATGAGAAGGGGTATTGAAAACAGCTTCGAACCACTTAGGGAGCCTATTGATCGATTCTGTATGAATCCAAAATTGATAAAGCAAATTAAAGCCAGAAACAGATAGAAGAACCAGAGGGTCGAAACCAGCCAAGGCCATCGGAGAGTAGAATATAAAGGTCCAAATGGTTTGGGTTGAACTTTGTCTTAGAGCTACAGAGAGGTTATATTCTTCACTTTGATGATGAACGCTATGCCCGCCCCAGAACAGGTTTACCTCGTGGCTCATTCTGTGAGCCCAGTAATAAAAGAAGTCATAGGCTATAAAAGCTATAACCCATGTGAGTGCGCTATTGCTAATTCTGGCTAACCTAAACTGTTCGAATATATAGGTGTATACGCCAATGGACAGCACTTTCAGAAATGCTCCAGTAACCTGTGAGGTTACTCCGCAGTTAATGTTGGTTATAGCATCGTTGAGCCGGTAAGACTTTATAGACTGATAACGATGAGCAATTAGCTCTAAACCTATAAGGAGAAAGTATACAGGAATGGCAATTACCGTGGGATCGAGACTCATAATTAGTTCAAATGACCTTTTAAATTAAGACCATTCTTCATTTTAGGCAAAACAAAAGCACTAATGCTCAAAGGTTTTCTTTTGTTGCTTATCTTCGCGCTGAAATTGAGGAGATATGGATAAGTTCATCGGGTTTTTCAGAACGGTAAGTTACCTGTTGTTTTTAGCAGCATTGCTTTGGTCTTATGCCTATATGGTAGGGCAGGTTACTTATAAGTTCGATGTCGATGGAAATCCTGTATATAACATAGATAGAGACTTGTACTTTTTTGGCTCTATTGGTGTCTTCATTTTTGTTAATGCAGTATGCTCGGTGTTTATTCAAACACTGAAAAAGATAAAAACATCAGAAGATGGAGTTGGTCTTAGAAATAGATCTTTGAAGTTAGATTTAGTTACTTGGGCTAAGGGTTTTGCCGGAGTGTTGAACTTGTTTTTTGCGATGGTGCTATTCTTTTTAGGACTCATGAACTTAGCCGAGTCTGAACAGTCTATGACACTCGGATTCTACGTGTATTTAGGCCCAACACTTATAGTAGCTTGGTTTGGCTACTTGGCTTATTTATTAGGCAAAAGACGTAATTAATAACTAACTCATTTTCAGTGTGCATTGGTCTTAATTCTTTTGAGACCCAAAATGGCACGTGCATTTTTAGTTTTTTAATTCTAACTTCCGACTTTGCTGAGCGCAGAAGTGCGCTTGGAAATACTTCGAACTAAAGTTGTTGAAATTCTGAATGGCAGATCAAGTAGCGAATTATACCGAAGATAGTATTCGGTCTCTCGATTGGAAAGAACACATCAGACTTCGACCCGGTATGTATATCGGAAAATTGGGTGACGGGTCGGCCCAAGATGACGGAATTTATGTATTGGTAAAAGAGGTAATCGATAATAGTATCGATGAACATATGATGGGCTTTGGTAAGACCATCGATGTGAAAGTCTCTGAGCTAAAAGTAGAAGTCCGCGATTACGGTAGGGGGATTCCTCTCGGTAAGGTGGTAGACTGTGTGTCGAAAATCAACACTGGTGGTAAGTACGATAGCGGTGCCTTTCAAAAATCTGTTGGATTGAATGGAGTAGGTACCAAAGCGGTGAATGCGCTTTCTACGTATTTTAAGGTTCAGTCATATAGAGATGGTAAAACAAAGGTTGCCGAATTTGAGAGAGGAGAAGTTAAGAACGATGCGGATGAAACAACAAGCAGCGGAAGAAATGGTACCCTGATCGTTTTTAAGCCAGATGAAACCATTTTTAAGAACTACCATTTCATCCCTCAATATTTAGACGACCTTATTTGGAACTACTGCTTTCTAAATGCAGGGTTGACCATTAATTTCAACGGAGTAAAATATCACTCGGAAAAAGGGCTTTACGATTTACTTTCCAGAAAAACAGATGTAGATAGCCTTCGCTACCCAATTATTCATTTGAGGGGCGAAGACATAGAAATTGCCCTTTCGCACACCAACCAATACGGAGAAGACTATTATTCATTCGTAAATGGTCAGTATACCACGCAAGGTGGAACTCACCAAGCAGCGTTAAGAGAAGCCTTGGTAAAAACAGTAAGGGAGTTCTACAATAAGAACTTCGATGCTACCGATGTGAGAGCCTCTATTGTTGGTGCTATTGCTGTGAGAGTACAAGAGCCTGTTTTTGAGTCGCAGACTAAAACTAAGCTAGGTTCGCAAAATGTGGCTCCCGATGGGCCAACCATGAGGACTTTCGTGAACGAATTCGTAAAGAAAGCGCTTGACGATTTTCTTCATAAAAATCCAAAAACCGCAGAAGCACTTCAGAAGAGGATTCTTCAGTCGGAGCGAGAGCGAAAAGAAATTGCAGGTATTAAAAAACTAGCTAATGAACGAGCTAGAAAGGCTAATCTGCACAATAAAAAACTTAGAGATTGTAGAATCCACTTAGACGATGGCAACAAGGTAGATGATGACCTTAAGAATGCCACCACGCTGTTTATTACAGAAGGAGACTCGGCTAGTGGGTCTATCACAAAATCTAGAAATGTTCAAACACAGGCAGTATTCAGTTTAAGGGGAAAACCGCTGAACTGCTATGGACAAACCAAGAAAGTAGTATACGAGAACGAAGAGTTTAACCTGCTTCAACATGCTTTAAATATTGAAGATGGTTTGGAGGGACTTCGCTACGACAAAATTGTAATAGCAACCGATGCAGATGTTGACGGTATGCACATCCGTTTGTTGCTACTTACTTACTTTTTGCAATTCTTTCCAGATCTGGTAAGGCGTGGGCATGTATACATTCTAGAAACGCCTCTTTTTAGGGTCAGAAATAAGAAAGAAACTATCTATTGCTATAGCGATATAGAAAGGCAGAAGGCCATAGAAAAGCTAGGCAACAAGCCTGAAATAACTCGCTTTAAAGGGCTTGGTGAGATTTCGCCAGATGAATTCAAAGGCTTTATTGGTGCAGATATGCGCCTGGAACCTATTATTCTGCGAAAAGATACCAGCATCAGCGATATTCTTAAATTCTACATGGGCAAGAACACCCCTGATAGACAAGGCTTTATCATTGATAACCTTAGAGTAGAAAAAGATATAGCTGAGGAAGCTGTTTAACTACTTTAACCGCTAAGATCGCAGAGGGCGTAAAGATGACTGAGAATGATTTGGCAAAACTGGTAATTGGTCGGGCTATTGAAGTTCATAGGCAGTTAGGGCCAGGTCTCTTGGAATCAGCTTATCAAGCTTGTCTGTTTTATGAGTTAGTAAAGAGCGATCTCTTGGTGGAAAAAGAAAAGCCACTTCCTCTAGTTTATGATGATGTAAAATTGGATTGTGGATACAGATTAGATTTAGTAGTTGAAAGAAAGCTAATTATTGAAGTGAAGTCTGTTGAGGCATTAAATGATATTCATTTGGCTCAAGTGTTGACATATCTGAAGCTTTCTGAATGTAAGCTAGGATTATTGATAAATTTCAATTCTGTTCTTTTAAAAGACGGAATAAAGAGAATAGTAAACAAACTTTAACCTTTGCGCTCTTTGCGTACTCTGCGGTGAAATGAGTGAGGAAAATATAGATAACATAAATAAAGAAGACGGAGAAATGAAAGACGTAATTCCTGTTTCGGGAATGTACGAAAACTGGTTTCTCGATTATGCATCCTATGTAATTCTTGAAAGGGCAGTTCCTGCGATTGAAGATGGTTTTAAACCGGTTCAACGCAGAATTCTCCACTCTATGAAGGAGATGGACGATGGCCGTTTCAATAAAGTAGCGAACATCATTGGTCAAACCATGCAGTATCACCCGCATGGAGATGCTTCTATAGGTGACGCTATAGTGAACCTTGGTCAGAAAGATTTACTTATTGAAACCCAAGGTAACTGGGGAGATGTACGCACTGGTGATGGTGCTGCTGCTCCACGTTACATAGAGGCAAGGCTTTCTAAGTTTGCCTTAGAGGTGGTCTTTAATCCACAGACTACTCGATGGCAGCTGTCTTATGATGGTCGTAAAAAAGAGCCAGTAACGCTTCCCGTTAAATTTCCGCTGTTATTAGCGCAAGGAGTGGAGGGTATTGCGGTTGGCCTTTCAACCAAAATTCTTCCTCATAACTTCATTGAGCTTATTCAAGCATCTATCAAAATTCTTCAGGGCAAAAAGCCGAAAATATATCCTGACTTTGCTACAGGAGGTATGGCCGATTTCTCTGAGTATAATGATGGGTTGCGAGGCGGAAAAGTAAAGGTCAGAGCCAAAATAGAAGAGCTCGATAAGAAGACTCTTGTTATTAAAGATATCCCATTCGGTACAACAACTACCAGTTTGATTGACTCAATCATTAAAGCTAATGATAAGGGAAAAATCAAAATCAAAAAGGTAGTAGATAACACAGCTGAGCACGTTGAAATTCTCGTTGAATTGGCAGCTAATCAGTCACCAAATATTACTATAGACGCGCTTTATGCCTTTACCGATTGTGAAAGTAGTATTTCTCCGAATGCTTGCGTTATTATTGATGAAAAGCCGCAGTTCATTGGAGTAAGTGAGATTTTAAAGATCAATACCGACCAAACTGTAGAGTTACTTCGCCAAGAGTTAGAAATTAGAAAGGGAGAGTTGCTAGAGAAAATTTTATTCTCTTCGCTCGAAAAAATATTTATCGAAAACAGAATTTACCGAGACATTGAAGAGTGTGAGACTTGGGAAGCTGTTTTAGATACCATAGACAAGGGGCTTGAGCCATTTAAGCCAGATTTCTACAGAGAAATTACCAAAGACGATATTATTCGCTTGACTGAAATAAAGATTAAGCGAATTTCCAAGTTCGATTCATTCAAGGCCGATGAGCTGATGCGCAAACTTCAGGAAGAGTTGGCTGAAGTGGAGCATAACTTGGCTAATTTGATCGATTTCGCCATTGCTTATTATCAGAACTTACTAGAGAAATATGGTAAGGGTAGAGAGCGTAAAACGGAGATTAAGTCTTTTGAGAATATTGCAGCAACGGTTGTGGCTGCCAATAATGCCAAGCTTTACATGAACGCCAAAGAAGGCTTTGTGGGTTACGGCTTAAAGAAAGACGAGTTTATTTGCGAATGCTCAGATATTGACGACATCATCGTTTTCAGAAGGGACGGTAAGTTTCAGGTAGTTCGCATTTCAGATAAGGTGTTTGTGGGTAAAGACATTTTATGGGCCGGGGTCTTCAATAAGAATGACGAACGAATGGTCTATAATATGATGTACTTAGATGGAAAAACTGGCCGAACTATGGTGAAGCGATTCCAAGTACTGGCCATTACTCGAGATAAGGAATATGACCTTACTAAAGGTGAAAGAGGTTCAAAGGTGCTTTACTTTACAGCCAACCCGAATGGCGAGGCCGAACTAGTTACTATTTACTTGACCTCTGGAGCCAAAGCAAGGGTGAAAGTATTCGACTTCAACTTTGCCGATATAGACATTAAAGGTCGAGCTGCTGGAGGTAACATTGTTACCAAATATCCTGTCCGTAAAGTTCAGCTTAAAATGGAAGGTAAGTCCACTCTGGGAGGATTAGATATCTGGTACGATGATTCTGTAGGAAGGCTCAATCGCGATGAAAGAGGTGAATTGCTAGGCAATTTTCAGGCAGATGATAAAGTGCTGGTCATCTATAATTCTGGAGAGTATGAACTTACCAGTTTTGATTTAACCAATAGGTATGAGCCGGCTAAGATTCATCTTATTGAGAAGTTTGACCCGGAAAAACCAATTGCTGCCGTTCATTACGATCCTGCAGCTGGAACACATTATATAAAGAGGTTCTTGATTGAGACTTCTACAATGGATAAAGCTTTTCACTTTATAAGTGAAGAGAAAGGAGCTAAGCTTTTATTGGCCACAACTGAAGAAGCAGCTCAAATTGAAGTGCATTATACGGTCAAAGGTTCTCGAGAGAAGAAGGTGTCTACTTATGATGTAGATATGCTCATTGATGTAAAAGGGTGGAAGGCCAACGGTAATAAACTGTCTCCTCACAATGTGAAAAAGGTGGTTTTGTTGGGTGACAATAAACCAAAGCCTGGTTCTGACTCAAGGCCTAAAGATGATAACTCTGGTGAAACCAAGAATGAGAGTTCTGATAAAACTCAAGAGTCTCAGGCAAAAGTAGAGCAGAGTAAACCTGAAGCTAAACCTGCTGAAAAGAAAGAAGCACCTAAAACAACTCCTCCTAAAAAGGACAATAACGACAAGCAAGGTGGTGGTTATGGTGTAGGAGAGACCATAGACCTTTTTTAGAGCCATTTAATAGACAGTTGAAATGTCCGTTTTATTTCTTTTAGCGAGTCTCGGAGCTGTAAACGGACTTTTACTTGGCCTTTTCTTTTTGGTTAAAGGGCCAAGTAAAATTGCTAATGTCTACTTTTCAGGTCTGCTTATTTCATTAAGTATTAGAATAGCCAAGTCCATTGTCTTTTATTTTCAGAGAGATGTAGACTATGCTATTCTGCAGGTAGGTTTATCTGCCTGCGCTTTTATTGGACCATTCTTTTTTCTTTACGCCAAATCGGTCGTCAAGCAATCCAAACGCTATCACAAGAGTGACTTAATGTTGCTGGCAGTGGTATTCGTATTGGTTGTTACTGTCGGAACTCTCTACCCTTATCGTAATTTTCCTGAGGTCTGGAATTCTTACATCATTCACGGCATCTATGTTTTATGGTCTCTATTTACCTTGCTAGGAGTGTATTATACATTTGTTTCGGTAAGAGATGTGTTTAAAAGAAAGCAGCGGTTTAATAAGTCGCAATCTTACTTTGTGGCCATTGCACTGACGGTTTTGGCTATCAATATTACTTATCAAATGGCCCTTTATGGAAGCTTTACTTATCTATGGGGCGCTTTGATTTTTACCATAGTCATGTACGTGCTCATTGGAAAGTCAATGATGAATAGGTCTCTTAATATGGCTGGGCGAGATTTACCTGTTTCCGAACAAACAGACCTTATGAGCAAGTTGAATGAATATATGCTTAATGAGAAACCCTTTGTTAACAGTAAACTGAAGCTGGAAGACCTGGCTTCAGCTGTAGGAATGAACAGAAATACTTTGTCAAAACTTCTCAACGATGAATATGGAAAAGGTTTTTCTCATTATGTCAATTCTTACAGAATAGAAGAAGCCAAACAATTGATCGCATCACGACCTGAACTATCGCTAGAAGGCATTGGCTACGAAGCGGGATTCAATTCCAAATCATCTTTCTTCGCTAGCTTCAGAAAAATCACTGGTAAGACACCTGCCGACTTCAAGAAGTAGTCCCGTAGTAGTCCAGAATTATCATTTAGTACCTCTTATGCTGTTTAAGGGCGGTTTTAGTGTGCATTGGTCCGTAATGTTGAAGTAAAAACTATGCGACCAATTGCAATCATTAGTGCTCTATTTTTCTTGATATGTGTGCCGGGATTTGGGCAAATAGATATTGAAGCGATTCAAAAAGTGTTGAACACATTCATCTATGGTACAACCTACAACTACCCTGATTCTGTCAGTTCAACCTTTTATCCCGATACCCGGATGTTTCTCTATAACGGCTCAGATACAGCCTTTGTCATGAGTTCTGAACAATATGCCTCGGGCTATGGAAGAAGAACTCCCGGAACTCAGAATTCCAGAATCTCAAAGATACTGGATGTAGAATTAGTTAGAGATGTTGCCTATGCCAAACTTCAGGTTGATATTCCTCCTTATGGTAATCGATATACCGACCTGCTACTGATGAAAAGGATTAAGGGCAAATGGAAGATTGTGGCAAAAGCTACCTCGGCTGGTCCAATTCCTTCAAGGCCGTCAGTCCCAAAGAAAGAGGTAGTTCTGACAGGCTTAAATAAGCCTTGGAGTATTGCTTTTTTGTCTGAAGAAGAAGTGATTATAGCAGAAAAGGATGGAGACCTAATAAAAACTAATCTTCATACCAAAAGGAGAGAGGTAATTAAGGGATTGCCAGATGATGTCGCGAGAGCTGTGTTGATTGACACCGTCAAACATACGAACGGTGTATTTCCTGCGGCTGCTCACGGCAAGACTTTAAGCTACAATGCCGGATGGTTTCAAGTTTTGCTCGATCCTGATTTTGAGAATAATCATTACATCTACATTTCATATGCAGCAGAAAATAAGCAGAAGCAAAGTGCCACTAAAGTAATTAGAGGTGTACTTAGAGGTAATGCTTTGTCGAAAGTAGAGACCCTTTTTGAGGCGGCTCCTTACAGTCATGGATTGTTTCATTATGGAGGTGGGATGATCTTCGGCCATGATGGAAAGTTGTATATAGCCACTGGAGAGAGGAATTTCTATGAGCACTTGAACCCGAAATTACCTTTCGCTCAGGATGTATCAGATAGAAGGGGTAAGATTTTTCGACTGAATCCTGATGGAAGTATTCCAGATGATAACCCCAACTTTGGTTCTGATGCCGTTTCAGGCTTATACAGTTTGGGAATCCGAGCCGCTCAGGGTATGACCATCGATACTCGTACAGGCAAGATTTGGTTCTCCGAACATGGTACCATTCAAGGAGATGAGTTGAATATTCTAGAAGCAGGTGCAAACTACGGCTGGCCTAATAGAACCACAGGAGGGTATAGAACTAAGAACTATAAACCAGCTGAAGTTGAAGGAGCGCTTTATAAAGATCCTATTCATTTTTGGGAGAACACAGTAGCTCCCACAGGTCTAGTTTTTTATAGCGGTACAGAGTTCCCAGAGTGGAGAAATAGCTTCATAGTGCCTGGATTAAGTAAAGGGAGTTTATGGAGAGTCGCTACTGAGAATGATCAGGTAATTTCTTCTGAAGAGTTATTTATGAATGACAGAGTACGATTGAGAAAGGCTGCATTGTCGCCAGCTGGTAAATTGTATTTGCTAACCGATGAAGAAGATGGTCAACTCATTCGAGTAATCAATCAAAACAGGTAAAAGAGAGTCAGAATATTAAAATGATTAGCTAGGTTGCCAGAAAATTTAAATCCTCCTAAAAATAATACTCATTAGGAAGGATTGTAAGGGTCTCCCTCGGTCTGATTGTTTTAGTCATACAAGAATGTAAACCTTTAGGGTTAAGGTTGTTATATTATTGTTTGTTCATCTTCAGCTGTTGGATGCTCTTCCAACAGCTTTTTTTATGGAAATAGAATTAAAGAATAGCTTGGTTCAACTCTTGGAGGAATATGTTACACCAAACAAGATTGAATTGATAGATAAAGTTTTGGCAGAAAGAACTCGTTATCTCACCGTGGTAATGGAAGATTTCTATCATTCTCAGAATGCCAGTGCTGTAATGAGAACATGCGATTGCTTCGGAGTTCAAGATGTGTACATCACGCAGAGATTACATGATTATAATGTGAATCCAAATGTAGTCAGAGGAGCTTCCAAATGGCTTTCGTTAAATATGTTTGAGAGAGAAGAACAAAGCACAGAGAAGTGTTTTAATTCGCTTAAATCGAAGAATTACCGACTAGTTGGTACAACCCCAGACAGAGATAGTGCATCTATAAAAGAGTTAAATATAAACCAACCTATCGCTTTTGTGTTTGGTACTGAGAAGCAAGGTATGTCTAATTACGCTAAAGAACACGTAGATGAATTAGTGCATGTGCCCATGTATGGCTTTACCGAGTCATTTAACGTGTCGGTCAGTGCCGCACTTATTTTGAATGAATTGGTAGATAGAATTAAAAGAGAAAGTGTGGACTGGGCCTTGTCTGCAGAAGAAAAACTAGACTTAAAGTTCGAATGGTATCAGCATATAGTAAAACGATCAGACCTTCATATAAAAAATTACATAGCGGAACATTCCCATTAGCAGAAACGTTTGCACAAAATTGAATGAACTAAAGGCACATTTAATTCATCTTTGTCGTTTAATAAACGCTACAACCAAAAACTCGAAATTGAAACTTTTCACCAACCTGATTTTTTTATTTTTCTTTTTGCTTTGTGCCAGTGGTTTGGCACAAACTGTAATTGAAGGAAAAGTAACGGATGCCGATTCTGGCGACCCAATCCCTTTTGCAAGTGTATACTTTTTAGGAACTACAAAAGGAGTTGCTACAGACTTCGATGGATTCTATAAAATAATCGGAGATGCAGAAACCGACACTTTAGTAGTCTCATACATTGGTTATGAAACAAAGAAAAAGGTTTATGAAAAGGGCATATCTCAAACCATTAACTATCAACTTGCCCCAGAGTCTACCTCGCTAGGAGACTTTGTTGTAACTGCAGGTAAGGTAGAAAACCCTGCTTGGGATATCATTAGAAGCGTAGTAGACAATAAACCTCAAAACGATAAGCGAAGATTGGCTGCTTATGAATATGACAGCTATAACAAGATTGAAATCGATTTAGACAATATCTCCGATAGATTAAGGAAGAGGAAGATAATGCAGAAAATTACTGCTGTATTAGATTCAATTGAGACCATAGCCGGAGAAGATGGTAAACCAATTCTACCACTCTTTATATCAGAATCGCTTTCCAAATACTATTACAGATCTGATCCAAGGCTTTCAAAAGAACATGTTCAGCGAACAAAAATTACTGGAATTGGAATAGAAGATGGAAGTCTTATTTCTCAAGTCATTGGTTCAACATTTCAGCAATATAATTTCTATCAAAACAGAATGAATATTGTCGAACGGGAGTTTGCTTCTCCAATCTCTGATGGTTGGAGATTAATCTACGATTATGAACTAACCGACTCGGTATACATTGGCGAAGAGTTTTGTTATCTAATCGATTTTAAGCCAAAGAACGATCAGGAGTTGGCTTTCATTGGTAAAATGTGGATCGCCAAAGATGGCTTCGCTTTAAAGCAAATAGATGCTACAGTTCAAAGAACAGCCAATCTTAACTTTATAGAAAAAATTAAGCTTCAGCAAGAATTAGAACGCTTAGAAGGAGGTGCCTGGCTTCCTACAAAAACAAGGGTGTTGGTAGATGTGGCAGAAATTACCAATAAGTCGGCAGGCTTTTTAGCCAAGTTCTATACCTCTAATCAGAATTTGAAAGTTGCCGAGCCAAGAGATGTCAGCTTCTTTGAAAGGGCAATTGAAATAGATGAAGATGCCAGAATGGAGAATGATGCTTTTTGGGAAGCTAACAGGCACGATAAGCTTACTCCAACAGAAATGAATGTGATCAATATGATCGATACCCTCAAAAACATACCAGTAGTCAAAACTTGGACAGCTATAGCCAAAACTTTTGCGAGAGGGTATGTAGAGGTAAACCAGTTAGATCTTGGGCCTTGGCCTTTCTTAATTGGTAATAATGATGTTGAAGGTTGGAGGGTTAGAGTAGGCGGCAGAACCAATGAGAATTTCAGTCTTAATTGGCAGTTCAACGGTTATTTGGCTTATGGTTTCGATGATGAGCAGTATAAGTATGGACTAGGAGCTAAATGGATTGCCGATAGAAAAGACTGGACGGTTTTTGATGTTTCATATAGAAAAGACATTGATCAATATGGTATTCAACCTGATGCATTAACGAATATAGAAAGTGGTCAAGCATTTTTGGCCCTAACTCAATTGGGAGACTTAGTAAGGCCGTTTAGATATGAAAGCTATCAATTTGGTGCCTTTAGACAGCTTTCGAGAGCTTTTTCTGCAAGCCTAAGACTGAATCACAAGGAGTTTCAACCTGAGTTTGCGTTCAGATACAGAACTGACCTCAATAGAACAGACTCGCCATTAGCGCAAGATTATGCTACGTCAGAAGTAACGCTTAACTTAAAATATGCCCGAGATGAGGCATTTATTATTAGCGATAACAATAGAATTAGCTTAGGAACTACCAGATGGCCAATATTCTCAGCTTCTTTTACCAGAGGGTTCAAGGGATTGACAGGTGGGGACTTTGACTATACTAGAGTAAACTTTGGCGTTTCGCAAAAGTTAAAATTAGGCTTCTGGGGTAATACAACGTATCAGTTAAATGCGGGCCACACTTTCGAAGATTTGCCATATACTTTGCTCAATGCTCATATTGGTAATGAGCAAATCGTTTATACCAATATTGCATTCAATACCATGAGCTTTTATGAGTTTGTGAGCCAGAGTTATGCTTCTCTCCGTTATGAGCATAATTTCGAAGGCTTTATTTTAAACAGAATTCCCTTGCTTAGAAAGTTAAAGTGGAGATTGGTAGGAACCAGTAATGTGTTATTTGGAGGAGTTAGCCAAAGTACGCTAGCCGTACAAGCGCTAACTGATGAAGGTGGTAATGCATTGCCTCAGTTCGATGTTCTTGAAAGCGGACGACCATTTGCTGAAGTTGGAATAGGTGTGGAAAACATCTTTAAATTCTTCCGTGTAGATTACATCCGAAGACTAACCTACTTAGAAAAACCAGGAGTAGACAATTCTGCAATAAAACTTAGCTTCAGGTTAGGTCTTTGATCAATTTATTTTAGTTGAAATAGGGGCAAGCAGATTAATGTTAGCATATTTGCAGCCTAAAGAAATTTTAAGTCAAACCGATGGTTTGTAGCATCGGAAAAAGATTAAAATGAGTAACGAAATCATAAAAATCACCTTACCTGATGGCAGCGTTAGAGAATATCCGAAAGGATCGTCTGCCATGGATGTCGCAATTAGTATTAGCGAAGGATTAGCCAGAAACGTACTTTCTGCCGAAGTAAATGGAGAAGTATGGGATGCTGATCGAAAAATCACCCAAGATTCAACCTTAAAACTACTCACCTGGAACGATGATGACGGAAAAGCCACTTTTTGGCACTCTTCCGCTCACTTAATGGCAGAAGCACTTGAATCGCTTTACCCAGGAACTAAGTTTGGAATAGGTCCATCAATAGATCAAGGCTATTATTACGATGTAGACTTTGGTGATAAAGAATTTGATTCTGCTGACTTAGAGAAGATCGAGAAGAAAATGCTCGAGCTTGCCAAGCAGAAAAATACCTACGATAGAAAAGAGGTTTCTAAGGCAGACGCTATAAGCCACTTCAATGAAAAAGGAGACGAGTACAAGCTCGAGCTGATCGATGGTTTAGAAGATGGCTCCATTACATTCTATACTCAAGGCGGATTTACAGACTTGTGTAGAGGTCCTCACATTCCACACACAGGTTTTATAAAGGCAGTTAAGCTTCTTAATGTAGCTGGTGCTTACTGGAGAGGTGATGAGAAAAGAAAGCAGCTAACTCGTATTTACGGTATAACCTTTCCTAAGCAAAAAGAGCTTACAGAGTTCTTGCACAACCTAGAAGAGGCAAAGAAGAGAGACCATAGAAAATTAGGTAAGGAGCTCGAGTTATTTACGTTCTCAGAAAAAGTAGGCTTAGGGCTTCCGTTATGGTTGCCTAAAGGAACAAGGTTAAGGGAGAGGCTAGAGTCTTTTATGAGACGTGCTCAGGTAAAAGCCGGATATGAGCCGGTAGTTACTCCGCACATAGGTCATAAGAACCTCTATGTTACTTCGGGCCACTATGAAAAGTATGGCGAAGACTCATTCAAGCCCATTCAAACACCGAATGAAGGAGAAGAGTTTTTGTTGAAACCAATGAATTGCCCTCACCACTGTGAGATTTATAACTCTAAGCCAAGGTCTTACAAAGATCTTCCACTTAGGCTGGCAGAATTTGGTACTGTGTACCGATATGAGCAGAGTGGAGAGTTACACGGCTTAACTCGGGTAAGAGGTTTTACTCAAGATGATGCTCACATTTTCTGTCGACCAGATCAGGTAAAAGAAGAGTTCAAGAAAGTAATAGACCTTGTTCTCTACGTATTTACATCTTTAGGCTTTCAGGATTATGTAGCCCAAATCAGCTTAAGAGATCCTGAGAATAAAGAAAAGTATATCGGAGACGATGCCCTTTGGGTAGAAGCAGAGAGCGCCATTCAAGAAGCAGCCGAGGAAAAAGGCTTGAATACTGTAACAGAATTGGGCGAAGCTGCATTCTATGGTCCTAAGTTAGACTTTATGGTTAAAGATGCCTTGGGTAGAAAATGGCAACTTGGAACTATTCAGGTAGACTATACCTTACCAGAAAGGTTTAAGCTAGAATACACAGGTTCAGATAACCAAAAGCATAGACCTGTAATGATACATAGAGCACCATTTGGTTCTCTAGAAAGGTTTGTTGCAGTATTAATTGAGCACTGCGGAGGAGAGTTTCCACTATGGTTAACGCCAGATCAGGTAGCTATTTTGCCTATTTCTGAGAAGTATGCCGATTATGCTCAAGAATTATATAGTGCTTTAGAAGAAGCAGACATTACTGGTTTTGTAGATCATAGAGACGAAAAAATTGGTAGAAAAATCCGTGATGCGGAGGTAAAGAAAATACCAATAATGCTTATTGTAGGCGAAAAAGAGGCCGATCAAAAAGAGGTTTCTGTGAGAAAGCATGGGCAAGGAGATCAGGGAAGTATGTCAATTACCGATTTCATTGCTTACTTTAACAAAGAGAAGTCTGCCTCACTAGGCAATTGATTTTAAAATATGTGATTTCTTAATTATTGATAATTAGAAAATTATGCCGATATTTGCAGTCATTTTAACAAAACAAGGAGGTAACAATCGCTAAAATGAGAAGACGCTACCCACCTAGAGGTCGGGTAGAGGAGCCATACAAGGTAAATGAGAAGATTACAGCTCGTCAGGTGCGAGTGGTTGGTGAGAATGTAGAGCAAGGAGTATTCCCTACAAATCAGGCGCTACAAATGGCCAAAGATCAAAGCTTGGACCTTGTAGAGATTTCTCCAAAAGCGGATCCGCCTGTTTGTAAAGTAATTGATTACTCTAAGTTTAAATACGAACAGAAGAAGAAGCAAAAGGAAATTAAAGCCAAAGCTTCAAAAACTGTGATTAAAGAAATCAGGTTCGGGCCAAATACGGACGACCATGATTTTGAGTTTAAGCTTAAGCATGCCATCAACTTCTTACAAGAGGGAGCAAAAGTTAAGGCTTACGTTCACTTTAAAGGAAGAACAATTGTGTATAAAGAAAGAGGTGAGATCCTACTTCTGAAATTTGCACAGGCACTAGAAGAGTATGCTAAGGTAGAGCAGTTGCCAAAGTTAGAAGGGAAGAGAATGTTCCTCTTTTTGGCACCGAAAAACGCAGGGAAGAAAAGTTAGTAAAACTAATATTTATAAAATGCCTAAAGTAAAAACTAAATCTGGAGCGAAAAAGCGTTTCAAATTGACAGGAACTGGCAAAATCAAAAGAAAGCACGCTTTCAAAAGCCATATCCTGACTAAAAAAGAGACGAAGCAGAAACGTAACTTGACTGGTACTGGCTTAGTACACAAGTCAGATGAGTCTAACGTTAAACACATGCTCAACATTTAAGAAAACCTTTGAAGGTTTTGTTTAACCGGAGTTTTGGTAATAAGTACTAAGTGTTTGGTTAGTCGCCAAAAATCAAAAACAACAAAAAAATGCCAAGATCAGTAAATTCAGTAGCCTCAAGGGCTAGAAGAAAAAGAGTACTCAAGTTAGCCAAGGGTTATTGGGGAAGAAGAAAAAACGTTTGGACTGTATCCAAAAATGCAGTTGAAAAGGGTCTCACTTATGCTTATAGAGATAGAAAAGCTAAGAAGAGAGAGTTCAGAAAGTTGTGGATTCAGAGAATCAACGCAGGTGCTAGAGAGCACGGCATGTCTTATTCACAGTTTATGGGTAAAGTAGGTCAGTCAGGAATCGAGCTTAACAGAAAAGTGTTGGCAGATCTAGCAATGAACCATCCTGAAGCGTTTAAAGCAGTTATCGATAAAGTGAAGTAATTCACTTTTAAATATAATTCAAACCCCGTCCCAAAAGGTCGGGGTTTTCTTTTGTCCTTTTTTTGCTGGAGGTGTAGTATTGAAGGTTTGTGTCTGAGGGAATAAAAAAAAGGCAAGTTGAAAACTTGCCTTTTGTAGCGAGGACGGGAGTTGAACCCGTGACCTCAGGGTTATGAATCCTGCGCTCTAACCAACTGAGCTACCTCGCCAGATTCGGATTATTTGGGTTGAAATTTGTTTCATTTCCCAAAATCGAGGTGCAAAGGTAGCTATCTAATTTTGAATTCCGCAAGCCTATGGTGAACTTTTTTTTGTTTGCCGAAGTGGTATTTTAGTTCTATATTACTTCCGATCACTTTTTAGCCTATGGGAAAGTTTAAATTTATTACAGAGTTTGAGATCAATGCATCTCAGAAAATGCTCTTTCCTTACCTCAGTACAGCTAGTGGTTTAGCTCAGTGGTTTGCGGACGATGTGAATATTAATGAAGATAAAGCCTTTATCTTTCTTTGGGATGGAGAAGAACATAGGGCTAGAAAGGTTTCGCAAAGAACCAATCACTCTGTAAAGTTCGAATTTCTTCCAGAGTCTGAAGAAGATGAGGACGATCCAAACTACATTGAACTTAAGTTGGATGTAAATGATCTCACTCAGACAGTCTTCATTCAAATTACTGACTACTCCGATTTAGACGATGCAGAAGAGCAGCAAGACCTCTGGGAGAACCTTGTTTACTCTCTGAAGGAAATCATTGGAGGTTAGCCGGTCTTAATCCTTGCAATTCCTGTTCAAAGGCATGATCTTTGCGGCCTCAGAGGGGCAAAATTGAGTACATGAAGAAGATAGATAAGTTGGTTTTTGGGTCGTTCATTGGTCCTTTTCTGCTTACTCTTGTAGTTGTTGATTTTATCCTCCTGCTGGTTACCCTTCTTAAGTATTTCGATGAGATTATGGGGAAGGGCCTGAGCGTTGGGCTTTTCGCTGAGCTCATTACCTATTTCTCAATTTCAAGTTCGCCAGACGCATTTCCGTTGGCGGTACTCATGAGCTCCATAATGACTTTCGGTAACCTTGGAGAGCATTCAGAGCTTACTGCAGTAAAGAGTTCAGGTATATCTTTGGTCAGAGCATTGCGTCCTATCTTCGTGTTTGTGCTTATCCTAACAGGCATAACGTATTATTCAAATACCATACTAGTTCCTAAAACCAACCTTAAAACCTACAGTCTTCTTTGGGATATGAGAACCAAAAAGCCTGCACTTGATATCAAAGAAGGTGTTTTTTACGAAGGCATACCCGGATACAGCATTAAGGTTAATGAGAAAATTGGTGATGAACAGTTAAAGGATATCATCATTTATGACCATACCAAAGATAGAGCTCAAGGGAATAAGAAAGTGATTCTGGCTGACTCTGGAAGAATGTATTCTTTTATGAATCAGAGGTACTTGGCTTTAGAGCTGTATGACGGTACGCGCTATGAAGAGGATATGAATGACCTGAGAGAGGAAAAAGAGATTGGTGGTCGATTCATTCGAGATAAGTTCTCTAAAAGTGTTATTCGCTTCGATTTATCTTCTTTTGACATGGGGAATACTGATGAGAAGCTGTTTAAGCGTAGCCGACTGGTGCAGACCAGAAAGGAGCTTAATATGGGCATAGACTCTATGCAGAGAGACATTTACTCCAAGGAAGTGCAGATATTTAAGCAAATAGGTTCTAACGGCTTTAGGTATCATCTGGTAAAAGATCTTGAGGCTCCTCTGGAGGTTAGAAAAGGTTTGGAGTATTATGATTCATTGAAACGTATAGAAGATGAATCGAAATTATTGACGAAAAGTGAGGTTGAATCGGCTAAAGTAGAGGGTGATGGTGTTAAGGAAATAACTCCGGAAAACTTACTTCAAGACGGTGAGTCTAATAATCTTGGAGTTGAAGATACTGTCAGTGTAAAAACTAGTAGAAGGTTTATTGCTCAAAGAGACGAATTGGAGACTGTGGACAAAGAGAGGGCTCGCGGAAATAGATATAGGGATAGTGTTCCTCCGAAATATACTGAAGAGCAACTAGAAAGGGCGATTGAAAAGTTGGAAGAGCATTACTATACCTCGGATGTTAATAATCCAGACAACCTGAATTTAGTATCTGCTATTTCTAGTGCTGCAAATAATGCCAGAACAACAAGGAATATTTTGAACAGCAGAATGGTGACCTTGAAGAATGTTCAGCGCGACCAGAGAAAGTTCATTATTACCAAGAATCAGCAAGCAGCGCGATCTCTTGCCTGTCTTATAATGTTTTTAATTGGGGCTCCTATTGGAGCAATTATAAAAAAGGGAGGATTAGGGCTTCCGGTAATTGTATCAGTAATCTTCTTTCTTGTTTATTATATCCTGAATACAACGGGTGATAAATGGGGTAAGGAAGACGTAGTTGATCCTGTATTTGCAGTTTGGATGTCAAACCTGTTTTTGTTTCCAGTTGGGCTTTTCTTCTTAAGACAAGCAAGAAATGATGCAAGGCTGTTTGAGCCAGATATATATTTGAGTTTTTTGGAGAAGATAAAAAAGCCATTTCAACGGAAGAACAAGACTCAATTAGAGCAGGCTTAGTTTGCTAATTGATACTTATATCCATATCTTTGCGGCTGTTTTATTAATAATTATTTTAAATTTTAGCTAAGCATGTATTTATCAAGCGAAAAGAAACAAGAGTTGTTTGAGAATCATGGTCGGTTAAAGTCAAAGGGTGATACAGGTTCTGCTGAGTCACAAATTGCACTTTTTACCTTCCGTATCAATCACTTAACAGAACACCTTAAAACAAACAAGAAAGATCACTCTTCAAGACTAGGTCTTCTTAAGTTAGTAGGTAAAAGAAGAAGATTACTAGATTATCTTTACAATAGAGATATTGAGAGATACAGAGCTATCATCAAAGAATTGAAACTTAGAAAATAATTTTAGGGAGAAGGGAGTTCTATTGAATTCCCTTTTTTCCTTATATACCATTGCAGGACGTTGTATCTTCCTGCTTTCTTATTTTAAAAACTATATATGTCGAAAATTGTAACAAAGTCCATCAAAATGCCCGATGGCGCGGAAATAACCATAGAAACGGGTAAACTAGCGAAACAAGCCGATGGATCAGTAGTCGTTAGAATGGGCAATACCATGTTGCTCGCCACTGTAGTCTCTGCTACTGATGCCAAAGAAGATGTAGACTTCTTACCACTCTCTGTAGACTATCAAGAAAAATTCGCCAGCTCAGGTAAAATACCAGGTGGCTTCCTTAAAAGAGAAGGAAAACTATCAGACCATGAAGTTTTGATTAGCCGATTGGTAGATAGAGCTTTAAGACCTCTTTTTCCAGACGATTATCATGCTGACACTCAGGTGATGATCTCAATGATCTCACACGATGATAATGTAATGCCTGATTCACTCGCTGCTTTAGCTGCTTCTGCGGCATTGTCAGTGTCAGACATTCCTTTCAATGGACCAATTTCTGAGGTTCGTGTGGTTAAAAACAATGGTGAGTTCATTGTTAACCCAAATAAAGAAACTACAAAAGAGTCTGAACTTGATATTATTGTTGCTGCCGATAAGGACAACATTATGATGGTTGAAGGCGAAATGAAAGAGGTTTCTGAAGCAGAGCTTTTAGAAGCTATGAAAGTTGCTCATGAAGCCATTAAAGTTCAGTGTCAGGCCCAGATTGAATTAGCCGAAGAAGTTGGTTCAACAGAAAAGAGAGAGTACTCTCATGAAAAGTCTGATCCAGAATTGTTAGAGAAAATGCAGTCGGAGCTTTACCCTAAGCTTTATGCTGCTGTATCTAAGCAAACTGCAGATAAATCTGTGAGAAGCAGCGATGTGAAAGCTATCAAAGATGAATTCATGGAGTCTCTTCCAGAAGATCATGAATACGATGCTTTCTTATTGTCACAATATTTCAAGAAGCTTCATAAAAAAGCGGCTAGAAACTTTGTGTTAGATGAAAGAAAAAGATTGGATGGTCGTGACTTCACAGAGGTTAGACCTATTACTTGTGAGGTAGATTACTTACCATCTGCTCATGGTTCTGCAGTGTTCACTAGAGGTGAAACTCAGTCGCTTACATCTTGTACTTTAGGTACTAAGCTAGATGAGCAAATGATTGACGGTGCTACCGAATCAGGTTATAACAAGTTTATACTACACTATAATTTCCCTGGCTTCTCAACTGGCGAGGTTAGACCAAACAGAGGTCCTGGTAGAAGAGAAGTTGGCCATGGTAACTTAGCTTTAAGAGCGTTAAAGCAAGTGTTGCCAGCAGATGAAGTGAATCCATATACTATTCGTTTGGTTTCAGACATTCTAGAATCTAATGGTTCGTCATCTATGGCTACCGTTTGTGCAGGTTCATTGGCTCTAATGGATACAGGTGTTAATATTTCTGGACCTGTTTCTGGTATTGCAATGGGTATGATATCCGATGCAGAAACTGGAAAGTATGCTATTCTTTCTGATATTTTGGGTGATGAAGATCACTTAGGTGATATGGACTTTAAGGTTACTGGAACTGCAAAGGGTATCACTGCTTGTCAGATGGATATTAAAGTAGACGGCCTTTCTTACCAAGTTCTAGAAGAAGCCCTAAACCAAGCTAAGCAAGGTAGAGAGCATATTTTAGGTGTAATGAATGAAGTGGTTTCTCAGCCAAGAGAAGATTACAAACCTCATGTACCTAGAAGTGAGAAATTCAGTATTCCTAAAGACCAAATTGGAGCCGTAATTGGCCCAGGTGGTAAAGTAATCCAAGAGATTCAGAAAGAAACTGGAGCTACAGTAAACATTGAAGAAGTTAATGATGAGGGTATCGTAAGCGTATTTGCTATCGATAAGGCGGCAATGGACGCTGCTGTGAAACGCATCAAAAACATTGTTGCTGTTCCAGAAGTTGGAGAGGTTTACGAAGGTAAAGTGAAATCTATTATGCCATTTGGTGCATTCATTGAATTCATGCCTGGTAAAGACGGCTTGCTTCATATTTCTGAAATCAAGTGGGAGCGCTTAGAGAAAATGGAAGGTGTCCTTGAGGTAGGAGAAGAAATTACTGTGAAGCTTATCGGAATAGATAAGAAGACTGGTAAATTCAGACTATCTAGAAAGGTTCTTTTGCCTAAGCCAGAGAAGAATACGGAACAGAATTAGTATTCTCAGCGTTGTTTTAAATGGAACTTTTCATATTTTATGAATTGTTCGGAAGTGTTTAAGAGGGAAAATCATCTATTTGAATGAGACAGCTTAAGATTAGTAAGCAGATTACTAACAGAGAGTCACAATCTCTGGATAAATATTTACAGGAAATCGGTAAGGTAGACCTACTGACTCCAGACGAGGAAGTAACACTTGCTCAAAGGATTCGCGAAGGAGATCAGCTGGCATTGGAAAAGTTAACCAAGGCCAACTTGAGATTCGTTGTATCGGTAGCGAAACAATATCAAAATCAGGGTTTATCTCTGGGTGATTTGATCAACGAAGGAAACCTTGGTTTGATTAAAGCCGCTCAGCGTTTCGATGAAACTCGTGGTTTTAAATTCATCTCATATGCTGTATGGTGGATTAGACAATCTATCCTTCAAGCTTTGGCTGAGCAATCTAGAATTGTTCGTTTGCCATTGAACAGAGTTGGTTCATTGAATAAAATTTCAAAGACCTTCTCTGAACTTGAACAGAAGTTTGAGCGTGAGCCTTCACCAGACGAATTAGCAGAAGTATTGGAAGTGACTACCAACGAGGTGGTTGATACCATGAAAATTTCAGGTAGACACGTTTCAATGGATGCGCCATTCGTTCAGGGTGAAGAGAATAGCTTACTTGATGTATTAGAAAACGACTCAGAAGAAAAACCAGATACTGGTCTTATGAATGACTCTTTGAGAAGAGAAGTTCAGCGAGCGCTTTCTACTTTAACTCAAAGAGAGGCCGATGTTATTACACTTTACTTTGGTTTGAACGGTGAACATTCAATGACTCTAGAAGAAATTGGAGAGAAATTCAACCTAACTAGAGAGCGTGTAAGACAGATTAAAGAAAAGGCAATCAGGAGGTTACGTCATACATCGAGAAGTAAAGCCTTGAAACCGTATCTTGGATAACTTTATTGGAAATAAGATTTAGGAAGGTGTCTGAAAAGACACCTTTTTTTGTTTCTATACATAAGGAACAATTCTTTGGCATAAAACTGTTAATGGTTTAGTTTTGATAAAATTTGAGATATAGATGGCAACTGAAAATATAAAAGTTTTGATTATCGGGTCTGGCCCGGCTGGTTACACTGCAGCAATTTATGCCTCTAGAGCGGGCTTAAACCCTGTACTCTATACAGGTGGAGAGCCTGGTGGGCAGTTAACAACTACCAACGATGTAGAGAATTTCCCTGGCTACCCTGAAGGTATCAATGGTCCGCAGATGATGGTAGACCTGCAGAAGCAAGCTGAGCGTTTTGGTACACAGGTTCGTTATGGTCTAATTACTAAGGTTGATTTTTCAGAATACCCATTAAAAGTTTGGGTTGATGATAAAGTGGAAGTTACTGCTGAATCGGTTATCATTTCTACAGGAGCTAGTGCAAAATACCTTGGCTTAGAGTCTGAAAAAACCTTTGCTAACAAAGGAGTTTCCGCTTGCGCAGTATGTGACGGCTTTTTCTACAAAGGAAAGAATGTAGCCGTAGTTGGCGGTGGTGATACAGCTGCTGAAGAAGCTACTTATTTAGCCAATCTATGTCCTAAAGTTTATTTATTGGTAAGAAGAGACGAGATGAGAGCTTCTACCATTATGCAAGAGCGAGTTAAAAATACCCCAAATATTGAAGTGCTGTGGCATACAGAAGCAGAAGAGGTGTTAGGAGATGACACTGGTGTAACTGGTGTTCGCGTAGTGAATAATCAAACCAAAGAAACGAAAGACTTAGATATTAGTGGATTCTTTGTAGCGATTGGGCACAAGCCAAACACAGATATTTTTAAAGACTATCTGGATATGGATGAGACTGGTTATTTGAAAGTACAACCAGGGTCTACTAAGACAAACGTTGAAGGTGTATTTGCAACAGGTGACGCAGCCGATAGAATTTACAGACAGGCGGTTACCGCTGCCGGAACAGGTTGTATGGGAGCACTAGATGCAGAAAGATTCTTAGCAGAAAAAGAGTTTGAAGTAGAATCGCAAAAGGAGATGGCTTAAGTCTCCTTTTTTGATTATTTCCACTACTATGAAATTAGATATTCTAGCTCTAGCGGCTCATCCAGACGATGTAGAGTTATCGTGCGCAGGAACACTGATTAAAGCTATCCAGTCAGGCAAAAGGGCTGGAGTAGTTGATTTTACTCAGGGTGAGCTGGGCACACGAGGTACTCCTCAAATAAGATTATCGGAAGCTCAAGCTGCAGGCGAAATAATGGGGCTTTCGGCCAGAGAGAACTTAGGGTTTCGAGATGGATTCTTCAAGAATGATGAAGAGCACCAATTGGAAGTCATTAAGATGATCCGGAAATACCAGCCAGAAATAGTTTTGGCTAATGCTATCAAAGACAGGCATTCAGATCATGGAAGGGCTTCAGAATTAGCCAGAGAGGCCTGTTTTCTGTCGGGTTTAGCAATGATTAAGACCGAGCTGAACGGAGAAGAGCAGAAGCCATGGAGGCCTAAGACGGTTTATCATTACATACAAAGCATTCCTCATAACCCAGATGTGATTGTAGACGTTTCCTCCGCTTGGGATACTAAAATAAAGGCAGTAAAAGCGTTTAAATCACAATTTTTCGACCCTGAATCAAAAGAGCCTCAAACCTATATTTCTTCTCCAGAATTCTGGCAAATGATAGAATCTAGAGGAATTCATTATGGTCATGAAATAGGAGTGAAGTACGGAGAAGGCTTTACAGTTGAGCGTACTCCTGGAGTTAGCACCATCTTCGATCTTATATAGTGACAAGTTCTATGTTCAACGTTTTATGCTGACTTTGAACATAGAACTTAAGTTTTAGGCTAATCAAGGCGAAAGCCGACTGATCTTCCAAGTATTATCGGCTTGTTTTTCATAAAGCAATCTGTCGTGCAGTCTGTTTTGTCTGCCCTGCCAAAATTCAAATGAAGTAGGCTCAACTCTATATCCACCCCAAAAATCGGGTAGAGGTACTTTTCCTTCTTTAAATTTCTGCTTAATCTCAGCTAGTTTCATTTCAAGAATAGATCTAGAATTGATCACAGAGCTCTGCTGAGAGACCCAAGCCCCAAGCTGACTTCCATGAGGTCTGCTTAAAAAGTAATTTAAAGATTCTTTATTAGTTACTTTTACAGCTCTACCCTGAATGGAAACCTGTCTTTCCATAGGAAACCAAGGAAATAGAATGTTCACCCTATTGTTCTCGGCTATTTGTTCTGCTTTGCGGCTTTTGTAATTGGTATAGAAAACCACACCTTGTTGGTCTAGGGCTTTCATTAGTACTGTTCTTTGGAATGGCTGGCCTTGAGTATCTACAGTACTCAAAACCATTGCGTTTGGTTCCGGTAGCTCAGCTTGTTGAGCTTCTTTAAACCACTTATCGAACTGAATAAAAGGGTTCGAATTGGCAGATTCTATATCTAATGAGGCGTTAGTGTATTCTTTTCTTAAGTCAGCAATATTGTCGGCCATGGCATACATAGGTTATAATAGGCGAAATTAACTGTTAAACTTTTCGGTTTTCGTTAGGCAAAGTAAATATGCATTTATAATTTCCATCTCCATGCAATCTATGTTTGAATACGACAAAAACATTCCCGATCCTGAAAGAGGAGATTTCCTGATCTCAGAACCATTCTTGACTGATCCTAATTTTGAGCGCACCGTTATTCTGGTTTGCGAGCATTCAGATGAAGGAACTTTCGGTTTAGTATTGAATAAAATCAGCGATCTAACCCTGAGTGATGTGATGAGTGAGGAAATTAGTTTTAATGGTTATCTAAATGTTGGTGGGCCAGTAGAACAAAATACCTTACACTTTGTACATAGATTGAAAGATGATGTGCCTGGTGCAATTGAGTTGAATAATGAACTTAAGTGGAGTGGAGATTTTGAGCGCATCAAGTTTTTGCTCAATTCAGGAATGATCAATGAAGATGATATACAGTTTTTTCTAGGGTATTCTGGATGGGGTGCGGGGCAGTTGCGAGAAGAGCTAGATAATCAGTCTTGGTTTGTAAGAAAGAAGGCAACTGCTTCTGAAATTTTCGACATGGAGTCAGATATACTTTGGAAATCTATTTTGAAGCAAATGGGCGGTAAATACAAGGTGTTTTCAAATTACCCTGTAGACCCACGATTGAATTAATACTTTTACTAAATTTGGTTTTGTAACGGTGCGGTGTAAGCCGATAGGTCAAAAGATATGAGCGAAGAAAAAAATATGCAGCAAGGAGATCAGGAGGAAAACAAGAATCTAGCTGAAGAAAAGAATGAAACCACTAATGAAGCGCAAGAAGTAGCTTCTTCTGAACAGGTTTCTGAAAAAGGTGAAGACTCGCCAAGTAAAGATGAGGTTACTCCCCAAGCTGAAGTAACGGAAGAAAAAGAAGTTGAGCCGGTGGTAGAAGTAACTTCTGAAGTTTCCGAAAATAAGGAAGGTGATGAGCCTAAAGAGAAAAAATTGGAAACCGAAGATGATCTCCATTCTGAAGATGAAGACGAAGACGAGGAAGATCATGAAGAGGAATTACCAGATTACTCTGAATATAGCAGAGAGCAACTGGTAGAAGCCATAGAAGAACTCGCTCAGCAAACTACTTTCAAGCGAACCGATAGGGTTTTGGCAGAGATTGTTCCGCTTTTCGAAGAAATGGAACAAGGATTGCGCACCGAAGCCCTAGAAAAGTACAAAGCCGATGGTGGAGAAGAAGATAGTTTCGAATTCCGTCATGACGAACTTTTTAATCGCTTCGATGCTAGTCATAGGTTAATTAGAGACAGAAAGCATAGTTTTTATAAGGAAAAGGAAGAGGCCAAGACGAGAAACCTAGTTAAGAAAGAAGAGCTATTAAGTCAGCTGAGAGAATTGGTAGATGGAGAAGAGGCTACAACCAGCATCAAACCTATCAAAGACATTCAGGAAGCTTGGAAGCAAATTGGCCCTGTTCCTCCGCAGCATAATAAGACGCTTTGGGCTAACTATAATGCCCTTTTAGACCGATTCTTCAATAATAGACATATCCTATTTGAGCTAAAAGAGTTAGATAGAAAGAAGAATCTTGAGGCGAAAAAAGAGCTTTGCGAAAAAGCAGAAGCACTAGATAAGCTAGATAACATAAAAGATGCTGTCATTCAGCTCAACGAACTTCACGAAGAATATAAACACGTTGGTCCTGTACCAAAAGAGGTTCAAGAAGAATTATGGCAGAGATTCAAAACTGCCTCTGACAACATATACAGAAAAAGAAAAGACTATTTAGAAGACCTGAAAGGTGAACTAAAGGAAAACTTGGTTAAAAAAGAGGCCTTGGTTCAAGAGCTTCTGCCTTTTACTGACTTTAAATCGGATAGAATTAATGCCTGGAATGCTAAAACGAAAGAGATTTTAGCTATCCAGAAAAAGTGGGATGCTATAGGTGGTGTACCAAGAGAGAAGGCTAAAGAGATTAATAAAGGTTTCTGGGGGAGTTTTAAGCAATTCTTTGCTCATAAAAATGAGTTCTTCAAAACTTTAGAAGGTCAGCGAAAGGAAAACTTAGAGAAGAAAGTCAAATTGGCCGAAGAGGCTGAAGAGCTTTCTAAAAGCGAAGAGTGGGATAAAACTTCCGAACAATTAAAGAAGCTTCAAAGACAGTGGAAAGAAATAGGTCCGGTGCCAGAGAAGAAGCGAAACGAGATTTACGAGCGTTTTAAAGCGGCTTGCGATGCCTTCTTTAATAACCGAAGATCTCACCAGAACAAGGCTGAAGCTGGTTATGTAAACAACCAAAAGGCTAAAGAGGCCATTATCAATACCATCAGTGATAAAGCCAAAGAGGCTGGTGGAAGCGAAGCAGAATTGATGGAACTGGTAGAGCAGTTTAATAGCATCGGTTTTGTTCCTAGAAATGCAATTAAAACTATAGAGTCTCAATTTTCTGAGGCGCTAGAGGCTTACGCTGGCTCGCTGAACCTTGAGGAGAATGAAACAGAGTCTTTAGTTATTAGAGCTGAAATGACTGGTTTACAGAGTGGGCCAGGTGGTAATAGAAGGCTTAATAAGAAGGAGGGAGCTCTAAGAAGACAGATTTCCGAGTTGGAAGACAACATAGCCCTTTGGAGAAATAATTTAACATTCTTCGCCAATAGTAAGACAGCCGATAAGCTCAAAGGAGAGTTCGATCAGAAGATCGATAAGGCCGTTGAAGAAGTGAAGGAGCTAAAAAAGCAACTTCGTATTTTGAGAAGTCTTTGATTTTCTGCCTCTTCAGAAATAGTTTTGAATTTAGTTTTGGAGGGGTTTGAATATTAAAATGCGACTTTTATATTTGCACTCGCTTTAAGCAAAAGCCTCCTTAGCTCAGATGGTAGAGCAACTGACTTGTAATCAGTAGGTCATTGGTTCGATCCCGATAGGAGGCTCTTTGAAGCCTTAAAAGGTAAAAAAAATATTAAAGCGATGCCTCCTTAGCTCAGATGGTAGAGCAACTGACTTGTAATCAGTAGGTCATTGGTTCGATCCCGATAGGAGGCTCAAAAGCCGGTCATTTCTGACTGGCTTTTTTATTTTTATCAACTTTGCATTTTATTCCTACAGATCTAATATTGGCTATTATGCCTTAATAAGGTTTTAAGATCAGAGATAGTCGCGCGATTATTCTCGGTTGACCACTAATCCAAATTGAAAAATCTAAATAGTATTGAGGTTGTCTCAAGACTATATCGTAATATTGCGATACGAAAGATTGATTAATGGGCGTATCTAGAACAGACTTGTTTACGAAGGAACAAAATGGCTTAGCACAAATGGCTAAGGTTTTGGCTCATCCTGCACGCATAGCCATTCTTCAACACCTTATAAAGACCAATGCCTGCATTAACGGAGATTTGGTTCAGGAATTGGGTTTAGCACAAGCTACCATCAGCCAACACTTGAGAGAGTTGAAGGAGATAGGAATCGTTCAAGGCACTATAGAGGGGGTGAGTATGAGTTATTGTATTGCTCCTGAAAAGTGGAATGAGTTTAAGCGTTTGTTTAATGAGCTTTTCGATCAGTTAGAGACTGTGGATAAGAAGAATTGTTGTTAAAAAAATTTGACTTTATTAATCGTAATATTGCAATGAATAGTTTATTGAGATTGCTGTCTATTTCCCCTAAAAAATAAAGACCATTCACTTACAAAGAGATAATTCAATGAGTAATAAAAAATTAAGTTTTCTAGACCAGTACTTAACCTTATGGATTTTTCTAGCCATGGCCATTGGTGTTGGCTTAGGTTATTTTGTGCCTTCCACTTCCAACTTCATTAATTCATTTAGTAGTGGCTCTACCAATGTGCCAATTGCCATTGGATTGATTTTGATGATGTACCCTCCATTAGCAAAAGTGAATTATAAGCTTTTACCTCAGGTATTCAGAAATGTGAAAATTCTATCGATTTCACTGATTCTCAATTGGGTAATCGGTCCTATGTTGATGTTCGCTCTGGCCATGATTTTCCTGCAAGATCATCCGGATTACTTGGTAGGACTTATTCTTATTGGTCTGGCAAGATGCATTGCAATGGTGCTCGTTTGGAACGATTTAGCTGAAGGTAATAGCGAGTATGGGGCTGGTTTAGTAGCCTTAAATAGCGTTTTTCAAGTGTTTGGATATAGTTTTTATGCTTGGCTATTCATTACTAAGTTGCCTCCGTTGTTCGGCATGGAGGGCGCTATTGTCGATATTTCCATTGCTACTATAGCCGAGAGTGTTGCTATTTACTTAGGTGTGCCCTTTATGTTGGGTTTACTCAGTAGGCTTATTCTTGTTAAGTTGAAGGGAGAAAAATGGTATACAGAAAAGTTTATCCCTACCATTTCTCCCATTACATTAATAGCGCTATTATTTACTATTGTAGTGATGTTCTCTCTAAAGGGAGAGCTCATTGTTGAAATTCCACTAGATGTGGTTAGAATTGCCATTCCACTTCTGATATATTTTGGCTTAATGTTCTTCATTGGGTTCTTTTTTAGTAAAGCAATGGGGGCTGAATATGACAAAAATGCCTCTATCGCATTTACAGCTGCAGGAAACAACTTTGAGTTAGCTATTGCAGTAGCTATTGCTGTCTTTGGCTTGAATTCAGGCCAAGCTTTTGCTGGCGTTATTGGTCCGCTAGTAGAAGTTCCGGCACTTATTCTTCTGGTTAGAGTTTCGTTCTGGCTGAAAAAGAAATATTATCATCAATAACGTGATTGATTGAGTTGAAGCATCGAATCGTAATACTTCTTAAATCGGGAGGATAATTCTTGGTACTAAGCTGAAATGGACTTTTGAAGGCAGGTAAAGATGCTTTCAGATTGAATTCCGTTTCTTTATTCTGCCCATTTTAATTTAGTTTTGAACATGCGGTATTTGTTAGTCTTGCTGTCAACTTTTCTAATCGTTGTGTCTTGTAGCTCCTCTAAAGAGCAAGAGAAGCACATTACTGAGATTCCTCCTGAGATGGTACTTATTCCTTCAGGAACATTCACTATGGGAGGCAGGTCTGATCAAGCGTATGCAGATGAATTTCCCCAGCACCAGGTGAAGGTTTCCGCTTTTTTAATGGATGAAACGGAGGTGACGAATGCTCAGTTCAAAGCATTTGTTGAGGCTACTGGTTATGTAACTACTGCAGAAAGGGCTGTAGATTGGGAAGAACTGAAGAAACAGCTTCCTAGTGGAACGCCAAAACCAGCAGACTCCCTTTTGGCTGGTGGGTCACTCATTTTTGAAAAGACGAATAAGCCTGTTGAGCTTAATGACGTGAGCCAATGGTGGGTTTGGACAATCGGAGCTAATTGGCGTCAGCCAGAAGGACCGCACAGTGATATAGAGCAGAAGATGAATCACCCTGTGGTTCATGTCTCTTGGGAAGACGCCAATGCTTATGCTAAATGGGCAGGAAAAAGATTGCCTACTGAAGCTGAGTGGGAGTGGGCTTCTATGGGAGGGTTAGAAAATGCAAAGTACCCTTGGGGTGACGAACCTGTTGAGTCTGCTTATGAAAAGGCCAACTTTTGGCAGGGTGTTTTTCCTTTTCAGAATCACAAGCTCGATGGTTTTGATGCTAGTGCTCCCGTAAAATCATTTCCACCAAATGGATACGGTCTTTACGATATGGCTGGCAACGTATGGGAGTGGTGTATCGATAAATATGATGTTCGAAGTTATACGGTCAACGCCAATAGCGGCTTGTTGGAGAATCCTTCAGGTTCTGAAGAATATTATGACCCGCGTGAACCTCATACTCCGAAACATGTAATTCGAGGTGGTTCCTTTTTGTGTAACGATAGCTATTGCAGCGGCTATCGTACCTCAAGGCGAATGAGTAGCAGCAGAGACTCTGGCTTCAATCACACAGGGTTCAGATGTGCCAGATCCTTGTGATTCCGTGTAAAGAAGAATTGGATTGAAGAATAAGTCAGTACGTTCTATATAGGAAGTCTACAAGTCACATAAATAAATGAACCTTCATCAAATAGTCTTGTTATGCTTGTTGAATATGTGTCTAAATTGGCACCACCTAAAACCATTAACTCTATGAAATTTTTGAAAAAGTATTCACTAATCGTTGTTCTAATCACTTTTATGGCTTCTTGTGGCTCTTCTGATGGAGTCTATTTTGAAAACCTAACCGATGGTCAAGAAGTTTCTTCTACTGTTTTGGTAGAGATGGGTGTCAAAGGAATGGAGATTGAGCCTGCTGGCGAAGTGAACAAGGGTAAAGGTCATCATCATATTATTATTGATGGTGGTTATATGAACACTGGAGAAACTATACCTGCAGATGCTAACCATATTCATTATGGCAAAGGACAAACCGAAGCTACCATTGAATTAACCCCTGGACAACATACATTGACTTTACAGTTTGCTAATGGCCTTCACCAATCTTATGGTGAGGAGTGGAGCAAGACCATAACTGTGAATGTTAAAGATTAATTATAGTTAAAACTATTACATCAGATGAGGCTCCAAGGTAATTGGAGCCTTATTCGTTTCAGTATAATTGAATCTAGTGTATAGAATATAATTGAAGAGGTGTGAAACTGTTTCTTTTATTTGTAAGTAGAAAATTTTACTTTCAAATGACTTTTACTAAATAACTGACTAATGAAAAAGCTTGTATTATCTCTGTTTGTAATGGCTGCCGTTTGTTGTTTGGGCTCATCGCTTCAAGCACAGTCAGACAATGATGTTGAAAGAATAGATTATTTGGTTGTAGTGGCTAATTCAACCAATAAAGCTGAAAACGAAAAGGTACTAGACCAAATGAAGAAGAAATTCAAAGATGCTGGTATGCATTATGATGAATCTTCTAAACAATACTACGTTTACATAGAAAAATATTACAGCAAGTCTGGAGTAGATTATGCCGTATGGTGGCATAAAAAAGAAAACAAGGATTTGCCAAAAGTATGGGCCAAACCAGTGCCTGTTGAAACAAACTAAAATATTAACCACGCTAAGGCGTGGTTTTTTTATGGTCTCCAATTGATTCTCCTGTTAGAATGTAAGTCATTTTTTAAGCTTGTTATCTAGAAGTTGATTTTTGGTGGTATTAAAAACTTGTCGCCCCTTAATTCTCGATAGAATTATCTTTTAGCAATCTTTGTTGGTGGATCTGAAAAGTTCTATACTCAAGTCAATAGTACTTGGTTAAACCAACCACTTTTTGAATGAATCTTACCATTGAAAACATCATTTTAGTTGGCTCATTATTGCTGCTCATCAGTATAATAGCTGGTAAAACAAGCTATAGGCTAGGTATTCCTACCTTGTTGTTGTTCCTCTCTATAGGGATGCTGGCTGGTTCAGAAGGTATCGGTGGTATCTATTTCGATAGTCCTCAGATTGCTCAGTTTATTGGAGTTGTTTCGCTCAACTTTATTTTGTTTTCTGGTGGACTTGATACCAGTTGGGATTCCGTTAAACCTGTACTAAAAGAAGGTTTAGCTCTTTCAACTGTTGGGGTTTTATTGACAGCTTTGGGGCTTGGGACGTTCGTTTACCTAGTGACCGACTTTACTGTTTATGAGAGTCTTTTGCTGGGGTCCATTGTCTCGTCTACAGATGCAGCAGCAGTGTTCTCCATCCTGCGTGGTAAAAAACTAGCGCTTAGAACTAACCTTAGGCCTACGTTAGAGCTTGAAAGCGGTAGTAATGACCCTATGGCCTATGTTTTAACCGTGGCATTTCTATCCTTAGTTGTTAACCAAGATAAGAGCATCTACTCAATCATTCCATTCTTCCTTATGCAAATGAGCATAGGTGCTGTGGCAGGGTTTCTTTTCGGAAAGTTGAGTAAGCTGGTGATCAACAAAATTAAATTGGACTTTGAAGGACTATACCCAGTGTTGGTAATTGCTTTGATGTTCATTACATTTTCAACCACCGATGCCCTAGGCGGAAATGGATTTTTAGCCATTTATATCTGTGCTGTTTACCTCGGAAACTCCAATCTCATCCATAAGAAAACCATTCTGAGAATGTTCGATGGCTTGGCTTGGCTCATGCAAATAGTGCTCTTCTTAACCTTGGGGCTATTGGTTTTTCCAACTCAGATAGTGCCATATATGGGCATAGGGTTGTTAATTTCTCTCTTCCTTATTTTTGTTGCTAGGCCCATTGGTGTGTTTATTTCACTCATGTTTTTTAAAATGAGAATGAGAAGACGCTTCTACATCTCATGGGTGGGCTTGCGAGGAGCAGTACCGATTGTGTTTGCTACTTATCCACTTTTAGCTGGAATAGAAAAGGCAAATGTCATTTTCAATATTGTTTTCTTCATTTCCGTTACTTCTGTGCTTATTCAGGGAACTTCTTTGTCTGTTGTAGCGAAATGGCTCAATGTAGGTTTGCCAGAAGAAGATAAGCAGATGTCGCCTACTGATCAGTTACTGGCAGAGCACCCTAAAACCATTATGGAAGAAATCATTATTAAAGAAGGTAGCTTTGCGGCAGGGCAGAAGATAGTTGACTTGAATTTTCCTAAAACGGCAATAATTGCCATGATTGAGCGAAATGAGAATTACATTACTCCCAACGGTTCTACTTTAATTGAAGCGAACGATAAGCTGATTGTACTCACCGATAAGAAGCAAAATTTGGATGAGGTTTATACCGCTTTGAAAATAGCTGATGCTTAGATGTTTTTATCGGGATTTGTCTATAAACTATCTTCAAACTAAGTGGAACAAAACTAAGTCTAGCTACGTTTTAGCCAAGCAACTTGGTGAATATTCAGGTTGAGTATCAAGAATTAGCTTAGTTTAGCATTTGGATTTAATAGCATTGAAAAGTCTTAAAAAATCAGTTTTTACAGCCATTTTATTCCTAGCCTACGGATGGGTATTGCTAGGGAGTAATGTTGTTTTTGCAAATCCTGATAGGCCTGTTTCAGATTTTCCAGTTGAAGGTGAGAACTACAGTGTTTTAAGTGCCGACTATTTCTTTGCTGCCAGACAATCCCAGTCTTCGATATCCATCAATTTTGGTAGTCAGTTCAGAGAAACTGACGGTATTGATAAACTGAATCACACAACTCTGCTAGCCACTAATGATTTAATAATTAGTGAGTTTAGGCAGCAGAATGCTGATGCTGTCAACCGTTTGATCGAATATCGGAAGGCAGACAGATTATACCCTCATCATTACTTTTGGTAAGCCATTTTAGGTTTTAAGGCGAGTCTCATGCATTGAGGCTTAAAATGTCGGTAGCTTCTACCTACACTATTTTCTACACTTAATTCTTATAAAATGGATTTACAAACAACAATAGTTGGGTTGCTAGTTGCAGCCCTCTGCATATATGTGTTCGTGCTTTTGAACAAAAGCAGAAAGAACAAAGAAAAGATACTTATTAACCAATTGCAGATGCTGGCTTCAGAGCAAAACGCACTTATTGAAGACCATGAGCTTGGGCTCAATTTCGGATTGGGTATCGATGAGGTGAATAGGTATATATTTTATACCAAAGACAACAAAATTGGCTTTACAAATAAGACCATAGACTTAATGAACGTACGTAAGTGCGAAGTGGCAACGGTAAAGAAAAGAGTAGGAAAAGAAGACTACATAGATAGAATATCTCTTGTCTTCTACCTCATCTCTAGCAATAAAGAAGAACAGATAATAATATTTGATTCAGATGCCACGGCATTACCTAATGGAGAGCCATTAATGGCCAAGAAGTGGGCCGATAGAATTAATGAGCTTTTGAAAGACGTAAAGTCTAATGCTGCATTTCGTGTAGCAGTTTAGGACATATAAAAAGGCTATCTCAAAAGTTGTACCTTGGTTTTACAGTCTTAAGTATCTATTCTTCATTTGGTTAAAGGTTGAATAGATTATTTAGACAAGTAGAAAATGACTCACAAGGTTAGCGTTGAGATAGCCTCTTTTTTTTGGAAAGAACTTATCCCTTTAAGGCTTCTGTAATAGTCTTCTGGAATGATTCGTTAAGAAGCCCATAGTCATAAAAGGCCATTCCGTTTGCCTTGGTATCTTTAACTAGTTTAACAGCTTCCAATACTTCTTCTTCGTTTTTATCGGCTAGGTAAAAAGCAGTGTATAAAGGTTTACTACCATTTAAGTCATTAAGACCTTCTTCCGTAGCCCGCTTCATAAAGTCAATGTCTTCATCATAGAACTTGTAATAGATCATTGGAAATACAAAATCTAAGTTCCACTTGTCCCAGTCTTGTCTTACCATCATTCTGGCTAAAGATGGCGTTGCGAATACGGAAGCAGAAAGCTTTTTACCTTTCTGGTGAACACCATCAGCAATTTTATTCACTAGGTTAGTGATTGAGTCGAGCCTAAATTGCCTCCATTTCTCATCTTTACTTGGGTCTTCAAGATCTAGTGGGTCATAACCTTGCTCGCCCTTAAATTTTGTTCGGCAGTCTTCACAATAACAAAAATCGAATTCAGGCATTTCATGATCTTGAACCAGATCATATTTAGACCATAAGCCTTTAGGGAGAATTACATCACAATATCTAACATAATCGAGCTGAACACCATTTAGGCCTTCCAGCTCGGTAACTTCCATCATACCGTTGTATACAAACTCTTGAACTTCGGGCTTGGTAGGGCAGAGCCACTGATAGTAATCTACATAAGGTCGAACGTCATAGCTAGAGTTGCCTTCTCGACTGACTGCGTACCATTCTGGATGCTCTTTTGCAGTTTTATCACCGGGTCTGTTCATGGTCCATTGCCAAGCGTGAATTTCTAAGTCATGCTTTTGTGCTGCAGGAATGGCTTTTTCAAGTACAGGTTTACCTCCGCCAACTAATACTCCATAAAAGCCTAATTGCTTTAATCCCTCGAATTCTTTATCCCAATCAGCTTCAGATTTTTCGCCACCGCCAGTCCATATCCAGAGTTTGAAATCTTCAGGGTTTTCTGATTCGCATGATTGAAATAGGATAGGGGCGCCAAGTACTGCTGCCGATCCTAAGCCTAGATTTTTAATAAATTCTCTTTTGTTCATTTACTTATACTGTTTCACCCAAAGTGGATTGATAGGTTAAATCAAATTACGAGTGCGATTGAGATAACTACTTAAATTCTTTCCAAAGCCTTCCTGTCTCGTCCATGTGCCACAGAATTGCTGCATTGAAGGGGTGTTGCATAATTGCATGGTATCTGTAGGCATTTCCTTCAACCTCCCAAACAATTGGCCTGCCTACATTGAATGTTTTTGTTTCTAGCAGGTCTGTCTTACTGGAGCTATAGCTTCCCGATTCTCTTTTAATGTCTTTCTGTTTTCGATGAATAAAACTGAGTAATTGTCGCACTTCTTCCGATCCGAAATCTGAAACGAACTGGTCGGTTTCTCCAACTTTCTTACCCGAGAAGTATAACTGTCCCCAAAACTCAGGCTCATGCATGGCAATGGCTCTCTGAGGCGACCAAACCCAATTGTGTTCAACAGGTTTCCCTCTTTCTTTATTCACCACTTTTACATATTGGCCATTCTTAATTTCAGTATCCCATTGAACGCGAGAAAAGTTTAATCTCCAAGTATCTCCTGGTTGCGGATGGCCGCCCCTTGCAGCCGCTTCTTCTAAAGTAGTCCAAGGCATGGCCACTTCAATAGCCCAATATTTATCCTTATCTGAAGGGTCATTCAGGGTGCCTTCAATATGAACTGCCGATTTAAGTCCGTTGATGTTCCAATTGTCTATGGCCTGGCCTTGATCTCTATATGGCCTTGTTAACATCAGATCCCAAACCGTGTTAAATGCATTGACTTCGTATTCGTAATAAGAATGCGTATCTCCGTCAGGGTCAATAAATATTTCAAAGTCATTATCGTAGAAGATTACCGTATCTCTTTCTTTCAGCTTCGCCCAAACATGTGGTTCCTCTAATTCAGCATAGAAGTAAAGATAGTCTTCATCCCAGAGCATTTTCACTCTAGTTTTATGGTAAGGCTTGGGGCGTTTGTTGCCCTCAATATCTACGAACTCATCTGTCCACTGAGCTAATTGCCATGACTCTTCGCTAGGCAATCCATCAATTTTAAGTTCTCCAATGGTCTGTTTGCAGATGTATGCTCTACTTTCTATTAAAGGATATTGAGCATGGGCAGAAAGGCATAAGAGAAGCCCTGCAAGAAGTGTTAGTTGTAGTTTAAGCATAAAAAATCCTCTCCGTTTAAAGAGAGGATTCAATATCTTAAAATAGTCTAAGCTTTAAAAAAGGTTTATACCAAAGTATGTTTTTAATACTGTAATTATAAAGATGAAAGCCAAAATAGTTGGTGCTAAATAGCTGATAGCAAAATGAAGGTATTTCTGAACAAATGAACCTTTGTAGTTTGGTGAGCCATTGGCTAACTCTTCGTCTAAATTGTGCTTCTTCCATACGTGTGCTGCGAAGAATACAATTAAACAACCTCCTAGCGGAAGGAATGAATCATTCGCTACATTGGCTATAAAGCTCAAGAAGTCAGTTGCACTTTCAGCACCTGGGTAAGTAATAAAGTTGCTGAAGAAGTCAGAGTATCCATTTCCTAACAATGAAGGAATTCCAATCAAGTAGATAAGTCCGGCAACAATCCAAACAGCTTTCTTTCTAGCTAACTTCTTCTCATCTACAACGTAGGCTACAGGAACCTCTAGCAGAGAAACAGTTGAAGTTAGAGCGGCAAAACAAAGTAGTACAAAGAATACTGTACCAGCAATTGCTCCTAAAGAACCTCCAATGGTACCGAATATCTGAGGGAGCGTTACAAAGATGAGGGCAGGGCCACTACCTACACCATCCATTGAGCCTTCGCTCATAAACCCGATGAGTGGGAAGATCATCATACCAGCTATAACAGCAATACCAACATCGGCTAGTGTAATGAATGCTGCAGCAGAAACTATATTTTCTTTTTTGTTTACGTAAGAACCGTAGGTGATTAGCGCACCCATTCCTAATGAAAGAGAGAAGAAAGCCTGACCAAGTGCGTTGGTTACTACTTCGGCATTAATCTCAGAGAAATCTGGAATTAGATAGAACTTCAAACCCTCAATAGCATTTGGAAGAGTAAGAGAGTAAACCACTAAAGCTAAAATCATGATGATTAATGTTGGCATTAAGAATTTTGCAGCCTTCTCGATACCACCAGAAACCCCTTTCGAAACCACGTAAGCTGTGGTAACCATAAAGAGAAGTCCGTAGGCTCCAACCTTGAAAACGTCTTTTACAAATTCTCCGAACTGATCTGCAATTCCGAAGTTTCCAGAAGCCATTTCAAAGATGTAACCAAATGCCCAACCAGCGATGACATTATAAAAGGAGAGGATTAAGAAACCACTAAAGATTCCCATTTTACCCACGAAGTTCCATTTTTTGTAGCCTAAGGCGTTAAATGCCCCAACTGGGTTTTTCTCAGTTTTTCTACCAATGGCTATTTCAGTAATCATTACCGGATAACACAAAATGAAACAGAAAATCAGGTACATTACCACAAATGCGGCACCACCACCTTGTCCTACTTCATATGGGAAACCCCAAATGTTACCTAAACCAACTGCCGAACCTGCTGCGGCAGCAATAAAACCGAGTCTGCTTGAAAATCCTCCTCTAGTTGCCATTCATTAAAATTTTAAAACCCGAATATATGTGTTTCTGCACAGTTATAATGGGCATCCATATAAAAATCTAAAAAAGCTTATCAGAACCAATAGAAGTTAAAATAGAATGTAGGTTGATCAAAATTGTATATACTTGAAACCGAACAAAAGCTGAATCAATGCCTTACTTTACCAACGATGCTATTGTACTAGGTCTTCTCATTATGGTTGTGGCCTGGGTATTTTACACATCGAGCTCTCAAAAGCCATTTTGGAAGAAGTTCTACACCTTTGTACCAAGCATTTTGCTTTGCTATTTTCTACCTGCGCTGCTCAATTGGCCATTCGGACTGATTGATGGCGAAGAGTCAAATCTTTACTTTGTAGCCTCTAGGTATTTATTGCCGGCTTCCCTAGTTCTACTTTGTTTGAGTATAGATCTAAAAGGAATTCTGAACCTTGGTCCCAAGGCAATCATTATGTTTTTGGCTGCTACCTTTGGCATTGTGCTAGGCGGACCATTGGCAATTCTACTCATTTCTACCATTGCGCCTAGTGTGCTAGATGTTGGTGATGGTCAAGAGGTGTGGCGAGGTCTTACTACTGTGGCTGGTAGTTGGATTGGCGGTGGGGCCAATCAAGCTTCTATGAAAGAAATTTTCGAAGTAGGTGACGACTTGTTTGCTACTATGATTGTGGTAGATGTAATCTGTGCCAACATTTGGACGGGCTTTTTGCTTTACGGTGCGAGTATCACCAAGAAAATTGATGCATGGTTAAAATCAGATACTTCTGCTATTGATGATTTAAAAAGCCGAGTAGAAAAGTATCAGGCTAGTATTGCAAAAATTCCTACTCTACCAGAAACCTATGTTATTCTCGCCCTTGCTTTTGGAGGGACTGCCTTAGCTCATTGGGGTTCAGATGTTATTTCACCCATGCTTGAAGAGCGAAAAGAATGGTTAGCGAAATACTCTTTAGAGTCACTAGCTTCTGGCTTCTTCTGGTTGGTTGTTATTGCAACTACTATAGGAGTGGGGCTTTCATTCACAAAGTTTAGAAAGTATGAAGGTGCTGGTGCTTCCAGATTAGGCAGTGTGTTCATCTTTATTCTGGTGGCCACTATTGGTATGAAGATGAATATTCAGGAGATATTCGACAATATGGGGCTATTCCTGATTGGAATTACCTGGATGTTGTTCCATGTAATTATAATGATAGTGGTAGCTAAATTAGTGAAAGCACCATTCTTCTTTGTAGCCGTAGGAAGTCAGGCCAACGTAGGTGGTGCAGCTTCAGCACCAGTAGTAGCATCTGCTTTTAGTCCTGCTTTAGCACCTGTTGGTGTGTTATTGGCAGTGCTAGGTTATGCCTTAGGAACTTACGGTGCACTTTTATGCGCTTGGATGATGGAAAGAGCCTCAATGTTTTGAGCGGCTGTCTAATTCAGTTTTAATCTTTTTTCTAATTCCTCCAAAAGCCATAAACGGATAGGCAATTCCGACAATAAGAAATAAAGGTATAATCTGATACCCTTGTGTGGCATTTTTGGAAAATGACACCACTGCTACGGCTACAGAAGCTACAAGCGCGGCAATAAAAATGCCTAGTTGTAGCTTCTTAAATTTGTTCAACTTACGAGAGAGCTCGTCATTGCTCAATTCTGAATATTCGTTTTGATCACTCATGAGTTGAAAATCTCTTTTTCAGCCGAAATGTTTAGTAAGTTTCAAGAATCTGGAAGAGTTCATCGAGTTTTGGTGTAAGGATGATTTCCGTTCTTCTATTCAAAGCCTTGTTTTCAGGGGTGTTGTTTACGGCAACAGGAGAAAACTCACCTCTGCCCGAAGCGGTAATAGTCTCTGGGCTTACACCGTTGCTTACTAAAATTCTAACAATAGAAGTGGCTCTCATTACACTTAAATCCCAGTTATCATTCATGTATTGAGAAGCTCTAGAAATTGGCACATTGTCCGTATGGCCTTCCACCATAATATTTATTTCGCTATTTCCTTTAAGTGCAGCAGCGAGTTGTTTTAGCGCGTTTGCTCCTTGGGCATCAACTTTTGTGCTTCCAGAACCAAAAAGGAGCTTTTCGGCCAATGAAACATATACTTTTCCATTCTTTACTTCTACTGTGAGCTCATTCTCGTTGAAGTTGAGTAAAGCATCGGTTACTCTTTTCTTCAATTGTTGAACAGCCGCATCTTTATCCGCAATCAATTTCTCTAATTCGGCTACCCGGGCTTCTCTTTTAGAAAGATCTTCGGCCAGTTCTTGATTCTTCTTCCTTTCAATTTCCAGATCGTCTTGAATAGCCAAAAGCCTTTGTTGCTGTTGAGCCAAGTCAGAGTTCAACTGGCTGCTGTTAGAAAGTAGATTGTCGTATAACTGCTTTACTCGCTCATAATTTCCTTTTACAGTATTATACTCTTTAGTCAATACATCGAGATCGTTTTGAGTAGCTTCATTTTTGGCTTTGTATTCTTCTACCTGAACCTCTAGTCTGCTGATTTTCTCTTCAGCAATCTCCAGGTTTTCTTTGAGTGAAGCGTTTTCGTTCTCTAGGTTGGTTTTTTCATTAAAAAGAGCATCGAATTCTTTCTTGGCCACACAAGAGCTAAGCATAATAGATGTGGCTAAGGCAAATAATATTTGAGTTTTAAGACGTTTCATGTTGTTGCTTATATAAAGCAAATATGCTGAATTCATCTGAGAATTGATTGAGCCCTTGGCTTGTTTTGACTTTTAAAGGATAGCCCTAAAAAATGTTATGCATGCAGAGAATATTTTTGATATCTTGAAGGTTCACTCACTTTAGAAAAACGGATAAATGAGAACTGATGGAATGTTAAAAGATGGTGCGCTCAAAGGGCAAACCATTATTGTTACAGGTGGTGGAACAGGTTTAGGCCGATCTATGGGCAAGTATTTTTTGGAGCTTGGAGCCAATTTGGTAATCACAAGTAGAAAGATTGAGGTACTTGAAAAGTCGGCTAAAGAGTTGGAAGAGGAGACGGGAGGAACCGTGTTACCGGTACAATGCGATGTGCGAGATTACGAGCAGGTAGAAAATGTGCTGAAGGTGACTGAAGAGCGTTTCGGTCAAATTAATGGTCTTTTGAATAATGCAGCCGGTAACTTTGTAAGCCCAACAGAACGACTTTCCAATAGAGCTTTCGATACCATCATAGATATTGTGCTAAAGGGTACAACCAATTTTACCCTTGCCTTAGGGAAGAAGTGGATTGAGCAAAAACAGGCTGGTACGGTTCTCAATATTGTAACCACTTATGCCTGGACAGGCTCTGGTTATGTGGTGCCATCTGCTTGTGCTAAAGCCGGAGTGCTTTCTATGACGAGATCATTAGCCGTTGAATGGGCTAAGTATAAAATCAGGCTAAATGCTATTGCCCCTGGGCCATTCCCGACAGAAGGCGCTTGGAGTAGGCTGTTGCCAGGTGACTTAGTGAAGAAGTTTGACCCAGCAAAGCTAGTGCCTGTAGGTAGAGTAGGAGAGCACCAAGAGCTAGCTAACCTAGCGGCTTATCTAATGTCAGATTATTCTGCCTATGTAAATGGAGAAGTAGTGACCATTGATGGTGGCGAATGGCTAATGGGTGCTGGTGAGTTCAGTCACCTAGAAAAGATTCCTCAAGAGATGTGGGATATGCTAGAAGCTTCTAGAGGAAAAAAGCCATAAGCCCCAAGCTACTTTGGGGCTACTGGAAAGCCAAACGAAAGGTTAAGAAGATTGATCTTTAGCTCAAGGTTTAAACCTTGATGACCGGTATAAGAAATCTCACCTTTCTGCCGTAGTGACTGGTGCTTGCCGAAGCCCTCGTTGGTGTTTTCACCAACGAGTCTCTAAGCATGACTCATCAGATTTGTTGGTCAAGACCAACAAAGGTGTAGGTGCGTACTTCAAGTGAATCTAAATACTACGTACTATTATCTCTTTAGTGGAGGCTTCTACTGGAATGCAGCCTCTCTGAAAGTAATATTGATTCCTAGCCCTCGTTGGTGTTGTCACCAACGTGCCCCTAAGCATGATTCATCAGATTTGTTGGTCACAAGGCTAACAAAGGCATAAAGCCCTATACGGAGTTTTTTTATTGCCTTCTAAATGACTTAGTTATTGTAGATTCAACAAAACCAATAATTGTATCTTCTCCTAAATCATTCTTACTTATTAGATAATCAGCAGTTGTAAAATCTTCAATAAGACCATTTTTATAGAGCATTATAAAATGTCCTTCACTTTTAGCTTGAGTAGGTAAATAAGTAATACTACCATTTCTAATTTTTCTTACTGGACTATAACCAAGATTGTTTCTAATAAATAGTTTATTAAACGGTATTCTTTCTATAATATTCATTTCTTCTACATTTAAAGTTCTGAAAAACAGGAATTTAGCAGGTTAATTATTAAAAACAAGCCCTGAAATTTATTTGTGTGACCTAGTTACCGTTATCACCATCGAGATTCTAAACATGACTCATCAGATTTATTGGTCACAAGACCAACAAAGGCGTAGGTGCATACTTCAAGTAAGTCTAGATACCATGTACTTATATCTCTCTGATGGGGTCTTCTATTGGAATGCAGCCTCTCTGAAAGTAATATTGATTCTAGGCTGTTGATATTTTTCGTTCTTGATCAAGCTGTGTTCATAATTTTTCTGGCAGTTTTCACCCATAATAAGAAGGCTTCCATTGGCAAGATCTAAGGAAAAGGTAGATTCTGTTTCCTTATCTCTAAAGCTGAATTCTCTTACTTCTCCGAGGCTAAGTGATGGCAGAATAGTTTTTACTCCTGAGGTTTGTTGATCCGAATGATAGGGAGCATAAAAGGAACCATCAGGATAGTATAGGCACATGGCTAAGTCGAAGCTTTGATTTGAGATCTTTTCCACTTTGTCTTTTAAGTCTTGCATCAGGCCCTCAAATGGATATGATTTGCCATGAATATGTTCAGGATGCGTGTTTCTGGCAATCAGATCGGGCATAGAAAAGAGTATTTTGAAGACATCAGTCTCTATAATTCGACCTCCAGCCTCTATTCTAGTTCTGGCTTTATCTAACTTATACTGTTCAATTAACAGAGTATAAAGTGCGAGAGACTCTTTTGGACTTAGGAAACCTTCGATGTAATCAACTGTGCAGTTTAGAGGGAGTAGCATGTGTTTAAGTATTGTGGAATGAATATGATGAATTCCGACCTTTTATAAAACTGCTTGAGATTTTAAATCACCTAGCACTCACTTGTCTGCTAAAGTAACTGGTACTTTGCCTTTGGCGAGTACCTATCATTCTTAGCATGGGTGTGGTTGATAGAGTTTTAGTAATAGTAGCAGTCCGCACAGGATTACGAACAACTGATTTTGATGATTGAATGTCTCAATACTATCTACTCAAAACTCTGTACTATCATTTAAAACCAGCCGTTGAGCATGGAATTTGACTTAGTCATTTTTATAGATTCTAGGTACTCCAAGCCCTCGTTGGTGTTTTCACCAACGAGTCTCTAAGCATGACTCATCAGATTTATTGGTCACAAGACCAACAAAGGCGTAGGTACATACTTCAAGTAAGTCTAGATACTATGTACTATTATCTCTTTAATGGGGGCTTCTATTGGAATGCTGCCTCTCTGAAAGTGATATTGATTCTAGGCCGTTGATATTTTTCGTTCTTGATCAAGCTGTGTTCATAATCTTTCTGGCAGTTCTCACCCATAATAAGGAGGCTTCCATTAGCAAGATCTAAGGAAAAGGTAGATTCTGTTTCCTTATCTCTAAAACTGAATTCTCTTACTTCTCCAAGGCTAAGTGATGGCAGAATAGTTTTTACTCCTGAGGTTTGTTGATCCGAATGATAGGGAGCATAAAAGGAACCATCAGGATAGTATAGGCACATGGCTAAGTCGAAGCTTTGATTAGAGATCTTTTCCACTTTGTCTTTTAAGTCTTGCATCAGGCCCTCAAATGGATATGATTTGCCATGAATATGTTCAGGGTGCGTGTTCCTGGCAATCAGATCGGGCATAGAAAAGAGTATTTTGAAGCCATCAGTTTCTATAATCCGACCTCCAGCCTCTATTCTAGTTCTGGCTTTATCTAACTTATACTGTTTAATTAACAGAGTATAAAGTGCGAGAGACTCTTTTGGACTTAGGAAATCTTCGATGTAATTAACTGTGCAGTTTAGAGGGAGTAGCATGTGTTTAAGTATTGAGGAATGAATATGATGAATTCAGACCTTTTATAAAACTGCTTAAGATTTTAAATCACCTAGCACTCATTTGTCTGCTAATGTAACTGGTACTTTGCCTTTGGCGAGTACCTATCATTCTTAGTATGTGATTTGGTTAATAGAGTTTTAGTAATAGTAGCAGTCCGCACAGGATTACGAACAACTGATTTCGATGATTGAATGTCTCAATACTATCTACTCAATACTCTGTACTATCATCTATGTACTTAAAAATCCAAAACTTCACACAAACTTCAAATTCACTAACCTTTGGGCTAACATAGTGAGGTTAGCTTGCTCTGATGTTTCGGAGTACGCTCACTTTATTGCTCTTTCTAGTTTGTTCTGCTTCCGCTTTAGGGCAGATCAAAAGCAATAATGTGCTTATTCCTACCTCTTCCAACTCGGCCAATACACTATCGGTTCAGTTGAGGTCACTTAATGAGTTAGGTAGTTTTTACGCTTCTAGCGATCCAGACTCAGCATTTTTTTACGCAAAGCTAGCTATGGACGAAGCTCTTTCTCAGGCTGATGATCATAACTACGCGGTAGCTAAGCGAACCATGGGTGAAATATTCTATCTACAAGGTGCCTATGACAATGCCATTTCTTACCTAACCGATGCGCTCAAGGTTTTTCAAGAGCTCAACGCTACCAATGAAACGGCTCAAACTCTTTTGGCTTTAGGGGCGGCCTATCAATTTCATGATTTATGGGACAAAGCCTTAAATGAATATCATAGGTCTAGAAAACTCTTTTTGTTGCTCAATGATTCAAGCGGCTTGGCAGAAACCTATGGGGTGATTGGGCACTACTATGAAAAAACGGCCGATTCTGACTCAGCTTTCTTTTATCAATACAAAGCATTGGAGCTCTACGAAGCGTTAGACGATAGCCGAGGCTTGGCCATCATTCATGATAATATTGGTAGTATCTATGAAGACCTGGGTCAGTTTGAACAGGCCTACGACTACTTTTTGCAATCGGCTAAGTACGATTCTGTGTGTAATAATTTACCAGCATTGGTGAATACACTCAATAATATTGGTGACACGTATAGAAAGCGTGGAATTGTAGAGGAGTCGGTTGTGTATACCAATAAGGCTTTAGCACTAGCCGATAGCTTAAACCTGAATTACGAAATACTTAGTGCCTATCATGATTTAGCCAAAGTATATCGGGCCGATGGTCAGGAATCGCTGGCTCTGATGTATTATGATAGTGCTTATGAATTCAGTCAAAACCTATTCAATTCTCAAATTGCAGGGCAGATTGCCAATTTTCAAACACTCTATGAAACGCAAGAGAAGGAGCAGGCCATAGTTCAGCTTGAGGCAGAACAGCGCATTGGTAGACAAACCAGAAATACAGTCATTGTTGGGTCTCTTGGCCTTATATTTTTCGTTACGCTAGTAGCAATACAGGAGCGGAAAAGAAGAACTAATGCAACAGAAGCATTTAAGGCCCAAAAGGCCTTGAGCGATGCAAAGATTGAGAACATAGAGCTAGAGCAAAAGGCACTTCAGACGCAGTTAGAAAATAAAAAACTGAAAGAAGAACAGTTCTACCTAGAGCTAGAAGCCAGAAGCCAAGACCTGACCACCAAGACACTTCATATTATTCAAAAGAACCGATTGCTAAAAGATTTGCGTGAACAGATCAGCGTACTGGATAAGGAGAACAAAATGAAGTCTGATGTTGTCAGTAAGCTTTCCAACTCCATAGACAAGGGGTTTCAGTTCGATAGAGAGTGGGAGCATTTTCAAGATAGTTTCAATCAGGTACATGACGACTTTTCTCACCGAATAAAAAAGGAGTTTGCCGACCTTACCGAAAGTGAAATCAGGCTCTGCGCGCTCATCCGTATGGGAATCTCTTCAAAAGATATAGCCACCATCTTGGGCATTAGCACCGATAGCCTAAGAGTGTCTCGTTATCGTCTCAAGAAAAAGCTGAATACAGAAGCCGCCAACAAGCTTAAAGAGTTTTTAATCAATTACTAGCACTATTTAGCTGTTAACATTGGTGTGTTTGTTAATGTGCTTAATATCAATGTGTTAGTAATGGCTGTCTATGTTTTGTTAACGTTTTTTGTCCTCAATTTATCACACAATTAATAGTCTCTTCATCACCTGTTCTAAGGCCATTTTCATTTTTGCTCCAGTAAAAATTCAACAAACAACTATGAAAAAACTCTTACTCACATTAACAATGATCTTCTCGGTTTCGGCCTTGGCTTATGCACAAGGAGGAGCTTTAACCGGGCGTGTGATCGATGAGCTTGGCCTACCAATGCCAGGGGCTAGCGTGGTACTAACCAATGCGCAAAAAGGTATTCCTACAGATGCCAATGGATACTATACTATTATAGATATACCGGCAGGCGAGTATACGCTTACAGTTACGTTTATAGGTTATAAAAAGATTGAGCAAACAGTTACAATTAATGCAGGTGCTACTACCGAACTTAATTTTAAGATGGAGGCAGGTTATGCCGAAGGCGGAGAAGTAATTGTGATGGGAGATCGTCTGAAAGGGCAGGCTAAAGCTTTGAACCAGCAGAAAACCAATGCAAACATTACCAACGTTGTTGCTGCTGACCAGATAGGCCGTTTCCCTGATGCAAATATTGGAGATGCTTTGAAACGTATTCCTGGTATCACCATCCAGAATGACCAAGGGGAGGCTAGAAATATCATTGTAAGAGGTCTTGCGCCTCAGTTGAACTCGGTAACTCTGAATGGCGAGCGTATTCCTTCAGCAGAGGGAGACAATAGAAACATTCAATTGGACCTTATTCCTTCCGATCTGATTCAAACTATTCAGGTAAATAAAGCAGTATTGCCAGATATGGATGCTGATGCAATTGGTGGTTCGGTAAACCTTGTTACTCGTTCTGCTCCTTCTGGCAAGAGGGTTTCAGGTACTCTAGCTTCAGGCTTTAACTTTCTTTCAGAAAAGCCAATTTGGACGGGTTCAGTTATTGCTTCCAACCGTTTTGCTAATGATAAGTTAGGCGCAGTTTTCTCTGCTAGCTATAACAATCACGATTTCGGTTCAGACAATGTTGAGGCTGTTTGGTACAAAGATGATTTTGATAGAGTTGTTATCGAAGAGTTCGATATTAGAGAGTATCAGGTTCAAAGGGTAAGAAGAAGCTTCAACCTAGCTTTAGACTATGAAATTAACCCGAATCATAAGCTATATCTTTCTGGTGTTTACAATTGGAGAGACGATTGGGAAAACAGATTCAGAATGAGAGTTTCTCAGTTAGATGATGCTTTTGATGACGGCATAGCCGTTGAAACATCTCCAGGAGTATATAACATTCCACAAGGAGCGAGGGTAGAATTTCAGACTAAAGGAGGTTTGGATAGCGACAGGGTAAAAAAGAGAAGACTGGAGGATCAAAGAAATAGAAATATTTCCCTTAAAGGTGAACACCTCTTCAATACATTAAAATTGACTTGGTCTGCTACCTATGCTAAAGCTTCAGAAGATAGACCAAATGAGAGATACCTTTCTTACAGAGAGTCAGACCAGTCGGTAAATGTGAATCTATCAGATCCAGAATTTCCATTGGCTATTTTGAGTAATTCAGCTGATAATTTAGGCATTGGCTTAAACGAGATTAGCGAAAATCATGATTATACTGAAGATGAAGATTTCAACGCTAGAATAGATTTCCAAAAGCCCGTTTCGAACAGCACTTTGATCAAATTTGGTGCAAGACTTAGAAACAAGAACAAGCTTAGAGACAATGTTTTCTATTCTTATGAGCCTTTAGATGAAGATGCCTTTGGTGCAACTTTAGGAGATATTCCTACCAACGATTACAGTAACCCAGACTATTTAGCAGGAAGTCAGTACAGAGTGGGGCGTTTTGGTTCTCCAGCTTTCTTGGGTAATCTAGATTTAAAGAATGGTGCTTTGTTCGATGAGTCTGATGAGCTAGGAGAGTATGTGCCTGGTAACTATACAGCTACAGAAAACATCTATGCCGCTTATGCTATGGCAGATGTTCAGTTGAATGAGAACCTTTCTGGTATAATAGGTTTGAGATACGAGGGCACAAGCATTGATTATTCAGGCTTTATTTTAGATGTAGATAATGACGATATTTCTGAAGCTTCAGATAGTCAAAACTATGGCAACTTTATGCCTGGTGTTCACTTAAATTACAATTTCAGTGATAACTCCATTTTAAGATTTGCTTGGACCAACACTATCGCACGTCCTAACTATTTCGACTTGGTGCCTTATGCTGAATTTAGCCCAGACGATGAAGAGTTGGTAAGAGGTAACCCAGATTTGGAGCCAACCACTTCAATGAACTTCGATTTGATGTATGAAAACTACTTCGAGAACATCGGTATCGTTTCTGGTGGAGTATTCTATAAAGACATAGATAAATTCATCTATGAAAGAGTGATTGAAGGATACGTTGATCCTTCTTTCGGAAACGACCTTGAGTTTACCACTTTCGAGAATGGTGGAACAGCCGAGATTTACGGTTTAGAAGTATCGTTCCAAAGACAAATTTGGAAAGGCCTAGGGCTTTATTTGAACTATACATTGACTCAGTCTAGCACTACGGGTATTCAGGGTAGAGAAAACGAAGACCTAGAGCTACCAGGAACAGCGAATAACATGTTCAATGCTTCACTTTCTTATGAGACTGATAAGCTTGTACTGAGAGCTTCTTTGAACTATGCTAGCGATTACATTGATGAACTAGGTGGAGAGGCTTTTGAAGATAGATTCTACGACAAGCAGACTTTTCTAGATGTGAATGGTTCTTATGCTTTCACTCCGCAGTGGAGATTCTTCTTTGAGGTGAACAATCTTACAAATCAGCCATTGAGATACTATCAGGGCGAGAGTAGCAGAACCATGCAAATGGAATACTACAATGTAAGGTTCAACGCAGGTCTTAAGTTCGACTTGTTTAATAATCAGTAAAAAGTAGGGTTGCCTTAAAAGCAAAATAGAACCGTCATCCCCAACTTGATTGGGGATCTCCTAGGGACTATTGAACCTTTTGAGGAGATTCCCGATCAGGGTCGGGAATGACGAAAAGCTTTTAAGGCTTCCTTATCAATATTCAATATGAAGAAGTTCAATTTAATAATAGGTGTGCTAGCCATTGCTGTTGCCAGCTGTGGCAATAATGTACCCGCAATTGCACCAGTATTGACAACCGAGCCTGTTAAGCACGATTCTGACGATCCTGCTATTTGGATTAACAAAGCCGATCCGTCCAAGAGCTTAGTTATAGGTACAGATAAAGATGCTGATGGTGCTTTGTATGTATACGACTTGGAAGGAAGGATTTTTCCTGAAAAAGTAGTGAGAGATCTTAAGCGCCCGAATAATGTAGACGTAGGGTATAACCTTTCTGTTGGCAATGATACAGTAGATTTTGCCGTGACAGGAGAGAGGTTGAACTCTATGCTTAGGGTGTTTTCTGTTCCAAATATGAAGCCAATAGACAATGGCGGTTTCCCTATGTTTGAAGGTGAAACAGCACCTGAGCACAGAGACCTGATGGGTATCTCACTTTATCAGAGACCATCTGATAATAAGACTTTTGTGATTATGGGCAGAAAGAATGGCCCGACTGAAGGTTACTTGTGGCAGTATTTATTAGAAGCAGACTCTACAGGAGCCTTACAAGCCACATTGGTGCGAAAGTTCGGTAAGTTTAGTGGCACTAAGGAAATAGAGTCTATTGCCGTAGATCATGAGTTGGGATTTATCTATTACTCTGATGAAAATGTAGGGACTCGCAAGTACTATGCAGACCCAGAGAAGGGAAATGAGGAATTAGCCTTATTCGGAACCGAGGGTTTCAGAGACGATAATGAAGGCATCTCCATATATGACACAGGCAACGGAACTGGGTTCATCCTTATTTCCGATCAGCAAGCCAATATGTTCAGAATATTCCCTAGAGAAGGAACAAACGGTAACCCACATCAGCATGATGAGCTAGGCGCAGTAAAGGTATCTACCAACGAGAGCGATGGCTCAGAAATTACCAGTATTCCACTGAATGACACTTTTAGAAAAGGGTTGTTCGTGGCCATGTCTGATGATAAGACTTTTCAGTACTACAGGCCAGAAGACATTCTGGACTCATTACTCAAGAAATAGTTAATCGTTAATTAATAAAGGTGCAGCCTCTGGCTGCATTTTTTTTTGCGGTATTAGCAATTACTGAAAACCTGAAGTTGTAATTCAAATATTTCCGCTTTCTGCTGTTTGATAGCTTTTAAGAGTGCCAGTGCATAGAGCTTTCAAGAATAACTAGAGTTGCTTTATACAGACTAGTGGGGGCTATATAATTGATTAGGTTCTTTGATAAATGTGCTTTACCACTTGATCATGTTCATCATAAAAGACAAAGAGCCTACAATCATCATTAGCGATTGACAAAATATCTATTTGGCAGATGAATTTCATTTTATTTCCTAATGAGTTTACTGGAGTTTGATCTCCCTGCCACCAGCTTAGATATTTCATTATTCTTACTTTAGGTGAGGTCGAATCTTTAGATTTAGCTTCAGTGTAAGTCTCTTGCGCAATTTTCAAGTGTTCTTCAAAGTCTTTCCCAATTACTAATGCAGATTTTTCAAAAGTTGGTTTGTATAATCCATTATCGGTAATACTGAAGGTGAATTCATCTATATTATCGTTTGGAGAGAAGGGTTTGTAGTGATCAATACTTGGGTCGAAACTAACGTAAACTATATGGATTTTGTCTTTGATACCTTTGTTACTGAAATCCAATGTGGCAATTGGAAAAAAGTTATCATAGTTAGCATAATCTTCAATTAGAATTGTTTCCTTATCGGGAAACATTACATCACTTCTTCTATTTGATGAAAAACTCACAAGACTGATTAATAAGCTGAGAACAGCGAGTTTTAAGTTGTGTGTATTCATAAGATATTTTATTTAGACATTTGTTTAAACCCAGAAAACAAATTTGTCATCTTAACTGATAAATCAAAAATATGGACTTGATTTAATATGCTCATAAAGGTCGTTTGTACTTGGTTCGCACCCTGTTCTTTTGAATATAATTACTTCTAGTACACAGATGCCATTAATTAGTTGCAAAGAATAATCATATGGTCATCAGGGGGTAGATTAGACTTATACTTATAATTGTAAGTGTAGCTTGATGAGAGGCTTTGTTCAGTCAGTTTACATATTCAACCAATAAGTTATTTTAAATACCAATTGACGATTTTTTATGTTTAGTCCATTTATACCATAATTATCCGTGTAGACTATAAACAAGTCAGACATGGGCTTGTAACGCCATTGAAAACGAGAAAAGACATTGTAATTCTCTGCTTGAGAATTGTATTGAATAGCTGTGGTCCAGAACATTTTATTTGAGAAGCTGATTTCTGCATTCAGCCTGAATAAGTGAAGATCAGATTCGCCATATCCTTCTGCTAGCTTCACTTTATTGTAGTCATAGTTTACCCCAAAAGTACCCCACGGTTGAGTTCTAAAGTTTAGTGCTGTGGTAAAACCACTCTTGGTACCGTTGTAGAATGTGCCGTGTCTTAGAGATAATTCGGTGTTTATTACCTTTCTACGGTCGCTAATAAAGAATATGGAGTTATCTGTGTATTGGTAATTGCCTACAGGTAAGGCTGCATCTTTGCCAATTAAGTTGGTAGGAACGGGAAGGTTAGCTTCAAAAAACACACGGTTGAATCGGAGTTCCATTGTGTTTTTAAAGAAGAAGTCGTAACCAATGCCATGGCGCCTTTCATTGAGAGAACCATCGGTGTTTAACCAGCCAATATGCCAAGTTCTTGGGCCGTGTATATTCAAGGCTGCAGACTCCGATTTGGGTCTAAAGCGATACATAAACCACGGATTAAATTTAGTGTAACCTTGTTTAGTAGTTTCTTCAGTTTCGGCATTGTAATTATATAGCCTTGGGTTGAATCCCAGTTCGGTTTCATAGTTTTTTCCAACAACATCTATCGCCCAACCCAGAATAATGTTTCTATTTCTATAGCCTCCATCTATACCGTAATAGCGATTGTTGCTTAGGTTTTCTTCGTTAGTGGCCAAATGGTAGCGTATGGTATTGTTCCAAGAGCCGGAAGGATGTACATAATTGAATTCCAAACCACCATTTCTAGCATAGTCTCCATTCTGGCCTGCACGGTTAATGAAAATTGCCTTTACTACAGAACGACTAAAAACCCTCTGGTGCGCTGCTAAAACAGAATAATTGTTTGGCTCAACTTCATCGGTAGCGCCTGTCTGCACATTCATGACACCAATGCGCATATTAGGCGTTAGATTGCCGGTAAGTCGTGCTCCGTATTTAATAGGTACCTGTTGCCCTTTATTTAGGCCAATTGTTCTCGAAAAGAATGGCTGAATTTGTCGGCCTCCAAAATTGGAGAATATGTCTCCGTTTTCTAAAAAGAAGTTTCTTCGCTCTGGAAAGAATATGCTAAATCGGCTGAGGTTGGTTACTTGCTGGTCTACATCTGCATTAGAAAAGTCTGGGTTAACGGTAAGGTCTAAATTCAACGAGCTGGTTACGGCTACTTTGGCGTCTAAGCCAATATCTGCACTGTTTTCATAACCGTTCTCGCCAGTTTCTTCCTCATAGTTACGATGAGTGCTGCCAGCCAAGTAGGGGATGAGCACCACCTTGCCTTCAGCTTTCTTTGGTGGTGCATCCCATTGCAGCGTTCCCATGAAATTAATGTCTATACCTCCAAAGGCAACTGGAAACTGTGTCCATGTAGAGTAGTGATTCCGCTCCATGTCGCCCCGTATAAAGTTTACACCCCATTCGGTTTGGGTGCTGTTGTACCTAAGGGTTTTAAAAGGAATAGCCATTTCTACTATCCAATGGTCAGCGTAGCTTCTTACTTCCGAAAACCACTTGTTATCCCAGTTTTCATCAAAATTAGTATTTCCATTTTCAATGTTCAGAAGGGCTTCTACTTGAGCTCCACCAGCATTCACCCCAAAGAAAAAGCCACTTTGTTTGGTGTTAAAAGGATCTAAAACCACAGTGAAATTGTCGCTATTCCAATGTCCGTCTACATTATCTCTTCTTAATGTCTGAACTATTCTTTCTCCATTATCATAGAGCTTAGCCAATACGTAAATGTATTCCTCATCATAAAGCGTCCAAACTTCAGAGCGTGCTTCGGCTTCACCCTGATCGGCCGGCCAATGATTCATAAAATGGTCTATTTTAGGTGCATGTTGCCAAGCTATTTCATCAGCGATGCCATCTACATTAATGGGCTCATTTGTACGGCTAATTGAATAGTTGTAAGCTTTGCGCGTGTCTTGCTCCTGAGCAAAAAGTAGGGAGAAACCGAGCCAAAATAGGGCAATGGTAAAGTGAGTTTTCATAATTTGAGTTGTTGACCTTTTAGTGCCTTTACTAGCTTTTAAGCTTTGAGTTTCAGGCAGAAATGCCTTTTAGACCAACTCAATTGTTTTTAAGACCAATGGTGTATTTGCAGTGATTCTGCATTTGGTCGATGTTAAGTAGACGTTGATGGGAGCTATAATTGAATTTGTCTATTGCAATGATTATTAGAAACTTAAAGGCTAGTTTTGATGTCTTCTTTACCAACTGCTATGGCTAAGCCCAGATTAGAAAACATATTATTCAGAACTCCAAGAGTTATTTGGCACCTCATTTTTTGGGCTGTGTACATCCTGTTTTTCGGAATAGTGTATGGAAGTTTTGAAGAAGAGTATGCCAAGCAAATTGCGGTGCAGGCCAGTCATGCCTTAGTTCAGATTCCGGCAGTTTATATAACGCTCTACATCTTGATGCCTAAGCTGCTCTTTAAAGAAAAGTTTGCAGCTTTCTTTTTATCTTTTGTAGGGGTAGTAATAGTATTTTCCACCCTTTCTTGGTTTGAATATTTGTTCATCCAGCAACCTCTTTTCTGGCCGAGTGATACTTTCCAATCTCCTTTAATTAATGTTGGTAAAATTCTTAAGCACACCAATAATATATATCCGGTTATGACCGTAGCCGTGGTTTGCAAGTGGTTTAAGTACTGGTACCAAGAACAGAAAAAGAACCAGCAATTGATTGAAGATAAGCTAGAGGCAGAACTTAAATTCTTAAAGTCTCAAATTCATCCTCACTTTTTGTTCAACACCTTAAATAACTTATATGCGTTAACGCTTAAGCAAAGTAAAGAAGCGCCAGAAGTGGTTTTGAAGCTTTCAGAATTACTTGACTATATGCTATATGAGTGTAACGCGAATAGAGTCCCTCTTTCTAGAGAAATCAGTTTAGTAAAAGATTACATAGAGCTAGAGAAGATCAGGTATGGCGATCGGCTTAATGTTACGCTCAATGTAACCAATGAAAATGGAGATGAAAGTGTAGCACCATTGCTTATTTTGCCTTTTGTTGAAAATGCGTTTAAGCATGGAGCAAGTGATGAACTAGAGGGCTCATGGATATCTATAGATATTGCTTTAAAGCATAGGGGGCTGATTTTAAAAGTTGAAAACAGTAAGAGCAGTTATATAGAGGCTGAAGACAAGTTTGCATATAAAGAGGGAATTGGGTTGAAAAATGTTAAACGCAGACTAGAGATTCTTTATCCAGAAACCCATGAACTGAATATTCATGAATCTACCGATTCCTTTTTAGTGGTCTTAAAACTCAATTTTTAGCAATGAACTTGAAATGCTTAGTAGTAGATGATGAGCCTTTAGCAAGGGAGGTAATTCTTTCTCACATCAGTAAAATTGATGGCTTGGAGTTGGTGGCAGAGTGCGATAATGCCTTAAAAGCTTTTGAGCTGCTAAAAAAAGAAGCTGTAGACCTAATTTTTCTGGATATTCAAATGCCCAAACTCACTGGTATTGAGTTTTTGAAAGTGTTGAATCCCAGTGCCCGCATCATCTTTACCACTGCTTATAGAGAATATGCTTTAGAGAGTTATGAATTGAATGTAGCTGATTATTTACTCAAGCCTATTTCTTTTCAGAGATTCCTGAAGGCAGTAAATAAAGTCTTAAACAATCACGAAGTAGAGGTTGCAGAGTTAATTGAACAGCAGGATGCCTTGAGATCTGATGATCCGCATATTTTCCTAAAAGCAGATAGGAAAATGGTGAAGGTGTACTTGAAAGACATTCTGTATATAGAAAGTCTAAAAGACTATGTTCGAATTAAGTTGCCGGGTAAGGAGGTAATCTCTTTACAGAAAATAAGCTTTTTGGAAGAAAAGCTGCCAGAAGACTGCTTTGTAAGAATTCACAGGTCTTTTATAGTACCGCTAAAGAGAATAGAAGCATTTTCGAATAGTGCAGTAGAGGTAAATGGTGTAGAATTACCTATCGGAAGAAATTATAAAGATGCCGTTCTTGAGCTGCTCAACTCAAGTAAATCCATTTTAGGTTAGCGCTTATTGGCCAAAATGGTTTCAGTGCAACCATTTGCCTGTTGAATGTTTAGGTTGAGATAGTTGTCATCTAATTGCCATATAGCACCATTACAGTTTCCATTAAAGCAGATTCTAAGCTGGTCTCCATCAAAAGAGTAGTATCCAACCAGAGGTTGCCGTTCGTTTAACACGGTGCCAATTCTCTTGTCTATAGTGCGCGTATTTCTAGAAAGTATATAGGCTCGGTCATTGGTCAACTCCAAAGTGATTGAATTACAAGTTTGGTAGTGTCCTTCTATAGAACAGCCAAAATCTTTGGAAGAAGAGCTGAAGTTGTCATTTGGGTTGTCGCAACCTGAAATTTCAATAGATGTTACCTCATATTTTCCGACAAGGATATCGTCAGGGTTTGAGACATTATAGCCACAAGCTCCAATAATTAAAGCCAAAGAAGCAAGCCCAAATACTATAATAGTGCGCTTCATTAATCTATTAAACCCCCAGATATTCAGGGAGTTTAGAAACTGAAGACATTTCTATGTATGTAAGTTCGTTTACTTCAGATTTGTCAATCATTTCATGGGTCCAGGTATCATGAAAGGGAATATGAATGGCTTGTGATCCCATCTCAATTACGGGTAATACATCTGACTTGAGCGAGTTGCCTATCATTAAGAATTCCGCAGCATTTATGGAGTTTCTCTTTAATACCTCTCTATATGTAGCCGTGTTCTTTTCACTGACGATTTCCACGGTATTGAAGTAGCGCATCAACCCTGAGCGAGCAATTTTATTCTCTTGATCCCAAAGGTCGCCCTTGGTGATAATCATTAAATGATAATGGTTCTCCAGAATATCTAGAACTTCTTCTATGTCTGGCAAAACTTGAACAGGATGTTCTAACATTTCTTTGCCTAGGAGGATTATTCTTTCAATGTCTTTACCTTTTATGGCATAGTTGGTGAGTTCTAGAGCCGACTCAACCATAGATAGTGTAAAACCTTTTATACCGTAACCAAATAGCTTGAGGTTTCTAGATTCTACGCTGTAAAGCTCCTTTTCAAGGTTTTCGTTAATGGAAATATACTTACCTAGAATCTCTTCAAACTTCAGTCTGGTGTCCGTAAATATGGGTTCGTTCATCCATAAAGTATCATCAGCATCGAAGGCTATGGTTTTAATTTTATCCATAGCCTAAAATTATCATTTACAAATCAGTTATTATCAATCTGCTTGAATACATGTAGTAGCTCTGAGGCAATCTGTAGACTTCGCTTATCATACATTTCAGACTCTTTGTCTGTGTTATCGAAAGCTTTAGGGTCTTCATAAGTAAGAGGAATTCGCTTTTCCGTCCCTGGTATGAATGGACAGTTCTCATCAGCATCGGAGCAGGTCATTACTGCGGCAAATGCGGTTTTCGGGTTGTCAGCATGGTCATACACTTTAGAAAAACACTTGGTATTGATGTCTTGGTCAATGTGTACGATATACTCGGGGTTTTCCGAGTTATTTAGCTTTTCAATATCAAAACCCAAGCGTTCACATGAGGCTACCGCTCTTTCATTAAATGCAGTTACTTCAACACCTCCAGAAAAAACGTTGACATCAATACCGTTAATATGTGCTGCTGTTTTAGCCCAAATTTGAGAAAGCTGGCTTCTTCGAGAATTATGAGTGCAAATAAAGTTGAGGTTGATTGACTCCTTAGCATCTCGTTTTGCTTGTATGTAGTCGATCAGCGTTTGTAGGACGCTTAACCTCTGATCTCCGATAGGAAGGGCAGAGGCTTTTTCTATAGTGCTTTTAAGTTCTTGTTTCATGTTAACAACATCCGCTATTTGGTGAACAAGCTCCATTTTGACCAATAGCGCTTAGTCTCACTTTTGGTTTTTTTTGTGGTACGCCACACTTGTCTTCTGCCAAGCAAGCTGTGAATTTAGATGTAAGCTGAAATTCGCCATCAATCAATTCTAGCCCGTATTTTTGAATAGAGGTTTCACCTTGATACTCTACTTCAATTTCTCCATCTGATAAGTCAAGGTGCTTTTCAGAAAGCTCAATAATTGACTTTAGTTTTTGCGGAGCCAGTCGGTGATCATAGTCTACTGATGTCCATAACTGAAAGTTGATTACGTCTTCATTACGAATTGTTCCTCCACAATCAATGAAGTGTTTTTTAATGGAACCCACTTCCGAAACGTGAAAATGTGAAGGCACAACCTCTCCATTTGGCAACTTAAAAACCACATCTGTTAGACTTTCAAGATGATTCTTTATTTCCGATAATTTCATAATGGTATATTTTGTGACTGATCTTATTCTTGATTTTGATATCTTCAATTGAAGACTCTGTCGTTTTATAATTACATTGCAATATTACGATTAATGTGTTTTATAAAAAAGGTCTGAGGCAATTATTAGTCCTAGACCTTTTAATGTTTCTAGTCTTCTAGCTGAGCAGCGGCTGCCTCATCAATAAACCAGATCAACTCTCCATGAGTAGGGTTTATGTGATAAGCAGGATAAGACTTGGCTACTTCATGATCTTCGAAAATCTGCTTGATCTTCTCTTTTTTATTGTCGCCAGTAACTAAAAAGCAGGCATTTTTAGCAGCATTAATTACAGGGCCGGTTAAGCTTACTCTTTTCTGGCCAGACTCCGGGTGGTTAGCTACTTCACAGGTTTTGGGGCTGTCTAGTAACTCAATTTCATGAGGGAAGATAGAAGCCGTATGTCCATCTGTGCCCATGCCTAGAATAATGATATCGAAAACTGGGTTGCCTTCTTGTTTGGGTAGGTTTGATTCAATGAGTTGACTATACCTTTCAGCTTCTTCTATCGGATCGTTTTCGCCAAGCACTCTATGTATGTTTGCCTCAGGCATTCTTATGAGGTTCAACAAGTGCTCTTTAGTCATTTTAAAATTACTGTCGTCATCGGTAGGAGGCACGCAACGCTCATCGCCCCAATAGAAATGAATCTCTGACCAGTTAAACTTATCTTTGTAGTCCGTGGCTAATAGATCGAACAATATTTTTGGAGTTGAGCCACCAGAAAGGGCTACGGTAAGCATTCCATTTTCTCTATGTTGTTCTAACATAAAGTCCGCGAAGGCTTTGGCAGTATCTAAAGGTGTTTGAAGTATTTTAGCTTCCATGTTTAGGCTTTAAAGTTCACAGTAATTTCCATCGTCAGTAAGGTTGCTACAAGGGTAGCGCCAAGTCATTTGCTCACCCTCAATTAAAGTATCTGCATTTTCTGGCCCCCAAGTTCCTGCAGGATATCCATAAACTGGAATCTCTTCATTTTCCCAAGCTCTGAGAATTGGATCAATGAACTCCCAGGCTGCTTCGGTACTGTCTCCACGAGCATAAAGCGTAGCATCTCCCTGCATACAATCAAGAATCAACCTCTCGTAAGCATCAGGTACATATACGTTGCTCAAGTCATCGTAATGGAAGTCCATATTAACCTGCTCGGTATTGTAACCAGCACCAGGTATTTTCATGGCAAACTTCAGTAAGATTCCTTCGTTTGGCTGAATTCTCAGAACAAGCGTGTTTTGGGGGTTGGCCAAGTTAGAGTTAGAAGAGAATAAATGATGGTGATTTGGCTTAAAGTGAATCACTACTTCAGTTACTCTAGTTGGCATTCTTTTTCCTGTTCTGATGTAGAAAGGAACACCAGCCCAACGCCAGTTATCTATGTAGAATTTAAGAGCTGCGTAAGTTTCGGTTTTAGACTCTTCACCCACGCCTTCTTCTTCGCGATAGCCGGGTACTTTTTCGCCTTTTATGGTAGAAGACATATACTGACCGCGAATTACATGATTAGCGATATCTTCTTTTGTATATGGTCGGAGGCTTTGAAAAACTTTGAGCTTTTCATTTCTAATGCTTTCAGCGTCTGCTTTTACAGGAGGTTCCATGGCAACTAATGCAACTAGCTGAAAAAGATGGTTTTGAACCATGTCTCTTAAAGCACCAGATGAATCGTAATAACCGCCTCGCTTTTCTACTCCAACACTTTCTGCCGCAGTAATTTCTACTCTGTGAATATAATTACGGTTCCAAAGAGGCTCAAAAATGCTGTTCGCAAACCTAGTCACAAACATGTTCTGAACAGTCTCTTTGCCTAGGTAATGGTCTATTCTATAAAGCTGGTCTTCAGCAAAGAACTTGAGCAGGTGCTCATTTAAATGCTTGGCCGATTCAAGGTCATATCCGAATGGTTTTTCCACTATCAACCTAGTCCAGCCATCTTCTTGGTTATTCAAGTTGTTAGCTGCTAAGCCTTCAGCAATTACTTCATAAAGGCTAGGAGGGGTTGAAAGGTAAAATATGTAATTGTGGCAAGTAGCTTTAGACTGATCTAGTTGATTAAGCTTTTCTTTTAGGTTAGCATAAGAATCAACGTCTTTAGTGTCAAGTGATTGATAATAAATTAGATCTGAAAAACGCTTCAAGTCGCTTTCAGAAACTTTATCCTTTTCATTCAAGTGCTCATTCTCAAATACCACACTTTTACGGTATTCTTCATCAGAATATTCAGTTCTGCCTACACCAACAACGGCATAACATTTAGGCAGAAAGCCGCCTTTAAACAGGTTAAATACAGCAGGAATGAGTTTTCTTTTGGTTAAGTCGCCTGAGCCGCCAAATATTACGAGGACTTGATCGTCAGTTTTTTTCATTAAGCTTTTTTGCCTTGAATTGCCTTTGTTTCTTTGTAAGAACTAAATCAGTTTGACCGCAGAAAGTTCCGAGCTCAAAGATAATGGGTTAGTGGCAGACTTGAGGAACTAAAACGTATTCATTTAGCCTACTTATAGAAACGCAAAAATATGTCTGAAGCAAAGTTTGATTTTGGCCTCATTGGCCTTGGAGTAATGGGAAAGAACTTTATCCTGAATGTAGCTGATAATGGTTTTTCTGCCATTGGTTACGATTTAGATCAGGAGAAAGTAGATGCTCTTAAGCGGGAAAGCCAGAATGGAATGGCAAGTGCTACTACGGATAAATTGCAATTTATTCGTTCATTAAAAACTCCAAGAAAAGTAATGTTCTTAGTGCCGAGTGGGGCTCCAGTTGATAGTGTAATAGATGACTTAATGCCCTTTTTGGATAAAGGGGATTTACTTATTGATGGTGGGAATTCTTACTTTTTGGATACTGAGAGACGGGTTACAAAACTTAAGAATTCAGAGATTAATTTTCTAGGCCTAGGAATTTCTGGTGGTGCAAAAGGAGCAAGAAAGGGCCCGAGTATGATGGCGGGAGGAGACAATGATGTTTATGAGTTAATTTCTCCTATCCTAGAATCAGTATCAGCCAAAGTAAATGATGAACCATGTGTCGCTAGAGTTGGAGATAACTCGGCCGGACATTACGTTAAAATGGTTCACAATGGTATTGAGTATGGTTTGATGCAACTTATTGCAGAGACTTACGATCTCGCAAAGTTTGGTTTGGGCTTAAGTAATAAAGAACAAGCAGAGTTATTTTCTGGGTTCAATGAAGGCAAGCTAAAGTCTTATCTAATTGAAATAACTGCAGACATATTTACCAAGAAAGATGATTTATCACCGAAAGACCTGATTGACGTTATCAGTGATAGGGCAAAACAAAAAGGTACTGGAAAATGGATTTCACAGAACGCAATGGACATTGGAATTCCTATTCCTGCAATTGATTCATCTGTAAGTATGAGAGTACTTTCATCATTTAAAGAAGAAAGGCAAAAAGCAGCTTTGGTATACCCCAAGTCACAAAGTGACCCGAGTAGGTTTACCAAGACTGACCTTGAAAAGGCATTATATTTTAGTTTCATAGTGACTTTTGCCCAAGGTATGAGACAGTTGCTTGAGGCCTCGTCTAAATATCAGTATGGTTTAGATTTAGCGGAAATTGCTAAAATTTGGAGAGGAGGTTGTATAATCAGAGCTGAATTGTTAGAGCACATTCGCGAAGCGTTTAGTGATTCTTCGAATAAAGAACACTTATTGTTTGATGCTTATATCATTTCAGAAATCAAGGAACTTCTTCCTTCTGTTAATAGGGTGATTTCTGTTGCGCATAATGCAGGAATTGCTGTTTCAGGAATGAGCGCAAGTTTAAACTACTTCAATGCCTTCAGGTCAGAGAAGCTACCATTGAACCTGATTCAAGCTCAGCGTGACTATTTCGGTGGTCATACTTACGAGAGGTTAGACAAGCCAGGAATCTTCCACACTGAGTGGGAAGATTAAACCAGCTGATAGGCTATAAAAATTAAAGCAAAGCTTGTAACAGAAATTACCGTAGAGAGTATTGTCCAAGATTTGAGAGTTTGCTGAACCGATTGGTTCAGCATTCTATTTACTAGCCAGAAACCGCTGTCATTCACATGAGAAAGTACAATGCTACCAGCGGCAATGGCCATCATAATAAAGGTCTTTTCTAGCATACTTAAGTCCATACCTGGGAGAACCGCGGCTACAATGCCTGCCCCAGTAAGCATGGCTACAGTGGCACTTCCTTGCATAATTCTCACTAGCACTGTAACCAAATAGGCAAGGAGCAAAACTGAGAAGCTAGTGTTCATCATGCCTTGAGCAATAATATCACCGATTCCAGTATTAATCATCACCGTTTTTAATACACCACCTGCACCGGTTATCAGTATGATTGACCCTGCTGGTGCTAGTGAGTTATTGGTTACTTTAAAAAGCTCCTCCTTACCAATTCCTTTTTTGACCCCTAGAAAATATAGGGCTAATAGAGTACCTATTAGCAAGGAAACAAATGGGTGGCCTACAAAACCAAGAGCATCAATAAATTGATTGGGTTCAATTACTCCTTCTTTGGCTAGAGTATCGAAAAGCGAGCCCACTAGAATTAAGACTATTGGTAGTCCTAGAATCCACATAATGGTGTGAACTAACTTTGTATCAATCTGGGACGACATAACCTCAGATGTACCATCTACTTCAATAGGTTCGTCTTTGGGAACCAGGCACTTACTGACAATAAGCCCACAGATTAGAGCGATGGGAATACCTACCAAAGCCCCAACTATAATGGCATAACCAAGGTCAACATTGAGAATATCTGCTACGGCAACTGGACCAGGAGTGGGAGGGATAAAACTATGAGTTATACCTAAGCCAACGAGTAAAGGCAAGCCATAATAAAGCACATGACGGTTACTTTTCTTGGCTAGAGCCTTCACCATAGGCATAAGAATAATGATACCTACATCGAAAAAGACAGGTATTGAGACTATAAAACCAGTAGTTAATAGAGCTAGTCTAGATCTTGATTCTCCGCCCTTCTTCAAGAGGTATTTGGCTAAGGCTTGAGCGCCACCTGAATGTTCTAGAAGTGAGCCGAAAATGGCGCCTAGCCCTACAATAGTAGCCACAAAAGCCAGTGTGCTTCCCATTCCATTTGAAATGGAATCAATAATTTCTTCACCCGATAGACCTCCGACTAGGCCAACCCAAATACTAGCAAAAAGTAAACTTAGGAAGGCATTTAGCTTCCATTTCATAATCAAAAATAGGAGGATAGCCACTCCAGAAAGGATGGCTAAGTAGAGTTGAAGATTTTCCATAGCGCGTTAAAAGCCCAGAAATTAGGTATTTACAGCAACTTGCGGAAGTTTTGATCGAGTTTATCTACCAATTCGTTCAAAGGAGTGGTAGCCGAAAGCTTCAATCCATCTTTAGGAATTTCAAGTGTATCGAGTTGAGATTGGATTAATGAGCTAGGCATAAAATGGTCTTTACGCTGATCCATTCTGGCTTTTGCCTCTTCGAATGATAGCTCTAGTAGGACAGGATGCACTTGAAGTCTTTGCCCTAAATATGCCCGATAAGACTCTTTAAGCGCACTGCAGCCCAAGACAAAACTGTTTCTATGATTATGCTGAATATGCTCAACAATTGCAGCGAGCCATGGCCAACGATCTTCATCTGTTAATGCCTGGCCTCGGCTCATCTTCATTACATTTTCTCTAGGATGAAAGTCATCTGCATCTAGGAATGGTATTCCCAAAGACTTAGAAAGTTCTTTGCCGACAGTGGTTTTTCCACAACCACATATACCCATGATGAGGATTATCTGCTTCAATTCTTGCGTTTGCTAAGTCTGCAAGGTAAGGCAAGGCATTAAATTCAGAAACAGAATTAGGCATAAATCGTTTCTTACTGTAAATTATTCACGTGAAATCCCTTCTGCTATCCATTGCTATTCTGTTAAGCATCAACTCGTTGGGTTTTGCCCAACGCTTTGGTGAGCCTTCGGCTATTAAGAGTGTGTATTTTGGAGGTGGAAGCTTCTACGTAGACCGAGAACAGAACAAAGAGCTACAGCATTTTTTAGACTCAATTCCTCATCTTCATAATTTCTTGATCACTGTGCATAGCCATACCGATAATGTGGGAGGAAAGGAGTACAATGAGTGGCTGAGTAAAATGCGTGGTCAATCTGTGGTAGACAAACTTATTTCAAATGAGAAAGTGAAGCCAGAGTCTATTGAAATACGAGATTTCGGGCTATTCAATCCTATTTATGACAATTCAACCCGAGAAGGAAGAAGGAAAAATAGGCGAGTAGATATAATTCTCTGGCTCGCCATTTAGCTATTTCTTATTGCTGTTCTTCAATTTTGTTCGAACCACTTTTAGTAATCAACTTTTTGCCAATTACCATTTCTCTTGAAGCAACTCTTTTGTCTGGCGTATAATGCCAAATCGCTTCAGCTTGATCATTAGAAAGTATAAGCTCTAAATATCCATGGTCTCTCAGGTTGGCATATTTGAGTTGCGGATTCAAAGGGCTACCTGTAATGTTTTGTTCGTGCTCCATCACGGTCTCGTCTGTGGTGCCAGCCCTATCGTTGGTGTTTCCAGAGTTAATACTCGTTGTGCCGAATTCTACCGCTACAGCTCCATTGGTTTTGTAGTCGCTAAAAGCATCTTCGGTAACTTCTAATGCCCAAGATGAGTGTGTGTCTCCAGTTACGAAAACCACATTTTCTACTTGTTCATTTCTAATATGGTCAATGATCTCTGTTCTTTCATAAGGGTATCCATCCCAAGAATCTAGGTTCAGTTGGAAAGTAGGGAAACCCCAGTTTAGGTAGCTGAATATTACTTGATTGCCAATTATTTTCCATTGAGCATCAGATTCAGATAATTCGTTTTTGAACCATGAAAGCTGTTCAGTTCCTAGCATCAGTCTTTCTTCACTTGCAATGTTTGGGTCATCAGCACTTTTTACGGGAGCTACTCTGCCAGCCAATCGTTCGTCTAGCATAATTAAATCGGCCATGTCGCCATAAGAAAAGCTTCTGTATAGCTCTTTCGACTCTCTTATCGGTAGCCACTCATAATAAGCCTTTCTAGCTGCTGCTTTGCGGTCATTGTAGTCGCCTTCATTCTCTTGATGATTCTGAGCGCCATCCACATAAGAGTCATTCGCTATTTCGTGATCGTCCCAAATGGTGATGAAAGGAATGCGTTGATGGACTTCTCTTAAGTCTTTATCTAATCTATACTGAGCATACCTTGTGCGATAATCTTCTAGTGTGATGATCTCATGTGGAGGCATATGGAACCTGCCCGTTGTAGTATCTCCGTAGCCCTTTTCGCCATATTCGTAAATGTAATCTCCAAGGTGTAAAACAACATCTATGTCATTTCTTTCAGCCAAAGCACCATAACCATTGAAGGGGCCAAACTCATAATTACTACAACTTACAATGGCCAATCTCAAGGCTTCATTACTTTCGGAAGGTGCTGTTTGCGTTTCGCCAATCAATGAATTTGCACCTTCATAATTGAATCTGTAGAAATACTTAGTGTTTGGTTCTAAACCGTTTACATCAACCTTTACGGTATATCCTTTATCAGGATTAGTGATTACTTCTCCAGTTTGGGTTGGCTCATTGAAGTTTTCATTTTCTGAAATTTCCCATTGAACAGTTAGTTCTGGTAAGCTATCTTCTGGAGTTACTTTAGTCCATATAATTACTGCATTTTGAAGCGGGTCGCCAGACGCAACGCCATGGTAAAATGGTTTTAGAGAAGCTTCATAGTAATTGCTTAACGGATCGGCTACTGGTGAGTGGCTTTCTTGTTTTTGGCATGCAAAGAAAACAAATACAAGTAACAGAAGTAGGTTGATCTTTTTCATAAGTCTAATTGTTGACGAAGTTAAGGGCAGTAGGTCAAAGGTTCTTTAATTAAATATTATGTTTGAAAAAAGTAGAGCTAACATTGAATACAACTAAGAAGGTAGCTGTTATTGGAGGCGGAGCTGCAGGGTTCTTTGCCGCCATTTCCTGTAAAACACATCATCCAGAAGCCCAAGTGTTTATCATTGAGAAAACCAGTAAGCTGCTGGCCAAAGTAATGATTTCTGGAGGCGGTAGATGCAATGTTACCAATGGTTTTGAAGGCATATCTGGCTTCGCTAAACATTACCCACGGGGTGAGAAGCAGTTAAAAAAAGCTTTCGGACAATTCAACTCTAAAGATACCATTGAATGGTTTGAGAATAGGGGCGTGGCTTTAAAAACAGAACCTGATGGACGAATGTTTCCTACAACGGATCAGTCGCAAACCATCATCAACTGTCTCATGCAAGAATGCAAAAGGCTTGGTGTTCAAATTCGAACTTCAAGTCAAGTACAAGAGATTGTTAGCCATGAAGATTCTATTGAGTTGGTGATTAATGGTACCAAAGAAATATTTCAATCAGTAATTATAGCAACTGGAGGACAACCAAAAAAGGAAGGCTTTCAGTGGTTGAAAGACTTAGGACATCAGATTATAGAGCCTGTTCCATCACTTTTTACATTCAATATGCCAAAGAACCCTATTACCAAGTTAATGGGGCTCTCGGTACCGAATGCCACTGTCCGAATTCAGGGTACTAAACTAGAGCAATCAGGCCCTTTACTAATTACACACTGGGGAATGAGTGGGCCAGCAGTGCTTAAAACTTCAGCTTGGGGTGCCAGAACTTTAAATGAGCTCAACTATCAATTCGTAGCGCATGTAAACTGGCTTGGTAGCTCGAAAGATTTTGAGGTTAAAGAGCAGATTGATTTGGTTAGACAAAATTCGCCAAAGAAACTACTGAAGAACTTATGTCCTTTTGAATTGCCTCAGCGCTTTTGGGAGTTTCAACTCAATAAATGTGAGGTTGACTTAGAAAAGCCATGGGCAGAAGTATCAAAAAAACATATCAATAAATTGATAGAAGTGTTGGTGAATGACCAATACCCCGTTTCAGGCAAAACCACTTTTAAAGAAGAATTTGTGACTGCCGGAGGAATAGACCTTGCAGAAGTAGACTTCAGTAGCATGCAAAGCAGAGTAGTAAATAACCTCTATTTTGCAGGAGAGGTGCTTAATATAGATGGAGTTACCGGAGGTTTCAACTTTCAGGCTGCATGGACTACCGGCTATATTGCTGGCAAGCATTGTCTTGCCTAGTTCCACTCGTCAAATACCTATCTCCGTTTTTAAGGGTTTTGTATTATTTTCCCAGTTCTAAACCTTTAAAATTCTATGAGAACAAAATCGCTTTTATTTAGCGCTTTCCTGATGTTGCTCGGTGTCGGTCTTTCCGCCCAAGACCTTCAGGAAATACTAAAGAATTACGAATATCGAAACGTTGGCCCTTTAAGAGGCGGTAGAGTTACTGCCGTTGCCGGAGTAGCCAGTCAACCGTCCGTTTTCTACATGGGAGCCACTGGTGGTGGTGTCTGGAAAACCGACAACTACGGAATGTCGTGGAAGAACGTATCCGATGGTTACTTTCCAACGCCTTCTATTGGTGCCATTAGCGTTTACCAAAAAGATCCGAAAATAGTTTATGTTGGAACAGGTTCTGATGGACTTCGTTCTAATGTAATTGCAGGAAAAGGGGTATACAAAAGTACAGACGCTGGTAAAACTTGGAACTTCATTGGTTTGAAGGAGTCAGGGCAAATTGGTGCAGTAGAAATTCACCCAGACAATCCTAACATTGTTTATGTAGCAGCAATTGGTCAAGCCTTCGGCCGAAATGAGGAAAGAGGTGTTTTTAAGACTACCGATGGTGGTAAAACTTGGGATAAAGTGCTTTACCATTCTGATAGCATAGGTTTCTCTGATCTAGAGCTAGCCCCAGACGATCCGAATACTATTTATGCAGGTGCATGGAGAGGTGAGAGAAAGCCTTGGACAATTATCAGTGGTTCTACTGAAGGTGGCGTTTATAAGTCTACCGATGCTGGTAAAACTTGGACGAAATTGGCCAACGGCCTACCGAACAAACTCATTGGAAAAGTAGATTTAGCAGTTTCGGCTGCCGATCCGAATAGAATATATGCGAATATTGAAGCATCTGACGATATGGGAGGGCTTTATCGCTCTAACGATAGAGGTGCTACTTGGGAATTTGTTTCGGACAATAGCAACCTAACAAACAGACCGTTTTACTATACCAACATTGAATCTAACCCTAAGAATGCCGATGTGGTATATAACAACTCTTTGAGATTTATTAAGTCTGAAGATGGTGGTAAAACATGGAAAAGCATTTCTACTCCTCATGGAGATAATCATGACATCTGGATTAACCCTAACGATACTTCTATTTGGATTCAAGCCAACGATGGCGGTGCTAATGTAACCTTAGACAATGGCAGAACTTGGTCTACTCAGTTCAACCAACCAACTGCCGAGCTTTACCAAGTTGAAGTAGATGACCAATATCCTTACTGGCTATACGCTGGTCAGCAAGATAACTCAAGCACCATTGCAGTGCCAAGTGAGCCAGTTCAGAGTGTTCAGGCGGGAAGCAATGCTTTCATTATCAATACTGGCGGTTGCGAAACTGGGCCAGCAGTGCCAAAGCCGGGTAATCCAAATATTGTGTACTCTAACTGTAAAGGACGTTTCGGGGTATATGATAAGACTACAGGTCAAGAGCTTCAGTACTATGTTGGGGCAACCAACATTTACGGACACAACCCTAAAGACTTGAAGTTCAGATTCCAGAGAGTGGCTCCAATTCATGTGTCTCCTCATAATCCTGATGTGGTATACCACACGTCTCAGTACGTGCACAAAACAACCGATGATGGTAAAACTTGGGAGATCATTTCTCCAGACTTAACAGCTTTCGACCCTGAGTTCCAAGTTGTTCCTGGCTCTCCAATTACTAGAGACGTTACGGGAGAAGAGTATTACAGTACTATTTACGCTATCAGAGAGTCTACTCTGAAGGAAGGTCTAATTTGGGTAGGAGCTAATGACGGACCTGTTCACGTAACTAAGGACGGTGGTAAAAACTGGGAAAATGTAACACCAAATATGCCAACTGGTGGTAGAGTAGATGCCGTAGAGCCTTCTCCGCACAACCCAGCTAAAGCGTATGTGTCTGTGTTGAGATATCAATTAGATAATGATTTCAAGCCTTACATCTATAAAACTACAGACTACGGTAAAACTTGGGAGTTATTAACTCCTGGAACTAACGGTTTACCTGATGGCTTCCCTACCAGAGTAATTAGAGAAGACCCTAAAAAAGAGGGAGTTCTTTATGCTGGAACAGAATTCGGAATGTTCATCTCTTTCGATGATGGTAAGAACTGGCAGGCATTCAACAACAACTTACCAGTTACACCAATTACCGACATTAAGATTAAGGACAATGATTTAGTGCTTTCTACCATGGGTAGAGGCTTCTGGATTATGGATAACATTGTAAGTCTGAGAGAAATTGGAAGCGTTAAAAATCAGCAGGCGCACCTATTCGATATTCAAGATGGTGTTCGTAATAGAATGTACGCAAGAAGTGATTACAATGGCCCAGAATACAACAGAATGGGAGTTACTATCGACTATTACATTAAAGATCAGGATCAGAAGGTTCAGTTAGATATTCTAGACGATGAAGGTAATGTGGTAAGAACTTTTGTGAATGGCAGACCTAGTCCTCCAGTGAATACTGAAAGAGACATGTCTACTGAGTTCTCTAATCCTCCTGCAGCTGGTGGTTTACCTAATAATCAGGGATTGAACCGTTATAGCTGGAACATGCGCCATGCAGGTGGTTGGAGCAATAACCCAAGAAGAGCGTACATGGGTAACGGACCAATGGTTGCTACGGGCAAATTTAGGGCTAAACTTACTGTGGGCGATAAAGTGATGGAAGAAGACTTCAATGTGAAGTTAGACCCACGCGTTACTTTAGTAAGCGATGCAGACGTAGCCGAGCAAGAGAGACTAGCGCTTGAAATTCAGAACTTCAGTGACAAAGTTTCAAAGCTAATAGCTACGATGGATGAGGAGAGAGAGGCATTGAAAAATAGCCTAGACACTGAAAAAGCAAGCAGAAGAGATCAGCGCAAGAAAGAAGCACTAGATGCTATTTATTACAAGTTGGTAACTCCTCCAGGTACTTATATGCAGCCAATGCTTGCGTCTCAAACTGGTTACCTATCTAGCATGATTGGTAGAGCAGACCAAAGACCAGGTCAAGATGCTTACGAACGTTTTGAAGAGCTGAAAGCACAGTTCGAAGAAATAAAGAAAGAGTTCGAATCTTTGAAATAGAGTTTGAACAAGCTGAATAAGAAATGGTATTGGCAAATTCCGCATCCAATAGTGATGCTGTTTGCCATTATCATTCTTACGGCCATACTTAGCCATATCATTCCGGCAGGTATGTTTGAAAGGGAAGTGGTAGATGGTCGGAGCAGAGTAATTCCTGATTCTTATCATCAAGTAGAACCATCACCACTTTCTTTTTTAGATACTTTTCTTTCCATTCCCGGAGGTTTTGCCTCAGCTATTTCCATCATTTTTGTGGTGCTTTCTTCTGGCATTATGTTCGGCATTCTAGAGAAATCTGGAATGATAGAAAATGCGGTGGGCACGTTCGTAAAAAAACTAGGTGTTGAAAGAAGGTTTCTAGTAGTCATTTTAATGACTTACCTTTTTGGTTGTTTGGGTGTGTTTATTGGTTACGAAAACAACATTGCACTCATTCCAATAGCAGCCATAACTTCTCTTGCTCTTGGCGGTGATCTTATGCTAGCTGCTGGTATTTCTGTTGGAGCTGTAACAGTAGGCTTCGGACTTTCTCCAGTTAATCCATATACAGTAGGAACAGGACATACCTTGGCAGAAATACCTATGTTTTCAGGTTGGCTGGTACGTTCCATTCTATGCTTTACAGCATTAAGCTTTCTCGCATATTTCAATGTGCGATACTTCAAAAGAATTATTAAAAACCCAGAAAAGTCTCTTTCCTTAGGAATAGATACTGACGGTTTCAAGCTTTCAAAGCCTTTAGCTGAATATCGACTGACTATCAACAACTGGCTGGTGATGCTAGTATTTGTCGGTGGCATGGTGACTATGTTATATGGAGTGTTCACTTGGGGTTGGTACATCAATGAGATCTCTGCCATATTCTTAATGATTTCAATTGCAGCAGGAATAGTCTCAGGGCAAAGTGGTAGAACTATAAGTGAAACGGCATTGAAATCTGTCTCTGTGGTGGCTCCCGGGGCTTTTATGGTTGGTTTTGCCACCAGCATAAAAGTGGCTATGGAAATGGGGAACATAAGTGACACTATAGCATTTAATTTGGCCGAAGGCTTAAAGACTTTACCGCTTTATGGTTCCGCTATTGCTATGTCAGGCTCTCAATGCTTAATCAATTTCTTTATCCCATCGGGAAGTGGTCAGGCTTTAGCTACTTTACCCATTATGATTCCATTAGGCGATGTACTCGGACTGACACGCCAGACAACGATTCTGGCTTTTCAGATTGGCGATGGAGTAACTAACCTTTTCAATCCAACTTTGGGCGGACTAATTGCTATGCTAGCTATGTGCCGAATTCCGTTCGATAAATGGTTGAAATTTATTTTACCAATTGTAGGTATAGTTCTGGCTATATCATGGATTACACTTATGATTGTAGTAGCTATCAATTGGCAGTAGTTCTGTTTAAAGGTTTAATGTTTGATGTTCAATGTTTAATCACTTCCGTCTTCTGACTTCCGACTAATTCACTAATTTCTCAATTACCTATGCATGTAGAAAGTATTTTATCCAAGCTCGTTTCATTCCCTGTTCTGGGAGGAGAAAGTAATTTATCTATCATTCACTGGATTCAAGAATATATCGAAGGTTTTGGTGTGAAAACGGTTTTGGTGCCGAATGAAGAAGGAACAAAGGCCTCATTGCACTGCCGAATAGGTCCTGCTGTAGATGGTGGTGTAATCCTCTCAGGCCATACGGATGTTGTGCCAGTAGAAGGTCAAGACTGGACTAGTAATCCTTTTGTGTTGACAGACAAAGGAGACGGCAAACTATACGGACGTGGTTCATGCGATATGAAAGGCTTTGTGGCCTGCTGCCTGGCTGCTCTGCCAGAGATGGTAAAAGCTGAACTCAAAGCACCGATCTACTTTGCCTTTTCATACGATGAAGAAATCGGTTGTTTAGCTGCTCCTGAGTTAGCACAGGCTATTAACGACTACTATGATGAGAAACCTCAGTTTGCCATTATAGGTGAACCAACCATGATGGTGCCAACTGTCTGGCAGAAGGGGATTTGTATTTATCACACCAAGGTGACTGGTTCAGAAGGGCACAGTAGCAGAATCAAGCAGGAAGTAAGCGCCATACATGAATCAATGCGGTTGATTCTTTGGCTGGAAAATAAAATGAATAGCTTGATTGAAGCGGGCTCAACTGATGATAGGTTTACTCCGAACCACACTTCTATTCATATTGGCAACATCAAAGGTGGACTGGCACCAAATATCATTGCACAAGAATGTGTATTTAATTGGGACGTAAGAACTATTCCGTCTGAAACTCCAGAGCAAATTTTAGCTGAGTTTGAGGCTTATTGCCGCGAAAGAGAGGAGGAGCTAAGAAAAGTATTCTCAGGCTTCAAGATTACCAACTCCTACAAGCATCCGGCTGTTCCGGGACTTGATACAAAGGAAAACCAGTCTATAGTGGCACTGGTTAAAGAATTGGCCAATAATGATACTACCAATGCTGTGTCTTATGCTGCGGAAGCAGGTCAATTTCAAGAAGCGGGGTTTGAAGCGATGATTTGTGGCCCTGGAGATATTGCTCAAGCCCACCGAGCTGATGAATTCATTCATAAGGAACAGCTGGAAATGGGAGTGGAGTTTATGCAACGACTAATCCAAAAACTCTCCTAAGTACTTCTTTAAGAGTAAGTTGTCATATTCGTTTGTGTTTGGGAATCTATATCCCTATTATCTATTCCAAGATAAGGCTAGAACGATTGACGTCATTCAACGCCTATTGTTTATTCATCAGATTAATACAGACCGAAGACTCAAGGCGTTATAGTACTTTCATATACCCGTTCATTGAAAAAATTAAAGGATTTGAAATCATAAATGGAATTAATGGCAAAATTTTAATAAATAGAACTTAGAAGAGATTCTTTAAACTTTAAAACACACACACTTATGAAAATTGAGTTATCTGCTCATGATTCTCATCATGAGCTCCTCTCCAAGTATTTAGGTCAATTAAACGAGGAAGTTACAGCTGAAACCGAGATTATGGTTATAGCAGGTGATTGGGCTCACCAAATTGCTTACAACAAACATTGTCAAATATTTAATAAGCGCTTCCAGAAAAAACCATGGGCCATAATCTATTGCAAACACAAGGTCGATGTTGTAATTGCTTATCGGCTTGCTGTAGCACTTAAGCTACCTGTGAGGATACGTGCAGGAGGGCACGATCATGAGGGGGAATGCATAGACACAAATGCCATACTCATAGATGTTTCAAGAATGGACGTTGTTGATGTTGATGAAAATGGGTTAGCTACTATAGGTCCTGGAAATATCTTCAAAAACTTAACCACAAAGCTTGCCGATGAAGACGTAATGATTCCTCATGGCACTTGTGCTACCGTAGGTATTTCTGGTTTTATTATGGGAGGGGGCTGGGGCCCCTGGACTAGAAAGTACGGTATGTGTTGCGAAAGACTAATGGGTGTCGACATAGTGTTAGGCAATGGTCATTCAGCTATAATAAATGCTGATGGAGACAATGTGCCAGATCTCCTCTGGGCCTTACGAGGTGGCGGCCCAATGAGCTACGGATTGGTAACTGAGTTTAGAGTTCAAACTTTCCCGTTGCCAAAAGTACTTATTCGCTTCAATTTAGATTGGAATCTTTATCCAGATGAATTTTGTGATGAACCAACGTGTAGTTATCCTACAATAAAGGTGCTCAAAGCATGGGAAAATGTAATTGAATCTGACCAGACCAGCAGGTTGATAGGTACAAACCTACAGGTAAATGGAAAGCCAGCATCTGGTGACTCCTTCGACTATGAGACAGTTTGCCATAATTGCCGAATGTATGGCTATTGGGAAGGCGATGAAGATAGCCTTAATGCGTTTATAGAGGAATGGTTTAAGGGTGTAGAGCCTAATCATATTGACATTAACCCGAATCATGGTGGTACAGAGTCCAACAGCGCTTATGGTGACCAACTGATGAGTGATTGGGCACGTGTATCTTATCATAAGGTTTTAGAAGCCCGTTATCGCAATGGTGAAAATGTAACGGTTGAAAGTGAAGAGCATCGCCAGTTATTATTAGAAGGCAAACCACTGCCGCCAGACTATGACGATCCTGCTCCACATAAAATTACCTCTCGTTTGGTAGATTCACAAGGGCTTGGAAATGAAGGGTATAAAGCATTTTTGCAGAGTTTAACTTCCGAGCTTATTTTGGAAGGTAACCGGAAATTAGGCCTATTTACCTACGTAACCCTAGGTGCTATTGTGGGAGACTACTATCGTGAAAACCCTGAAGGTGGTAATAGCGCATTTCCATTTAAAGACAAGCTCTATACCATTCAATATCAGACATGGTGGAATACACACGAATCTGAAGCCAAAGAAAAACAGAATAATTATGTGTATAACCGCACTAACCGAGCGCTCGATTGGATGGAGGTAGCTCGAGATTATAATATTCCAAATACTTCTGGCGCCTTTATCAGTTTTAAGGACAGCTCAATTCCTACTAAAACCTATTTTGCTCAGAATTATGACGAATTAGTTCGAATAAAAGAAGATTGTGTAGAAGATCCGTATAACCATTTACGAATCCGAAAGAGCATTATCTAACTTTTTAAGGTTATTGAGGTCTGAAACCCCGGCAGTGCTTGGGGTTTCTTTGTTTTACATGTGCAAGTGTTAAAAGCTTCAATCATTTGAAGCCTTATCATAAGTACTTTTTGTTGATGTCCTCCTCATCAATGAATATTGCCTATTGATGATTTTGTAGCTGGGTCTAGCACCAAGTTCTTCAGTCTTGAATATATTCGCACATGCTACAAGAACTGCTATCCAAAAACCATATTGAACCAGCACGAGTCATCAAATTCGATCAAGAAAAACTACATCACTTCGATTTAAGTAAGAATAATCAGGAGCTCGATAGAATAGATCTAAACGATGAGCAGCAGTTCACAGAATATATTCAAGCGGTGTTGGATAAGAATGACTGCACTACTGGAATTGGTGGTTATGGAGAGGAGAGAAGTCTATACTCTAGAAGTGACTTGTTTTCTGATGAAGAACCAAGAACCATCCATTTGGGCATTGATATTTGGACCAAAGCAGGGACTCCGATTTACTCACCTTTAGAGGCAACTGTGCATTCTTATGCCAATCATAGAGTGCATGGAGATTATGGGCCAGTGATTATCCTTGAGCATGAAATTGATGATGAGATCTTCTATACACTTTACGGCCATTTAAGCACTATGTCTCTGCATGGTCTATACGAAGGAAAGCTGATTAAGAAAGGAGAGCAGTTTGCCAGTTTGGGTGCTTACCATGAGAATTTTCATTGGCCACCACACCTTCATTTTCAAGTTATGCTCGATATGGAAGGCCTTAAAGGAGATTACCCTGGAGTCTGCAAAGCCAGCGAGAAGAAGAGGTTTTTGGAGAATTGCCCAGACCCAGCTTTGCTTCTTGGAAAGTGAAGCTAGTTTTGGCAAGCACATTTCTGTACTTGCCATTTCTAATCAGTACAAGTAAGGTGATTTAATTTCCTCCTCCTTTGCCTGATTTTGTTTTTGGAGCCACATACTTAGACCAGTAAGTGTCAGTGCTCGGATCGTCCTGTGAAAGTACAAAACAGTCTATGGTACCATTTACTGGCGGATGAAACTGCACTTTGGCATGTGTTCCGTCAGAGTAGGCCATTCCGTAAGAGTCAGAATTTTCTGTGATGTATTTATTCCATTCGTTGATGTATTTCTTCTGTGTTTCTGCACTGGCGTAAGTAGATGTATCTTGATACACGAAGTCATTATGCTTTTGAGTCACCCCAATGTAGCCGAGGTTCATAGCGGTGACTAAGTCACGGCCAACACTAGATATCATAGCTTGAAAACAAGTAGTGTCTTTTACGGCATTGGCTCCTGTAGCCGTCCAGTTAAGTGACACATCATTGGCCCAACCACCTTTTTCAATTTTACTTGGTGTAGTTGGGTTGGCGTATTCAAAAGCAGGATAAACATACATTCCACCAGAGCTACTACCACTCATAATAGTTCCTCCATTAAGTGCTTCTTTGGTCAAGTAGATGTAAGTGATGTCTCCCTTTTTCGGACAATCTATGGCTTCGAAGGAGGCTACAATGTCATTCATGTCAGTAATGGAACTTCCTGCAGGCATCATTTTCGGTGCTCCAAAGTAGCCGGTGAATTTGAATGAGCCCAACTGTGTTCCGCAGTGAGGAGAGCCAATAGTGCTATCCGCATTGAAGGTAAGTTTAGTTATATTGTCTTTAATGGCCTTAATGTAGGCATCATAAGCACCACTATATTGCGAGCTTACCTGAGCAACTGTAGGTCCCCAGAGTTTCTTGTAAGTAGTACCATCGGTTCCTTTAATTGAGACTTCAGCAGATGTGTCGGCACTAAGTCCGCAGCCATTGATGAGTCCTGAAATTAATTCATTAGCTGTTTCGCCATAGCCGCAATGGGTGCCATCGCTAAACTTAGCACCACAAACCAAGCCTACCTGGTCAACATTGGTTACATCAAAATAGGCCATATTATCTGACTCCAGTGAGGTGAGCTCAAAGAAGCCACCAACCCAGTTCGGATCGGCAGTGCCCATAGCGGTATTCGGATGGTTAGTAATGGTATTAGCGCCAGTTTCATTGGTCATTAAAAACCAAAAAGTACCTGAGTTGATCCAGTCGAAACTACAAGTGAATGGCTTATCTAATGCTAATTTGCCGTCTTTCCATGGCTGTTTGTAGCTCATGTTTGAAAAGCCGGTAACGCCAGAAGTTAGTGCATCGGCATAATCGAAAAACAAATACAGGTCTTTGCTACCTGTTTTGTTATGAAAGTTGATAGTCATCATTGTGATTGAGTTTATTTAATTGAGGTTTTAAAGTCGAAAGCTGCCGAATATCAATTCTTGTGGCAACCGTATAATTACGGGGTTTTAAAAATGCGCGTATTCGCCATGTGGAGATAGAGAGTGGGTATTAAAGAAAATGGTTGAATGAGAGGAAGATGGGAAGGTGATTATGAGCAGTGCGTGATTCAAAAGCGCTAGTTTTGAATCGAGCACATTCGGTAGCCAAAGCTGTGGTTTAAATTTTATTCATTTTACAAACCGCAAAAGTTTCAGTACCACCATCAGCCGCATTGCGTATAACTTATGTTAGCTGCTCCTTATTCTACCCTCGGTTCTTACTTTTCCTAAAAATCTATTACCTTCTTTATCAAAGTAGTAAGTTTCGCCCAATTTTGATTCTTATTTTCCATATAGAGACTTATCAAAGGTTCATTTTCATCCATCGTTGAAATCATTTGTTTCAATTCTTCCCAACCAATTACATGTATGTATTTTCTCTGTTCATCATCAGTTAGTACTTCATAAATACTGCGAGTAAGTCCAACGTTATTCGAGCCAATTGATTTTTTACATAAGTTTTCTGGATCAATTTCGAGGATTGTATTTTTTATGAGCGGGAGATTGAGCTTGGGGTCTATGTATATGTCTTCTCTGTTGAGATACAATTGAAGTAGTTTCTTTAACAGTATGGTATCTTGTTTCAAGTCGTGACTTTTGTGCTTATTTTGATTACGATTGACTCGAAACTTGGTCAATTGAACGGAATCTTCGTTCTTAGAAAACTGTAATTGAAAAATACATACGTCAGTCCAGCTGTGGGCGAAGTGGATTTTGTCCTTTAATACGAATATGTTCCATTTTTCATCCATAGTCGATGAAAAAATGCCACTGTCAAATACTTCAAACTCTTTAAATGAAATATTCACATTAAGATCTCCAGTTTCGTATCTTATAGGAAATGATGAAGCTATTTCTTGTTTTTTCGCGTGGTTCATCCAATTTGCTGATAACGTTGAATAATGACACAGTTTTCTATCACTACATTCTATATAGATAGTGAAAATGTATCATTATACCGCCAATAGGGTTGGCTAATACTACCTATTTACTTTTCTCGCTTATCTCTATCTTTAGCCATGCGAATTTCCGCCATACTTCTTACTGCCGGACTTTCCTCTAGAATGGGAGAGAATAAGATGCTGCTACCGCTGCCAGATTCTACGGTTGTTCAGAAGACTTTAGAGCAGCTATTGGCTGCTGGGGTAGATGAGATTGTGGTAGTTACTGGAAGAGATGGAGATTTAGTCGAATCAGAAATCAATCCTGATGCCTTGGGACAAAAATTAAAAATCATTCATAATCCAGATTACCATAAGGGCCAAACCACTTCTATTCAGGTAGGATTAAGGGCGATTGACGATGCCGATGCAGTGATGATTTGTTTGGGTGATATGCCATTGCTCAAGGCTGAAGATTATTGCTTTTTGATGCATTCATTTGCCAATCAAAATGAATACAGTATTCAGGTACCTTTTTTCAAAGGTCAGAAGGGGAATCCTGTGATTTTTGCTCAGAAGCATTTTCAGGAAATATTGAACCATACCGAGATGAATGGCTGTTCTGCTGTCGTTCAGAGGAATTCGGAAAGTGTTTGTCGAATTGAGGTTTCTTCTGATCATTTTATTCAGGATATTGATACGCCTGAAGACTATCAACAAATTCTAAAAGCTTTTGAATAAAGACGATTTACTTCGCTACAACCGCCAAATCATTATTCCTGAATTCGGAGAATCAGGTCAGCAAAAACTGATCGATTCATCGGTTTTGGTGATTGGAGCCGGAGGTTTAGGTGCACCCATTTTGCAGTATTTGTCTGCTGCTGGGGTCGGCCGAATCGGTATAGTAGATTTCGATGAGGTCAGTCTGTCTAACCTTCAGCGTCAGGTACTTTTCAATACCAAAGAGATCGGTCAATCAAAAGCCAAAACAGCAAGTGAGAAACTGAGTCTGCTCAATCCGTCAATTCAGTTCGATGTGTATGAAAGTCCGATCAACTCGCTCAATGCAATGAAGTTGATTGAGCCATATGATTTAGTAGTTGATGGTTCAGACAATTTACCAACTCGCTACTTAGTGAATGATGCTTGTTTTCTGCTTCAAAAGCCTTTGGTATATGGAGCCATATTTAGGTTTGAAGGCCAGGTTTCGGTTTTTAATGCCTTGAAAACTGATGGAAGTAGAGGCCCTAATTATCGCGACTTATTTCCCACACCACCACCGCCAGAAATGGTGCCTAGCTGTAGTGAAGGTGGAGTTTTAGGTGTTCTACCAGGAATTATCGGTTCTATGATGGCCAATGAGGCAATAAAGCTTTTGGTGGGAATGGGTGAGTTACTTAGCGGGAAACTCTTCGTTTTTGATGCGCTCGATTTCTCTACGTTCAAGCTGAATATTGAGGCTAACCCAGACAACCCGATTAGTGGGCAGCATCCAACGATTAAGGAATTGATAGACTATGAGGCCTTCTGTATGGGAGCAGTGAAGCAGGAGTCGATTAAAGAGATTTCCGTTCAGGAGTTGAAGGAAAGATTGGATAAAGGAGCTGTGGAATTGATTGACGTTCGGGAAGATTACGAATACGAAATCGCTAATTTGGGAGGCAAGTTGATCCCTCTGAATAAAGTATTGAGCAGATCGAATGAGATTCCAAAAGACAAAGAAGTTGTGATGATGTGTAAGATGGGAGGCAGAAGTAAAAAGGCCATTGAATTACTTCAGAAAGAAGGTTTTGAAAACCTGATCAACTTAAAAGGTGGCATTACAGCATGGCAACAAGAGATTGACTCGAGTATGAAGGCTTACTAGCCCGTCAGTACCGAAGGTCAGACGGGACAGGACGACTGAAGAATCTCATGTTTGAATTCGGGAGATTCTTCGCTTTGCTCTGAATGACGTTTTAAATTAGAGTTTGATAAAGTTTGAGCCGTCATTCCAGAATTTTTCTTCCTAATTTTTCAAGGATGAAAAATATCAGGAATCTCTTTATCGCCTCATTGTAGAAATAAAAATGAAAGTAAAAATAACGGCATTCGGTATAGCCAAAGACATTGTGGGAGGAAAGCACCTTGAGCTAGAGGTGAATGGACAGGAACTGTCATTGGTGAGGAAAGATCTGATTAGTCAGTTTCCAGACTTTGAGAAACTGGCTTCACTAAAATTTGCAGTAAACACCAATTATGTAGACGATTCTTATCAACTGAATGAAAACGATGAGGTGGTTTTAATTCCGCCAGTAAGTGGAGGCTAATGGAGAAAATATACATCACATCAGATAGGCTTAGCAGTCAGGCTTGCATCGATTTAGTATCAGACAATGGCAGCGGTGGACTGGTAGTATTCATTGGCAATGTGCGTAACAAAACCAAAGATAAAGCTGTTCAGTACCTCGACTTTGAGTCATACGAGCCAATGGCCTTGAAGGAAATGCAGAAGATTGCAGATGAAGCTGTTAGTCGATGGAATTTGCACGACATGGTCATTCACCATAGAGTTGGGAAAGTACCAATAGGGGAAGAAGCAGTGATTATCGCTTGTTCTTCGCCACACAGAAAGGAATCTTTTGCCGCTTGTGAGTTTGCTATAGATACGCTAAAAGAAACAGTACCTATCTGGAAAAAAGAGGTTTTTGAAGATGGTGAGGTATGGGTGTCAGCACATCCGTAATAATGTTTAATGATGAATGATGAATGTTTAAGGTTTAATGTATTGATAAGAAGCAGAGAGCAGGAAAACCCGTCATTGCTTTCGAACCGATGAACCAAAAGTCCCCTTCAGGGGATTTAGGGGTTGTGCACGGGAGAGACTCCAAAGTTAGCGTCACTCAGAGGGAGTGAGCGACCGAAGAGTCTCCTAAATGGATAACATGATTCTGCGCTTCATTGCGTTCCCCTCTGAAAGACGAATAAAAACATGGACATAGATCAAGTCAAATCACAGTTTCCAATTTTTCGGCAGAAAACCCCTACCGGCAAAGATTTGATTTATCTAGACAATGCTGCCACCAGCCAGAAACCACAGTCAGTCATAGATGCCATCACTAATTACTATTCTAAAGAGTATAGCACCGTAGGTAGAGGAGCATACTGGCCTGCCAATGTGAATACGGTTAAAATCAATCAAGTTAGGTCAAAGGTTAAGAACTTCCTCAATGCACAATCAGAGAAGGAAATTGTATTCACTGCTGGCGCAACGGATGGCATCAATAAGATTGCTCGTAGTTTTCTGGCTCCCAAATTAAAGTCAGGTGATGTGATAATGATCTCACAAGTCGAGCACCATGCCAATCTTATTCCGTGGCAAGAGCTTTGCAAAGCCTATGGAACTGAGCTTTTGGTTATTCCTGTGTTAGAGTCTGGTCATCTGGATTATGAGTGGATTAAACAGAACCTGTCAGAGCGAGTCAAGCTGTTAGCGTTATCTGCTTGTTCCAATGTGCTGGGTATTAAAAACGATATCAAGCGAATTACTACAATGGCTGAAGTCACTCAAACTCCGGTTTTAGTAGATGCAGCCCAAGTTTTAAGTCACAATCGGGTAGACGTTCAGGAATGGAACTGTGACTTTTTGGTATTTTCAGCTCATAAGATGTTTGGCCCAACAGGTGTGGGAGTGGTTTATGGTAAGCAAAGCTTATTCAATGAAATGAAGCCTTTTAATTATGGGGGAGGTATTGTCAAGGAAGTAACTTTTGAAGCTTCTAACTATCAGGATATTCCACATAAGCATGAAGCAGGTACGCCTAATATTGCAGGTGTTTTGGGTTTGGGGGCGGCAATAGAGTTTATCAAGCAATTGAGCCAAAATGAGACAGATACCCACTTAGAGGAGTTGACCAACTACGCATTAAGCTCTCTTAAGGCCATTAATGGCTTAAAAATCATGGGTGGAGAACAGGATAAAGCTCCGGTTATTTCATTTACAATTGATGGAATTCATCCCCATGATATCAGTACATTTTTAAACGAAGAAGGCATATGTGTTAGAGCGGGTCATCATTGCGCTCAGCCCTTGCTTCAGCGGTTCGAGGTTCCTGCAAGCGTTCGGGTTTCCTTTGCTATATATAACACCAAGTCAGATATCGATAAACTGGTTATGGCTCTCTTAAAAACTCAGGCATTTTTCTCATGAACGAAAGACTGAAATCTCTGTATCAAACGGTTATTCTCCAGAAGTCCAGAGAAGATAAATATGTAGGGAAATTGAATGATTTCAGTTTAGAATTTAGGGCATACAACCCAATGTGTGGCGATCAATTCGATTTGCAAATATTGATTGAGGACAACAGTTTTAAATGCTTGAAATACAGTGGTTCTGGTTGTTCTATTTCAAGGGCTTCAGCAGCTGTGTTGTGCGAACATTTACAGGGTGTAGAGCTAGATACAGTAAGGCAAAAAGTAGAGTTGTTCTTAGAATTAGTAGATGCCGATTCTGACAAACAACCGGAAGAACTGACTGATGATGAGAACCTCTTGGCGTTTGCGGCAGCGAGAGAATTTCCAGAGCGCAAAACTTGCGCTGACTTGAGTTGGAAAGAGTTACTTAACCAATTAGATACCCTCAATCAAAGCTGAAAATGCTTCCTTGACAAGTAAGAAATCCGCTCAACTCTTTACATGAAATCGAACGGGTGAATGATGGCATATACTGAAACGCCTACGAAACGTAGCGGATACTGATTTTAGACTAACAATCAATCGTTCAGCCGAATTACACTTTGCCTCACGTGTTTCTCAAAAAGCATGTGCATAATCCCATCTTTCAAACCCACATCTGGTACCAATATTCGTTGAATATTGGCCGACTTCATCGCGTGCAAATAAATGTCTGAGGCGGGTAAGATCACATCAGCCCTGTCAGGATTCAGGTGTAACTTGAAGATCCGTTCGTCTAAAGTATGGCTTGCCAAATGCTCTTGCACTTCCAATATCGACTCAATTCTCATGAGCCTTGTCTTTGTTTTAGCACCAGAAAGCTCATAGATTTTATTGATGTTCCCACCAGTCCCGATGGCGGTAATGGCTGTTTTAGCACCCTTAACCTGTGCTTCAATCCATTGACTCATTCGTTTTAATACTCCTTTAGGAGAATCATTTTCAATGGTTCTAACCGAGCCAATTTTAAAAGATTCAGACTCTATTTTTATACCATCTTTAATTAGGTTGAGTTCTGTACTTCCACCACCAACATCTACATGTAGAAAGGTGCCTTTGCCTAGTTTTTCCATTACCACTCGGTTAATCAGCTCAGCCTCTCTTTCACCACTAATAATGTTGATTTTTAAGCCTAAAAGCTCTTTCACCTTTTTAGTAATCTCTCTTCCATTGGCCGCTTCGCGCATGGCAGATGTGGCACACGCATAGTACTGATCTACCTCATACAAGTCTATTAATAGCTTAAAGGCATTCATAAGCCTGATAAACTTATCTTCAGACTTTTCACCAATCTTCTTGAGCTTGAATACGTCTTGACCGAGGCGCAGTGGAAAACGGACATATTCTAACCGTTTAAAATAGTGCTGGCCTTCATAAGTCATCACATGTGTGACCTGAAAGCGAATGGCATTGGATCCTATGTCGATAGCGGCAAGCTTCATTATTCGAATTTAATAGCAAATATCTGCATTCCGATACTCCCTAGATCTTTTTATAGAGTGACAGAAATACATGTAATAAATACTTAACAACACGCTGTTGTTTTTGCACTACTGTTTCATTTTATTTGATAATGCGCACCAAGTGTTTTCTATTCCTTCTTACTGTCTTTGCCTTGTTGGGCTGCTTTGAACCGCCTCCAGAATTTCCCGATTCGGATATCGAAGGGTACAAACCAATATATGCATCAGACTCCAATAATACGGTTGAGCTTCAAGGTGCTAGAAGCATAGACAACCCTGGTCAAATTTATGTGAAGGGTGAGCTTTTATTGATTAACGAAATAGGTGAGGGGTTGCACATAATTGATAATTCTGATATCAGCTCTCCGCAAAACCTAGGTTTTTTAAAAGTGCGTGGTTCTGAAAATATGGCACTCAAAGATGGGGTGCTCTATATAAATCAGTTTAATTCTTTACTGGTGATTGATGTGAATGATATTCAAAATTTCAACATCATAGCCAAACATGAAGACGTGCTCAATGGTAACTCATATGAGGTGCCTGTACCTCCAGTAAGCGGTTATTATTTTGAGTGTGTAGATCCTAGTAGGGGCCAGGTAATAGGCTGGCAGCTCACCACTATAAACAGTCCGAAATGCTACAGATAAAAAGGATCTTGTTCCTGGTTTGGGTTGTTTTGGTATTCGCTTGCGAATCTGACAGCAACGATTTTAATCCGAGTTTAGGTGGAACGGGCACTGGTGGTTCTTTGGCAAAATTTACTATTGTTGGAGATAATCTTTTGGTACTTCAATCGGGGAGTGTAATTCAATATTTTATTGGCGCTGACGGTGATTTAGTACTTGTGAGGGAGTTGCCTTTTTTTGCTTCCAACTTAGAGACAATTTTTCCTTATGGAGATAAGGTATTTATAGGTAGTAATGATCAGGTTTACTTTCTTGGCTTTGATGGCGATAACAAGCTAGACCTACTTTCCTCGTACAGGCATATTACGGCATGTGATCCAGTTGTGGCTGCTAACGGAATCGCATTTTCTACCCTCAGAAATACTGGCTGTCGGTTTAATTCAGATGAGGTGTTAGATGTAATAGATATATCGAATATCGAGAACCCTCAACTGATAAAAAGCTATCAGACTGAAGCACCTTACGGACTGACAGTAAATGAGCAAAATCTTTTTGTTTGCGAAAGGGGTGGGGTGGCTATGCATGACATCAGCGATCCTCAAAACATATTGACTAAAGGTTTTTTAGAGTTTACAGGAGAAACGCCTTTAGATCTTATCCATACGCAAGGTTATCTGATTGTGAGAACCGATAAGAATATTTACAATATGAGCTACACTGCCTCTGGAGTACTTACTGTTTTGGCCAAAGTGGAATGATGAAATATTTATTCTCCCTGTATTTCTCCCTGCTTTTTAGTTTGAACCTAAGAGCACAGTACGTACAAGAACAGCCAGATTCAACTTCCTCTAACTTCCCCAGTTTTTCTATAAAGTACTTTCCATCTCACTTAGTTGGCCATTTTCCATCACATCTTTTTGGTGCCGAACTGATGCTGAATGAATCATTAAGTCTGGAAGGCCGATATGGGAGACTCATAGATAGAGATGTCTATGATTATGACCAAACCTATTACTTCAATAAATCGGGTTTTAAGTCGTCATTGATGCTTAAATTATATATGAATAAAGCTGACTTAAAGAAGGGAGCCGTAGCTTCGATCTTTGATTCTGATGGCCGTGATGAGACTTTTCAGCCTTACCTCGGGGTTGAATTTTTCTACAATCAGATAAATCATGATAGAGAAAGAACCTACAAATTATCTTGTGGGGCTGCTTGTTCATATTACAGCGAAACCGTTTATGGATTAACGCAAAATCGTTGGGGAGGTAGGCTTCATTTAGGATTTATAACTCCCGTGGCTGGCCCTGTATTTTTAGATTGTTCGGTAGGTCTAGGACTTATGAAATGGCGGGTTATTGCCGATGACCGTAAGCCTGAAGACTATGAGCATCAGTATGGTTACAATCTGGAAGAAGATGGTGGCCAGTCAGTAATTCCCGCAGCCGACTTAAATATTAAAGTGCTATTCAGAATATTTCGATAAGCGAATTATTAATTATTCGACTGTTTATTATTTAAAGAATCGCTTACTTTGCAGAACTTATCAAGAAAGACGGAGGGACTAGGCCCGAAGATGTCTTAGCAACCTGGGTAATACCTGGTGCTAATTCCTAGCTCCGAGCTTTCGGAGAAAAGATGAGAATAACCCCTCCAGCATTTCTAGGTAAGTCAAAACGCAGAAGCATGGCTTACAACATAGAAGAAATACTTAAGCAAAGAATCTTGGTTTTAGATGGTGCTATGGGCACTATGATTCAGCGGCATCCGCTTACTGAAGAAGATTTTAGAGGAGAAAGGTTCAAGGATCATCAGCATCCGTTGAAGGGAAATAACGATCTACTTTCCATCACTAGACCAGATATTATCAAAGATATTCACAGGCTTTATTTTGAGTCTGGGGCAGATATTGTTGAAACCAATACATTTAGCGGTACTACAATTGCTCAAGCAGATTATAGCTTAGAAGATGCTGTCTATGATATCAACTTTCAATCGGCTAAGATTGCCAGGGAAGTAGCAGACCAAATAACCGCTAGTGAACCTGAGAAACCACGATTTGTTGCTGGTTCAATTGGCCCAACCAATCGCACAGCGTCTATTTCTCCAGATGTAAACGACCCTGGTTTTCGAGCCATAACCTTTGACGAATTAGTTGAGGCTTATGAGCAACAGGTTATAGCCTTAATTGAAGGTGGTGTAGATATGCTTTTGGTAGAAACCGTTTTCGATACTCTAAATGCTAAGGCTGCTCTCTTTGCCATAGAGAATGTATTTGAAGTAAAAGGCTTTAAGCTTCCTATTATGGTTTCTGGAACCATTACCGATGCCAGCGGAAGAACGCTTTCTGGTCAAACCACCGAGGCTTTCCTAATTTCTGTTTCTCATATACCAATTCTTTCTATTGGGCTGAATTGTGCCTTAGGTGCTGCCCAGCTGAGACCTTATTTGGAAACGCTTTCAGACAAAGCTCCATTTCATACCAGTGCGCACCCGAATGCAGGCTTACCTAATGAGTTCGGCCAGTATGATGAGACACCAGAAGAAATGGCGGCTCAAATCAGCGATTTTCTCAAGTCTGGTTTCTTAAATATAGTTGGAGGCTGTTGCGGAACCACACCAGATCACATTCGCCTCATTGCGCAAGAAGCTGCGAAGCATTCACCAAGATCAATTAAAAATTTAGCTACAATTTAATGAGCCAAGTAACCCTAAAATTATCCGGCCTAGAGCCACTGATTGTTACTCCTGAAAGCAACTTTGTTAATGTTGGGGAACGAACCAATGTAACGGGTTCTAAGCGTTTCGCAAGGCTCATTAAGGAAGAGAAGTATGATGAAGCGTTAGAAATTGCACGTGATCAGGTTGAAGGTGGAGCACAAATTCTAGATGTCAACATGGATGAAGGTATGCTCGATGGAAAGGCCGCCATGGTGAAGTTCCTCAACCTCATTGCTGCTGAGCCAGACATTGCCAGAATTCCAATCATGATAGATTCTTCCAAATGGGAAATCATTGAAGCTGGTCTAAAATGCATTCAAGGCAAAGGGGTGGTAAACTCCATTTCTTTGAAAGAGGGTGAAGAAGCTTTTATTGAACATGCGAAAAAAATTAAGCGATATGGTGCTGCTACTGTGGTTATGGCCTTCGATGAAAAAGGACAGGCAGACACTTATGAGCGAAGAATAGAGATTTGTAAAAGGTCTTATGATGTACTAGTTGATAAGGTTGGCTTCCCGAAGGAAGACATCATTTTCGACCCGAATATATTCCCAGTAGCTACTGGAATAGAAGAGCATAATAACAACGCGGTAGACTTCTTTAGGGCAACCAAATGGATCAGGGAGAACCTTCCAGGTGCTCATGTGAGCGGAGGAGTAAGTAATGTATCTTTCTCATTCAGAGGGAATAACCCCGTTCGTGAAGCCATGCATTCGGCTTTTTTATATCATGCCATTAAAGAAGGAATGGATGTTGGCATTGTAAATCCAACTATGTTGGAAGTTTACGATGATATTCCGAAGGAATTATTGGAAAGGGTGGAAGATGTACTCTTGAATAGAAGAGATGATGCCACAGAAAGATTATTAGAGTTTGCTGAAACCGTTAAAGGGGTAGGGAAAACTCTGGTAAAAGATGATGCTTGGAGAAAAGAATCAGTTGAAAAACGGCTTGAGCATGCCCTAGTAAAGGGAATAGTAGAGTTTATTGATGATGATACGGAAGAGGCCAGAAAGAAATACCCAAAGCCACTGCATGTAATTGAAGGGCCATTGATGGACGGAATGAATGTGGTTGGCGACTTATTCGGTTCAGGGAAAATGTTCCTGCCTCAGGTAGTTAAAAGCGCCCGAGTAATGAAAAAAGCGGTGGCCTATCTGTTACCATATTTGGAGGCTGAAAAGAGAGCTGCAAGGAGTGAAAGCCCCATCCCGACCTTCCCCACTGGGGAAGGAGATTCGCCTTCTTTCCAAACCGCTGACCCTAATACTTATACCAAGTTGAAGGAATTTGCAAGCGAGTTACGAAAGAATGAAACTGAAGCGGAAAGGATACTTTGGGCAAACCTAAGAGATAGTCAAATTGATGGTTTTGAATTCAGAAGACAACATATAATCGGTCACTATATCGCTGATTTCGTATGCCTTAAGTTGAAATTGGTGATTGAGATCGATGGTTCTATTCATCAATTGCCTGAAGTAAAAGACAATGATCAGTTCAGAACAGAATGGTTGGAATCTCAAGGGTTTAAGGTAATCCGTTTCACAAACCGCGAAGTAGTTTCTCAATTAGAACGAACCAAGTTAGTCATTGCCAATACACTTTGGGAGATTGTTGAAGAAGCATCTCCCACCTTGGGGGAGAACGAGAGGGGGCAAGAAGGTTCTGCGAAGATTCTCCTTGCCACAGTAAAAGGTGATGTCCATGATATCGGTAAGAACATTGTAGGAGTGGTGTTGGCTTGCAACAACTTCGATATTGTCGATCTGGGTGTAATGGTCCCGGCAGATAAGATTCTCGATGCGGCCATAGAGCATAAGGTAGACTGTATTGGTCTAAGTGGCCTGATTACCCCTTCACTTGATGAGATGGTTCACGTTGCCAAGGAAATGGAACGTAGAAGCATGAAAGTTCCACTTCTAATTGGTGGTGCTACTACTAGCCGAATTCACACCGCTGTAAAAATTGACCCGGTTTATTCTGGTTCTGTGGTTCATGTTCTAGATGCTTCAAAGTCGGTGCCCGTAGCTGGTGAGTTGATTAGTAAAGAAACTTATAACAACATCTACACGAGAGTGAAAGATGAATACGCCCAGCTTCGAGAAGATCACGCAAACCGCAAGGTAATCAAGAACTATATCTCTCTGAAGGAAGCTCAAGAGAACAGAGTTAAGATCGATTGGTCAACTAAAGAGTTTGTGAAGCCACAAGTCTTAGGCAATCAGGTATTTAATGACTACTCAATTGAAGAAATAAGTCAATACATTGACTGGACTCCATTCTTCAGTACATGGATGCTTAAGGGCAAGTTCCCAAGAATCCTTGAAGATGAAGTGATAGGTGAAGAAGCGAAGAAGCTATATGCTGATGCACAAAAAATGATTCAGTTAGTTATTGAGAAGAACTTACTGTTTGCGAATGCAGTCGTTGGGCTTTACCCAGCAAACGCCATCGGAGACGACATTGAAGTTTATACCAATGAATCACGAACTGAGGTGCTCAAAACTTTCCATATGCTTCGCCAGCAAGGCAAGAAGGGCAATGGTATCCCAAATTTATCTCTAGCAGATTTTGTGGCTCCAAAGGGCCAAGGCCAAGACTACATTGGAGGTTTTGCCGTAACCGCAGGAATAGGAATTGAGCCATTGCTAGAGGCTTACGAGAAGGACCATGATGATTATAACTCCATCATGATTAAGGCTGTTGCCGATCGTTTGGCAGAGGCATTCGCTGAATTGATGCATGAAAAGGTGAGGAAGGAGCTTTGGGCCTATGCCGTGAGTGAATCTTTCGATAATGAGTCTCTGATTAAGGAGAACTATCAAGGGATTCGTCCTGCTCCAGGATACCCAGCCTGTCCTGAGCATACAGAGAAAGGAATTCTTTTCGATTTACTTGAAGTAGAAAAGAACACTGGAATTAGCCTAACGGAGTCATACGCAATGTATCCTGCCGCCTCGGTTTCTGGCTTCTATTTTATGCATGAAGAAGCCAAATACTTCGGTTTAGGTAAAATAGAAAAAGACCAAGTTGAAAGCTATGCCACACGCAAGGGCTGGACTATTGAAGAAGCCGAAAAATGGCTAGCTCCGAACTTGTCTTACGATGTTTAATCTAGGCACTGAGTACTAAGCACTAATTAACCAAGAAATGAAAGTCACTGAACATATTAAAAACGCAGAAGGAAAAACGCTCTTTAGCTTTGAGATTCTACCTCCAGTAAAAGGGGAGAGTGTACAGAGCATATTTGATGCAATAGACCCTCTAATGGAGTTCAAACCTCCTTTTATAGATGTTACCTATCATCGGGAGGAATACATGTATAAGAAGCGTGAAAATGGTCTTCTGGAGAAAGTGACAACCAGAAAGAGACCTGGAACAGTCGGTATTTGTGCCGCTATTCTCAATAAGTATGGGATAGATCCTGTACCTCATATCATTTGTGGTGGTTTCAATAAAGAGGAAACTGAAAACGCATTGATTGACCTGGACTTCTTGGGGGTAGAGAATATCTTAGTGCTGAGAGGAGATGCCATTAAGTCAGAAGGTCGGTTTGAGCCAGATCCAGATGGGCACTCTTATGCGACAGAATTGATGGATCAGGTGAATGAACTGAATCAGGGGATTTACCTGCATGAAGAAGTCACGCGTAACCCGACTAACTTTTCAATTGGAGTGGCAGGGTACCCGGAAAAGCATTTTGAGGCTCCTAGCCTGAAGTCTGATATGAAATACCTGAAACAGAAAGTAGAGAAAGGGGCAGACTATATTGTTACTCAAATGTTCTTCGACAATAAAAAGTACTTCGATTTTGTCGACAAGTGTAGGTCGAATGGAATCGATGTGCCTATCATTCCAGGTTTAAAGCCTATTACTACACTCAAGCACATGAATATTTTGCCAAGTATATTCCATGTAGACTTGCCCGATGATTTGGTTGATGCTTTAGACAAGTGTAAAGACAATGCTGGTGCTAGAGAAGTAGGAATTGAGTGGGCTATTCAACAATCAAAAGAATTGATGGAAGCTGGAGTTCCTGTCCTTCATTACTACACCATGAGTAAGAGCCAAGTAGTAAGAAGAATTGCTGAGGCATTGTTTTAACTGAGACGAGTTAGAATGTCATTCACGCTTAAGCTAAAATAATAGATAGCTAGGGTAGCTCCCTGTAAAAAGGTAATGGGGTGAGCACTTCAGATATGGATGGTTAACAAATTGTGCTACAGGTGGTTTTGTATAAGATTGTTCTTTATGCTCAATTTTGCGTTAATTAAATAACTCTTTTGCTACCCAAAGCCACCATATTGTGTCTGTTCATTTTTATCTTGATGAATCAATCATCAAAAGGGCAGTCATTAAATTGGTATAATGTAGCACCAACTGATAACCTTGGTACGGTATCTAATTTTATCGATGGGGAATCTGATATTAATGGAGATTTCTATTTAATAGTAGATTATAAAGACGGATCCTATTTCGACTCTAAGGGGACAGTTTCATTAGGTGAAGGGTTGAATTTGCTTAAAATAAACTCTAAGGGGGAAGTAGTTTTTTCAAAGCTTATCTCCACTAGAATGACTTACAGAACCATGAGGTTTAATTCTGAAGGTTCTGGTTACTTGGTCTTTACCGGGGAGGGAAATCCATTTTTAAGCATTGATGGGCAAGTTTTTAGTGGAACAACAGAAAGTGCTGGTGCCATTCTTATATTAAAAATCAATTCACAAGGCAATTTTTTAGAACCTACTGTGCTTTCAACAGAAGGTAAAGTATACGAGGGGTTCTTCCAGTTTCACTTAACCAACGATAACGGTTTTGCCTTTCTGTATGGGGTGGAGGGTAATGTTGTGGACGATCTGGAAGATGAACTTTACTTACGAGAAAATTTAGCCTTTTTTGATTCAAACTGGCAGAAAGTAAAGGAAAAGTCATTTTCTGCTCATACACAGAATAGAGCTAATTTCGGTGTGCGATCCTTCTTATTGCATGGCTTGGCTCAGGCTCCCTCTGGCGACATTTATTTAACAGGTTACGCTAACTTAAATGAAACCACAAGCCTAGGCACCAACTTGAACTTTAAGAATAACAGATCCAATGGAATTTTAGTAAAGTTAGATTCCAATTTGGATTTAGTTTGGTCTAGATCTTTGGCTTATTATCAAGCCGATACATCCAACCCTGTGGTCCTTCCAGATGGGAAAGTAGCTTTCCAGACTAGCTTTCATGAGTATGTTGAAGGAGAAAGTCCTGAAATTATAGGAGCAGAAGATGTATTCTCTAGAGGTGCAGACTTAGAGGGTTATTTAACCCATCTCATAATTTTCAATGAAGATGGTGATGTTGAAAGAGCTTCATCTATGGACAGGGTATTGGTAGAAAGACAGATGGATTTCGACAAATATTTAGACCTAAATGGCATGGGCAATTTAACAATGCCTGTTCTCATTTTTAGCTCCGATGGACCAATTAATGTGGCCTATAGCGATAGTGGTAGTGATCAAATATATGAGGAGGAAACGTTCAACAGAAATCAACAATACTTTGGGTTTCTAGAATTCCTTGTTACCGGAGATTACAGTCAAAGAAGAATTGTAAAGAGAAGAGGAAATACCAGGGTTGAAATGAATATGGGAGTGGTTAATTCTCCCATTTGTGGTTCTTACTTTATTTATGGACAGTTCTTCAATACATTAGATCTAGGAAATAGTGAAGATGGTAGCGATGAACTCGTGCTTACAAATACAGATGGAACAGGAGATTATTTTGTAGCTAATTATCAGAATGAAATACCTAGAATATTCGATTATGAAGAAGAACATATTTCCTGTGATCAGGAGCGAATTGAAATACCTTTTAGGGTTTCTGATGAAGATGTTAACTCCCTTGAATATAATATTGATATCAGTGATAACACATTTCTGAAAAGCAGTAATGTACGGTTAAGTATACATGAGGATATAGGTAAAGTCATAATAGAATATGTAGGTTCACAAGACTGGCAAACCGATATTACGCTCAGAGTTACTGATTTATGTGGTTTTTTTAGTGAAGCAAAGATTTTCGTAAGCCGAGGAAGCACACCAGAAACACCTAAACTAAATGTAAGTGATGAGGTAGTTGAGATTTGTGAAGGGGATTCTGTAGAGCTTATTTCAAGTATAGATTCTAATAATATTTGGTCTAACGGTGAAAACTCTAAAAGCATTATTGTCACAGAACCAGGTGAATATTGGGTAAAACAAGTTTCTCCATCTGGCTGTGAAAGTGAAAATTCTGATACCGTCAGGGTTATTGTTTTTCAGCCAACCGTTCAACCAATCATTACTAGTTCAGCATCTACCACGCTATGTTTTGGTGAATCTGTAACTCTCTATTCTTCTTTAAAGGGAGGCATGTTATGGTCTAACGGAGAGCAAGGAGATAGCTTGGTAGTAGAGGAGGCAGGTGTTTACAATGTAGTTCAGGTTTCTGAATGTGGTGAAGGTATTGTGTCTGAAGATGTTGAGGTAGTGATTAAACCTGTTCCCGATAAGCCGGTTGTTTCGGTTATCGGGTCTACTGTAATATGCGAAGGTGAACAGATAGTCTTGCGCTCCTCTCAGGCAACAGGTAATCTTTGGTCTAATGGAATGACAGATAGGGAAATCACTGTTAGTAAAACTGGAAAGTACTGGCTCAACGTTGTGTCAGATGGTTGTATAAGTCAAACTTCCGATACCGTAAACTTGCAGGTAGACCCACAGTTCGAGCTATCACTCGTAGATACACGAACCCTTTGCGATGGATTCGATACTATAGTACTCATTCCTGAGTCAACCGCTCAGAGTCCTAGTTTTACATGGTCTACTGGAGAAACTAGTAAAGAAATATATGTCAATCAAGTTGGGGAATATTGGGTTGAAGTGTCAAAAGGCGAATGCACTAATAGAGCATTTGTTCAGGTATTAAACGAGTGTAAACCTGTAGTAAGTGTTCCTAATGCTTTTTCTCCCAATGGTGACGGTATAAACGATACTTTCGAAATAATGGCAAGAGGCCTTTATTCTTATGAGTTATACATCTTCGATAAATGGGGCGGTCAAATCTTTTATACTAAGGATTTTAACGAGGTGTGGGATGGAAGTAATAGTAGCGGAGAATGGCCTTCTGGGCAATATCCTTATAAGATTGTTTATTCAGGTTTAATAGACAATAAGCAGGTTTTCTACTCTAAGAAAGGTACTATTAAGTTGGTTCGTTAAGACCTAAACCATCTCTTTAATGGTTTCTACAAATCTGTCTAGTTCCTCTGTAGTTGTATATAAGTTCGGGGTTATTCTGCAGCCATGAACACCCACACCATCGATAGCTACTGTCCATATATTGTGATCATTCATTAGCGATCGAGCCATTTCAGAAGGCTTCATCCCTTTGATTCCTACATTAGCAATAGCGCACGATCGACTTTTATCAGTAGGAGTATTGAGCACAACGTTTTCTATGCCTCTTACTTTATCAACCCAATAGTTTTGAAGATACCTCAACCGGGCTTCTTTCCGTTCGATGCCTATCATATTATGGTATTCAATGGCGTCCATAATAGTTAGGTCGGTGGCTACTGGGTGAGTACCAGTATGGTTAAGTTTTCTGATTTCACCAGGCTGGGTTTTGCCTTCAGCAATCAGTGGCCAAGTTTTATCAATATGTTCTTTCTTGATATATAGAAAACCAGCACCAAGAGGAACACTCAGCCATTTGTGCAAACTCGTACCATAGTAATCGCAGTTTAGCTCCTTGATATTAAAGTCTAGATGTGCAAAGGCATGGGCTCCATCAACCATTACTTCAACTCCCATGCTGTGCGCCATCTCACAAATTTTTCTGATAGGAAGAATATGACCAGTAATATTCACCATATGGCAAACCATTAATAGTCTGGTTTTTGGTGTAATGGCTTTTCTGTATGCGTCAACAATCACCTCATCTCTAGATGGGTTCATCGGAATGTCTATTGCCTTTAATACAATGCCTTGTCTAGATTGTACCTGCTTAAACATGTTCAGCATGGCACCATAGTCTTGATTGGCCATAACTGCTTCATCACCACGCTTCCAAGGAAAGCCCTGGATGATTGTGTCTAAAGACTCCGTAGTATTTCTGGTAATGATCAGTTCATCGCTCTTACAATGCGCCAGCTTAGCCAATGCCTCAGCAGATTTGGCTTTGTTTTCCCATTGCACGGTACGCATATAATAGGAGGCATGGTAGTTTACTTCTCGAATTCTTTCTAAATACCGCTCCAAAGTTGGCTGTGGCAGCATGCAGTAATAGCCGTTTTCCAGATTAATATATTCGGGTTTAAGCAGATAATCTTGTCTAATCTTGGCCCAGAAATCTTCGTTCTGTGCAAATTCTGCCTCACTTTGACAAGCATAGTGATCTGAGAGCTTCCGTATTTCTCGAAAGAATGGAGTAGTTGCCAAAGAGGCACCCATCAGGTTTTTCAGAAAAGTACGCTTGTCCATGAGCTCTGTTTTTAGAGCAAGAAGATAGTCTTAATTGAAAATTTGGACAAATATTTTTTGGTTAGCCAGGTGTTACAGTTCACTAATAACACCTGATTATCAAGGTTTAGTGCATAAAAAAGACTGTTAGATCTGAATATCTAACAGCCTTATATCGAATCAATTATTTGTTACTGAAACTTCTTGTTGTAGTCTGCGATACTCTTTCTAATAATGTCTTTAGCCGTTTGAGCATCTTGGAATTCTTCTACAGCTACTGTTTTGTTCTCTAACTTCTTATAGTCTTCAAAGAAGTTTCTCATCTCTTTAATATAGTGTGCAGGAAGTTCCGAAATATCATTGAAGTGTTTAACAGACATGTCATTGTTAGCTACAGCTATAATTTTATCGTCCATTTCACCACCATCTAACATGCGCATTACACCAATAACTTTTGCTTCAACCAAACACATTGGAACAATAGAGATCTGCGATAAAACCAAAATATCTAAGGGATCATTGTCGTCACAGTATGTTTGAGGAATGAAACCATAGTTATGTGGATAATACATGCTAGAGTAAATTACTCTATCCATTTTGAGCAAGCCAGTTTCCTTATCTAGCTCATACTTTGCTCGTGTATTTTGAGGAATTTCTATAATGCCATTTACAATATCTGGGGCATCTTCACCAACCGGAACCTTGTGCCAAGGATTATTCTTATCAATCATTTTTATGCCTTTTCGCAAAGGTAAGGATTGAGTTAAAAAAGTGAGTACTATTCTTTACAGTTTAGGTTAAGACTGTATTACGAAAAAGGTAAATAATGATGATGCACGAAGCGATTCCAGCCTTTTTTAGTCTTCGACTCGACTACCCAATGAAAACCTTCATGTTCATCTGGCCAATAGACTTGTCGTGCATATCCGCCTGGCATTTGTGCTTCAAAACATAAAGCTTCTGGGTGAATGTCTTCTGCAGTGGCCAAATGCCCAAGGGCTTGCTTACCATCCGATTGAAAAGACCAGAAGTTGACCTCTTTATCTCTGTTTACTCCAAATAGGGTAAGGTCTTCATAATCAAGGTTATCAGACTTCCAATGAGCACGTAATTCTACATACTTACCTTGAAGCGTTTTGGTAAATTTTCTTTTACAGCTAAGCTTCGGTCTGTCGTCACTATTTTCCTCAGCAATCCATTCACCCATAAGTGGTTCGAAAATTCCGAGTTTGCCACGTCCTTTTTTCCAGTTCATTGTCTCAATTTTTTAAGCTTGTGAAGAAGGAGAAATTGCGAATAATCGAACTCATACTTTTGGGTGAATTGCTATTGTGGCCTACAAGGTAGCCTTCATTTTACCGTTAAAAGCAGACTACTTCTTCGTTAAACTAAATATATCGGTTCTTCTGTCTTTTAGATTTTTAACACTGCCAACATTGTGCAGTTCGGTCAATAAATCAACATCAACATCGGCAATTACAATCATTTCGGTGTTTGGTGTTGCTTCTGCTTTAATTCCATTTGTAGGGAACTGGAAGTCGCAAGGAGTAAACACCATAGATTGTGCATACTGAATATCCATATTATGAACATTTGGTAGGTTGCCCACACTACCAGCAATGGCAACATAACACTCATTTTCTATGGCCCTAGCTTGAGCACAATGTCTCACTCTAGAATATCCATTCTGTGTATCAGTTAGGAAAGGAACGAATAGTATATCCATGCCATCATCAGCAAGCAAACGAGAAAGTTCAGGGAACTCAACATCGTAGCAGATTAGAATCCCAATCTTTCCGCAGTCAGTATCAAATGTCTGTATTTTTGAACCTCCGCTCATTGCCCAAACCTTTTTCTCATCAGGTGTAGCATGCAGCTTTTCGTAACGATCAATTTTTCCGTCACGTTTACAGAGATAGCCAACATTATAGAGTTTGTCATCTACCACTTCAGGCATACTGCCAGCAATAATATTGATGTTATATGAAACTGCTAAATGAGAAAATTGCTCGACAATATCAGGCGTAAATTCTGCTAGCTTTCTGATGGCATCGGCTTCGCCCAAGTGGTTGAACTCTGCCATTAACGGAGCGTTGAAAAACTCAGGAAACAGGGCAAAATCACTTTTATAACCGCTCAATGCATCTATAAAGTACTCCGCACTCTGAAGTAACTCTTGAAGCCCTGAGTAAGAACGCATTTGCCATTGCACTATACCCAAACGAACAACCGTTTTAGTGATCTTGGCACTTTTTGATGGTGGCTCATAGTAGATATTGTCCCATCTGAGCAATACAGCAAATTCTCCACTTGCTTCATCACCTTCCAAATAACCTTTCAAGATAGAAACAGGGTGGAAGTCGTTAGAAAGTTGAAAATTCAATACCGGATCGTGAATCTCCTTCAACCTAACCCTTTCAATGTATTCTTTAGGGCTTAATTCGTCTACATGCTTATGGTAGTTAGGAATTCTGCCACCAAACACTATTCCTTTAAGGTTCAACCGCTCGCAAAGGTCTTTACGGTAGTCATACATTCTACGGCCAATGCGCATGCCTCTAAACTTAGGTAGAATGAATACTTCAATACCATATAGAAGGTCTCCATTGGAGCTATGGGTGCTGAAAGTATAATTTCCTGTAACCTGCTTGAAAGTGTGTTGTTCTTTGAAGCTCTTAGACTTTACCATAATGGATAGCGCGCACCCGGCAATCTCTCCATTTACTTTCACCACAATTTGCCCTTCCGGAAATTTATTGAGTAGAGACTGAATATGATGTTCTTTCCAATATGCATCTGGCATACTAGAATAAGCACTGATCATGGCAGCCTTCAATTCCTGATAGTCTTCTATCTTAAGGAATGATAGCTCAATGTTTTGAAATGTCTTATCCATATTAAATAAATCCTTTACAATGTTCGACCTATAATAGGCCAAGGTCGGCTGGCAGAATCAATAAATTAACAAACAATGGTGTACAAAAAAACCCGTCAAAAAAAGACGGGTTTAAAAATATCATGTTTCAGTAGAGCTTATCTCTCACTTAAAGAAACGTAAGGTCTCAAATTAGCACCAGTGTAAACCTGTCTTGGTCTTCCGATAGGCTCTTTGTTCTCTCTCATTTCTTTCCACTGAGCAATCCAGCCAGGTAGACGACCCATAGCGAACATTACGGTGAACATGTCGGTAGGAATACCTAATGCTCTGTAAATAATGCCTGAGTAGAAGTCTACGTTAGGGTAGAGCTTTCTATCTACAAAGTACTGATCGTTCAATGCCTCTTCTTCCAAGCCTTTAGCAATATCCAATACGGGATCTTGAACACCAAGCTTCTCTAACACATCGTCAGCTGCCTTTTTGATGATTTTAGCTCTTGGGTCGAAGTTTTTGTAAACTCTATGTCCGAAGCCCATTAGACGGAACGGATCGTTCTTGTCTTTCGCTTTAGCCATCCACTTCTTAGTATCTCCACCATCTTTTCTGATGTTCTCCAACATCTCAATAACCGCTTGGTTAGCACCACCATGCAATGGTCCCCATAGGGCATTAATACCACCTGAGATAGAAGCGTATAAGCTAGCGTGAGATGAACCCACAATTCTTACAGTAGAAGTAGAGCAGTTTTGCTCGTGATCTGCGTGAAGAATCAATAATTTATCTAGTGCATTTGCAACCACAGGGTCTACTTCGTAAGCCTCTGCTGGGTTAGCAAACATCATTTTCAAGAAGTTGCCACAGTAATCTAATTTGTTATCCGGGTAGTTTACTGGGTGTCCGATTTGATTTTTATAAGACCAAGCTGCGAAAGTTGGCATTTTAGCAATCAAACGGATAATGCTCATGTCTACCTCAGTAGCCGCTCTATTTGGATCTAGAGAAGCAGGGTAGAAGGCCGTTTGTGCACAAACCAATGAAGAAAGAACTCCCATAGGGTGAGCTGTAGAAGGGAAACCTTCTAAGATCTTCTTTACATCTTCATGTACCAACGTGTGGTTGGTAATATCCGATACAAACTTGTTGTAAGTTTCAGTGTCAGGTAATTCGCCATAAATGAGTAAGTAGGCTACTTCAAGGAAAGTAGACTTCTCTGCAAGATCTTCAATTGAATAACCTCTGTATCTTAAGATTCCTTTTTCTCCATCAAGGAAAGTAATGGCACTAGTGGTTGAACCGGTATTTTTGAAACCTGGGTCAATGGTAATTACTCCGCTAGAACCTCTTAAAGAAGAGATATCAATCGCTTTTTCATTTTCTGTTCCTTCTACTACTGGAAGTTCGAAAGACTTCCCGTCAACTTTAATTTCTGCTGTATTAGACATTTCTAGGTTTGAGTTAACTTATTTTTTCTGCGGCTCGAATGAGTGAGCGAATTTACTCTAATTAACAATGAAAAAAAATTCTTGTTCTACAGACTGAAGATATTTTAATTATTGCCCAATATTAATGGTAAACCGCCTTCGCCTTGTCCAATAACCACCACTTTTGAATTCTGAGATTCAGCTAATTTTAGAGTCGCTTCAATACCTCTCATTTTCAATAAGTTCGGTGTTAAACTGCTATTGACAATTCTGTTGGCCTGTGCTTCACCCTCGGCTGCAATCTTCTTTCTCTCGGCTTCAGATTTTTCTTTATCTAATCTGTATTGATAAGCCAAAGCCTCTTGTTCTTGCTGTAATTTGTTCTCAATAGCCTGCTTAATTTTCTCTGGAAGAATGATGGAACGAATAAGCAGGGCAGTCATTTCAACATTATTGGTTTCATTACCCAACACATTGGCAGTTTCAGTTCTTATTGCAGTTTCAACTTCAGCTCTTTTGGTAGAGAAGATTTCTTCAGCAGTAAACCTACCCATTACCTGACGCACAGTAGATCTTACTTCTGGTACTACAAGCGTATTGATGTAGCCAAGTCTGAACCTTTCATAGATGTGACCAATTCTATCGAATTTTGGGTAGAACCTTACTGATACATCAACCTGAATACTCAATCCGTTTTTGTCTAGCACGTCCATGGTTTCTTCGGCCTTGCTTTCTGCTACATCAAAAGTGATGAGGTCGTTCCATGGTGCCTTCATGTGGAAACCTGGTTGTATGACATTTTCTTTATCTAGGCCGCCAGAGAACTTCTTAAAGAGTACGGCTCTTTCATTGGCCTGAATGGTATAGAAAATACTAGACGAAAGTCCAATAACCACTATTAGAGCAATTACTGATATGATGATAATGGGTAATAATCTTCTGTTATCCATATTGATGAGTTTTAGTTCGATTAATTAAGAGATGGCTGTTTTAATAACTAACCTATCTTTTCAAGGTTTTTCTGAATCTCTTCCAGAATTTGATGAGCCACTTTTAAGGCTTCATAGCCATCTTCTATAGTTACAATAGGTTGTTGATCGTTAATGATTGCTTCGTGGAAAGTAAAAAGCTCTTCTCTTATGGCATTGGTTGGATTAACCTTTGGATTTTCGAAGATGATTTCCTTTTTGCCTTTGTCCTCACCAAGGTCTAACACCATAGAAAATGGGCCTTCTTCGCCTGTAGCATCTTTCATTCTTACTATTTCAGATTTCTTCTCTAAAAAGTCTACGGCTATGTAAGCATCTCTTTGAAAGAAACGTGATTTACGCATGTTTTTCACTGCTATTCGGCTGGTGGTCAGGTTGGCTACACAGCCATTGGCAAACTCCAAACGTGCATTGGCAATATCTGGAGTATCTGCCACCACATTTACTCCACTAGCTGAAACCTTTTCGACCTTTGAGCCAACTGCTTTTAGAATAACGTCTATATCATGAATCATTAAATCCAAAACCACAGGCACGTCTAAACCTCTGGGGTTGAACTGCGCGAGTCTGTGCGTCTCAATAAACATAGGTTGCTTTAGATGGCTTTGAGCAGCCACAAAAGCTGGGTTAAATCTTTCTACATGACCCACTTGAATTTTCAGGCCATGTTCTTTCGATAGCCTGATCAGTTCTTCAGCTTCTTCCAGCGTGTTGGTAACGGGTTTCTCAATGAAAACGTGCTTGCCTGCTTTGAGTGCCTTTTCGGCACAATGGAAGTGCGAAAGGGTAGGTGTTACAATATCTACAACATCTACTGCCTCAATTAAGGATTCGATGGTTTCAAAAGATTGAATGCCAAACTCTTCGGCTACTGCATGGGCATTTTCAGGCAGGGCATCGTAGAAACCTACAAGCTCATATTCTGAAATATCTTTGATGCATTTGATGTGAATTTTGCCGAGATGACCGGCCCCTAGAACCCCAATTTTGAGCATATTAGCTGATTTTTTTAACTAAACGCCAAAGGTACACCCATAAGTTTCAGGTTCAAAGTTTGAAGTTTAAAGTTCAACTTTCATAATTCATGGTGTGTTTATGCTATGCTGAATCACTCCCTAAAGAAGTTCTGTCGTGCTCTGACCATCTTTTGAAATACGTATCTAGCCTTGTCAGGCTATTATGCCATCTGTACGGAAGACAATATCCCTCAAAATGGCTGTGTCAACTCCAGTGGCTATTTTATAGTGCCATATGAATTTGACTTAGTTCATTAACGAATTATAAAAACTTCAGAACCAAGCTCTGATTTGAAAGGCTCAAAGTTTAAAGATGGTAGAAGCTTTAAACTTTGAACCTTCAACCTAGAACTATTTCTCCGGTCCCGTCATATCGTTGATGAGTGTAGGCTCACCAAAGCCAAGTTGTTTCATGCGATTTAGTTGGGTTTTTGCATCGCCCACAACTAACCAAATCATCTTGTTTTTATCGAGGTATTTTTCAGATAATTGTCTGATTTTTTCAACCGTCATGCCTCTCACTATGGCTTCTCTGTCTTTCACATAGTCATGTGGTAATTCAAATTGGCTAATGTTTTCGAGCATATTGAGTTTAGCACCCGCTGTTTCAAAAGCACGTGCATTACTCTTAATTAAAAAGCCTTTAGTGGTTTCTAAATCTTTCTCTGTAAATCCAGGGCCATGGTTATCTAATATCTCTTTTACCAACTGAGTAGACTCTAAAGTAACGTTGGTTCTAACTCCACTGCTAATGGTAAAAGTACCGTCATATTCATTACCAGAGAAACCTGATCTAACTCCATAAGTATACCCTTTTCCTTCTCGCAATTCTTGGGTGAGTTGAGAGGCAAAACCTCCACCGCCTAGTATGTAATTCATTACCGTAGCAGGGTAGTAGTCTTCATCTGTGGCAGGCATAGCTGGGTAACCTATATTCAATACAGACTGCTTTGCACCTGGCACATCATAGAAATATACTTGCGATTCGGTAGGCGCTTTCGGTTGGCTTAACTCTGGTAGCTTAACTTCCTTAGCTTCCCATTTACTGTCTAGTGAACTTAAAGATTTAACTAATTCATTTTCAGATATATCGCCTACAACATGTAAACGTGTTACTGAAGGAGAGATGTTGGCATTGTAATAAGCTTTTAGATCATCTATAGTTAGGTTGGAAACAGTCTCAATAGTGCCTAAAGTGTTTTGCGCTCTAATGTCATCTTTGCCATAAATTAGAATATCGTAAGCGTTGCTAGCAATGGCATTAGGGTTAGCTTCTTGCTGTCTAATCTGGCTGATAGTGCTTTGCTTTGCAAGCTCAAATTCATTCTCATCCCAACGCGGTTGTAGAAGAATTTCCTCCATAAGGGCAAGTGTTTCGTCATAGTTTCTGGCTAAGGTATTGGCAGAAATTCTAACGCTTTGCTTGCCGGCAAAAACACTAATTCTCGCACCTAGCTGATCTATTGCTTCTTCTAATTCTTCTGGTGTTTTGTTGGCCGTTCCTTTAGTCATGATAGAAGCCATAAGGTTAGCTGCGCCAAGCTTATCCATATCTTCCATCAGTTGTCCGCCATCGATTACCATATTGATTTGAACCAACGGTACTTCGTCATTTTCAATACCATAAATTTCAATGCCATTGTTTAGTGTAGCCTCATATACCTCAGGAATCTGAATTTCAGGTGCACTGCCATAAGCTGGCTCTACAGTCCTATCGAAAGAAGATGGCGTTCTTTCATATTCTGCCTGAATTGAAGCATCGAATGTTTCTTCTGCTCCTTGAACAATAGCTTCTTCCACCACCTCAGCTTTCTCTGAGTTAGCTAAAGCTAGGTCTTTCTGGCCCCTAGGCACAAAACTGGTAGCAATGAAGTTTTTGTCTTTGATGTACTTTTCATACACTCTTTTAACATCGGCAGTACTTACAGCTAAAATGCGCTCAATGTCTTTCTTGATAAAGCCAGGATCGTTAGCAAAAATATTGTACTGCGCTAACTGAAATCCTTTGCCCAATACACTAGAAAGACCATTATAAAAGCTTGTTTCTTGCCCTGCTTTTATTCTGCTAAGGTCTTTTTCCGAAATTCCTTCTGCCTCGAATTTGGCAAAAGCTTCTTCTATGGCTTTAGCTACTTCGTCTAAATCTTTATCTGAATAGGCCCTTACAGAAAGCTGATATTGACCGGCCAACTCTGAGGTTCTATTATACATTCTTACGTTGGAGGTTAATTTCTTGTCTTCTACAAGCACTTGGCTAAATGGCGCTTTCTTGCCACTTGAGAGGTATTGCGCTAGTACATCTAGGGCATAGCTATCAGGATGATATTGTTCAACAGTAGGCCAGGTGTAAGTCAGTTCTGGTACTCTGGCAAAATTATCTTCATGGTAAAGCCTGATGTTTTCTGTAATTACACCAGCTCTTGGCTGCATGGTTTCCACTGTTTCACCCTTCGGAATTTCATCAAAATACTTATGCACCCATTCTTTGGCTTGTTCTACATCGAAATCTCCAGAAACTACTAGCGTTACATTATTGGGTACATACCAACGGTTAAAGAATTCCTTAACATCGGCAAGGGTTGCTGCCTGCAAATCGTCTAAAGAACCAATTACTTGCCAATTATACGGGTGATCGGCAGGGTAGAGGTTTTTGTCAATAACGTAGCTAGTATGGCCGTAAGGGCGGTTGTCTACACTTTGACGCTTTTCATTTTTCACCACTTGCTTTTCTTTGGCCAAAACCGGATCCGTTACGGTATTGATGAACCAACCAAGCTTATCGGCCTCAGCCCAGAGCATTTTTTCTAAGGCATCGTTAGGAACGGTTTGAAAATAGTTGGTTCTATCTCTGGAAGTTGAACCATTAGCACCTGAGCCACCCACTCTGGCGCTCAACTTATCTAAACCACCTTTGCCTAGGTTTTCTGACTCTAAAAAGAGCAGGTGTTCAAAGAGGTGTGCAAAACCTGTTCTGCCTTCCTTTTCTCTAGCCGAGCCTACATGAGCCGTCAAGGCTACTGCAACCACAGGATCGGACCTGTCAACATGAAATACTACATCGAGTCCGTTGTCTAGTTCGAATTTTTCATAGTCTACATTAAAATCAGCTTTGGTTTCTTCCTCTTGCTTAGGCTGGCAAGAAACCATGATGGTAAGAATGAAAAGGAAAGTCAGTTTATGTTTCATAAGAATAGTGATTTGCCACAGTTAGAATTGATCGTAAGATTTGATTCGAATTTTTACCCTTTTATTCCCTAAAGGGAGAGATTAGAATTTAATCACCTTTTAGGGCAGGGGTTAGTATTTTCTATTAATATGAATCTTATGATCAGTCTAGTATATGACTTGAATATCTTTCCTAATTAGCCAATTTAAGCAGATTTAGCAAGTGGAATAATAGGAGGTGTGTATCAAAATGATATACGTTTCGATTTCCATTTGATAATTTGTCTCAAACCATGAACTTGGCAGCAGAATTCGGGAAATGAAATACTACATCATTGCAGGAGAGGCCTCTGGCGATATGCATGCGGCCAACATGATGAAAGAACTGAAAAAGCGTGATTCAGATGCTTATTTCAGAGTGTGGGGAGGCGATAAAATGAAGGTCGAAGCTCAAGAATTAGCTAAGCACATTAAAGAGACTTCATTTATGGGTATTTTTCAGGTAGTTCAAAACCTGAAGACCATTAAGCAGAATTTCAGGTTCTGTGAGCAAGACATTGAAGAGTTTCAGCCCGATGTTCTTATCCTCATCGATAACTCTGGCTTCAACCTCCGAATTGCTAAGTATGTAAAGCAACAAGGCCTGAAAACGAAGGTATTCTATTACATCCTTCCGCAAGCTTGGGCTTGGAAGAAAAAGCGAGTTCATACCATACACCAATGGACAGATAGAATCTTTTCTATCCTACCTTTTGAACCTGCGTTTTACAAATCTTATGGCTATGATATAGATTTTGTTGGTCACCCTATTCTAGATGCTCTTGAACTTCGCCAAAAAGATTTACTCCCAAGCGATGAGTTTTATAGCAAGTATGAGCTTGCTTCGGATAAACCGTTAATTGCCATTTTACCTGGGAGCCGAAAGCAAGAGATAATCGGGAACCTTTCTAGAATGCTTAAGGTAATTCCTCATTTTCCTGATCATGAGTTTATTATTGCTGGTTCTGAGACCATAGATTCAGAGCTCTATGAGCAGTTTACAAAGGGTAGAGTGCGTGTAGCCTTTGGGGCAACTTATGATATTCTCAATAACGCCAAAGCAGCTTTGGTTACTTCTGGAACAGCCACGTTAGAGACTGCTCTTTTCAACGTGCCACAGGTAGTTTGTTATAAGGCAGGCTTTTTCACTTATCATATCTTGAAAAGGATAGTGAGTATAAAATACATCTGCATGGTCAACATAATTTTGGATAAGATGGCAGTGCAAGAACTTATAGAGTCAGATTTAAATGAAAAGAGGCTGGTGAGAGAGTTAATGTTGACTCTCAACGGATCGAAAAGAGATCAGATTCTTGAAGATTATAAAGCCCTTCGGGTGAAGCTTGGCGGCACTGGAGCTTCTGAAAGAGTTGCCGAATTGATGTTTGAAGAGTTAAGCAAGAAATAGAGCTTCAGCCAATAAGTTTTAGCCTTCAATTGGCAAGAGAAATATCCTTACAACTGCACCATAGAACTAAATTAAATGAAAACAGGTTTTGCAATCATGAATCACCAAGAGATAGTTGAGAGAATTGCCTCATTTTCAGTACTTGAGGGAGTGCCGATTTCACAAATTGAATGGATTGTAGAACGTGGAGAGTTGGTTGAAATACCTGCTGGCGAACAGATTTTTAAGAGGGGAGATTCTATTGATCGTTTGTTGATTATGCTCGATGGCCTCTTCTCACTAAAAGTTCAACAGGCAGGTCAGTTTAAGGAGTTGGCGCAAATTAAGACCGGAGATGTTTCTGGTGCATTGCCTTACAGTAGAGCTCAATCGGCCACGGGCCACGCCTTTGCAGTAACCGATTCTAAGGTCTTCACCCTTTCGGTAGATCATTTTTACGACCTCATTTGCGAGTGCCACGAGGTAACTGCTGTCTTGGTCCACCTGATGACCGATAGGGTTAGAGATTTCAGTCGTTTTCAACACCAAAGTGAGAAGTTGATGGCGCTAGGCAAGCTTTCTGCAGGCTTAGCACACGAACTCAATAACCCAGCTGCTGCCATTGTTAGAAGTGCCGAGTCTCTAGAAAAACACTTAGGCACAGTTCCCGACAAATTGAAGAAGGTGATCTCTATGGAAATTGTAGATGACCAGATAGACTTTGTGAATAACCTGGTGTTTGGCAAGCTTAGGCAAGGAATCAACAAAACTGAATCTATGATTGCCAGAGCTGACCGTGAAGACGAGCTCACCGATTGGCTAGAAGATAATGGTTATGGCGATTGCTATATGCTGGCTGAAACTTTAGCAGACTATCGATTTGATGTTGCTGATTTAGATGGACTTAAGGAAAAGATGGGCGAGAAGGAGTTTCCATCTATGCTTACTTGGGTAGACAATGTGCTGACCACCGAAAAAATGGTTGGGGAAATAAAAGATGCTTCAAAGCGAATCTCTACACTCGTAAATTCCGTGAAAGAGTATTCTCACATGGACAGGTCTGGCGATTATGAGCCTACTGATATCCATATTGGTTTGAGAACAACGTTGTCCATTTTAAATCATAAAGTGAAAAAGAACCAAGTTACGGTTGAAGAAAACTGGCAAACAGATATGCCAAAAATGGCAGCTAGCCCAGGTGAACTCAATCAGGTTTGGACGAATATTATAGATAACGCACTCGATGCCATGGAAGAGGCGGGTGGTACATTAACCATAACCACTAAGACGGTTGGCGATAATGTGAGGGTTAATATTAGCGATACGGGTAAGGGAATTCCGAAAGACATTCAAGACAGAATTTTTGAACCATTTTTTACCACTAAAGATATTGGAAAAGGTACAGGGCTAGGGCTAGAGACCGTGCAGCAGATTGTCGAAAACCATAACGGCACAATTAAGCTGCAGTCGCAACCCGGAAATACAACTTTTGAAATTTGCTTACCACTTAAGCACTAAGAATCACCAAAAACTCAAATGGCCAAACAACCAATAATTTTTACTGTAGATGATGACGAGCAGGTACTAGCAGCCATTCGTAGAGATCTAAGACAGCAGTATAGAGCAGACTATAGAATTATGAGTACGGCTTCTGCCAATGAGGGCCTAGAGGCACTCAAAGAGTTAAAGCAGAAAGGCGAAGATGTTGCCCTTTTCTTGTCTGATCAGCGAATGCCTGAAATGACAGGAGTGGAGTTTTTAGAGCAAGCCAAAAAGCTTTATCCTGCCGCAAAGCGAGTGTTGTTAACTGCTTATTCAGATATTGAGGCTGCCATTAAGGCCATCAACGAGGTTCAATTAGATTACTATTTGAACAAGCCTTGGGACCCACCAGAAGAGAAACTTTACCCAACCCTGAACGATTTGCTAGATGAGTGGCAAATCAATCATATTCCAGCTTTTAGAGGTATTAGAGTAGTTGGTTACCAGTACAGTCCAAAGTCGCATGCGGTGAAGGACTTTCTTTCAGGAAACCTCATTCCTTATCAATGGCTAGATGTAATGAATGAGCCAGAAGCCAAAGAATTAATGGACTTGGCCGAAGTAACCGATCAGCATTTGCCAGCAGTGTTCTTTGAAGATGGTTCACATCTGAAGAACCCTTCTGCCGTAGAGTTAGGATCCAAGATTGGCCTTCGGTCTAAGGCTGCTGAAAAAATGTACGATGTCACCATTATAGGAGCGGGTCCTGCAGGAATGGCAGCAGCGGTTTATGGTGGTTCAGAGGGGTTGAAAACGCTTTTGATTGAAAAACATGCTCCTGGTGGACAGGCTGGAACGAGTTCACGGATTGAAAACTACTTGGGCTTTCCGAAAGGTCTTTCTGGTGCTGATTTAACGCAAAGGGCCATTACCCAAGCCAAACGCTTTGGTATTGAGTTTTTGTCGCCACAAAGTGTGGTTGGGGTAGAAACTCAAGACAATTATAAAAAGGTAATTCTTGAAAATGGCGAGCAAATTCACACCAAATCGGTGATTATTACCACTGGGGTTCAGTATAGAAAACTGGAAGCCGCAGGAATTGACAATTACACAGGTGCAGGAATCTACTACGGTGCTGCCACTACAGAAGCCCACGCCTGTAGAGACAAGGATGTATATATTGTTGGAGGTGGTAACTCAGCTGGCCAAGCGGCCATGTACTTGAGCAACTTTGCCAAGAATGTCTATATCGTTATCCGTAAGCCAGACTTAACTAGCAGTATGAGCTCTTACCTGATTGACCAGATTAAGGGAACGGAGAATATCAGCCTAGTTCCTCGCTCGGTGATAGAAGCGGCTCATGGCGAAACTCACCTTGAGTGCGTGTCATTGAAGAACCTAGAAACCAATGAAGTGGAGAAAAAACCAGCAGGTGCTCTACTTATTTTCATAGGAGCAAGGCCTTACACTAGCTGGACAGGCGATCAAATTTTCAAAAACGAAAGAGGTTTTATCCTTACCGGACGAGATGTTCAGAAAGACGATGAGTTTAAGAAGATCTGGAAGAAAACCCGTGAGCCATTCTTACTAGAAACTAGCACTCCAGGCATATTTGCCGCAGGAGATGTTAGGGCAGGAGCCATGAACAGAGTAGCCTCAGCCGTAGGAGAAGGCGCTATGTCCATCAAGTTTGTGCATGAGTATTTAGGGGAGGTTTAGAGTAACGGTCTTGTATATGAGCTGAAGCGGATTTTAACCAACTACTTTTCAGATAGCAATATACTTTATTTAAACTAAAAACAGTTCAAGTTTGCACTCAAACCGCTATTGCTTATACACGTTATTAGCAGCTGCCTTTTTTGATTTTTGAATTTTAATTATGTGAAATCCGTGTATCAAAACTGCTATTCCACAACCGATTATAAATGGTGGTGCATTTAATAAAATTCCATAAGCGATGTAAATCATATTGGCAATCAATGATAGAACTCTCAACATTAGAATGTTCTTCATTGTCATTGAGAGTAAATTAATTCCCAAAGCCGAATAACCAATAATGTGTATCATAATGACAAGCACATAATTTTTTCAGTTCTCTCTAAAACATCCATTTGAGTTGGTGCTTTTCTGTCATTAAACCCAAGTTTATAGTATAATTTGTGTGCTTGTGGCATACTCATAGTGGTTTGTAACCATAATTCAGTAGCGTCATTTTCCAAACAACGACTTATGCAGCGTTCAATTAGTTTTGTTGCTATTCCAAGTTTTCTAAAGTTTGGATTGATGAATAGTTTGGCAAACTCAAAGGTGTCTTCATTCAATCGTTTTAGGGCGACACAACCAACAATTTCTTCCTTAAACTTGGCATAAAAGAGGAATCCGCCATTTTCTAAATAAGCCTTGTCAGGATTATGCAAAGTGAATTTATCATCTTCTTCTAATACACCATTCAAAACACTCAACAGCCAAGGTCCAGCCAATTCATAGAAATATTTTTTAAGACTTGGTTTATAGTCAATGATTTTTACAAATTCGTCTTTGGGTTGATGTATGCGTTCATTGATTGGTTTGTGATTGATTTCCCAATCCAATCTGTCCAAAATATTAATCATATCTGGATGTCCAATTGAGAAAAGTTCTTTAAGCGTTTTGGAAAATGAAAGCCATAAAGGTTCAAGTTCCATTTGTAATTCTTTCCCCTTTTTTGTTAGTCCAACCAACTTTGAGCGTTTATCATTCGGATTTGGCGTAATATTGACTAATTCTTCTTTTTTTAGTTCTCGAAGAATATTTTTTACCGTAATGTGAGAAAAGTCGATTTGATTGGAAATTTCGAGGATAGTTTGTGGTGAATTCGTTTTAGCTAAGACATAGTAAACAGAAAACCAACTTGCTTTAAATTGTATGTTGGCATCTGAATAAATCTTGTCACCATCTTGTTGCAGTTTTTCACTTATTCTTCGAAATCTTGAAGCTCCGGCAAGATATCCCAATTCATTTAATACATCTGACATATTTATTATTTATGAAAGTACTTTAATAAAAATATGAAAGGTGTTTCATAAGTTCAAATATTTCTTTGAGATTTCTGTGTTTAGGTTGCTGCTAACGTTGTGTATCGTGCACTCCAGTGCACGATATATTTCCAATAATTTACTAAAAGTGCACAATAGCCAACCAACTGGTGCTGTATAAAGTGCACTATCTCATTCTCCAGAAAACTCAAGATTGTATTTAGACTGTGAGTGTTTTCTGAGTCGAATAAACTTATTCCAGGGCTTTTTTATAAGCTGTTTAGATCTGTGATGCTTTCAACTCCTTCTAGAATTTTCACTTCTTAACTTAAGTCAATGCACAGGCGTTCGGGCTGCGCTACTTTTGGGTATCAAAAACAACAAAAGCCCAATGGACAAGCTCAAAACAACAATGAAAGCGGTAGTAGCCAATGGTTATGGCTCTCCGGAAATTTTGGAGGTGAAGGAAGTGCCTAAGCCACAAATCAAACCGACAGAGGTATTGGTCAAGACATCTGTGGCCAGCATTACACATGCCGACACACTAATGAGAGCAGGTGACCCCTGGTTTGCGCGCTTGGTACTCGGACTGTTCAAACGCAAGCACCCAATTATCGGAACAGGCTATGCCGGTGTAGTGGTGGAAGTAGGTGCCCAGAGAGCCGATTTTGAAGTAGGAGATAGTGTCTTTGGTGAAACTACCACCAACTTCAGTACCAATGCAGAGTACATAGCAGTGGGTTTAAATGACATCATCATGCAGATGCCAGCGCAGATCAGCTTTGAAGAAGCCAGTACTATGTGCGATGGCCCAGTTACTTCGCTTAACTTTCTCAAACTGATTGGAGAAGTTAAGCCAGGCCAAAAAGTGCTGATTGTAGGGGCTTCAGGAAGCTTAGGATCTGCTGCTGTTCAAATAGCGAAGAATTTGGGTGCTGAAGCTACAGGAGTATGCAGCGGAAGGAATGTGAAATATGTGAAGTCACTGGGTGCAGACCATATAATCAACTATCTGGAGAAGGATTTCAGGAAGTTGGAGTCTGCCTATGATGTGATTTATGATACTGTTGGGGCACATTCCTTCAAGAGCTGTAAGAATGCGCTCAAAGAGGGAGGATTGTACATGTCTCCGGTACTTTCTATGCCATTGTTGTGGGCTTCGCTGTTCAATAGGGAAGGAAGAAAGAGAGCCAAATTTGCGGCTACTGGTATGGCTCCTAAAGACACCATCAAAGACTTATTGAAAAGTTTGGTGAAGATGAAGCAGCTGGGCAAACTGGAAATACTGATAGAAAGAAGATATAGCATGGATCAGATTCGTGAAGCACATATTTATGTGGAATCTGGGCGAAAGAGAGGAAATGTAGTGTTGGGAGTTGCCGAGTGTTAAAATCACTTCGCAGTGAGTAATCTCTTTCTTATCCTGCTCAATGACTCGGGTTTTACGCCAAGGAAGCTTGCAATCTGATGTTGCGGCACTCTGTTCATAAGCCCGGGTCTCTTTTCTAACAGGCTAACGTAGCGTTCTTCTGGAGATGACATGATAAAGGCAGCGTATTCATCTTGAAACTTACCTGCATTTTTCTCTACCTCAACTCGCATTAGATTTTCCAGCCGAGGCACTTTTTTGCACATGGCTTCAATAATATCATCGGTGCCAACTGTGAGAATGCAGTCTTCTATACACTCCAGATAAGACCTTGAAGGACTTTTGCTATTGTTGCTGGTAAAAGAGTTGACCGGCTCATTTTCTGTAAAGAAGGCGGTGGTCTTTTCATCACCATCCTTGAGGTAATATTCGCGAATAAGACCTTTCAGCACGAAGTAGCATTTATCTGAAATCTGCCCTTCTTTGAGAAGAATGGTTCCTTTGGGAAAAGCCTGAATATTAGTTCCATCAACAATAGTATCCACCTCTTGTGGAGTTAACATGTTGAAAGTAGTAATAAAGGAGTGGAGATCTCTTCTGGCAGTTTCTAAAGCGTCCATGTGCGAATATAATCAACCAGAGGTTAACACATTCAAAATCAACTGTTTTAGAAGGGGGTGAGGACTTATTTAATAGGAAGGCTTTTCAGTCAATTTAAAGGAGTCAAACTGGTAAACGGAGAATATCCAAAGAAGCAAAATAACGCCAAAGAGGGAGTAGCTGATCCAAGAAGGGCTTTGAAATGTTTCGCTAAAGAAGGATACAAAGGTTCTAGTAATCAATATTGGAAAGAACGCTATCGGAGCTAGTACAAATCTCCTGCTAAGGTTTACCGTTAAGGTAGATTTGCAATTTTCACATTCAAACTGCGTGTCTTGAAGTCTTAATAGAACTTTTAAATACTTTTTAAAAGGGTATTTATGGTTACAGTTAGGGCACGTTCTACTGTTCATTGCTAATGATGTTCATTGAGTAGATTGAATGTAACTATTTAATCAAAAATCAACATAATATTCAGTGAAATTGTCTTCTCAAATTAGTCCAGATCTGCTAATGCAAGCTATGTAAATAGTTTTATGATAGGCGTTCAATAAGCCAACTCCTTCAATATAGCCTTTGCCGCTTTATTCAGTTTTTGTGGAGTTTTTGGGCCACTGTGGTTCACGAAAATTGAGATACCTAAATCGTACTTCGGGAATATATAGAGCCAGTTTTGTGTGCCAGTTGTGCCACCGTGATGATTGAACGATGTGCCGTACTTGTCTTTCCAGATATTCCAGAAATAGCCCATCCATCGGGTTTTCTTTTCATAGAGAAGACGGTGAGATTCTTTAATGATTGGATCTTCACTTAGGTTGTAAGCGATAAACTTCATCATATCCGGAAGGGAAGACTTCAAGCCTGTGCCAGTGTTCCAAAGTAAGTTCTCGGATAGTTTGGAAGCTTCGGTATTATTCATCCAATAGCCTTGTGCTAGTTCATTGTCTATTTCGGTGGAAGTGTGGTTCATTTCAGCCTTATTCAATATAAACTGGTCATAAAGCTCATTTAGCGGTTTGTTGTAAACAGAGCTGAGGATGTTTCCTATCAACTCTGCACCAGCATTGGAGTAAGCGTAGGTTGTTCCAGGCTTCTCTGTCAACTGAATATTGTAAAGCGACTCAAGAAATTTGTCCTTTGTGTATTCCCTTTCAAATTCGAAGATTACATCGGGTACATTAGGCTGAAGCCCTTGGTAAGCCTTCGCCACTTCCGAATTAATAAAAAGGGGAAGCCCTGCGGTATGGGTCACTAAGTCTTTGATAGTAATGGGAGTTCCTTCAAGGGAGAGGTTGGGATAATCATCGGTTAGATAGGTTCGAATGTCTTTATCTAGCTCAATTTTGCCTTCTAGCACAGCCTGAGCTACAAGGTAGCCTGCAAAGACTTTGGTAACAGACCCAAGTTCATAGCGTGTGTCATTGTTTGGAGATTGACCCGTGGGTAGTGTGCCAAAGTGGTGTATATAGGATTCTCCATCTTTATATATACCAATAGAAACAGCTCTGAATTCCTTGTTTTTTATTAATGATTTACTGGTTTTTTGAACGAGTTCATCAATACTTTGGGCGGATAAACCTTGAATGAAAATCAGTGAGAATAGGAGTAGGAGGTGTTGTGCTCTTTTCATGAATATAGATTTCACTGTTTTAAGCAAACACCAAACCACTTTTATTCCGCTCTAAGGCTATCCACAGGGTTTTGTCTGGCTGCTTTTATGGTCTGTATACCAACAGTAAACCAAGCCAAAAGCATGGCAGAAATAGCTGCAATAGCGAATATCCACCAGCTAAGCTCTATGCTGTAAGCGAAATTCTGGAGCCAGCTGTTGGCAATGTAATACCCAATCGGTACAGATATAAGTATGGCGATGGCCACCGTTTTGGTGAATACATTGGTTAGTAATTGGAAAATAATAAGTTGGCTAGCACCTAATGTTTTTCGGATTCCTATTTCCTTGGTTTTTCTTTCTGCTGTAAAGGCGGCTAATCCAAAGAGACCCAAGCAGGAAACAATAATGGCGATTGCGGCCATATAGTTCGAAAGATCAGCCACTTTGTTCTCAGAATCATACAGAGACTTATAATCGTCAGCCAATAGGCTAGGACTGAAAATCTGACCCGGAAACACATCTTGAAATACCTTTTCAACCTGAGCGATGGTTTCTTGCTCTGAACCTGGTCTGAGCTTTACAAAATATTGCTTTCCCCGTTCTCTAAACTGAATAATAAGTGGCTCAATCTTTTTATGTAATGAGCCATACTGAAAGTCTTTCACCACTCCAATTACTTCCATTTCACGATCATCGCCCCAACCAATTTTAGTTCCGATAGGGTTTTCAAGCTCCATATATTCCACTGCCGCCTCATTTAAAATGATGCTGCTTACACCATCGTTGAAGTCTCTGGAAAATGATCTTCCTTCAACTATTTCGAGCCCCAATGTTTCAATAAAGTTGAAGCCTACTTTGGGTGAATCGAAGAGGTGGTTATCATCATCTTCTGTGCCTTCAATCCATGAAAAGCCACTATTGTTGTCATCGGCTGCTAAAAAATCGCCCGACATGTTGGCCGTACTGAGCACGCCTGGGATTTTCATCAGTTCATTGAAGAAGGGTTGTGGGTTACTGTAGTCTGAACCGGCTTCTCTAAAAGTAATGATGGCTTCCCTGTCATAGCCTAATGACTTTTTCTGGGTGAAATCGATTTGTTTATTGATGACAATAACACCGATAATGAAGATCACAGAAAGGCTGAACTGAACGATTACCAACCCTTTTCTAATCCACTCTTCGCCTCTGAGGTTTGAAAATTTGCCCTTGAGTACGGTTACGGGCTTAAACCTGGATAAATAAAATGCTGGGTAGCTTCCGGCTACAAAACCAGTCAACAACACAAGTGAAAGGGCTGGCAAAATGTACTCTTTCCAGCTTATCAATGTTAATTCTTTGCCAGATATATGATTGAACTGAGGCAATACCAGCATGACCAATCCAACGGCAACAACAAGTGCAATGATAGAGAGGAGAATGGATTCACTTAAAAACTGAAAGATCAAAGCAGTTCTATTGGCTCCAATGGCCTTTTTTACCCCAACTTCCTTGAGTTTTTTGGAAGCTTGAGCGGTGGAAAGATTCATGAAGTTGATGCAGGCAATGGCCAAAATGAATATGGCGATATAGGTAAACAATCGAACGTTATCTATTCTTCCCCCAGTTTGAATGCCGCTTTCATACTTTCCGTAGAGATAGTTTTTAGAGTATTGCTGAACAAACAACTGGAATCTATCGCTGTCTGTGTTGATGGTTAAATAGTCGGCAATTTTAGCATTGAAGGCGTCTATATCCGTATCTTGTTTTAGTAGCAAATAAGTCTGTGCATAGCCTCCATTCCAATGATCTGCCCATTCATCGGCTTCCACCAAATTTTCGTAATTGAGCACTATGTTGAACCGTATGGATGCATTTTTGGGAGGTGCTTTGAAAACTCCCGAAACAATGAATTCTTTACTGAAGATTCTGTTGTCCCATGAGATGGTTTTTCCCAGCGCATTTTCGATACTCCCGAAAATGCTTTGGGCATATTCATCGGAAATAGTCACCGAACCCTTATCCGCAATTACTTTTTCGGGATCGCCAATAAGCATTTCATAGGTCATAACCTCGAAAAAGTTAGGACTGGCAAAAAGTCCATTTGCTTCAAAATAGTTCTCATCAAAAGCAATAGTGCCTCTAGGGCGGAAGAAGTCGTTACCTACTCGTACGGCATCTTTAACTTCAGGGAAATTATTTAGCAGGGCTTCGGCCAATTTGCCAGAGGTATAGTTCCAAGTATTTACATCGTTATTAATGGAGAAATTCGACATCACCCAATACAGGTGATCATTCTTCTCATGGAAAGTGTCAACAGACCTTTCGTCTTGCACCCAAAGTAGGATTAGCAAGGTAGCTGCCAGACCCGTAGAAAGCCCCAAAAGGTTGATGAGAAAGGTAGTTTTATGTCGCTGAAAACTGCGAATTGAGATTAACAAGATGTGTTTGAACATACCGAAGTTGTTGAGTTTTTGACTGCCAGAGAATTTTCTAATTAAGGAAGGTCTTATAAGTTTGAGCACTTCTAAATGATAGATTCTTCTGGCTTTCGACTTTGAATATTTGCCGAGTAAATCATGATAGACTTCCTCTAAATCGCCCTGAATCTCTTCCAAATATTGACCACGTAGGAAGAGCCTCAATAGCCGTGTTGACCATTTGGGTGGGGTGATATGTGAGCTATTTTTGCTCATCAGGCAATGGAGGCCCAAAGTTGGGTGCGAACCTCTTTAATTTCTTCCAATGTTTGAACGGCTAGGGGAGTAGCGGTGTATATGCGTTTGCGTTTGCCGCCTCTTACGGCAGTAGCTTCTCCAAACTCAGACTTCAGAAAGCCCTTTTCTTCCATCCGCTTCAGTGCAGATTGAATCGAACCAACACTTAATGTCTCTTTTAGCCTTTCTTCAAGCTCTCGTTTGATTTCTACCCCGTAGGCATCTTCTTTCAAAACAATAACTGTTAGTAGAACCAACTCTTCAAACTCACCTAGCTTAGTCTTCTTCATAATTAAATTCGTAATTGCAGTAAATATAGAGAAATATATTATTCGTAATTGCAGTTTTTATAAAAAGCTGGAAGTCGGATTACAGAAGACGGGAGTGTGGGGGCCGGAATTGTATCGTCCTCCTCTGTCCCCCGAAGTTTCGGGGCGGACATCGCCTCCAGAGGAGAACATCCGTGCAATCCGGTGCTTTAGCAGACTTATTATCCCCGCTTGCCGGGTGTAGGAGGGACTGGCTAGGAATAAAGGTTCCTACCTTTTCTTCTTCCTCTTCTTAAAAGTGGGGTTTTCAGCGTCTTTCATCAGTTTACGCCAATCTTTCGAGTCGTCTTCGGTCAGGTCTTTTACCAATTGATAGTCACCTTTACTTATTTCTATGCGCTCAATTGGCTCAGTAAGGTGTTCTTCGATAAGCGTCAGCATTTCCTGTTCCTCTTTGCTGCAAAATGAAACGGCCTGACCCTTTTGTGTTCCTCTTCCTGTTCGGCCAACACGGTGAACGTATTGCTCAGAACTGTCTGGCAGGTCATAATTCACCACATAATCAACGTTTGGAATGTCGATTCCTCTTGCGCTAATATCTGTGGCTATCAGAATTTTTAAACTACCACTTCTGAAGCGTTTCATCGTCTGCTGGCGCTGATTTTGCTCTTTGTCGCTATGGAGCGTATCCGTTTCAATTTCTACTCGCTCCATGGCCTTCATTACTCTTTCAGCGCGGACTTTAGTACGTACAAAAACCAGCATTTTAAGGTCAGGATTGTTTTTGATCAAGTTCTCAAGGAAGAAGCGCTTATCATCCATTTCCACCAGGGCTACAGCATGCTCAATATTTTTAGCCACAGGGTTTTTGGGAGAAATCTGTATTCTTATGGCATTGCTAACTAGTGAGTAAGCCAGCTTTTTAATTTCCTCATTGATGGTTGCAGAGAAGAAAAGGGTTTGTCTTTTCTTCGGTATATGGCGCATCAAGTCTTTTATATCTTTAATAAAGCCAAGTCCGAGCATGTGGTCGGCTTCATCGAGAATCAATATTTCGAGCAAAGAAAGATTTAGATGTCCCTGACTCACTAAGTCGAACATACGACCTGGAGTGGCCACAAGTACATCTATTCCTGAGTTCAGTTTTTCGATCTGCGGGACCTGATCTAGGCCTCCATGAATGGCAAAAATGTTCAATCCAGAACCTCTGCCAATCTCCTGAAAGCTTTGTTTTACCTGTTGTGCTAGCTCATGAGTAGGTACCATAACCAAGCAGCGAACACCATTGTGCCTAATTTTAGAACTCTTCTGAAGTAACTTTTGAAGAGTTGGAATGGCAAAAGCTGCGGTTTTGCCCGTTCCTGTTTGCGCAATGGCCAATACATCTTCTCCTTTTAGGATAGCCGGAATTGCCTTAAACTGAATGTCGGTCGGTTTTTTGAAACCAAGCGCTTGAATGTTAGTTTTGAGGATGTCGTTGATGGGGTATGCACTGAACTTCATGTGGCACAAAGATAGTTGTTAGCAAACAATAATATTAGTTTTCCCAGATATGCATCAGGTTGTTTCTGTTTTAAGGGTAGTTTGTTTTGTAGTATTCCTAAACCTTACGGTTTCTGAAGCCAAAGCGCAATACCTAGAAGTAGATACTACCGCTTTTATTGAGTGGTCTGAAGATTTATATATGAACTGGGCCGACTATAGGTTTAGGAATTATTCTAAAGAAGATGGTTCGGGAATGGCTCTTACATCGGTAATGCACTCGGTTAGGGGAGGGATTATCAAAGGCCAACCTAAATTTGAGGTGAAAGTGCTGTTCGTAAAGGAAGATTCTTGGACCACAGACTCTACCAGTATTACGCTATTGGCACATGAAAAGCTGCATTTCGATATAGCAGAATTATACGCTAGGAAAATCCGTAAACAAATAGATCAGCTTTTTAAGGATGGCGAGCGAGACTTAAAAGTTTATAACAAATACGTAAAGCAGCTCTTGGGCGATTTCAAGAGGTATTCTCATAATTATGATAGTAAAACTCGTCATGGGCGCAATTTTGACGAGCAAAAAGTGTGGTTTGAGAGCGTTTATTCAGAATTGGAGCGGCTCAAAGATTATTATAAATAAATTTAAATACATATATATTTATATACAAACATGTTTTCATGTATATGAATTTCATCTAGCATTTTCGCTTTAATACATATTTGATTTATTTTCAATCTAAATTAAGAAGTGGCAAAAGCTGTGGAGAAAGAATATTCAAATGGAGAGATCACTGTTTTATGGAAACCAGATCTTTGTATTCATTCAGGAATATGCCTTAAAGGATTGCCCAAAGTGTTCAACCTGAAACAAAGACCATGGGTGAACATAAATGCAGCTTCTTCTGAAGATATAGTGCAATTGGTAAGGGAATGTCCTTCCAAGGCGCTTTCCATTAAGGGGGTAAAGTTCAAAGAAAAGCAAAACCCTGAGGTGGAAGTAAAGCTAATTCCTGGTGGCCCTATAATTATTAAAGGAGGTGCTACCGTAACGGACAGGTCAAAAACCACTGTTTTCAATGAAACGGTTTCGTTTTGTAGATGTAAAAGGTCCGGGAATTATCCGTATTGTGATGGAACACACGCTCAACCTAAAGAAAATTAGACTATGGCTATAACTATAAAAGACATTGCTACGGCATTAAAGATTTCGCCCTCAACAGTTTCTAGGGCATTAAATGATCACCCGAATATTAGTGAAGACACTAAGAAATTAGTATCTGCTAAGGCCAAAGAACTCAAGTATCAGACAAACTTTATCGCTGCTGGTCTTCGAACAAAAAGATCTAACTCAATAGGTATTTTGGTTCCCCACATTACCAGTAACTTCTTTGCCTCTGCCATAGACGGTATTCAGAAAATTGTGAGTGACAATGGTTACTATACCATCATTTGCCAGTCTAATGAAAATTATCACGATGAGCTTGACCAGATAAAGTCGCTGCTCTCTTGTAAGGTGGAAGGCGTGATATTGTCCATATCGAGCGATACCAAAGACTTCGAGCATTTAGAAACGCTCCAGGCTTACGATGTGCCATTTGTGCTTTTCGATAGAATCGCTCCGGGCTTCGATACACCTACCGTGGAGGCTAATGATTTTACTGGCGGATTTCAGGCAGTAGAGCACCTAATTAAAAGAGGTAGAAAGAAAATTGCTCATTTGGGAGGGCCAGGACTTTTAGGTATTAGCAAAAGCCGATACGAAGGTTACTTAGAGGCATTAAGAACCTATGATTACGAAATCAACGAAGACTTTGTAGTATTTACTGACCCAGACCAAAAGCACGATGCGATCATCGAAAAGATGTTCGAAAATCCTAAGAACAGACCTGATGCACTATTCACCTTTAGTGATGAGCTAGCAGTTGAAGCCATTTTGAAATTAAAGAAAATGGGGCTCACTGTCCCTCGAGAGGTTTCAGTGGTAGGGTTCGGAAACAGTAACCTTTGTGAAATTGTAGAGCCAAACCTTACAAGTGTAACGCACGAGCCTATAGAAATGGGTGAGGCAGCTGCTGAGCTACTTTTTAAGGTGATTCAGAAAAGACATATTCCACCGCATCAACTACATATGAAGTTCGATTCTAGAGTGGTTATCAGAGATTCTTCGAGATGATGAAACGTTTGTGCGGCTTATTCCTAGTGTTGCCTTTTGCCTTCATACTTTCTTGTAAGCAAGAACGAAAGCTGGTTTGGCAAGACGAGTTCGATGGTAGAGAATTGGACACCACAAAGTGGACAGCCTATGTTGGTGATGGTTGTCCAGACCTTTGCGGCTTTGGAAACAATGAGTTGCAGTATTACACTGATAGGCCAGAAAATATTAGTCTCGCCCATGGCATTCTAACTATTACAGCCTTGGCCGATTCTTTTAAGACAAGACCATACTCATCGGCTAAGTTGGTAACCAAAGGCAAGGGTGGCTGGAGATATGGCAGGGTAGAGGTGATGGCTAGAGTTCCTGCTGGTAGAGGTAATTGGCCCGCCATATGGATGCTACCCACTGAAAATAGTTATGGCGGATGGCCTGAAAGTGGCGAAATAGATATTATGGAGCATGTGGGATTTGATCAGGGAAACATGCATGGTACCGTCCATACCGAATCTTTCAATCATATTAAGGGAACTCAGAAAGGCGACTCTCTGCAAATAGTAGACATATCTAATCAGTTTCATTTGTACGCTATTGAGTGGACAGAAGATAAGATTGATTTTTATCTGGACGATCAGAAATACCACACCTTTGAAAATACTGGTAAGGGTTCTGATGATTGGCCTTTCGATCAGCCTTTTTACCTCATACTAAATTTAGCCATTGGAGGCAATTGGGGTGGCCTAGAAGGCATTGCAAACGATGTCTTTCCAAACCGATTTGAAATTGATTATGTTCGGGTCTACCAATAGTTGATCCAACGATTGCACTGGTTGCTATTTAGCTTCTACAATTATTGGTAAATTGATATAAAGAAAGCATTGACACCGCATTCTATCGATAAGCTAGTATGATTGTATGAGCAAGCACTATAAAGTGGCCGTAATCGGTCCTATTCCGCGAGACCATATCACCACCTATCGGGGTGAAGTCATTGAAAAATACGGATGTATAACGCATCCTACTATTGGATTGGCTCAATTGTTAGAAGGCCAAGGCACAGTATATCCCATCTCACACATCCGAAAACAAGATACCGAGGCCGTAAAAGAAATCTTTGCGCCATACCCTGCCATAGATATGGAAGGTGTTTCTGATGAAGCCGATAGCGGAGATGTAATTAAGCTTAAGTTTCTCGATCAGAATTTTAGAGTAGAGAAACAAACGGCATTTATGAATGCCATTGTTCCGGCAGATTTAGCACCTTTCTTAGATTGTGATGCCTTTGTGTTTGTACCCATTACCGACCATGAAATTGCACTAGATACAGTTAAATACCTTAGAGAACATGCCAAAGGAGTCATCATATTCGATGCGCATGGCCCAACGCATACAATGACCATAGGTGGCGATAGGCACAAGAAGTTTTGGGTGGAAAGAGATCAGTGGTTGCCTTATATAGATGTGTTGAAGATGAATCTGGAAGAGTCTTGGTGTACATGGTTTAAGCATGAATATAGAGAAGATGAGCTCACCGATTTACTGGATGATATTGGGCAAGAACATTTGAGGCCATTGGCAGAATATGTGCTAGATCGTGGCCCTAGAGCACTTGTGGTTACCACTGATGCCACTGGCTGCAAAGTATTTACAAAAGAAAAGGGCGAATTGAAAGAGCAATTCGTCAATAGCATTCGCATGGAACATGTGATAGATACCACTGGCTGTGGCGACTCTTTTGCTGGAGGGTTGGCCTACGGACTTATGGATGGCCAAGACAACTTTGTTCGAGCTTCCATGTATGCCAATGCACTAGGTGCTCAGCGCACACAAGGAACTACCTTTGAAGTATTTAAGACGCTCTCTGAGACTGAGGAGATGATGAGAGCCAATTACCCTGATTTTAAATGACATTACCGAAAGCCTGTATTTTCGATTTAGATGGTGTTATTGTAGACACCGTCCCTGCTCACTTTGTGGCATGGAAAGCCATGGCCGATGAGCTAAACATTCCTTTTACTGAAGTAGATAATGAGCAACTGAAAGGAGTAAGTAGAACAGAATCGATGAAGAGAATTCTAGCCATGGGCGGAATGACCAAGTCGAACATAGAAATAGAGGAGATGACCACAAAAAAGAATCATATCTATGTGGAAATCATCTCTAAAATGACTCCTGATGATATTCTGCCAGGTGTGGTAGAGTTCTTAGATCTACTAGATGACAATAATATTGCCATTGCTTTGGGGTCTTCAAGTAAGAATGCTCCAGTGATTTTAGAAGCAGTAGGTTTGGCTCATCGTTTTCCAGTATCAGTAGATGGCAATCAGATTGCTCACTCCAAGCCTCATCCAGAAGTATTTTTACTGGGGGCTGACCGTCTGGGGCTAAGTCCTTCAGAATGTGTGGTTTTTGAAGACGCTATCTCAGGCGTTCAAGCAGCTAAAAGAGGCAATTTTAAGTGCGTAGGAGTAGGGGATTCAACTGTGCTTTCAGAAGCAGATGTTGTAATTCCGGACATGAAAAACATTGATCTAACCATTTTTGATAATTTATAATCAACCTCATGAAGAATTACATTAAGCACGATCCTTGGTCGATTATTGAAGAAGGGTTCGAACCTAAATACAATCAAATTTCAGAGAGTATTTTCAGTATTGGTAATGGCATGTTTGGCCAGCGCGCCAACTTCGAAGAGCAATACTCTGGAGAAACTCTCTTGGGTAATTATGTGGCAGGGGTTTATTACCCTGATAAAACACGTGTAGGTTGGTGGAAAAATGGTTACCCAGAATACTTCGCAAAAGTATTGAATGCAGCCAATTGGATCGGTATCAATATTTCGTTCGATGGAGAAGCTTTGGATCTCGCCAACTGTAAGGTAGAAGATTTCCGAAGAGAGCTGAATATGAAAGAAGGTTGGTTGAAGAGATCTTTCAAAGCCACTTTACCTTCTGGTAAGCAAGTACAGGTCAGCTCCACCCGAATTTGTAGTATGGCCAGAACCAAGGTGGGCGCATTGTCTTATGCTGTAACACCGCTCAACTTCTCTGGTGCAGCTCAGGTAACCCCTTATGTCGATTTTGACGTAATGAATGCCGATTCTAACTACGATGAGAAGTTCTGGAACGAGCAGGAAAAGTCGGCCTCAGAAGGTTTTAGCTATGTATTGGCCAGCACCAAAAAGACTGATTTTTGGGTTGCTACAGGAATGAAGTTCAACATAGCAGGCAAGTGGAATGGCTCATCGAATACTGGCAATGAGAAAGAAAAGTATGTTGAGGTAATTGCCGAGGGTAATATAACTGAAGGAGAAACCTTTACCATAGAGAAGTACGCTGCCAATATATCTTCCATGTATTTTGAGAAAAATCAATTGGTGGAAGTCTGCAAAAAAGAAGTTGAAGCAGCCGCAGCTGAAGGTTTTGAAACCCTATTGAAAGAACACAAAGAGGCTTGGGCGGTGAAATGGGAAAAGAGTGATATAGTCATTGATGGTGACGTTTCGGCTCAACAAGGTATTCGTTTCAATATCTTCCAACTCAACCAAACTTATACTGGTGAAGACGAGAGGCTAAATATTGGTCCTAAAGGATTTACAGGCGAAAAATATGGAGGAAGTACCTATTGGGACACTGAGGCTTACTGTCTAGCTTTTTACTTAGCTACAAGCGATCAGGAAGTAGCTAAAAACCTAGTGCTGTACCGATATAAGCATTTGCAAAAAGCCATTGAAAATGCACAAAAATTGGGCTTTACGGATGGCGCTGCACTCTACCCAATGGTTACGATGAACGGTGAAGAATGCCATAATGAGTGGGAAATCACCTTCGAAGAAATTCATAGAAATGGAGCCATTGCTTACGCGATTTACGACTACATCAATTACCATGGCGATGAAGATTACCTGATTGATTATGGTTTGGAAGTACTTATTGCTATTTCAAGGTTTTGGGCACAACGAGTGCATTGGTCGGAAAATAAGAGCCAGTATGTGATGCACGGTGTAACAGGGCCAAATGAGTACGAAAACAACGTTAATAATAACTGGTACACCTCTAAAATGGCCTTATGGACATTGGAATATACCTTGGAGGGTTTGGCTAAATACGAAGGTTCAGATAAGCTAAATGCCTTATTGGATAGGTTGAACTTTAAAGGAGCTGAGGAGACCGAGAAGTGGGAAGATATTCTTGAAAACATGTACCTCGGATACGATGAAGAAAGAGGTGTCTTCCTTCAGCAAGATGGTTTTTTAGATAAGGAGTTGATGCCAGTTGGAGATATTCCATCAGGGCAAAGACCAATCAACCAGAACTGGTCATGGGATAGAATTCTGCGTTCATGCTTTATTAAGCAGGCTGATACACTTCAGGGAATTTACCTGTTTGAAGATGAATTCGATGAAGAAACGATTGAGCGGAACTTCGATTTCTATGAGCCAATGACAGTACATGAGTCGTCTCTTTCGCCATGTGTTCACGCTATTTTGGCTTCTAAGTTAGGTAGAAAAGAGAAGGCCTATGAGATGTATCTGCGTACCGCCCGACTAGATTTGGACGATTACAATAACGATACGGAAGATGGTTGCCACACCACCTCAATGGCCGGAACTTGGATGGCATTTGCCAAAGGTTTTGCAGGTATGAGAGTAAGACATGGCGAACTGTTTTTTAGTCCATCACTACCAGATCATTGGGAAGGGTATTCGTTCAAAATTAAGTTTAGAGAACGTAATCTGTCTATTAGCGCTAAAGGAGGGCAGGTAACCATCGCCAACGAATCTGAGCAAGATTTAAGTCTGTATGTGTATGATACACCAATTAATGCACCAGCCCAAGGCTCAGTAAGTATTGAGATGGAATAGATCAGTCAGACTTACAGAAGACTGTTCCATCTTGAAGTAGTGGCCTTTGAAATAGGTGAGGGTCTATACAAGATGATGAGTTAAATACAAAAGCCTGAGCAGTCAGGCTTTTTTTATGGTACGAGTTTCACGGCCCCTATTAAGCAAGTAATGCTTAGCTGAGACGTATCTCATGAACAGTCGAAGACAGTAGATTGAGTCATTACTAATATATTCTGTCTAAATCGAAGTTTTTAACATGATTATCAGCTGAACAAATTTACAAAGGAGGTTAGACAATGCACTCATCAATTTAATTGTAGACCCTTATGATTTCTCCTCTGCCTTTTCCATGTACACTCCGCACATAGGCATTCACCACTTTGGTCATAGGTATTGGGTTGTGCCCAGGGAAGTAATCTTTGTATTTATCATAAGCAGCTTCTACCATTCCAGATGATACTACATTTACGCGAATTCCATTTTTTATCTCCAGATTAACGGCTTTTACAAAACTGTGAATAGCACCGTTGACCATGGCAGCACTAGTGGTTTTTTCTACGGGATCATCGGCCAAAATTCCCGTGGATAGCGTGATAGAACCATTTTTGCTTAAATATTCTTGACCAATACGCACAAGGTTCACTTGACCCATCAACTTGCTTTTTAGCCCTATGTAATAGTCTTCTTCTGTTAAGCTTTCAAAATTGTCCCACTTAGCTTCTCCTGCAATGCAAATGACCGCATCAAGCTTTCCTGTTTTTTCAAACATGGCTTGTATGGATGAGCTATCGGCTATATCTACGGTTACATCACCACTCGTTCTTCCGGCTATGAATACATCATTCGTTTTTTCAAAATGCGATGTAACTACACTTCCAATTGTGCCTTTACCTCCAATTATTAAAATTCTCATATTTTCTTATTTATGTGAAACATTCAGTTTTTCTGCACTTTGCTTTAGTCCTTCGGCTTTTGTATATCGTTAGCGTTGCAATTACACTCCATAGTAGATTCGTAATAAAGGGCGGAATGGCCTGATAGTAATAGCATTTTATGGCGATTAATATTCCTCCCATTAAGTTTAAATATTTGCCATAGTTCAAGTATTCGCTATTCTTTACTAAGGTGAGGGCATAAGCTAAAATAATCAATCCAGAACCGGTCCACCCAAGTATGTCGATTACAGTTTTCATATTACTATATATCTGAATATGTAGATGTATTATGGGAAATTTTTTAACTGATAAAATCCGTAAATCGCTTTATCACTTCTTCATTTCGTTTTAGGTATGACCACTTTCCATGACGTGTAGAAATCAACAACCCACACTTCTCCATATTGGTGAGATAGGTAGAAATGGTTGATTGAGAAAGCCCTGCCTTTTCCTGAATATAAGTCACACAAACACCATCGTTAAAATGCTTGAGCGTTTCATGAGGAGGGAAGTTCTTTGCCGGCTCTTTCAACCACTCCATTATTTGCATCCTTGTTTGATTAGATAGGCATTTCCCGATTTCTGTGGCCGTTCTTAAATCCATGACACAAATATATCTATAATTTGCGATATGTAAAAATGATGATCACAGGAAATTCTTGGCATTTCCATTTCTAATTCAAGCTATACTTCTCCCGATACTCCGTAGGGCTAATGCCTTCTTTCTTTTTGAAAAGGCGTGAAAAATAGGGCGGGTATTCAAAGCCCAATTCGTAAGCTACTTGAGCTACAGTTTTGTTGGGGTCCAGCAAAATATTCTTGGCTTCGTCAATCAAATACAATTGCAGATGCTCGGTGCTGGTTTTGCCGGTCTCTTTTTTTAACGTGTCGCTGAGATAGCGTTGCGAAACGGAAAGCTGCTCGGCAATTTGTTCAATGCTGGGAATTCCGTTTTCCTGTAATTGTCCTGAATCAAAATAAGCTTCCACTTGCTTATTAAAGCGCTCCAGCAAGTCGGTGGATAATTCTGTGCGGTGGATAAATTGCCGCTCGTAAAAGCGCTGGGCATATTTTAATAAAGTGCCTAAATGCGAAATGATAATTTCTTTGCTAAAGGAATCGGGATTGCTCTGATATTCCAGTTCGATATTTTCAACAATCAGCTCTATTTGCTTTTCTTCTTTGGGTGAAAGATGAAGTGCTTCATTGGCTGAATACGAAAAGAAACCATATTTCTTAATCTGGTGCGCCAATTCAGTGCCTTTTATAAAATCCTCATGAAAGTTGATGGAGAAACCTTTTTGTTCAAAAACCGCAGCGTCAGTCCATTGTAGCACTTGTCTGGGGGCGATAAAAAATAAAGCTCCATTGGTGAAATCATACTTAGTTCGGCCGTAGGTCAAATCACCTTGTACGAATTTTTTAAAGCTGATCGTGTAGCAATCGTTGGTAATGGGTGGCGAGCTTTCTTTAGGACAGGGCAAAAAGCCATCGCTTAAAGAGGAAAAAAGACTAAACATGGGGTGCTCTGGGCGAGGCAATTCCAAGTATGCTAGATAAGCCGAAAGTGTTTTGAAGTGCTGCATTTTACTCCTGTATTTCTTTTCGCGCTTGAATGAGGTGCTCGTTGTACTCCGCTATGCGTGCATGCGCCAAACCGTCTATGAGCATGATCACTGCAAGCATGGCTATGGTGGTAATCATGCTGGCGCGCCAGCCGGGTGGGTTTACAAATAAAAGCACAGCAGCGCAAACCGCTATAATGATGGGAATGGCTGTAAATACAACGTTTTTGTATTCTTTTAAAGTGGCTTCGGCACGGGTAATTTCGGAATCTATAAAAGCCACTCTATTTTCTTGATAAGCCGTTTGAAACTGGTTTATTCGGTTCTTGTTGATAAAGAAAAGTCCTGCTCCGATAATCACCAGTAATATACCCGCCACTAAGGTGGGAATGATGTAAGCTTTGGCTAAATCGGTTTTACCCACTTGCCAAAAACCAATGCTCATGGAGATGAATACCATTCCTGCCAGAGCGAAGAATGGCGTAGATATGAGTTCAGCTTTGGCCCAATCAGTAGCTGCTTTTAGTATGTCCATAATTCAAATTATTATAGGTTTCTAATTTACAGGTTCCACTTTACACCCGTTTCCTTTTCCGAAAGATCCCATAATCTTTTAGCTACAGCCTTGTCTTTGGCATGGGGTTTTAGTTCGTGCGGACCAACCGGGCCTGTCCAATTGTTACGTCCGGTGGGGCCATAAAATGCGGTTTGGTCTAAATCGGGCTCCGTGGCGCACATCAATTCTGGATAAGCGCCATTTTCGGCTGGTTGCGTAAGTGGCGTTAATTTCATGATTCCAAAAATTAATTTCATCATAAAACTACCATTGGTAGCAATCAATGAAGTTCTAGAAGAACCTGGATGGCACGCATAGGCTTTAACATGGGTTTTACCAGCGGCTTTTAATCTGGCATTTAGTTCGTACATAGACATGATTTGCGCCAACTTACTTTGACTGTAAGCATCGTTGGGTGTGTAGTCTTTGTCCCAATTTAGGTCGTCAAATTTGATGGTCTTTAGCCCCATATCGTATCCCATACTGCCTACAGTAACGATGCGTCCGCTAGATTTTTCGATCATTGGGAATAGCAAAGCTTGAAGCGTGAAATGCCCGAAGTAGTTGACACCCATTTGCATTTCCCAACCTTCTTCGGTTGTTTGTCGATTTGGAGTTTGCGCAATGGCGCCATTGCACATCAAAGCGTCAATGCGGTCTACTTTTTCCAGCACTTCGGTAGCGGCTTTTTTCACTGAATCTTGATTGCCCAAGTCCATAGTGATGTTGAGGACGTCAATCTTATTGCCCAGCAAATGTTTGAGTTGTGCGATGGTATCGGCCGCTTTTTTAGGGTTGCGGTTTAGCATCACCACTTTTGCATCTTTAGAAAGGAGAATACGGGCAGCTTCATAACCCGTACCACTGGTGGTTCCGGTAATCACAAATGTTTTACCGCTCAAATCTTTTATTCTGTCGGGCGTCCAGCCTTTTTTGCCAAATGGGTTTGTTGTACTCATCATGTAACGTTTTAAATCGTTGTGCTTTTTTGATGGTACAAAGATGCATTGGCTCTATGCCTGTGGCATTATACACATTTTCGTAAGCTGTATACTTTTTGGAGAAAACGATGAAGTTTTGATTTACCTCACTTCCAATTCCCCATTTGTCCGCACATAAATCACCACTTCTTCGTTGGTGCTCACCTCATGTTTGGCTTTGGCCGATGATGTAAAGTAGCTTCCAGGATCCAAGCTTTTGGTTTCTCCGCTTTGGGGCAGAGTGTAGGCCAAGTCTCCCTGAATAACTACAGCATGAAAAATATCGCCTTCGCTGTTGATGTGGCCTTTAAATCCTTGGGGCAGTTTGATGAATAGCCCTTTTAGGTTTTCACTTTTCCACAAAAAGCTAAGAGCGGCACCGCTGTTCGGAGCAATCCACTCTGCTTTATCGCTGCCCAGCCATACTACATTTGATGCGTCAATATTTACAGGGCGTTCACCATTGTCAAAAGCTTCTTCGGTGGGTTTTACCAAGTACGGACCATGGTCAATTTCTACGTAGGCAATGTTTTCATCACCTTGCGCGGCTGTGATGTGTGCCTCGCCAACGGGCTGTGTCCAAAAGCTTCCAGGTTTCATCCACATTTTTTCAGCTGAAGAATCATCGTTGTGGATGCTTCCGCTGATGACTACCGCCCTATACGTGACATTGTGGATATGTGGTGGCGATGAGAATCCATCTACAAATTTGGCCAGAAACCCTGTAGGAACTTCTGCATTTCTATCGCCCCAAAGAGTACCTGCCTGCGGGCTGGCATCGCCCCGAGCTGGATTTAGCTTTTCCCAGTTTACCTCCGAACTCAGTACTACTGCATTGGTGGGGTTTTCGATGGTCGTACTGGTGGTTTCTTCTGTTGTAGATTTATTTTCAATGCAAGAAATAAAGCTTGTTAAGCTTATTGCTGCTATTAGGATTTGTGATTGTATTTTCATTTTGTGGTCACTTAAATGATCAATTCGCTATAGGTATATCGCGTGGCTTACAGCTTCCTGTGAGGGTGGTATTCAGGCCATAGCGAATTCTAATCCTATAACTATAATTATTATAGTAGCAAAAGTATGTATAGTGTATTACCTTTGCAATAACGGTCAATATTGATAGTATAGAGATATGGAGTCAGTTGAAGCAAAATCATTTAAGTTTAAAGGGAGAGAATATCCTTGTTGTGCTAGCCTTACCATGGGCATAATTGGAGGTAAGTGGAAGACGGTGATTCTATTCCATCTTATCGGTGGAAAATTACGTTATAGCGAGCTCAGAAAATGTATGCCTACCGTTACTGAGCGTACATTAAGTTTACAACTTCAAGCCTTAGAAGATGATGGGTTAGTGCTTAGAGAAGTATACCATGAGAAGCCACCATTAAAAGTAGAATACTCACTCACAGCATTCGGAAAAACTCTTATTCCCCTAATTCAAGCAATTGCCGATTGGGGTGAAGTTGCAGCAGAGTAGCTTTAGAAAAAAATAGGCAAGGCTGTGCTTTTTGAGTAGTTGTTAAGTTCAGTTCAACACGAAAAACTCATTTTTTGCTTTACAGCTTTTGATATAATTCGCATCTTCGCAGCAAAACAGAGAATATGTTCATTATCGTTGTTATCATCCTATTTGTAGCTGCTATTGCAGCACCTTTTGTTGCTCCAAATACTAAAGTAAGCAAGCATGAGAAAGACTGGGAAGTATAACTCAATAGCGATTAACTCGCTGCCCTCTTCCAATTATCCAGTAGAGTATAGACCCTAATACAGGCAATAGGATTACCACTATAACCCAAATCACCTTATTCTGATGTGGGTTAAACTCGTTTCTGAGAATATCTACCAAAGCACTGATTACTATCAGAAAAGGAATTAGGTAGAACACGATTATCATAAATAGCATAATAAACTTCATTTGAATGAGGATAAAGACTAATTGTTTTTATTCAGCTTCTGCTTATATCCGATTAAGAAGTAAATAATCGAGCCTATGATTGGAGCAAAGATTACAATGGCTACCCAGAGCACTTTTGTAACCCCTTCTTCAAATCGAGCTCCTGCAATATCAATTATAGCTACAATAGGCAGAATTATACCGAAAGTAATTATTAGAATAACGAGTATTTCTCCGCCTCCCGGCATTCCAATAGCTAATAAATCCATTAGTTTCATCATTTATATGTGTGTTTAATCTTTTCCTAGTTGACTTCTCCCCATCAGTTTTACCAATAAATCGGCATCTGGTATTTGAGATAAAATAACTCTAGCCATCACAATTAGTGGAACAGAAAGAAGCATTCCAGCCACGCCCCAAATGTACCCCCAAATTACTAACCCAAGTATTACAGTTACAGTATTGAGTGCTACGGAAGACCCCATTACATAAGGTTCTATTACATTACCCCAAATAAACTGAGTAGCTATCAATAGAATGATAAAGAAGGTAAAACTTCCTCCAGAATCGATTTGAATTAGTCCGAGAAGTAATGGTGGAATTGTAGCAGCAATTGACCCTACAGTAGGGATGAAGTTGAGTAAGAAAGCCAAAAATCCCCAGAAAAGGGCAAAGTCAACGCCAAAGGCAAAGCATATTATTCCAAAACAAAGGCCAGTACAGAAGCTGGTAAAAAACTTGACTTTCATATAGCTTACTATAGAAGTTTTAACCTCTACAAATGAATTAATAAGCCTTTCTTTTCCCACCGAATCATCACCTTCTAAGTAGGAAATGTACTTTTCATAACGAACAATACTACCCAGAACAGCTACCAAATAGATGGCACACAGAATAAAATTAAAGGTAAAAGAACCTACAGAGCTAGCAACCACACCAGAGGTGTTCAACAGAAATTCCGTAGAAATAACATTGTTGAGTGTTTCAATAAAACCATCGGTCTCCAAGCTGCTTACCCCAGGTATAAAAGAAAGCCCTGAAAGTATTTCTTGAAAACGTACATCAATTTGAGATAGTAGCTTGTCTTTTTGACCCACAATCTGAAGCCCAGTATCATAAACTATCAGTCCGGTTAAGAAAATAAAGCCCAATGTAAGAATGGTAATCAATGTAATACTTACCGTATATGGCCATTTCTTTTGGTCTAAATAACTAATAATGGGCGAGAGTAGAATACCTATAAATAAGGCAAAGGCCAATGGGATAAGTAGGCCAGAAAGGGTTTTTATGATGATAATACCTAGAATTGCTGCAAAAATCAGCATGGTATTTCTAATGGTACGAAGGTCCGTATTAAAAGTGTTATTCATTAAAGAATGTGAGTTTTCGATCGACTCTTAAATTAAGTAAAATTCTATGGGCTAGCATTTATGCCAAAAAAATAAGTTGGGAAACACATTAATATTTAAGTTTGTAACTTGATCACAAACGGAGATGCTTTTGGAATTTGAACAACCGATAGTAGAGCTCGAAGGAAAGTTAGCAGAAATGAAGCAGCTTGCGGAGAGCAGTAGAGTAGATGTAACAGAAGACGTAAAATCTTTAGAAAAAAAGATTCAGAAGCTAAAGGAGGAGACTTATAAGAACCTTACGCGCTGGCAGAGAGTACAGCTCAGCAGACATCCTGAAAGACCATATACCCTAGATTATATATATAACATTACGGATGACTTTGTTGAAATTCATGGAGATAGAACCGTGAAAGACGACAAAGCAATGGTTGGTGGTTTTGGAACCATCAACGGACAAACGGTAATGTTGGTAGGGCAGCAGAAGGGTAGAAATACCAAACAGCGCCAAATGCGAAACTTTGGTATGGCCAACCCAGAAGGATATAGAAAGGCTTTGAGGCTTTTCAAAATGGCTGAGAAGTTCAATAAACCTATTGTAACGCTTATAGACACTCCTGGTGCATATCCTGGTTTTGAAGCAGAAGAAAGAGGTCAGGGCGAAGCCATTGCTCGTAACATCAAAGAGATGTTTATGCTCAAGGTACCAGTTATCTGTATTATTATAGGTGAAGGTGCTTCTGGAGGAGCCATTGGTATAGCTATTGGAGATAAAGTACTGATGCTTGAAAACTCTTGGTATTCAGTAATCTCTCCGGAGTCTTGTTCTTCAATTCTTTGGAGAAGTTGGGACTATAAGGAACAGGCCGCTGAAGCGTTAAAGCTTACTGCTACAGATATGCAGGGCTTTGGTCTAATCGATGGTATTATTGAAGAACCACTAGGGGGCGCTCATAGAGATTCCGATTGGATGTTCAATACTGTCAAAGACAGAATCTTGAAAGAAATTGCCAGCCTTCAAAAGTTGAGTACCGAAGAGCTGATTAACCAACGAATAGACAAATTCTCCAATATGGGAGAAGTTGTTGAATAAATCGAACTGTGAACGTATCTTAAAGTCATTCCTAAACGAATGACTTTTTTTATGCTCAATCAATTATATGAAAACTAAGAGGAAGACTTACACTGCCTATTTCATGGAGCTTTTGGTAGTGGTTTTGGGTATAACCATAGCCTTTACCTTAGATAACTACGCTAGCAATAGCAAATTGGACAGAGAGGAAAAGCTGTATAAAGAGGCTCTAATTTCAGACCTTGAGAAAGATATTGCCTCATTAGATAGCGCCAGAGAGTCTTCCAAAAAGGTAATAGCCTTAACGGGAGAGTTATTCAATTTTATGTATACAGATGCGCCTATTGAACGCTATACCAGAGCGCATGTTACAAGCACCTATACCACACCATACTTTTACAGTAACAATGGAACTTATCAATCATTAATCAACTCCGGAGACCTGAAAGTATTATCGAGCTTTGAACTAAGGCAAGAACTGGTAACGCTCTATAATGTGCATTATGCTGAGGTCAGTAGAGCAGACGAGTTTATAAAAGACTTGGTTACTGTTCAGGTTTACCCATACATTCTTTCTGAAATCGCATTTCATCCTATAGAAGATAGAATTATAGATTCTTCACCACTAAAAACAAATCAGGCCGTTAATCTATTAGGTAGTTTTTATAACCTAATGTCAGCGCGTAATATTGAATACGGAGAGTTGATTGAGGATTGTAAACGCGTCAAGAAAATTATTGAAGATACTTTATGAAATTACACATAATAGATACTGGAAAATTTAAACTAGATGGGGGAGCCATGTTTGGTGTAGTACCCAAAAGCCTTTGGTCTAGAACTAACCCTGCAGACGAGAATAACCTATGTACTTGGTCCATGCGTTGTTTATTGATTGAGGATGGTGATCAGCTTATTCTAATTGACAACGGCATAGGCAATAAGCAAGACGCCAAATTCTTTAGCCATTATTATTTACATGGAGAAGGCTCTTTAGATGGTTCTTTAGAGAAGGCAGGTTTCCATAGAAATGACATTACCGACATGTTTTTGACACACCTTCATTTCGACCATTGTGGTGGTGGAGTTGACTATGTTGGAGAAAATAAAGAACAATTAGAACTTCATTTTCCAAACGCTAAATATTGGTCTAATCAAGAACACTGGGTGTGGGCAACACAGCCTAATGCTCGAGAAAAAGCTTCTTTTCTGAAGGAGAATATACTTCCAATGCAAGAAAGCGGTCATTTGCATTTTGTGCCGAACAACGGTAAATCTCCCTTTAGTCAATTTGATATTATAACAGCCGATGGCCATACTGATAAACAAATGCTCCCGAAGATCAAGTATAAAGAGCATACCATTGTTTTTATGGCAGACTTACTTCCTTCGGTGGGTCATCTTCCGCTGCCTTATGTAATGGGTTATGATACCAGACCATTGTTGACGCTAAAGGAAAAGGAGGAGTTTCTAAATGAGGCCGCAGACCACAATTACGTACTCTTTTTAGAACATGACTCAGTGAATGAGTGTTGCACAGTTAAGCATACAGAAAAGGGAGTAAGGTTAGATAGAACCTTCCCGCTAAAAGAGATTCTTTAAGATGAAAGTAGGATTGGCATTGTCAGGAGGTGGAGCAAGAGGTTTTGCTCACCTTGGGGTTTTAAAAGCATTAGAAGAAGCCAATATCAAGGTAGATATGCTCAGTGGAGCTAGTGCTGGCTCTATGGCTGCCGCCTTTTACTCATATGGTTATAAGCCAGAAGAGATTCTTAAGATTTTTGAGAGTACCAGCCTGCTCAAGTTGGTATGGCCAGCATTTAGTTTTACAGGTTTGTTAAGCATACAGAAAACGGAATCTGTTTATAAAAACTTTTTAGAGGAAGATACCTTCGAAGATGCCAAAATACCGCTTTACATTTCGACTACTAATTTGAATGAAGGCAAAGCGGAAATGTTCAGCTCTGGATCTCTAAGGCAAGCCATTATGGCTTCTTGTTGTATTCCGTTTATTTTCGATCCTATAAAGATTGGAACAGATTATTATGTAGATGGTGGTATCTTGAACAACCTTCCTACAGAAGTGCTTAAAGAAAAGGGATGTGACTTTATTATTGGGGTTAATGTGGCGCCAGTCATTAAGGAGCCAAACCTTTCTGGCCCTAAGCGCATGATTGAAAGGGTTTCTGTTCTAGCGCTAAGCGCGAATGTTTCGTATAGTAGCAAGTTTTGCGATATGTACATTAAACCGGCAGAACTAAGGAAGTTCGGAACTTTTGACTTCAAGAAGTCTAGAGAGCTTTTCGAAATTGGTTATGAGTACACTAAATCTATGCTAGAAACGCCAGATAATAAGAAGTTGGAATTGTTGCTGAACCAACCAAAGACAGCTTAGATGGCATAAAAACCACTGCATTCTCTCATTTGTCCTGCCCAAGCTTCTAGTTTTAGTGATATTATAACACTAGCGGCAAAGCAATTGCTAGTAAAAGTCGAAGCGAGACGCTTCAACTAGATTTCGTATGACTGGTCAGACCAGTGGTTCCATCTCCATCAAATTCTAACATGGTGAACTCGGAGGAATTTTAGAAGTTGCACAAAGTTCCTGTCAAGAGAAGTCTGAGCGAAATGCTACACTAGATTGGATTGGTAGCTAAGTTCCCTTCTTGATGAAGGCTAGCTACTCACTTTAACTATGTACATAGTGCTGTCAGCCTCTAATCGCCTCTTTCCCATCCCGAGGAACCGAGGGATCTGCCTAGCCAAACCACTGAATCCATTCGTAAATGAGTGCTGAATAGTTTTGGCGAGGACACCAAAACTGGTGGTAAATCAATTGCTAGCAAAAGTCGAAGCGAGATGCTTCAACTAGGGTGTTGACGCTTTAGTTAGGGTAGGTGTCTGCTAGGTAAATTCAACTGAAGTATTTAAGATTCATCCTTAAAGAAAATACCAATAACTATTGTTAGGGCACCAACAATCGCTAGCATAAATGAAATCATAGCAAAGCCTGGATAACCAAAAATGGTGAACTTGGTTTGTACGCTCATCATTAAAGCTGAGCCGACCAGTAGGGCAGCCACAATTAGGCCGATGGTGATTCTATTCGCCACTTTCTGAAAACCTTGCATTAAGCTCTTTTCGTCAATAGCATCGAGTTTCACTTCTAACTCATTATTGGCCAGATTCCTCATAATTGTGTTGAGCCTGTGCGGCATTTTTTCAATGAGTTCTTTGCTCTCAAGTATAGTAGAGAAGAAGTTCTGAGGCGCTAGTTCCTTGAGCATGATTTTGTTCATCAAGCTCATAGCATTGCGCTTGATAGATTTATTAGGCTCAAACTCAGGAGCCAATGTGTGCGCTACAAGGTCTATGTTCATCAGGGCTTTGCCCACTGTGCTGAGCTCAAACGGAAGTTCAAATCCACATTGGGCGGCCGTATGAATAAGCCCAAACATCATTTTACCTGTATCTATTTCTTTCACAGAGGCCTGATGTGTGGCCTGAATGAGCTCTGCAATTTTGCTCCTAAACTGATCTTCATCTGCCTCGTCTGTTGCAGTGCTCATGGCAATCAAAGTATCTAATGCTTCAGAAACTTTATTATTGCTGATGTTCAGAATTAGCTTCAGGTAATTCTTTCTTAAATCTTCCGATATATGTGCTACCATGCCCATATCAAGAAGGGCCAATCGATTGTCGTCTGTTAGGTGAACATTGCCAGGGTGCGGATCGGCATGCATAAATCCATCGACAACAATTTGCTGCAAATAGGCTTTAAACAGCGATTCACAAAGTGCCTCTCCATCTAATTCTAGCTTTCTGAGGGGAGAAATCTTTGTGATGTTTTTGCCCTTTATAAACTCCATAGTCAGCACTTTGTCCGTACTGTAATCTGGAATGGAGGTAGGTACTATAATGTCCTTAAACTCCTTCAGGTTTTCATGGAGTATATCCATGTTCTGAGCCTCTTTCAGGTAGTTCAGTTCCCTTAATAAGGTCGATTTAAACTGGAGAAAGACTTTGTGTAGGCTGTATTTTCTGCCTTGAGCACTATTATTTTCAAGGAAGGAAGAAAGCTTCTCAAGTGCTTCTAATTCATCTACCACTTGTTGGCGAATACCTGGTCTTTGAACTTTAACCACCACTGTTTCACCATTTCTCATTTTTGCCAAGTGAACCTGGCCTAAGGAAGCGGATCCAATAGGTTCTTTATCGAATGATTGGAATGCTTTAGAAATTCTTACGCCCAATTCATCTTGAACAATACCTTCAACTTGTTCATAGGGAAAGGGTTCTAGGTTATCTTGAAGCTCTCTAAGAGCACTTATGTATGGTTCTGCGATCAGATCGGGGCGGGTAGATAATAGCTGACCTAGCTTAACATAGGTAGGCCCTAGTGCTTGCAAGTCTTTGACAAAAGCCTTTTTGTCCAAATCTTTAGTTTCTGATTGTTGTTCATCGGTTATAGCCATTTCGTTTGCTAAACCAGACTCCTTAATCATGTCAGAACTACCGTATTTAACTAGAAAAAGCACGGCATCTTTGTATTGCGAAAAGTGTTTCACTCTTGTTCGGGTTAAGGTTAAAAAATCAGCGTCATCATAGAAACTCAACAGAAGTACGATTGTTATAGCTATTTATTCGCTTCACTCGAAATGACTTAGACGCTAGCTGTTTCTTATTCCCAGTTTACCGAGAAATCTCCCTCCATATTTTTGAACACTGGTCTGCATAACATTCCGTTCACCCCGAATTGATGATTTTTTTATCGGTTTAGGTAAACCTTTGTGCCTTTCTTAACGACTTCTTAAGAAATTCTATAAGTAATGTACGTGTGTTTTATAAACTGCACGTCTTACCATGGAAAGGAAAAACAAAAACTCACTCGATGGCTTTCTTAAAGGTTAGCATCGAGACAAACAAACAACAACAATGCGCAAATTAATGCTTATGACCTGGGTGCTATGCTTGGTCGGCATGGCACAGGCCCAGGAAAAATTCACACTCAACGGCTACGTAAGGGATGCATCTAATGGAGAAGAACTCATTGGTGTAACGGTTTACGTTAAGGAAATGCAAAACGGGGTAATTACAAACCCTTATGGCTTTTACTCGCTTACTCTTCCAAAGGGTACATATCATGTAGAATTCAGTTTTATAGGTATGGAACCACTAGAAAAGGAGGTTAATCTTAATTCTGATGTTTCTATGAACATCGAACTCAAGGAGATTGCCATGGATCTAAATGAAGTAGTGGTAACTGGCGAACGCGAAGATGAACAAGTAGTAAACATTCAAATGAGCAAGAATGAGATAGATATTGCTCAAGTGAAAAAGCTTCCAGCTTTATTTGGAGAGCCAGATATTATTAAAACCGTACAAATGATGCCGGGAGTAATTTCGGCAGGAGAGGGCACATCTAGTTTCTTTGTTAGGGGAGGTAGTGCAGATCAGAACCTGATACTTATTGATGAAGCTCCGGTGTATGATCCGTCTCACTTGTTTGGGCTATTTTCAGTCTTTAATGCTGATGTAATAAAAGACTCAGAACTCTATAAAGGAGGAATCCCTTCAAGGTTTGGAGGCAGACTTTCATCCATTCTGGAAGTTCGAACTAAAGACGGTAACAATAAAGAGTTTGGTGGTGAAGCGGGTATAGGGCTTTTAGCCAGTAGCTTAATGCTCGAAGGGCCAATTAAAAAAGACGAAAGTTCATTTATCTTTTCAGCTAGAAGGTCTTACGTAGACTTGTTTTTAAAAGCGGCTAACCAAGACAACATTGTTTACTTCTACGATATTAATGCGAAAGCCAATTGGAGAGCCAATAACAAAAACCGCTTCTTTTTAGCCGTATATACAGGGCGAGATAACTTTAAGTTTGGAGATGATTTCGGCTTCGATTGGGGAAACAAAACCGCCACTTTCCGATGGAATCATCTATTTAACGATAAGCTGTTTTCTAACACCTCGCTTATTGCCAGTAGGTTCGATTACGGTTTAGGCTCTACAACCGACAGCGATGGATTTCAGTGGGATTCAAATATCACTGAGTATACTTTCAAGCAAGATCAGAGCTACTTCTTTAATCCAAATTTAAGCTTAGACTTTGGCTATCATCTTACTTACAGGCAGTTTAGCCCGGGCATAATTGAGCCAGAAGAAGGTTCTATCTTTAAGAAAACAGAACTGCAGAAAGAGTATGCCTTAGACCATGCATTGTATGCTGGGCTAGAGCATAAAGTATCTGACAGACTTACGTTTCAGTATGGAGCTAGGCTTTCAGTTTTCCAAAGCATAGGGGAGCAGATGGTCTATGATTATGCCGATGTTCGTGATAATAGAAATCCTGAAAGAACGGATTCTACCTTCTACGATAGTTTTGAAAACATCAAAACTTACGTGAACGTGGAGCCTCGTTTTGCTGCCAGATACATTCTAAACGAAAGCACAAGTCTTAAGGCCAGCTATAACCGAATGGTGCAAAATACACACTTGGTGAGTAGTGGAACCGTTCCTTTGCCTTTTAACACTTGGGCGCCAAGCTCTTTGTATCTGAAGCCACAGAAGGCCGATCAGTTTGCTATTGGCTACTTTAAAAACTTAGACAATAACAATTATGAACTCTCTGTTGAAGCCTACTATAAAGACATTCAGAATGTAACCGACTTTGCAGATAACGCACGTGTATTTTTTAATCAAGATTTGATAACGGAATACAGACAGGGTACATCTGAAGCTTATGGTGCTGAGTTTATGCTTCAGAAGAAGAAAGGGGCTTTAACAGGATTTGTGTCATACACATGGTCTAAAGCAACGCGCCTTGTACCCGATGTAAACCTGAATCGAGAGTTTTATGCCAACCACGACAGAAGAAACAACCTCAATGTAGTGGCTACTTATGAATATAGCGACAAGTGGACGTTTGGAGGAAGCTTCACTTATGGAACGGGTAGACCTATTACCTTACCTGCTGGTTCTTACGAATATGGCGATGGCTATTTGCCCGATATCATTACCGAGCGTAATGGTTTCCGCCTGAGAGATTTCCATAGAATGGATTTCAGTGCCACGCTTACACCGAGAAAGAATGCTGGTAAGAAGTACGAAACTTCTTGGACATTCTCTCTATATAATGCTTACAGCCGTAAAAATCCTTTCTCTGTGTACACAAGAGTTCAGATGGACGATGATGACAATATTGTTGGAGATGGTACACAAAAAGAGGCTCGTCTCATCTATCTATTCCCTATACTTCCTTCAGTTACATACAATATCTCATTCTAATCATGAAACAGCTTTATAAATATATACTTACAGTTTGTGCCGTGGCTTTAGTGTTTAGCTGCGAAGAAACCATCACCATAGACACATCTACTACCGATAGTAGAGTGGTTATTGAAGGCTTGGTTACCAATGTAGCTTCAGGCAGTTACGTAAAGCTATCTAGGAGTAGAAACTTCTATGATAATGGTCAGACCGATAGAATAACTGATGCACAGGTAACGGTAAATACCTCTACAGGAGAGCAAATTGTCTTTATTCACAACCCTTCTGGAGGAACAGATAGTATCGGATATTACTTTCCTAATCCAAACTTTGCAGGGACAGTAGGTATAACCTACACGCTAAATGTTGAAGTAGAAGGAGAGACCTTTACTGCGGCAGAAGAAATGCAGCCAGTAACAACCATAGACTCATTAACTTCTAAGATTGATGAGGATGAATTTGACGATCCTGAAGAGCCAGGAAGACATTTTGCAGTGTTCTTTTTTGCGAAAGAACCGCAAGATAGAGCCGACTATTATTTGTTTAAATTCTACAGGAATGGAGAGTTGCTATTAGATTGGCCAACAGATATTTACATAGCAGATGATGAAGCCTTGGGTGAAACAATAGACGATGTTGAAATTGCAGGGTATTTCAAGGAAGGAGACAATGCCAAGGTTGAAATGTATAGCCTTACTCGCAACGGTTTTATTTTCTACTCAGACCTGTCTACGCTATTGAATAACGATGGAGGAATGTTTAGTCCGCCACCTGCCAACCCTAGAACTAACCTCAGTAATGGAGCCATGGGATACTTCCAAGTCAGTGCAGTAGATGCACTGGAAATTACGGTGGAAGATAATTAAGATTTAAAATCTATATCTATCAGACTTTAATGCCCGCCTTTGGTGGGCATTTTTTATGACATAATCTCTTGTGATACAATTCTGTCAGTCTTCAAAGGATACTGATATAGTCTATTAACTGACATTGTGTCCTAATAAGTGTGTGTTAAATACAATTTATTGTATTTGGCATACACATTGTTAAATGAAAAACGAGGCAAGTTCGTAGCAGGCCTCGTTTTAACAAATTCATTATACCCTGAAGGGGTAGTTTTAAATTGGGACTGCAAAAGTAATAGATACTTTCTATTTACCAAACTGTTTGTTTAAGCTTCCTTTCGGGTTATTCTAAACCTTAAAAGACAGACAGTTATGTCAAAGAAAAACTATTTCGTTGTCTCCAACCCTCAAGGGGGGTGGAGTGTAAAAGCAGGTGGAAGCCAAAGAGCTTCTGCAAACACCAGCACACAAAAGGAAGCTATAGACATTGGAAAGCGTCTTGCTTCAAATAGCAATTCTGAATTAACCATACAAGGCACTGACGGTAAGTTCAGAAAGAAGAATTCATATGGAAACGACCCTCATCCACCTAAAGGCTAGTTCATATGGTTGTTCAGGAAAAAGGAAATCATTTGAAGTATTTGATTGATAGGTATGACAGGTACTTTCAGGTGGTGGACGCTAAAGGAAACATAATTTTGGCGTATCACCTATTCATTATAGGTGGATTATTATTGAATTACGAAGATTTGAATGAAGTTTACACTGGAGGCTTACTTTCATTCTCATCTATTGTTTGGCTTACATCTATAATTTCTACAGTATCAGTAAGCATCATTTTGGTTTCAATCTTCCCATACTTGAGAAAAGGAGCTTATTCGGATTCAGAGTCTCTAATTTTCTTTATGTCGGTATCTGAGATGAAACTAGAAAGGTTTGGTGATAAAGTCAGAAAAATGGTTGAGTCAGATCTTGAAGATGACTTAATCGAACAAGCCCATACCTTAGCTAAAGGGTTAAGGAAGAAATTCCAGTCTACAAATATGGCTGCAAAAGTAACGATTGGCCATTTGTTGATTGCCGGTTTAATTTTAATTCAATTCTTGCTATGAAGTTATTTGAGAAAACAATGCAAGGGTTTAACCCTTACTTCGTCAATGAAAGTCGTGATCTTAGTTTTTCTGATGTTTCTGGTCAGTCTAATGCTTTGACTAAATCTCGGTTAGATAAAGGTTTGTTAGGATTAGGTAGTACCAAAACAAAAAATATTATTGAGTTTAATGAAACGGATCTGAGTAGATATTTCTCGCCTTCGCCTTTAAGGTTTTCCGATATTTCGATTGGGGGACATCCTGATTTTGAGGATATAAACCACAATGAAACTACGATGCACAATGCTGTATCATTCTTTATGGATATAAAAGGCTCAACAGGATTGATAGGGATAGTTAGAGATTTAGAAGAACTAAGATTATTAAAAGATAATATTCTTACTCTGGCTATTAGGGTTTGTAACTACTTTGGCGGTCATGTGCAGAGATTGCAAGGAGATGGGATTTTTGTATTGTTTGTAAGGAGAGGAAAGGAACCATATGATGCACTAATTGGCGCATTAAATGCAAGTGCTATTTTAACCTACTTTATAAAAAATGAATTTGGTCCAGCGATACAGGAGATCGGAATTGAAAAGCCAATTCGGATACGGACTGGGATAGACTTTGGCCCAGATGAAAAAGTGCTTTGGTCTAGATATGGGATACCAGGTTGTGATGAATTGACGACAACAAGCGTTCATACCGATATGGCAGCAAAATTACAACAAAGAGCTCCTTCATTTGGTGTTATGATAGGTGATAATGTAAGGGGCCTATTGGATTTGGACTCTAGTCTTTTGAGTATCCGAACGTATCAGGAGAATGGTATTACCCAGAAAGATGAGTCATTCACAATCTCAAAGAATTATAAATACAAGTTTTGGGTATTTGATTGGGAGAAGTACCTTCTTAAATATGCATGTTGCGAAAGAAGTGGTACTTCAATAATTTTTGTAAAACCAGAAAAGAGACTTAAGTGTATCAGACAAGACACAGGCTATGAATATATAGAGAATTCATATGCTTTGCCTAAAGGGGTGAAGTTGAGGTTTGAGGTTTTAAATAGACATGGTGAAAAACTAGTTAATTTTCCTCCTCAGAAAATTGAGTGGAAAATACTAAATACTGGTAAAGAAGCAAGTCGAGATGAAAAATTGGAGATTCCAATTCCACTATACAATTCCTCTATGGAGATAGAAGTCGATACAGCCTACCTAGGGCAACACAAAATCCAGTGCAAGATTGGTACTTGGCCCAATTCCTCAACTCTAGAGTTTCACGTCTTTGTTAGGTCAAACTACCTATTGCCTTCTTAGAAATTGTACAAAGGCTGGAGTGAATTCAATTGAATAATTTTAATTCGTGGGGTGAGTAAAGTCTCACTCCACAACCACCAAATAGTAGTTCTTCTTACCTTTTTGAACTAGGAAGTACTTGTTCTGCAGTAAGTTGAATTCTGGTTTGGCGTTCATATCTTCAATCTTGTTTTTGTTGATAGATACACCACCGCCTTGCAGCATTCTACGGGCTTCTCCTTTAGACTTAAAAATGATTCCTTGAGTTACTTCACTCAATAAGTCAATGTAGTTTTCAGCTGCATCAACCTCTGCTTTAGCTACTTCTACCTGAGGCACACCTTCAAAAACGGATAGGAGAGTGCTCTCATTCAAAGAAGCCAAGTCTTCTGTAGTTGACTTACCGAAAAGAATATTAGAAGCTTTAATAGCTGTTTGAAGGTCTTCTTCGGAGTGAACTCTGCGTGTCACATCTTCGGCTAAGGCTTTCTGTAAAATCCTCATATGAGGTGCTTCAGCATGCTCTTTTTCCAAAGCCTCAATTTCTTCTTTAGGCAATAGTGTAAAGACTTTGATGAAGTTAGCAGCATCTTCGTCAGAAGTGTTGAGCCAGTATTGGTAGAACTTGTATGGAGAAGTTCTCTCAGGGTCGAGCCATACGTTTCCGCCTTCAGACTTCCCGAACTTAGTTCCGTCAGCCTTCTTCACTAGAGGAGCAGTCATGGCAAAAGCTTCGCCTTGCGCTTTTCTTCTGATCAACTCTGTACCAGTAACAATATTTCCCCATTGGTCAGAACCACCCATTTGCAACTTGCAATCTAGGTTTTGGTATAAGTGGTAGAAATCGTAGCCCTGAACCAATTGGTAAGTGAATTCAGTAAATGACATACCACCTTCCAAACGGTTCTTTACAGAGTCTTTAGACATCATGTAATTTACGGTGATGTGTTTACCAGTATCTCTGATGAATTCTAAGAAGCCAATGTCTTTGAACCAGTCATAGTTATTTACAATCTGAGCAGAGTTCTCGCTATCATCGAACCTTAGGAACTTCTGAAGCTGTTTCTTTTGAGAATTAAGGTTGTGGTTAAGTGCCTCAATATCTAACAACGGACGCTCAGCAGACTTCCCTGAAGGGTCACCCACAAGGCCAGTAGCACCACCAACCAAAGCAACTGGCTTATGGCCAGCTCTCTGTAAATGCACCAAAAGCATTACAGGCACAAGGTTACCAATGTGCAATGAATCGGCAGTAGGATCGAAGCCCACATAACCGGTGGTCATTTCCTTATTCAGTTGCTCATCTGTTCCAGGCATCATGTCATGGATCATGCCTCTCCACTGTAACTCTTCAATTAGGCTGTTGCTCATGGTTTTTTAATTTCGGAGGGCAAATATAGAAGATGGTGGGTGAGGTTGAAAGCTTTGATTCAACTTAATCGCTAAGTCCTTTCGAAGGAGGCACGACTGAGAAAACTTATACATCCATATAGATATCCTTTCTTGCTCAAGTGTATAAGATTTCTCCTTACAGTCGAAATGACATTCGATTAAATCCTTCCGTAAGTTATCTCCTAAGTTTTAAAGACAAATAAAAATGGCTCCAAAAAGAGCCATTTATTTATTCGTTAATCACACTGATTTCAGGTTTCCGTTTACTGCACACTGATATTTACCAAGCTACGGTACCGTAGTTATCCTTCTGGTCTCCAGAGGCTGATCTCTTATTCAGGTTAATATCTCTAGTAGAACGAGAAGGAGAGCTTGTATTTAATTCTGGTATTTCTACCTCTTTGCCTACAGTTACTTTCCCATTTAGTTCAGCACCATTTTCTACGGAGATACCTTTTGCGAATATCTTCCCATAAATTTTGCCTGCTTGAGAGATGTGCAAATGTCCGTTAGAAAGTACATCGCCATTTACATATCCATCAATTGTAATATCTGCTCCGCTTAAATTCCCTCCAATTTCTCCATGTGAGCCAATAATGATTTTCTCTTGTGACACTAAGTCGCCCGTTACATGGCCGTCTACTCGAATGCTGTGTTCCGACTTCATATTGCCGGAAATCACAGAACCATTCCTAATTTGAGTAATGTAGGTTGAAGGGTTTTGAACGTTTTCGTTTTTTCTACTCATTAATATTCAGCAGGGATAGAAGATTCCACAGTGGTTTGACTGTCATCATAAATAGAAACGATGGTTGTGGCGTTTCCGATATCCAAACCAACTGCATTTCCTTTAACGCCACCATTTAATTGGGCCGAGTTAATGCAATATCCTCTACTGGCCAACGATTGTGGCTCTTGAGCTACTTCTAAATCTAGAATATCTTGAAACTCTTCTTTAAAGCACTCTACTAGCTGACCGTATAATGCGCCACCTCCGGCAAGAAGCATTCTGTGCGACATGGTAAAGTCATTGTCATTGAAGGCCTTTCTCATAGCAGGAGAAACCACATCTTCGTAATACTGACGAATACATTTGTCTCTCATAGACTTGATGTCAATTCTCTTTCTGTTCAAGAAAATTATACCCTTTTGAAAGGCTACATCTATCTGATGCTCGGTTTTAAGCTCTAAATAATAAGTTTTAGCTAGTTCTTTCTCTAACAAGTTTACTGCGTATCTCAAGCCGTAAGTGGAAAGGGAGGTTCTTTGAACAATACCACCTTCTGTACTTAGGAGTCCTTCTAGCGTACCATAACCTAGCGACATCACAAAGAAATTGCCGTCTACCTTTTGTGCTCCTTTTCTTAGGGCTATAGCACAGCCAATAACTTCTGGGATCACCTGAACACCATCAATTTCGACCTGAATATTTTTTCTGGTACCACCACCAAAAGTGGCGGCATCATAATCTATAATGTGGTTGGCGTTAATTTGTCCTGCAGCCTGTTCTTTATACAACTGAAAGGTTGAGAATGGAAAACCAGTAGTTATAGTAAGAGGGTTGCCCAATTTCTGATTGGCCAACAAAAGTCCCGACTTTAAAAGCAAATTATAGTCTAGCTCGTCTGGTGCACTGTTGATGTTTCTGTGTGGAGAAACACCTTCAGTTAAAGCTAGATTTCCGATCACATAGCCTTCGCCATCGTGAAATATTTTTAAGCCATTAATTAGGTCGGGAGATACGTTTTTAAGGTCTGTGTTGTTTCCTTCTATAACACTGGGAAAAGTGTAAGTTTTGAACATAGCTACTTATTGATGTGGTTAGGTTGTCTTTCAACGAAAAGCAATAATACAATTTAATCGCCTTTCAAACTTGTTCTATTAGTAAAAATCAGCCTGAATTTGTGAAATACTTTTGATACTAAAAAACGATTTCATACTAGTTGTTCACAACTATGGCAAGCTTATCATTTTCCTGACTCACAGCCATTCTAGTAATGCCATTAGCACCTACTTGCCCAGAATCTATAATTTCTACCCATTCATTGTGATGCTCTGGGTTGAAAGCCAAGAGTTTAGCTCCAACGCTTGTTATGTAAGTACCTTCTCCCGTAATAGTCCAATCAGATGCTCCTTTTGGTTTTTCTACTACTTTAGTGAACTGCTTGCTGCTTTTATTCAATCGGTAAATTAAGGTTGTGCCGTTCTCTTCTCTTCTTTCGAAAGTAAAGTCTTTTGTGCCCGGAATGAGCCGAATAGTTCTACCTATATTACTCGTAATAATGTCATCATCTACCTCTTCCATATTGGCCATTACCATGGTTACTGGTTGTCCTAATACAAACATTAGAATATCTCTTTCGCTAATTGCAAAGTAGCCCACCGGCTGAATTTTGTCAAAGATTAGCTGCGGTTCACTTTTTCCATCCATATGGTACATCCATAGCCTTTGGCTGTTATCTGCTTCTACTCTAACTACAGCAAATGAATTGAAGCCTGGGATGGGCAGTGGGGAATATTCGCTGTCTTTTGAATTAGTTAAGTTCTTTACTTCTTCCTCATACAAATCGTAGATCATAATATCTGTCTGTCCATCTTGTTGCGAAGAGGTGTAGAGAATATATTCGTTGTTAAAGAATGAAGGTTGATTGTCATAACCATCTCTTTTCGTAATATTTTTCTCTTTAGAAAGACTGATTTTACCTTTCTTTTCTTTCATAGAATAAACATAAATGTCAGTACTAGGTGGTGCCGACTGACCAAAAATGGCTGTGCTTAATAGTAGGAGTAAGCTTAAACAGAAGAGCTTTTTCATAATGGTTGGTTTGAATGAGATTCGGAAAATAGGGAAATATGTAGTCAATTGAAATTCGATGATTTTCAAACTTTCAACATAAGTAGTAGTTTCCAAAGGGTGAGCTCATTAACGCACATATCTAAACGAGGCTTAAAGAAGTTTAGGCAACAAACGGATTCACTGGCCGATGCTGTTATTTCTAAATACTTTCCCAGTAATAAAGTAGGCTTGCAGCAAGAATTAGCACTCATTGTTAATAATGAAAGTGAATTGCTTAATTCTGCTGATTCAACTCTTGTAGCGCTTTATACAGACATTTGGAGCAAATCAGATAAGTTATCTGAGAGTGATCTGAAATTGGGGCAACAGTTTTTCAATAAACATGCTTCTGACATTATGCTCTTATTAGGCATGCTTTCTTTGCCATATTGTTATGCAGCCGCTAATGGAGCAGAGGTGTTAATAAGGTCAAAAAGAATATTGGAAGATCCAGAGAAGCGACTGTTAGAAACAGCAGAGTTTGTGTTTAATGTGTGTTCTAGAAATGCTTTTAGTGCAAAGGGAAGAGCCCTTTCAGATATTCTTAAGGTTCGATTAATGCATGCAGCAGCTCGCTGGTATGCTCTGCATACAACAGAGTGGAATGCCTCTGAGCTGGGGCAGCCAGTTAATCAAGAAGATATGGCCGGAACCAACCTTTCCTTTTCGCTGATTGTGATTAGAGGGCTAAAGAAATTGGGTAAGTCTGTGAGTGTCGAAGAGGCTTTTGGTTACATCAATTATTGGAATCTGATTGGTGATTTGTTAGGGGTGAACCAAGCATTGCTTCCTAAAAGTAATAGAGAGGCATATATTCTGGAGCGGAATATTCGAGAAGGCCAATTTAGGCAAAGTGAATCTGGTATAAGGCTTACTAAATCGTTGCTCAGGTATTTTGAAACTGCCACTTTAGATACGCCTTTAAAAGGGCGAAGCAAAACATTGGTTGCTTATTTATTGGGAGATAGAGTATCGGGCTTATTGGGTCTGCAAAACTCGCTAGACGAAAAAGTGCTATTTCAGCCTTATAAGTACTTTTTTAAAATCCAGAATACCATCAATCTGAGGAATGACTCTTATGCCGCAGCATTAAAGCAGTTTAGAGAGGTGCAGAAATCAGTAATATAGTTGGGTAGAAAATCCTCCGGCTCCCGAAGCCTCGGGACGGCTACCTCCTTTAGAAAAGGAGGATTGGCTCGCTGATAGGAGATTTAGGGTGAATTACTTGATTGGAAATTACAATTTCAATTAAGCTCGGTATAGACAACCTGAATCATTGAACCTCGTTTCCTCGTTTCCTCGTTTCCTCTTATCCGACTTCCGACTTCCGACTTCCGACTTCCGACTTCCGACTTCCGACTTCTGACCTTTTTATTTATACTTGTCGTTCAATCCTATACCTTCCAAAATCATTGGGGTTATCTTTTCTAGTCGCTTAGACTTGGTTTCTTCTCTTTTTGCGAGTTGAATGTATTCTGCAAACTCTCTTTTCTTGGAGAGGTTCAGCGCCTCAAAGGCTTCTTTTAGCTTGGTGCTCTCATTTAAAGCGGATTGAAGCTCCGTTGGAATAACAAGCGGTTTTCCTACTTTGGCTTTTATCTTTTTTCCTGCCTTTTGGTTGGTAATAGCTTCGCGAATATATGAGTTGATGGTTTCGGAATCTTGCTGAATCTCCTCGGTGCTTTCAAATCTCCACTGTCTCATGGCTTGAGTTTTCCCTTCTTGAGCATTCATTAGTTTATTGGCCTCGTCTTTCAATAGTCCACCTTGGAAAAACCAGATTCCAACATAAGACTTAAATGCACCAAGCCCTAGAATATTCTTGCCTTCTAAAGCATACACTGGTGCGCCCCATTTAATGGTTTCTTCCAAATTATGCGACTTTGCTAATTTTCTTAGAAGAGTTAATTCAGATTGCCAAGTTTCGTGTTTCTCTATGTAAGTATCTACAGTCTTATCTAGTCCCATTCAATGTATATTATAGAGTGAAGGTCAGTAAAATCGTTTGTAACAGCAAGTTAGGGTAGGTTTTTATCGAATTGTTAAATACTAATAAATATAGTATTGTATAACTAATATAGTTAGTATATTTGAAATATGATGAAGGATAGACCAGCTCAGTTATTTAGAAACAATGAACTAAATGAGTACATGATCATTGTTTTGCCTTATGCAGAAATCAATAATGAGGTAAAGAATTTTAAGAGGGAGTTCTTTAAAAAATACGGCCCCTATTCTGGCCAGAATTCTTGTGCTCATATTGGGTTAATGTCATTTTTTCAGACAGCTGATCGTGAAGAGAAATTGATGCAAAGTGTGCAAGAGGTTGTAGGTCAACTGAAAGGATTTGAAGTTTTCCTGAATGGTTTCGAGTTCGATTCAAATCAGCGTTCCGTTTATGTAGATATTCTCAACAAGCAATCGCTAGAAGGATTGTATCATCAGCTTAGGCTTCGTTTGTTCAAAGACTTGGTTTCGTTGGCTTTCTTAAATAAGAATTATACTCCTATGATGAAGATTGGACAAAACCTTAGTCCGCTACAATTCCTAGATGCTATTGCTGATAATAAGACCAGGGCTTACACTAATAATTTTAGAGTTACGCGCCTTCATGTATTAAAGCGTAAGGCACCTTACACTACTTGGGAGAGTTTGGCAGCCGTGCCTTTTGCCAGGGCGGAGAACGAGCTAATGGGCTTGCATTAAAGGTTTTTGGAGAGTCGATGGTGTTTAGTTGAATATTTTAGAGCACAGACGGTGTTCTTTCATCGGCTTTCAAAATTGATCTGAACAAGGGATGGTCAATAAACACACTGATTAAAGCTTAGAGTATGAAGAACAAAGTGAATTTTAAAGTATTGGAACAGAGCTTAAGGTTAGCTTCAAAGGCTTCTGATCTTGAGCGAGAATGTGATAACATGGAGATTTCTCAATTACTGCACGAGGTAAACTTAATGGCCTTAGGCATACCCAAAGTAGTTACTGAAGGAGAAACAGAGAGTGCTCTAATTGAAATAAGAGCTGCGATAGAGCAAATAAGGGTCAAGATTGCCAAGCTCCCTATACAATCGGAAGCTATTTTTGAGTTCGCTAGGTTGCTTGACGAAGAGAGCGAATTGGTAAAGCGGTACCAACCTAACACTCGAGAAATAGCCAAGCCTGTTAAAGCTAGTCGGCTCAGTATTCAAGACAGAGGAAGGTATAGAAGACCTCTGAATTTGAAAGCTGGCTTTCAGACTAGTTTATTCTGATTTATAGTGATTCTATTGTAGAACACATAGATTATTCAATCTTTGAAGTAATGTTCAATGCTGAAGAAATAGCTTCTAGAGATTTTAGTACTGAGTTGCATTTTCAAACTTCCAGAAGCTCTGGGCCTGGTGGTCAAAATGTAAATAAGTTGGAGACTCGCGTAACCTTGCGTTTTAATCCTTCTAACTCTGAAGTCCTCTCTGAAGAAGAGAAGGAGAGGTTGGTCTCTAAATGGAGCAATAAACTCACTAATGAAGGAGATTTTCTTATTAGTTCAGAGAAACATAGAAGTCAATTAAAGAACAAAGAAGACGCTATTTCACTCTTTCTCAAGGAGGTTAAAAAAGCCTTTACTGATCCTAAGCCTAGAAAAAAATCTAAGCCATCTAAGGCAGCAATTAAGAAAAGGTTAGATGGGAAAAAGAAATTGGCAGAAAAGAAGGCTATGAGAAAGCCGCCAAAGTTCTAAATGAGATTAATGGTTCGTACGCTGCTTAAATTCTGATTGATAGCCACCCAGCTTTCAGAGTTGTCATCAGACACATATAGGTTTCCATTATTAGTACCAAAAGCCATTGTGTTTCTTTGTTTATCGAAGGCAGCCCTGAGCACTAAATCGAAAGACGTATGACTTGGTAGTCCCTTTGATTTGCTCACCCAATTTTGTCCGCCATCTGTAGTTTTATACACCTCCAATTTAGTATGATGAGGGTATCTCAAATCGTCCGATTGCGCGGGAATAACCCAAGCTGTATCAACGTCAGTTTCATCCACTACTAAGTCGAAGCCATATACGGCTACTCCAGTCTGGTCAGAAACATCAGTCCAAGTATCGCCACCATCAACAGATCTAAAAATTCCACAGTGGTTCTGTTGCCATAGTATTTCAGGGTTTTTAGGATGACGGATAATTGAATGAGGATCATGACCAACTTCCGCGTTGCTATCTGGCAAGTAAAAGGCCTTGAGTCCTTTATTAGAGGGTTGCCAGCTTACACCACCATCGAACGAACGCATAATACCCGCGCAACTAATCCCGACCATTAGCTCTTTTTCATTCTTAGGGTTAAAGACGATGCTATGGAGGAATGGATTTTTACTGCCTTTGCCGCCACCTTGCCAAACGGATCGGCTTGGGTGTTCTGAAAGTCCTTTGAGTTCTTGGAAACCGTTTCCTTGCCATTCAAAAATAGTAGCGGGTTCTGTGCCTATAAATACCCTTTTGTTAAATGACTTGATGCACCAAATTGAACGTAGTGAGTAGGGGCTAGTTTGGTCGAACTGTGGCGCTTTAACTTCTTTAAAAGATTCGCCCTCATCTGTGGAAACATAAACTTTAGCTCCCCAATGTTTGTGGTTGATGGCTACCCACCAATTCCCATTTTGCTGCTTATGAAAAGCCCCAATTGGCAAACCGATAAAGTGAATATCTTTCAGCTTCCATTCATTGGATACTTTCTGATAGACAATAAGGCCTTTATCTGTTCCGGCTATAAGTTTCATTTTCGTATTTATTCGACACTTCCGTAAATTCTGCGGCTAAAGCATTCCCTCTACTGATTTAGGAGTTTTTTATCCACTGGTATATGGAAGGTGTTCTGTTTATGAGTTTGTATAATCAGATTTCCCTCCAGTCTTCTTCAGTAGCTTAGTTTCTTTAATGGAGATGTTCTGAGAGAAGGCCTTGCACATATCATAAACGGTTAATGCAGCTATTGAAGCACCTGTCAAAGCTTCCATTTCAACTCCCGTTTTACCAGAGCATTTAGCTACGCATTGTATTTCTACTAGTAGGTTCTCCTTTAGCTCTATTTCAATAGAGACTTTATTCAAATTCAGCTGGTGACACATGGGGATCAGCTCCCAAGTACGTTTTGCTGCCTGAATTCCGGCAATAATTGCAGTTTGAAATACAGGGCCTTTCAGTGTCTTTATTTCTCCATCATGAACATATTTAGCCATATCATCAGGCAGTTGCACATGGCTTACGGCTATGGCTGATCTTTTTGTTTCTGACTTATCTCCAACATCTACCATCGCTGGTTTGTCTTTGTCAATATGGGTGAATTCTCTGCTCATAATTAATTTCTAAATCGAATATAGCGATAAACTTCGCCAGCCTTAAATTCTGATTTATTATCTGGGAGAATAAGAAAGCCATCTGCTAAGGTGAGGTTGGCAAAGTCACCTGAGCCATTGCCTCTAAAAGGGGTGGCCTTTACAGAGCCCGAAGCTGTATTTTCTAGTTTGCACTCAATAAACCATGTCAGTTCAGGTGGAAATGACAAGTCGGAAGCCAGCTCTGCATACTCTTCTCCAACCGGCTGATCTAGACTTGCTTCTAGCCATTCTTTAATATAAATGTTGGCACAAGCGAATGAAGATACTGGGTTTCCTGGCAAAGCAAATACTACATTTTCCTTGCCTTTTGTACCAAACCAAAACGGTTTTCCCGGGCGCTGTTTTACCTTATGGAAGTGTTTTTCCACACCCAGCTCTTCCAGGACCTCAGGCAAGAAGTCAAACTTACCTCGCGAGACCCCTCCAGTCAAAACTATCAATTCATAGTCAGACAAAATAGAACGCAGCTCATTGAGCATAAGCTCTTTATCGTCTTTCAAATGGATCTGGGTTGCTTCAATATTCCAATCTTTTAAAAGAGCAAGAACTCCATAATTGCTCGATCTTCTAATCTGATGTTCAAGTGGAGATTCATCAATGTCTACCAGTTCATCTCCGGTAGTAATAATTGCTGCTTTGGGTAAGGCTTTCACCTTTACGGTAGATTTACCGACTGAAGCTGCAACAATTAATTCTACAGGGCTCAGTTTTGTGCCAGCACTAACCACAACTTCACCACTCAATCTATCTTGTGCTTTAAAGTGGATGTTTTGCTGGTGCTTAACTTCTTTGACCTCAATAGTGGCGATATCGTTTTTAATACTTAGATCTTCATACCTGATTACCGTATCTAACCCTTTAGGCATAATGGCTCCTGTCATTATCTGGACACACTTACCAGAAATGTCTAAGTCTTTTTGTGGCATTCCAGCACCAATTGTGTCTGCAATAGGGAAGGCCCTTTGTCCACTTTCAAAGTCAGCGTGGCGTATGGCAATACCATCCATAGTCACTCTATCAAAAGGAGGGAAGTCTCTATCTGCAATAAGGTTTTCTGCCAAAATTCGCCCATTAGCTTCTTCAATTGAAACAGAGATGCTTTTTGGTTTATAGAGGTGTTTTGAAATGATTTGCTTCGCTTCTTGGTAACTGATCATTGTAGTATTGAATGTTTAATTGTGAATGCTGAAGAGCTTACCACACATTCATCATTCTAGCATATAAAGTTAGCCGCCTATGGTAGCCATAGATTCAAAGGTATTGGATTGGCTCTTTTGTTCTTCGGCTTCGAAGCCATTTTTAGCTCTTCGTTTGAAAAAGTGCATAAACTTTTCCTGAATGTCTTGATCTGAAGCACCCTGGCGCATAAAGTCTCTAAAGCTAAAGCCTTCATTTTGGTATAAACAAGTCATTAAATCGCCTTTAGGAGTTAGTCTTATTCTGTCGCAGGTTCCACAAATAGATCTAGAGTAAGCAGGAATTACCCCGAAACTTCCTCTGGCACCAGGAATCTGATAGTTGTAAGAAGTAGAGCTGGCGTGGTCGTCTAGCTTCTGAATAGTTGGGTGTTTTTCAGCAATGAGTTGCAGTATCTTCTTATAGTTCCAATCGATTTTTTGATAGCCTTTAGAACCGCCATTGAAGGGCATTTCTTCTATAAACCGAACATTGACTGGGTCTTTTTGAGTCAATTCAACCAGGGGTAGAATATCTTCTAAATTGTGCTCTTCCATCACCACAGTATTGATTTTCGTTCGAATACCTGCATCAATAAGAGACTGGTAGAAGTTAATCACTTGATCGAACTCATCTCTTCTAGTTATTTTATGGAATCGCTCTTTGTTGAGTGTGTCTAAACTGAGATTGACAGCATGAATGCCCATTGCTTTCAGTGCTTCAATATGGCGAGTTGGGGCTGTTCCGTTGGTGGTGATACTTAGTTTTTCGATACCTTCAATCTGACTTAAATCAGCCATGAAAGGCATCAGGTCTTTGCGTACAAAAGGCTCACCTCCAGTGATTCGCACTTTGGAGATGCCCATTTTGGCTAAAATTCCAACAAGCCTGAGCATTTCCTCATAACTTAGCAGCTGCTTTTTATTAGACCATGGAAGGCCTTCTTCAGGCATACAGTAAAAACACCTGAGGTTACATCTTTCGGTAACTCCAAGTCTCAGGTATCTTAATTGTCGGCCGTGGTTATCGAATAGCAAATGCTTCTTATATTGTTAAGTTCAAACTACAACGAGAAAAATGGTAGACATAGTTTCAAGAATACAGCAATTACTCGACAAAGAAAAACCTTTTGCCTTGGCCAGAGTCATTAAAACTTGGAGAAGCTCTCCTCGGCCCGTGGGTTCTGCCATGCTAATAACTGATGATGGAGAAATGCATGGATCAGTGAGTGGTGGATGTATTGAAACTGCCGTTGTAAAGGGGGCTCTCGAAGTAATAATGTCGGGGCAGTCTAAGGTGATGGACTTTGGTGTGGCCGATGAAGAGGCGTGGGAAGTGGGTTTGAGCTGCGGTGGCTCCGTATCGGTGCTCATCACTCCATTTATGGAAGATGACGCTTACGTTAAGTTCTTGAGGTTTCTAGATAAGAATAAGCCGTTTTTTATACTCACTCGCTTAAATGGCCCAAGTCATTCTAATCCGATTTACCTAGATAGGATGGAGGATGAATTGGCTGGCAATCCTGTTCTGGTGAATAACATCAACAATGCGTTTGAATCTGGATTAACAGGTGCAATAGTGGAGTCAAGAGCCGGAGATGAGTATTTTGCTCATTTTTTCAGGGCTAAGCCTCGGTTGATTCTTATTGGTTCGGCACATATCACCTCTGAGCTTTTGGTTTTAGCGAGCATGCACGATTTTGAAACCATAGTTATTGATCCGCGCGATACCTTCGCTAAGAAAACTTCGCGCCAGCAAGAGCCCAATCAACTTATAGTGAAATGGCCACAAGAAGTGCTGGGAGAGATGGATTTAGATCAGAACACTTTTGCTGTAATTCTCTCTCATGACCCTAAAATTGATGATGAGGCTTTAAAGATTATACTGCCTTCAGAAATGAAATACGTTGGAGCGTTGGGGAGCAAGAAAACTCATGCTAAGCGTGTAGAGCGATTAAAAACCTATGGCTTCTCTGAAGATGAGATCGCCAGAATAGACGCGCCTATTGGTATTGATATTGGCTCTCAAACACCTAAAGAAATAGCCATAAGCGTTATGGGAGCTTTAATTAAAGCAAAGAATGCCTAGTTAAGGTTAGCTTCCTTTTTTGATCCATCCGGATTGGCCAGAGGTAGTTTTAACTCTCAAGAAGTCATCGTTTTTTCCTAAAACCTGAATGCCATCAGCAAGAGGTATGGATCCTATTGTTGCATTGTGGTCAGGCCTTTGGTACAGATCTACTTCTGTAGTAGCTACAAGCTTTTGGATTGGTCTTAAATTGATGGTTAGTTCTCGTTTGCTGATGTAGCCTACTTGGCCATCAGGAAGCTCAACCTTACAAGCTTTGTCATTGAGTGCAATAATTCTGGCTATTTGGTTTCTCTCTAGTTTGCTAAGTTGAGCGTGGGTACGGCTGTCTTTATAAATAACTGCGTTTGTGGTGAGTCTCATTTCAGAGCCAAGCCAGCCCAAATCGTCATTAACCGTTTTCAGTTCAAAGCCTAATGATTTTAGTGGGTTAAAGGCCTTCATAGAATTACGTGTATAAATGCCAAAGTGTAAATGTGGGGACGAGTAGAAAGCGTTTCCAGTATTGCCTACAAAGCCTATTGTATCTCCAGTTTTTACTTTTTCTCCTCTCTTCACACTCCAGTTATCTAAATGAGCAAAGTATAGATTATGCGGTCTTTTGGCATCTTCTAGCCAAATAGCCTTACCTCCAATCCCTTTATCATCTATAGACTTTACAGTGCCATCTGTTGGCGCAATAACTGGTGTGCCTAAAGGAGCATAAATATCAATTCCATCATGACTTCTGTTTCCACCGTCTCTGGGGTCACCCCAATAGCTGATTATCGATCCATGGTTTTTGCCTGCAACAGGAAAGGCGAGGGTGGGTTCATTCTCAAAAGTGATTTTGAAAGTTCCACCTCTTAAAAGTTCCGATTGAAAACGCAGAATATAACTAGCATCTCTTCTTGGTTCAAAGCTCAAAAGATGTCCTGTGCTGTCTGCTGAGGCAATATGAACGAATTCCTCGCTATCTACTCTGAATAAGTCCACAAACCTCTTCATGGTATCTGCCGCAATTTCGGCTATAGAGATCTGAATTTTCTCGCCCTTTTTGGCACTAAACGAATAGCTAATGGCTTTGGCGCTAGTATTATCTACAAAAAACGCCTCTTCATAAGGGAGGTCGATTGGGTCTGGTTCTAGTAAGGAGCTACTAGCCGAATTGAGCCACTCTTTACCTAAAGCAGTTTCTAATAGATTGGCATCTTGTAAGGCTTTTTGATAAGCCTCATGATCGTTTCTGGGCTGAAATACTACTGGAACTCTTTCTTCTTTGCAGGAGAACAACGTACATAGTAATAGCACCATTAAAGCAAGTAGCTGCTTTTTACTCGTCATAAAAAGTCATTTGAGTGTTGACCAAATTACAATACTGCCTAACGAGATTTAAGGTTGCAATTGTATGGATTGGAAAGGAAATATTTTTGAATGATGTAGTGCACTGAATTCGAGTGGTAGAACTTAAAGCTCATAACTAGTTCAGGCAAAGAGGCTGTAATAGCAGACCTGTCCGTATCAATCGAACTTATCGTAACCACCATTTAGCCATCTCCAAAATCTGCTGATTACATTGGTTGGTTTTGCAGATTGTGTCTGGGTCTGCTGCACCTGAGCTTGAATAGCTTGTTGCTCAACAAACTTCTTTTTCTTCTTCTTTTTTGGTTTGTCAGCGATTTTGGCTTTTACATTCTGTTCGTAATGCTTCTTCTTTTGTTCTTTATGCCACTGTTGCTCTTGTTCTTTCTTCTTTTTAGCCTCTAATTCGGCTCTTTTGCGTTGCGATTCTACCGGATTGCGATTGGAGTTTCTTCTATAGCTCTTTCTTTTATTGTGGCGTTGTCTGGCGCCACGCTCGTCAATAGTTTGAGTGGAACGCTTACTCTTTTCTTCTTTGACTTCTTTTGTTTCTTTAACCGCTTTGGGTTTAGGTTCTGGAAGGTCAATTTTACCGACTACCCTCAAACCTTCTAGCTCAGGCTTCTCTGCTTTAAAAGTCTCTAGTTCTTTCTTTTTTGCATTAAACTCTTCTTCTAGGGTAATTACCTTTGGTCGAAGCGATTCTACAAAGGCAGGCGTTTCAATAATTTCAGTCTCTTTTTCTTCTTCTAGAGGTTCTTCCTTAATGTCTACCGTTGGCTCGGTAATAATTTCTTCGGTAACAGGCTGTGGTTCTTTTTCTGGCTCCGGGGTTGGCTCGAAATGATTCGTAATAAATGCGAGTTCTTCTTTAGAGATTTTAATATTCGGGTGATTATTAACCTCTCGGAAGTTTTGTTTCAGGAGTTCAACAATAGCAGAAGAATCTACTTCAAGTTTTCTGGAAAGTTGTCCGAGTCGCATGTCATTCGATTAATTGGCTGCGAATATAAATAACTGATAGTCAACTTACCAGTGAAGCGTGAGAGAATAGAAGGTTTTAGTTATGAATAGGATAAAACTAAGCCTTTGATGCGTCAAATAATCGGAATTTATATCTTTCCATCATGAAAGTTATCAAAGCAGTTGAAGACCTAAATTCAGCAAAACACATTATACTCCCATTTGCACAAGACACCGTAGACTTTGACCTTATCTCTCAGATTACAGGCATACAGGGCAAGCCAGATTTTCAAGGAAAGTTTAAGCAGATCAATACATTGCCATCTGTAGACGGAACCAAGGTGCTTTATTTAGTTGGGCTGGGGACAGGTAAATATTTAAGTGAACGACATGAAGCTTTCAGATGGATAAGTCATAAAAGAAATAGGGCTTGGCAAGACCATATAACGCTTTATTTAGAACACCTGGAAGAAGACGATTTATATGCTGCTATTTATGGTTTGGTTTTAAGTAAGTATGATCTAGGAGCCTATAAGACAGACGATAAAACCAAAAATGCCTTTCTCAATGCTGAGGTTGAGTGTTTTGTTTATTCGAGGCATTTTAACGAAGAGCTGGCGCTTGAAGCTAGAGCCGCAGCTAGAACAGTTAATGCCATCAAGGCTTTGGTAGACGCACCCGCGAATATTAAAACCCCAGAATACTTGGCCAACTGCGCTGTCGATTCAGCCAAACGATTTGGGTTTAGCACCAAAGTTTTCGATAAGGAAATGCTGGAGCAAGGAGGCTTTCAGGCCCTATTGGCAGTTGGGCAAGGTAGTAGGTTCGAACCACGGCTTATTCAGATGGAATACAAACCCGAGACTGATGGAGATTACCCAACCTTAGCCTTGGTAGGAAAGGGGATAACCTTCGATACAGGTGGTTTATCCATTAAGCCTTCGGACAATATGCACCATATGAAGTCAGACATGGGAGGTGCAGCAGCAGTATTAGGTACTATGGAGCTAGTAGCCAAACTGAAATTACCAATTCATTTGATAGGCGTGGTAGCGAGTGCTGAAAATGCAGTTGATGCCAACAGCCTAAAGCCTGGAGATATAATCAACTCATATTCAGGGAAAACTATTGAGGTGATAGATACGGATGCCGAAGGACGTTTAGTACTAGCTGACGCTATAAATTATGCCATTAAAGAGTTTAACCCCGATAAGGTGATTGATTTGGCAACTCTGACAGGAAGTGCAATCGGTACACTAGGTTATACGGCTGCGGCCATGTTCAGCAACAATGAAGATATGACTGATGCTCTTTTAGATATTGGTTATGAAACACATGAGCGAGTCTGGCAATTGCCGCTTTTTGATGATTTTAAATCAGACCTTCATTCAGATGTAGCAGATGTAAGAAACTACAGCGGTAAGCCTATAGCTGGTGCTATAACTGCAGCTAAATTCCTCGAAGTATTCACAGAAGACCATCCAGCTTGGTTGCATCTAGATATTGCGGGGGTAGCTTTTGGCAGTTCTTCTTATGCTAAGATGCAGTGCGCTACAGGTTATGGAGTTCGGTTACTGACAGAATATATTAAAAGCCTATCGTAATTCTGGTCTATTCAATTGTTTCAGGGCGCTTATAGTCCGTTATATGGCGCTCTTTCACATCTTCATGAATATCTGCAATAGTCACAATGAGTCCGGTTTCTTCTACGCCACCAAAATCTGGGTTGTATGCTGTACCAAAGGTCATCATAGTAGAAGACAGATTCATATAAATATTGATTAAAGGAGGTATCCATTCTCCTCTCTCTTTCAGGAGTTTATGTAAGATTTTAAAGCCTTCGTTGAACGGTGGATTGTGCTTAAAATGTTCTTTGAAAATGGCGTTATCAAAATCTGCAAAAAGCTCAGGTTTAGGCCTGCATAGTTCGTCTTTATCTGGGAAATAATGTGCAAGAAAAGAGAATAGAATGTCTCTTGCTTCAGGGTTGTAAGACTTGTAGGTAGTTACTTTACCGAAGAAGTACTTTATTTCCGGGTACCCTGTGATTAGAGCACCTAATCCGTCCCAAATATTAGCTAAAGCGAACAACCCTTTTCGAGGGTTTACAGAAGGTTGGTATTCTGGCTGAACCCAAGAACGACCCAGCTCTATTGCACAAGGAAGAAAGTCATTCTTCATTTGTTCAGAAAAATCGAAGTAATGTGCAGTAGAGAGCTCAAATTCGCCTGTTTCAGGATTCCTAGCCCTATTCCCTGTTATGAATCGGTAACCGCCTATAATTTCTTTGTCTTCTCTACTGTAGACAATTAATTGCTCGTAACATCTGGGGCTGGTATCGTACTCGTCCATGTCAATCTCATGTCCCGTACCGCCACCAGCAGATCTAAAAGATATTTCCCTCAAACGCCCCACTTCGCGCATAGTATGCGGTGAGTTGTGGTGGTTGATTATGTAAATTTCGTTGTTTCCCTTGTGCGTATGTTGGATGAAACGCTCTTGCGTTAACTCATCTTCAATGAGTTCTCTTTCAACAGGAGGTATTATCTCTTTTTTTACTTTACTCTGCTTCATACGGGTCTGTTACGACTGCTTTAACTGGTAAACTTTCTCTTTCATCCATTCTGCCCATTCTTTTTCAGATTTGCTCTTGTCGAATGTTTCGGGAGAAACGGGTTTACCAATAATGATATCCATTTTATTGCCTTTCTGCTTATACAACTCATCAACCAGAAAAAACATCTCAATATTCACCTTAATTCCCAGTGCTTTTCTGATGTTGGCAAGTCTGTAAAACTTGTTCGTCAATCTCCCTTCAATATACACTGGAATGACGGGCTTTTTATATTTTTTAGCTTTTGAAACGAAGGTTTTATTCCACTCTAAGTCTCTGACAACGCCATTCTTTTTTCTACTCACCAACCCTGCCGGAAAAATGAAGGTTGCGGTGTCTGATGCAAACTGTTTTTCAACGGCCATCAGTGATTCGCGAGCACTCTTGCCCACCTTGTTCACTCCAATAAACCTTTCTTTTAAGTTTTTAATGCCAAGGAGGAAGTCGTTGACTACAAATCGAATGTCTGGCCTTATATGGTTTACAGCCCATACAAATGCTACAGCATCGAAACCGCCAAGCGGATGGTTTCCAACAAAAATACAGCTTTCGGGTGGTTCAATAATGTTTTCTTTCCCAACAAGGTTGAGGTCAATCTTCCATTCCTCCATTAATTCCTTACAGAATTCATAGGCGCTGGCCGACTCATGACGGGCCATAAAGTCATTGACTTCTTCTTGATGGATTATTCGTTCTATATAGTTTATAACAAACCCAGGAAGCCATTTGAGTAGCTTTGGGTTTCTAGCGGCCATCATTCTCCGAACGTCAATAAACTTATCCATGGTTGGGTTCCAAATCGAACAACCGCAAGTATAAGCCCAAATCTTCAACAATTCAAAAGCTCAAATCATCTTGATGGAACAAAGCTCAAAAGACTTGATAGATTCAAATTATTTGTAAAATGCATTATGATTGGAGTAAACGTAGGGCAAAAATTTTCTTTAGTTGAAGAATTTTGGAAACCATCTATCATAGGAGAGCTTAATGGTCAGCTAGTTAAGTTGGCCAAGCTCAAAGGTTCATTTGTTTGGCATAGCCATGAAAATGAAGACGAACTGTTCTATGTTCATCAAGGGACTTTATATATGGAGTTTAGGGATAGAACAGAAGTAATTAATACGGGAGAAATTATTATTGTGCCAAAAGGAGTGGAGCACAACCCATACACCAAGAACGATGAAGAAGTTTGGGTAATGCTCTTTGAACCAGCTAATACACAACATACTGGGGATGTTAAGCACGAAAGAACCCATAATAATCAGCAGTGGATTTAGTTTTCATTAATAATATCTACCCACAGTTGTTCTAACTTTTCTCCAGGCTTAGGTCTTTCAATGAACCTGCCTATTTCTTTGCCATTTCGGTAGAAGATAATTGTAGGCACTCTGCTGATATTATAGGTGGCCTGTTCGGCATTTGGCCCTTTTTTACCAAGGTCTAGTGCCCATGCATCTATTTGATTTTCAGATATTTTGAGTTGATCTATGAATTTGTAAAATACAGGCACATTTCTTTGGCTATCACCACACCAAGTTCCCATAAAAAGCTTCACTGTCAGGCCTTTCAATTGTGCCTGTTTTACTTGTAATACGATCTCAGTATTCAGCTCATATCTGTTATAAACCAAGTTGAACCAGCCAGCATAAGAATTGGAAGTAAGACCTTCTCGATTAATTTGACCATAGAGAATGGTTCTTCCATTTACTGTAATTTCTTTATTGATTTCTTCATTCGGTACTTCTGAAAATGGAAAGAGAAGAATTAAGGCTAAGAGTATCTGTTTCATGTTTTTATTTGATACTCGTCCTAAATTTGGACCTCAACAAAGAGTTTCTGCTTCAAGCAAGAAAGACCATGCGAACCTTTAAAAACAGCCGATCACTGGTCGTTGATGAGTTTTCATGCTGTTGATAGAAAGGAGTGAGTTGTTGATAGATGGATTCTTGCTACTGATTCTTTTGGTTGTATTTTGCTCTTGAAATGAGGTTGGACTTTGGTATTTACACGCGCATTGGCCTGAACCTGCTGTTTTGGGCTTTTTATTTTATCTATCCTTTTTTACGCTTTAGGTACACAGGTGAACACAGTATTACCTATGAAGAAATTGGCTTTTATTTTCTCGTTTACGGCTTTGTGCTTTACCTCAATAACCTTGTTTTACTTCCTCAATACCTCAAAAAGCATAATCTGAGAAAGTACCTTCTGATTCTTTTACCAATAATGCTTTCGGTAGCTTTCTTCGAAGCTTATGTCAATAAAACACTGCTTCAAACATGTTCGTGTGAAGGGCCGAATTCGACTTACGCGCTCTATAATTTCATACACTTGGGTATCCTTCTAGTCTTATTTAGTGCTGTTCCGGTTCTTCTAAACTATTCGGCCAAGCTTAAAGATTTAGAAAGAGCCGAAACCGATCGTTTAGAAGCGGAACTTAAGTTTCTAAAAGCTCAGGTTAATCCACACTTGTTGTTCAATAGCTTAAATAGCATCTATTCCTATGCCTTGAAAAAGGCTTCAGAAACGCCTGAAATGGTTTTAAAGCTGTCCGATTTGCTGCGGTATATGCTCTATGAAGCAGATAAGCACAAGGTTGAATTGCAAAAGGAAATAGAATACCTCAATGATTATATCGACCTACAGAAAATGCGTAAAGATGGTTTTAAGGTGAATTTCGAGATTATTGGGGATATTGAGCATTACTCCATTGCGCCAATGATTCTGATTAACTTCGTAGAGAATGCTTTCAAGTACATAGATCCTTTTCAACCAGAAATCAATTTGAGCCTAGTGGCTCAGAATAAGACCATTTTCTTTTCCTGCGAAAATAGTTTCAACAAAGACTCTGGCAAGTCCAACCTACTAAATGAACAAGGAGGCTTAGGTTTGAAGAATGCCAAGCAATTATTGCATGCCTTTTATGGAGAACGGTATCAGCTCGACATTCATAAAAGTGATCAATCATTTAATGTAAAACTCTTAATTACTAACGATGAGGTGTATAATCATTGAAGATGAAAGGCCTGCTCAAGAGGTACTGAAGGAGTTTATAGGGCAGTGTCCAGCCTTGGAGCTTAAAGGAGTTTATGCGAACGCCATGGAAGCACAAAGTATGTTGAATTCAGGGAAGGTCGACTTACTCTTTCTGGATATAAACCTTCCTTTGATTAGTGGGATTGAACTGTTGAAATCAATCAAAAATCCTCCACAGGTTATTATCACTACCGCCTATCCGGAATATGCTATCGAAGGCTTCAACCTTGATGTGACGGATTATTTGCTTAAGCCGTTTTCCTTTTCCAGGTTTCTTAAAGCCACAAATAAGGCTCTTAAACAATTTCAGAATGAAACAGTAGAGACGATCACAAAACCTGCAAAAGAGAAGGAATATTCAATCATTCTAAATATCGATAAGGTCTTACACAAGCTTAGCCCTAATGATGTGCTTTACTTATCGTCTGATAGAGATTATGTTGAGTTCCACACCACTCAAAGGAAATATGTAATGGTAGGAGCATTGAGAAAGTGGGAGATTGAATTACCAAAGACCAGCTTTGTTAGAATTCATAAAAGCCATATTGTGAATATCAGGTCGGTTGATCAGGTAATTGGAAACCAAGTGAAAGTGAGAGGGCAAATTCTGCCTATCGGTAGGAAATACAAACCTGAGTTTCTTAAGGCCTTTGGAAAGCCATCCTAAAATCATTTTGGCAACAATTTCCGTTTTAATGCTTATTTTAGATTTTATGCCTACAATCAAGTTCACATCTAACCTAAAGCGATTTTACCCTAATCTTTCGCCAATTCATGCCGATTGTAAAACCGTGAAAGAAGCGGTTGATCTCATTGAGCAGAACTATTCAGGGTTGAAGGATTATATAGTAGACGAAAATGGCTCGCTCAGAAAGCATGTAAATATTTTTGTAGGCAATCAATTGATAAAAGATAGAAAGTCACTTCAAGATGTGCTAAAGGATGGTGATGAGGTTTATGTGATGCAGGCGCTTTCTGGAGGGTAAAGCCTTAAAATCAAGTCTCAATTATAAACTTTTAGCCATGTCAGAAAAGAATACGCTCCTTGTAGGTTCTCGCAAAGGACTTATTGTTTACAGGAAAAATGTCTCTGGAAAATGGAGGCATGACTCTACTGAATTCCTTGGCTTCCCTGTTACTATCGCTTGTATTGATGAAAACACTGGTTATTGGTGGGCAATGTTAGATCATGGCCATTGGGGTTGCAAAATTCATCGATCTAAAGATGGAAAGGAGTGGGAGGAACTTGAAGCCCCTAAATATCCTGAAGGCGAAGAACTGAAAGATGGTTCACCTGCAGCAACCAAATACTTATGGGCATTTGCTACTGGAGGAAAAGGTCAGCCAGGAACCATTTATGTGGGAACAGAGCCAGGAGGACTTTTCAAGAGCACCAATAATGGAGACTCCTTCGAGCTGGTGAGAGGCTTATGGGATCATCCTTCAAGAATTGAGTGGTTTGGTGGGGGAAGAGACAATGCCGGAATTCATTCCATTCTAGTAGACCCAGCGGATTCTAATCACATTTATGTTGCCGTAAGTTGTGCAGGAACCTTCGAAACTTTAGATGGAGGCGAAAGCTGGAAATCGGTCAACAAGGGCTTATATGCAGAGTTTTTGCCAGACCCTACGGCAGATATTGGCCAAGATCCTCATCTGGTAGATTGGTGCGCGGGTAACCCCAAAGTGATGTGGCAACAGAATCATTGTGGTATTTACAGATCTGTAAATGGCGGTGAATTTTGGGATAAAGTCAGCGAGGAAAACGGTCCTGCCCACTTCGGCTTTGCCATTGCCGCTAGTGAAACAGATACTAATGTGGCTTGGGTAGTACCAGGAGATAGTGACCAGATGCGTGTTGCCGTAGATTCAGCGCTTTGTGTTTGTAGAACCGATGATGGAGGTAAAACCTGGAAAGCCTTCAGAGAAGGTCTGCCTCAAGAAAATGTTTTTGACATTACCTATAGGCACGCCCTCGATGTAACAGGTTCTACATTGGCTTTCGGTACAACTACAGGTAATTTGTATCTATCTGAAAATGATGGAGAAAGCTGGGCTACATTGAGTAACAACTTACCAATGGTACACTCTGTAGAATTCTGCAATACCTAGCCAATATATAAGAAGGTGGAGAGTCTAAATAAATTGATTGACTTTCAATTAGTTCCCATTTATTCCCTCTACCTTTGTAGTTCATTATAAAAATACGTTTTGTCAAATTTTAAATCACTAGGACTTTCGCAGAACTTATGTGAAGTGCTAGATCAGTTGGGTTTTGAAACTCCAACACCTATTCAACAACAGGCTATTCCGCAGTTGTTGAAGAAAAATCCCACAGACTTCATTGGTTTAGCGCAAACAGGAACAGGAAAAACTGCCGCTTTTGGTTTGCCGTTAATCGATTTGATTGATCTGGAAGATGAAAGTACGCAAGCCATTATTATGGCTCCAACCAGAGAATTAGGTCAGCAAACAGCTACTCAATTGCAAAGCTTTGTAACTAATAATAGAAAGCTTAATGTAGAGGTAGTTTATGGTGGTGTAGATATTAGCAGGCAAATTAGAGCTTTAAAAAAGCCTACTCAAATTGTAGTTGCCACCCCAGGTCGTTTGCTAGATCTTATTAAAAGAAGAGCCATTTCTTTAGATGCAGTTCAGTACGTTGTGCTAGATGAAGCCGATGAAATGCTGAATATGGGCTTCAAAGAAGATATAGATGATATTATTGGTTACACTTCTGAAGAGCGTTCAGTCTGGTTGTTTTCAGCCACTATGCCTCCAGAAATCAGAAGGATTGTAGATAAGTACATGCACGAGCCTATTGAGGTGGCTGTTAATACTGAGCAAAAAAGTAACCTAGATATTTCTCATCAGTACGTGGTAACCAAAACAGCGAATAAGGTAGCTGCCATTCGTAGGTTTTTAGATGTTCAACCAGATATGAGAGGTGTAATGTTCTGCCGAACCAAACGCGAAACTCAGCAATTTGCAGACGAGTTTTCGAATATGGGCTATGGTGTAGAAGCATTACATGGAGATTTATCTCAAGGTCAACGCGATGCCGTTATGAAGCGTTTTAAGGCGCGTTCTATGCAATTACTAATTGCTACAGATGTGGCAGCTCGTGGTATTGATGTAAACGACCTTACTCACGTATTCCACCATACTTTGCCCGACCAGCTTGAGAGTTACACCCACAGAAGTGGAAGAACCGGTAGAGCAGGTAAAAAGGGTATCTCTTTGGTACTAATTAACCCGAGAGAAGGCAGGAAAATCAAAGACCTAGAGAAGAGGCTCAAAGTTAATTTTGAGCTTGTAGAAGTGCCTAATAGAGCTGAGCTGAAATACAGTAGAATTAACCACTGGGTTAAACTTATTCTTCAGACCAAGGTAGATAAGGGCATTGATGATATTCTTGAGCATATAGATCCTGAATTAGTTGGTTTGTCTAAAGAGGAGTTACTTAAAAGACTTCTGACAGTGCAACTAGACCACATGAGGGTAGATGGTAATGCCAACTTCGATGAACCTGAAGACTTGAATGAATCTCAGGGTAGTGGTAAGAGGCAGTCAGAAGGTGGAGTACGAGCCGATGGCCTTCAGCGCTTCTTTATTAACATAGGAGAAATTGATGGTGCCACTAAAGCCGATTTACTTCACTTTATGGCAGATGTTACGGATATGAACCCTAAGGCTTTCCAAGACATTGAAATGAAGAAAAACTGTAGTTTCTTCTACATGGATAAGGCTGAAAGCAAAGATGTTTCGAGAAAATTTAGAGGTATAAGTGTTTCTGGTCGTGCCGTAAAGGTGAATGAAGACAATGATGGGCCACCTAAAAAGTCGGGCCCCAAAAAGGGCAGGGGCAGAAGTTTTGGTTCTGATAACAAAAGAGCTGGCGGCCGCAGACAGGGTAGAACTCAAGGTAGGTCTGGTAGAAGAAGATAGTTACTATTGACAAGTTTTTTTGTCTTGCGTAAATTCCACTAGTGAAAATGTAATTTGATCTATGGGAAAAGGAGATAGAAAAACCAAGAAAGGCAAGATTGCCATGGGTACTTTTGGTGTTTCAAGACCCTACAAGGTAAAAGCCAAAAGCCATCCTAAGAAAGAAAAAGCTACTAAAGAAAAAGTAGCTAAGAAATGAAAAAGCCCTGACTTCTCGTGAAGTCAGGGCTTTCTGTTTACTGATAATCTCAATTATTTCAGTGAGTCTATCAACTTCTCGTTTAGTCTCACATAGTCAGGGTTTCCGCCTTCCTCGGCAAGTTTCATAGATTCTTTAGCCGCTGCTTGAGCTTCTGCATTCTTGCCTAATCTGGCGAGTAATTTTGCCTTTAAATGAATTACCCAATACTGTTTTTGTGGAGAAGCATCAATGGCTTTGTTTACCCATGTAAGAGCTAAGTTTGAGTCTCTTTCGGTGTCGTAATAGTAACCAGCAGCTTGAAAATAAACGCCAGCATTGGCTGGTGTACCATCAATCACTTGCTCCTTAATTTGAGCCATCACACGCTCGTCTACTTTTGTTTCTATTTTGAACATTGCTTTAGTGTGTTCCCACTTCATGTTCAAGTTGGCAGAGTTAGTAGTGAAGTCTGAAAAGCTAATAGTGAAAGTCTCATAATGGCTGCTCGGATGCTTTACTGGTACTTCAACCCTAAGTTGATCATCTTTTGACTCATAGCCAATAGCACCCCACCAATCTAGGTTTTTGCTAAAAATGATAGTGGCTACATCTTCAGTAAACTGAGTGTAAAGAGCGTAATCACCTTTAGGTAGAGGTTTGCCTTCAATTAGAACATCTTCGCTAAATGAGATTTTTGTAGAAGCATTGGCACCAGTTCTCCAAACTTCATTGTAAGGAATGAGCTCTCCGGCAACTTTTCTGCCACGGGCACTTGGTCTAGAATAAACCACTTTTACCTCTGCTAAGCCTACGGTTCCTTTCAATTCGAAAGTAGGACTTGCCGGAGGCATTTGTATTTGCGCATAGGTTACCGTAGTAACCATAACAGCTAATAAGCTAAGTATAATTCTTTTCATCGGTTTGAATTTTTGTATTGTGAAGTTATAAAAAAAGCTTCCATTCAATGAATAGAAGCTTCGTTTAGATTTTATATAACCTTAGTTAGTAACCGCAATTGGGAATTTCACTGAAGTATCGGCCCATGCTAACTCAATCATAGCCTTGTCTTTGCTGTTCTTGTCAAAGTCTTGCATCATGATGTAAAAAGTTTCTACAGGCTTATCCGTTTTAGTGGCTTTTGCTTTGAAACGCATTACGTCTTGAGATTCGTCATAATTAGTACCCCAAGTCTTGGCTTTGTTGATGATGATTGTCCACTCATCAGCGCCAGGGATAGTGTACATAGAATACTCACCAGCGGCTAGTTTTTTTCCACCTATCATTACCTCTTTGTCAAAGCTAATTTTAGTATTGGCGTTAGCTCCAGTTCTCCAAACTTCTCCATTAGGCGCCAAGGTATTCAGCTTACGACCATCTAAACTAGGTCTAGAGTATACCAAAGTCATTTGAGTGTTTCCTATGGCTTGTGAAACTGTAGTTGTAGGACTTGCTGCAGGACCTCTCTGAGCGAAAGCTGAGGTAGCTACAAAAAATAAAAGTAGTGTTGCGAAAGAGATAATTCCTTTTCTCATTTTTGATCAGTTTTTTTGATTCAACAAGTTAAACTCATTTCTTGAGAATTAGTTGCTATGATTTTCAGATGAAACTTCAAAAATCATTTTATCAGCGTGAAAATGTAGTCCAGATTGCCAAAGAGCTTTTGGGAAAGACTCTACATACTTTAGTTGATGGAGTCTATACCGTAGCTAAGATTACTGAAGTAGAGGCTTATTCTGGTAGAGATGACAAGGCTTGTCATGCTAATAACGGAGTAAGGACTAAGAGAACAGAGGTAATGTACGCAGAAGGCGGTCATGCTTATGTTTATTTGTGCTACGGCATCCATCATTTATTTAACGTGGTAACAAATGTTGCAGATAAGGCCGATGCTGTACTGATTAGGGCCGTTGAACCTATTGAGGGCATTGATATTATGCTTGAACGAAGAAAGAAAGGGAAGTTGGAAAAAGGTTTGAGTTCAGGACCTGGTACTTTGAGTCAGGCCTTAGGAATTACTACCAAAGTCCATTATGGTAAATGGCTTTTAGGAGATGAAATATGGATTGAAGAGGCTCCTAATTTAAATGATACAGAAATTGTAGTATCAAAAAGAATAGGTGTAGACTATGCGGAAGAAGATGCGCTTAAACCGTGGCGCTTTTATATAAAAGACAATAAATGGATCAGCAGAAAATAGATATTCTACTTTGTGCCAAAGTGTGGCAACCAGAACCTTGGGTTGAAGGCCTTTCAAAGTCGCCTTATGTAAATAAAGTACATGTATGGCCTACGGAAGAAGACTTGTCGAGTGTTCAGGCTTTGTTTGTTTGGAAGCCAATGGATGAAGGTGTGGTTGAAAGCTTACCAAATCTAAAGTGGGTAAGTTCACTAGGAGCTGGTGTTGACCATCTGGTCAATGATCAGCAGATTCCTTCCGATATTCCGATTACCCGAATTGTAGACCCGCATCTGACACGTGATATGACCAATTACTGCGTGATGGGAGTGATGATGTACCAACGAAGTATGGATAAGCATAAGGAGAACCAAGAAACTTCTACTTGGGATAGGCTTCCTTATTCGAACCTAAAAGTTGGTGTACTTGGTTTGGGTGAATTAGGAGGTCATTGTGCTTCTACTTTGGCTACTTTAGGCTTTGAGGTTAGTGGGTTTAGCAGAACTCCGAAGGAAATTGAAGGTGTAAAATGTTATGCTGGAGATCAGATGTCTGAATTTCTCAAGCCAATAGACGTTTTGATTAATCTGTTGCCGGTTACACCTCAGACCGAAAGCATTCTGGATAAAAACCTTTTTGAACGGCTTTCTGATGGAACATATTTAATAAATGTAGCTAGAGGGAATCATTTGGTAGAAGATGACTTGATTGAGGCCTTAGATTCAGGTAAGCTCTCTGGAGCCTTATTAGATGTATTCAGGCAAGAGCCGCTTCCGTCAGAACATCCTTTTTGGAAACATCCGAAAATTAAAATCACTCCACATGTGGCCAGTGTCACTTCTCCAGAATCAGCATTGAACTTGCTTCAAAAAAATATAGCTCGACTCATTAAAGGAGAAGAGCTATTGCATGATATAGATAGGTCTGCCGGTTATTAAGCCAGCAGACTAATTTTCTTTCCACTGAGTAACAAACTCATCAAATGACTTTTCTGTAAGTTCCATGGCTCTTTCAAAAATACCTTCAAAGCCATCAGAATCTGAAAAAAGAAGCTCACTGGATACCCAAATATTATTATTGAACCAATAGACTTTGGTTACCTTTTTTTCTTTAGTGATATCGTGACAGATTATCTTTGCACGATTGATATCTGATTCTTCAGTCAATTCTAGTCTAGCAATTCTGGCAATTCTGAAAAACTCTTTTTCACTTGCGTCAATAGTTAGATAATAGTTATTGTCATTGTAAGTGAATTCCACATCGCCATCAGCATCTATTTCGGGGTCATATCCTTCTCTAATGAGATACCCTAAATATCTATTCTGTAATTCTTTCTGAACATCTTCCGATTGACCTTGTGCCATAAAAGTGCAGAAGAGTAAGCCTAAAAAAAGGAGTCTTTTAATCATGAGTTATTATGTTTCAGGTTATAAGGTTGAAAGTAGTAATTAGGAATTAAAGTTGTCTGATTAATTCAGTTTACTTCCGTTTGAATACTTCATAAGCACAATTCATTACACCATAATTAATTTCATTTGCAATAGTGAAACATATGTATTTCATTTACTATTGTGAAACAAATTAAAACCCATGGGAAGAGTACAAATAGGGGAGTTTGAAGAATTGGTGCTTTTGGTTGTGGCCATTCTGAATGACAACGCTTATGGCATTAGTGTGATGGAAGAAATTCAATCTCAGACTGGTAGGAAAATCAATATTAGTGCAGTCCATTCTGCCTTAGATAGGTTGGAAACCAAAAGTTTTTTAAAGTCTGAAGTTGGAGGGGCTACTGCCGAGAGAGGCGGAAGAAGAAAGCGATTCTTCAAAATCACTGTGGCTGGTCAAGAGGCTCTGAACGCTATTCGCGAACAGCGCAATAAGTTACATGATCAAATTCCATCATTAGGACTCAAGTATGTCTCCATTTGATCACGAACCACCTCAGTGGGCCATCAAATTCTTGAAACTCTATTGCAAGCCCAGGGCACTAGAAATCATTGAAGGAGATGCCTATGAGCTATTTTATAAACGAATTGAAGCGGAAGGACTCAAGCCTGCAAGAAGAAAGTTCTCTTGGGATGTTCTCAGGTTTTTCCGCCTAAGATATATCAAAGGTCTAGAAGATATAAACTCATTAAACAACATTGCTATGCTCAAAAACTATTTCAAAATATCCATTAGAAGTCTCCTAAGGCAGAAATTCTATTCTGCTATTAACATTTCAGGTTTAGCCATTGGTTTAGCGGCCTGTTTGCTCATTACTATGTACATAGGTCATGAATTGAGCTATGATAATTTTCACCAAGATGTAGATAGAGTTTACCGTGTTGCCAATGGTCAGGCAGGCGCTTGGACTCCAGCCAGGCTTGGTGCTCAAATGAAGACTGACTTCCCTGAGGTTGAAGCTGTAGCACGGCTTAATGGGCCATTTGATCAAACCTTCAAAATTGGTGATCAGGTTTTTAAAGAGGCTCGAGGCTTCAGTGCAGACTCCACAATTAATCAGATATTCGATATTCAGTTTATAGCTGGTAACCCCAAAACTGCTTTAAATAGGCCTAATTCTGTAGTACTAACACAGTCTTTGGCAGATAAACTGTTCGGGTACCAAGATGCACTTGGTCAGATTATTAAGGCCGATGGCCAAAATATTCAGGTAACGGGTGTAGTAGCTGACCCACCTAAAAACACTCATTTTCAGTATAATTTCATCAACTCGTATCCACATGAAGAATGGATAACCATTGGTAATTGGACAGGGAATGGCTTTTTCACTTATGCTAAATTGGCTAAGGGGGCTTCTCCAGAACAAATCCATGAAAAGATGCCTGCCTTTATTCGTGAACATCTAGCACCTATGATTATTAAATATTCGGGGCATGATAGTTTCGATGCGTTTCTAGCAGATGGAGGTAAAAAAACGTTCTCACTCATTCCTATGCAGAAACTGCATTTACACTATTCTCATATGGCCTTAGGGTCTAGTGGAAGTATAGATAATGTTTACATATTCTCGGCTGTTGCCTTCTTTATTCTACTCATTGCCTGCATCAACTTTATGAATTTAAGTACCGCTCGTTCGGCCATGAGGTCTAAGGAAGTAGGTATGCGAAAAGTACTCGGATCATTAAAGGGACAGTTGGTTGGGCAGTTTCTAGTTGAATCTATAACTGTTTGCTTTCTTTCTTCAATATTGGCTTTAGGCATAGCCTCTTTGGCTCTAGAAGGGTTCAATCAACTGGCTAATAGAAACTTTAATGTAGAGGATATTTTCAATACGGCTACATTGCTTAAGCTATTCGGTATTATGTTACTTGTTGGTCTTTTGGCCGGAAGTTATCCTGCTTTTGTGCTTTCTGCTTTCAAACCAATTACGGCTTTAAAGGGAGAGTCTCAGGCAACAGGAAAAGGTAGTGGCTTTTTAAGAAAAGGGTTAGTAGCATTTCAATTCGCTATATCTATTCTTTTGATTGTAAGTACAGTAGTGGTTTACACTCAACTTAATTTTATCAAAAATCAAGACCTAGGCTTTAATCAAGAACAAGTTTTACTCGTCAAAAATATTAATCGATTGGCCGAGAACGGCACATCTTTTCTGAATAAGATTGATAGAATACCTTCTGTAGAATCTAGAGCTTTGAGTAACCAATACCTCTCGGGAGGTGTGTCGGATTGGGGTTATCAAACAGTAGAGGATAACCCTAGAAATAATAGCTTCATTAACCTATTTGCTACGGCAGACTTTCTAAAGACAATGGATATTGAACTGATAGAGGGTAGAGGTTTCAATAAGGATCTAGTTTCCGATACTGCTAATATTCTCATTAATGAAAAGACCAAAAAATGGCTAGGGGGAGATGTTTTGGGTAAGGTGCTTTCAAGAGGCGATGGAGAGGACTATACTATCATTGGGGTAGTAAAAGACTTCAACCATGCTTCATTGAGAAGAGACATCGACCCATTCATTTTTAGGCTGATGGGAGAAGATGGCAAAACTGAGGGAGACTGGTATGCCGCTAACTATTTATCGCTTAAGGTAACTGGAGACTATCAAAATACGGTTGAACAAGTAAGACAAGCATGGGCTGAAACCATTACAGATGAACCTTTTGAATACGTGTTTTTAGATGAGTCTTTCAACTCCCTTTATGCCGAAGAAGAAAGGTTTGGGCAATTGTTCACGGCTTCTTCTGGTTTGGCAATCGTTATTGCATGTCTGGGGTTATTCGCGCTAGCAGCATTCACTTTACAAAGGAGGTACAAGGAGATTGCCGTAAGAAAAGTGCTTGGCGCTTCTGTTCAGAGTTTAACTTTTATGGTAATTAAAAGCTTTACCCTGTTGGTACTTATAGGTGCTTTAATTGCCATACCAGTAGGTTATTGGTTAATGAAAGAGTGGTTAGCATCATTCGCTTACCAAATCAACCTTAATAACCCACTGATATGGATTGTGCCTATACTAGTGGTTGCCGCAGTAGCCTGGCTTACTGTTGGTTATCAGTCTATTAGAACCGCTACAAGTAACCCAGTAAAGGCTTTGAGGAGTGAATAGCTTAGTTGCCTTCAGCAGGCGTAACCATTATGTGAGCTCTGTAAAGGCCAGGGAACATTACCCAAGGGTGTCCTTTGCCATTCGGGCTAATTGGTAAACCAGTAGATTCTGCGGTGGCCAGTGGGGTATAGATAACGTACCTAAACTGGCCGCCTTCTAATTCATTAGTTTCAGGGTTGTATTTGGCGTTTTCTCCATAATAAATGGCAAGTGTAGAACCATAATTAGGTTTTTGAAGAGAGCCATTCATCATTTCTTCTTCGCGCATCTGAAGCACTTCGCCTCGGTTTTTACCTTCAGCTCTTAGCTCACGACCACGAGCCATAAATGGTTCAACATCTTTTGGATAAGAAACTACCTCAAAACCCTCTTTGGTAGGATCATCGGCTCTTACCACAAAGTTATTAGTGCCTTCTCTGAGCGTAATCATTTCGCCTTTTTCGTTGAAACCGTAAACATGTGCTCCATCTCGAACGGCAGCGGGAGCTGCTAGAACGGCCGATTTGATTTGCTCTTCAATGTTATTTTGTCCAGTACAAGAAAACTGGAGCGAAATGGTACATAATAAAATGACTATAAGCTTTTTCATAAGTAGAGTTGTTTGCTCCACAAGGTAAGAAAGAGCTGGTTAATCCTATGTATTGAAGGAATCAATCCTTCTTTCCAAGTATTTTATTCTTGGTGAATTGGCTGAAATCTTGGAAGCCTTCTTTGGTGAAGATTGACTTAATCACTTTCCACCTAGTCAGTATTTCTTGAGACTCCTTCTTTGGCACAGAAGAGGTTTTGGGTTCTGATTTTTCTTCTTGCTTTTCACCTTCCTTTGGCTCGTAACCAATGATTTTATTCGATTGGTTGAAACTCTTCTTTGAGCGTTCCTGATAGCCGAGCTTTTCTTCAATCAGACCCTTGTTGTTTAGTGCAATAGCGTCATCAGGATCTAATTCAACTGCTTTTTCATAGTCGGCTAGTGCTGCTTCACCTTCACCAATTCTATCTTTAAAAAATGCCCTAGAAGACCATCTGTATGGGTTTTCAGGCTCAAGCTCAAGTGCTTTTTCAAACTGAACATTAGCTTCATCATTTTCACCATTTAAATGAAGCGCTACAGCATAATCACCAATAAAGGTGGCATTGTTGGGCTGTAGTTTGGCAAGCTTTTCAAAGTCTAAAAGTGCATCTTCTAGCCTCTGAATCTTAGAAAGTGCTCGTGCTCTGTTGTATAAGCCAGAAATATGTTCGGGCTGTTTTTCTAGCGCCTGATTGAACAATTCTACGCCTTTTTTGAAATTATCTGATTTACAGGCTTCAATGCCTTTTTCCACCAACGAATCAACCATTCTTCACTTTTTTACAAATATAAACCCCTTATAAAAGTCTTGGTTCTATTTACTTGAAAATAGATTCGAGATCGTATATTTGACAACTGATCATGGCAGTAACTCCCGAGCAGATTTTACAGCAGTTGAAGGCCGGAAAATATGAACCGGTTTATTTTTTACAGGGGGAAGAACCCTACTATATCGATCAGATTTCCGATTACATTGAAGACAATTGTCTGAACGAAACCGAGAAGGGTTTTAACCAGACCATAATGTACGGTAAAGATGTTTCTGCAAGTCAGATTGTAACTGCAGCCCGCAGGTTTCCAATGATGGCCGAACGTCAGGTCGTGATAGTAAAAGAGGCTAAAGAAATACAGGATATCAATAAGGAAGAAGGGCAGAAGCTCCTGATGAACTACCTTGATAATCCGGTGCCTTCAACAGTGCTAGTTTTCGCCCATAAGCACAAAAAGGTAGATGGCAGAAAACCACTCTCTAAGGCGCTTAGTAAAAAGGCTATTCTGTTAACCACCACCAAACTTCGCGATTATGAAGTACCTAAGTGGATTGAAGGTTACGCTAAAGACAAAGGTTTCAACATAGGTTATCAGTCGGTGCAAATGCTTGCCGAGTATTTGGGCAACAACTTAGAGCGACTAAGCAATGAAATCAGCAAGATTTCTATCAACCTGAAAGAAGGCGAAGAAATTACTCCAGAGCACATTCAGAAATATGTTGGCATTAATAAAGACTACAATGTCTTTGAACTTCAGAATGCTATTTCTAAAGGAGATGTGTTAAAGGCCAATCGTATTGTCAATTATTTTGCGGCTAATATTAGGGCAAATTCCATCATCCCTATGATAGCTGTACTTTTTAGTTATTATAGTAAATTACTCCTTTTACACAGTGCAAAAGATAAGTCAGATAGTGGCTTGGCTAGAGCAATGGGGCTTCCTCCATTTGTAGTGAAAGATTACAAGGTTGCTGCGGCCAGATATCCTATCGATAAGGTGATGCAATGTATTTCTTTGCTTCGCGAAGCAGACCTAAAATCTAAAGGAGTGAATTCAGGATCTATGCCTGAAGAAGAAATTTTAAGAGAATTGGTTTTCAAATTGATGCATTGAATACTTCAATGGAGACTAACAATATTCAGAAGTTAAAAGAGTTTAGAAGTAAAGTGAGCAAATACAACTTGATGAGGAATCTATTAACTATTGTCACCATCAGCCTTGTAACGCTCGGGTCATTAAATGCTCAAAGTACGCTTCACCAAAACAGCGATAATAAATACTATCGTTTTGGTTTGGAGTTGCTAGACAAAGAGAAGTATAGTGCGGCCCGAGAACAGTTTGAAAGGTATCTTCTCGAAGGGTCTGATGAAATAAAAAAGGCCGATGCCGAATATTATGTTGCCTTATGTGCTTTGAACTTGAACAATGCAGATGGGCCACAACTTATTTCAGAATTCGTAAAGAAAAGGCCAAGTCACCCGAAAGCTTCTAAAGCTTATTACAACCTGGGTATCAATGCCTTTAAATCGAATGACTTTCAGACAGCTAACAAGTATTTAAAACTGGCAGATCTGAATGCTTTAAGCTCTGAAGAAAGAGCTGAAACCTACTTCAAAATTGCTTATTCCGCTTTTAGTCTAAATAGAAAAGAAGAGTCTATCAAATACTTCGATTTGGCTAAGAGAGAAGCTGGAGAATATCAGGCCGATGCCAATTACTACTCAGGTTACTTGGCCTACATAGATAATGGCTTTGATAAAGCTATTGTAGACTTAAGGAAGGCCGAAGAAAGTGAAAAGTACAGGTACAGAGTGCCTATTATGATCACTAGTTCATATTTTAAGCAGAAGCGTTATGGCGAGGTGCTAGCTTATGCGGATAAATTCAAGAATGTTGATGTAGAGCGTACTAGAATGGACTACCTCTATCAGATTTATCAGTTAGCAGGTGAGTCTGCTTATGCCGAGAGCAGGTATGAGAATGCCTTGGAGTTCTACGCTTTATACAGACAGTTAGCAGCCCAAAGTATAGACAATCAGACCCTTTATAGAATAGCTTATTCTAATTTTGCCATGGGTAATTCGGAGCCAGCCATTGAAGATTTTAAGCGTGTAGCTTTAAAAGAAGATACCTTGGCACAGTATGCATCTTATTATTTAGGACAGCTGTATGTTGAGCAAGACAATTATGTGTTTGCAACTTCTGCATTTGATAAAGCAAGTAAGCTTCCATTTAACGAGAGCATTCAAGAAGAAGCCTCTTTCAATTTAGCTAAGGTGAATTTTGAGTCGAAGAAGTATTCTCAAGCCATTACTTCATTAGACAGGTTCATTAGAGAGTACCCAACTTCTCAATATATTCCTGAGGCAAATAATCTACTTTCTGAGGCATTTTTGAATACCAACGATTTTGCTCGGGCTATTACATTCATTGAAAGAATTCAAGATAAGAGCCCAAGAGTGAGGGCGGCTTACCAGAAAGTGACCTTCTACAAGGGAACAGAGTTCTTCAATAATGCTCAGTATACCAATGCTGTTCAAATGTTTGATAAGTCATTGGTTTACAGAATTGATGACGACCTAGAAACTGCAGCTCATTTTTGGAAAGCCGAGGCCTTGGCTACTTCAAGAAATTACACCAATGCCATAGATGCATACCAGCAGGTATTTAGAACTAGAAACACAGATTCTGAGTACTATTTAAAGGCGAATTATGGAATCGGCTATGCCTATTATAATACTAGGGATTACCCTAATGCCAGAATCTATTTTAAGCGCTATGTAGATGTGTTGGAGGGAAGACCCAATAAACTCAACTACAATGATGCTATTTTGAGGTTGGCAGACTGTTACTATGTAGATAAGGCCTATGCTACAGCCATTTCTTACTACCAAAGAGCAATTGATACGAATAACCCAAATGTTGATTATGCTTATTTTCAAAAGGGTGTAGTTAGAGATTTTCAAGACAAAAGTGATGAGGCTATTCAGTCTCTAGACGTAGTAATTAACCGCTTCAGCAATTCACGCTACTACGATGATGCTATTTACAAAAAGGCTCAGATTCAGTTAGAAAACAGAGACTATAGAGAGTCAATTCAAGGCTTTACTAGAATAATTGAGAACCAAGAGCAAAGTCCTTTCATTCCTTATGCTTATGAAAGCAGAGCACTGGCTTACTTTAACTTAAATGAGTTAGATAAAGCAGAAGAAGATTATAAAATCATTCTAGATACTTATGTAACCAGTAGAGTGGCCAATTCTGCACTTCTAGGTTTACAAAATACGCTGAAGCTCAATAACAAAGTGCTTGAGTTCGATCAGTATTTGGCAAAGTACAAGAATGCAAACCCAGATAATCAGGCGCTCGAGAACATAGAGTTAGAGTCCGCTAAAAACCTTTACTTCGGTCAAGAATATTCTGCTGCTATTGGAGCCTTCGAAGATTATGAGCGAAACTATACTAGCAGTCCGTTGAGCAGTCAGGCTAAGTTCTACAGGGCTGAATCTCACTACAGATTGAATAATAATGTAAAAGCTCTAGAACTCTATTATGAACTAGACAGAGAAGCGCAGGTATCTGATATTGATGTGGTTTTCCAAAGAATAGGTGAGCTGCAACTCAAGGCTGGAGACTTTGGAGAAGCTGCGAACTACTACAGCAGGCTAGAGAAAATAGCAATCTCCAAAAGGCAGGAGAATGATGCATGGGCAGGTTTGCTCGAAGCTTACTTTAAACTAGCCGAATATGATAAGATGAAGGTCTACGCCAATAACATCATCACCAAAGGGAATATCAGCCAAGATCAGGTGAACAAGGCGCAGTTGTATTTGGGTAAAGCAGCTTATAATCAGGGCAACTTCAATACAGCAATTGACGACCTTTTGAGCACGATAAATACTTCTAAAAACAGGTACGGAGCAGAAGCTCAGTATTTGCTAGGAAAAATATTCTATCAACAAGGTAACTACCAAGAGTCGCTCACCACCTTGTTCGAATTCAATGAACGATTCGCGGACTATGACTTATGGTTAGGAAAAGCCTTCTTACTAATTGCCGATAACTACATAGCCTTGGGCGAGTTGTTTCAGGCAAAAGCCACGGTTAATTCAATTATTGAGAATTCTCAGGTAGATGAAGTGTTAACGGAAGCAAGAGCTAAGTTGACCGAAATTGAGATAAAAGAGGAAGAGCTAAGACAACAAGAAATTGCATCGGATAGCACAAAAATGGATTCAACACAAGTTCAGAAAGGAGGCAACAATGAATAAGTTGACAAGACTTTCGATTGTAGGACTTTTTATCATAGGAACTGGTTCTCTTTTCGCGCAGCAAGGGCAAGGACAGCTAGAAGAGGCTGAAATTGTAATCCGTAAAGACAGGCGAATTACGCTTCCGCCAGCTACCAGAAACTTTGAGAAAATACCTCAGCTTCCCGTAAGCGAAACGGATACCAAGCAGCAATACTCTTTTAAAACTTTTCAGTACAGTTTGAGTCCGTTGGTGCCAGCATTTCGAACAGTGAATTATCAAGGAAATCAACGGTTGAGCGACTTGACTTCAAACTTCCTGAAGCTTGGTTATGGTAATTATGGAACCCCTTATTTAGAAGGGTATTTAGGCTCTAAACGACATGAGTCTTACTTGTTTAACCTATATGTAAGACACCTTTCGAGTAAAAAAGGACCTGTTTTCGATGAGAATTCTGGAGAAGGAAGAACCGAAGCGGCCATTGGCGCTAAGTACTTCAGTAATGTGAATAAGGTCTCTGGCTCAATGAATTACTCAAGTCAGAAGGTTCATTTTTACGGATACGATCCTGTGCTAGATTTAGAGCCTGGAGATATTGAGCGGAAATTCACCAGATTCTCAACTAATGTGTTGATTGAGAATGCCAATAAGGAGCAAAACTTCGATTACCATTTCAAAACAGACTGGATTTTCTTTAGAGATTCTTATGAGGCTAGAGAGAACAAGTTCAACTTCGATGTGGGTGGGTTCTTTATTGTAAATGAAGACCTAAGGTTCAACATAGACCTTTTAGCTACCCTCTCTAAACGTCAAGATACTGAAGAGGACAACCGTAGTTATTTAAACTTCAGGCCAAGGGCTATTTACAGAACCAATGGATTCACCTTTAATGCAGGTTTTAACCTAGCAGGAGACAATGGCTTTAACAAAGGCTTAAGTATTTATCCGGTAATTAAGGCCGATTATGCCTTGAGCTCTGGCTTTAGAATTTATGCTGGCTATGAGGGAGACCTTGAATTCAATTCTGTAGAATCTTCTATTAGCGAAAATCCATTCTTAGAGGCTGACTTTGACTTGAGAAATACTGAGAAGGTAAGCGATATTACTGCAGGTTTAGATTTTCAGTTATTCGATGGTTTAACACTCAGTTCTGGGGTTAGCTATGCTACCTTGAACAACTTGCAGTTCATTACCAACTCTATCTCTGACTCTACTAGGTTTGAAATACTTTATGATGGTGATAAAACTGATAGGTTAGATGTTTTTGGAGCGGTAAACTTTGAAAAAGCAGGAAAGGTGAGGAGCTCCTTACGTTTCGATTTCTATAACTATTCTTTAGCCACATTGACAGAAGCATGGCATAGACCAAACTTTAAAGCGGCTTTTAACTCTACTATTTTCCCAATTGAAAAGTTGGCCATCACTACTGATTTATACTACCTAGGTGGGCTTAAGGCACTTAACGGAGAAACAACCCAGGTGTATGATCTAGATGATATCATAGATCTGAATTTGGGTGGTAGATATGAGGTAAATGATAGAATTGGTGTATTTTTGCAGATAAACAACCTATTCGGCAAAGAGTACGAAAGGTATCTTAACTATCCATCTCGTGGTATTCAATTCTTAGGTGGATTATCAGTATCATTCTAGTCTGGCAAAGACCCATTTTAGTATAGTATTTTTATTTTACTAATTTGTAAAAACATCATTCAACCTTATTCAGTATGGCGGCTAAAAAGAAAAGCAATTCTTCTGGAGAAAACGACAAAGCAAAAAGAACCGGTGCGAGAAAATCACCAGCTAAACCTAAGAAAGAAAAACCTCAGGCACCTGAGACTAATGATGATGACTTTGGTTTAGATGATATTGAACTAGAACCAGTTACAGATACTCCTTTAGAAGAGCCACCTGCTCCAGAACCTATTGCAAACCCTAGCGAAGAAGCAGAAGAAGCTCCGAAAGAAGAAAAGGTAGAAGAGAAAGAGGTAACGCCAATACCTCCAGTAAAAGAAGAAAAAAAGGAAGAGCCAGAGCCTTTCGTGTTTTCTACTGGCGATGAGAAAGCGCATCCCAAAAACGAAGAGAAAAAAGCACCAGTGCAACCTGTGGCCAAAAAGCCTGAAGAGGAGGAGAAAACCAATAATTCAGGAATTACAGCTTTGGTTATTATCTTGCTGATTGTGATAATAGCAGCAATACTTTATTTCTTCGTTTTCAAGAAAGATAAGGAGGTTGAACCTATTAAAACTGAACAACCACAGCCTAAGCCAGAACCGGAGCCAGAGCCCGAACCAATTCCTGAACCAGAACCAGAGCCGACAGCAGAATTATTTACAATTTCTGCACCTGAAGGCCGTTGGTATGTTGTAATCGGAAGCTTCTATGATGCCGATCTTGCTGAAGATAAAGGCGAAGAAATTGTAGCTGCAGGAGAGAGTGCTTATTTGTTGAAACCTACTGGTGATTTCAAATTCCATAGAGTGGGCATAGCACTGTCTGGCAGTATGGCTGAAGCCGAAGAAAAGAGAGCTGACTTGGTTAGCACTTACGGTGAAAATATCTGGGTACTGAAATATTAAAATGGTGATATTATTGCAACAATTAGCCACTTCCGACACAACCGCTGTTGGAGGTGATGGAGAAGGAGTTCTGTTCTTTTTTGAACTCCTTTTAAAAGGTGGATTCTGGTTAGTGCCACTAGTTATTCTTTGGGGTATGGCTATCTATATATTCTTCGAAAGACTAAGAAATCTTAATAGAGCTTCTAAAACGCCTTTCGAGTTTATGGAGAAAATTAAAAACCTGGTGGCTAACGGAGATGTAAATGGAGCTAAGCTTTTGTGCTCTCAAACTGATTCACCAATTGCTAAAATGATTGAAAAGGGAATTCACCGAATAGGTTCTCCACTCAAAACTATTGAGGCTTCTATAGAAAATGTAGGTAAAATTGAAGTTTACAAGTTAGAAAAGAACCTCTCTTTGCTAGCTACTATTTCTGGTGCAGCACCAATGATTGGTTTCTTAGGTACCGTTTCTGGTATGATTCAGGCCTTTATTGCCATTGCGCAAGAAGAAGGGTCTGTAAGCCCTAAGTTACTTTCTACAGGTATTTATGAGGCTATGGTTACAACCGCAGCTGGTTTGGTGGTAGGTATTATAGCCTACTTGGGGTACAATTACCTAGTATCTAAAGTGCAGAAGGCTATTCACTACATGGAATATACTTCTATAGATTTTATAGACTTACTGCAAGAGCCGCAATAAGATGGATATTAAGTCTAAACATAAGGTAGAGTCATCATTTAGCATGTCATCAATGACAGATATTGTATTCCTGTTGTTGATCTTCTTTATGCTTACCGCCTCTTTCATCACACCATCGGGCCTACCGGTAAATTTACCAACGGCACAATCGGCTAGTATTTCACTGCAGAAAAATAGCTTAACGATTACAGCAGATTTGCGTTATGTGTTAAATGATAATGAGGTGACTCCTGAGACACTAGAAAACGAATTATTACGTTTAACGGGTGGGCAAGAAGGTACTTTGAGCTTAAATATAGATGCATCCGTACCAACCGGTCATACGGCTAAAGTGGCTGGGATTGCCGCCAAATTGAAGCAAAAAACAGTCTTGGTTACAAGACCTGAGTAATATGTCTGAACAGGAAAAGAAAGATAAGCGATTTAGTATTGTGGTTTCGGCTATTGTACATAGCTCGATTATCGCTCTTTTCCTTGTTTTAGTAGCTTGGAGAGAACCAGATCCGCCAATTCCAGAATATGGCATTGAACTAAACCTTGGTTTCCAAGAAGTTGGTAGTGGCGACACTGAGAAGACTTTTGATGCTCCGGCAGAAGAAACTGAAAATGATACGCCTCCTGATGCCGAGTCTGACTCTGAGAATACGGAAGTGGAAGAAGTTCAGGAAGAAGAAGTTACCGAGCCAGAAACAGTAGAAGAGATTAAGCCTGTTACACCACCTGTTGAAGAAACCAAGACAGAAACTCCTCCAGTAGAGCAAACAGTTAAAGAAACTATAACCAGTCCTGAAAAAGCAGAAGTGAAGGTGGAAGAGAAGACTCCTCCTGTAACTGAAACAAAAAAAGAGGAAGAAACTAAGCCGACAGAACAAAAGAAAACAGAAGAGAAACCTGTTGAGGAAAAAAAAGTAGAAGAAAAGCCAGTTGAAAAACCTAAGCCAAAACCTACTATTGATAACAGAGCTTTAATGGGGGGAAAGAAAACGAATACTGACAGTAAAGAAGCTGCATCAAATAATCAGGGAAGCTCTTCAGAAAAGGGAAATGAAGGTGACCCTAAGGGTAACCCTAATACCAAAGGCTCTAGCCCTGGAGGTGCCGATTTAGGTGTTAGTTACAGTTTAGACGGTTGGAAGTGGCAAGCGCCTCCTTCTAAAAAAGACGATTCTCAAGTAGATGGTGTTATCAAATTTGCTATCGATGTAGATGATAGAGGAAAGGTACTTAGAGTAACTGTTGTCCCTGGGACAACTATAAGTGACAACACTATTGTAGACTTTTATAAGAAGCAAGTGTTGGAGCTACGCTTTATTCAAACCGATGCCTCCAAAGCACCTGCTGCAGTATCTAAGGGCGAAGTTACCTTCGTAATTAAAACCAATTAATTACTTCTTCTTCACTTTACCAGAACCACTAATTTGTGTAAAAATTTGAGGGTTTCCGTAGTATTCTACTTTACCAGAGCCCGAGATATCTGCCTCTAAAGACTGATTTACTCGAGTTTCAATATCTCCTGATCCACGAATTTCCACTTCAGCAGATTCTGCTTGAAGATCGTGTCCTTTGAATTTTCCTGAACCATTAACCACAACCTTGAGCACATCTGTTGCTCCACATGCGTAAATATCGCCAGAGCCATTGATCTGAAATGATGCAGAGGCCACATCTAAACAGTCTTCAATAGCAATTAGACCAGAACCGTTTATGGTAAACTGAGACACCAAGTCAGAGGTGACATAAATGCTCATGGAGTTGGCGTTTCTAATCCACACATTGGGTGTAGTTTCAATTCTTAATTCTCCATTTACCACAGTGGTTTCAATGTACTTATGTAAGTTTTCGTTAGTTCTAATTCTTACACTAGGTGCCGTTCCTTCATAAACGTAAAGCTTAGCAGGAATCTGAAGATGCAAAGCTGTGAATTCATCCGTTGAGCGTTCTTGCTCAACTATAGGCCCACGGCCATTAATTCCATCTTCCGAGCAAGCAGTAATAAAGGTGAGTAAGGCCAGTAGGCTGAGGATTAATTTGAATGATTTGTTCATATTCTGAGTTTTTGACTTTTGCCGATATGACGTTTTCAGAGTGAACCACACGTATGATCAATCAAAATATTTTCAAAAATCCTGATACCCGATCAATAGGAGCTAGTATCTTCGCCCTATGACCTATCAGGAGGCGCTTGATTTCATGTTTAAGGCTTTACCCATGTACCAAAGAGTGGGACAGGCCGCGTTTAAAAAGGATCTTACAAATACAATTAAGCTTTGTAAGGCGCTCAATCATCCAGAAAAGAAATTCAAGAGTATCCATGTAGCAGGCACTAACGGTAAGGGCAGCACATCGCACATGCTGGCTTCGGTGCTCCAAGCATGCGGATATAAGGTGGGTTTATATACTAGCCCGCATTTAAAATCATTTACCGAGCGGATCAGAATAAATGGTGAAGAAGTAAGCCAGGGTTTTGTAGTAGATTTTATTGAGCAAAATATGCCCAGTATTGAGTCTATTAAACCTTCATTCTTTGAAATGACGGTAGCTATTGCTTTCAATTACTTTGCTCAGCAGAAGGTCGATATTGCTGTTATAGAAGTTGGACTAGGAGGCAGGTTGGACTCTACAAACATTATTGAGCCAGAAGTTTCTGTAATTACCAATATCGGTATGGATCATATGGATATGCTAGGTGACACATTGGAAAAGATTGCCTTTGAAAAAGCTGGTATAATTAAGGAATCGGTTCCTGTAATAGTCACTGAGAAGCAAAAAGAAACTGAGCCAGTTTTTGTTGAAGTAGCAAAAAAGAGAAATGCTCCCATCATTTTTGCTGAAGACCAGGTTTATGATGAAATACCTTTATCCGATCTTCAAGGAACTTATCAAGCTAAAAATGTCAAAGGAGTGTTGACTTGCCTGAGGGTATTAACAGAACTAGGTTGGGAAATCTCGGAAGATAAAATCAGGTTAGGCCTGTCTCAGGTTCAAACCAATACTGGACTTAAAGGCAGATGGCAACAGTTGGGTTCTAATCCTTTAACTATTTGTGATACAGGTCATAATAAAGAAGCATTTCAATATATAGTTGATCAAATATCTAGACAGCTTTACTCACAGTTATATATGGTGCTGGGCTTTGTTAAGGAAAAAGATTTGAATCCTATACTAGCTATGCTTCCTGAAAACGCACACCTGATTTTCTGTGAGCCTCAAATACCAAGAGCTCTACTGATAGACGAATTGAAAGCGAAGACAAGCAAGTTAAAGCAGCCCAAAACCTATATTCAAGATGTTAATGAGGCTATCAATTTTGCCCAACAGTCTGCATCGCCAGATGATATGATTTACATTGGAGGGAGTACATTTGTAGTGGCTGAAATCGAAGGGTTATAATGTCTAGGACTAAATTGAAGAAGTATGGGGAAATTGCTGAAAGACATAATGTCTTCGAAGACACTATGCCCATTTACAAAAACTTGAAAGGGAATTGGAACAAGGAGTATTTCCCTAATGACCAACCAATAACCCTTGAGTTAGCATGCGGAAAAGCCCATTATACTACAGGCTTAGCAGCAGTTTATGCTCAAAGAAACTTTGTAGGCATAGATGTTAAAGGAGATAGACTATGGGTTGGTAGTACTGTATCTATTGAGAAGGAACTAACTAACACAGCTTTCCTCAGAGCGCAGATTGAGCATTTAGATCAGTTTTTTGCCCCGAATGAGGTGGCCGAAATATGGATAACTTTTCCAGACCCAAGACCTAGAAAGAGGGATATTAAACGGAGGCTTACTTCTCCCAGATTTTTAGAGCTTTATAAAAGTGTATTAAAGCCAGATGGCCTGATCAACTTTAAGACGGATAACACCCAACTTTTCCAATACACCCTAGAGCTGTTTGAGGAACGAGATGATATTGAGTTGCTAGACCATACTTTCAATTTGTATGATTCCGATTTAAACAAGCTCCATCACGGTATTGAAACAGACTTTGAGAGAAAGTTTGTGGCCAAAGGTGAAAACATTAAGTACCTAAGATTCAAATTCAAGGAATGAAATCAGACTTATTCGGAACAACAATACATTGGTTAACGGCTATTTACTTTGTACTAGGCGGCATTTTAATGGTGTTTACTGCCCATGGTGACGTAGTGTTATGGTTAAATGACAACCACTCAGTATTTAGCGATTTTTTCTTCAAGTATTGGACGCATGTAGGTGATGGTTTTGTACTGGCTATAGTGGCACTAGGCTACTTATTCCTGAATTATCATAAGTTTTTAACACTGCTAATTGCCATAGTCTTTCAAACCATCTTTGTACATATCTTCAAACAATGGTTGTATGCTGGAGAGCCAAGGCCCAAGCTTTATTTCGAAGATCAATTAGATACATTGAACTTTGTAGATGGAGTTACAGTAAGAAGCTTCGATGCTTTTCCTTCAGGGCACACTGCCTCTGCGTTTACTTTGGCATTTTTCTTAATGCTTGTAATTCGTTCTACCACATGGAGAGTTGTATTCTTCTTTAGTGCCGTTTTGGTAGGTGTAAGCCGAATGTATATTCTTCAGCACTTTGCTAGAGACGTATATTTTGGTAGTCTGTTTGGAATTCTTTCAGTGGTTCTAGCCTACATGATTATGGCACCAAAGAGTGAGTATCCGAAACTTCAAAAGGGATTATTAAGGAAGTAACCTAGTGCTTTCCCCATTTCATAACCAGCGTGGTTGGGTTTTCAAATAAATCTTTGGCTTCGGAATGGTATTCTAGGCCATCAATTTGCTCCAACTCTTCACGGTAGTCAGTTCTAGAGATCACATAACCGGAAGGAGCCTGTGTCATGGCTTCTTCAATTTCCTGTAAGGTTGAAAAGCGAGGAATTTCTCTTTCTAGTGCAAAAACAAATGCAGGGTTAAGGCGTGCATAGGCAATCATTGCTTTACTAGTTTCCATCTGAGGGACTAGTTTTCTAACTGGGTTTTCAGCATCTACTTGAGGAAAGATCAGATAGAAAAACAAGAGTATAGTTGCCATCCATCCGGCTACATTCCACCTAAGCAATGCCGCTATATTTTTCGACCTGAACATTGTGTAGAAATTATAGATTCCTACTCCTGTAAGAATGATGAAATATACACCTAACCAAGAGAGGTGGCTTAATGATGGATCGCCTTTAAGGCCGAAATAGATTCCAGCAGGAAATCCCACCAGAAGTACCGAATAAAGGCCTAAGCCTAATTTGTTCCATTTATTAGTGAACCATTGTGTGTCAATCTGAGACAAATAAAACCCGAGAACAACAGCTAATACTGGGTATGAAGGAACCGTATAATTAGGCAATTTAGTACTTGAAGAAGCGAAGAAAATGACTACTACAAGGGCTGCTATTAATGAATAGAGAAGAGGTTCGTTCTTTCTATTGAGGATAGCATATTTAATGCTCTGAAAAACAAATGGTAAGAAGGTGAGCATCCCTAAGACAAATACAAAGGCAAAGGTGATAATGAATATACCCTCGTGACCTTCCATAGCCTCTGAATAGCGGGAGAAGTTGTGCTTAAAGAAAAAGTCTTCGGTCCATGCACCGTTGGTTTGCTTATGCACCTCATAGTACCAAGGCAAAGCCACCATCAGTGATAGTAACAATCCACCAAAGGGCTGCATGCGCCATATAGTCTTCCATTTAAAATCTCTGTTCAGTAATAAAAATATAACAGCAGTAAGACCTGGTAGTGCCACAGCAATCGGGCCCTTGGTTAAAAGTCCACAGCCAATGGCAAAGTAAAAGGAGAAAAGTTGCCATCTGTTACCAGTTTTATAAGCATCGTAGAAGGAGAAGTATGCCCAAGTGATAAAGAGTATCAAGTATGGGTCTGGTACAGACATGTGAAACTGCAAGTTAAAATGCAGGGATGCAATGAGCACCAAACTAGAAAGAATGGCTGCACGAGTATTAAAATGCTTCAGCACAAAAAGAAAGGTGAGCACAATGGTTAGCACGCCAAATAGCGATGAGAAGAACCTTGCACCAAAAGCATTCACTCCAAATAATGAATACCCTGCAGCCATAAAATAATAGTGTAGGGGAGGTTTATCGGTTCGTAAATCTCCGTTATAGAATGGCACTACGTAATTGCCACTTTCATACATGTAGCGAGCCGCCTCAGCATTTTTTGCTTCGTCTAAGGCATAAACATCTAGTCCACCAATATTGGCAAACATTACAGCTATCGATAGGGCAACTAATGCCCCGAATATGATTCTCAGTTTCACTTGGTCACAAAACTAATCGAAAAATGATAAAGCAAGCCTCAATTGTATTGATTAGGTATTTGGGGCAGAACATGTTTACTTTGCACAGCGAAATTTTGGCCTGCTCAAAACATAGAATTTGAAGATGAAACTATCGGTAGTTGTTTCCCTCTACAATGAAGAAGATAATGTGATTCCCCTTTGTGAAAAGGAGTATGAAGCACTGGAAGGTATTGATTATGAGCTGATTCTAGTAGATGATGGTTCTTCTGATAAAACGGTTGAAAATGTTAAGAAGGTAGCTAATGAGCGCACTAAGCTCTTAATCTTCAACAAAAACCATGGACAAAGTACAGCTATGCAAGCTGGAATTGATGCAGCAGAGGGTGAGTACATTGTTACCATGGATGGTGATTTACAGAACGACCCAGCAGATATTCCAACTATGTTGGCCAAATTAGAAGAAAGCGGACTTGATGTTGTAGCTGGAGTAAGAGCTAACAGGCAAGACGGTTTTGTGCTTAGAAAATTCCCGAGCAAAATTGCTAACTGGATTATCCGAAATACTACTGATGTTAGATTGAGTGACTATGGCTGTAGTCTTAGAATCTACAAAAAAGATATAGCCAAAAACCTTGGTCTGTATGGTGAGCTTCACCGATTCATTCCTGTTTTAGCTAAACTTCAAGGGGCTAAAATGACCGAAGTTGATGTTAGACACCACGCAAGAATGCACGGAGAGTCTAAATATGGCATCAACAGAACATTCAGGGTAATGGCCGACCTCATTCTGATGATCTTCTTTCAGAAGTATTTCAGAAGGCCAATGCACCTCTTTGGAGGGTGGGGAATCATCACTTTTATTGTAGGCTTCCTCATTAACTTGTATTTAGTTATTTACAAGTTTTGGACAGGAGAAGACATTTGGGGGCGTCCACTTTTACTCTTAGGAAGTATCCTTATTCTTGCGGGTATTCAGTTTGTGACGGTCGGTATAATCGCAGAACTAATGATGAGAACTTATTATGAGTCTCAGAATAAGAAGGTTTATCGCTTAAAAGAAACTTTCATTGGCGAGCAAAAAGCTTAAGCGGTGGGCGAAAGTAGCTGCTCAGCTGGTTATTGCTGTTCTGGCCATCTACTACGTTTTTCAAGATATTGATTTTGAAGAACTCAAGTCAACAGTTTTATCAGCTCATATAGGCTGGCTGTTTTTAGCTTTCTTGGCATTTAATGCCTCTAAAATTCTTAGTGCCTTCAGGTTGAATTACTTTTTTCGTGCCTTACGGCTAGATTTGAAGGAGCGTTTCAATTTAAAGCTGTACTACCTAGGTATGCTTTACAACCAATTTCTTCCAGGTGGAATTGGGGGGGATGGCTATAAAGTATATCTGTTGAACAAGTGGTACGGCAACTCCATTAAAATGCTAGTAAGTGCCACTTTACTAGATCGTGTAAGTGGGGTAGTGGCTTTGGGGTTTTTGGCCTTTAGTCTTGGTCTTTTTGGTTATGCTCCAGAAGCTTTAGGAGACTACTCTTTCTTGCTTTGGCTTGGCTTAATAGCTGCTTATCCTTGCTATTACCTTTTGGTAAACCTGCTTTTTAAGACCTTCAAATCAGTTAATCATATTACTAATCTTCAGGCCCTTGGTGTTCAGGGGCTACAAGTATTAAGTGCCTTTTTCATTCTTCAAGCACTAGGAGTAGAAACAGGATATATTGACTATCTCACTTTGTTTTTGGTCACTTCTGTAGCTGCATCTTTACCTGCCTCTTTACCTGGCGGTATTGGTATTCGTGAGTTAGTAATGGTAAAAGGAGCTAGCTATCTTTTGATTAATGAAACCAATGCCACGGCTTTAGCCACCCTGTTTTTCCTGATCAGTTTGCTAAGCGCTTTAGGTGGAATTAGCTTCTTGAAGCTTAAAAAGCCAAAAAGTTAGAATTCATTAGTCAATTGTTGTAATCAGATTTAGATTAGGATAATTTTTGAAATATGAAGACTACACACTTTCTCCTTATCATCTTATTCCTTGTTTTTTATCTACCAGCGAAGGCTCAAATCTCAGTCAAGAGATTGATTAACAAATACGAAAGCAACACCGAGAGGTATAAAAATCTGGAAACGAATTTTAGTGAAATAAAACTTAAGATTTCCGCTACCATGTCACTTGGAGAAATGACGGACATTCCTGTTTCGATCTGGATGTCAGAGCCATATATGAGAATGGAAATGAGCTTTATGGGAGCTAAATTCCTTAGAATTGCGAATGACACTTTAGCTTGGTCTAGAGATCCTTTTTCAACTCAGTATGAATTTGAAAAGTTGGAAGAGAGTAATACAACTACTGATGCGGACTTAGGTTTTATAAGTTTTGGATCTTTTGACTCTAGCCTAGATAAAGGCTGGGTAGGGCAGCAGGTTTCAGAGGTGAGCATTGATAGTCTTGACTTGTACGCATTGTTAATGACTAAGGAGTTAGATGAAGTTGATAGTATCACATACTACTTTGACAAAGAGAATTTTTACAATGTTGGTTCTGATTACCACGGAGAACGTGAATTTTACCTGAATTACACTGTTGTTGATGGATTCTTACTTCCTACAAGGTTTTTTTCTTTTGGTCAGGCGGATGGTAATGTTATTATGGTAGTCGATCAATATGAAATCAATCCAGCAGTCGATGATGAATTATTTGAGATGTCTGAAGAAGCTAAATCTGCTTACAGTGGCTACATTGAAACTATAAGACCTAAATCGGAGAAGTCTCCTCTACAAAAATATTACGAGGAAGGAATAAGCTTTGCTGAAAATGGTGATTTTACCAACGCAGTTGAGAGTTACTCTAAGGCCTTGAAGATTAACCCTAACGAAAGTTCTGTGTTAAATCGTAGAGGACTTGCTAAAATGTATAATAACGATTTATATGGCGCCATTTCCGACTTAGATAGAGCAAAGGAATTTGCTGACTCTACATTATTGCCTACTGTTTACAATAACCTAGGTTTGGCAAAGTATTACTTAGGCGATAATGAAGGAGCAAAAAACGACTATCTAAAAGCACTAGATGCTGATTCGACTAATCGCATGTATAATATGAATATGGGGCTTCTAATGATCAGGTTACAAGACTTTGAATCTGCAGAAGCTTATACCACCATTTCTATAAAAAGCGATTCCACCTTGGCCAATGCTTACTACTACAGAGCAGTAGCTAAGGCTCAGATGCAAGAATATGAAGGCGCTATTGAGGATTATAATAAAGCTGGAGAACTTGGTGTAGACTTAGCTGAATATTATAACTATAAGGGAGTTACGTTTTACAATCTAAATGAGTTCGAGAAGGCAGCTAATTCATTTAAGGCAGCAATAAATAGAGACAGTACAAATAGTCAATATTTTTACAATCTCGCACAAGGCTATGAAGGAATGGAAGACTATCAGTCTAGTATTCAAATCTATGATTTACTCGTTAAAAGGGATTCTACTTCTGACAATGTATATTACGCTCGATCTGATGCTTATTGGAGCTTGGCCATGACAAATGCTGCAAGGCGGGACATTGAGAAAGCGATAGAACTTAACCCTCAGAATGCTCTTTACTATGATTATCGAGCGTATATGAAAGAAGAGGCTGGTGATTACACAGGAGCAATAGAAGATTTTACAACTTCCTTAAACCTAGAACAAGACCCTAATATATACTTCCGTAGAGGTTTAGCTAAAATCAATATTAGCAACAAGTTTGATGCTTGCAAAGACTTCAAAAAAGCTGAAGAGCTTGGTAGTGAAGAAGCCAAAGAAGCGCTTACAGAGCACTGTAAATTATAACCTAGTATTTCAATACAGTTACTGTGCCTTTGCCAATTTCAGATACAGTAACAATGAATATCATTCCGTACTCTTTTTCATCTAGTTGTTTGAATTTTTCTGAACCAAGCAAAATGTTAGCAACCATAGGCGTGGTATTGGAATGTCCAGAGATCAGAATGGTGCTTCCTTTATGCTTTTTCAGCATATCTTGAAGATAGGTCTGGCTTCTGAAATCATAAACATTAACAGTGAGTCCTTTTGCCTGAGCTAATGGCTCAGCTGTAGTTCTGGTTCTTTTGAAAGGAGTTGAGTAAATGGCCGCTATGTCTTGTTCTGCTAGTACTTCGGCCAATTTCTGGGCTCTTGCTTCACCCTCAGCGGAAAGAGAAGGATCTCGAGGGTCGTCATTAGACTTCTCCGCATGGCGAACCAAGATAAAAGTGGTTAAATCGGTTTGAGCAAAAGCTGGACTTATTGCCAAACCCAATAGGAAACACAGAACCAAGATTTTTTTCATAGCTTCTAATCTATGAAAATATCTCGTGTGCTTTGCAGGAAATTCTTTCTGAGGAATTTTTGACTATAATTAGCAAGCTAGACCCACTCATCGGCATCTAGTGCCTCAAGAATATCAGCCATCTGATCAAAGTCCTTATAGCCAGGGCGAATCTCGTCACCACCTTTAAGAGCAATTCCTTTAGGTTGAATAGCCCCAAGAACATCTTCAAGGTTATCTGTACTAAATCCACTAGCAATTACTAGTTCGGTTTCACTAGCTAGTGCTTCTAGGCTAGACGGTTCCGCTTGTTCATCTTCTAATAAGATATAAGCTATTTTATCACCAAACTGACTCGCTATGCTACTAGCATCTGCTAATGATGAAGCAGAATAAATGACCTCCTTGCCAGTTTCACATGCTTCATCGATCATACTGCTTTCCGATACTTGAATAGCGTATAAATCATACTGCGAAATAACTTCTGCCACTTTGCCTTGTGCACTTAGAGAATCAAATTCTCCAACAAAATCAACACCAGAAACCCAATCTGATAATTCTTTAAACGATTGTGGATCAGTATAATTAGGGTGCTTGTCTTCAATATTAAATCCTAATTGATTTACTCCCATACCTGCACAGTATCGGGCATCACTTAGGTTATTTACTCCACTAATTTTCACAAAGGTTTTTAAGGCCATATCGCTGATTTTTAAAGCGTGGGCAAAGCTAATTCATTCCGAAAAACTAACCCAAAATACCACACACAAATGCTTATTAAGTACTAGGGTAAAATTATATTAGACTGTATTAATTGGTGTGAACAAGCTTTGCTACCATCAAACACTAAGCAATGCTTGCTAAACGTTTCAATAAGGTATTAATTCGCAATATGAAGCTGAAAAGCTGGATTCTTCTTTCTTTACTTATTGCTCTTGTGGTGGCCTGTGGTGGCGATGACGAAGAGCCAGAGCAACCGATTGACCCTAACCGGGGTAAAAGTTATTTCTTTTTAGAGCCTGGCAAATACAGAGAATACAACGTCTATGAGATTCGCTATTCGGGAGTTGGTTTTAGCGATACTTCAGAATATCAGATCAGAGTAGAAGTAGGGGAAGGCTTTGCTAGCGGTGGAGAGACCTCTCACTTGGTGAACAGATTTAGAAGGGAAGACGCTACAGAAAGATGGGAATTAGACTCGGTTTGGACTGCCAGAATTGAGGGCAACAAAGGCATTTCGGTTGAAAACAATGTTCCAATAGTCAAAATGACTTTCCCTTTAGATACTGGCAACAGATGGGATAGTAATTTGCTCAACAGTAGGCAGCCTGTGGTAAGCCGTGTTGTCAATTTCAATAGCAATTTTACAGTAGGGCTAAATACATTTCTTAAAACAGCCGAGGTAGAATTTAGTAACTTTGATGACGGTATTGTGGATCGGTTCATCAGCAAAGAGGTTTATCGCGATAGCATTGGTATGATATATAAGCTGTATGATTCAGTTAAATACTGTACTCGCGATTGTCAGTTGGGTTCTCAGATAGTACAATCTGGTAGATACTACCGAGAAGAATTGATTGCTCATGGCTTTTTAGATGAGGATTAAGCTACTCACTGTCTTCCTTTTTTTTATTGGCCTAAATAGCTGGGCACAAGATAGGTACATGGTCTTTTTTACTGATAAGATCGGTAGCCCTTACAGTGTTCAATCTCCCGAAGACTTCCTTTCTGAACGAGCGCTGAAGCGAAGAGAAAACCAACAAATCGAAATTACAGAACAAGATTTACCTATTAGTCCGGTTTACAGACAGGGACTAAAAAGCATTGGTGCCGAGGTTTATTTTTCTACTAAATGGATGAATGGCTGCTTAGTTCAGATGGATGAGAATGAAGCAATGGCTGTTCAAAGCTTGCCTTATGTTACTAAAGTTGAACTTGTAGCACCGAATGCGCCACTAAGCTATGCTTCTGAGAAAAATGAAGATCCGCTTCCTGGCTCAAATAATCTGGCTTCTTTTCAGCAAAGCATGCTGGCTATTGACTTAATGCACAGTTATGGATTTTATGGAGAAGGAATGCTTATAGCTGTATTCGATGACGGTTTTCAGAACCTAAACCAACTAAGTGCTTTTGACCACCTTTTCCTTGATAATAGGCTATTGTACACTTTCGATTTTGTGAACAATAGAGTGAATGTAGAAAACGGTGAAGATCATGGAACACGAGTTTTGTCCATCATTGCAGCCAGTGAAGCGAATTATACTGGAGCAGCACCTCATGCTAGTTTTATTCTAAGTGTTACAGAAGCTCCTCTGGAATACAGAATTGAGGAGTACAATTGGCTATTTGCAGTAGAAAAGGCAGATTCTGCTGGTGTTGATATTATTAATACATCGCTAGGCTATAAAACAGGTTTCAGCGACCCATCAATGAACTACGCTGACATTGAGCTAGACGGTAAAACAGCGGTGATTACCCAAGCGGCTAACATGGCAGCATCAAAAGGAATTTTACTAGTTAACAGTGCTGGAAATGATGGGGATTTAGTCAGCGCACCAGCTGATAGCCCAAATGTACTAGCAGTAGGAGCAATTACAGCAGATAGCGTTTTGGTTGGGTTTAGTAGTAGAGGGTCTAATACGGTAGATGCCTTTAAGCCAGATATTGTTGCCCAAGGTGCTGGGACTTCTTTAATAACTTCTACCGGTAATTATGCAGCACAAAACGGTACTTCATTTTCTTCTCCTCTAATTGCCGGGTTGGCAGCTGGGGTGTGGCAGGCATACCCAAGTAAATCAGCAGAAGAACTTCGAGAAATGATTAAGCTATCGGGTAACATGGCTAACACACCAGATAATTTGTATGGTTACGGTATTCCAAGCTTTGCTAGAATTATTGAGAACGAGAGGGGGATTTACAGTGGCAACAAGCCAATTTACACAGCTTTTCCCAACCCAACATTCGACCATATTCAAATGAGTTTTAGTTCTGAATATTTTGGGCAACAGCTAACAATCCAGTTGATTCGCGGAAATGGGAGCTTAAAGAAAGAGTTTCTGTATATACCTTTTGAAGCCAGAAACCCTTTGCAAATAGATTTACCGGAGAGTGGTTTGTACTTTATTCGTGTTATGAGTAAGTCTGAATCTACCACTCGAAAGATCATTAAATATTAATTTATATTTGTTCATGAACTCACCTATAGTTGCCCCTTCGGTGTTGGCCGCAGATTTTGCCAACCTTCAACGCGATATCGAAATGCTGAATGAAAGTCAGGCTGATTGGATTCATATCGATATAATGGATGGTGTTTTTGTACCTAATATTTCCTTCGGTTTACCTGTTTTGGAAGCTATTAATAAGTATGCCAAAAAGCCATTAGACGTTCATCTTATGATTGTGAACCCCGAGAAGTACATAAAAGCTTTTAGAGATGCTGGCGCTGCTAATATTACGGTTCACTTTGAAGCATGTAATCACTTACACAGAATGCTAGAAGAGATCAAGTCTTTAGATTGCAAAGCAGGTGTTGCGGTAAACCCTCATACTAATGTGCAATTACTCGAAGATACCATTAAGGATATTGATTTAGTGTGTATGATGAGTGTAAATCCTGGGTTTGGAGGACAAAAATTCATTCAGAATACTTACAAGAAAGTAAGACAGTTGAAGGAAATCATTGCCGAAAACGAGGCTCATACATTAATTGAAATTGATGGGGGAGTAAATGCTCAAAATGCCAAGCCACTAATGGAGGCAGGTGCAGACGTTCTGGTAGCTGGTAGTTTTGTATTTAAGTCAGTAGACCCAGTTGAGACAATAGAAGAGTTAAAAAATGTGGTTTCTGCTTAAAGTCTAGAAGCTAAACCTTACACTCAAGTTGGGAGTGAATTCCAAAAAAAACTTAGTTCTCTGCGCAATTACTACCTCGTTGTCCTGATTCAGGTCTATGAGGTAGCCTATATTATATACATTCCTTCTATTCAAAATATTCATAAGACTAAAGCCAACTTCTCCTTGCCAAGTCTTTCCCTTGAACCTATGCCATACAGAAGCATCAAAACGGTGGTAATTGGCTACTCTTAGACTATTAGGTTTGCTAAAACGCAACTCGTACTTTTCATTTACCCCTGAGCCTGGTGGGTTAGGACTGTTGTTTTTGCGATTGAGCCGCACGTTATTGATACCTGTGTAAGGAGCACCCGTTTTGAAAGTATAACCCAGTGAAAACTCCCAGTTTCCACGTGAGAGCGTACTTGAAAAACTAAACTGATGCCTGATGTTCAGGTTAGAGGCGAAGGTTGTTGGAAATAGTTCTGAGAAGCTTACTTCCGAATCTTGAAAATTATAGCTAAACCAAGTCTTGATGTATTTCCAGCGTTTACGGAGCGTCAAGTCTGCACCAACAATTCTTTCAGTACCCTGATTGAATCCTGCCTCTCTGGTAAAGCCAAAACCTAAATTTCTGGCCAATAGTCCGTCTACGTTCTTTTGGTAAATATCGAAATCTATAAGCCATGATTTCGTGTTTCTAATGAAGCCAAGACTCATCTGCTTATTGATGAGCATAGGAACTAACTCATCTTCATCGGCCAGTAGCCAATGCTGCTCTATAGCGTTAGAAATGGTGAATTGAGACTCTTTTATTGTACTCAAATACTGATGGTATATGCCATATGTAGTCTTAAAGAGTAATTGTTCATTGAGATTATAATTGAGCTTTATTTGTGGACTAAAGACACTTCTGTCTATGGATTCAATGGCTGTCAGTCTACCGCTCAATACCAACTCTAGAGGAGCTGAAAGCTTGAGGTTAAGGTCGGAAAATACTGCGTGTATGTTTCCCTCAGAGTTAATTTGCTCTGCTTGGTCTTGCTCAAAAAAGTTCTCAGTATTGATAAGGTTTCTGATTTTGAATTTATTGAATTGATAACCAATGGTCAGCTTATGCAGGTCTTTATAGATGGAGGTGTGACTAAGTCGCAATTCCAAGTTTTCAATATCATTACTCCTTTCTTGCTTATCGTCATCAGAGTCTATGGTGGGGTTCCGAAGGTTAGTGTAATCATATTCCATTCCATAGTCTGAGTAGGCAGCACTTACAGATAAAGACTGTTTATCCGTCACTCTTTGGATCCATGAAATATCTGCTCCAGAACTTTTGATCTGGTGCGATTGTACAATATTTTGCCGTTCTCTCAAATCGTTCTCCCTATGGTTAAATTGACTTCGGTTTCTGATATAACCTAGCTTAATAGATGTCTTATCTGTTGGTTCGTAATTCCAATGAAAATTGAGGTCGGAGAAATTGAGGTCATTGCTGTATTCGCTTTCATAAACAATGCCTTGTGGGTCTCTTATCTCTCTACCAAACAACTTTTCTCCGTAGGCATTATAGGTCCAAGTAGGGATGGCATCATTATAAGATCTTCTAGCTGCAAACATTACAGATCCCTTTTTACCTAAAAATGGAGTTTTAATAAAAGCATCTCCATGCGTCATATTAATGCTGAGCTCAGCATTCAATGTTTGGTCAATTTCATTTCTTGAAGCTAATGAGATAAGACCTGCCGAAGCCCCTCCATATTGAACAGGTACATAGTTTTTATAGACGTCTAAAGTGCCAATTGAAGAAGGTATAAAGCTGGATATATTACCGAAATAATGAGCAGAATGATAGATGGGCACGTTGTTCCAGTATAGCAGCGTATTGTCTCGTGCGCTACCTCTTACATTTATTCCGGAAGCAGATTCATCATTGGAGTTGACCCCTGAAATTATCTGAGCTGAAAGCAGTACATCGCGCTCTGCTAAACCAGGGAGTATCTCCATTTCTTGAGGAAGGATACGAAAACTATTGGCTTTTGGGTCGGAAGCAATACCAGCATTTAAGTACTCCTTCAGTTCATAATCATTTAAGTCTAATGGTTCTGGTAGGAGGTGTACCTGATGCACCTGATAAGAATTTAAACTATCAACGTGTATGCTGAACGATTGAAAGCCAAGATAGAACACCTCCAATACAACTCCCTTGTGGTTAGGTATTACCAATCTTGCTAATCCAAACTCATCGGTCACTAAGCCTAGTTTGCTAGCATTTTGCTTAATGGTGGCGAAGGGGAGGGCTAAGTCAGTTTCGGCATCAAGCACCTCAATAGTCAAGAATTTAGAGGCTGCTTTCTTTATGACATAATACTGATCATCTATTTTCTGGAACTCAAGTGCAGTGTTGCTCAATGCAGCTTGAAGTGCCAAGTCTAAATCATTGGTTTGCGGTATATTATTAAGCTTAATGCCTTTAAGTGAATTAGGGTCGTAAGAGAACCTGATACGGAATTGCTTTTCTAGATTGTTCAGCACTGATTTCAAAGAAACTGCGGTCTCATTTTGAGCCATCAGGTTTAGACTAAAAATGAGAAAGAGTGGGAGAACAAGCCTAATTCTGCTCAATACCGATAATGTTGAGTTCCTTGCTGTTGGCATTGTAGCTATACTCAAGCCCTTTGGTAGACATAACAATTTGTATGGCGATTTCCACATTATCATTCGGGTAAGACCCAGTAAAACGTTCTGAAGTTAATGATATGTTGGATGAGATAGATATCCCAAATGAATTTCTCAAAGCATCTAGAGCTTCAGAAAATGGTACATTGTTCAGCTCAGTAATATTTTGAGACAACCAAAGCGGCCTTTCCTGATCTTGAATTTGCCATTGATCGATCAGTTGACCGTCTTCAACCCTAAGGCCATCTCCCTTCTGAAGAGTAGAATTAGCACCTTTGGTAAGCACCTTCACTACTCCAGAGTGAACCTGAACATTTAGATATTCGGCCCTTTGATTAACATTGAAACTAGTTCCTAAAACTACAACTTGACCTTGGCAAGTATTAACCTCAAAGTTGACTCCTTTGGTCACTTCAAAGAATGCTTCGCCCTCAAGGGTTAGTTTTCTATTTTCTGAGAATGTATGAGGGTCGAACTTCAGAACTGAATTGACATTTAGAGTTACTGTTGAGTTATCTGGTAAGGTTATAGCCTTGGTTTCACCAAATTGAGTTTTGTAAACTTTATAACTTGGTTTAGTTAAGAAATAAACCAAAGAGATGCCCACAACAAGAACAGCAGCTACTGCTAACTTCCAAATAGGGTGTATGGTCTTAGTATTAGGCGCAATAGTCTTCTTCTTTTCTTGTAACCTTTGTAATTCCAATTCAACATTGTAAGCGGGAAAAGCCATTTTATCGGTAGAGGAAATTATCTTCAGCAAGTCCTTTCCTTCTTCAGAAGACTCAAAATTCTCCTTTTCAGCAGGGGTAAGTTCATTGGCCAACCATTTGGCCAAGAAGTCTTCACTATTTTCAGAATTAGAACTCATATTATTCACTCTATGCTTACATCCACTTCATTAGAAATAACCCTACCTGCCTGTTCTATATTTTTTCGTTTATCTGTATTCTAAGTTTTAAAAGGGCCTTATGCATGCGTTTTTCTACTGCTTTAACACTTACATCCAATGCTTCTGCAATTTCGCTGTAAGTCATTTTTTCAATTCTGTTCATTAAGAAAACCTCACGCTGGCCATCAGGTAAACCTTCGATTGCTTGTTGAACTTTTAGGTCGAATTCAGAAAACTCCATTTCGAACTCTGGCGTTTCGGAGTGGCTAGGTTTAAACAGAAAATGAATGTGCTTTTCTTTAGTCCTTTCTTTCTCCAGACTTTTAAGCATTTGATTTTGAGCCACCTTAAAGACGAAAGCCTTTGCCATAGAAGGCAGCACTTGCGCACACTTCTGCCATAGAATAAGAAATGCCTCTTGAACCATGTCGTTAGACTTGTCTATATCACGATACTTGGCATAAAGAAAGTTCCGAAGCAAGGGTGCTATGCTCCGAAAGAGTGAATTGTAAATATTTTCATTGCAGCTATCTGTAGCCTGCTTAATTTCCAAGGTTAATTACTTGAGAGTGAGTACAGTGGTGGTTTTTCCAGCAACTTTAAAATCTTTAGCTAAGTCAAAGTTCTTTCCAGAAATAACATCCATACCAAAGGTAAAACCTCTGAGCATTTCTAAGTGCTTTTCTCGAGAAATTGTGACTTCTGAATCATTCATATTCATAATTACCATAACTCTCTCTCGGTCGGTGTATCTGAAATAGACATAAACATTGTTCTCAGGAACAAAATGAAGGAGCTTGCCATGCTTTACTGCATCACTGGTTTTTCTCCAATTTGTGAGCTTTGTAACGTACTGATGCATATCGTTTTCTTCGGCTGTTCTACCTTCTTTAGTAAATACAGAGCGACTGTCACCTGCCCAACCTCCGGGCATTTCGGCACGTTTTGCACCATCTCCCCAATCACTTGGGCCAGCCTTAAAAGCTAGTTCAGTACCATAATAAACCTGTGGTATTCCTCTAGTGGTCAATAGAAATGCATAAGCCATTTTTAAGTGCTTCGGGTTTTCTCCAAGTGTTGAATAGATTCTACTGATGTCGTGATTATCTAGAAAGATAACGTTCTTCATTGGGTCTGAATAGAGCCTGTCTTGGGAGAGCGCATAATAGATTTTCATCAGACCAGTCTCCCAGCCAAAGCCCTGATTAAAAGCATCTCTCACGGCAAAATGAATCTGGAAATCGGTTACAGATGGAAGATAAGATTCATAGCCATCGTTTTCTCCTGGCTTATCTTGTTGCCAATATGACTCATGAGCTACAGTTTCCACCCAAGATTCGCCTACAATATTAAAATGCGGATATGCAGCAATCACCTCTTTGGCCCATCTGGCCATGTAGTCTTGATAAGGATATAGGTAGGTATCCATTCTGATTCCGTCAATGCCTGAGTATTCTATCCACCAAAGGGTGTTTTGAATCAGATAGTCAGCTAACTGCTGATTGCGCTGATCTAAATCTGGCATTTCTGTGACAAACCAGCCCTTAACTAGCTTATTGTTGTCATACTTTGAAGCATAAGGATCGGAAGCGATTGTTCCTCTGTAGTTGGTGTTGCCGTAAACCTCATGATCGTGAACCCAATCTTTAAACGGCAAATCCTTCATCCACCAATGCTGATCCCCGATATGGTTATGGATCATATCCATAATTACTTTGAGTCCTTTATCGTGGCAAGCTTTTACAAAGGCAACAAACTCTTCATTAGAACCAAAGCGCCTGTCAATCTTATACATATCTGTAGCTGCGTAGCCGTGATAAGCTTTATATTCAGGTGTTTGATCGTTTTCAAAGACAGGAGTGAGCCAAACGGCAGTCATCCCTAGGTTTTTTATGTAGTCTAAATGGTCTAAAACACCCTTTAGGTCACCACCATGCCTGCCACTAGGGTGGTCTCTTCTGGCTGGCTCCAACATGCCCTCAACAGTATCATTATTAGGATTGCCATTAGCAAATCGGTCGGGCATTAGCAAGTAAATCACGTCTTCACTGCTAAACCCTTGATTCCGCTTCAGCTCCTTAACTCTAGGCTTTAGTTCGTAAGAAATGGTTTTGGTATCTGCTCCATTAGTGAGGGTGAGGCTGAAAGTACCTGCCAACACATCGGGGCTTATTTCCAAATACACAAATTTATAGTTGGGAGAATCACCAGAAACCTGCTTAACCATGGTTATTCCTTTATGCTGAACATTGGCTTTATACTGCCCTATGTTTTCACCATAAATCATCAATTGCAGGTTTTCGGTAGGCATTTTTGCATACCAGAAAGGCGGTTCAACCTTAAGATCGCTCTGCTGAGCTAAACCGTTTGTTCCAAAAGAAAGTGCGAATAGAAATAGTAAAAGCTTAAGTTTTCCCATGATGAGCTGATTGTGTTTGGTAAACTACAGAAATAATGGGATACAGGAAAAAATGGTCTCATTCAACCGTTTGCATTCAGCCAATAAGGTAATCTATGGCTTTGTCTACAATTGATGCAGCCACCCAAGTAAAGAAGGGGATAATCAAATAAAAGATAAATCTCGAAGCTGTAGGGATATTAATAGGGATTTCTGGAGTAGCTGTTATTAAGCGTTTGTAAGTCATTAAGTCAACCACATTTATATTCTCCAAATTGTTACCTATTCGAGATTTTTCAAGGGCTTTTTTATCTCCCTCAATTCCTTTTTCTATTAATCCAATTTCTAATTCTTTGGCTGAAATTATCCTTTTCCGAACTCCACTGAGCGGAGTAACTACCATCCATACAATAGAGGGGATAAGAGGCAATAAGGCAGGATTGTATAGCTCAATTGAATCTATACTTTCAATGAAAAGAATAGTATAGACTCCTACAAAAGCCAAAATACTTATAACGCCAGCACTTGTCAGTGGCATTAACTGCTCAGTATTTAGAATATCTATCTCAATCGCTCTTGAAAGCCTATTCATCTTAGTCATGTTACGCAGGTAGGTACTAGTAGATTGCCAAATCATAATCCATATGATCAAGATTTGAATAATAGAGTAAACCTTGAGAAACGGATAGGGCACTTCATTAAATGAAAAGCTGGCTCCATTGACAAAGAAGCCGTGTAACAAACCAATACAGATAGGAATGAGCATTTCTTTCCATGAAAGTTTCTGATCATGAAATTCCTGAATATGATCTTGCTTTTCGGATTCATTGAGCTTGGTGTAGCTCAACAACTTAAAGAAGCCTTTTTCATGATTGTTATTAATTATTCGGGAAATAAAAACCAGATAACCAGTGGTAAGAATAAAGAAGAAGGTGGTTGAATAAAGACTGTAACTATGTTTAATTCCTTCAATTTCAAATACTAAGGCTTGTAACAGAACAAAGAACACACAGGTAAGAACACCCACCAACCAATTTGGCAATTGAGAAGAAGTGAGGCGTAATAGAAATGGTTGTGATGGTTTATTCATGTCTGATAAACTTACAATTTAAACAGTATGAAATGAAGGTCAAGAAGCCATTCAAATTTTATTAATTGTAGCCAGTATTGGTTGAAGAGAATTAACTGCTCAAATCCAAAAAACTGTTACCAATAAAAACCTTGAACATTTAGTTGATGATACTATAAATAAATTAGTATTAGTCTTAATAATTTGGACATCTTAGCTGATCTGTAAGAAGTCTTGGTCAGGAATTCATAATTTGACCTTATTTTAGATCCACAATTCAACCAATATGAAAAAACTACTTCTCTTATTCTTTATGATTTGTTCATTGAGCATGGTAGCTCAGCATGAATATGGAAACATTTTATCTATGAAAGATAGAGCCACTACCATTAACAGGTTGCTAGAAGATAAAGTGAAGAATTACCTTCCTGAAATCATGAGAAGAGAGGGAATTGATATGTGGCTGGTTATTTCTAGAGAGTACAATGAAGACCCAGTAATAGAAACCCTACTACCAGCAGAATGGCTTGCCGCAAGAAGACGAACCATACTTGTTTTTTACGATCGTGGAGATGGTAAAGAGTTAGAAACTTTAGCTGTTGCCAGATATGATGTGGGTTCAGTTTTTAAAAGTGCATGGAATAAGGAAGAGCAACCTAATCAATGGGCACGCTTGGCAGAGATTATAAGTGAGAGAAACCCTAAAAAAATAGGTGTAAATAAATCTGAATACTTTGGTTTAGCTGATGGTATTGTAGCTACTGACTATGAAGGACTTAAAGAAGCCATAGGAGCTCAGTTTTCCAAAAGAGTTGTATCGGCCGAAAAGGTGGCAATTGGCTGGTTAGAAACAAGAACTGCGGCAGAAATGGCCATTTATCCGCATATAGTCAAAATTGGACATGAGATCATTAAAGAAGCCTTTTCTTCTAAGGTAATTACACCAGGGGTTACCACAACGGAAGATGTGGTTTGGTGGATGCGAGAGAAAGTACGAGAGTTAAAGCTCCAGGCTTGGTTTCACCCTACAATAGACATACAGAGAGCCGACCCAGAAAGGTTCGACCACCTAAGAACTTTTAGTAAGCGCCCAGAACCTGGTGTAATAATGCCTGGCGATCTTATTCATTGTGATTTTGGTATTACTTATCTCAGACTGAATACTGACCAGCAACAGCATGCTTACATTTTAAAATCAGGCGAAACAGATGTACCTGAATACCTAAAGAAGGCATTCAAAAATGGTAATAGGCTACAAGATATCTTCACTAATAATTTTAAAGAAGGTAGAACTGGTAATGAGGTTCTGAAGATGAGTAGGGAACAGGCCATAGCCGAAGGAATTACTCCATCAATTTATACTCACCCTATTGGTTATCATGGTCATGCAGCTGGTACCACTCTGGGTATGTGGGATTCTCAAGGAGGCGTACCTGTAACCGGAGATTACCCACTACACTTAAATACTGCCTATTCTATTGAGCTGAATGCATCTACCTTTGTTGAAGAATGGGGCAAAGACGTAAGAATAATGTTAGAAGAAGAAGCTTTCTTCAATAAAGATGGCGTACGCTATATAGATGGGAGGCAAGAGGAGATTATCATAGTAAAGTAAGGCTTGAAGCATTTTTTAGTTTACATATCATTTTTTTTCCTCTCTATTGGAGGCTTATCTGCTCAGACCGAGTCATACTTCGATCTAAGAGGTCAGTCGTTTTCTGATCCTGTCAAGCTTGATGGTCAGTGGGAATTCTATTGGCAGCAATTCATATCAGAAAAGAATAATCAAGGCAGCTTTGAGCTTCTGGAGGTTCCTGGCGATTGGTATCAAGAACCGTTTGATAAACAGTTTACTAAAACTGGGTATGGTACATATAGAACTAATGTGGTTGTAGATGGGGGCAATCCTGAAGATTTAGGACTGTATATCCCTCACATATTTTCATCCTACAAGCTACTTATTAATGGAGACTTGGTTTATAAATCTGGCGAAGTAGGTAAGTCTAGGAAAGAATATCAGCCTAACAGAGAACCCAAAGTATTCAACCTTTCAAAATATGGCCAAACTCAATACGAGATCATCATTGAAGTAGCCAACTACGATCATATGAACTCTGGTTTATTATATTCTCTAGAATTAGGGAATTTTGAAGACTTAAGGTACGAGCTTATGGCTCGCCAAGATGTCAATCTCTTTTTGGCGGGGGGGTTATTTATTACTGGCTTTGTGCTTTTGGCTTTTGCTATCTCATACAAGCAATTAGAGCTTCAGATTCCTTTCTATGCGCTGTTCTCCATCAGTCTAATGTATAGAATGCTTGGAGCAGACCCATATCCCTTGCATGCTCTTTTCACTGGTTACCCATTCGGAATATCAATTCACTTAGAATACCTCACCATACATTCTGCCGCCTTGTTTGGAGGATTATTTGTGTTCTATCTATACCCAAACCAGACCAACAAGTATCTCAAGTATATTTTTGTGATAGGCACGCTCTTTAGCATGGGGTGCATTGTGTTTTTAGAACCTGTGGTATTTACAGGGCTTTTAAAGTATTATCTGTTTTTTGTAATAGTCTATGTCGGTGTATTCATTTACATAATAGCTAAGGCCAGAATTGAAAGAGAAGTAAGTTCTAGCTTCTTGGTTTTTGCTATGGTGGTGGTGCTTCTATGGACTGCTTTTCAGATTATCACCTTTTTAGGTTTAGGCAAAGTGCCATATTACTTGAACGTAGCACTCATGTCCATGATAGTTGTATTCTGCAACTTGGCGCTCTTTAGAACATTCATGTTGAAAATCCAGTCGGTAGATCAGGCGCAGGCCGAATTCAACCTGAATAAGGCCAAACAAAACATGCTGTCTCTTATTTCACATGAAATTAAGACACCCGTTTCTACACTTCGAATGAACATTGAAATGCTCAAAGCAGGTTTGGAAAGTGGCAAGGCTATTCCTGATTCTATGATGGAAAAAATTGTATGGGGGAGCTCAGAAGCCGTTGTAGATATAAAACAAATGGTCAATGACTTTGTCTACTTTATGAGTAGGGCCGATACAGGTGTGTGTGTAATAGCAGCTGAAGAAATTGCCAGTAGACTTACCGCGAGGTTCACTATGAACCACCTTAGTATTAAAGTTGCTTCAGGTTTAAAGGGAAGTTATAAAACCGATTTGCTCACGCTTGAGTATATTCTAAGTACTCTACTCAATAATGCCGAGAAGTATTCATCAGCTTCAGATCCGACTCCAGAACTCTGTCTTTACGAACAAGAAGATTGCTTAATTATAGAAGTTAAGGATTATGGAGTAGGAATGGACAAAGAACAAATTAGGCAGTTGGGCGAAACAAAGCTTCAATTGGACGAAAAGTCTGAAATATCTGGTGTAGGGTTTTACCTTGCAAGAGAATTGTCCAACCAGTTAGATCATAGTCTTAATATTGAATCTAATCCTGGAGTGGGAACCTCAGTTAGAATAGAATTAAAACGAAATGATTAACCTGCTGTTAGTTGATGATAATTTCTCTGTGAGAGATACCTTGAAAGACTTTTTGGAGTTTTTCTACAACGACCTTAATATTTTCATGGCCAAGAATGGCAAGGAAGCCATAAATCTTGTTGAGAATAATAAGATGGATATTGTAATATCTGATCAGATGATGCCAGATATGAAAGGCTCTGATTTTTTAGCTTCGGTGATTGATAAACTAAGAGCAGATAAGGCTTGGATTTACATTTATAGCGGCCAATTAACAGAAGAGCTAAGAATAGACTTTAAAGACTATGGAGAAGTGAAAGTGATAGATAAATTCACTAACCCTATGTTCTTCAAAGAGATAATTGAGAACTATAAAGTTGCAGTAACTAATTAGAACCTTCGTGAAACAATTAACCAAAGTTTTAGCTTATTTTGGCGCAAGCAGATGGAAAGCAACAAGAAGGATTTCTATAACTACTTTTCTCAAAACCTCATTAAGGGGTTCGTTTACCTTATTGTTCTAGTCGGCCTACTTATTCTTTTCAAGAGCTATTTTAAAACCCAGTATGATACCATTGAACATTGGGTGTCTGATGATTATGTGTTGATGCTCGTCATCTTCTTAATTTCAGAAGTTCTGGTAGGTATTCTTCCCCCAGAGTTATTTATGATCTGGTCTATAGACGATCCTGGAAATGTCTATACCATTATCGTTATTGTCATGGCTTTCCTATCTATCGGTGCTGGCTGGATCAATTTTGCTATTGGTAAAGTAATTAGTACCAAGGCCTTTTTTCATCGATACTTTAATAAAAGCCTTACCAAGTATCAGCAACGATACGATCAGTACGGAGCAGGTTTTATCATAGTGGCGGCACTTACACCATTACCATATTCACTTATCAGCTTGGTGACTGGCTCAATGGATTACCCAATCCGTAAATATCTTATCTACTCCTCATTTCGAATACTGCGCTTTGTGGTTTACGGCATCGTCATTTGGAACCTAGAAGGGGTTATTTAGTATATGCTGCTCGGTGCTTGTGATTAGTGCCTGGCTGTCTACAAGCATAAATAATTGACTAACACATCACACACAAAAAACACCAAATACCATAAACCAAAAACTACACACTAGATACCAAATCATCCAATTACCTAGTTCCTCAGTCGCCCAATTCCCAAAAAATACTATCTTCAAAAAATGAACCGTAGAAACTTTATGGGCAAGAGCCTGGCTGCCGGAGCACTCTCCGCAATTCCTTTTTCAGCCAGCGCCAACAACTCTTCAGAAAACACTTTTCAATTGAATTATGCGCCACATTTTGGCATGTTCAGCCAGTCGGCACCGGGTAGTATACTCAATGAGTTAGACTTTATGGCCGAGCAAGGCTTTAAGGCCTTAGAAGACAATGAAATGAAGGCCAGACCCATAGAGGAGCAGAAGCAAATTGCCAGCCGAATGGAAAAACATGGTATGAGCATGGGAGTTTTTGTGGCGCACACTATTCATTGGTTCAGACCTAACCTGACGAGTGGAGACCAAGACAAGCGAAATGAGTTTTTGCAAGAGATCCGCGAGTCTGTTGAAGTAGCCAAAAGAGTAAATGCCAAATGGATGACCGTAGTACCTGGCTTTGTAGACATGCGTAAAGATATGGGCTATCAAACTGCCAATTTGGTAGAGAGTCTGAAGCAAGCCTGTGCTATTCTTGAGCCGCATGGTTTGGTGATTGTATTAGAACCACTCAATAAAAGAGACCATCCAGGTCAGTTTTTAAGCGGTACTGCCCAGGCCTATGAAATCTGTAAAGCAGTAGACAGCCCATCGTGCAAAATACTCTATGATGTCTACCATCAGCAGATCACTGAAGGTAACCTGATCCCTAATATCGATGCTGCCTGGGACGAGATCGGGTATTTTCAAGTAGGAGATAACCCCGGCCGCAAAGAACCCACCACTGGCGAAATCAACTATCTCAATGTATTCAAACATATTCACAACAAAGGCTTTAGAGGCATTGTAGGCATGGAACATGGCAACTCACAAAGCGGCAAAGCAGGAGAACTAGCTGTGATTGAAGCCTATAGAAAAAGTGATGGCTTTTAACACGTCACTTGCAGAGGATTAATTAGACCAGCTTAAACCAAAAATAGTATAAACACATATCAATGATGGCGAAAAGTAAAGTAATTGAAGTTATGGGTAGCAAGATCACAATCATATCCAGAAATAATCGCGACTATATTTCTTTAACCGATATGGTACGCCATTTTGAAGATGGGTCAATTCTAATTGAAAAATGGCTCAGAAACAAGAACACCATCGAATTCATCGGTATCTGGGAACAAATCAATAATGAGAATTTTAATTCCCCCGAATTCGAGGGAATTAAAAATGAAGCAGGTCTAAATCGCTTTACTCTTTCTGTCAAAAAATGGATTGAACACACCAATGCCATTGGATTATTTGCCTAATCAGGGAGATATGGAGGGACATACGCACATAGAGATATAGCTTTTGAATTTGGAAGTTGGTTGAGCCCTGAATTCAAACTTTACCTCATCAAAGAGTTTCAACGGCTTAAAGAAGAAGAAAGTAATCGTCATCAACTAGAATGGAACGTAAGCCGAACCTTGGCTAAAGTCAATTACCGAATTCATACCGATGCCATCAAGGAGAAACTGATTCCAGAAAAGCTCCCCAAAGATCGTATTCAATTGGTTTATGCCTCAGAGGCTGACTTGCTAAACGTTGCCTTATTTGGACAAACAGCCAAAGAATGGCGTGACCAAAACCTTGATACTAATGGCAATATCAGAGATCATTCAACCATAGAACAGTTGGTGGTTTTGGCTAACCTTGAAAGTATTAACGCTATGCTAATTCAACAAGGTATGAGTCAACCAGAAAGATTAAGGCAGTTAAATGGTTTGGCAATTCAGCAAATGAAATCACTGCTGCAATCTCCTTCTACTAAAAACCTTCTGGAATAAATTGCCAAAAGGGCTAATATTTAAATAATGAACAGTGAGTTGGTCGTGATTGAAGCCTATAGAAGGTGAGCTTTAGTTTGAAGCTGACTGGTTGAATCTCCCCCAACTAATAACGTCTCTTAAAACCATAACTCAATTGACTACTATATAATCTTTGATTTTAACTAATTACTTTTGAGGTAATCTGGTAAATAGTTGACTGGAAGCATCTTATAAACTCCTAAATTAGCTAGGTGACCATAAACCATTAATGAGAGTGGATTGTGTAAGTTACCGTTTTGAGAGACTTTGGTAGTCTCATTTTTTAGAAGAATGTAACTAACCTCCGTTGTGTCATCAACCGGATTAGTAAAAAACAGCTCTATAGTTCCATCAACCCACATTTCATAATTATCATTTTCAACCTTAGTTAATTTTAGATTAGGGTTGACAGCAGATGGGCCAGTTCTTAGCGCATTACTAACTCTCTCATAGTCTTTTGAATCAATATTCGATGTGGGGTCAAAGTTTGTAATATTCACCAAAAAACCTTCCTCGATTAAACGGTCACTGATCAAACTAAATAGAAGGTGCTTTAAGGAGCCTTTGAATGCTTCTTCTCTATTCTTCTTCCATTTCACCAAGTCTTCTGGTTCTTTGGGTGTTAGCTCTTTAAAAACGGGGTATCCAATAAAAGTTTTGGTGGTTTTATTCATTATAAATGAGAAGTCGTAGTATTTTATTTCATAACCTAAGTATTCATTTACAAATACCAGATCATAGTTTTTGCTAAACTTCCAAGATTGTGATGTAAGGTCTCGGATATCTATTACTTCTTCATTGACCAACTGAATTAATCGTTCATTGTATTCTGTTCCGAGTACCATTTTCATGAAATTCCCTAATTCTCTTCTTCTTTGTCTCGCAAGCTTTCCTCTGCCTTTGGCACTGATGGAAACTTCATCTAAATCGACCACTTTAGGGTTTAGTCTAATTGTTAGTGTTTGATCTGTATTTTTTGGAGATAGCTTCAACACCTTATTTTCGTATGCGATATGAGAAAATACTAAGGTGAACTTGTGGTCTGGTAGACCTGAAAGTGAGAATTTCCCTTCTTTATCAGTGATGGTTCCTGTTGTAGAACCAACTAAGCCAATTGCACAGAATTCAATTGGGTCTCCTGTAGATTTATCTATAACTACACCACTCAAAGTATAAGATTGAAAAGAAAAAGAGAGATTGAAGGAAAAAATTAAGAGTAGAATACTCAATCTTATTATGGTCATTACTTACTTATTTTATAAAGTTTAGAAGCATTAAATACACTACCATCAGAACTTAAACCTTGTACATTAATGAGTACATTAGTCTCCCTGTCTGTATTGTAGAATTCTATGGTTTTCTGGCTTTCATTAGTGAAAAAGAGCATTGGTTCCCAATGCAACAAAAGCCTTTGGTCTGGAATCGTATTATTCACATTATCTGGATAGTATTTGGGAGAATAGAATTCTAAGGGTCTATTATACCCTCCTGGTAAAGTCATCGAAATAGCTCCTTTGCCATCCTCATCGAGAATATCTTTCTCAACTTTGCTGTAAAACGCTATTACACCTGCAGCCCCCTCAGAACCAAAAGCTGAAGCAGAATTACCTTTATAGACCTCTACTCTGTCTATAGAAGATGGAGGTATACTTGTCAGTTCTTCATACCTCATAGCATGGTTGTCTAAAAGGATTAAAGGCATTAACTGAGACAGTGGAGTGTTGTTTTCGTAACCGACAGAGTTTCTAAGACTGATTTTAACATCTGTTCCACCAATTTCAATTTTTACACCTGGGATTCTACCTTGCAGTGCTTGAAATGGGTTGTGATAGGGTGAAGTGTCAATTTTTCTGAAGTCCACCGTATAGTCACTCTGTCCATATACATTACCTCTATTCCCTTGTCTTTGAATTAGCTTCTTGCCTTGTATCACATATTCTCCAAGATCTCGAAATCTAGTTGAATCAAATTCATAGGTGGCTTTTATATACTCCCGCTTCTGATGGTGATCACTAAAATTCGTAAAATCTCCATCAGAGAAATTGAATTGCATTGAGCCTCTTTTTGAATTAGCTAAGGGAGGGTGCTCTGTATTAAAAGTATCGAGTTGTAAACTAACATTAGTTGCTCCTCTTTTATTTACTGCCTGAAAAACAACTTGATCTCCCTCATAGAATTTTACATCCTTCATGGTGAAGCGTCCATTTGCATCTGTAGAGGCCTGTTTAAAGACTGTTGGAATAACATTTTTATTTAAAAAAGTAACAGTACCATTTTCTAAAGCTTTATTTCCTCTTTCGTTTAATACTCTTCCATTAATTTCAAGGCCTTTCTCCGCTAAATATTTCTCTTCATTGGTTTTCAGGGCAGTTATGCTATTCCAAGAAAACCTAGTCCAACCCTGTACCAGCATTAATAAGTCTAAATGACTTTTTGCCAATGGGTTAGATGAATCAAAATAATATGTAGGTTTTTCCACATACCCTTTTAAATCTGAAGAGAGTAGTAGTTCAGAGACAATTGTTTGATCGGGAATTGAATCTAATGTTTGGCCTAAATCAATAATACTAACAGAAAACACTCCGTCAATACTTTGTTGATTTTGAGAGACAATTTTCGCACTTACCTTACTTCGTTTATCAAACGAACTGGATTCCAATTCTATAGAAATTTGAGATTTTTGGCCTGTTACGTGAATTAATCTATCGGCTATAATATTATTGTTTTCATCAAATAGCGTTACATGTGAAATACCATCGGGTAAGTGAATCTTGGGTATCGTTAATTTATTCTCGCCTACCTTTAATCTTGGCTCGAAAGTGTAAATTACTTTTCCTTTAGAATGAATAACCAATGACTGTTGACCACCTGAATTAGGAACGTTTGATCGTATAAAAACATCGAAAGTATTCTTTTTGGCATTGTTTACTTCTAAGACATAGCCGAGTTCTTTGGGGGTAGGAAGGTCAAGCTCCATAGGATAATTGTTGACTCTAGCCTTGTATTTCTTGCCCTCTGTAGGGGTTATAGAAAAAACACCCATTCCGTTGTGTTCTGTAATAAACTCCGTAATAATACTGTCGTATTGATCTACAATTTCGCCTTTCAAATGAACCCCTAAACCTCCGCTATTAACTGCTTTAAAGGCAACCTTGCTTTTGATGCCATTCACCAGATGTCCGCCTTCTGGAAAAAACTGCAAACCTAAATCATTGCCTGAAGGGTCTAAGGGTTTGATAGTAGAATCTACTACCACAATTTCTTTTTCAAACATGAATTCTTCAGGGTAGTTGCGCATTAACGCTGTATAACTTCTAAGTAAGTAACTCCCTGGTTCCAAAGATTTTGGTAATTCTAATTGCCCATGCCCATAGCCGTTATTCGAAAGTATTTTTTGCCGGCTAATTAGGTTATTTGTCTTAGAATAGAGCTCTACCCAAACTACTTTGCTCAATTGTGATGGTTGGTTGTTGGTTGCATTCACAACGTATGACTGATACCACAATAAGTCACCAGGTGAATAGAACCTTCTATCAGTATGTAGATATACTTTTTCATTCTTATGAGTATCTGTAAATGATTTAAATTCGTGGATAATATCATTTTCTTGTTCAGCTTCCTGAGCATTAATGCCGGTTTGCTGAGCAATGAGGAACAAGAATGATAGAAAGAGTTTCATATTGATAAAAGGTGTAGAATACTGAATTAACAAATTAGTTGATCACCGATGATTAACACAAATAGAACCTAACAAACCCTTATCGGATAATAAATTAAATATTATATTTTGAAATACATTATATATGAACAGAGGTAGTTTTTTGTCTTATATTAATATTAAAAATAGTTTAAGGTCAGTATTTAACAATTATTGAATGGGGTTTCATAGTTAATCTATACTCTATTTTTATAACTTATTTTGGAAACCTCTAGCCTCTTATGAAACCTTATAGACAGGGAATTGTAGCCTTGTATAAAATAATGAGACCATGATAAGGCATTAATTCTATATTGGGGTTTGAGAAATAAATATAACTCCACCATGCAGTCTAAACCTATCTTTAGAATTTTCTACTGTTTGACAATTATCCTATTGTCATTTAGCTCTATTTCAGCCCAAGAAAAGAAAGCCCTTCAATTAGAAGATTATGGGCAGTGGAACAGAATCAGCAATACTTCACTTTCGCCCAACGGCCAGTGGATTACTTACGCTTATAGTCCTAATGATGGAGATGCGAAGTTCTACATGCGTCAGGTTGCGGGCGACACGGTCTATAGTGCCATTAATGCCTCTAGGGTTAGCTTTTCGAACGATAATCGATACGTTGCATTTTTAGTTTCTCCTGCAGAAGAGAAGGCCGAAGCTTTAAGAAAGCAACGCAAACCTGTCAACAGAAACCTACATATTTATAACCTTAGCAATCGTTCGGTAGAAGAAATTAAGGATGTACAATCATTCAGCTTTGCAGAAAACTCTGAGTACATAGCCATAAGCAAAGTACAAAGCGATAAAGACGCTGAACACAGCGGCACCGACCTGATTTTGAAGAGCCTCAAAGGCGGCACGGTAATGAATATTGGTAATGTTTCGAGCTACGCTTTTAATGAAACTGGCAAGCTATTCTCTTACTTGGTAGATGCAGATGGCGATACTGGAAATGGTGTTTACTTACTAGACCTAAGCAATAGCAGAACCTGGTCTATCAATACTGGAGAATATACCTACAGTCAACTGTCTTGGAACGAAGCTGGAAATACATTGGCCATACTTTATGGTAAAACACCAGAAGGAAAGGTTCAGCGAGAAAATACACTGCTTATTTCAAGTAATCTTAGCGCAGGTATGTCAAATCTTTCTTCGCTTACCATGTTTAGCCAAGCACCGAACAATTTCGTGATCAGCGAATATAGTGGCTTGAACTGGAATGATGCAGGTACACAGATTTTCCTTGGTATTAAGGAGCAGGAAGATGAGTTAAAGAAAGAAGACGAATTGAAGGCCAATGTAGATGTTTGGCATTGGAAAGATGATGTGGTGCAGTCATCGCAAATTGTGCGAGCTAATAGAGATAAGCGAGCCACCTACACTGCTGCTTACAATGTGAACTCCGGTAAACTGGTGCAGCTCCAGACAGAAGATATTTCAGTAAGAACTAATGACAAATCGAAATGGGCAGTTGGCTTTAACGATAGCAAATACAGTAGCCTGAGAGATAGGCCATCGGGTTATGCTGACCTAACTGCCATCAACACGGAAACTGGAGCTAGTAAGCGAATTGCTGATGAGGTTTATCATTTCATGGGGCTTTCAGCCGATGGACAATATGCGGCTTACTCTAAAGATACGCAGGTAATGATTTACCAGTTCGAAACAGGTAAAACCACCAACATTAGCGCAAATACTGATATCAGTTTTGAGAATACCGAATTCGATTACCCGGTAGAAAAACCGGTTTATGGAATTGCTGGCTGGTCAACCGATGGTGATTGGGTTTTGATGAACAATAAGTACGATATCTATGCCTTTTCACTTAAATCAAAAGAGGTGAAGAACCTTACAGATGGAGTTGGCAGAGCCAATGATATTCGTTTCAGGTTGACACAGCTTGACCCTGAAGCTGATAGCTACGATTTATCTAAAACCTTATTGCTCAGTGCTTATGGTGAATGGACCAAGAAGTCGGGTTACTATGAAGTGCAAATGGGCAAGAAGCCGAAAGCACTTAAGTTTGTAGATAAAATGATTGGCCGACCTACCAAGGCAAAAGATGCTGACGTATTGATGTTCACTCAACAGACTTTTGAGGAGTTTCCAGATGTTTGGGTGGCCAACACTGACTTCAAAAACGAACAAAAAATTACAAATGCTAACCCACAGCAGGCAGAGTATAAGTGGGGCAGAAGAGTGCTAGTAGACTACACAGACAAAAGAGGCCATAAATTACAGGCTACATTAGCTTTACCTGCCGACTATCAGGAAGGTAAGAAGTACCCAATGGTGATTTATTTCTACGAGAAAATGTCGCAAAGACATCATCAGTATTCTATGCCAACTTATGATGACAGACCACACATGTCTGCTTATGCCAGTAATGGTTATTTGGTGTTGATGCCAGACATTGTTTACGATATGGGTAAACCAGGAAGCTCTGCTTTAGACGATGTGACTTCTGCGGCACAAAAGGTTATTGATCTTGGCTATGCCGACCCAGAAAGAATTGGTTTACAAGGACATAGCTGGGGTGGCTATGAGTCGAGCTTTATTCTAACTCAAACCGATATGTTTGCTTGTGTAATCACTGGCGCACCACTTACTAACTTAATTTCAATGTATAATGTCGCCTATAAGCGAACAGGCAACCTTAACGGTCCAATTATTGAGTGGTCGCAAGGTAGAATGGGAGTAAGCCCATGGGATGATATGGAGCTATACAGAAGTCAGTCTCCTATTCATCATGCTCAAAACATTAATACACCATTTTTAATATTACATGGTACAGCCGATGGCGCTGTAGACTGGAATCAAGGTTTAGAATATTATCAGACTGCTCGCAGATTGGGTAAAGAGGTAATTCTATTGTCTTACCCAGATGAACCGCACCACCTTGGCAAGGAAGAAAATCAGAAGGATTTTCAAATTAGGATGAAACAATATTTCGACCATTACTTAAAAGGTGCCGAAGCTCCAGTTTGGATGACGAAAGGCGTCAAACAATTAGATAAGAAAAGAACTAAAGCAGAAGAAATGGGAGAGGGCAAATAGCCCTCTTTCTTTTTTAGATAGCAAAATAACCATGAAACTAATTCTTACTCTTCTGGCCAGCGTAGTATTCTCTACGTTTATACATGCTCAGACAATGCTCAAGTTCGAAAAGGTGAAGTCTATGAAAACTCCATCTTACAATTTTGGCTACGCTGCCTCCAATCAAGACTTGTATGCCATGGGTGGAACGCAAGGTATGATGGAGTTTGGTTCGGGCATGCAAGTCTACGACAGCAGAACTGGAAAATGGATTACTGTAAAACTCAAAGACATACCTTATACTACCACTACGTCTTTACTTTATTTGGAAGAGTATGATGGCCTATTGATGCTCGGTGGAAGTCAATTGGTGGGAGATGCCGAATCGCTTATGCAAGAAGCTAGAGTGATTGACTTGTCAAATTTAACAATAAAATCTTTAGGGAATTTCCCGAATGCAGCGAAAAAAATGGGCCTCGCGAAACAGGGTGACTTTATCTATTACTTCGGTGGCTATTTAAGTAAAAGTAGATTCTCACCTCCAACCTATACCTTCAGTAACCACTTTTACTCCTTCAACTTAAAGAGTGGAGCACTACAAGAGTTAGCCAATTTACCAATGGCCATGTCTACGCAAGGCGGTATTTATGACGGTAATCTTTACTTGTTTGGAGGTTTTGATGATAGGTATTTAAGTGAAATTTGGCAATTCGACTTTGAAACCCAGGTTTGGAAGGAACTAAAAGGCTTTAAAGAGCCCGTTTCATCTTATGCCCTAGCTCAATATGAACACTATTTTATTCTGGTGGGTGATTACTCTAGTGGTGATCAGATATTGGTTTATGATGCCAAAAAGCAAGAGTACAAGACTTTTCAATCCAATGTGAGAATGAGAAATGGTGGAGCCGCGATTTTAAATGGCTACCTCTATGTGTACGGTGGTCAGTTGCCATACCCAGGCAAAGAGCAACTTCAACAAACTTATAGGATTTCGGTAAGTGAATTGATTGATGAAATGAATTAGTCAGGTAATTCTCCTGTGCTTAAGCATATTCATTTTGGTGTTTCTTCTTGAGTATACCGGAACGAAAAGATGAATGTTTGGCTTATATTCCTAACAACGATGCAGAGTTTAGAGCCAATTTTGTTACCTGCAAACTTGTAATATCATCAACGACAGCCTAGAGCACTTTTAAAATAAGTAATTGAGCAAGGAAAGAATTCTGGAAACGGCAAAAACACTATTCATGCGCTTCGGGGAGCGAAGCATAAGCATGGATGATATTGCCAAGGAGAGCATCGTTTCTAAGAAAACTATCTATCAGCATTTCGAAAATAAAGAGTCACTTCTCCTCACCATAGTGAAAAACGAAATAGCAGAATGGGATACTTTTAAGGCAGAACTAGCTGCAAAAAAAGAGTCTGCCGTCATTAAAATTTATAGGTATAATGAGTTTGTAAAAACTAGAATTCTCAATTTCAACCCACTATTCATCATTCAAGTTTCCAAATATTATAGAGCCATTGAAACAGAAATAAATACTGCTGCTGATAGTAATCAGACATTTATTGAAGGTCTTTACATGGAATTAAAGAGGGGTGATTTGCTCAATGACTGGGTAGATATTTCTTCTGCGGTAAAGGTTCAAAGGGTTTTGAATAAGCTGTTTATAGAAAACTGTGCGCTAGACAAAAAGAATGCAGTAAATGCTCATTTGCACCTCATTCAATCTAACTTTTTTGGAATGCTCACTAGCTCTGCTTGTGAAGAGTTACAACACTTTATCTCACGGAATTAACCATGCAACAATATATACAAGAAACTGAATTCTTCGATTTTAATACTGCTGGCATTCAAGCCTTAGTGGCTGAATTTATCGACCAACCGACTAATCAACAGATTGAAGGCCTCTTTCTTACGGTAAGAGACAACTGGAGATATAACCCTTATACCATTTCAGGCAAGAAAGACCACTACAAAGCAAGCGATGTGGTTGGCCGAAAAGAAGGGCATTGCATTGATAAGTCCGTTCTATTTATAGCTGCACTAAGGGCTTTGAAGATTCCTGCCCGACTTCGATTAGCGAAAGTTGTGAACCATATTGCAGCAGAAAGATTGACTGAGAAATTAGGCAATTCGCACATTGCACCTCACGGTATTGCTGAAGTATATGTTGATGGAAAGTGGTTTAAAGCTTCAAACGCTTTCAATAAAGAGCTCTGCGAAATATACAATGTTGATCCGCTGTACTTTAATGGGACGGAAGATGCCATGATTCAGCCCTTTAACAGAAGTGCGCAAAAGTATATGGAATACATCGAAGACTACGGTCATTTTGACGATGTGCCTTTTCGATTCATCATCGATACCTTTCAGCAAAACTATCCTGCCTTGGCCCATGCTTTTGTGGAAGATAGGTTCACCATCTAAGTTGGAAAGGAAATATAAATTCTTTCAGATCGACTGATTTTTGGCCATTTAGAAAGTGTCCCTAGACGATTTAATGATATGTTTGTGGCGGTACTAAAATGACCTAAGTTTCGGGAATGCGAACCTTCAGTAGTTTAGACAATTTAAACTTCAACTAAATGACAGCCATTGAAAGTATTGCTCTGATTGGCGTTTTCTTATTGCTGCTACTGTCTGCATTTCTGATTTCCAACAAGTCTGAAAAAAGAACTGCAAATTTACTTTTTGCTGGCTTTCTGATTATCACTTCGTTAGATCTTTCTGGTCAGTTTTTAGGTGATTTTTATAGGGATTTTACCATTCTCAATAAGTTGAGAACCTCACTTGCATTCTTACAAATGCCATTGCTTTACTTTTATGTAAAGAAAACCTGTTTCAGCGATTTCAAGCTCAAGCCTAAACTTTTGTGGCATGCATTGCCTACGCTTGTGTTTTTGTTGGTATATCTCTTCTCTGAAATCACTCTAGGACTGGAAGTGATCTTCGTTATTTCTGTTCAGATTCAGATTTATACCTATTTGGTGGCGAGTTTCATTCTACTGAAGAATTACAGAAAGACGTTTGAAAACTTCCATTCAACGCAAAGCCAAACCTATCGCTGGTTACTCACGGCTATAGCATCATACTTTCTAGCCAACAGCATTGTCCTTTTCAGAGGAGTCTCAGAAGCGTTAAATAATTTTGAACGCTTTCCTATTTTAGACTTATCTATTGCCTTGTTTGCCTTGTTTATGGTTTCTTGGTTCGTTCTAAAAACCATGCATACTCCGGAGCTATTTCTGCAGGTAAATCAAAACGAAAAGGAATCTGTAAAGCAAAAAGTGAGCAATGCACCCTCAGAAGATGCATCTAAAGATCTCGCTACTCTAGATGCCTACATGTTGAATAAGAAACCGTTTTTAAATGACACACTAACGCTTCAAGTCTTAGCCAGCGAAACTGGTCTGTCCGCAAAACGATTATCGCTAATTATTAACCAATCTAAGGGAACGCACTTCTTCGATTTCATCAATGGTCATAGGGTAGAGGAAGCCAAGCACTTGCTGCGCGAAACTGACCAGACCATTCAACAGATTATGTTCGAAGTTGGCTTTAACTCCAAGTCTTCATTCAACACGGCCTTTCGGAAACATACCAGCTTAACGCCTACAGCTTATAGAAAGCAAACCGCATCATTTAAAGTCTAAATACTAGGTGTTCTTTTTCCGATTAATTGGTTCGACTTTCCTCTAATCGAACCACAGAGCCCTTTTCTTTCATTTGATTTGCCTAAGCTCTTTGTGTAAGCAGATAGAGGCTTTCAATGAAAAAAAATCAAATCACCTATAACTCAACTATGAAAAATCTAAAAACAATTGGCCTAATTTCTCTCGCTTTAATCCTTTGGACAGCCTTCATTGCTCTAGGTTTTGTAGATGGATATTTATTGAAATCTATCGACTCTAGTGGAACAACAAAAGGCTTTGCAGAGGCTGTGTCAGATCAAATAGGGAATGAATATATAGGCAACCTAGCCATGGCGCTAATCAAAGACGGAAAAGTAGCAGAAATGCTTTTCCATTCAGATAGTGGAGAAGATATCAATGGACAATCTGCTTTTCCAGTAGCTTCGGTGAGCAAGTGGGTAACAGCTGTTGGAGTAATGAAATTGGTGGAAGAACAAAAGCTAGACTTGGATGCACCAGTTGAAAATTACCTAACTCGTTGGCATTTGCCGGCAAGTGAGTTCGTCAATGATCAAGTTACGGTAAGAAGACTATTATCGCATTCTGCTGGTTTTGATGATGACTTGGGCTACGGTGGATTCACTGCAGATGAAGAAGTTCAATCTTTGGAAGAATCTCTCACCAGCGCAGCAGACGGTTATTACGATGGTGCCAAAGCAAGAGTTGGATACGAGCCAGGGAGTCAATTTATGTATTCTGGAGCCAGTTATACGCTTCTACAATTGCTTATAGAGGAAGTAACAGGTGTATCATTTTCAGACTATATCAGTCAGGCCATTTTTAACCCATTAGGCATGAAAAATACCAGCTTCAACCTAAAAGATAGTAGCAGTATAAACCTGGTAAATGTGTACAAAACCAACGGATCGACTAGGCCAATGAATAGATTCACTGCTAAAGCAGCTGCTTCATTAATGACTAGCCTAGATGACCTCTCAAAATTCATGCTGAGCAATTCATTAGAAAACAGTTCGCTTCTAAAGCCTAGCACTATTCAGTTAATGGCAAAAGCTGAGAGCTACAGGAATGGGATTCCTTATTACGGACTAGGCCCTGATCTATACTCACCACAGCACGAAACAGCAAATATTATTGGCCATGATGGAAGCGGAAATGATGCTATCAATGCCACAGCAAGGTTCGACTTGGCCTCTCAGGATGGGATCATTATACTTAGTACGGGGCATTATTCTTTTGCCTCAGACACTGCAGATGAATGGTTGTTTTGGAAAGCAGGAATTGCCGATAGGGTAGTGATGCAAAGAAACATTCCATATCTAGTAACTCTGCTTGTAGTCGGCTATGTACTAATAGTCATTATATCATGGCTGATTTTGAAAAGGAGAAGGGCTAATACCTAAGGCCCTTTTTCTTCAGAATTTAGAATCTGAGTAGTGCTGTTACGTGATCGGTGTAGTAAACATTTGTCTGGTCATAGTAAGCTGATTGTTTTTAATATTAAGCTTACTATCTAACAAACAGTGCGTTAAAGCTTAAATTCATATAACTATATCAATTATTTAAGATTTCAACTATTGGGTAATATTCATTTTGTTTAAATTAGTGGTGTTTAGTTAACTGAACCGAATAACAATAAACGGTTAGGCTCACAACCTAGCGAATCACACAAACGACAACCCGATGAGAAGAATCAATCAGATTGCCTTATGTGCAATCACTCTATTAATTGTTTTAAGCCTACCTTCTTGCCAAAAAGCCACGCAGCGCCATCAAGAAGTAGCTTCTGAAGACATACTTAAGGAGATAAACACTATAAAAGCTAGTCTTTCAAGTGTTAAGCTCAAGGCTGGTGCAGACAAGCCGCTAATACATTTGCCTTTCCAGAATCCTGAAGAAATTTCTTCTAACAATGGAATGCTCGACACCGAGCTTGCCGTAAAGTTTACTACAAGCTCCATCTATAATACAGTTAAAGACGAGAACATTTCATTGTATCACAGGTCTTATAATGGCAAACTGGTAGGGCCAACCCTTCGACTTAAGAGAGGAGATTCACTGTTTGTAAATTTGATGAATCAGCTTCCAACCTTAGAAGGAGGAGGGGCTTGCGACCCATTTGAACCTATACATGATGGAGTAGATCCTAACATCATTGATAGTCTGAGGTTTAACAATACTAATTTGCATACGCATGGCCTGCATGTTTCTCCTATGGGGCATGGAGACAATGTATTCGTTAACCTAGATCCTGGTTGTAGCTTTCAGAACAGAATAGGAATTCCAGATAACCATGCGCCTGGTACATTTTGGTATCACGCACATCTCCATGGCTCTACGGCCATTCAGGTGTCTTCAGGAATGGGAGGAGCCATCATTATAGAAGGTGGCTTAGATAGTCAGCCAGAGATTGAAAAAATGGAGGAGAAAATCTTCATCATGCAACAGATTCCTTATACACCAGACACCGCTGCAGGAGGGAATCCAGATCGTTATGCAGTGAAGTTCATTGAAGGAACCACTTTTGGTCCAGGAAGCTGGCAAGATGGTATTGAAGCCTCAACAGGATGGAGAACAACCATTAACGGAATGGTATTGCCTATCATTGAAATGGAGTCTGAAGAGGCTCAACGTTGGCGATTTATTCATGCAGGTGTAAGAGAAACACTAAACCTTAAGCTTGTCAGCCTACAAGAAAATAAAATCAATCATGAGAAGCTTCACGTGGTAGCTGAAGATGGCATTGCCTATGGTTATCGCAATGATGTGGATAGCATGACGCTTCAGCCTGGCTATCGTGCTGATATTCTAGTTCAAGCAGCAGTAAATACGAGTAATGAGCAAGACACCCTGTATCTAATTGACGCAGATTCGCCTGTGTTGGATGAAACCGATAGAACCGAGTACGAGTCGGAAAAGGTATTGGCAGTGGTCATTGTTAAGCCTAAAACTTCCAAGGCATTGGCTCGCAAATTACCTTCTTCGGAGGCATTGGCGGTGTATGCACCATATCCTTCATTGGTTAATGAACCGGTTACCGATTCTATGCAATATGTACAGTTTGATATAGTGCCAGGAGATACTACCCTTTTCCAGATTAATGGAGAGGCCTTCGACCATACTAGGCCACCGCGTCAATTAGGACTAAATAATGTGCAGAAGTGGACTCTAACTTCATCATTAGGTGCTCATCCGTTCCACATCCATGTGAATCACTTCCAGATTCAACAGCATTTTAAGAAAGTGAATGATGAATGGGTAGAACAGCCCACCTCGCCAATCTGGAAGGATACTTACTTTGTTCCTAGCTCAGATTCCATCATCATCAAATCAATCTATAAGGACTTTGTGGGAGATTTTGTACTCCATTGTCACATTCTAGACCATGAAGATCAGGGTATGATGGAATCGGTGAGAATTGATAAAGACAACCGAATTACCGCCTACCTGAGTGATAGAGGGATTTCTATTTGTGGGCCAGGCTATAAGAATGATTTCGACATGACAGAATTAGAATAAACACTTATGAACATGATTAGACACACACTCAAAACGCTCATCGGCTGTATGTTGCTGATAGTACTTTTTGCTGGGCAAATCTCAGCACAGGTAATTAGAAAGAACATCGACTCGCTTACCGCAGTAGAGTTGGCCACTTACGAACATGCCATTCAACTATTGAAAGACAGAAGTGCTGAAAATCCGTACGACTTACAGGGCTACGCTTGGCAAGCTTGGGTTCACAACAAAAACAGAGTCACCATTCCTGCTCAAAATACTATGAAGCAAGGAGATATGATTCCGACCGAGTTTTATAAAAAAGCTGCTCAAGAAGTCTATGCAGATGGCACATACGGGTACCCAGGTATGTGTGAGCATGGAAAAGACATCTTCTTTATTTGGCACAGAGCACAGTTTTATTACTACGAACAGATTCTACAGAATACCGACCCTGAGGGTACAATTGTAGACAGCAAAGGAAATAAGTACCCCACCAAGAATTTGGGCATTCCTTTTTGGAATTTCACTAGAAAAGCAAGTGGCAAGAAGTTTCCGAAGATTTTTGAAGATCAAAATTCCGTACTGTACCATCCGGGTAGAAACATAGAAATTGATCCGAAAGACACCTCGTTTACATCTCCTTATTTACTATCTAACTTACTTCAAAGTGATTATTGGGCGGTATTCGGAGGATATCCAAATGCTACCAATGGTGGTTATGGTACTTTTGAAAGTCAGATTCATAACCCAATGCACGACAAGTTCATTGGCGGAGATATGGCAAGCCCATCTACTGCTGCTTATGACCCGATTTTCTATTCATTCCATGCCTATATCGATTATGTATTTGAAGCTTGGATGGAGCAACACGGAAAAGAGAAGATCACTTCTTTAAACTACTTTCTGAGAGCCCAACAACCAGAGCAATTTCATTTACCAAACCACAACCCAGGACTTGGTGATAGACCTAATATGGGGCAGGCAAACCTGTATCTCGACATTTCTAAACTTGGTTATAAATATCAGGTTAGAGGTAAAGACCGCTTCTATAATGCGGCAGAGATAGCTCAGTTTTTAACTGATAGCAAAGGCAGACCTTTGGTTTTAGGGGTGAGCAATGAAAGCCCTTATTACAAACTATTTACTTATGGCGTTCAAAGAAAGCCAGAAAGTGACATTGGAGAATTGACTCAGCAAACCCTTACAATAGATGCAGTAAACCCAGAAGTGCCATACATTTACACTTACACGGAAAGTCAGCCAACAACTTCTTATCAGGTAGATATTTATATGCACCCTGTAAATGTTAAAGCGAAAATTAAATCGAAGAAGTTTAGGGAAAAATACTTTGTAAGGTCGGCAAATGCGTGGTTAGATGAAATGCATGGCGACCATATAATGGGAGGCCACAAACTAAATGTAGACCTAACCGAGGCTATTAATGCTTTGAACCAAAACTTCTCAGGAGAAGAATATCAAATAACAGTAAACTACACTAAACAATAATACCATGAGCGTTTATTTCGACCCAGATATTAAGGCCATTTTTGCACCATACGTACAACTAATGTTACAGGTCTCAATTGCAACGGACCAAGGTGTTTTTAGCTTAGATCTCAGCAATTACGAGTCAGTTTGCCGATTAAGCCAGCGCATTAAAATAGCTATTGAAGGTTACAAGCCTGAGAGTAAAACAGCTCACCCAATGCCTCCAAGAAAGTCTAATGGCGATGATAACCCATTGCCAGATGAACAAATAGACATGTACAATCAATGGTTAAAAGATGGAATGCCAGAAAGCGAAGGAGCAGAGGCATTTAGCGGACCAATTGTTTAGCGAGTCTTACAAATAGATCATTACGATCTTAGTCTTATAATTAAGCCCTGAGCTTTCCTTTTGACGAATAGGGAAACGCTCAGGGCTTTTCTTTTCTGCCTCGTTTTCCCAAAAAAAAAACTGTTATTCAGTCTATCTATACTGTAACCTATTCAGGTTTCGGAGAGTCACTTAGTATAGCCTTAGCGATTTTTAGCAAGCTAAGCCTCCATTTTATGTAATGGGTTACCTATATTTAGAGGTGAAATGGCTTGACTGCAAGTACTTTCATAAGGTCAAAAACAAATAACAACAACTTACATGCTTAAAAATTACGTGAAAGTAGCTTTTCGAAGCCTACTTAAGCAACCTGCTTACACAGCATTAAACATCATTGGTTTAACCGTAGGCATTGCTTCCAGTTTAATCATTCTGCTGTATATTTTTCATGAAACGAGCTTCGATAAGCAGCACTCGAAGGCAGATCGGATCTATCGACTTTCAACACAAATAACGGAGCCAGACAACTCATTTAAGTGGGCAAGTATGACTTGGCGTGCAGCCATGACCATCAAAAATGAGAATCCAGAAGTAGTTCAGGCTACTCGTTTGTCTGAAGTGAGCGGTCAAGGAGGAATGCGTTTCACCTTAGATCAGGTCGACTATTTTCAGAACAATGTCTACGCTGCAGATTCTACCATTTTCGAGATTTTCGATTATGATTTTATATCAGGTAACCCCGAAACAGCCTTGGAAGCTCCTAACTCCATTGTCATCAATGAGTCAATGGCTAAGAAAATTTTCAAGAATGAAAATCCGGTAGGTCAAACCTTACAGAGCGGTGGCAATAGAGAAATGTCATTACAGGTTACCGGGGTTTATAAAGACGTACCTAAGAGTTCTCACCTAATTGCTGAAGCTTTAGTTTCTTGGAAGACTATTTTTCAAGGAGATGATCCAGGATGGGGGAGTTGGGGTACTTATTCTTACGTGCTAGTAAATGAAGGAGTAGGCAAAGAAGAGTTACAGGTAAAGCTCGATTCTACCGTAACCAAGTACATAGCGCCTATTTTTGAACCAATCAACATTCAGGTGCAGATGATTCCTGTCTTACTTCAAGACATTCACTTAAATTCTGAATTTGAAGGTGAACCAGTGCCTGCTGGTGATATTAAATATGTAAGGATTTTTACAGCCATTGCTATCTTCCTAATCATTATAGCCAGTATCAATTATATGAACTTGGCTACTGCCCGGTCGGCTAAACGAGCTATGGAGGTTGGTCTCAGAAAGGTAATGGGTGCCCAAAGGGGAGGTCTCATCGGTCAGTTTTTGACTGAGTCTATATTGATTACACTTATATCTCTCGCACTCAGTATTCTAATCATTGTTTCTGTAGTGCCAAGCATTAATAATTTGGTGGGCACCAGTCTAGACGTTCAGGCACTTTTAAACACCAACGTGATTTTATCCATCATAGGAGTAGTAATAATCACAGGCTTTATAGGCGGAAGTTACCCTGCATTCTTTTTATCCTCTTTTCAGCCAGCTGCAGTATTAAAAGGTAGTGCAGGTAAGTCTGGAAGCAAAATTTTAAGAAAGGGCTTAGTAACTCTTCAGTTTGCTATTTCCATGTTTATGCTCATAGGCACTTTTGTGATCTACGCTCAAATGCAATTTGTAAGAAATAAAGACCTTGGCTTTGATAAAGATCAAGTCATTCAAATTGACTTTAGAAGCAGGGCAGATGTTGAAAAATGGAATGTATTGAAAAATGAATTGCTTCAAAACCCGAATATCACTGGTGTTGGCTCTTCTAGTTCAACTCCGGGAAATGGTCATGGTAAAAATGTTTACAGTATTGAAACCGAAGAAGGGCCAATGGATCAGAGAGGTTTGGATAACTATCGCGTTGACTATGACTTTTTCAAAACCTTGGGAGTTGAAGTAGTTGCAGGTAGAAGTTTCTCTCTTGAATACCCTTCAGATTCTTCTCAGGCTGTAATGGTCAATGAGGCAATGGTACGTAGAATGGATTGGTCTGACCCAATCGGCAAGAAAGTAAATCTTACAGGTAATGATTCTCTGCCATCCGCTCGCGTAGTGGGTGTGGTAAAAGACTTTCACCAAAAGTCACTTTATGAACCTATCAGTGCGCTAATGTTTTTGCCAAGTCGATTGAATCCGTCTGCTGTTGTTAAAATCTCTGGAGATGTAAATAGCACCATTGACTTTATTGAAGAAGCTTGGGACAGAACTTATGCCACCACTGCCTTTGAATATACCTTTTTAGACCAGCAGTTTATGGAGAACTATGAGGAAGATCAAATTCGTGGACAGCTGTTCCTTGGCTTCAGTGGTATGACTATTCTCATAGCCTGTTTAGGCCTTTTGGGCTTAGCCTCATACACTGCAGAACAGCGTTCTAAGGAGATTAGCATTAGAAAGGTTTTAGGAGCCAATACTGGCGGATTAGTTGGCTTGTTAATCAGAGACTTTATCATTCTGATACTAATTGCCGCTATACCAGCTTGCATCTTGGGCTATTACTCAATGATGGATTGGTTAGAGACCTTCCAATTCCACATTACACCCGGAGTTTTGATTTTCTCTATCGTTTTATTGGGAACTGTTCTGGTAACGGTTTTAACCACAGGTTACCATGCTCGCAAAGCTGCCACAGCTAATCCTGCTCAGAAATTAAGAAGTGAGTAAAATCTGACTGATTATTATTAAGAAAACTGTCCGAAAAGTTATTTAGTTGGTTGATAGTCAGCTTGAAAATTGAGCGAGATTGGCGATTACCCAACAGCTTTTCAGACAGTTTTAATTGATTCATTTCCCTTGCGATACTTACATTTGAGCCTCTGTCACGTCATTCCCAGCTTGACTGGTAGTCTCTAAAGCCTTAATGACTTTCTAGTTATGATTAAGACCTAATTTGGAGGGAAGAATAAAGGCTAACAAAGAGCTTTGTAAGCAGACTTTATTGTTCACCTACGTGGGGTTAAGAGAACTATAAAACCACTTCAACGTCATTCCCTGCTTGACTGGGAATCTGTATCTTTTAACATTAAACTGGAAGTGAACTAAGGCTACTTATCGTATTCTATCTTTAGAATCTTCCATACAAAATCACCCAGCTTAGTGGTAACCACCACTTCATCGCCAACAGTTTTATGCATCAGTGATTTAGCCATAGGGGAGTCCATAGAGATGTAGTTCTTATTGCCTATTAACTCTTCATAACCAACAATTCGAAAACGATTCTGAATTCCTTTCTTTTCGTTTCTAATTTCTACCCAAGCACCAAAGTTTACTTTTCCTTCATGATTTGGGTGATACTCAATAACCTTAAAATCGTCAATGCATTTACGCAAATAGCGCAAGCGGCTATCAATTTCTCGAAGTCGCTTTTTATTGTAATGGTAATCGGCATTCTCTGAACGATCTCCCAAGCTTGCTGCCCAGGCCACTTTAGCCGTTACATCAGGACGCTCAACTCTCCATAAATGATCGTGCTCTTCTTTTAACTTTTCAAAGCCCTCTGGCGTAATCATCTGTGAACGATTGAGCTTAGGAAGTGTCGATTCTGGTATTTTCCGTCTCATATTGGAAGACCTGATTTTAAAATTTGGCGCAAGATAATTGTTCTAGAGCTTGAATGCATCCAGACGAACAGCCTATTTCAAATTGCTTAATGCAGGAATCAGTAGAATTGGTCAATAGACTAGTTAATTGAACTTCACAAAATCGATCTCAGCTTGAAAAGGGCCTTCTTTTTTGTCGTTGGTCATAAGGCCCAAACGAATGATCTGTTCGAGCTGACTTTTAGATATTTTGTTGCCCGTAGCCCTACCAACCCTGTATTCTTTCAGGTCGGCTAAAGCGATGGTTACAGATTGCCATTCACCATCAGTTGCTGGTAAAGTAGCCTTATAATTTGGGTACCACCAAGCTCTATAATAGTCTAAATTTAAACTCAGGCTCTGTCCATCACTCTTATATCTCACTGTAACCGTTTCATATTCTGACAGGTCGTAACTGCCAAAAGAACTCCTTGCGGAGGCAAAACCTCCGTTATTCTCAAAAGACACCGAGCCCTTAAAGACCAAAGAGTTTTCGGAATAGCTCACATTACCCTGAGAACGACCACCCATCACCGTATCGTTGACAGAAAACCAGTTGGCGTTTTTGTTTTGCCCAAAGTCGATGATTAATGGATTGGCCATAAAGAAAATGGAGGTTAGTACGATCATTAAGTTATACATGCGCTGCTAACTATGTTTTCAGCTTTACTGTTTATCAAATTGACGTTTAGCCGATAGTAGTAGAATAGGTAGTGCGGAATCTGAGCTTAGAAGTTTCAATGAAGGAAGATATACTTAAGTGGGTCTTTCGCCATACGTAATTCCGATACTGATTTATACCAAATTTTTGTACTAATAAGTGAGCCACAAATGTTAACCTAACTATAGAGCTTATCTAAAAGAATCGGATCTTAAAGCTTCGAACTTTAAGAATTTGCTAAGGAAACCTGCCTATCAAATAGCTGAGAGCTTAAAGTATGGATTCGCCTCTTCATTGTCTTTACCAATCAGGGCTAAACCAGTCCAAGCGGTAGAGGCTACATGCAGGTAGTTGAAATATGCCCAGCCTAAACCTTCACCAGTATGTGCCTCTTTAGCAGGAGTGGCCACTAAGCCGTAGCCTATACTGTTTTCGGCCTCTTTAATTTGCCTAACCAGACTCTCCATGTATTCATCAAAAACCTTCTCGAAAGACGAACTTACCTGTCTGGCAAACCAAAGCGACATGGCAGCCCCTGCAGTAGCTTCATTTTGTATTTCTGAGCCAGCAAGTGCGAACTTGGTTCCTTTAAACCCTTTAGATTTGGTCGTCATAGCATCAATCATAAAGGAAAGACTAGACATGTCCGTTTCAGGGTTTATTCGTGCTAAACTAACCCAGCTCTGACAGTCGGTTGGTACTACAGTATGGTTAATGTCGCTTGCTATACCAGTTCCCGTAACATAATACGTATTCTGCCAAAAACAGCCTTTCACTAATGTTCTAGCTCTTTCTCTGGCGTTTTTCCAAGCATCATTACCTGTCAATACCCACAGGTTATCAAAGAAGGAAACACAATCTACATTATGCTCTACAGACCTCCAGTGATACGGATTCCCCCAATGGTCTTCACCACCTGTAAAGCCCTGGAGTTCATCTTCTTTAGTGCAGTTTGTAATAATCCATTGACCTATGGTTTCCGCAGCATGCAAATAACGATGAACCTTGGTTTTATGGTAAAGGCGTGTAAGTGCTATACCAGCCCACGACATATTTCCGATATCCCTTCGCCCTCCATCAGGCACATAAATAGAGGTGGTAAAATTCATATCAGGGTCAATAAGCCTATCGGCTACTGTTGCGGCTACAATTCTACCTTCGCCAATCGGGTCGTGGTTCATAGCTTGCACCAAACCATCACCCAGCGCCTGTGCTCGCTCCAAATTATCCCTCACCAAAAAGTAAATACACGCCATGGCCGTGTCATAGGTATCGCCTCTAGAAAAAACCATGTTATGATCTGTAGAAAACCCAGGTGCAGGTGGGCGATAGGTTTGTACATAACGTGGCCCACTTAACTGAAATTGATCCATCTGCTGCTCTAAGAACAAGTCAATTCGTTCAAGAGAATTGGCAGAATGATACTTACTTCTACTCGGTACAACGGGGAATATTAAGTTGTTGGGCTGCCTTTCAATGAGCCCAGCCATTTCTCGATTTCTACCATCCCAGTCAACCAAATTCATAAAACTTTTGGTGGTATTTAGAAGTGCTTCATTCCAAGTTTTGGTCCACTCTTCCTGAACCTTCTCATCATAAGACCTCAGAGCCTCATAAACCGCCATTTTCGTATCCTGAAATTCGACCTGACCGCGATCTACAGGTACTCTAGGCGTCTCCTTTATTATAACTGCCGTGCCCAAGCCAGGCGACCATCGCCCTTGAGCAAAGCGATCGTAAACAGTCATGGTGATAACTTTTGTTTTAGCTTTGAGCACTTCTTGTTCTTCTAAGCCATCTCTATAGTGAATTTCTCCTTTGCCTGAAGCAATCATGGATCTTCTCCATGCCATAGATCGATGAAACATAGAAGCGGCACTATCGGAATAAAGGATGGCCATATTATTAAGAGCAGCCTGATGCCTATAAGTATGAGGCTCCATGGCTTTGAGCTCCATAAGCACAGCAATGTGTGTAACTGCCAGTACTTGCATTAATCTAGCAACCTGGAGTAGATGCAGGGGAGGCACATTGTTAAGCTCTGCCAGCATGGTATTGGTTTCTGAAGTCAATACAATCAGATGTAGTCGTTTTTCACGGGCATTGCTTATAAAAGCCAACTGCCTAAAAAGATTACCAAAATTGCGAATTCTCTTGATGAGGTTAGATGCCGTAAGCTCTCCAAGTGCCTGTTGAACCGCATCATCTACCTTATGATCAACCATATTAGAGACCTTTCCTTCTATCTGATCCCAGAGAGATTTCTTCTTTTTATCGGCACTGCTTGGAAAGAAAACTAGGTCTACCACATACTTGATCAGCTTATTGGATTTTCCTGGAGCCTGATCGGCAGCAATATGAATTACGGCCTGCAAAAAGCCTTTGTGGTCGAAGGTCTCGAAGTCATCACCAAAGGACTTTAAAAATTCGGTGCTTATTTCAAACGGATCGGTTGCCATATCTGTATGTGGTAAAGTGACGTGTTATTTTGTGTTTCTAATTATACTAAATAAATAGCTATGGTTCATGTAAACCAAGCGCTCGGTTACCGACCCACGTAGATTCATATTGAAATATAAAAGCAAACGGTTGGTGGTGCTGGCCCTGTTTTGCTTAACAAAAGAACTGTCGTTATCGTATAGATCCCGATAGCTATCGGGACGATAACTGATCTTATGTAAACCACTGCGTGGCCGCAAAACACTATTATTGTTATATAATGTCCACAGTTTTATGTTAAGTAAGCTTGGGGTTTCTAGCGAGCTTTTCATTCTAAGAAGGGCTGGCCAATTAGCCACGCAGGAGGGGAGGCAATGGCACACTCTTGCATAGTGCCTGCACAAGCATGTGTGTGGAATTTGGACTATTGTTTCAATGTAAAATCATCATTATGACTTTTCAAATATTACCTTAAATCTTAAGATTTAATTAGCTAATTTAAGCACTAACAATAATTTCTGACAATGAACATAAGTGAAAAGAATAAGGTTAACCAATAGTATTCTAGAATCTCTAACAAGGTTTAGCACCGAAATACAGATTTCTAATAAAAATGCATTCTTTGATATCAACATTCAGTCTGAATACCTGCTGATACCTTTATTGAATTTGGTTTTTGATTATAAGCTGGTGAATGCTAACCAAATAAAAAAGAATTATCCAGCGGTCGATCTTATCGATCTTGATAACAGATTAGCTTTTCAAATTACTTCGACATACTCATCCCACAAAGTCAAAAAGACACTTGAGAGTTTTAGGAAAAATGATCTTCATAAACTATTTGATGAAGTCTTTTTCCTCTTTTTAACTACAAATGATGTTAAGGTAAACTCTCAAAAAGTACTCTCTGAAGTAGGGACAAAGATCGTTTTAGAGGATGACCGACACTTCTTGAATTTCAATAGTTTGTTTTCTCACATTCAATCCTTGTCATTGAATAAAATTGAGCGTATCGAAGCACTTCTAACGGAAGAGTTTCATGAGGAAAAAGTTAAAGCTAGAATTCAAGATACGAAGAGCCCGGACTTGAGGACAGAGCCTTACTTCCTCAATTTAGTATCACTAGATCTTCCTAAGAGTCTATTTGTGGTTGATCTTAACATTGAAAAAGAAAAATTAAAAAAGGACTTGATTGAGCGTAAAAAGGAGAAGGGGCAAAAGATGAGAAAATTCAATGATAGGGACTTGTTTAAAGAGGCTATTAATCAGAATAATCCTGATAAATACTGTGAAGACTGGGTTATCCATGGTCAACAACTAATCTCCTTCAGAGATTTTACAAAGGATGTATCTCTAGCTGGGCTAGTAGATCAAGGAACTAGTACAGAACTGAGTATTGAGGAATTCTGCTTCGATGAAGATAAGAAACGAGTTTTCAAGAATTTATTAAATGCGGTTTTAAGGGAGTATCTAAAAACAGTGAAGTTCGAGTGGTACCATCCAGATAAGATTTTTAGAATAAAGTCTCCTAACGCAGATATGCCTAAAGAAGTCAAGGTTACTTGGAAACTGAATAAAAAACCCCAGCCTCGATCAGTGATAAGTGAGATATGGAATAAGAACAAGACTCATATTATCTGTTTTAGACATTTGGCATTTTCTTCATCCATTTTTGAATTTGACGGAAGGTGGTTTTTTAGCATTAATCCCACCTATAGTTTTACTACGAATGGTTATCGGAAAAGTAGATTTTCTCAGTATTACATGACTGGGAAAAAACAAAACGATGATAACAAGTCAATTTATCACGATCTCCGATTTATACTTTGGAATATTAAGAAGCTAGATTCCCCGTCAGAAATGTTCCAAGCTACGCTGCCCTATGATTTTAAAATAGGAGACTTTGAGGAATTCAAATCAGGATTTGCAATAAAGGATGATGAATGGAACCCAAAGCAAGAAAAAGTCAATGAAGGAGTAATCGATAACCCATTATTCAACTAATTATGGAGTTTAGGCACATCAAAGAACCTCTATTAGAGTTTGGAGAAGGGCTAAGTGTTTGTCCTAAAGATGGGATTGCAACCAAAGGTACTTACGACCGAAATCAAGTTCGACCTGTACAGATAAAATTAGGGGTTGTAGGTAAGGAGGAAAGCGTTGAAAAAGTTCTCAATTGGTTAATTAATTCTAAAGACTACATTCCGGGAAAAGAAAGTAAAAGAGAAAAACCAAAGCTATTCCCGGCCTTTCCGGGGTTCAATAGTCAAACAGCCTTCAAATCTGAAATAATCTATGACGAAACATATATTAGGAATCTAAACAATTCTGAATTTGATAAGATAAAGGAGAACTCGGACAGTGTCGAAAGCTTGATTTCAGCAACTATTGATTTATATCTGAACGAGATAAAGTTCTTAGCAAAAAACAAGGTAGCTGATGTTATAATATGTGTTCTTCCTGAAAAATTTGTCCAAGGTTTTTTAGAGAGTGAAAAAGATCCAGAAAAGCCATCCGCTAATGCTGACTCTACTCAGGAAAATGACAATGAATATCAGAATGGCAATGATGCTGAAGATGAAGAAGAGCACTCTCTAGAAACGGACTTCAGAAGACTCTTTAAAGCAAAGTCAATGAAGTATAACATTCTAATTCAGATAGTAAGAGATAGAATTGTTAAACCTTCTTCAAGTATGCAGGACCCTGCGTCAATTGCTTGGAATCTATACACAGCACTATATTATAAGGCTGGAGGTACGCCATGGGCATTGAGAAAAGACTCAGCCTCAATTGATTGTTATGCAGGTATAAGTTTTTATCGAAGCAGAGACAAAAAAACTCTTCAAACCAGTATCGCTCAAATTTTTAACGAAGTTGGAAAAGGAGTAATTCTAAGGGGTGAGCCTGTTGAAATCAAAAGCAACGATAGAATTCCCCACTTAAGTGAAGACCAAGCATACAGGTTAATGAATAGAGCTCTGACTGAATATAGAGACTCTTTAAGAATTAACCCCCAACGCTTGGTGATTCATAAAACCTCAAATTTCAATGAAGACGAGATTAGAGGGTTTGAGAAAGCGGCAAACGAACATGCCGTTTATTCAACTGATATGGTAACAATCATGCGTACCGATTTACGGCTTTTTAGAGAAGGAATGTTTGCTCCAAGAAGAGGAAGTCACCTTGCTCTTGATAGCCATAATCATCTGCTGTATACAAGAGGTTCTGTTGATTTTTTTGAGACATACCCAGCAAAGTATATACCATCACCAATTTTGGTACGACTTTTTAAATATGACAGCTCTCCCAATAAAATTTGTGAAGAGATATTGGCTTTGACGAAAATGAATTGGAACAATACTCAATTTGATAGAAAATATCCTATCACTATAGAATGTGCCCGAAAGGTTGGTGATATTTTAAAATACCTCAACGAAGACGAAAAAGAGCAATTAAAGTATAGCTTTTACATGTAGATAAAATGGATTGGAATAAATATTTAAACTCACAAAGACTAAGAAGCACTGAACGAGAAAAGAAAGGTGATTCAAGAAATGAATTTGAAAGTGATTTTGGCCGAGTAATCTTCAGCCCTGCAACACGAAGAATGCATGATAAGACCCAGGTGTTCCCATTGACGTTAGATGACAATATACATTCAAGATTAACTCATTCCATGGAGGTTATGGCTATTGGTCATTCCTTGGGTTTAAGGGTCGTTGAAGATAAATTATTTTTACACAAGACAAATCTTAAAAAACAGGATATACATAGAAACATCCCTGTGATTTTAAAAAATGCTTGTCTAGTTCATGATATTGGAAATCCACCATTTGGACATTTTGGTGAATCAGTCATAGCAAATTATTTCGAACGATTTTTTAATAACAATAAAGAAGATAAGTTTCATATCTCGAATAGAATAGAGCTTAGTAAGCTTGAGAAAGAGGACTTTACAAACTTTGATGGTAATGCTCAAGGCTTTCGCGTATTGACCAAGCTTCAAGTTTTAAATGACGCACATGGACTTAATTTGACTTACGGTACATTGGGGGCATTCTTGAAGTATCCCAATTCTGGCCAAATCGATAAAAAATATCTCGCCACAAAAAAGAGAGGGGTTTTTCAATCGGAGGCAGATGTATTAAAGAAAATAATTGACAATTGTGACCTTAAATCTGCTGACGAATTCAAAAGGCATCCTCTTGCATTTTTGATGGAAGCCGCAGATTCAATCTGTTATTTGGTAATGGACATAGAAGATGGCTTCAATAAAGGGTGGTATGGGTTTGACGATGTAAAAAAGATTCTTGTCGGTATTCCAAAGGTCAAGAAGAAAATTAAGGATTTAGACAAAACAAGTGGCTTAGGAAGCGAAATAACCAAAATGGTAAAGCTTAGAATATTCTTAATTTCTGAATTGGTGAAAATAGCAGTTTATAACTTTGTGAATCACCTTGAAGGGATATGTGAGGGTGAATACAATAAAGAATTGATAGATGATGATCCTAATGGTTTATCAGATATTCTGAGGGAATTTGTAGGCGTAAATGTGTTTCCAAAAAGAGAAATTCAACAATTAGAGCTGACCGGACACTCTATTATTACTGGCCTTTTGGATTTTTATATCGAATTTATTTTTTCTGAATCGAAGCATTACAGAAAAAGGGCAATCGGTATGATTTCTGGAAGTTTAATTCGGGCAGCACTTTTCGAAAACGGTTTTAAGAAAAGATCTGATTTTGATTCACTACCGGATTATTATAAGTTGAGAGTAATTGTTGATTTTATCTCCGGTATGACCGACCAATTCGCATTGCAACATTATCAAAAACTAAGTGGGCAGAAGATTAGCTGATATAGAGATTGAGATCAAAAACCATGAGCAAAAGTTCTCTAGCTTTCTTAGAAACATTTTAGAGGGCGAAATATTCAGGTTAATTGATCAATTATCTAAGTCAACCAAGGTATATTTATTCAGTGGCATAATCAGAAACTATTTTCTCCATAAGTATTTGGTGCGCGATGTAGATCTGGTGATTGAATCTGATGATGGACTTGACAAAGTGTTGGAAGGCTTAAAATATCGTCAAAATTCATTTGGTGGTTATAAGATTGAATTAGATGGTAAGAACATCGACATTTGGAGAATGGATAAGACATGGGCTTTCAACCATAGACAAAAGCATCTGAACCTTGATCTACAACGCATTATACCTGAAACTTCTTTCTTTAATTTTTCCGCCATTATTTATTCAATCAATGAACAAAAGTTCTTCTATACCAAAGACTTTTTGAGTTTCCTTAGGACGAAAACAATCGATTACGTTTATGAACCAAATGCCAACAGGCAATTATGTGTAGTTAATACATTCTATTATCAGAAGAAGTACGATTTGAAGGTGTCTAACAAACTATTACATTTAATAAGTTCTTGGTATTGGGAAGGAGAAAAGGACTATGAAAAAGTACAATATAAGCACTTTGGAAAAGTGATTTTCAGCAATTCCGAGATATTAGAAAAAGTCATTCCGACTAATGAACTCCTAGAATGTAAATAAAAAAATTGTGTCTACTCACAAGAAGCGTTCAGCTGTGCCTGGCTCAAAAGGACAGGATTTACTTGCCCTTGTAATTACCGAAGTGATCAGCCGGATATTGGCTATTGACTGGGAGTGGTAAGAATGTATAACTATATCCTTAGGTATAAGTGAAGTTGAGTTTTTGAAGGCGGGTGGGATGAAGGAATCGCGGAGATGCGTCCGCCTTGTGCGGCTGGCCGATTATTCCTTCTTGATTTCTTTGCATACTTTCTGCATCAAGGCAGAAAGTTTGAGCCTCCCGAAGTATCGGGACGGCTTGAATGAGATTGAGCGTTAAGAATTTATTCAGAGAATGAATTTAGCGAGTGGTCTGTCTATAGGGCAATCATCATTAACACAAATCCACAAAGCAATGAGGAGATTGCCGCGCTACACTCGCAATGTCGACCTTAATGACCCACAGCAAAGAGAAAGGCCTCGGACCAGCACACAGCTCAGTTAGACAGCCAAAAAATCAGTAAAGCGCCAACAGAGCCCAGGTTCACATATGTTTGCTCGCGATCGTTTGGATTTATTTTAAATCGTGCTCGCGAATCTCACTCATTGAAGTTCAATATGGTTCAGGGCTTCGAGAAGCGTTCGATTTTAACAGGCAAGCCTGAAGACTCGGGCTAACACTTGAGAAATGCCCAGCATTCGTTGCGCTCATTCGCCAAATAAATGAAGCGCGCGACAATCGAATATTCGGAAGCAATCTGTACGACAGGACGTACACAAGAAAATAGAGCATCAGAATTTTCTGGTAAACCTTATGAATGGGCCATCCGTGTTTTGCTTAACATAAGAACTGACGTTATCGCACTGGAGTGACGATAACTGTTCTTATGTTAAATACTCTACAAGCTCCGTATTACGCAAAACATTATTGTTGTTATATAATTTATATTATGTTAAATATAAACTTCGAAAATGAAGGAGGCCTATTTAACCTCCTTCTATTTCTTAGTTACCTCCTTCTAGTGCATCTAGTCTATCAAGGATGGCATCTCTCTTGTCATCCATTCCTAACTGATCGTAGATAGTACTCAATGGTCTTAATGAGTACACATCATTAGGATCGGCTTCAATGGCTTTCTCAAAATATGGCTGAGCCTCTTTGAACTTGTCCATTGCTTGCTTCTTCAACTCTTGATACTTGGCATCATCATCTACCTCATTATTAGCTTTTGACATTAACTCAGCACCTTGATTATAAACCACAGATCCTGCAACATATAAAGCTTCTGGGTAATTAGGATCCATCTCTAAAGCCTTCTTAGCGTTCACTAAAGCATCATCGAAATCCTCATTGTTCCATTGTAGGTATGACAACATGTAGTAAATATTCTTCTCTACATCACCTTGAGCGATTAAGCTCTCAAGTCCCTCAATTGCTTCATCCATCTGATCGATCTTAATAAGAATATCTACTTCCCATTGCGGATAAAGCTTTTCTTCTGGATACTCTTCTTTAGCAGCTCTCAACACTTTCAAGCCCTCATCATAATTTTCATTATCGATAAGGTTGGTGATTACCTGATTATAGGCATAGCTCTTGTTGTCATAGTCTTCTTCAGAAGCAATTACTTTTTTGTAGTATGCTACAGCTTCATCATCCATTCCAGCGTTTTCAGCAGAATAACCAGCAAAAAAGTCTTTTGTAATATCTGAGTTAATCTGAGTAACGATCTTCAAGCATTTGTAAGCTCTTTCATAATCTTCAGCTTCCATAGCCTTATTAGATTCGTTAAGCAAAACAGCCTCTAATGCACCTAACTTAGAACCACCCATTGCTTTAGTATCATCAGCAGGGTTTAGAATAGCTTCTTGCATAAGGTCTTCTTTCACCTTGTCGTCAGCTACTTCCATCGCCTTCATATACCAATCGAAGCTTTTTTGAGCATCTTCCATATTGGTTAGGCCACCAGTCAAGAATTTTTCTTGATAGATATCGCCTAATAGTACTAAGGCGTCAACTTTGGTTTCAGCATCTTGAGATGCTTGAGTAGCATTAGTTATCGCATTGTCAATCTCACCTTTTCTTAATGCTTTCTCAGCCTCTTTTAATACTTTCTTTTGTGCAAATACTCCCACTGCCAGGAATGAAAGTACTACAGTTAAAAACAGTTTTTTCATGAGTATTTTAGTCTAATTTTAGTTTCAATTTTTATTCGGTAGTCTCTGAAGTTGGCGCTTCGCCTCCTTCGTTATTTTCGTTTTCTGAAGAATCCATAAGTTCTTCATCTTCAGCTATTTGTTCTATCTTTTCTACAGAAGAGATTTCATCTCCTTCTTGTAACCTAATTAGCTTCACTCCTTGTGTAGCTCGGCCCATAACTCTTAGGTTCTCTACAGAAATTCTGATGGTGATTCCCGACTTGTTGATAATCATCAAATCATCTGTATCAATCACTTCTTTTATGGATACTAAGTTACCGGTTTTCTCAGTAATGTTAATGGTCTTAACACCCTTACCACCTCTTTTGGTAATGCGGTAATCTTCTATTGGAGAGCGCTTTCCGTAGCCCTTTTCAGAGACAACTAACAGGTTAGCGTCTTCTCTAGCTACACATACCATGCCAACTACTCTATCATCGTCTCCTTCTAGGGTCACTCCTCTTACTCCAGCGGCTGTTCTCCCCATAGATCGAACGTCACTTTCGTGGAAATGAACCACCTTACCAGACTTTTTACCGATAATAATATGGTTGTCGCCATTTGTGAATTTAACCTCTAATAATCGGTCTCCTTCGTTAATGGTAATGGCATTTATACCGTTAGTTCTTGGTCTAGAATATGCCTCAAGAGAAGTTTTCTTGATAGTTCCAGATTCAGTACACATAACCACAAAGTGGTTGTTTACATAGTCTTCATCCTTCAAGTCTTCAACATTGATAATGGCTCTGATCTTGTCTCCAGGCTCAATATTAATCAAGTTCTGAACTGGTCTACCTTTAGACGTTTTACTTCCTTCTGGCAGCTCCCATACTTTCTTCCAGAACACTTTACCAAACTCAGTAAAGATCAACAAGTAGTTGTGGGTCATACCAGTGAATAGGTATTCCGTAAAGTCGTCTTCCTTAGAGCCAGCCCCTCTAGAACCAACACCACCTCTTCCTTGAGTTCTATACTCAGAAAGGTGCGTTCTCTTAATATATCCTTGGTGAGAAACGGTGATGAGCATTTCCTCATTCGGAATCATATCTTCCGTAGTGAAGTCTTCTGCAGAATGAACTATATCAGTTCTTCTCTCATCGCCATAACGGTCTCTTATTTCAATAAGCTCATCCTTGATAATGCCCATTCTAAGTTCTTCTTTCTCAAGAATCTCTTTCAACTTAGCAATAAGCTCCATTATCTCTTCATACTCCTTCTTGATCTTGTCTCTTTCAAGACCTGTCAATCTTTGAAGTCGCATTTCTAAGATGGCTTTGGCTTGTATTTCTGACAAACCGAAATTCTCCATTAGACCTGCTTTCGCTATTTCAGGGTCTCTTGAAGAACGAATTAGATTGATAACCTCATCGAGATTATCTAGTGCAATAAGATAGCCTTCTAAGATGTGTGCTCTCTTTTCAGCTTCATTGAGTTCATATTGCGTTCTACGAATAACCACTTCATGTCTGTGGTCTACGTAGTTCTTTATTAAGTCTTTAAGGTTTAATGTGTATGGTCTACCTTTTACCAAGGCCACGTTATTCACACCAAATGAAGATTGAAGCTGTGTATACTTATACAGGTTGTTCAATACAACATTACCTATGGCGTCTTTCTTTAGCTCATAGACAATGCGCATTCCGCTTCTATCCGACTCATCTCTGATATCAGAAATACCTTCAATTTTCTTCTCATTTACCAAAGCAGCAGTCTTCTCGATCATGCTGGCTTTGTTTACCTGATAAGGAATTTCTGTTACAATGATTTGCTCACGACCAGACTTCAAGACTTCAATATCGGCTTTGGCCCTAAGCACCACTCTACCTCTACCTGTCTCGAAAGCAGACTTTACACCTGTGTAACCATAAATGGTTCCGCCAGTTGGAAAGTCAGGAGCTGTGATGTGCTGCGTAAGCTCATCGATAGTTATGTCATTGTTGTCGATATATGCGATGGTACCATTCACTACCTCAGTAAGGTTGTGAGGCGCCATATTAGTAGCCATACCTACCGCAATACCGGAGCTACCATTTACCAATAAACAAGGGAGTTTACCGGGTAAAACTGTTGGCTCTTTTAATGAATCGTCAAAGTTGAATTGATAGTCTACCGTATCCTTATTGATATCGGCCAACATCTCATCAGCAATCCTTTTCAACCTAGCCTCGGTGTAACGCATAGCTGCTGGCGAATCACCATCAATGGAACCGAAGTTACCTTGCCCGTCTACCAAAGGATATCGTAACGACCATTCTTGGGCCATACGTACCATGGTATCGTATACCGATGAATCTCCGTGAGGGTGGTATTTACCAAGCACCTCTCCTACAATTCTAGCTGATTTTTTATAAGGTTTGTTCCAGTTAACCCCTAGGTCGAGCATTCCGTAAAGAACCCTTCTGTGAACTGGTTTTAGTCCATCTCGGACGTCTGGTAATGCTCTTGAGATAATCACCGACATGGAGTAGTCGATGTATGCACCCCTCATCTCATCTTCTATGTTAATGGGGATGATGGTTTCCTTGTCTCCGTCTGCCATAAATTGGTTAAAAAGTCCGTTTTAATTAAAGGCGCAAGATACTAAATATTATCTGTAGAAGCGGTTAAAATGAAAGGTTTAATTGCCATTTCCACCACCTTTTTCGCTACCTTTTTTAGACTTTTTGTCCTTTATAATTGGGAATGACCAACCCTTGGCTTTTCTGTTAACGCCTCGCTGTCCGTAGCGAGGATTTTGCTTCTTATAGAACGGCCTACCTCGGTACATTTTTCCGTTGAAAACATGTTCCATTTGCACCATATCGGCCTTGTACTTATTTCTTGGGTAGACAGGATACTTGAATAGTAGACCTAAGTCTATGCTAAAGATGGAATATTTGTGCTGGGTAGAAAGAACATCGTTGGCCAAGGTATAGCTCCTCATTTCAAATGATGGTCTAATGTAGCCTTTGAAATACTTTGAGAATGTGGTTTGGAACATGAGCCCGACATTGAAAAATGGCTCGTAGTTGATGTTATCCGAATTAATTTGCGACTGTTTGATCTTCCAAACACCACCATAAACATCGGCCAACATAGAGAAGTCTCCCAGAGAGTAGAAGTTATAAGTGACCGAAGCAAACATTTTGGTTGTAGATATCTTGGTTTCAGGTAGCTGATATCGTCTCAGCAATGGGTCTACATCTTGCTCTGAACTCGGATGCCTAAACTTATGTGCGCCCCACCCTATTCCGCCTCCTATGCGAAGCATATCATCATCTAGATACCTCTTTTCTCCAGTTCTTTCGAAATGGCCTTTGTCTAATTTTTTAATGCTATACGATAGCCTCAGAGTCAGCGGATTATAACGACCTGAATTGTTATAGACGAATGAGGCTGTATCTGTTCTTACAATCTGACTATCGTCATCTATTCTCGAAATATCAACTTCGGTAAATCTATTAAACCAATTGCTATAGGCAACACTAGGCTGCGCTGTCGATTCTTCACCAATAGGGACAATATAAAGCAGATCGTTTCTCGGGTTTCTAATAACAGACACCCCTTCTAGCGGATTTTGATAAGAAAAATATCCGTAGCTTTTCTCTACACTCAGGTTGAACCGATTGAGCATTTTTCTCACCGGGCTAGTGAGCTGCCGTTCCATGGCCTTTTTCCTTTCCTCTGGTGTTTGGGCCTCTTCAAGCACAAAACCTTGTACGTTACCCTCCTTCTTTTTCTTTTTTTTCCAAAACTGAGCATCTACTTGGTTAAATGTTATACCCAACAGGAGAGTAAGCAGGAAAAGGCGGTATAGACGTATCAATGAAAGGCTTTTTCAATTATAAAGACAAACGTATTCAATTATTATGGAAAGGGGTAGAAAATAGATGCTAGAAGTAAGATTATAAACCCTTACAGTAAACTCATGGACAAAAAAAAGACTGCCAAAGCAGTCTCTTTTCGTTTTTAGTATGTTAAGGTTGATTAAGGGTTCTTATTGAGCTAGTTCGGCCAAGAATGCGTCAACTTTTGACTTTGCATCTCCACCACCAGCGTAAGCCTTCTTCACGGCATTGTACTTTTTAGCTCCAAGGCTATGTTTAGCCAAAGTACCAACTACACTACCTGCAGCTTTCTTCTTTGCATCGATTTGCTTGTTTACAAGCGCCAAGAATTGCTTCTCCCAGTCAGCTGCTGGCTCACCAGATTTCTTCTGAAGCTCTTGGAATCTCTGACCAGTCATACCCTCTTGCTTTTCAATCAATTCATTCACCATAGGGCTGATTTTATCAGTAATTGATTTCTGAGCCAAAAGGATAATCGCGTAATCCTTGTAGTCCTGATCTGTGATTTCGTCTTGAGCTTGTGCTGAAACAGACACAAAGACAAAACAAATAGCAGCTAGAACAACATTAGATAATCTTTTCATAATAGTTTTTGATTTTAGTTTTAATGAAAGGTCAGCGTTCCTTTCAGACAGTTTAGTAGTTTAGTTATTTTTAACAGCATCACAAAAAAAGGCATTTGATCAAAACATACAAATATTAGTATCCCAAAATTGTTTAATTGCGGCTGATTTTGTCAGTTTCCATAAAAAAAGACAAACAACAGATCGAATATGAAGAAAGTCTACTACCTCTCCACTTGCGATACCTGCAAAAGAATAATGAGCGAACTCAACCTTGAAGGATTTGAGAAGCAAGATATCAAAAACGAGGCCATAACTAAAACTCAAGTTGAACAAATGAAAGAGCTTGCAGGAAGCTATGCGAGCTTATTTTCTAAAGTGGCCCAAAAATATCGTGCACTTGGCCTCAATGAAAGAGTCCTCACTGAAGAAGAAATGAAAAACTATATTTTGGAAGAATACACTTTTCTAAAGCGTCCTGTTTTCATTATTGACAATGAGATATTCATTGGGAATAGTAAAAAGAATGTTGAAGCACTTAAGTCGGTCATTGGAAATTAGTCATTAGTCATTCGGTTATGAATGACTAATGACTAATAGCTATTGACTAGTTATCAAACTCCCCTGCCTTAAGCCTGGCGAAGTAGTCTTGAGCTGCTTTCCATGCTTTAGGCGCCAATAATATGGCAGAAATCATGGTAGGTATGGCCATTAGAGCAAAGCTGCTGTCTATCAGGTTTACCACAAAACCCAGCGAAGTAACAGCCCCGATAATAATAGTACCTATATACAAATAGTTATAAAGGTTTCCGTTCTTAGCTCCCAGCATAAAAGACACACACTTCACTCCGTAGTAAGAATAAGAAAGCAGAGAACTCACGGCAAAAACCAGAATGCACAGTCCTAAGAAGTAAGCTCCGTAACCTGGAATAGCAGCATTAAATGCTTCGAGTGTTAAAGAAATACCTGCTATGTTGCCATCTCCTATATACGGTTTGTAAACACCAGTACTCAGAATTACTAGAGCGGTAAGGGTACAAACCAAAAGCGTATCTATAGCTGGACCAAGCATAGCAACCAAACCTTCTCTTACTGGCTCATCCGTTTTAGAATCTCCGTGTACCATAGGGGCAGTTCCTATACCCGCTTCATTCGAGAATGCAGCTCGTTTGGCTCCAGTTACAATTATGGCACCAACACCACCTCCTAAAATGGCATTGCCGTTAAAGGCTTCTTCAAGAATTGAAGCAAATATCTCCGGAATACCAGCTAGGTTTTGAATTAGAATGTAGACTACAAGAATGAAATAAAGCACCACCATAGAAGGAACCATCTTTGAGGCCACTTTAGCAATCCTCTTAATTCCACCAAAGATCACAGAAGAAACCAATACGGTGAGTATTACACCAATAACGGCTGAAGCGTAAGGTATATCTATTCCTAAAAAGGTGAATGATGAAGCCACATCATAACCAATGGATGGCGCCAACACTTCATTAAGGGCAGCGGTTAGCTGGTTGGCTTGGAATATTGGCAATGCACCAATCAATGCGAAAATACAGAAGAAAACCGCCAGAGGTTTCCATTTCTTACCTAAGCCTTCGGTTATTACATACATGGGACCACCCCTAACTTCACCGTCAGAATCTTTTCCACGATACATAACTGCCAAAGTACAGGTGAAGAATTTTGTGGCAATTCCGAAGAATGCCGAAACCCACATCCAGAAGATAGCACCTGGGCCTCCCATGGTGATGGCCACAGCCACTCCAGAAATGTTACCCATACCCACAGTAGCCGCAAGCGCTGTAGAAAGCGCCTCATAGTGACTAATTTGACCCTCTTTATCTTCTTCGTGGTATTTACCAGCTAATACCTGAATGGCATGTTTAAAATATAGAAATGGGCTGAAGCGAGCGTATACCATAAAGAAAAGCCCCCCACCCATTAAAAGAATTAAAAGAGGTATTCCCCAAATCCATCCGGCAAAAAAAGCTACAGCGTCTTCTATAAATCCCACAGTCTCAAATTATGTGAAGCCGCTATAATAACAGATAAGACTTCATTCACCAACAGTTCTCTTTTAAATCGGAGAATAATTCTTTGGTTTCAACTATTTATATAGTTAAACTCACCTCATGAAAGCTATCATTTTGCTTCTATTATTCTTTCAATGGCACGGAGATCAAACGTCTTCAATAGACATCATTCAGAAGCACTATAACAACGATAGAATTGAAGTGAATGTCACAGAGGTAGTTCAATCATTTAAGACTGCATTAATAGAGAAGGGAATTTTGAATGAAGGTGAATTTGAGCATGTTGACATTCTTCATAAAAAGATCTATTCCATTATAGAAGAGTTTAAACCCGAAGCACTTAGCATTCCATCCTTCATTCCTAAGGAGCCATTCCTTAAGGCTCAGAGAGAACTGGAAAACATGGGTGAACAACGTCCTGAAGAAGTCTTGTTTCTCTATGCCCAGATGTTATCCGAAAAGCACATCACATTTAATCTTCATATTGATGAAAGAAGGCTTATATATCTAAATAACAATGACTTACCCATTAATAGTTTTGAAGCCGTATTCATGGGTAAGATAAATGAGCATAAATATGCCTTGCCTGCAGATTCTTGTGTTATTATTACAGCCGATGCCAGAACACCATTTGAATTTGTAGCCTTCGTAATGAAAAAGACTAGAGAACTAGGGATTAGAAAGACTGTTTTGAAGTGAGGGCTTAAAGCAAGCCCTGACTCATAGCCATTAAGTTGATTAGCCTATAGAGCACTCTTGCACCCACGTTGGCATCCCACTCATCATCTGAAGGTGAAACTTCATTTAGGTCGGCTCCCACAATAGTTTTACCCGATTGTACCAGCTTTTTAAACAAGTACATCACTTGTTCGAACTCAAAGCCACCAGGCACAGGAGTACCTGTATTTGGGCAAAGCTTAGGGTCTAAGCCATCAATATCGAATGAGATGTAGACTTTCTCTGGCAGTTCGGCAATTATCTTTTCGCAAATAGCATCCCAAGTAACACCAGCATATTGCTCTTCTTTAATTACCTGATCGTAAAAGCTAACTACTCTTCCTTTCGAACCTTTAACGAGATCAGCCTCTTCTTGACAATAATCACGGATGCCAACCTGCACTAACTTTCCTAGATTTTCATCCTTTAAAGCATTGTACATAATGCTCGCATGTGAAAACTCAAAGCCTTCATAAGCCGTCCGGAGGTCAGCATGAGCATCAATCTGAAGGATTCCTAAGCCCTTATGCTTTTTGGTTAAAGATCTGATATGTCCCAAAGGAGTACTATGATCTCCCCCAAGTAGCACAGTTAACTTACCTTTCTCCTGCCAATAGTCGCACTCTTGCTCAACATACTTCATCAGTTGAGCGCATTCTTCATTCACTTCTTCAAGAATAGCATCCATTTCTTTGGCTAAAACTGGGTTAGATCCCTCTTCGAGCCATTGAATGTACTGTTCCGATTTGGCACGCAACTCCTTCCCTAGTGAATACCAAACCTCAGGAATATCGGCCATAGCCACACCTAGCTTCCATGCTTCAGAAAGATCTGGCTGCTCATAGTCTAGTTGAGATGAAGCCTCCAACACAGCTTCAGGACCATCTGAAGTTCCTGCTCCATAAGAAACAGTAACATCCCAAGGCACAGGAATTACCACTACTTTGGCATCATCGGTACTATAGGGCAACCCAAATAGAGTGCCCTTAATACCAACATTGTTTGGATTGAAGTCTGTTGCCATTACCCAATCATTTCTTTTACAAAGTTTGGCAATGCAAATGCTGCTTTATGTAAATCGGCATTATAATATCTGAGCTTGTTAGCCTTTACAAAAGCATCTACCTCTTCAGTAGGCTTTAAGTTCATTGGGTTGGCCGATCCTTTTGAGCTGTAGCTGAATGACCACATGCCAGTTGGATAAGTAGGAATATGAGCTAAGTAACAGTGTACGTTATCTTGACCAAAGATTCCTCTGTAAGTCTGGTAAATTTCCTTAAAGACTTTGCTGTTAAATCTTGGCGACTCACTTTGAGTAATCATCAATCCATCAGCTGAGAGTATTCGGTGAACCTCCTTATAAAAATCTACAGTGAATAAACCTTCCGCTGGGCCAACAGGATCGGTAGAATCTACAATAACTAAATCGAAACTACCATCGGCAGCATCGTTTACATATTTGATTCCATCATCAATGATCAGGTTTAGCTTAGGATGGTCTAACGATTGGGCTATAGTTGGTAAGTGCATCTTACTTGCCTCGATCACTTTATCATCAATCTCCACCATTACCACTTCTTCCAAGTTCTCATGTTTAAGAACCTCGCGGGCGGTTCCACCATCACCACCACCTATAATAAGCACTCTTTTTGGATCTGGATGAGTTAAAAGCGGAACGTGAGTAATCATTTCATGATACACATACTCATCTTTTTCGGTGGTCATTACCATGCCATCTAGCGTAAGCATATTACCATAAGCTTGTGTATTATACACTTCTACGCGCTGATAGTCAGATTGCACATCGTACAATTTACCATCATGCTTGAGAGAAAGGGCTATTTTATCGTCACGCTCGGTAAACCATACATCTCTGGTTCTGATAGGGTCACCATCTTCAGAGCTTTTTTCATCTCTCATGGCTTTCACATCAAAGTTCTTTCTCTTCAATAAAGCCATTTCACCCCTCTTCAACTCTACAGCCGAACCATGCCCAGCCTGAAATGAATCTTTTAACATCTGATAAGAAACCCAAGGGTTTACCGTATCTCCACAGGTGAATAAGTCTACAGACGCATAACCATATTCAGGCCATGTATGAATAGCCAAGTGGCTTTCTTGTATAACCACAACACCAGAAACACCATAAGGTGAAAAGTGGTGAAAAGTTGAATTAATGATGGTTGCTCCAGCCTCTTCTGCAGCATTTTCCATGCTTTTTTCTATATGAACTACATCGTTCAATAATTCTGGAGAACAGTTGTAGTACTCCACTATAATATGTCTTCCTAATGATGCCATGCGTCAAAAATAAAACCTTCAATTTTTACTGAGCCAAAGTTTCTCAATTATTCTCAATAGATCATTATCCGATTTGGCCAGGATAGTAAAAATCTCGTTCGGTAAAACTATTTTCTGTAATGTGAGACCAACTCTCAAACTCCCCTTCTAGCCATGAACAGGTTGAGGGACTGTAAGACTCAAATTTTCTGGTGAGGTAATTATGTAGTTCTGCAATACCAGGGTTATGGGCTACAATAGCTACATTTTTAAAATTATCATCCATTCTATTCACAAAAGCCCTCATGAGGTTTCCAGTTGCTTCATATAATTCTTCGGCATCCATCATTCTGGGCACTTTATTCAGAGTATCTAGAATGAATTGGCTGGTTTGTAAGGTTCTTTTAGATGGACTGTGGTATATGGCGTCTAGCTCAAAGGGTAATTCTTTCAGGTAGCTAGCCAAGATAATTCCCTGATTCTGACCATTAGGTGTTAAGTTTCTATCGAAATCTCTTTTGCGTTCGCTCGGAAATTCAGCTTCCGCATGCCTAATCAATAATAAATTTCTAACCATTTTAATTGATGTTGTGTTGTTTGTTGAACAACGAATTAAGCAATGTATTGATATATCGCAAAACAGGTGAAAAATCAATTCGTTTGTTTTTTTGAAAGTTTTATGCGCATCTTTGAGGCGCTCAGAGATTAAAATCAAGCCCTACATGTCGAAAAATCTTGTTATTGTCGAGTCACCGGCTAAAGCTAAAACCATAGAAGGATATCTTGGAAAAGACTTCAAAGTAGTTTCTAGTTATGGCCATGTGAGAGATTTACCCAAAGGAGATAAAGCTATTGATATTGAAAATGGCTTTCGCCCCACCTATGAAGTTACGGCAGACAAGAAAGACGTCATCAAAAACCTTAGAAAGTTAGCGAAAGAGGCAGAGACCATCTACCTAGCGAGTGATGATGACCGCGAGGGAGAGGCCATTAGCTGGCACTTAAAAGAAGCATTAAAGCTTAAAGATGATTTCACTAAGCGCATAGTATTCAGAGAGATAACCAAATCTGCTATTCAGAAGGCCTTGGAAAACCCAAGGACTATAGATGAAGATTTAGTCTATGCTCAGCAAGCCAGAAGAATACTAGATAGAATTGTGGGTTACGAGCTTTCTCCAGTGCTTTGGAAGAAGATAAAAAGAGGACTCTCAGCAGGAAGAGTTCAATCTGTGGCAGTTCGTTTGGTAGTAGAAAGAGAAAGAGAAATCGATCAATTCGATGTTCAATCTTTCTTTAAAGTTTCAGCCATCTTCGACATAGATGGTAAAGAGTTAAAAGCCGAACTACCTAAACGTTTCGATACAGAAGAAGAGGCGCAAGCCTTTCTAGAAAGTTGTAAAGCTGCCAACTTCACTATCGAATCACTCGACAAAAAACCTGGAAAAAGATCTCCAGCTGCTCCGTTTACAACTTCTACCCTTCAGCAAGAGGCCAGTAGAAAGCTAAATTTCTCTGTTTCTCAAACCATGACTTTGGCCCAGAGGCTTTACGAAGCGGGTAAGATATCATATATGAGAACTGACTCTGTGAACCTTTCTCAAGAGGCCATGGACGGTGCTGCAAAAGAAATAAAGTCGGCTTATGGAGCTGAATACGCAAAAAGTCGTGTATTCAAAACCAAGTCTCAATCGGCACAAGAAGCTCACGAAGCCATAAGACCAACTGATTTTTCGGCACATACTGCTGGGAAAGACTATAACGAAAAAAGGCTCTACGAACTGATCTGGAAAAGAGCTGTAGCCTCTCAAATGGCAGATGCTCAGTTGGAGCGCACTACCGTAAATATTGACATTTCAACTAACAAAGAAAGACTTGTTGCCCATGGTGAGGTGATAGTTTTCGAAGGCTTCTTAAAGGTTTATATCGAATCTACAGACGATGAAGAAAGTGGAGATGAGGCAAAGGGAATGCTTCCACCATTATCTATTGGTCAGAACCTAAAGTTAGATTTCTTAAAAGCCAGACAAGGCTTTACTCGCCCTTCTGCCAGATATACAGAGGCTAGTTTGGTGAAGAAATTGGAAGAAATGGGTATCGGTAGACCTTCTACTTATGCCCCTACTATTTCTACAATTCAGAAGCGGGAGTATGTAGTTAAGGAAAACAGAGAAGGTAACGAGCGTAAATACATCGAGCTAATATTGAAAGATGACAATATTCGGTCTAACGCTCTTACGGAAATTACTGGTGCGGAAAAGTCGAAGCTCTTCCCTACCAATATTGCAATGGTGGTGAATGACTTTTTGGTAGATCATTTCCCAAATGTGATAGACTACTCTTTTACTGCTAATGTGGAAGAAGAATTTGATCAAATTGCTCAGGGTTCTCAAAACTGGGACAATATGATTAAGAACTTCTACGGTAAGTTCCATCAGACTGTAGAAGAAACAGAGCAAATAGACCGCAGAGAAGTTGGTGCTAGTAGGGAGTTAGGAATTGATCCGGAAAGTGGCAAAACTGTTGTTGCTAGACTTGGTAAATTCGGACCTTTAGTTCAAATAGGTGAAGCCTCTGAAGATGAGGAAGATAAACCTAAATATGCTAGCCTTAAAAAAGGGCAATTCATTGAGAGTATAACACTAGAAGAAGCGCTAGAACTATTCCAACTACCAAGAGAGGTTGGCGAATACAAAGGCAAAGAAGTAGTTACCGCCATAGGCCGTTTTGGACCATATATTAAGTACGATGAGAAGTTTATTTCTCTACCTAAGAGTGCCGACCCAATTAGCATTGAGCTAGACGAATGCATTGAGCTCATCAAACAAAAAGAAGAGGCTGATGCACCTATTTATGTTTATCAAGATAAGCCGGTTCAGAAAGGTAAAGGAAGGTTTGGGCCTTTCATAAAATGGGACAATATGTTCATTAACGTGAACAAAAAGTACGACTGGGATAACCTTTCGGCACAAGATATTGAGGAACTCATTGAAGATAAGCTTAAGAAGGAAAGAGAAAAGGTTATTCATAACTGGGAGTCTGAAGGCATTCGCGTTGAAAAGGCTCGTTGGGGAAGGCATAATGTTATAAAAGGCAAGGTAAAAGTAGAGTTAGCTAAAAATGTTAGTGTAGAAAACATGACATTAGAAGAAGCTCAAACTTTAATTGCCAACAATACTCCTGCAAAAAAGGGAAAGGCTAAAAAGAAGTAATTCTTAACTTTCTTTGGCTTATTTATTGTTTCAAGTCTCCATTGAAATCATTAGTTTTCAAACAGATTGACTATGGGCAGACTGATACTTATATCTTTCTTTATACTTTTATTTTCACCTCTTCTTCACACACAAACCTTCGAAGAAGATACGGTACATATTCAATCCAAAGGACATGATCTTGGTGGAGTCATAATGTTCCCTGAAGGCAAGAAGAAAAAGCTGCCTATTGTACTTATCATCCAAGGTTCTGGACCAACCGATAAAGATGGTAATTCAATTGCTCTGGCAGGAAAGAACAACTCGCTAAAGCTTTTAGCAGAGGTATTAGCCCAAAACGGCATAGCCTCCCTCCGATTCGATAAGCGAGGTGTTGGCCTAAGTAAAGAAGCTGCTATACCAGAAGCTGAGCTATCATTCGATGACTTTGTAAATGACGCCAATGCATGGCTAGAGTTTCTTATAGAAGATAGACGCTTCAATAGTATTGGCATCGCAGGTCACTCTCAAGGATCTCTAATCGGAATGAGATTGTCTCGACATGAAAAGGTAGAAGCTTTCGCTTCAATTGCTGGACCTTCACTAAGTATTGATGAAACCATACTAGCTCAGATTAAGAGCAATCCTTTTAATCCACCTAACATTACCAAAGAGGCCGAAGATATTTTTAACAAGCTCAGAAATGGAGAAAGTGTTTCCACAATCCCTCCTTACCTAATGGCCGTTTTCAGGCCAAGCATTCAACCGTTTATGAGATCATGGATGAAATATGACCCCTTGCTGGAAATTGAAAAACTGGATATACCAATCTTGGTAGTAGCTGGCAGCACAGACTTACAGGTAACCGTAGAAGACGCTCAGCGACTTCAGATAGCCAATGCCAAGGCCGAACTAAAAGTGATTGAAGGAATGAACCATGTGTTGAAAAATTCTTCTGCCTTAACCAATGAAAATACTGCCTCCTATTCAAACCCAAACCTTCCTCTGAATGAAGAGTTCGAGAAGTCGATCAACACTTTTTTTTCTAAACATCTCAAATGACAAAACCTGAAGCCCGAGAAATTCTTGAAAACTGGACAAAGACTGATAGCCTTCTAAGGCATGCCAGAAGTGTAGAATTAGTAATGGAAGCTTACGGAAAGCATTTCGGTGAAGATTCGGAAGAATGGGCCATTACTGGTCTTTTACATGATGCAGACTATGAAAAGTATCCTGAAGAGCATCCGAATAAAATAGTAGCCCTTTTGCGGGAGAAAGGCGAAGAGAAGATAGCACATGCTATTTCAGTTCATTACACAAAATGGGGAGTCAGTTATGAAAACCTATTAGACAAGGCTTTGCTGGCCTGCGATGAGCTCACTGGGTTTATTATTGCCTGTTGCCAAGTGAGACCAGAAGGTGCTAACGGCTTAACACCAAAGTCTGTAAAGAAGAAACTGAAACAAAAGAGCTTTGCTGCTAAAGTAGAAAGAGATGAAATTGAAGCAGGCGTCAGTCTGCTTGAGGTTGAACTGGATGAACACATTCGGTTTATTATCAATGTGTTGGAGCAGAACAAGGAAGAGTTGGGGATTGGCTAACCCCCTATCAAAAACATGTCATTTCCACGAAGGTGGAAATCCCTAAGTTTTGTGCACAGAATTGGGGATTCCTGCCTTCGCAGGAATGACAGAAAAATGGGTATGAAAAAACTAGTAGTACTAACAGGAGCAGGAATAAGTGCCGAAAGCGGCTTAAAGACTTTTCGAGACTCAGGAGGTTTATGGGAAGGTCATGATGTAACCGAAGTAGCTACTCCAGAAGCATGGGCTAAGAATCCTGAGTTGGTTCAGAAGTTCTACAACGAAAGAAGAAAACAAGCACTTAACGCTAAGCCCAATATAGCTCACACTTTATTAGCAGAATTAGAGAAAAACTTTGAAGTAACGGTCATTACTCAAAACGTAGATAATTTTCATGAAAAAGCTGGGTCAACCGAAGTGCTACATTTACATGGTCAGTTATTTCAGTCAAGAAGCTCAATTGATGAGCAATTAGTCTATGAGGTAGATGGTTGGGAACTCAAAATGGGCGATTTATGTGAAAGAGGCTCTCAACTTCGACCAAATATCGTATGGTTTGGAGAAGCTGTTCCTATGATGGAACCCGCCATTGAAGCAACTGCACAAGCGGATATATTCCTTGTAGTAGGAACGTCATTACAGGTTTATCCAGCGGCTAGTCTCATTCAGTACACCAAGGCGAGCTGCCCTATTTACTTAGTAGACCCCAAAAAGCCAGGTGGTTACCTTGGTAGAAATGTCACTTTCATTGAAGAAAAAGCAAGCACCGGGATGCTGAAATTCAAGGAGCTTATTTTCAAAAATTAAAAAACTCTAGGAGTTTTTCGAAAATTGGCCTTGCTTTATAGCATGATTGTTTGAGAGTTGTGTTCACACTTTATGTCGAGGCTGCATTGGTCCTGAACCTAGGATAATCCTTTCCTAGTCGCACATCTGTATTTTTTTATTTCATAATTCTCTACAATGACATCTATTTCTCAAAATAAGTACAAGCGTTACTTTCAATACCTTATTGCCGCTATCCGTGGCAAAGAAGAAGATTTTACTACCGGTAGTATTCGGAAGGCTATTTTTATGCTTTCCATTCCTATGATTCTGGAAATGCTCATGGAGTCTACTTTTGCTCTGGTAGACATTCTATTTGTTTCCAGGGTTTCGGTAAATGCTGTTGCCACCGTTGGTCTTACAGAATCTGTTATTACACTACTTTATGCTTTGGCCATCGGGTTAAGTATGGCCGCAACGGCTGTAGTTGCCAGAAGAACAGGCGCCAAAGACAAAAAAGGGGCTAAAGAAGCAGCTGTTCAAGCCATTATTTTAGGCGTAATCATTTCAATAGTAGTTGGAGCAATTGGCATCATTTACCCTAAAGAAATTCTGGGGCTAATGGGAGGCGAACCAGCTCTTATAGAGGAAGGGTATGGATATACCAGAATCTTGATAGGTGGAAATATCACCATTATGCTACTTTTTCTCATCAACGCTATTTTCAGAGGCGCTGGTGATGCCTCTGTAGCCATGTGGGCCCTGGTGCTATCCAACGGTTTGAATATTATACTAGATCCTATTCTTATATTCGGTTGGGGTCCTATACCAGCTTATGGTGTAGAAGGTGCTGCCATAGCCACTACAATAGGTCGAGGAACCGCTGTAGTAGCACAATTTATGGTGCTTTTCTTTGGTTGGAGCCGTGTCAAATTGACACTAAGTGACTTTGTGTGGAAGGCGGAGGTAATGATGAACCTTATCAAAATTTCCTTGGGAGGAATTGGTCAGTTTCTGATCGGTACATCGAGCTGGGTATTTCTTATGCGAATAATGTCCGAATTCGGTAGCGATGTATTAGCTGGTTACACCATTTCCATAAGAGTTATGATGTTCACCCTTATGCCCTCTTGGGGAATGAGTAATGCTGCTGCAACGCTGGTTGGTCAGAACTTAGGAGCTAAGCAACCCGAGAGAGCGGAAAAATCGGTATGGAAAACCAGCAAATACAATGCTGTATTCATGGTAATCGTTTCGGCTGTCTACTTCCTATTTGCTAAACAAATTATCGGATGGTTTAGCGATGTAAGTGATGTAGTAGAATACGGAGCCTTAAGTTTACAAATAATTACTGCGGGCTACATTTTCTATGCCTATGGTATGGTGGTTACTCAGGCCTTCAATGGTGCTGGAGATACTAAAACACCCACCATTATCAACTTCTTTTGTTTTTGGCTATTTCAGATTCCTGTGGCCTATTTTGTTGCTCTTCAATTAGATTGGGGACCTATAGGAGTTTATGGTGCAATCACCACTTCAGAGATACTTATTGCCATAGTGTCTATCCTTCTTTTCAGGAAAGGTAAGTGGAAGACTACAGAAGTTTAAAAATGAGTAAAGAGCCTCCAATCTATACAATCGATCGGAGGCTCTTTTTACTTAATTGCTTTCACTAAGTGTTTCCTTTGCTGCAATTATAGCCTTATCAATATCCTCAGCCACAATCTTAACACTTGTCAATTCCTCTTTCAAAGCATCAGTTAGTTCTTCCTTACTCATGACTTCATCATCAGCCAGAGAAGAGGCTTCTCCGCCCATCAAAGTACCTTCGGGAAACCTTGCTGAGAAGTTGCGCATCCAGTCCATCATACCATCGTGCGCCTTGGTTAAATCACTTAAGTTGATAAGAATAAGCGAATCATTTTTAGCCTCAATCTTCAATTTGGAGAGCTCACGTTTCAACTGCATAATCTCTCCCATTCTAGCCATGGCTTCATCATGAATAGTAATAACTTCTTCCTTCAACTCACTCACTTCATCTTGCCCTATATTTGAGTCAAATGAAAAAATTATGATAGCTATAAGAATACCTATAGCTATCAAGATTCCTTTAGACTTCATTCTACTCATCATTTACAAGCTGTAGTATAACCCGATTGAAAACCTATCTCCCCCTTCAATTGAGGCAAAATCATCTGTATTGAAGGTTTGCTTAATAGGAGTCTGATACTGAGCATTTAAAGTAAGTCGGCTGACAAAAACCTGGGCACCAAGTGTAGCCATAATGGCTTTACCACCAGTATTGGCTTCTCGAATTCCCTCATTATAGTGATAGTCCCCTTGTTCATAAAAGGCTCCTACAAACGGCAAAACCGAGAAACTGGCGGTTTCCAAATAGCGATAAACATTCAAGGCAACATTGGCCTGATTTCCAAATTCATAGTCCATACTATTGGCTGAGTTGATTTTATAAGATGACTCTACATTTGCACCATACTTACCAAACCTCACCATATAATTGGCTGAAAGAATGTAGTCTAGACTACCAGAGCCCAACTGAAAATTTCGGTTGATAATTTCTCCATCATCAGTTTTCTCAAACTCCCCTGCCGGCAGTTTCAACCCAGCGCCTACATTTAGTGAATGAACGATTCCCTCCATATTTTCACCAGTGTTGAAAACTGAATAGTAACCAACAATCATTGGATCTCCCAATCCTGAAGAACGCACATTTTGATGCGACCCTTCCATGTTATTGATGATATAAGGTACCACATACCTTACTTCAAATCTTGGGCTAAATCGGTATTTTCCAGTCAAGTCGAATCGCTGATAAGTATCGTTAGAATACTCATCTTGAAAGTAGTAGTCATCATTATCTATGTAGGCTTTAAATGAAGCCGAACTGTACTTAAGTCCTATAAAATGTCGGTTCTGCATAGATACGTAACCGAAATAGAGGCCTGAAAGGCTACAACCGCATACATCGCATGCCCAGGTCTTTGGAATGCTCAGTACGGCAATCAATGCAACCAGAATTATTCTTCTATTCATTGTTTCTAAATCTTTCGTCTGAAATAAATGTGTAATCGGTTAGGGTATGGATAAACTCAATAATATCTCCCTGCTCTTCTTTAGTCATAGGTATTCCGACCACTACTTCCCCATTTTTAAATGAGGGATCGAGTGTTGGAGAATCGACCATGCCATTGCCATAATGCTCAAGCACTTCTTCTAGTGTTGAGAACTTAGCATTGTGCATATATGGGGCGGTAATGCCTGCATTGCGAAGGCTTGGCACTTTAAACTTGCCTTCATCAGCCTCATCCTCAGTGATAAGCCCCCTACCCTTATCGCCAAAATCCGAACTGATTCCGTTATTCCGATAGCTTTGATCGGTAAACAAAACACCAGCATGGCAGCTTGAACATTTCTGTTCAAACAGCGCCAAACCACGCGATTCATTCGCTGTTAACTCTTCTTGCCCTTGCAAATACTTATCGTACTTGGAATCTGCAGAAATCATCATGGCAGTGAACTGAGAAAGCGCATGAAGCAAGTAAGGCGCAGTGGCCTCTTCAGTTCCGAATGCAGTCTTAAACTTGGTTCTGTAAGCTTCACTGGCATTGAGCTTTTTCACCACGTTTTCCAAAGACTCATCCATTTCTACATCCGATTCAATCGCATTGATGGGTACAAAGTCAAGATGTGTAACTGCACCATCCCAAAAGAACTCCTTCATAAAGGCCATATTGGCTATGGAAGGCGCGTTTCTTATGCCGAACCGGTTGTCTACCCCAACACTAGTCGGATGCAGTGGTGTGTCGGCAAAAGCCCGCGACTGCTGATGACAGTTATTGCATGAAACACTCTTGTCTCTCGATAATATTGGGTCGAAAAACAGCTTCTTACCCAGTTCAAAACCTTCTGCTGTTATCGGGTTATTCTGAAACGTGTATGTAGGCTCTGGAAAGTGCTCAGGCTTTACAAAAGCCAATACTTCTCCAGGCTTTTCATCAGCTCCGCCCCCACATGACCAAAGAGAAAAAAGCACCCAGCCAATGGCCAGGCACTTTTTCATCACTCTATTAATGACCATGACCATTAGAACTCTGGTGTACATGGTGCACCACAAAGGCATTGGCTAACTGATCTGCAAAAGGCTTACCTGCCTTTGGAGCATGTACCGAATAGGTTGAACTAAAGTCTATATTAACTCCATCTAATAGCTTCAGCACATCAGTTACTACATGAGCATTCGGAGAAAGCTCTTCAGAAACCGAGACGGTTGTTCCAAAATCGAGCGTTCTGGTGCGAACATTGTTCACAAAATTCTCATTGTCAGTAACATCCTTCCAGCCACCAACATGAACAGCAAAGGTTTTCTCTTTGGTTTCTGTACCATTGCCCCAATCTACATATTGCTGGGCTGAGTTTTCGGCAGTTCCCTCAATGGCCATTCCAATGTAGCCAGCATTCCAGTTCCAGAACCAAGCACCTTTGGCCGGATCTAGAACACCTCCCAAAGCACCTTCCTGAACGCCATCTTCAGCCACACCAATAGTGAAAGTTACTTTGCTGTACGAACCGGCAGGTACATTTTCCAGCATTACATTATGACTAGAAGCTACACTCTCCAAGATTTGGTAGTAACCTTTCGACTCGCTGGCAGAAACACTGACTTCATCCTCATAAAGTTCACCATTCGGTCCTTCCAATTTTATTTTGCTCACGTAATAGCCAAACCTGGAAAGGTTGAATTTTTCGCCATTGGTTGTTTCGTAATTGTAATTAGTAGATCCGGGCTCACTTAGCGTAAGCTCGCTAGCCCCTACCTTATTATCGAAGTAAAGTTGAAATGTTCCGAACTCTTCTGGTTGAGGTTCGTCATTTTCACAAGACATAATGGTAACGATAAGCGCCAGTAGCGCTAAAATTTTAGATATTTTCATCTTTTAGATTTCTTAGAATATTAGTTGAACAGGCTAAAACTGATGCGTAGATGTTCTATCTAAAAGTTTACTTAGAAACTAATAGACATCAGCTTTACTCGCTCAAAATAAACGAGTAGATCATCAAGCTTTAACCCAATTCAGGATATAATTGAATAATAGATAAGAGTGCACAGTGTATTCTCACATTCGCCATGAGCAAATGGAATACAGTTAATTCATACACCATTTGGGAAGGGAAATCTATGCCCGGGGAGGCTGAAAAATATCAGAATTAAAGAGGTCGCTAGGAACATCTTCGTCATAAGCCAGTGGCAATTTGTCTTGCAACAGATGCCAAGTGGCTTCACCTATTGCTTCGTCCCTTTGTTCATTGCAGTAAAAGGTATACTCCTTAGGCATCAGCTTTTCAGCATCGTCCTGAGTGTCTTGAGCCGTTTGTAGGTTTTCGCTCAAAACGCAGCTACCGTAGCATACTGTAATGGGTTTGTCTCTTTCGATACAAAGGAACTCAGCAATATAATCTTTCCGTATCTCGTAATCGAGATAGATCAGTGGCATGAGAAAAGTGCTCACAAGCTGTGAGCAAATCACCAAGCCAATAAGAGTTGATCTAATTGCTGACATTATTACAAATGTCCACCATGGTCGTGAAGCCGACAACAAAAAGTTCCATTTTTTGAAGGATGGTTAAAAACCCCTAGCGGCTAAAAGCTGAAAATAGATCTAAGCTATTTCCGAAAATATCATCAGTGCACTTATGATAAAACTGTTTTCAATCTGTCTAAGAATTCTTCAGAACTCTTAGCATCCATCATATTTTCAATGGCCAAAAACATATCTTTGCGACCAAATTTCGATTCATGATTTCAGTTGATGCTGTAGGTGTTGAGTTCAATGGCAATGCTCTATTTAATAATGTTACTTTCAATATTAATGACAATGACCGAATAGCCCTGATGGGCAAAAACGGGGCAGGAAAATCTACACTGTTAAAAATAGTAGCGGGTAAAAACACGCCTACTAGTGGTAAAATATCTGCACCCAAAGAAGCTGTTATAGCCTACCTACCCCAGCACCTGTTGACTGAAGATAATTGCTCCGTTTTTGAAGAAGCTTCTAAAGCTTTCGCCAAGATTCAAGGAATGAAAACCAGAATTGATGAACTCAATCATCAGCTGGAAACAAGGACTGATTATGAGTCAGACGCCTACAGTAAGATCATCGAAGAGGTTTCCGAGCTTAGTGAGAAGTTCTATAGCATTGAAGATGTAAACTATGATGCTGAAGTAGAAAAAACCTTAATAGGCCTTGGCTTTGAGCGTTCTGACCTAAACAAACCTACGAGTCAATTTAGTGGTGGCTGGAGAATGCGTATAGAATTGGCTAAAATACTGCTTCAGAAACCAGATCTTATTCTGCTCGATGAGCCTACCAACCACCTAGACATTGAATCGGTTCAATGGTTAGAAGACTTTTTGAAAACCAGCGCTAAGGCTGTAATGGTTATTAGCCACGATAAAACGTTCGTAGACAACCTCACCAATAGAACCATTGAAATCACCAGAGGCAAGGTTTACGATTATAAAACCAATTACTCGCATTATTTAGAACTGAGGAAAGAAAGACGCGAGCAGCAGCAAAAGCAGTTCGATGATCAGGCTAAAGAAATAGCGGAAATTAAACAGTTTATTGAGCGATTTAAGGGTACCTATTCCAAAACACTTCAGGTTCAATCTAGAGTGAAAATGCTCGAAAAAATGGAAATTATTGAGGTTGATGAGGTAGATACGTCTGCCTTAAACATCAAATTCCCTCCAGCCCCTCGCTCAGGAAACTATCCAGTAATTGTAGATAACTTGGCTAAGCGCTATGGAGACCATGTAGTTTTCGAAGGTGCTTCATTCACTGTGGCTAGAGGAGAAAAAATTGCCTTAGTAGGTAAAAATGGTCAGGGTAAATCTACTTTGGTTAAAGCTATTATGGGCGAAATCGATTTTGATGGAACACTTCAGGTTGGCCATAACTCTATGATTGGCTACTTTGCTCAAAATCAAGCTTCACTGTTAGACGAGAACCTGACCGTCTTCCAAACCATTGATGAGATAGCCAAAGGGGACATTAGGTCGAAAATCAAGGATTTACTAGGCGCCTTTATGTTTTCTGGAGATGCTATCGATAAGAAAGTAAAAGTGCTTTCTGGTGGTGAAAAAACTCGCTTGGCTATGGTGAAGCTACTCTTACAACCAGTGAATCTCCTGATATTGGATGAGCCTACCAACCACCTGGATATTCGCTCTAAAGACATTTTGAAAGATGCCTTAAAAGCTTTTGATGGCACGCTGATTTTGGTTTCTCATGACCGTGACTTTCTAGACGGATTAGCAGATAAAGTATTAGAGTTCGGCAATCAGAGAATCAAAGAGCATTTGGAAGACATCAACGGATTCCTTCGCAATAAGAAGATGGAGAACCTGAGGGAGATTGAGCGGAAGGTGTGATCTAGGTTCATTAAATTATCTCCCACTCCTTAGGCACATTGTATACCAACTCTCCTTTTCTGATCTCCAGTGGAGAATCAAAATTATTGGAGTAAAGCTGACCTGTTCCTAGGCCTTGCGGCAACAGGTTTTCATACTCAGCAGTGAACTGGGCGATAGCATTTAAACCAATATTAGATTCGAGCATGGAGGTCATCCACCAGCCTATATTTCTTTCTTCAGCAAGAGTAATCCACTCTCGACAGGATTTGATTCCACCCACCAAAGATGGCTTCAGAATAATGTATTGAGGTTTGATTTTATCGAGTAGCTCATTCTTTTTTTGAAGTGAATGAATTCCAATCAGCTCTTCATCTAGCGCAATAGGTAACAACTCTTCCTCGCAGAGCTTTGCCATAAGATCTCCTTGACCTGGCATAATGGGTTGTTCTATAGAATGAATTTCTAAGGAAGCTAAATCCGTCAATCTTGAACGAACATTAGATTCATCAAAAGCTCCATTGGCATCTACTCGTAAAGTAATTTCATTGGCAGAGTAATGCTTTCTTATGGATTCAAGCAGTTTAAACTCGGTATCAAAGTCAATGGCACCAATCTTCATTTTGATGGTATTGAAACCGGCTTTTAATTTGGCCTCAATCTGTTCTTGCATGAAGGCTTCATCACCCATCCAGATTAGGCCATTAATAGGAAGACGCCTTTTGCCTTGAGCAAACGGATTATCGAATATCTTAAACTGTCCACCTTTTAAATAATCGAGCAGAACAGTTTCTAAGCCGAACCTAATTGAAGGGAAATCAGCAGGAATCACTTCTGAGGCAAATTCAAGAATATCTACTTGATTGTCTGGTATTTCCATTCCTTCAACTTGACTAAAAAATGAAGTCAATTTTGACTGGAAATCAGGCGAATAATCTTCTGATAGTCCTTTTAACGGTCCTGCTTCGCCCCAAGCTACTTGATCTGGTTTTGATGGATCATAGGCCTTAATCAACCAAGTTTCTTTCTCGGTGAAAGAACCACGAGAAGTACCTGCTGTGAAAGTGAATTTCAAGACATAAGGAATGACCTCAAACTTTAGCCTCATTTGCCTAAAAGTCTTTTAACATACTTCCCAATGATATCGAATTCTAAGTTTACTGAATCTCCTTCTTTAAGCGTATGAAATACTGTGTGGTCGTAGGTATAAGGAATAATAGCTACTCTGAACTTTCCTTCTTCAGAATTGAAACAAGTCAAGCTGGTGCCATTAACGCATATCGAACCTTTTTCAACAGTTACATTGCCTAATGAGGGGTCATATTCAAAGTCGTAAAGCCAGCTTCCATCCTCTTCTTGGATACTCGTTACTGTACCAATCTGATCCACATGGCCTTGTACAACATGACCGTCAAATCGGCCATTAGCCACCATACAACGCTCTATATTCACTTTACCACCAACATTCCAGTTTCCCAGGCTTGTCTTTTGTAACGTTTCATCAATCGCAGTAACTCGGTGTACATTTTCATTTACAGCAACCACTGTAAGGCACACCCCATTATGAGCCACACTTTGGTCTATCTTTAGCTCATTGCTGATGTTACTTTCAATATTGAAGTGATAATTGCTTCCTTCTTGCTCAATGGAACTGATGGTTCCTACCGTTTCTATTATCCCTGTAAACATATGGCAAGTTTACGCATTAATCGGGAAAGCCTGAGCCTCAAGCACAAACGAAAAGCATCAATTTTTTATCGGATTGTCTGCAAATTTTCAGATAAATTCGAAGCTTCAATGCAAGACAGTTACAGACATAAAGGAATGAGAAGGCAGCTCGTGCGAGTTGTTAGAGAGAAGGGAATTAGAGATGAAAGAGTATTAGCTGCTATTGGCAAAATACCGCGCCACTTCTTCTTTGAGAATGCATTTTTGGAGCATGCTTATGAAGACAAAGCCTTCCCTATAGGTTCGGGTCAGACCATTTCTCAACCTTATACCGTAGCTTTCCAAACTGAACTACTAGAGTTAAAGCCTGGAGACAAAGTTTTCGAAATTGGAACTGGCTCTGGATATCAATCCATTGTACTGCTAGAATTAGGTGCCGAGGTTTATACCATTGAGTATCAGAAAGATTTGTACGACAAAACCAGTTGGTTTTTGCCAGAAATGGGATATAAACCAAACTTCTTTTATGGAGATGGTTCGCAGGGAATGCCACGCTTTGCTCCTTATGATAAAATTATAGTGACAGCAGGGGCTCCCACTGTACCCGATGCACTCATTGACCAACTAAAGGTTGGTGGTATCTTGGTGATTCCTGTAGGTGATGCCAAAACTCAACAAATGCTGCGCATTACTAAAACCGCCAAAAACCGTGTAAGGACCGAAACCTTTACTGATTTCAAGTTTGTCCCTCTCATGGGCGAAGACGGTTGGGGGAAGTAAATCGGTTCATTAGAAAACGGAAAACAGTAATCAGAGTTGGTCGGCAATTGGAATTTGACGCTTGTCATTTGTGCTCTCCTTTTCAGTATTTTATTCTAAAATATCTAACGAATACATCATACAACTAAAAATTCATTGACTACTTTTGCAGTGAACAAAATATACTATGGCAAAGAAAGCAAAGAAGTCGAGTGAATCTTTAGTTATAATGACCGAATTGGTGCTTCCTAACGACACCAATACGTTAAACAATTTAATGGGTGGTAAACTCATGCATTGGATGGATATAGCCGCTGGTGTATCCGCTCAAAAACACTCCAATAGAATTGTTGTTACTGCCTCTGCCGATAATATTTCGTTCCAAAGACCGATTCAATTAGGCGATGTAGTTACTCTTCGCGCTAAAGTGGTTCGTTCATTTAGTAGCTCAATGGAGGTATATATTGAGGTATTTGCCGAGAACATACCTTCAGGAACCAAATTCCGTAGCCACAGTGCCTTCTTTACTTTCGTGGCTGTAGACCAAGGTGGTAAGCCGATAGACGTTCCAGAGCTAATTCCTGAGACGGATGAAGAGAAAGAATTATTCGATGGCGCACTAAGAAGAAGACAACTTCGCCTTGTTTTGGCTAAAAGAATGAAGCCAGAAGAGGCTACAGAATTGAAAAGTATTTTCGTAGATCAAAATATCGCAAAAGCTGAATAATCCTTTTGCAGATTTCGCTTCTCAACGAATTAGTCAGGGAACTTAAATAATCAGGCCTTTTTTGTTGGTAACAACACCCACAAAGGCCTATTTTTGATCTATGTCCGATCGCGCTTTTCTTTCTGAGTTTATCACCGAGCCCCTTTACCTTATTAAAGAAGAATTACCGGCTTCAAACGAGTATAAAGAAGAAGCCGTTGAACAAGAGCCAGCTGTTGTGAAAGAACCAGAGGTCAAGGTGGAGCTAAAGCCTATATTCACTTCTGGTGATAACTTAAAAGGCTGTATCATTTTGGTAGACTGGCAAAATGGTGAAGTGAGTGCTGAGAAAGAATTACTATTGAAAATTCTTGGTTCAGTAAAACGGACAGAGACAGACGTACTCATTGCTCATACTCATGACAGCTCATCAGAACAAATGGAGGCACTTTTAGCGGAGCAAAATCACAAGCATGTGTTAGATTTTGGAACTAGTAAGATACCAAATCTTCAGCCTGCTGACTTTTACAAGATTACTGCTAACGGCCCTAAAAAATCATTAAAAGCTCATCCTCTCTCTGAAATAGCTACCGATACAGAGAAGAAGAAAATGCTTTGGAATGCCTTAAAAGAGATGTTTTTGTAAACTTCTTTCAACCATAAATCTGCTTTAGTTCAACTCAACCTATTTGATTTGTTGTAAAAACACAACTCATTATTTTCGCTCCATGATTAAGGGACTCAAATCTATCAGTTTAGTGGTTTTTATTTGCTTCAGTGCCTGTTTTGGCAGTGACCAAAAGAACTTCACTCCTACTACCTACGACTTAGATGAGGCTTACGATTACTTAGTAGACGTTGGCTTTATGACGGACGCTCCTAAAGGAGAAAGAGGTTATAACCCTTCAGCCATATTTGAGGAGTCTGCAGAAGATGTGCTCGGTCTTATCATGGCTATATTCCCAAATAAGGAGCCTGCTTTAGTATACTACTTAGAAGTGGCTGGAGCCAATCTCAAAAATGCATCTGAAAGAGACCTCTTCATCGACAATTGGGTAGATAAGGTGCCTTGGTTTGCTACTGATCTAGTTACTGCACTCAACTACATTCACAGAAACCCTGACAATGTGATTGTAAATAATGCCTTAGACAACATAATAAAGAGATTAGACACTGAAGAAACAGAGAAACTATTAGTTCAGCAGAGTTTTATTAGAGAGAACATGGGCCCTGATGGTACTGGTAACGGGGAATACACCATCATGGAAGAGTATATTGAACATTGGCCTATAAAGCACATCAATCAGTGTGCACAAAATATACGAGCTGGCAACTCAGATTCAAACCTGACTGAAGTTGCTGAGACATTAGAAAGAATCAGTAAGGAAAAAGAGGACACGAAATAAACCACTATGGGCTGAAAGCACCATAGTTTTAGAAGCAACTAAAAGTCGCTTTGAATGGCCGACTTAGAAAATGTACGATTTACGTCAATCAAACCCCGAGCATTATCGGGGCGTACATCGTAAATTCCAGGATGCTTTTGAGAAGCTAAAGCGAAATGCACTAAAGTGCATAGTTTTAACTCCTTTTATGACCAATAAAAAGGCTGTCTCAATTGCTAGCTTTCATTCTCGACCCAGCTCTAAAAATCTAGTGGGAATGACGAGAACAATAGCTTTTGAAACAGCCTCTATTGAATGTATCAGCGCCTTACACGACTATATAGATTTCAAGTCTCTGTCAGTTACATCCAAAGCCAGGTTCACTTCCTGAACGGTTGCTGGAGCATCTAATTTGAATAAACCAGAATGCCCTCTTTCAAGCCTGCTAGCTCTTACTGCCGCCTTGATGGCAAAGAATACACTAGAAGCCAGTACCAAAGGAGGCTCCCCTACTTCTTTACTAGACATCAATTCATTAGGGTTTTCAGGAACCTCTGAAGAGTTATTTCTAGGATACAAATAGGTATTCATTTCCAAAGGAATAGAAGTAACAGCTGGTGGCTTGTACCTCCAGGTATTCAGCGTATTCAGGCGGCCTACTTCTTCACCATCAGGTTGAAAAACTAGCTTTTCGGTGGTTACATAACCAACCCCTTGAACAAAAGCACCTTCTACCTGACCAATATCAATGGCAGGGTTTAGACTCCAGCCCATATCAAATACAATGTCTGATTTGAGAATTTTAACTTCTCCTGTGAGAACATCTACCTCTACTTCTGAACATGCAGCTGAGAATGTCCAACCAACGAATGAGTCGACAACACCAGCAGTGCTTTGCACAGGGGCCAATTCAATACCCGGTATTTCCTTTTGTTGATCTATTGGCTTGAATGTCATGGCAGGAACAGGCGTTGTTCCGCCAGGAATTGGTGCGGTAAATGCAGCGATCAAGTCAATGCGGTATTGGTAGGCCAACCCTACGAGATTCTGCCAGATTAACCTTGGGTGCTTATCGACATTCGGACGGATAACGTTTGCTGACCACCCTTCTTTTCCATAGTTCCAATAGTCAATACCTTGAGCCTTACACCAGTCTTCTCCGTTTTCTTTGAGCAACTTCTGACCAAATTCCATTAGCCTTTGCCTCATTTTCTCGCAGGCCTGCTTTACAGCTTCACCATTATAGGCCGTTCCTGTGGAACCTCCTGTGCTACTCGGGTTAGGGATTACCTTAGTTGACGGTTTATGAATTTGAATGAGTTCCATAGGCACATTCAAGATATAAGAGGCTATTTGCTCCACTTTGGTCATCATTCCCTGTCCCATATCTACACCACCCTGATTGATGGAAATACTCCCATCACCAGAATATATAGAAACAATAGCAGCGGCCTGCTCAAGCATCACTAGGTTATAACCAGAACCATACTTCACAGGAATGGCATAAATACCTCGCTTCTTCCACTTATTATTTTTATTGAACTCTTCAACTTTCTTAACTCGGGCTCTATAATCGCTCTTCTCCTCAATGTATTTCCATACATCGCGCATGTAGCAATAAGAAAGGGCTTGACCGAATGGTGTCACATCCCCTCTTTGATACATATTTTTGAGTCGAAGGTCATAGGGATCCATACCAACACTAAATGCGGCATCATCTACTGCATTTTCTAAAATCAACTTGCCCTGTATATCGCCAAAGGCACGCATAGCAGTATTAGGCGCCTTATTAGTTCGACACACATCTAATTGAGATTCAAAATTTTTGATCAGATAAGCATTATCCAGTCGCAACTGAATACAATTACTTACTACAAATGAACAGTCGTAAAAGGCACCACCATCGCCCCAAAGCTTAACCAATAGACCTCTAATAATCCCCTTATCTTCTTCTCTTATATCTCCCTGATCTACAGCTATTTGATATTGACCATAATAACCATGTCTTTTACCAATCATAGCGGTGTCATGCTCTCGCTTCAGGGCCATTCTAATCGGAATATTTAGGGCTTTAGCAGCAACCGCAACTGGACCAATCACAAACTTGGCTTGCTCGGTTTTTCCTCCATAACCACCTCCCAATTGACGAACATCAATATTGACTTTGTTATGTTCTGCCGCTAAAGAAATGGCAGCAGTTTGGTGCATTTCCATTGGACTTTGAGAAGAAGGGTGAATCAGAATTTGATTGTCATCTTCAGGAATTGCTACACAAGATTGTGTTTCCATGTAGAAATGAATCTGCTCACCTGACACCTGAGTATTTTCAATAACCAGACAGTTGTTGCCGTCCACCTTGGTCTTCCGCTTCACAGGCTTTTTATCCAACGGCTTTTTATTCTCATTAGTCCAATAGAGTTCCGTGCCAGGCCTTGTAATCTTCCATATATGCGTAACAAATGGAGAAGATTTTGGACAGTCTGGGAAGATACTCTCCTTTTCAATGGCCTCATCTATGCTCATAATTGGCTTTTCCCACCCCTTCTGCCAGTTAATGGGCTTGTACGCTAAACAATTGGAAGAGGCGAATTCTGCAATTTCGATGGCTAATTGTTCGCTCTCGGCTATAACCATGGCAATTGCTTGGCCTGGATAGAGTATTTGATCTACAGCAAAAATGGGTTGGTCAGCGCCCATACCTTGAAGATTTACGCCACCTGGAGGAATATCCTCATGATTGATTAATGCATAAAACCCTTCGAATTTATCTTCTAGATAATCTGCTAATTGGTCTCTATCAATTTGAGCTTTGGTTTCTGGATTAATGAAATGATAGAGAGCCAGCGTTCTTTGGCTTTGAATAAAAGCACCATTCTGACCAATTGGTGGCAATTCAATCTCATGTGTATAATGCACCTCTCCCATAGCCTGATGAAAAGCCATAAGCTTAATGTATGGTTGAGATACTGGAGCTTTAAAGTCTTGAATGGTATAGTGTTGAGTTCCTTTGCTAACACCCCAATTACCCCAATCAATTTTTGCAGCAGAGCTAATGTTCTCAGGAATCTCTTTCGGTTTCTTTTCAACAATCGCCCTAACAATGGCCTTGTAGATATAAGACATAGCAAGCTTTACGCGATATTCATCGGTAAAACCTTCCGATGGTAAGCCATTAGACCTTCCTTTTTCCTCCCAATAAGCCAGCTCTTTTATGACTTCTCTCCTAACAATGCCTAAAAGTCTAGGAAGGAGGTCTAGGGATAGCTTCTTTCCTTTTAGCCATCTCTCGGAATTTCTTGCATGCCAAGTGATAGGAGCAATACCACCAAAAACGATGGAAGCTTCATCGACCTTTAAGTCTTTACCAAGCTCCAGTCGAATTGTTGAGTTGACAATGGAATGTGAGTTTACTTCTCTTATAGAAACTTTCTGAGATAATACTACCTCTTCTCCTTTGCCTTGAGGAATGAAATATCTGAGAATGATAATATCATCTGCTAATGAAGGTGTTCTTCTTAGCTTTCTCACTAGTTCATCAACATGATCTTCAGTGGTTCTTCCGGTAGATACCTTGAGATAAGTAATTGTAGCATCATTACCATCTAAGGCTGTAAATAGGTCAGAAGGAAAAGGCTCTCCTTGCATCAAATGTTTAAGAACCAACATGGTATTTCCCGCCACTGAAGCAGCATTTCGCACAATCATTCCTGCCGTTCTATGAACCATGTACAAACTAGCTCCTAATCTGCTAGTAGGTTCTGGATTCAAATTCTCCAGAAAATCGAAGAGTTCGGAATAAGTTGTGGTCGCTCCAAACGAAATTCCATCCTTAGTCTGTTTAATTCCCTTTAACTCTTCAATCAACTTAATATCTACCATCAATTTGACTTGAGGGTATTCATCGGCATAAATACCGAATGATGTATTTCCGAAGACTATTCTGGTAGTTTCACCAGGATTCTTCCTCATGATTCTTTTGAGTTCATCAAGCGTTCTAGGCGTCACCCAATCACATTGACTCTCTAAAATTTTAGTGTCCGGAAGTGGTGCTTTAGCAGCCTCAGGAAATGGGATCTTTACTTGATCATGCACCAAAACCTGATCGCACTTGTCTTCTGTCAAGCACTTCATTCTTTCTTTTTCGTCCTCTTCCGTCCAGTCTGAAGCAAAGGTTTTCATTCCCGTAAGAATTGCCCGATAGCCAGTACACCTACAGATGTTACCATCGAAAGCTTCTTCTATTTGCTGCTTGGTTGGTGATGGATTTTGGGCAAGGAAAGCAGACATATTCATTACAAAACCTACCGTACAGTATCCACACTGAGATCCGTTATTGATGGCCAGCCTATGTGCCACTGGGTTCATTCCTTCATGAATTTCATGCAGATTTTCATCTCCTACCAGCACATGTTCTAGACCTTTTGCATCACGGATTTTTTCAAGGCTGCTCCTTACCAGTGACTTCTTTTTCTCCTGATGTTCCAGCAAGTTACTCTTAGATTCATTCCAATGATCTGTTGGCTGAATTGCCCCAGGAGCCACTCCTCTCGAAGCAGGCAGAGTAAAGGTAAGGTGTTTGTTTTCAGGCCTTTTTGTTCCTCCTGTACCTTCAACAGTGGTAATGGAAAGTCCTCCTAATGAGCAAACTGGTCTCAAACACGAGTTGATGGACTTATGCTCTACTTCCTTCTTTTCTTTGTTCCAAGAAGACATGATAACCGTACAGGCACCACAACCACCTTGGCCGCAGCCTTTTTTGGCTCCTGTGAGCCCTATTTCTGGAGATCTTAAAAAGTCGATCAGAAGTAGTTTTGGAGAAGGGTCCTCTAGAACTACTTGCTGACCATTTAGAAAAAACGATACTTGATTTGACATGTGCCTATTTAGTTAAGTGTTCTTTATTTCTATGAATGAAGTGTTTGCTGTAGCTTTCTTGTAAGTGTTCCAAGTGGTGTTTATCTCCACTATCATTTGAATCACCAGTAAGTTTATTCACCATTTTCCCCATTACTCTATGAAGGTCATTTTCATGATCTACATCTATTTTGGTATCCCATTTTTGAGGAGTTACTTCGGGAAATGAAGTTCTAGGACTGGCTTCGGTTAACACGGCCGAAAAACTCGGAGCAGCTTCATCTCTTGCGGTTAGGTGACCTTCAAGTTTGAAACACTCCTGAACTGTCTTGATTATTGAGGTATGATCAAAAGGCACATAGCCCTTAGGCCTGGCAATTAAACCTTGGGTAATGTATGGATTGATGAGAATACAAGGAACCCGTACACCAAAACGATTGAACAGAAATCCATCTTGTCCCGGCTGATTATTGGGATCAGGATTCTTGGCCTCTCCCGGAGGAGGGACATGATCATAACATCCACCATGTTCATCATAAGTAATTATGAAAAGTGTGTTTTCGAACGATTTGGAGGTTTTTACTGCATTGTACAGGTCAGCCATCAGCTGCTCACCAGGACGAATATCGGCCGGAGGATGTTGATCATTTTGATCTTCTCCTCCATAACAAGGCTCTAGAAACGAATAGCTCGGTAAGGTTCCATCAGCGCATTTCTGTTTAAAGTCATCCAATGTACCAAAGTTGTCATCGTACTTAGCATCGTGCAATTGTGTCATGCAAAGACGAGTAAGTGAGAAGTGATCATCTTTGGTTTCGCCTGGCTTGTCTTTTTGCTTTTTATAATAGCTTGTAGGCATCATATTACTACTGAACACCCCCCAACTCAAGTCATTCCTTCCTCCATCTATGGCATCTTGAATTTGATTATAAATGGTTTTAGCATCGGTAAATGAATTAGGTGAGTTGTTCACATTTCCGCCCGAAGTGGCGGCATGAACGAAAGACCTATTCGGCAACGTCTGACTGGGGATTGAACAATGATAATGATCGCAAACAGCAAAATTCTTAGCCAAAGAAGAGAGTACCGGTGTCTGCTCAGGAGTAAAGCACTTCATTATGTCCCTTGGGTTGCTAGGTGAATCACCAAAACTATAGGCTCCATAGAGCATGGCATTCTGGTAGTTCTGCACAAAGCCCATATTAATAGGCTGAGGAGGATAAAGTGAGCCAACATTGTATTCACTGAATAGCTGATGATTGGTATCTTTAAAGCCTTCTCCTGGATCAGGGTCAGGAAAACAATAGTCTACCGGAACGCTTTCAGTTTTTCCATATTTACTCTTTTTGACTCCATTTTTTTGAATAGGTACCTTTTCAACAAAGGGCATTCCATTACTATCAATATTGTCTAATGGGTTCCAAAGATCATCATACAAACCCTCAAAATATTGACCGTTTGGTGGTTTTTCTTCATCGTACAACCAGCCAAGCAGGTTATCAAAAGAGCGATTCTCAAGCATCAGAACAACGATATGTTTGATTTTTTCCTGAAGCTTTTCAGTTTGTGGCGGTAAGTACTGGCTCATGACTTACTTATTTAAAGTTTCGTCAACAGATGCTTTCAACTCACCCTTCCTATGCATTTCTAGCGGACTTCTCTCATATTCCTTATACCAATAGCCTTCTACATTATCATTTTTCCATTCTGTGAAATAGCCTAATGCCAATGAGACCTGTAATGAAAAGTCGCAAGATGTAGTGCCTTCTGAATAAGGGGTTCCACAGCGAATATTGGTGAAGTATTTTTTGAAGGCAGCAGCTTCAGTATTAGTGAGCTTAACCAAAACACTATCTTTACTGCCAGGTTTAACTGGTTTTTTAATTCCTTCGAAAGCTTCTGCCGGTACTAGTGCCGCAGCCTGAGGATATTCAGCCGTAGAATGACATGACATACAAGAGGCATTATTTAAATCTACCGGCCCATCTAATCTTCCACCCCAACCTAGATGCTGTGGGGGTAACTCTTCCTTATTCGGATTAATCTTGGTTTCCTTAAGGTTAGGATTAACTATAGTTTCAGTAGGCGGGTAAGGATTAATAAAATTGGTGGTATCCTGCTCGTCATTCCCGAACTGAATTCCCACCGGAACTAGGTTCTGAGCCCTCATTGAGCCAGTTTTACCATTGTTCAGCTTTCCATTGTAGCAGAAAGTACCGAATACCCAACCAGTACCATATTTATCGGCCCTTGGGTCACGGATCATCACATCCATTTGAATCAGGTGCATGTCCTTTACAACTCGTCCTGTATCCTGACCATCGTTCCAAGTTGGTGTAACATAAGCTTTTCTGGTCATAGGATTTACCAAGTAATCCACTTCAGTTTCATCGGCATCAGTGTAGAGAAGCTTGTAGATGACGGTGCCTACTGGAAAGCCTTTAGGGTTCTGGGTAGCATAAGCATCTGGGTTGTCAGCATCTTTCCACATTTGCCCTAGCGTATAACCAGCAAACTCATTGTAATAGCCCAAAGCATAAGTTTGATGCGGGTTCTTTTGCTCTGGTGTTAATTGGTATGGAGAAATCTGAGCTTCTTTGGCCAGTCCGTTGAAACCTTCAGAACCTTGTGGACCCCAATGCATCCATGGCATGTGATACCATTCTCTGACCTCACTCTCTTGAGCCACAAAGTCTACATCTATCATGCCTTCAAAACAGTAGTCTCTCACAGCATTGATGTATTCCATCCATCGATCATCATCATCGAATGGAATGTTGAAGAAGTCAGGGATTTTAGATTCATCGGGCATTTCTAGAGGATAATCTTGCTTGAGCTAAATACCTTTTCTCCAGGGTAATTTGCTACGAACTCGGCCGGGCTAATCATTCTTCCGAAATCAGGAAAGTTGTTATTAACCGTTTTCGCCTCATAGCCCTTATGCTTACGCTCAGGTTCCGAATGCTTGCAGGATTGAATTACCAGAAATGTTAGACCAATAAGAATGCAGAGCTGCACTCTCTTGAGTGTATTGTGTGTGTTCATGTTACTTGTAGTTAAGGTTTAAAACTTAGGTAATATAGGATTATTTCATAAATTTTAAAACCATCCTTAAAAGCAATTCGATTAACCTTTCAAATAACAGAGTATATTCAACAACCTGTTTTTCAGCACTATAAACAGAAAAGAACACGCTTCTCCATTGGGCAAAAAGCAAGTATTTACACTTGGTTTATCAGGTGAAAATCAGTGATTATTTCTGGCAGCATTTTCAAGCTGTTTTATCACTGAGAAGGGCTTTCCGTTCACAAAACCTTCTACGCAAATCAACATTGGAGCAACATCGTCAGAACTATAAAACTGAATGGTAGCCGAACCATTTTCGTCTGTTTCAACCGAAGGGTTCCAGTAAAGTGTAAACCTAAACTGTGGTGCGATTTTGTTCGGACGAATTTTAGCAAACGGTAAGCCTCTACTAATGCCAGTAAATAGCTTATTTTCATCTATTGGTTCTCTTGTTGTTCCCGACTTAGTTTCAACTAGCACAATCCCATTTTTGGCCATGTCTCCAAACCTAGAAAGTTTTTTAGGGTACTTGATAACCGAAATTCGTTTAAGCGTTTTTGGATCAAGAGACAGAAAGAAGTTGGTGTTCTTTGTTGCTATTCCGTCAATGATATATAGTGGATCTGCAGTAGCTATGTTTGGTTCTAAAAACCTTACCCTAACCACAGGTTTTCCCTTAAATTTTCCCACTCTCAAAGGGCGAACCACCTCATTAATGAACTCAGAAAACGTGGGAAATAAATAGAAGTCTTCGACATTAAATGTTTCGTCTGCCTCAAGAATAGGAACCTTAGGCGCTCTACTTTTCTTAGAGTCTGCCAATGAATCTAAATTGGCAGTATCAGAGAAAAACTGAAACGAGTCGTTTATTCTTTGCCTTTTACCAGCAAACACCCCGTAAGCATCTTCTCTGTTTGACTCCTTGGCTTTAGGTGGCGTTAAAAACCTAGGCAACGGCTCGGCAATCCAGTCAATATTAATATTTAGAAGCTCTTCACCTTTTGGTGTTTCTGCCATCACAAACAGTTCTTCTTCGCCAAATACATCAAACAAGTTTAAAGCAAACATACCTTGCTCTAATACATCCACTTCATAGCGCATTAAGTCGTTCTGTAAGTAAAACATCAGGGTAGAATGCAAAGGCAAGGGATTATCTAATGAGTCTTTTGCCACCCCTATTTTTTGTAGTAACGATGAAAAGCCATACTGAGGCTTTCTACCATCAAACTCAAGAATGTCATCCCAATTAGCTGTTTTGGGCTTCAGAATGAGCATTTGATCTACCACATTATCGTTTGGTTTAAGCTTGTGGAATCCTTCATTGATGATTCTCTGACTTAACACTATTTTCTCCTCGAAAGAAAGAGTTTCATTCTCTAAAACTGATTGATTGATAATCCGCACCGATAATTCTGACGAAACAGATGGAGCAGTTTCTATATTAAGCTTCAGGTCTTGAACAGTTGAATTGATACCAGTAGTATTTATCGATATTCCCAAATCTTCTACAGAAGGAAGAAAGAATTCGCGATATGAAATGAGCTCTCCACTATCACTAAGCAAGGAAATATGATAGAGCCCCGAGGTGAGTTTTTCACGAGATATGCTCTTCCCTACTTTCAGCTGGTCGACAGGAAGAGCCTCAGCATAAACTACTTTTCCTTTTGAGGTGATAATGAAATAAAGATTATCCAAATCAGGATCAGGTTTTCCAGATACCAATATTTTAACGGCTTCATCTTTAGACTCCCCATTTACCAAGCTTACACTGTATCCATTCTCCTGAACCATTGGAAGATCTACAACTGTATCTCCCGCGTTTATAGAATACCTTTTGGCCTTGTCACTTCTAAAGGTGAATTTCCCCAAGCCATTCATGTCCGTTTTAACAGAGTCAATACGGCTTAATCGATTATTTAAGTAAACCCAAGAATCGGCTTTATTGAATCTAATCACAACATCGGAGACCACTCCATCTACCAAATTGCCACCTTCAATTCCGTACTCTATTTTGTCATTCAAATAATCTAATTCAGCTTCTCCTACTATGCTTAGCTGAGCTTGAAACATAGAAGAAACCCCAAAATTTCTCATCCAATTAGTGAAGGCCGTAAAATTGTAAAAGCCGGGTTTCAAATCTGATGGAAGAATGATCTGATTGCTTGCTACTCCCTTTTCTGTTTTAATCAGTGTGTGTGCACTTACTGAGCCATAAGCATCGATCAAGTTAATCTCAACTATTTGAGGACTGCTCCAAAGACTCAGGTCTTCCCCTAAAAGGTAGGCTTTGAAGAATACCGTATCTCCAGGAACATACTTGCCTTGGTTGAAAGTGAAATACAGTTGTTGGGTAGGCCTTTCTTGTTTATATGTTTCATAAGTCTTTAAGAAGGAATTCAACTGGCTTTGAGCTTTAACAGAACAAAAGCACAAAACAAACCAGCCAAGAAGAGTCAACTTTCTCAATTCCATGATTCTGGCTGGACTGTGGTTGAATGATCAAAAAAGACTGTGCAAGATTCTGGAATGGTTTCCGTAGGGGTTAGCTGATAAGGTATATCTGATTTTTGAATAAACCGTGTCTTTTTACTGGTAGCAGTAGCCCAGAATAAACCAAGCACACGGTCATCGGAATTTACTGGAAAAACATTACCAATTAATTCACCAGATGGTGGCTGAAAAATATTTGAGGCCTCGGTTTTTTGAATTCTGATCAATTTGAAGAACTCAAAAGCAGTTTGAGTCATGCTCATTTGCTCTACTTCAACCAGGTACTTATCGTAGAATGTTATATTATTGATGGCCACTTCTCCCACTTTTACATTATTGAACTGTTTATCAGCAATCAATAGATCGTCTGAAAGCTGAGGCGCCTTTTCATATTGGGTTACAAAACACTCACAACAAGTACAATCTCGCTCTTGAACTAGTATATAACCCGAACCACTTGGATGACCAGCTATTCGGAAGCCACTACAATCTCTAGGTATTGGTCTCGGTAAATCTGACCATGGTAAGACTTCTACTTTTAATTCTGGGTTAGTAACAATTCTATAGGTACCCTTAAACCTCCATCGAACATAATTACCAAAGCCTGGCCCAGCATCTGAATCTATATAAACATTAAATACATCTTTGCGGGCATTGACAAAATTTTGTTCTTCTGTTCTAGCTTCAAATTCATAGCGAATCTCTTCAACATTCCCTACTGGCTTCATCAAATCTGGCTCAGACTCGTAAATCGTTCCATCTTCTAATTCAATCCTTATATGGTAAGATTTACCAACTTGTCCTTGAATAGCTCCACCAGTTTTGTAAACACCAGGACTTACTTCTTGGAAGTCTTCTATGTTGTTTTCATCATCGTATAATCTAACGGTAGCATTTTCTACTGGGGGCTGTTTCAAACTATCTGCTGAAAGCGGAATGGCCCTAGAGATAGTTACAGTATACTCCTCGTCTTGATCGCTGATATAGCCTTCTACAATAACTAATGATTCTGCAGGTGGTACATCAAATTCTATGGGTTGAACACACCCAAATATCATCAAGAGACAGCAAAAGAAAGTTGGTGAATATTTAAATTGATGTGCTTTCAATTGAGTTTCAGGTTATAGCTCACAGATGGTAAAATAGTACCTACAATAGATAATTGATAGGGTTCAGGAACACCAGCTCTAGACGTTCTGAAAAAGATGGTGTATGGGTTCTTTCGAGCGTAAGCATTATATATTGAGAACACCCATGTACCTTTCCACTTCTTTCTTTTATTATGATTTCCTTCTACAACCAAGGCGAGGTCTAGTCTGTGATAGTCGGGAATTCTGTATTGATTTCTGCCAGAAAAATAGGCTACCGAATTATTATCATATCCAAATACGGCCAAGGGAATAGTTACAGGCCTGCCTGTATGATAAGTGAAATTTCCTGTAAAAAAATGCCTTTTAGACATCGCTAGCTTCCAACCTAAATTGACAATATGAGGCTGATCGTAACTGGATGGATAGCGTTCTCCTTTATTGATGGATTCACTTGTAGAGGCCCCTGCAATTGTTCTGAAACTTCTGGAATAAGTGTAGCTCAAACTGCCTGTAAGCTTTCCCTGATTCTTAAAAACTGAGGTTTCAACTCCATAAGCTTCTCCTTTACCTTGAAGTAGCTCTGTTTCTAAATGATTATTCAGAATAAGACGTGCACCATCTTTAAAGTCTATCTGGTTTTCTATAAACTTATAAAACACCTCTGTAGACAAACCATAGGCTTTATCTCTAAAGTCCTTAAACAGACCTGCAGAAATTTGGTCTGCGCGCTGCGGACGAAAGTAATAACCACTTGGCTGCCATATATCTACAGGAGTAACAGCAGCAGTATTGGTTACTAAATGAAGAAACTGGTAAATTCTATTGTACCCAATCTTTAAAGATGCTTCGGAAGCAAACTCCCAATTAACTGAAAGCCTTGGCTCTAGACCAAAGTAAGCCTTAATTAACTTTCCACCCTTATAACTTAGGGTGTCTGTAATGGTAGACACTTGCTTTACCTCCCCTAGTTCATAAGTGAAAACTTCAGCAGGGCCAAAAGAAAAGAACATAGGCACCCTCAGTCCTCCTTCAAGTCTTAGCTTATCATTCAACTCCCATTCATCGTTGAGGTAGAAAGCACTTTCTATTGAATACTGATTATCCATGGTAATATTTGCAGCATTAGAATTACCAGAAGTTGGCTCTAGCTTACCTGGCTGAAATCGATAATGGGTCAATTGCCATCCAAAATCTAACTTGTGTTCAGCTTTGTCTAAATGAAAAGCAGATTGAAACGAAGTGAGGTTTATTTGGTACGAAAGACGTGAGGCTTGTCTAGGGTCTTCATTATCTACGTTGTAACCATACACTGTATGACCGAGCGTAAAATCAGAACCTAATTGCGGGGTAAATTGGTGATCTAGTCTTACGCTGACTTGCAAGTTATGCCATCTGTAGGTGGTATCACCTTCTAACGAAAAAGCATCTTTACTGGAATATCCTGTAAAAGATAGTTTGGTATCATCAGAAACCAAATGAGTCAATTTCAAAGTGGCATCGTAAAAGTTGACTTTGCTATCACTTAAATCGGCATAGTCTGTTCTTATAGCATTTACCAACCAATTAGAATAGGTAGACCTGAGTGATGCCGCCATTGCGGTTTTTCCTTCTTTAAGGGGCCCATCAACCATGGCTTTACTGGTTATCATACCAATACCAATGTTTGCATTCCAGCGATTCAAATCTCCGTCTTTAGACTTAATATCTAACACCGAAGATGCCCTACCTCCATAATTGGCCGGTATTCCTCCTTTATAAAAAGACACATCATTAACTGCCTCTGGGATAAAAGTGGTAAGAAACCCAAAAACATGAGAACTATTGAACACGGGCATGCCGTCATAAAGAATGAGGTTCTGATCTACACTCCCACCCCTCACATTAAACCCTGTAGCGGCTTCCCCTACCGTAGTTACACCTGGTAGTGTTTGAACCTGTTTCACTAGATCAACTTCACCCAAAAAAGCAGGGGCTAGCTTAATATCTCTAACATTTAAATAGGTTCTGCCAATTTTACTTTTTGTAAGGTCTTGGGTTCTTTCTCCCTGCACAACAACTTCATCTAACTGCGTAGATTCTTTTTCTAGCTCCACATAGATTTTTCCGTTATCGAAAGCATGAAGATCTACCACCTTTTCTGTGTAATCCAAGAAGTTGAAGCGTAACACATAACTTCCAGCAAGTAGTTTTAAGCTAAATTTTCCCTGATCATTTGAGGCTGTCGACATTAAAGAGTCGTTCACCGATACCGTTGCAAAAGGCAGCTCCTCTCCGGTAGTCCAATCAATTATTTCTCCTTCTATCAAAACCTCCTGATTCGAAGAGCTTCCTGGTTCGCCAAATTCATATGTTTCAACCTTCTTCCCTTGCATTAATGCCGAAATCAGTGCTTCTCTTCTCTGAATATCTTTTGTGGGGTCTTTAATTAGAACAAGTACTTTTGGGTACATCAACACTGCATCAAGTTCAGTGTTCTCAAAGAGCTCTTCCAGCATGAAGCCAAGGCTTTTACTCGAATAACTCTTATTGATCTGAATACCATCAATCCATCGAGGGAGAAAAAAAATACTGGCTTGTTCTTCATCGGCTATTTCAGAAAGTACCTCAAGCAATTGCCTTCCTTGCTCAGATCCATTCATCATATGGTCTAGTATATTCTGAGCCATGAGGGTATTGCCAATAAGGCATAGCCACAATATCGGTATCCAGCGCGTTCTCATACAATTGTTTGTAAGTTAGAAGAATTAGACTCCCAAAAAAGATATAGTTGCCAGATGGCTAAAAGACTTTATTTCATTTGGCATAAATGTAGAAGGTCAGAAAATGATTTTTGATTAAGTCATTTATCCTTAATTTATCGACAGATCAGTACTACGTGTGTTCAAGAATCACTGATGTTAACACGCGTTTACTGATTCAGCAAGGTATATCCAAGCTAAACGATTGTATGAAACGAGCGCGCTGGCTCACATTTTTGAAACTATGGACAAACCAAACAAAAGTTCTCGCAGAAACTTTATCAAAACCCTCGGTCTGGGTACTGCGGCTTTCACCATTGTTCCCCGCCATGTTCTAGGCAAAGGCTTTAGAGCTCCATCAGACACCTTCTATTTAGGTGGAATTGGTGTAGGAGGAAAAGGCTATTCTGACTTGACAGAATCTGCAAAAAGCTCTGCAGTGAAAGTAATAGCACTTTGCGATGTTGATGATAGAAGAGCTGTTAATGCCAGAAAAACATTTGCGGAAGCCAACTACTACAAAGACTATCGAGAAATGCTGGAAAAGGAATCTGGACTAGATGGAGTTACAATTTCATCACCAGATCACATGCATGCTATTCAAACGATGGCTGCCATGGAAAGAGGCTTACATGTATATGTTCAAAAGCCATTAACCCACGATATAGCCGAGGCAAGACAGCTGACCGAAGCCGCTCACAAATACAAGGTGGTGACCCAAATGGGGAATCAAGGAGCATCTGGAGACGGTGTAAGAAAGATGCAAGAGTGGTATCAGGCCGGACTAATTGGTGAGGCCGAAGAAGTGTGGTGCTGGACAGACAGACCCGTATGGCCGCAAGGCATAGCCTGGCCTGCCGATAGAAAAGCACAGGTACCAAAAGAGCTCGATTGGGACCTTTGGCTGGGAACAGCACCTAAAAAAGACTATATAGACAATTTAGTGCCATTTAACTGGCGTGGCTGGTGGGATTATGGTACAGGCGCCTTAGGCGACATGGCTTGCCATATTATTGAACCTGCTTTTAAAACACTCAAGCTAGGTTACCCTACTGGTGTAGAGGCATCTGTTGGTTCTGTTTATGTTGGTGAATTCAGAAGAGGTTATTTTCCTGAAAGCTGCCCTCCTTCTAGCCATATCACCCTAGACTTCCCTGCAAGAGGCGAAGAGCCTACTTTAAAACTGCATTGGATGGATGGCGGAATTCAGCCGCCAAGACCAGAAGAACTAGGTGCCAACGAGCAAATGGGTGATGGTGGCAATGGAGTAATCATCAAAGGAACCCGAGGCACCATGATGTGTGGTACTTACGGAATAAACCCTCGCTTGGTACCATTAGAGCTGAACGAATCCATCAATGTAAAAGAGACAATCCCTAGAGTACCAGAAGGCCATTACGTACAGTGGGTAAATGCTGCTATGGCCGGGTATAAGCAAAAAGAATGTAGCTCAGATTTCGATATTGCTGGACCTCTAACTGAAAGTATTTTGATGGGCAATCTAGCCTTAAGAAGTTTCGATATTCAGAAAAAAGATGGCAATAGAACTACTTATCCAGGACGCTACATCAAGCTACTTTGGGATGGTCCTAACATGAAGATCACCAATTTCGATGAGGCTAATCAATTCGTGAAGAGAGAATATAGAACTGGTTGGTAATCAAATCAATAATATTACGCATAAAGGAGATTGATTTTTGACAATCTCCTTTTTTATTATCTTCCCCTCAAACCTTAAAACAATGCTCAAAAAACTCATTTTGTTTGTCCTCTTACTCGTTTCCTTCACCTGTCTGGGTCAAAGCGATTTAGATAAGAAATTAGGTAATCATAGATTCAGATTTATTGGCCCAGAAGGTAACAGAGCTATTGCTGTAGCAGGAGTTCCGGGCGACCCAATGGTCAACTACATTGGTGCAGCTTCTGGCGGATTATGGAAAACCACTGATGGCGGCATCAACTGGCGTCCAATTTTCGATAATCAAGACATCTCATCCATTGGCTCTGTGGCCTTAGCTCCCTCCGATCCTGATCAAGTTTGGGTAGGAACAGGCGAAACTTTCGTTATCCGTCCTGCCCATGCCATGGGAAATGGAATCTATTTCTCACCAGATGCAGGCCAGACTTGGGAACACAAAGGCTTGGAAAAAACAGGTAGAATCGGACATGTGGTAATCCACCCTACCAACCCAGACATTGTTTATGCAGCTTCATTAGGTCACACATATGGTCCTCAGCAAGAGCGCGGTGTGTACCGCACCAAAGATGGTGGAGAAACTTGGGAAAGAGTTTTATTTATAGATGAAGGAACTGGTGCATCAGATTTAGCCATCGACCCAGAAAACCCAAACATCATCTATGCTGCTATGTGGTCTGTACATATCAATACTTGGGGATTGAATAGCGGTGGTGCCGGAAGTGGAGTTTATAAATCTACAGATGGTGGCGATACTTGGGAACCTTTAAACAAGTATGGCCTGAAGTTCGGTGCTGATAGAATTGTAGGAAAAACATCGGTAGCACTGTCTCATAGTGACCCAAATGTGGTTTACGCTTTGTTCGAAGCAGAAAGCCCTGAAGTGTGGAGATCGGAGGACAAAGGCATGAGCTGGACATTGATGAGCCGTGATCATGATTGGAATGAAAGAGCTCCTTATTACACCCGATTACGTGTGAATACTGGTGATCCGAATGAAATCTATTCTATGTCGGTTCGGTTCGTTCACTCATTAGATGGTGGAAAAACTAGGAACAGAAGACCTCCAAGAGGTGGTGGCGATAACCATGACATTTGGATCGATCCAGAAAACCCTGACCGCTTTATGGTTGCTCACGATGGTGGGGTAAGTATGACCCTCAATCATGGAAGATCTTTCCAAAGAGTGGTACTTCCTATCGCGCAGATGTACCATGTAGCAGTAGATGATAAAATTCCTTACAATGTATTCGGTAATCGTCAAGACGGTTGGTCCTACATGGGACCAAGCAATTCATTACAAGGCTACATTCCGCTTGGTTTGTGGAAAGGCGTTGGCGGCTGTGAAAGTGGTTTTGCTCAACCAGATCCCAACGACAATAACATCATCTGGTCGGGTTGTTACGATGGTGGTTTAGAAAGACACGATATCAGAACAGGTCACTCGAGAGAAGTTAGAGTTTGGCCAGAAGCTGGCTACGGTTGGGCTCCGGCAGATATGAAATATCGTTGGCATTGGAACTTCCCGCTAAGCTTTTCCCCTCACACTAAAAACAGAGTGTATGTAGGTAGTCAGTACGTTCATAAGTCGGACGATAATGGCCAAAGCTGGCAAATCATCAGCCCAGATTTAACCCTAAACCTGAAAGATCATCAGCAGAGTTCTGGTGGGGTAGCAATTGACAACCTGATGACTTTCGATGGTTCTACCCTATTCGCCATTGAAGAATCGCCTTTAGAAGAAGGCTTAATTTGGGTGGGCACAAATGATGGACAAGTTCAACTCACCAAAGATGGTGGTGAAACCTGGCAGAACCTAACAGCCAATATCACTGGTCTTCCAGAGTGGGGAACTATTGCCAACATTGAAATTTCGAAGTATCAGAAAGGCACGGTTTATATCTCAGTAGACCTTCACCAAATGGGTGATTTCGATCCATATATTTATAAAACCACAGACTATGGCCAAAGCTGGAAGAAGATTTCTGACGGAATTCCTTCGTCTGAGTCGAGCTTTGTACATGTCATAAAGGAGGACCCAAAAAGACAGGGAATGCTTTATGCTGGTATAGACAAAGGCATTTATGTGAGCTATGATGATGGTTCAACCTGGGACAGATTAAGACTTAACCTTCCTCCTGCCCCCGTTTACTGGATAGAAATTCAAGAGCGTTTTGACGATATGGTGGTGGGTACCTATGGTCGTGGATATTACATATTGGACGACTTAGCAGCACTGAGAAATGCTGATCAGCTAGATGATGAATTGGCGCTGCTGGACGTCAGAGACACTTACAGGTTCAATACTCGAGAGAGCATTAAAACCGATGGAGGAAGCTTCAATTCAGGTCAAAACCCGCCAAATGGAGCTATTATCAACTATTTCTTACCTGAAGGATTTAAGGGTGAAGTGAAAATAGAGATCGAAGACCTAGAGGAAAACCTGATCAGAACACTCAGCCCAAGGTCTAGAGCAGGTGTAAACAGAACCACTTGGGACTTAAGACACGAGCCAATTATTCGAGCCAAGCTTTTAACTCAACCTCCTGGCCGCCCGTGGGTGCAATTAAACGGAGAAGGCTGGAGACCTTTAGTACAATGGGATTTAGACCTAATGGCGGGTCAATACGGACCAAGGGTTGCTCCAGGTTCGTATAAAGTCAACTTGAAACTAGAAGACGAAAATGGTGACTTGATTCAAGAAGTTTCGAAAATGTTTGATGTGTTAAAAGACCCTTATTCTGAAGGAACTCAAGAAGATATTGAGGCACAGGTTTATTTCTCCCTTCAACTGCGAGATGCAATTAACGTTGCAGTAAGTAATATTAATGCCGTAGAACAACTTCGCAAGGAACTCGAAAACATCATAGATGAAGAAAGTGACAAACGCACTCAGAAAGAGGCAATGAGACTTCTCGGAATTGCCGAAGATATAGCTGGAAAATTATATGACATTCACCTTACAGGTGCACGTGAAGATGCATTTAGAAGCCCTATCAAGCTTTACGGAAGATTGAGTGCTTTGGCTAGTGATATCAACGGTAGTGGCATAGACTTCCGTCCAACCAATCAACAAGGTGAAGTTTATGAAGTGCTAAATGGAAGACTTCAAAAAGCCGTTGAACAATTCGATCAGATTATCAATGAAGACATTCCGAAGTTCAACAAGGCGCTGGAAAGAAAGAACAGGACGATTGAAATAGAAAAAGCTGGGAAGTAATAGGTGTAATATCCCCATTTACACAAAGAGCGCAGAGTTTAAACTTTGCGCTCTTTGTTTTTTTGGAATCTTAAAGGTCTTCAGGCCAATTTAGTCATTGCGAGGAGAAAGTTTGACCTGAGTCAAACTTGTGACGCGACAATCTGTCCGTTCTTGGCACGATGCACATAAACAAGCGGATTGCTTCGTTACAAAATTTCACTTTGTTCTTTTTGCTCCTCGCAATTACGGTACCTCGGCTATTCCGGACTTATCTTTTCTTTTTATAAAACTACCAACTCGTCACCGTTTGATACGAGGACAGTAGAAAAGTCGATTTACAATCGACATAAATAGTATAAAAGGCTTAAGACTGTAAAGGCAATACCTACCCTCTCTTAAAGATTAGCTTGTTATCAGTAGAAGATTCAGAATCGAATAAGTAGCCTTCAGAATCAAAAGCTTGAAGACCTTCAATTGTCTCGATTCGATTTTTTATGATGTATTGAGCCATCAGCCCACGGGCTTTCTTCGCCCAAAAAGAAATGATCTTATAGGTACCGTTTTTATTATCTAAAAACTCAACATCTACCACATTCATTTTAAGCGCTTTTAGGTCGACTGCCTTGAAGTATTCTTGAGAAGCCAGGTTCACCAAAGTTTTCTCTTTCAACTTCTTAGACTGCTTATTCAACTCAATGGAAAGCTTATCTGCCCAATAGTTGTAAAGTGTGGTATAGTCATCGAAAGCTAATCGAGTACCCATTTCCAATCGGTAAGGCTGAATCAAATCCAATGGCTTTAAAATGCCATACAAACCAGAAAGAATTCTCAACCTGTCTTGAGCATACGAAATATCTTCATCAGAAAGCGCTTCAGCCTCCAAGCCTTGATAAACATCACCCTGAAAAGCATAAACTGCCTGTTTGGCTCTTTTAGAGTTTTTGCTCTTGGCGAACTTTCTATACCTATCTACATTCAACTCCGCCAGATTCTCACTCAAATCCATCAACTCTTGAATGTCTTCAGGGCTTTTTTCTTTCAGCACACCAATCAATTCCAGCGCTTCTTTCTGAAATTTTGGGTAAGAATGTTCCTTATCGCAAGGCGTTTCGAAATCGAGTGTTTTAGCAGGAGAAAGTACTAATAGCATATTGATTGTTCTTTATGCAAACATACAACCTGAGTGCTAAAAATGTTCGTAGGAATGATAGCTTGTTTCAATATTGTATAGCGATTTGCGATATGGGTATTGAGTACAAAGTACAGAGTATTGAGTATTGAGACTCGCAAGTGCAACACCCTCAGTGTCTCCTAAAATGGACACTGAGGATCTAAGAGACTCTGATTTGGAGAAGAAAGAAATGACTCAAAAACCCTCAATTCCTTCCCGATGCTTCGGGAAGGTCGGGGGATTTACCTATTCATTATTAGATTCAATAAAATTTCTAATCTGTAATATCAAGAGTATCATCCCAAATCCGTATTTCTCAATAACCAATACTCAGGTCTCAATACTAAAACCCTTAACTTCGCAACATATTATTCAAAATGAAACAACTTATAACTTCTGTTTTCCTTTTAGCTTCCTTCCTGTTTTCAGGCACCATATCAGCACAAACTCAGCAAGAAAAGGATATCAAGAGACTCATCATAGGCACTTGGGAAGGCACAATTTCAATAGAGGTTGATGAAGAAGGAAACAAGGTTGAAATACCTAAACTAAGAAGCTTTGGTTCTGAGGAAAATCATAACAACGAAGAGCAGGATAAAAATGACTTAGCTTTTAATTTCAATTCTGCATTTGAAGGTCGTGAACTGTTTGAAGGAGAACCTATTCATTATGCATTTATCTATGATGTTTCTGCCGACACATTGCTTCTCGGCAGTCAAAAATGGAAAGTGGTTAAAATTGACAATAACGAACTTCAGCTTCTGGAAATCCCTGAACTCATACCGCTTAGAGGGTATAAGTTGATGTCATTTAAGAAAACAAGCTCAAAAGGTTTCGAAAGTACGAGATATGAATTATTAGAGGGTATTAAAGGTGAATGGGTAACCAAATCCGTTCAACCTGTAAGAACCGAAGGAATTGCTATCTATGAGGAACCTGTGACCATCCTCGATACTTTATCGGCTCCCATAACCGACCCGGTGTTTTCACTGAGTTTTTCCAACAACGAACTAGTTATTGGACAAGATGAAATTGGACCTATGGGTACCTTTAAATATGATGTTGCGGATAGCATGATTAATTCTGATGGAATTCATCTCTTCTCAATTTTTGAGATAAAACCAGAGTCTTTAACACTGCTGGGAATACACGGAACAGAAACACAAGGCAAACCTTTGATGATCTGGAAACTAGAACGTAAAAAATCTAACTAACCGAGCTTCTCTCCAGTCAAATTACTGCATACTAGAATTCACTAAATGTCCTTCGACTACCAACATATAGACCTTCCTGTTAAGGAAGTAGTTTCTGATACCAGAAAGCATCTCGCTGAAAAGAACACCATGATCGTAAATGCGCCTCCGGGTGCTGGAAAAAGTACTCTTCTGCCACTCACTTTGATGGAGGAACCTTGGCTCAAGGGTCAGAAAATAATCATGCTGGAGCCAAGAAGATTGGCTGCGCGTACCATTGCGGAACGCATGGCTTATTTCCTCGGAGAGAAAGTTGGCGAAACGGTTGGCTACCGAATTCGATTTGACAATCGAGTTTCTGATAAAACGAAGATTGAAGTCGTTACCGAGGGTATTCTTACCCGAATGATTCAATCAGACAATGAGCTTTCGGGCATTGGAATGGTCATTTTCGATGAATTCCATGAGCGAAGCATTCATGCCGATGTAGCCCTAGCACTTTGCCGTGAAGCCCAACAGGTACTCCGTACTGACTTGAGAATTATGATCATGTCGGCCACGCTGAACATGCCTCAACTGACAAGTCTTTTGAAAGCTCCTGCGGTAGTCAGCGAAGGAAGGCAATATCCTGTAGAGGTAAACTATGAAGGCGATATCGATGAATTCTTAATTCCTGAACTGATATCGAAAACCATAACAAAGGCTGCAAAACAGCATGATGGCGATATTTTGGTCTTCCTTCCAGGACAAAGAGAAATCCAGAAAACAGCAGACTTACTCAGAGGCAGTTTACGCGATATGGCCATTCACCAACTTTTCGGAAGTCTTCCGCCACATAAGCAACAGGCAGCCATAATGCCTGATAGAAATGGGAAACGAAAAGTGGTACTGGCTACCAATATTGCCGAGACCAGTTTGACCATTGAAGGCATTAAAGTGGTGGTTGACAGTGGTTTTGGAAGAACTTCCAAATTCGATCCAAACTCAGGTCTGTCTCGTTTAGAAACAGTCCGGATTTCTAGAGACTCAGCCGATCAGCGGGCAGGCCGGGCTGGTAGACTAAGCGCAGGACATTGCTATCGCATGTGGTCAACAGTGACTCATCAGCGAATGGCTGAGCATATTGTACCAGAAATTATGGAGGCCGATCTGGCTTCATTGGTACTCGATATGGCGCAATGGGGAATTATTGATGCTCAACAGATGACTTGGCTAACTCCACCTCCTGCCGGTCCATTGGCACAGGCAAGAGACTTACTTCATCAGCTTGAGGCCTTAGAAAATGGCAAGATCACTGAGCATGGTCAAAAGATGTTGCGTTTGCCTTGTCACCCAAGGATTGCTCATATGCTATTACTGGCAGAAGAACATGATCATTTAGCTTTGGCCACTGATATTGCAGCTTTGCTTGAAGAACGTGATCCGCTTGGAAGAGAAGCCGGAATAGATATCAATACCAGAATTGAAGCATTGAGAATGCATCGCAGGGAAAACCGTGATGGAAAGAAGCTGGCGCGAATAGAAAAAATAGCAGATCAGTATCGAAGGCTGTTTCAGATTAAAGCAGAGAATGATTTTGTCGATCCGTATGAAACAGGTGTTTTGATTACCCATGCTTACCCAGAGCGAATCGCTTGTGCTCGACCTGGTAATAATGCTCAGTTTCAGCTATCCAATGGACGCTATGCTATGGCTGGCCACAGAGATGATTTGGCTGCCGAACCTTGGCTAGCAGTTTGCCATATAGATGCCCGCGATGGAATGGGTAAGATTCATATGGCCTCTCCATTGAATCCACGTGATTTGGCACCGTTGGTAAAGGCAAAAGAAGTTATTACTTGGGATACTGAAGATGGTGGACTGATTGCGAGCAAAAATTTGTGCATAGGAAACATTGTATTGCGAAGCACTCCTCTGCCAGACCCTGATCCTTCTCATTTGGTAGAAGCAATTATTGAAGCTATTAAGAAAGAAGGCGAAAGATTGCTAGACTTTAATGAGGAAGTAGCTCAATGGCAAAGTCGCGTATTATCGCTCAGGAAATGGAATCCTGACCAGCAATGGCCAGAAGTCAGCACCTCTTCACTCCTACAGACCTCAGCTGAATGGCTAGCTCCTTATCTCAATGACATTCGTAAGCCTGAAGACTTGAAGAAGCTCAACCTGAAAGACATTCTTCATCACAGTCTCAGCTTTGAGCAGCAGAGCCAATTGAATGACTTGGCACCTGAAAAGATTGAAGTGCCAAGTGGCTCAAGCATCCGACTGGCATACCGAGATAATGCCGAAGCTCCTATCCTTGCCGTGCGTATTCAGGAAGTTTTTGGCTTGGCCGAAACTCCTAAGATAAATGGTGGAAAACAGGGTGTACTAATGCATCTACTTTCTCCAGGTTTCAAACCCGTGCAAATCACCTCTGACCTTAAAAGCTTTTGGTCCGATGCCTATTTTGAAGTCCGCAAGGAACTAAAAAGGCGCTACCCTAAGCATGTTTGGCCAGATGATCCTTGGAATGAACCCGCTATTCGTGGGGTTAAAAAGAGAAAACAGTAATCGGTTGAACGGAAATTGGGGAATTAGGTAATTGGTCAGTGGTCATTTGTCAATAGTTATTGAAGGAGTTTATGATTGCCAAGTGATCTAACCCCATGCTTAGTGATTTTCGAGTTTTATTTGGGCTCAACTTTGAGCCCAAATGAAACATCGAACAGGTTTATTCATTCCTAAGTACTTCAGTTGGGTTCTTTCGAGTACTTAAATAGCTGTGAGCTCCTAGTATGAGGGTTGCAATCAAAACTATGATGGCTACTGAGCTTATACCAAAGCTTCCAAGACCTTCTATTCTATACGGAAAAGCTTGGAGCCATTCTTCTACCAAGTAAAATGTAGTGGGAATCGATACTAGAAAGGCTACAACCATCAGCCCAACAAAATGCTTATTGAGCGTTTTTAAGATGTGGAAATAGTTGGCACCCAACACTTTTCTAATTCCGAGTTCTTTTTCCCTAGCATTACTTTCAAAAGTGGCCATGGCGAACAAGCCAAGGAAAGCCACCAGAATAACCATACCTGTCAGCATATTAAAGATGGTTTTGAGCGTAGTTTCAGCATCATAAAAGTTAAAGCCTTGGGTTATGGTCTTCAGTTCTGTCATGCTTGGCGCAGACTTTAGGCCAAACTCTTGTTTCATGGCCATTTCAACCTGAGCCATAACATCTGCCTTATTTCCAGCTCTGAAACTAAATTGAACATTATAGAAACCTCTTGGATAGTAGGTAAGAGAAGCGGGTTGAATCTCCGATTTAGCTGTATCAAAGAAAAAGTCCTTTACTACTCCTACTACCTTAGACCCATCAGGCAGTTTAGCACCTAAAGCTGGATTGAGAGCTAGCTTCTTCTTAGCTGTTTCATTGATAATAGCCGCATTTCCAAGTTCAGATTCTGGTACTTGTGTAAAGTCCACTCCCTCAAGAAACTCCAACTGAAAAATCTCATTAAAATTCCTGTCAACGAAGCCTGTAAAAAAGGTCATCGCAAACATTCTACCTTCTATCTCCACCATCGATGGCGGAGGCGGAGGCGGAAAAATGGGAAGTGTAGCAGAAGTAACCACCTCAATTTGAGGAATGGACTCTAGCTTGTTTTTGAGCACTTCATATTCCAAACGCTGACCTTCTTGTCTAACACTCATAGACATAATATTTTCCTCATTGTAACCTTTATCTATGTTAATGAGGAAGTCAGCTTGGCTTCTGATAGCTAAGGCAGCGATTAGAAGACCTGAACAGATGATAAACTGAAATACAATCAGCGACTTTTTAAATAAACCGGCTTTAGTTTTAGGTTGAGCTCCTCTTAATACTGTTGACAAGTTGATAGAGCTCAACATAAATGCAGGATAGACGCCAGAAATCAACATGACAACAATAAGCAACACTACTGGTAATACTAGCTGTGATGGAGACTGCAAAACATTGAATGAAAGCGACTTACCTATTAGGGAATTGATATAAGGTAACGTCATTTCTACGGCTATGATGGCTAAGACTAAGCTCCAAAATGAAACAAAGAGAGTTTCCACCATTTTGTTAGATACTAAACTTGTCTTTGAGGCACCTATCACCTTACGAATACCCATTTCCTTGCTTCTGCTAATTGAAGCACTAGTAGTAAGGTTGATGTAATTGAAGCAGGCTACTAGAAGAATTAGCGTTCCTATTAAACTGAAGATGTAGACATACTTCATCTGACCGCCAAACATATCCCTATTAAAGCGCTCAGTTTGTTGCTTCAAATACAATTCTGAAAATTTGAGAAACTCATAGTTGGCAGCTATATCCTCAGCACCATTTCTAGCTAAAATCGTTTTGGTATCCTCATAGAGCTTATCGAGCTTATAATCTCCTTTTAGAAGGAAGTAATTGTATCCCGTTCCATAAACCCACTCCCCCTCTGATCTTTTATATCTAGAGCCTGGATTATTAATTGAAGCCACCATATCGAACCTCAAATGTGAATTTGCTGGAATTGGGTTTAGAACACCCACCACCTTCAGTTCACCCTGGCCTTGAATGCTTATCATTTTGTCTAATGGGTTCTCCCCAGAGAAAAGAGATTCTGCCAATTCAGAAGAAATTACTACATCGGTTGGCTCAGAAAGTGCAGTGGTTTCGTTACCATACTTCAGACTAAAATCAAATACTTCGAAAAGTTCTGGTGAAGAATAATAGAACTGCTCGGTCTGAACCCACTCTTCACCTAGCTGATAGTACTTCCAGTTGTTTCGGCTAATATTTACAGCACTTACTACTTCAGAGCTTTCTTCTTTCAATGCCTTAAGCAAAGCATAAGATGGCCTAACCTTGAACTTCTCTCCATCCTCTCGCTGCATTTCCAAAGAAGACATGAAGATATTATCGGCATTCTCATGCCATCGGTCAAAAGTCAGTTCATCCTTTACGTAAAGTGCCGTAATGAGAAAACAGAACATACCAATTGCCAGGCCCGAAAGGTTGACAAGTGAGTAAAGTTTTTGTCTCTTAAAGCCTCTATAGCCTGTTTTTAAAAAGTGTTTTAACATATCTGTTAGTTTTATGTTCTAAGTTTTAGGTTTCATGTTGGCTCAACTTTGAACTCATTTATTCATCTTTTAAATAGTTAACTGTCTTAGTGTGATACACTTTAACCACCTGAAAAAGCATAGCAGGAATAATTAACAAAGCTGTAATCATTAAAACCGGAGCGTAGTTTAAGGCACCAACATTGATCTGATATGAGAATTGAGCTAGCCAATCGTTGATCCACCAATACGACAATGGAATGGCCACCAGAGCACTGATGACAAGGTATCTAAGACCACTTTTGTTGATGGCTCTATTTAGATCGATCAGATTCGCGCCTAGCACCTTGCGAATGCTGATTTCCTTCACTCTTCGCCTCACCGTATAGGAACTCGACCCAAACACTCCGAAGAAGGAAATCAGGAGGGCAATACCGGTAAAAATCTGCATCAAATACTTGATCACCTTCTCCGAAGCATAGATTTTGTCGTACTGCTCATCAAAGAATCGGTAAGTAATCTTGCTGCTTCCTGTTACCTCTTCGTATCGCTCGAGCACATCATCCATAGCAGCCTGAATATTATCTGACTTTAGCCGCATCAAAATCCATCCAAAACCATCATGCTCGAACAATCGAATGGCCAGAGGCTTAATCAATTCTCTTTTCGATTCTGCATGAAAATCGGCCACAACACCTATAATCTCCTTTCCGTTGAATTTTTTACCTATCGGTTCATCAAAGCCCAAAGCTTCCACAGCAGTTTCGTTTAGTATTGTGTAATTCTTGTGGTGTTCGAGGTTTTCTAGTGGCCTGCCTTCTATCAAATCGAAATCAAATACCCCCAGAAATTCTGCATCGGCTGTATACTGAATAAAATTCAGTTCCTCTTTCGCTGCATATGTTGGGCGGGCATGCTCTACCGGATAAGAACTTGATATTGCAGCATGCTGCACATATGGGCTCTTGACGAAAGTAGCTTTCAGTTCATTCTTCTTGAAAATGGACTCACGTGTATTCACTGAGACCATCAAAACATGCTCTTTGTTAAAGCCCAGATTCTCGTTTTGAACAAAATCTAACTGTTGATTGACAAACAAAGTAGCTGCCAATAGAAAAACGAATACGGCTGCTTGAAAGCAATTAACAACATAGATAAATGATGTTCTTCGGAATAATGCTGAACTACCATGTGCTTTAAAATTGCTCAAGCCCCTTCTAGAAGCTATATAAGCAGGATAAAGTATGGAAAGAAAAGACACAAGCACAACTGCACTAAAGCATTTCGATAGAAGTGTTAGGTCACTAAAAATTTGTACACCCAAGCTCTTATTGATTACACTTTCTATTTCCGGAACTGAAACCTCTATTATGATCAGAGCCAGAATAAAAGCTGATGAAGTAAGTATTACAGACTCGAAAAAATAGTGGCTGATGAGATTCATGGTTGATGCACCAACTGTCCTTTTTACGCCAATCTCCTTAACTCTTTCAACTGATTGAGACAGGGTAAGAGAGCAGTAATTCGCAAGCGAAGCGAAAAGAATAACCAAAGCAATAGTGCTAAATATCAGCAGGTAACTTTCATCTGTCTGGTCACTGAAGTGGTCATTGGTGGCTAAGTCGAAATGGGCTTCTTTAAAAGGCTGAAATTCAAAACTTGATGGAAGTTCCTGATGAACTACTCTGGTGTTGTATAACTCAGCAATTTCATGAGCAACTAACTCTCTTTGTTCACGGGTGACACCCTTCTTGAATAACACCACATTATTAACGATGTTATTCCCCCACATTTTTATAAAACTTGTTTTACCTTCTACCGATGGATAGGCTCCCATCAGAGAGGTGAGACAATCAAAACGAAGTGAAGAACTTTCAGGAATGTCTTCTATCACTCCCTTCACTATATATTCCTCCTTGTTAAAACTACTAAACACGCTTCTCCCAATTGCCTTCTGCCCTGTTTCAAATAATGCCTTCGCTTTACTTTCTGTAATGATTATTGCACTATGATCATTATCAAAATCTGGGTACTGACCATATTTAAGTTTGAAATCGAATATCTCATTGAATTTAGAGTCGACCTGAAAGGTATTGTGGCTAATGGCCAGATCTTCGGATATTGTGGAATCGGATACAAATTTGCTTCCTCCAGATAATTCATATCTACTAAAAGCTTCTATAGCTGGATAATCAGTTGCTAGTTCTACCAGAATAGGCCCTGAAGTTCTGGTTGATTTCTGGGCGGTACCATCCCGTTCTGTTACAATTGCCAAGTGCTCAATCCTATCCAGTTTTGAATGAAACTTGTCGAACGCCCTCTCCTTCTTTACAAAAAGGAAAATGATCAATACAGATGCAAAACCAACCGATAAACCCAATAGGTTAATGAGGGTGTAAAACCGATTCTTGATCAGTCTTCTGAAAGCGAGTTTAAGGTGGTTCTTTAGCATGTTTATTAGTTTTATGTTCTAGGTTTTAGATTTCATATTGGTTCAACTTTGAACTTGAAACTTTGAACAGTTCTATTCATCTCTCAATGAATTAATTGGGTTAGCATTGGCTGTTCTATAAGACTGTATACTCACCGTTAATACCGCGATAAAAAGCGTTATCAGGGTTGGAATAAGGAAAACCAACACACCTAAGTCTATTCTAAATGCAAAGTTTGAAAGCCAATCGTCTAAGAAGTAATAAGCTGCTGGAATAGCCACTATGGCCGAAATAGCTACCAATTTGGTAAAACTCAGATTGAGCATAAACACCAGTTCCCTCACACTTGCCCCTAATACTTTTCTTACACCAATTTCTTTCTGTCTCTGTTGAGAAGAAAGGTGTGCCATTCCGAATAACCCGAGACATGAAATGATGATGGCAATAACAGTAGCGCTAGTAATAATGGATCTCCACCGCTTCTCATCAAAATAGCTTTCTCTATTCTGTTCTTCAACAAATGAAAAGCTTAAAGGCGTATATGGGTCTACTTTTCTCCATGCATCAGTTAGTTTTCCTTCTATTTCACTAGCGTATCCAGCGCTATGCTTGACATTCACCTTATTAAAACTTCCCTTTTCAGCGCTTCCTGCTATAAATGATATTGGAGAAACTCCACTTTTAGCCGATGAATAAATAAAGTCATTGACCACCCCCACTATGCGGTAAGCGTCTTCTTCCTCATCGCCTCCACTTGTGATGTAGAGCCCAATTGGATCTCCATCAAACTTAATCTTCTCCAAGAATTTTTGATTGACAACTATGTTTGTCAGTGTATCCTGTCCTCTTATATAGGCGTCTTCTGTCTGTTTAATATTTCTACCTTGGAGTAGCTCCAAACCCAGAACATCAATAAAACTCGTGTCAATTGCAGAAACAACACAGAAAAACTCCTCCTCTCCATAACCCATTGAAGTAGCGGAAGAGAAATCACCACCTAGGGCAACTTTGGTAATATTCGGATCTTTGGCCAGCTCACTAGTTACAATGTTAGCCTGCTTCTCGCTGCCCCTAATACTCATTGAAACCAAGTCCTTATCGTTATAACCTAAGTCGGTTTTAAGTAGAAAGGAAATCTGTTGATTCATACCAATGGTACCAATTACCAAAATGGCAGCAATAGCGAATTGAAAGAGCACCAAACCTTTGGTGAGGTACTGTCTACCACTCATTTTCACCCTGCCAGAAAGGCTTTTGAGGACTGAAAAACGAGACACAAAGAAGGCAGGATATGAGCCAGCCATTAAGCCACTGAAAGCCACTACTCCCAAACAGATTCCTATTAAGTAGGCATCATTCCATATTCTGGAAGAAAAATCCTTCCCTGTTAATTGACCGAAGGTTGGCAAAAGTAATTCAGCCAGAATAAGGCCAAGTACAAAGGCTATGACTGAAACATAGAACGCCTCTCCTAAAAACTGAAGTGCAATTTGTTTTCTCTGCGCACCTAGCACTTTTCTCAAACCAATTTCTTTGGCTCTCGGAATAGACCTTGCCACCGATAGGTTGGCAAAATTGATACAGGCTAGAATTAGAATCAGCAATCCAATTCCTCCTAAAATATAAGAGTAGGTAGGGTCGCTGGCATTGGAAACGCCTGAGCTACCCTGAACCTCTGTATTCAAGTGGAAACTCTTCAGAGGTTCTAAATAGCTCATAATACCTCTCGCCCATGAATCTTCTTCCGGATTCAATTGAAGACGAACTTCCCTAAGTTTCTTTTCAACTTCTAAAGGATCAGAACCTGCTCTAAGCATTAGAATAGATGTATTTCCTATATTATTCCAAGCTCTTTCAGGTTTCAGGTTTCTGAAGTCATTTGACTTTTCTAATGGAAAGTAAATATTCGGGTTTAATGATGAGTTAATTGGAAAATCTTCAAAAACTGCCTGAATGATGAACTGCTCCAGCTTTCCTTCTAGCTTAATGGTGAGTTCTTCTCCAACTACATTCACTCTATCGAAATACTTCTCCGCAATGCTTCTGGAAATCACTATTGAGTTGAGGTCGTCCAATGCTCCATCAAGAGCTCCGTCTAAAACCTCATAATCGAATATGTCAAAGGTTCCAGAATCGGTAAACAATGCCCCATATTGATTCACATACTCTTCCCCTTTTTTGATGACTAAGGCAGTACTCTTATACCGAGTAAAAGCCTCTACTTCAGGAATTCTATCTGCATATTCTTTGGCTTCAACTAAGTTAGAAGCTCCCATGAGGTCTTTGTTCCCAAACCAATCAATTTCAGAGTTGATGCGGTAGATTCTATCTACATTAGTGTGAAACCTGTCGTAAGTCAACTCATCTTTTACATAAAGGAAAATGAGCAAACAACAACAAATCCCTACGGCAAGCCCAAAGACGTTGATGAATGAATATCCTTTGTGTTTACGGATATTTCGAATGGCGATTTTCAGATAGTTTTTGAGCATGGTATTAATTTTATGTTCTAAGTTTCATGTTCCATGTTGGCTCAATTTTGAACTTCAAACAAGGAAGATTGAACTGACCTTTATTCACTTCTAAGCACTTCGGCCGGGTTTTTCCTCACACTATTTACTCCTTGAATAGATAGCATTACAATGGCTAGGACCATTACAACGCCACCAGCTAAAATGAAGTAGTTGGCCGTTGAATCTATTCGATAAGGAAATGCATCTAACCAACTACCAATTAGGTACTGGGTAATCGGGATAGAAATTATCAAGGCCAGACCTATTAATAGCACAAAACGCATATTCAAGTTCCTGAGTAAGGTTAAAGAATTAGCACCAAGCACTTTGCGTATACAAAGTTCCTTCTCTCTAATCTGGCTTTCGAAAACGGCAAGGGCAAATAGACCAAGACCCGCCACTGAAATCAGCATAATGGTCAAACCATCGAAAATAGAGATCAGCGCTTCTTCCCTTTTGAAGGCGTTTTCAAAATGATTTTCAATTACGTTGTATTTCAATTGCTCAGTATATCCCAACTCTGCCAAAACTGCTTCAGCATGAGCAACCACTTTATCCTGATCACCTGCCTTGTATCGGATCAATACATTGCTAAGCTGATCTTCATCATAAGAGATGATTTGAGGGCCAATTTTAGACTTTGTAGAACTTGTATGATAGTTCTTAATAACCCCTACAATTTCCATTTCAGAATCTGGAATTTTTGTAGAAATAGCTTCTTCTGGAGAAAGATCCAAAAGCTCGCAAGCTGCTTCATTAATAATTACACCATTAGCCAAAGCCGACTCATCTACATTTGCGAAAGAATTGCCAGCAACGATCTGCAAATCAGCAATATTGATGAAGTTCTTGTCGGCAGCACTGTACCCAAAGAACTGTTGAACCTTATCTTCTTCGCCAATATTGATTATCATAGCCCCACCGCTGGTAGGAATTGGACCAGAAGCAATTCCTTCAACTATAGCCGAACGCTGAACTTCATTCTTAAAGGTTTGCATTTTGTCATAAAGGCCACTTCTTCTCATCTCTATTGAAATGATGTTCTTGGTATTATATCCCAAATCCATATTGATCATGTGGTTAGCTTGGAAGCGGATAATTAAAGCACTTGCCAAAACCCCTGTACAAATAGTGAATTGAATGACGATTAAAGCTTTACGAATGACTGTTCCTCTAGAGTTGGGCGACTTGCCTTTTAATGAAGCTGATAAATTAAAACGACTTCCAATAAGTGCCGGATACAATCCTGAAAGCAGCATTACTAACACCAATACAGATGCTGGAAGAAATAATACTGAAGGGTCTCTTTGAATCTGGAGGGAAAGATTCTTTCCTATCAATTCGTTAATCGATGGCAAAGTAAGTTCTAAGGCAATTAGCGCTATGACCAGACCTAGCAAGGCAATGAAAAACGTTTCACCCAACTGAATAGCAATTAACCTAGCTTTGGACGCACCAATCACTTTCCTGATTGCAAAATCCTTTGCTCTGGCAAAAGACCTTGAAGTGGTCAAGTTGATATAATTAAAAGACGCAACCAGAAGCATAAGAGCTCCTATTATACTAAATATAACCACGTACTTCTTCCGCCCACCAAACATGCTATCCCCAGTTCTCATAGCACTGCCAGACATATACAACTCAGAGAATTTGTTGAACCTAAAAGGCATTGCCTGCTTATTTCCTGTATGCTTCTCAAGCATAGCCAAAGTTTCATCAGAGAGCTTTTCCATATCAGAGCCCTCGTCAATCAGTAAATAGTGATAGCCACTACCAAATTGCCAGTTATTTTCAAGTCCAGTATAAGGGTCTTTGGTAAAGTCGATAGGCACTAAAAATTCAAATTGTAAGTGAGAATTACTGGGGATTGGATTGAGCACTCCAGTAACCTTATAGGTTCCAATTCCCTTTACTTCAATGTACTCTCCCAAAGGGTTCTCACCTTTGAAATGCTTTCTGGCTATTTCATGAGAAATAACCATTGCATCGGGTTCGCTTAAGGCTTTCTCTGGGTTGCCTAAAGCCAAACTAAAATCAAAGATTCTAAATAGAGCGCCAGTGGTAAAGACCAGTTGCTTGGTTTTAAACTCACTTTCATTAATGATGTAGTCTCTATGCTTTTCAGAGCTAATATTCACATAGTCTCGAACCGCAGGAATTTCATCTACCCACCCCTGCCCAATGGCAAAAGATGGCATTAACATCATAGAGCCTTGCTCTGACTCGAAAATCTGTTGTGGCATATAGATATTCTCTGCATTCTTATGCCATTTATCATGGGTCAACTCATCTTTCACATAAAGCGAAGTGAGTAGAAAGCAGAAAATACCTAAACCAAGTCCAAGAATGTTGAGCAGCGCATAGTACCGCTCTCGTTTCAAGGACTTGAAGCCACTTTTAAGGAATTGTGCCAGTTTATTCATGTCTTTTGTTGATTTGTGAGTGATTCATCCTAACCCTTATTCTGTTCTAATAGCGTTTACAGGATTAGCATAAGCCGATTTAAGGGATTGAAATATCAGTATAATCCAGACTACTGCGATCAAGGCAATGAGTGGAATAAGCATAGTGAAAACACTGATGGAAATATTGTAGACAAAACCATCGAGCCACTCAGACATAAAATGGTAAACTAAAGGCAGGGTGATGAGTGCTACAATAAGAATGAGCTTGGTGATGCCACTATTTAAAAGCCAGATTAACTGACCAATATTGGCACCAAGAATTTTCCTGATTCCCACTTCTTTAATTCTGGATTCAGCAATGAAGATGGAAAGCCCTAAAATCCCAAGACCGGCTACAATAATGGCCAACACTGTAAAGGTTGAAAAGACTTGAGAAAGCTTCTGCTCCTGTTCATACTTCTTAGCGAAGACATCGTCTAGAAAACTGTAATCGAATGGGTAATCACTTGCGAAATTTTCAAAGGTTGACTGCAGATGATTCATGGCAGACTTAATATTTCCCCCTGAAATCTTAACGTAAGCATAAGTAAAGCCACTTTTCGAAGGTACAATCATTAAAGGTTGTATTGCCTCTTTGGCCGATCCATAGACAAAGTCTTCCACCTGGCCAATGACTTTATAATCGCTTATGGTTTTACCAATTGGAGTATCCCAACCGAATTCTTCCTGGGCAGTCTCATTAATGAGTATTCCTTTTCTGTTTAACTCACCTTCAGAAGAGAAATCATCACCTTCTTTAATTGTGATTCCTAAACGCTCTGCGAAGTTCGTTTCGACATTCATAAAAGTGATGGGCACAGATTCTTCCATTCCTTCCGGATCCATATAGAAGCTGGCACTACCATCGAAAACAGAGAAAGAAGCCCCTGTAACAGATTCGATTGAGGCATTCTTGGTTAACTCATTTTTGAAAGTTTCATAATTCTCAGCTACACCTTTATCGGCCAAAGAAACGCCCACAATTTGATCGTGATCAAAGCCCAAATCTAAATTCGACATGTGCTTGAATTGCTGAAGAACAATCATTGTCACCGATATAAGACCAAGACAAATAAACACCTGAAAACCAACCAGCGCAGTTCTAAATTTTGAACCCTTCTTACCGCCCGTTGCTCTACCAGAAAGTACTTCAATGGCATTGAATCTGGAAAGGAATGAAGCGGGGTAAATTCCCGCTAGGAAACTTACAGCTATAACAATTGATAATAGAATAAGATAGCTTTCTGGTGCACTGTAATCAACACCAATCGACTTATCTACAAAGTTGCTTAGTATTGGAGAACAAAGCTCAACCAAACAAATAGCCAATACTAAACCGATAAATGTAATGATGAAAGATTCTGTTAGAAACTGTCTGGCCAGCTGCATTTTATGCCCACCAACTGTTTTGCGAATACCAACTTCTCGAGATCGTTTAGAGTAGCGAGCCGTAGCCAAATTCATGTAGTTGATAATGGCCACACCTAAAATGACCAGCGCAATAATTAGGTAGAGCTGAGCTTTGTCTTTTTCTCCTTTTCTCCCAAAGTAACCATGACTCAGGTCTGAAAAATAAATTTCATTAACAGGGAGTAATTTGGTAACCCTATTACTCTGATGTAGCCCTAAGGCCGCATTCATTTTTGCTTCAACCGACTCAATATCTAGGTTCTCAGCATTCAACTTGACATATAAAGGAAAAGCAGAAACCACACCCCAATCGAAGACTGTTTTCTCCATAATAAAATTGACTCCCGAGAAAAAAGCATCATTGGCATTCTCGAAAGAGATAAGGTAATCGAAATCCAAGTGAGTATTATCTGGTAAATCGTTGAAAACACCACCTACTTGAAAAGTGCCGAGCTCAACTATTTCAACCGATTCTCCAATTGCAGCCTGAACCGAACCAAAAACCTTCTTTGCCTCACTTTCTGATAAGATAATATCACTCTTCCCTAGCTTCAAATTGGAAGAACCAGTAGCAGGACTAACATCAAAGAAATCGAGTGTTTCCGGATCAGTGTAACGAACTCCTTCGATCAAAAACCTCTGGTTGTTCATTTTCAACACTTTCTTATGCATAGTACCAAAACGAGTGCTTGCCGCTACCTCAGGTACTTGATCAACCATTAGCGGCCCCATAGGTGCCATGGTCTGTAAGGCAAAATCAGGAGCTTTATCAGTAGTATCCTTAAGAAAGACTTGATAAATCTGGTCTTTCTGGCTCAAATGCTCATCGTAACTAAACTCAACCTTTACGAACAGACCAAGCATTATAAAAGCTGCCAAGCCTATCGACAGACCAAATACATTGATGAACGTGTAGCCTTTGTTTTTGAGAAGATATCGGCTAGCAGTCTTGAAGTAGTTTTTAAACATGAGTGTTGAATTATTTTGACCATTGGGCTCTAACCCACCATTTTCTTTCCAAGCAATATGCCAAAGTTAAAAACCTGATTTACAGTGCTTTAAAAACACATCCTCAACTTAAACTATTCGCTGACGAACTTTACCGTTCGCTGGCGGACGGTAGTATTTGTGTATATTCATGAGGAAGGATTGATTTGCTAAGCTTTTTAACTCTGCCTAAAATAAAAAAAGCCCCTTAAGGGGTTTAAGGGTGAATACATTTTAGAACGTCATTCCCGCGCAGGCGGGAATCTCCAATGAAAACAAGATCCGTAAGGGATTCCCGCCTGCGCGGGAATGACGATAAATCAGGCATCAGTAAAAGGTTGTTTTATTACAAGAAAAATAAAACCTAGCACAAACCCTCCCCCTTTTTGAAAAGGGGGCTAGGGGGATTAGATGATAAATCCATTATGACCACCTACAACAAACACTTAAAACACAACGCCAGAAAACTTAGAAATGAGTCGACACCAGGTGAGGCCATACTCTGGAAATACGTTCTCAGAGCCAAAGGTTTTTACGGACTTCAATTCAACAGGCAATTCATTATTGAAAACTATATAGTTGACTTTGTCTGTCGCGAATTGAAATTGATCATCGAATTGGATGGAAAATATCATGACCATATAGTTGAGGAAGATGAAATTCGAGACTATAGATTGAAAGAACTCGGTTATCAGGTCATTAGAATTCCCGAAAAGTTGGTAATAGAAGATGTAAATGCGGTTTATCACTATCTGAAAGAATTTGTACCTGAAGGGATTAAAGGAAGACAAGGAAACAGTCAATCCCCAGAACCTCTGCCGTTGCTCAGGAAGCCTATGGGAAAATAAACGTACTAGAGTTAGAACCACCAGAAGCATATGCATAAAGCAAAGCGACTATGGAAAAAGTAAATAATTTATGGCAGCAACTCTCCCCCTTTTTGAAAAGGGGGCTAGGAGGATTAGTGACTAGGTCAATCCTCCCAACCTCCTTCGCCAAGGAGGAGTATCCTTACAAACATCATTCAGATCAATTCCAAAGATGTTTATCTGCTAATAATTTACCTTTTTTAAAAGAGAGTTAAGAGGATTAAAATCACCGAAACCCAAACATGAAAACAGGACGCATACTCATTATAGACGACAACGAAGACCTGCTCAAAGCAGCTCGTATTTTCCTGAAACGCCATTTCGGGCAGATTGATCTGGAGAAAGATCCCACCCTGATTCCTGACCTACTTAAAAATGAATCGTATGATGTGATTCTGCTAGATATGAACTTTACACAAGATGTGAATTCAGGTCAGGAAGGCTTTCATTGGTTAGATAAAATTCTGGAGATTGATCCGTCTGCCGTGGTGGTGCTTATCACAGCTTTTGGCTCGGTAGATATGGCGGTAAGAGCCATCAAAGCTGGAGCAACAGACTTTGTGATGAAGCCATGGGAAAATGAGAAACTGCTAGCCACAATGCTATCAGCTATTCAGCTTCGATCTTCTAAAGCAGAAGTTCAGCAACTCAAAGACCAACAGGAACTTATGCGTGAAGAATTGGATCATAAGTTCAAAGACATTATTGGTCAGTCTTCGGCTATGATCAGGGTGTTTGACACCATTGAACGAGTAGCTGAAACCGATGCCAATGTGCTAGTTCTGGGTGAAAACGGAACGGGTAAGGAACTCATTGCTCGAGCCATTCACCGCAATTCCAAAAGAGCTGATAAACCCTTCGTTACGGTAGACTTGGGAGCTATCACTGAGACCCTTTTTGAGTCGGAACTTTTTGGTCATGTGCGTGGTGCATTTACCGATGCCAAAACAGATCGTGCTGGTAGATTTGAAGTAGCCAATGGCGGCACTCTCTTCCTCGATGAAATTGGCAACCTCTCTCCTGCTCTTCAGGCCAAATTATTGACAGCCTTGCAGAATAAACGTATTTCTCGCGTTGGCTCAAACAAAGTACTTGATGTAGACATTCGCTTGATATGTGCCACCAACATGCCGCTTTATGAAATGGTGCAAAAGGGGGAATTTAGGCAAGATCTGCTATATCGTATCAACACCATTGAGCTTACCTTGCCTTCGCTGAAAGAACGCAACGAGGACATTAGAATACTGGCAGAACATTATCTGGAGCAGTTTGCTAAGAAATACAACAAAGACATTTACAAGTTCTCAGAAGCCACTGTGAAGCGATTGGAGAAATACCATTGGCCTGGTAATGTTAGAGAGCTTCAGCATGCTGTGGAAAGAGCTGTGATTATGAGCAGAGACAACATTCTGCAGCCGGAAGACTTCTTCTTTAATGCCTCGAATCAGCCGAAAGACCAAAGCGAGATCAATCTGGAGCAGTATAATCTGGAAGATGTAGAGCGAATTCTCATCCGCAAAGTCTTGGCAAAGCACAACGGAAACATTACCCATGCCGCTCAGGAATTGGGACTTACGCGTTCGTCACTATACAGAAGATTAGAGAAGTATGGGCTTTAACCGTTTCCGCTTATTTGTACTGCTTCGGGTGATTGTTCTTTTCATCACCGTATCTGCCTTTGTATATCTAATTTTCTTCGATGAAAAGTACGTAACCACTGTGGTTACCGGCTTTCTGATCATCTTTGAAGTCTTTGAGCTTTTCAACTACATAGAAAGCACCAACAAGAAGCTCAGACGCTTTTTCGATGCCATCAAGTACAACGACTTCAACATGAGCTTTACCCATGACAATAAGCTGGGAAAGACCTTCAAGGAACTGAATATGGCTTTCAAAGAAGTGATTGATGCCATTTTGTTGGAACGTCAGAAGCGTGAAGAGTTCTTTCAGGAATTGCAGGTGGTGGTTGAAAACATAGCTTCTGGTATTGTGTCCATCGATGAAGAAAACAAGGTGAAGTTCATCAACCGCTCAGCTCTTAACCTACTGAACCTGAATAATGATAGAAATGTGTCAATCAATCGGTCTTACCTTGAAATCAGGGAGATACTGAAGGAACTGGGAAATCATTCTAGAATCATTTATAAAACCAAGAACGGCAACGAGTTAGCGGTATTTATCAGCCGTTATAAATTAGGAAATGAATCGTTTCGTTTGTTGGCCTTCCAAGACATTAAGGCTGAACTGCAATCGCGTGAGTTGGAAGCCTGGCAAAACCTGACCAAGGTGTTGAGGCATGAGATTATGAACTCCATTGCCCCTATTTCATCCCTCACCTCAACGCTAAAGGAAATTATTGCAGAAGATGTAACCAGAAAGCCCGATGCTAACCTGATACCAGATGATAGCCTTGACGACCTGGAAGAAGGTCTACGCACCATATCAGGTCGTTCAGATGGATTAATCAACTTTATCAATGCTTATCGAGATTACACCAACCTGCCCGAACCAAACCTACAAAAGCATGATATTAACAAAGTAGTCGAAAGTGCGGTGGCTCTGATGAAGAATGAATTCAAGGAAAATCAGCTGACACTGAAGGTTTTAAAACAGGAAACCATTGTAAACTTAGACGATCAGTTAATCGAGCAAGTGCTCATTAATTTGATCAAGAATGCTAGTGAAGCTATTGAAAACCAAGAAGACGGAGAAGTTGAGGTAAAAGTTGATTTCCGTGATGGACATACCAAAGTCTCAATCCAAGACAACGGACAAGGCATTACCGAAGAAGCCAAAGAGAAGATCTTTATGCCTTTCTATTCCACTAAAAAGCGAGGTTCAGGTATTGGACTGAGTCTATCCAAACAGATTATGCAACTCCATGGTGGCGACCTAAGAGTTGAAAGTGAAATTGGTAAGGGAGCGTGTTTTGTTTTGAGTTTTTAGGATATCCATATATTAAATTTAGACGTCATTCCCGCGTAGGCGGGAATCTCCAAATAACATTGAGATTTGAATTATGAAATACCAATGCCCTTGTTGTGATTATTTCACCTTAGAAGAAATTGGGGCGTATGATATTCGGTTCATTTAGTTCTTGCAATTTGCTAATCTACCATTCTATTTTTCACCCCTTACTCGGCCTGTAAAGAATAATCACCTGAATTATGATAGCCAAAAAGATCAATACATAAACTTCTAGTTGGGTGAATAACTCATCTGATTCTGTTTCTCTATTGGTAATGGAAACCTGTCCACTCCTAAACCCAGTCTTAGGCGTCTCATAAAAACCTAGTTTCAACATCTCACTTAGACCATCTTTTAACTGATTTTTTAAAACTGATTCCAATAAACCTGAATAAAAGTTAAACTCGATTCAAACTTTTGTTCTGGAATAGGAGGACGACTATCATTGAGTAAATCAAACAACACCATCAATGAAACATATTACAAAAATAATCATTGGCTGCGCCCTATTTGTTTCGAGTCTCGTGCATGGACAAGACAGCTCAGCTACGAAAGAAATTGGGTTATTCGCAACTACTCAAGATCAAGGTATCACCTACCGATTCGGGTCAGAAAGAAAACTATGGAATTTCAGTCTTTATGGGAGTGCTTACTCCGGTTTTCAGCATCAGAATAGAATTGGTTTTGAAGCTGGAAGAGAGTGGAGATATCCTCTTTCATCAAGGGCATTTTTCCGATTTGGTGGAGGAATAGGATATTCATTTGTCAGAGTTAAAGAAAGAGTAAATAATAATGGGGTCATTAATTATAATCGGCAATATGACGTGCATTCACTTTATCTATATGGCTTTGCCGGTATCAATTACGACATAACGAGAAGATTTTCCTTGGGACTCAGTTTTAAACCTTATGCAGGTTTTTATCAAGTCAACTATAGCAATAAGAACTCAACACCAACAGAAAACAAATCTGGAATCCATGGATTTAATGTTTTCAATTCTAACGGAAATTTTCTGGAGTTGTCATTAGCGTTTAGGCTTGGCAAGAGGAAAAAGTAAACTCCAGCTTCATCTCAATCTAGTCTTGGCATCTCGCCCAAGACTAGAAACTGGAAAAATCACCCCTTACTTGGCCTATCAAAGAATAATCACCTGAATAATAATGGCTAGAAAGATCAATATATAGGCTTCTTCCACTAATCAAAGCGTCTCGCTTTGACCGCCCTTGACTGCCTATTCAAAGTCTTAGGGAGCCCCCAAGACTAATTATGCTATTACGATTGCACAAATAATTCCCCTGTACCACTTCCTTTAAAAATTCACTCCTGTTATTTTGCCTCTTCATGAATTGGCAGCCATTACGCGACTCCCTAAAAGGAGATTTATATACTGACGAAACCCACAGAAGGCTATATGCCACTGATGCTTCGGCTTACAGAGAATTACCTCTTGCTGTGGTTATTCCCGAAGGAAAAGAAGACCTAATTACCTTGGTTAAGTTTGCTTCGGTGAACAATAGTTCACTGATCCCCCGAACGGCAGGGACATCTCTCGCTGGTCAGGTAGTGGGCGGTGGCATTGTGGTAGATCTTTCCAAAAACTACAACCAAATCATTGAAGTAAATGCTGAAGAAGGCTACGCTTGGGTTGAACCAGGAATCGTTAGAGACGACCTGAACAAGCACCTAGCCGTCTACGGTTTCTTCTTTGCACCTGAGACCTCTACAGCCAACAGAGCCATGATTGGCGGTATGATTGGAAATAATTCTTGCGGCTCTAATTCGGTGGTTTATGGTAGTACGAGAGAACATCTCTTAGAGGTAGAAACCATTTTAGCCGATGGTTCAGAGACTTGGTTCGGTCCGATGGATACAGGCGAGTTTTTAAACCGATGCAACGGACTTTCTACAACAGGTTTGCTTCACAATAACATCTACTTTGAAACCAGAGAGATGTTGAAGGATGAAACGAATCAAAAAGAGATCGTTGAGCAATTCCCTAAGGCCGATATACCGAGAAGAAATACAGGTTATGCGCTGGATATGCTACTTAGGCATGAGCCCTTTGTTGAAAATGGCACTCCTTTTAACTTTTGTAGTCTGATCGCTGGTTCAGAAGGAACACTATGCATGGTTACCAAAGCGAAGATCAAGCTCACTCCTCTTCCACCTAATAACAAGCGACTGGTTTGCATTCACTCAGCAACAATAGATGATAGCCTAAAAGCCAATTTGGTAGCACTGAAATATGCTCCATCAGCATGTGAGCTGATGGATGATTACATTCTACAAGCAACCAAGCGAAACCCAATGTATCGTGCACTACGCTTCTTTGTAGAAGGCGATCCTGAAGCCATTCTGGTGGTCGAATTGAATGGCGAAACACCTGAAGAAGCCGACCAAAAAGTCACTGATTTAATCTCTGACTTAAAAAGTGAAGGAAGAGGTTATGCCTATCCCGTCATTCAGGGAGAACAGATTAAATCCGTCTGGAACCTCAGAAAAGCTGGATTGGGCCTTCTTTCTAATGTTCCTGGCGATGCCAAAGCTGCTCCGGTTATTGAAGACACAGCTGTAGATGTGCAGGATTTACCTGCCTATATCGAAGAGTTCAACCAGATACTCCAAAAACATGGCTTATACTCCGTGCATTATGCGCATGCCGGTTCTGGAGAACTGCACCTGCGTCCCATTTTGAACCTCAAGACGGCAGAAGGACAAAAGCAATTCAGAATCATAGCCGAAGAAATTGCTTCACTGGTTAAAAAATACAAAGGTTCGCTTTCAGGAGAGCACGGTGATGGAAGACTCCGAGGCGAGTTCATTCCTCAAATGGTGGGTGAACACAATTATGAGCTCATCAAGCAGATGAAGCAAATCTGGGACCCGCAGAATATCTTCAATCCCGGCAAAATAGTGAACACCCCTCCTATGGACAGTTCGCTTCGCTATGAGAAAGATCAGGAGACCAGAGAATTCGACACCATGTTCGATTTCTCCGAGAATCAGGGGATTCTTCGTAGCGCTGAACTTTGCAATGGATCGGGAGACTGTCGCAAATCGGAACTCAGTGGCGGCACCATGTGCCCGAGTTACATGGCCACCAGAAACGAGAAGGAGACCACTAGAGCCAGAGCCAATATTTTGAGGGAAATGCTGACTCGTTCAGACAAGGCTAATCCTTTCGCTCACGAAGAAATTAAAGAAGTGATGGATCTTTGCCTGAGTTGCAAAGGTTGTTCTTCAGAATGTCCGTCTAATGTGGATATGGCCAAACTCAAGGCCGAGTGGCAATATCAATATTATCAGGAAAAGGGCGTTCCAACTAGGGCCAAACGGATCGCTCATTTCTCCAAAAGCATGAAGCTGGCCAGCAAAGCTCCATGGGCTTACGATCTGGTTTTTGGCAACTCGGTTACAGGAAATCTGGCCAAGTCGATTGCAGGATTCGCTAAAGAGCGCAGCATGCCTGAACTGGCCAAGAAGCCACTCAAACATTGGCTGAACAAAGAATTCCGACCTGAAAAGAAAGAGAAAAGGGTTTACTTCTATTGCGATGAATTCACCAATTACAACGATGCTGAAATCGGGAAGAAGGCGGTCCTATTGTTGGACAAACTGGGCTATGAAGTGACTTTCGTAGATCACCCAGATTGTGGCAGACCACAGCTCTCCAAAGGATTGTTGGATGAAGCCAAGGAATTGGCCGAAGCCAATGTGAAGCTATTTGCGGATATAGTCTCGGAAGAAGTGCCTTTAGTAGGCATAGAGCCTTCCGCTATACTTACCTTCAGAGATGAGTTTATCGGCTTAACTCGTGGTGAATTGCAGGAAAAGGCTAGAAATTTAGCCAAATATGCTTTCACTATAGAGGAATTCTTGGCTAGAGAAATTGACCGAGGCCATATCAAAGCGGAACAGTTTACAGAGGTGCAGAAGCTGATTAAAGTTCATGGACACTGTCACCAGAAGTCGCTTTCCAGCATGACTCCTACTAAGAAGATTCTGAGTCTTCCGAAAAACTTTGAAGTGCACATGATTCCTTCAGGATGCTGTGGCATGGCCGGGTCGTTTGGCTACGAAAAGGAACACTATGAGCTCTCCATGCAGATTGGAGAATTAGTACTCTTCCCTACTGTGAGAAAGCAACCGGAAGAAGTAATTATTGCCGCTTCAGGCACCAGCTGCCGTCATCAGATTAAAGACGGAACAGGGAGAAAGGCGCTGCATGTGGTGGAGATTTTATTAAGTGTTTTGAGATAATGTCATTGTTTCGCGATTAGATCTTGAACGTCACTGCGAGGCACGAAGCAGTCTCTGCCCAAAAACAAGGAGATTGCCGCGGTCGTACCTCCCTCGCAATGACGGACAAAATATTAGCTCAAGACCCAAGACTCAAGACTAATCACTAGATTCATGATAATGAATAAATTAGGTTTCCTTCTAGTTCTAGCGATATTCAGCTGTTCCCCCAAAAAAAGCTCGCTCACCATCGCCACCGCTGCCAATATGCAGTTTGCTATGAGTGCCTTGGTTGAGGCTTATGAGGCTGAGACCGGAACTGATTGCGAGATCATCCTTGGCTCTTCTGGTAAACTGACTGCGCAAATTCAACAGGGTGCTCCTTACGATCTCTTCTTCTCAGCCGATACCAAGTTCCCCGAAGCACTTCAGGCATCAGGAAACACAATTGGAGAACCTGTTATCTATGCTCAGGGACAATTGGTGCTCTGGTCTATGAAGGAAAATCTGTTAGTTTCTTTGGATCAACTGAGTTCTAAAGAGGTATCGCATACCGCATTGGCCAACCCCAAAACTGCTCCTTATGGACTCGCTGCGGAGGAAGTGCTTAAGCGATTGAATTTGTATGAGGCCAATGAGTCCAAATTTGTCTTTGGAGAAGGTATTTCTCAGGTCAACCAATTTATCATCTCTCAGGCTGCGGAAATGGGCTTCACAGCCAAATCGGTTGTCCTTTCTCCTAATATGTCAACCCATGACAATTGGATCACCATAGCTGATAGCTTGCACTCCCCTATCAATCAGGCTATGGTTATACTTAAAAATGACCGAGGCTTAGGAAAGGAAGCTGAGGCATTTGCAACATTTGTGAGATCTGAAAAAGGCCTTTCCATTCTACGCAATTTTGGCTACAGATAGCCTTTTCAATTTTTTTAGTCATATTTTATGAAAAGTAGAAACATATTTCTATTGTTGCCGTCCTATATTTAATATCAAAAGTAGAAACATATTATGAAGGGCTATTTGGGTGAGTTTGAAGAACTCGTTTTGTTAACCATAGCGAATCTGGCTGAGGAAGCTTACGGAACTACCATTTTGGAAATGATAGAGCAGCAGGCTAATCGTAAAATGAGCTTGGGTGCCTTGCATTCCACTCTCACACGCTTGGAAGAAAAAGGGTTTCTCGTTTCCTATTTAGGAGAGCCTACAGCCAAACGTGGTGGACGTAGAAAACGCTATTTCGAGATCACACAAAGTGCTAAGGAAGCGCTCAACAACATGAAAAGCCTTCGTGATGAACTTTGGCAAAACTCTAAAATCAACTTATCAGTTGGCTAATGCATAAAGCTCCTAAACTCGCAACTAAACTCTTTCACTGGGCAAGTGGTCAGGCTCAGAATGAAGATCTTTTAGGCGATCTGCAGGAACTCTATGAAGATAAGTTAGAATCGAAAGGGGAATTTAGAGCCCGCCTCTTCTACTGGTTAGAAGTTATAAAACTCTCTTTCTCCTACGCCCTGAGAAAGCGCAAGAAAGACAGGTCATTTTCAAATTATTATTCTGGTCAAAAACTCAATACAATGATTCTCAACTACATTAAAATCTCTATTCGGAACATAAAAAAACAAAAGCTCTTTACAGGGCTCAACGTCTTTGGTTTAGCCTTAGGCATGTCGGTTGCCTTACTCTGCCTAGCCATGGTGTCGGATCTTAAACAGTTCGATAGGTTCCACCAAGATTCGGAAGACATCTATCGAATCACAACAAAGCTAACCACTTCAGGAGACAGAAATCACTTTGCTTCCTCCCCTCCTGCCTTGGCAGAATTATTACGTAACAGTACCCAGCAAATCACAAATAGTGCAGTTATTAACGATCATTTCTTCCCTACTATCAAATCACTGGGAGAGCCTATTCAGATGTATGGTTACTATACCGAACCCAGCTTCCTTGAACTTTTTGATTTCAAATTACAAAGAGGCAATGCTAACGTAATTGATAATCCCAGAAGCGTGATCATTACGCATGAGCTGGCTGAAAAATTATTCAACTCTACGGATGTTATCGGAAAAACCGTTGAAACAGAAAGAGATGGTATTTTCGAAATTGGTGGTGTGTTGGCGCCTTTCCCTCAGCGTACCCATTTCAAGTTCGATTTGCTAGCAAACATCTCAGGTACTAATCGCGGAAACAATATTGGTGCTGCAGGGTGGACTGATTTTAGTGGCAATTATTTCTACTTTAAGTCGGAGGCTTCTAGAGGTGATCTAGAAACCATTGTAAGCAACTTAGGTCAAAGCGGCCAAGCATTCTTTGATTTGGAATCTTCTCAAGCTTCTTATCATGTTCAGGCCATAACTGAGATCAATCCAGGCCCCAATTACTCAGATAGAATTGGTGTGATTTTCGGTTACGATGGGCTTTTGTACTTCATTGGAGTATCGCTTATGGTGCTTATTCCAGCATGTTTCAATTACATCAACATGGCCATTGCCAACACACTCAATAGAACCAAAGAAATTGGCATTAGAAAAATTATTGGAAGCCCTAATAAATTCATTATCAGACAGTTTTTGGTAGAGACAATTATCGTCTGCATTATCAGTTTATTGCTTTCGACCGTACTCTTCAACCTTGTAAAAGGAGAGTTTACCTCTATGCTTGTTGGTGCAGAAGCCTTGACGTTTGAGATGACTCCTCTTGTCATCATCATGTTCTTAGGCTTTGCCATTTTAACAGGCCTTGTTACAGGAGTATTACCCGCTCTTTACCTTGCCCGTATCGCGCCTATTTCCGCCATCAACAACAGAGCCAGTAACAAAAAAGTATCGATTTCTGGCTTCAGAAAAGGCCTTCTAGTCTTTCAGTTTATTCTTTCGCTCTCTTTCATGATTGGCATTGGAGTAGTACTAAGGCAGTACTCACACACCATTACTTATGACCCAGGTTTTGCCAAAGAAAACAGAATTATCTTACCTCTTGAGTCGAACAATGTAGCCGTACTTCAAAATGAATTGCAAGCTATAAATGGGGTCGAAGACATAAGTTTCAGTTCCAACATCCCTGGTTTACCCTTGAACAAAACGAATTATTTCTACAGTGATGATTTGACCGACTCTATTCTAGTTAGAGAGGTTTACATCAGTGAAGAATTCATTGATAAAATGAATCTTAAAATGGTTTGGGGCGAAAGCCAATTGAGTGATGTTCAGTTTGAACAGGTGCTGGTTAATGAGAAGCTGCTGAGCCTTCTCAACAATATTGAGAATAACCCTCAAGACAGTTTAATCAGGCAGTTAGCCGACAGGCAAGTTCAAATTGTTGGTATAGTAGCAGATTATAATCACGAACCGCTTAACGAAAGAATTGAACCTATGGTAATGCGGCTAAATGAATCGGCTTATAATTATGCGATTATTGAACTTAACGGAGTAAATGGTGATGCAACACTGGCCAACATTGAAGCCGCATGGAATAAACTTCAACCTGAAAGCCAATTTCAACCTAGGTACTTAGAAAGCATTGTGGCTCAGAGTTATGACTTTATGTTTACGGCCATGAAAATCTTCGGCTTTTTGGCGTTAATCTCTATTACAATCTCTAGTCTTGGGTTATTGGGCATGGTTGTTTACTCTACCGAAAACAGGCGTAAAGAGGTGGCTATTCGTAAGATACTTGGTGCCAATGCCATGACGCTCTTCGGAAATCTCTCGGGAATGTTCTTAAAGCTTTGGCTAATTGCCTTGTTAATTGCCATACCTGGAGCCTATTTTTTCTATGATAATCTCTTTGTGAATATCTACAATAAGTTCAGTGGTGGTGTTCACTTCGCAGAAGTATTTGTAAGCAGCCTGCTGACCATCATTATCGGTCTATCTGCCATATTCTGGCAAAGCAGAAGGATCATCAGAATCAATCCGGCAGAAAACCTAAGAAATGATTGAGTAGACGGAATCTTCACAGACACAATAATATGACTAATCTCTGGGCAGTACGTTGTTCGATGTCACTTCTACGAAGCTTAATGGAGTAGTAGGATAACTCATAATTATGACATAACGCCACTCTGTGGCTAGTCTTTCCATTAGATAGGAAATAAGGCTCCAGAGGAGTCTAATGTCATAACACTCTGATCAATAGAGTGATTGAGCTTCGTAGAAGCGACATGATCTTAAAGGACGGCTTATGACTATGCAAACACCCATTTTCTGCTCAAGTCAACAAGTGGTTCAGCCACGGAGTGGCGAAATGTCATAATACCAATGGTTAAGCTAACCTGAGCTTCATAGAAGCGAGAGGGCCGATAAAATCAAAATAAACCTCATCAAAGACACTATCCTGCAATCCAGCCTACTCAAAAAAATAAAGGGTATAAGCATTACTACCTCAAATGAAAGGCTGCCTCCCTCTTGTTCCTTCAATTATCATTTGTGCTTTACCTTATTTCGCTTCTACGAAGCTTAATAATCCGGTCGAGTTGCAGATGTTATGACATTGGGCTCCTCTGGAGCCTAATTTCCCCATACCATATTGTGAGTTTAGACAGCCACATAGTGGCGAAATGTCATAACCATCAATAATCCTACCTTCCAACTAAGCTTCATAGAAGCGATATATTCACATAAGTATTAGTAAATTGTTCAATGGCAAACACATACACACAAATCTATATCCACTATGTCTTTGTGGTGAAAGGAAGAGACAACCTGATTAAGGAAACCATAAGGGAGGAACTCCAAAAGTACATTACTGGCATTATTAAGAACCACGGACATCTATGCATTGCTATCTATTGCATGCCTGATCACACACATATTTTGATAGGTTTAAACCCAATTCAGTCCGTTTGCGACTTAGCTAGAGACATCAAAGCCAACTCTTCCAAATGGATTAATGAGAAGAAGTTTCTGAAAAATAAGTTCAACTGGCAAATCGGCTATGGAGCGTTTTCATATGCCCAAAGTCAAGTTCAGACAGTAGTTAAGTACATCAATAATCAACCAGCGCATCATAGAAAAACTAGTTTCCGTGAAGAATACATCGATTTTCTTAGCAAATTTAGGGTCGACTATAATGAGGAATATCTCTTCGAATTTCTAGACTGAATTGAACTCTTTCAAAGCTAAAATCTCAGACATCAAAACCTCCGGTAGCTTCTCGTTAGTAAGCCTGAATGCCAATGGCTTGAAGCTAAAAAGCATAGTGATTGATACTCCTGAAACAGCCGATTACATACAGTTGAACAATGAAGTAAATGTGATCTTTAAGGAGTTAGAAGCTTCAATTGCTATTCAGGCCAACTTACCCATCAGCTTGCAGAATCAGATTTCAGGCGATATCACGGACATTCAAAAAGGTCAGCTATTGGCTCGAATCACCCTTCAAACCCAAGTTGGGCCTATTACTTCAGTGATTACTAGCGGATCAGCAGATAAATTGGGGCTGACTGTTGGACAAGAAGTTTTTGCCTTAATTAAAACCAACGAACTAATGCTTTCGAAGGAATGAACTGGTCACCTATTATACTGTCCTTAGAGTTAGCTTTGGTAACCACTATACTACTTTTTGTTGTCTCTGTTCCTTTGGCCAATTGGTTAGCAGAAACTAAGTCGAGAATCAAGCCAATTATAGAGTCCATTATCAGCTTGCCTCTTGTGCTCCCTCCTACGGTGCTTGGCTTCTATTTACTGGTTGCCTTCAGTCCTAATAATACCTTTGGCAACTGGCTCCAGGAAACCATTGGTATTCAATTGCTCTTCTCTTTTCCAGGACTGGTACTTGCTTCCATGATTTACAGTCTTCCATTTATGGTACAGCCAATCCAATCGGGATTAGCTAGTCTTTCATTAAACATGAAAGAATCTTCATATGTTTTAGGCCAATCGAAGTTTAAGACACTGACCCATGTTCTTCTACCCAATATCAAACCATCGATTCTAACAGCCTTGGTACTTTCTTTTGCCCACACCATGGGTGAATTTGGAGTAGTACTAATGATTGGCGGAAACATACCTGGAGTCACTAAAGTGGCTTCCATTGCCATTTATGATGAGGTCGAGTCGCTCAATTATGCTGCAGCACATCAATACGCACTGGTACTACTTCTACTCAGCTTTGGCATTTTGGTGACAGTTTACAGCCTAAATAAGAGAATTAATCTCACTGGAAACCATGCTTGAAGTAAAAGTCAATAAGCTATTGAGTTCAGCCGAAGGCCAACTAGAACTTGACCTAGATTTTAAGTGCCAAGCAGGTGAATTTTTAGTGATCTCAGGTGAATCAGGAGCTGGCAAAACTTCCCTCCTGCGCATGATAGCAGGTTTGATGAATCCAGATTCAGGCAACATCATTTCCAATCAAGAACCTTGGTTCGGCCATAAAACTAATATCAAACCTCAGCAGAGAAACTGCGGACTGGTTTTTCAGCAATACGCTCTCTTCCCTAACATGACTGTTGAGGGCAACCTTAGATATGCCTTGAAAAAGTCACAAGCTGACTCCATCATTGAAGAGCTACTGGATATCATGGAAATCAAGGGGTTGAGAAATCAGAAACCCAATCAGCTTTCAGGAGGTCAGCAACAGCGGGTGGCTTTAGCCAGAACACTGGTTCAAAAACCCAAACTTCTACTGCTTGATGAACCATTGTCGGCCCTAGATAGGTCAATGCGTATTCGACTTCAGGAATACCTTAAAAAGGTGCATCAGCAATTTGAGCTAACCACTATTATGGTCACTCACGACCCTTCAGAAGCCTTAAGGTTAGCCGATAGAATCATTGAAATTGAAAAAGGCAACATCACCAAAGATGGAAAACCAACTGAGGTTTTCGGAAACAAAAGCCTGAGTGGAAAATTTCAGTTTACTGGAGCCGTGGTCGACATTCAGGAAGAAGAACTGCTTTGTATAGCCTCTGTGTTGGTGGGCAACCAGCTAATAAAAGTAGTTATCAGCGACTCGGAACAAAAAAACCTTCGAATTGGCGATGAGGTCATCGTAGCATCGAAGGCTTTCAACCCTATTATTAAGAAAATTTAGCTTCTAAAAATCATTACTTATCGGATTGCATTGTGAGGATACAACAGTATGCAGAAACTGATCTGGTGTGTCAGCCAATAACGCCATACATTGAATACAATCCGACTCTACTGGCTCATCAACAATATTTACAAAGAAAGTATCACCAACTTGTACACCACTGTCGCATGGACTCACGGTTGTAGTAAATACATTCTTATAAGTAACTCCACTATTGTTAGTCCAAGAATTAGCGACACCACTCGGTACTTCGCCACCAGTAACCTGATAAATAGCCGTACCACATAGCTGATTAATCATTTTAACTTGAATACAGCCATCAACCGAATCATTGTCGCATGAAGTGATCAAAGCGATGGAAAGTATAGATAGAATAAAAGATAGCTTCTTCATTTTTGTGCTTTTGCTATTCTAGACCTCAACTTGGGACAAATGGTTGGAATTAGATGATAAATTAAAGTAATTCAGCTTCATGAAAGCATTGGTTTGTCACTCCTTCGGTCTACCTGAGAACCTTAAAATGGATGAGCTTGAAACTCCTCAAATTCAACCCAATCAGGTTCTAATTCAAGTGAAAGCCTGTGGTGTCAACTTTCCAGATACGCTCATCATTCAAAATAAATATCAATTCAAACCTGAACTACCTTTTGCCCCGGGTGGTGAAGTATCTGGTATAGCTGTTGAAGTAGGCCCTGAAGTGAACCACGTCAAAAAAGGTGATCGAGTTTTCGCGCTTACTGGTTGGGGTGGCTTTGCTGAATTTGTAGCCGCTGATGCTCACAAATGCTTGCCTGTTCCTGAGGGCATGGACTTTGTAACCGCTGCCACTACTATGTACAATTTTGGCACATCACTCTTCGCGCTTAAGCAAAGAGCTAACCTTCAGAATGGAGAAAAACTACTGGTTTTAGGTGCTTCTGGTGGTGTTGGGTTGGCAGCAGTTCAGATTGGCAAGCAGATGGGCGCTCATGTGGTGGCTGCTGCAAGTTCAAAAGAAAAGCTGGAAATTTGCCTGAAAGCCGGAGCTGATGAAGTCATCAACTACTCAGAACAAGATCTAAAGGAAACAGCAAAAGCCATGACGAATGGAGAAGGTTTCGATGTGATTTGTGACCCTGTTGGAGATCAATATGCTGAACCCGCAGTTCGTTCTCTCGCTTGGGGAGGCAGGTATTTGGTGGTGGGTTTTGCTGCTGGTTCTCCTTCTGCTATTAAAATGAACCTACCTTTGCTGAAAGGCGCCTCGATAGTTGGAGTATTCTGGGGCGCTTTTGCTCAGAAAGAACCCGCAGAAAACATGAGGAACTTTGAGCAGATTCTTCAGTGGATTCAGGAAGGAAAAGTGAAACAGCACATCTATAAAGAATATCCGTTAGAGCAAGGTGCTCAGGCTATTCGTGATCTGATGGATAGAAAGGTAATAGGTAAGAATGTGGTTATAATAGATTAAATGTTTTTGCTATCAAAAACTCGAACAATGAGTCTGGGTTAACCTTCAAAATAGCTAGGAACAATTGAGCAGGAATGACCTGCTTCTCAGAAATCGGCTTACCACATAAACCATGTCTTTCAGGCAGAGCTTCAGGCTATAAAATCCTAACTTGAACAAGTTCAATCAATCCTAATTCAGAAAGAAAATGGTTTTGAGTTAATTTTCACAGAATACTCCTTTAGGGAAATAAATTTGTCTGTGATAATAGGACATCAAGCCCTTTTTAACCAATTCATGAGTCGCGAAAAGCTCTTCAACTCCTCCCTCCTGATCTGATTTATAGATGACAACCTGACCTTCATTGGCATTTAAGTTAATAGCTCCAACCAACTCAGCGTTGTCCTTGTACTTCTGTTTGAGTTCTTTCAGCAAATTCTCAGTAAAACGATTAGTCTTTACTGCATCAATGTTCTCATCACCCTTATTTGGCTCAAAGCGTACGAAGTAATAGGTCGTCATTTCTACATCGGCTTCGTCTTTATGCCAAAGCGTGCAAAGCTTCCCTTCCATCAGATCGAACGGATAAACCTCTAGCTTAAAACGGCCAGCAGAAATTGCAGGATCAGAATTTAAAACTGCTTCCGTATCGGTCTTATTGGTATCGAATAGAAAAATACCTCCCCCATTATAAAACGGACCTGCAGCAATCATCTTCTGCTCTTTCACTAGCCGATTGATATTAGCAATATGTCCTGACTGAAGGCTATCGACTTGCTCTTTGGGTAGTTCAGCTCGGTCAGGATTCGTGTTCAGGAAAACGAAGGTATATCTACCATCACCATACTGAGCCTGTAATTGAGCAGCAACCATTAGGAACAGAGCGAGGAAGGTCAATTTGAGTTTCATATCGATGAATTAAGAATGAATGAAATTAGCAATAAAGTCCGAGGACGATAGCTGGAAGATAGAAATTTCGTCTACCCTTCAAATCGTAGGTCAAATTGAAACGCAACACCTTTTACGCTCAGACGTCTCCTGAAAGGGACTCTGAGCATCTTAAAGCATCATCAGAGTCCACTGCATGAGACTCTGATAGTGTTGGGAATCAACTGGTCTGACCACTTGGAGTGGTCTGACCAGTGAAACGCGCACAGTTGAACTTGCCAGCTTCCACCCTAGTTGAAGCGTCTCGCTTCGACTAATACTCAGACTATTTGAGTGTTGTCACCAAAACCCAGCTTCCAGATGACATCACTGAATAAGCGATAAATGAAGCCTGGCCGATCCCTCGATTCCTCGGGATGAGAAAGAGCTTGAACAAAACTAGGAGCCTTACAACAGTGAAAGTAGGAAGCCAGCCTTCAAGTAGAGAACTTCTCTACCACACCAAGCTCACTCAGGCACCTCCAGAAAGAGACACGCTCCTCGCTTAGAGTCTCCTGAAAGGGACTCTGAGCATCTTAAAGCATCATCAGAGTCCACTGCGCGAGACTCGGATGGAGATGGGAATCAACTGGTCTGACCACTTGGAGTGGTCTGACCAGTGAGACGCGCCTCAGTTGAACTTGTCAGCTTCCAACCTAGTTGAAGCGTCTCGCTTCGACTAATACTCTAGGTTGATTGGGTTTTGTCACCAGAATCCAGCTTAAGAGTGACAACACTGCTTGAGCAATAAATAAAGCCTGGCCGATCCCTCGATTCCTCGGGATGAAAAAGAGCTTGAACAAAGCTCACAGCTCTATATCTACATAGTGAAAGTAGTTAGCCAGCCTTCGATTAGAGAACTTCGTACAATTCTAACATTTATAGCTCCTCACCCAAAAACCTCCTAAAAGGGACATTTACCTCGCTCAGACGTCTCCTTAAAGGGACTCTGAGCATCTTAAAGCATCATCAGAATCCATTGCGTGTGACTCTGATGGGGATGAGAATCTTATGAGGACAGGGAGGTAAACGCTTAGTTCATCAAAAGGTAAAGCCTAATTCACATTAGTTAAATTTAAAATCGCTCTTTGTAAACCATTACATCCTTATCTTTGGGCAAATTTCAAGTCATGAGAAAATTTCTTACTCTTTCGCTTCTAGTATTGTTCTCTATTTCTCTAACCTCAAGCAGTTTCTTCTGGGGACAAATTGGACATAGAACAGTTGGTCATATCGCTGATGGTATGTTAAGCAAAAAGGCGCAGAAAAATGTGAAACGTGTTCTTGGCAGCGAAACACTGGCTGAGGTAAGCACATGGATGGATGAAGTAAGATCGGACAGGGCTTACGATTATGCCAACACTTGGCATTACTGCACAATCCCCGATGGAATGACTTATGAAGAAGCTCCTGAGCAAGAAGGTGGCGATGTAATCAAAGCGATAGAAACCATCACTGCCGAGCTTAAGGCAGGGGACTTATCGGCCGAAGAGGAGGCTACAAAACTGAAGTTTCTAGTTCATTTGATTGGCGACATTCACCAACCTCTTCATGTTGGGAATGGTGAAGATCGTGGTGGAAACGATGTTAAAGTTGAATATTTCGGAAGCAGCACTAACCTGCATAGCGTTTGGGATAGTCGCATGATCGATGGCAAACAATTGAGCTACACAGAGTTTGCAGATTGGGTAAATCACCCGAGTTCAAGTCAGATAAAAGATTGGCAGTCTGCAACCGTAAGAGAATGGGCTTATGAGTCTATGTCTTATAGAGACCAAGTGTATGATGTTCCGGAAAATGGAAGATTGAGCTATCAATATGGCTATAAGTATTTCGACATCATCAAGTTAAGAGTCCTTCAGGCTGGAGTTAGATTGGCAGGAGTTATCAACGACATTTACGGATAATCTAAGCCTGAGCTTCTGAACTAGCGGCATCTACAGGAGTGGTTCTATGTTTTTTTGTGAAAAGATAGAGCCACAATATTCTCGATAGTTTAAAGTTCGGAAATAAGAAAATAAGCATTACAGCTGTAATTATGGCCATCATGAGGTCTACAGACATTTCTATTCCTAAAACCCTGATAGCAACAAAAGTAGCGATTGCCTCAGCCGTAGTAATACCGTAACTCACAAACATGGCTCCGAAAAAATAGCCTGGTTCACGTTCAAATTTGAAATTGCAATGAGGACAATTCTCATGCATCTTTGGCCCCTGAAGCTTCAGAATATTTCCATTTGACTCAAAAATCTTTCCTTCTTCACATTTAGGGCATTTGCCTTTTACCATTGAGTTGAACCTACCCATCTCCTTTTCAATTTATTGCAAAGTTAGAATCATGTAGAAAACAAAGCTGTTACAATACACTCTAATACTAGCACAATTAAGACATTTTCCATTAATTGTAGTATGGAGAATATCCCAATATTACACCTCGATCAATTCTTGCTTAGTGGAGGAAATGGAGTTTACATTAATGACCTAAAAACACATCTTTTAGATCATCATAATAAGATTTCACACCCACACAAGCACAACTTTTATTTGAATGTACTTTTTACTCATGGCGAAGGAATTCACGAAATAGACTTCAATGAATTTGAAGTAAAACCTGGGAGTTTTTTTGTTATGGCACCTGGTCAGGTACATCATTGGGAGCTTTCAGATGATGTAAAAGGCTTTGTTTTTCTTCATTCAAAAGAGTTTTTCATGTTAAGAGATAGTGAATTCGAGTTAGATGAGTTTCCTTTTTTCTATTCAAAACAGAATACTCCAGAAATAGTGTTAGACGGAGAAGCGTTTAGTTCGGTGCACGATCTATGTCACAACTTGCTACAAGAGTACAAAGCAAGCCATGAGTATAAAGCGCTGAAAATTCACTCCCTTATAACTCTTGTATATATAGCATTGACACGGGCTTACAGCCCGACAAATCATAAGGTGAAAAGGAACTCGCATTATGACAGCACAATTAGGACTTTAGAACACTTAGTGGAAATCTCTTACAAAGATGAAAAAGGACCATCATATTATGCCGACCAACTCAACATAACCTTAAAGCATCTCAATAGAATCTGCAATCACGTTTTAGGCACATCAGTAAGTCAAGTAATTACCGCTAGGGTATTGTTAGAGGCAAAACGCTTATTGATGTTTAGAGATTTAAGCATTGCAGAAGTAGCTAACCAGTTGGGCTATTCTGACTACTCCTATTTCTCTAGGCTCTTTAAAAAACACACCACCCAAACGCCACAGCAGTTTCGGAAAGGGTATATTCAGTAATCATCATTTCAAGAGACACGATCATCCTACTAACAAGCCACTAATCAATTAGAAAACCAATATTCATTAATGAAATCACTATATTCCTAACATGAACTCACAAATAACATTTATGCCTAAATGGGCGGTTGGTACTTTACTAAGCTTTGCCCTTCTCCTATTTATATTTGGAATTAGCCAGAGTCTGACATTCGATAATGCTCCAGCAGTCTTTATTCTAGCCTTTGCCTGTTTCCTGCCTTGCTACATTGCGCTTTTCATGGATATAGCCAAACGTAGACTTCCTTACCATTGGGGAATGTTAATGCTCTTTCTGCCATTTCTTGGACCTTATATTTATTTCTTAAGTCAAAGTCATTTGAACAAATAAGCCAATTGATGCATAGGAGATTAATCATTGCCCTAATTCTCAGTCTATCTATTAAGTTATCCTTTGCCACAAGTCAAGCTTCAGAGTTGATTATATATAATGGTGATACGTTGGAAATGCTTTCTTTACCATTAGATCCCTATTTAGGTGAACTAGATAAAAGAAATGAGAAATATCCCTTCCTTAAAGAGATGTGTTCCACTGGGTTGTGGAGAGGATATCAAGGGTTGTGGAAAATTGAAAACAATGAATTATTTCTTATTGATGTATTCCAATGTGCCGACAAAGAAAAAAGCATCTTCCGTAAACTATTTAACACTGATTTCCCTATAAAAGCTAATTGGTACTCCGGCAACCTTTTTATTCAGCATGGAGAAGTAATAAAGTATAATCATACGGGATTCTCAAGATTCTATGAAGAAGAAACAGTTCTGGAAATCGACAAAGGAAATCAAGTTGATCAGAGTCACTTTATAAATGGATATAGACCAGATGACAACAACTTTTCAAATCACCCAGACTCTATAATAACTAAAGTTTTTAATCGAATTGATTGGAAGAAGTTTCCTGAACTATCAAAGGAATACTGCCTATATGCAGGCATAAAATTAGGCCAAAAAGATAGTCTATATATAATCAAAGCTAAAGCTCCAGAGGCATATGTTAATGAGATTAGAACAATATTCAATGAATTCCCAAAACTCAAAAAATTCTATTCTCGTGGTAAACCTTTGAATGAAGTTTATTCTTTCCGAATCATTTTCAGCGAAGAGTCAAGAAAAAGATATAGCAAGAAGTAGCGATGCTAGTGCATAACTCATCCTTGGACAGTCTGAATTTCTCATCCAGAAAAGTATACTAGATGAGGGCAAAGTAGCAACTTATTAAGTCTATCTATTTTCAACAGATCTTTATCTATTTATTGGAAAAAGAAAGTGACTTATCAGTTAGCAGGCGGTACATTAAAACTGCAGCTCTTTTAGTCTGCATTGGCAAGGTTCTTAGATCTCCAGCTTCATTGACAGTATGACCTTGAGTTCCGCCCATTCCCATTCCATCAATGCCCATTTTAATTCCAAAAGCTGTAAATGATATATCTGCTGCACCAGCGTCTGCAGGGTTTACAGGAGTAACCTCTCCAAAGCCTAAATCTTGACTCACCTGACTGAATTGCTTTAGAAGTTCATAATTGCCATCAGTTGGGGCAAAAGGCGGATAACCATCACTGAAAGTGATTGTTGCTTCAGTTTGGGGCAAATGCTCTGAAACTATGCGTTTCATCACTTCCTGTGCCCTCTTGTACTGTTCCTCACTGATACAGCGAATATCACCATTCACAATAGCAGATTCGGCTACTACGTTGGTCTTTCCAAAAGCAGTCCCAGAATTGGTTTTGTCATTGTAGCTAATATCGGTTCCACCTACAATATTCCCTGGGTTAAAGGTTAAAAACTCTTCTCCTGACAGTTCTTCATAGAATTGATAAAGAATTCGAGAAGCCTCATAGATGGCACCTGCCCCAATGTTCGGTTTAAAGATTTGAGACGAATGTGAAGGAACACCCTTCACCTCTAGTGTCCAACCAGATGAACTTCTACGGGCTACATTCGCTGTCTTTGGATTGCCATCACCGTTTTCAAACCCAAGCGCAATATCAGCCCATTCCGCAGCCTTTTTCAACTCCGCTTTAGAAAGGTCAAGTGGCCTGCCGCTGAGTTCTTCATCACCTGTCATCACCACCCAAATGTTCATGTCTTTCAGTAGACCAGCCTCATTTAATGCAGCTAAGGACTGAAGAATAATTACATCTCCACCTTTCATATCGGCAATTCCAGGCCCTTTGATAGTATTTTCATCAACCTGTTCCCATTGCTGGAATGGGCTATCTGGTTCAAATACGGTATCTAAATGACCAATCATTAAAATCTTCGGCCCTTTTCCTCCTTCAATTTTGGCCACCAAATGCCCAGCGCGGTTCCATGAGCTTCCATCAATAAAACTGGCATCCATTCCAATTGCTTCAAATTTCGGAATTAGAACATCCGCCACTTGTCTCACTCCATCAAAATTCATGGTGCCAGAATTGATGTTAATAAGCTCTTTAAGTAAGTCTAATGCTTCAGAGTTATGCTCATCTACCCAAGAAGAAAGCTTTTTTTCGGTACGATCGAGTTGAGCATTGGCCTGAAATGAGACGAAAAGAACAAGTAAACAGATGATTTTGGTAAAGACACCAAAATTGGCTTGAGTCAGTTTCATAGATGAATGTTTAATTCAAGTATACTGAAGAAATACAACACTAGAAAGTGATGCTGTTTGGGATGTTAAACTGACCTATCAATGTAATCTGGCATATACTTCTCCCAATAGCTATCGGGATTGCTTAGTATAGGAAAAACTAATCATTTACATCCCGAGGGAACGAGGCATCGGCCAAAAAGTTAGAGGCAAGATTTCTCCCTTGAATCAAAGAAACTTCTAAAAAACATTCACCACAAAGAGCCAGGCCATCCAAGCAGAAGCTATTAATTTCAGGAGTGTTCCTGCCAAGAAACCAACAAAGGAACCGAAGGCAGACCTGAGTGCGGCTTTATTGGTAGTCTTGCCAGTACTCATTTCTCCCAAAAAGGCGCCTACAAACGGACCGATAATAATTCCGAATGGAGGAAAAAAGAACAAACCAACCAACAATCCGATGGTGCTGCCCCACACTCCTCTTTTAGTTCCTCCGAACTTCTTGGTTCCATAAATGGGCACAACGTAATCTAGCGCTGTAACAGCTGCAGTAATAAAGGCCCAAAGCCAAAGAGTGTCAGAATCAAAAGGCGACTTCTCTGTCCATTGAAGTAGTAATAATGCCAAAAAACTGATTGGCGGACCAGGCAGGATGGGCAAAAAACATCCTCCAATACCTACAATGACACAAATAAAACCGAGAATGATTAAAAGAATATCCATGGTTGTTGTTTTGACCTAATTTAAAGATGCACAAAACTTTGATTTGTTACACCTTAGTACAAGTCAATGGTCGATAGTCCATTGTCGATGGATGAATTTTTGGGCTAAAAAATTTTCCCCATCATGAGCGTGCCGAAGGATCTGCTCATGAACATAGACGGACTGATCCTTCGGTTCCTTGGGATGAAAAAAGAAACAGAATATTGAGAGTTGAGGAATCTTGGAATTTGGAGATTGACTTTTGTTATTTACCAATAGATATGGACATCAAGGCTCAACTCACCAAAGAACATAGCAAAGAGAATAAAGACTTAATAGTTGAACACCTATTAAATAACCCTAGTGAAATTGATGCTTTGATGGATCAATTCTTTAGCTCAAATCACATAATGGTGCAGAGAGCTGCCTGGGTAGTTGGGACTTTAGGTGATAAACAACCAGAACTAATCAAGCCTTTCTTCCCTAGAATGGTTAAGGCAATTAGGCAAACAGACTGTATTGTGGCTGTTAAAAGAAATGTACTAAGAGTTTTACAATTCCAAAATGTAGATGAGAATCTCTGGGGAGAATTGTATGATGTATGTATAAGATTCCTTGAAGACAATAACGAACCAGTAGCCGTAAAAGTCTTCTCTATGTCTACTGCCTACAATATTGTAAAACAAGTTCCTGAATTAAAAAACGAACTCATGGGAGCCATAGAGCAAATTATTCCAGAAGGCACAGCGGGTGAAAAAAATAGAGGGCAAAAAATACTTAATGCCCTCTCTAAACTTTAGTTTTCTCCTGAGTACTTTGCTTTTACATACTCTGGAAATATTTTCTTAAACTTCTTTACCTTAGGAACAGCCACTTGAATTATGTATGGATTCCCAGGATTGAGTTCATAATAGTTTTGGTGATAATCTTCGGCTAGCCAGAACTCTTCAAATGCTTCAACCTCAGTTACTATAGACTTCGAATACTTTCCAGAGGCATCTAGCTTTTTAATTGTATTCTCTGTTGCCGATTTCTGAGCGGCATCATGATAATACACCACTGGCCTATACTGCTTACCAATATCAGGGCCTTGACCATTAGCTTGTATAGGGTTGTGAGCTACAAAGAATATATCTAGCAATTCCTGATAAGTAATAACCTGAGGATCATAATAGATCTGAACTGCTTCAGCATGTTCGGTCTTACCATAACTTACCTCATAGTAAGTTGGGCTTTGTTCAGGCCCACCTGTATAGCCAGAAACCACATCTCTTACTCCCTTAACTCTTTCAAAGACTGCTTCTGTACACCAGAAGCATCCACCAGCAAATGTGGCCACCTCTTCTCCTGCTCCTTTCGCCTTGTTCAAATTAACCAACTGAGAGCCTTCACTCTGACCATAGCAAGCACTTACTGATAGAACTAGCATTGCAGAAACCAGAATAGAATAAATATCTCGCATAATCATTCTTTACGTTCGCTTTGATAACGCCCTCAGTAAGTCAAAGGTTTTTAGAGGTGGTCAGCCAGCCTACTTTTTAGATCGGCCGGTGAGTAATTCACTGACTTTAAGGTCTTGTTATCGGAAGATCTATATACCAAGAAATGCCCGTCAGACTCTTCTATGTAGCTCTCTGTACCATCCTTGTCTAAATAGAATTTCTGAGTAGCTTCTGCCTCTTCCATGGTTTTACAAGTTTTACTCATGTTTGAGCGCTGAACCTCATCGAATAACTCTTTGAATTTATCTGCAAGGCCAAACTCTAAAATGGCTCCACTAAGAACATACTGAATATCACAAAGTGCATCGGCTACTTCAACCAAGTCCTTATCATTAATGGCTTCTTCAAGTTCCTTTAGTTCTTCCGCAATTAAAGAAACCCTCAGTTTACACCTATCTTCTGAAGGTATTTGAGGGGAACTGAGTATGGGATGTTTGAAAGTTTTGTGAAATTCTGCTACGCTATTAAGTGCTTTTGGTTCTTCCATAATTCAATAAAAAAAGCCTGAAATTTAGTTTCAGGCCAATGTTAATCAATAATTCTTTTGCGCTGGAATTAGTTATCGTCTTTTTTGAATTTAGGAGGCTTCTCTCCTTTTGGCACAAAGATTAAAGCATCTGAATTAATGCAATACCTTAAGCCAGTTGGTTCTGGACCGTCTTCAAAAACGTGTCCCAAATGTGAACCACTTTTACTATCCACTACTTCCCAACGCACCATACCAAGAGAGGTATCTTTCTTAAGCTCTATTGCGCTATCCGATACTGGTTTCCAAAAAGCTGGCCAACCAGAGTATGAGTTATATTTGGTCTCACTAGAGAAAACTGGCTGCAATGAAGCAGCAGAATAATAAATTCCTTCTTTATAAAACTTATCGTATTTACCACCTCGTGGTTCGGTGCCCTGCTCTCTTAAAACATAATATTGCTTAGGTGTCAGCCTCTGCTTCCATTCTTCCTCAGTCAACTGAATTTCGTATTTCTCCTTCTTCTTAGGGTCTTGATCTTGAAACGCCTTAGATCGCTTGGTTGCGAAAATGCTAGAAATTAGAATTATAACTAAACCTGATATTAAAATGATCTTTGCTTTCATGAATAGCCTTTGTTTGCCTAACTAGATTTACGTACAAAAGGTTTGGCTCGGTTTTCCGAATTAGGAGAATTGTCTTCCGAGCGATGTTTTGGTATATAAATCGCCCGAAGTATCGTCATTAGAATAGGTTTTCACAGGGTGAAAATAGATGGACGGTACCTTTTTCTTTTTCCATGGCGCCACAATTCCTAAAGCCTTTTTAGACAATTGATCTGACTTAAATTGAGCTTGAGCATGTAATGGTTTATCCTTATCATAAAGAACAACGGAATGCCCATTCCCTTTTAGTACACGTTTTAACTCTCGATAAGCCTGCGTTTGATCTGCCTTGTCATACTCATTAATATAGTCGAAAGAGAACAATGCATCAATAGACTCTTCAGCAAAAGGTAGGTTGGCATTATCACAGAGAATCAACAAGGTATTATCCTTCATCTCTGCTTTTATAGCAATAAGTCGGTCTAAAGAAAAATCTATATGCAGATATTGATTAAAATGGGTATTGAAAACGAGGTTATGTAAAGCGTCTACATCATGAGTTACAGCACTTAGAAAACAGTCTCCAGATCTAGGCAAAAGGCCTTTAAGTTCTTTCAGCTGATCGTTAGAAAGAGGCTTACTGCGCATTTGCTTTAAACCTACGTGTGAATTATCTCCTTTCTTAAGAGGTTTAAACTCTGTATAAAAAGCTTCAACAGTTTGCTGAGTCACTCTTAGAAGAGGATTCTTTGTTCTGTTCTTCGCGGTAACTGCAGTATCTTTTCTCAGCAGAACAATACCGTCTACAATCGGATAGAAATAGGTTTGATTTTCAGTGATTAACCCTTGCTCCAAGCTAATTTCTACTTGTATTCCGGGGTGAAAATAAAGTTCACCATTAGCAATTTTCTGATTGACAATAGAAAGCTCCTCTGGTGACATAAGTCTGAGTGACTTACCAGAAATTGGACATACAAAAGAAGATGTATTTATACTCTCTAACACAATACTACTTACACGCAATAATTCTACGGTTGTGGGAACAATAACCCTACCAAGCAGTAAAATCGATCAAAAATGAGCAAATAAGAGGAAGTGGCAAAAAGAATAATCCCATTTTGGGACTCATATACCAAAAAAAACCGACTTGGGAGTCGGTTTACTTTTTCATTACCAAGGCAGACTTGCTGGCCCTCAGAGCACTACTATACATAAGCTCTTTGCTAACCTCGCTAAGGTCGTTTACATACTTTCTTAATCTAGCTGTGGTTTCGCTAGAACGTAACTGAATTTTCTCTTCAGCATACTTAAGGATCTTTCCTCCTATTTCTTTAGACTTTGTCATTTCCATATTCTTAAAAGTTCAACCATAATTTTTAGTAAAGATTACTACAAGTTCTGATTGCTGAGTTGAGACTACAGTTTAAACGTTTCAGAAGAGATTCTGTTTGCCGTTTAACTCATTTAATATACAAATTACAAAGGGTTAACCCTCACTTGATTTTTATCAAAGGTTTATCAACTGCCTTTTTTCCCTGAATTGACGAATAATGCTTTGTATATCTGGTGTCTCCGGATAGAGATGGATAATGTCCTTAATGTTATCTATGTTCTCAATTGCAAATGATGTTTCCGCATAACCATAGCCTTGATACTTGCCTTGCTCCACCAATACCAGCGAAACTTCATTGACGTCTCGCCCCTTTCCTACTAAACAGAAGGAGTCTCCTACTGCGTCCAAGTCTTTAAGCGCATTAGCGAATCGCTCATTTAGCCCCATCTCACTTGAACTATCGTAAGAATATCCATGATAATTTAGTAAGGAGGCCGGAAGACCACAATGCTCTGGGTTCAACCCGAATTGCTTTGCAAATTGAATAAGAAAGCTCCTCGCTTTATCAAACGAAGGGAATGCTTTAATGGGCTTAAGGCCCCTTTGAACCTTTCCAACCGATATTCTATTTACCCCGCTCCCATCTACATAATGATAGAGTCCGAACTTCGCTGTCGGAAATTTCTGTGCTTTATTAAACTTGGGGAATAGCCTTTTGATCTCATATGACTCTTTGAGAAACGCTATTAATTCATCACCACAAATCTCGAATGAAACATCGTGAATTTTATCTTTTAGCTGTTGCTTGAATATTACATCTGTACTTGAGAAATGATTTCGAACCCTTCTTTTAATGTTATTCGCCTTTCCTACATAAAGCACCTTTCCGTGCTCATCATGAAAGTAGTAGATTCCAGTAACCTCAGGCAATTCTTCAAAAACCTGACGGTTTAAGTTGGGTGGCAGATCGGCCTCTTTACTATTCTTTTTTAGAAAGAATTCAATTTCTCCATTCTCCTTTTCTAGAATAAGATCCATCAATTCGGCAGTCGCTCTCGCATCGCCCATAGCTCTGTGCCGTGCTGAGTTTTCAATACCGAAATGCTCTCCTAAACGACCCAAACTATACGACTTAAGGCCGGGGAATACCTTTCGGGTTAAGCGGACCGTACAGAGCTTTGGCAAGTTCAAATTGCCGCCTAGGTCTTGAAACTCCTTTTTTATAAATGAATAGTCGAAGTTGACATTATGAGCTACAAATATGTTTCCTTCTAGCATCTGATGTACCTCTTTAGCTACTTCGAAAAAGCGAGGTGCATCTTCTACCATTTCATTGCTTATACCCGTTAAAGCGGTGATATTAGATGGAATGTATGACTCAGGATTGAGCAAGGTTTGGTATTCATCTACCACCCTTTTACCGTCATGAATGAGTATGGCTATTTCAGTAATTTTTCCGTGCGCTGCCGAGCTCCCCGTAGTTTCAATATCCACAATAGCGTACATAGATTGAAATTAAGTAACAATTCGTATTTTATGCCAGTATGAGTCAAAAATGGGTAAAAAAAGCATCGGGAGAAATTGTAGAATTCGATGAAAACAAACTTAGGCAATCACTTTTTAATTCTGGAGCCTCAGAAGAACTGATCAGCACAATTACCAATAAAATTCTCAATGAACTAGATGAGACCACTTCGACCAGAAGTATTTATAAAAAAGCGTATCAATTATTGAGAAGCTCTAGCCAAAAGTTGGCAGGTAAATACAAGTTGAAGAACGCCATTTTAGAACTTGGCCCATCTGGTTATCCTTTCGAGCACTTTGTTGGTCAACTACTCGCCTATCAAGGATATGATGTTGAGGTTGGTATTGAAGTTCAGGGAAAATGCTTAAAACATGAAGTTGATATTTTCGCTCATACTGATGACCATCTAATTGTTGGAGAATGCAAACATCACAGAAATGCTGGCTATAAATCCGATGTTAAAATCCCTCTATATGTGCACTCTAGGTACAACGACATTGTAAATGGACTACGATCTGCCAGTGAAAAGAGAGACTCTGAATGCTGGATAATCATAAATACCCGATTTACTTCAGATGCTGAACAGTATGGCCAATGCTATGGTCTAAAGCTAGTTTCTTGGGATTACCCTAAAAAAGGAAGTCTCAGAGAACGCATTGAGCTTTCTGGTCTCTATCCTATCACTTGTCTCTTTTCACTTACAAAGAAGGAAAAACAAGTATTGATGGAGGAGGACATAGTGCTATGCCAGCAGTTGAGCAAGAACCCAGAACTTCTAGGGCCAATAGACCCAAGAAAGCATCAGAAGGTTTTAGCCGAATGCGAGGAAATCTGCTCTGCTAGTTTTTGAAAATTCTAACCACATAACTTAGAACAACCACTAAGATACATCCGAAGGCATTGTACCATAAGTATCCCATAGTTAGTGGCCCTGCAATTCCTTGCACATTGAGATAGTGCACCCCAATTACAGCAAACTGGCTAATAATAGCCGCAATAAACACTGCATTGCTTTTAATGGATTTGAAGAAGAATGCCACTACAAAGATTCCGAGCACTATAGGGTAAAACAATGACCCTATTAGGTTTACTGCTTGAATTAAGTTCTCAAAAAGGTTAAGTGTCGAAGCAAAAATGATGGCCAATACTCCCCATGCTAAAGTGAACAGCTTGGAGTTTTTTAGGTATGTGGCATCACTAGCATTTTTATTGACCGTTCGCTTATAGAAATCTATGGTCGTAGTTGAACCCAAGGCATTCAATTCTGATGAAGTAGATGACATGGCTGCTGAGAATATTACCGCAAACAATAAACCTACTATACCCACTGGCATGGTGTTCATCACAAAGTTCATGAAGATGTAATCTTTGTCATTGGTTTCCCTCTCTGGCAAAGCTTGACTTATCAGTGATTTTGCTTCTTCTCGAAGCTCTTCAGACTCATTCTGGAGTCTATTTAGCTCATGCCTACTAGTTTCAATAAGTGTTTCACTGTTAGATTCTACGGCTTCATTCAAGTCTTTTACTACCTGCAGTTTCTCATTGAAGATATCTTGGTATTCAGACTCCATACTGAGAAAGTCTTGACCAAACTCTTCGTTAGCCACAACCTCTTCCCTAATGGTATCATTGAAGAAAATTGGTGGTTGATTGTACTGATAGTAAACAAAGACCATAACCCCTATGAATAGAATTACGAACTGCATTGGCACTTTAAGCAATCCATTCATCATAAGCCCCATACGGCTTTCTTTCAAGGTTCTGCCTGATAAATAGCGTTGAACCTGTGACTGGTCTGTGCCAAAATAAGACAAGAAGAGAAAAACAGCGCCCGTCATTCCCGACCAAAAACTGTATCTATCCTGAAGGTCGAATTCAAAATTGACAATGTTCAATTTCCCCATTTTTCCAGCAACATGCATGGCATCTTTGAAACCCACACCATCTGGCAATGACATTACCACGAGAACACCAGCTACAATCATTCCTCCCATCATTACAGCCATTTGTTGCTTCTGAGTTTGCGTAACGGCTTTTGTCCCACCAGATACTGTGTAAAGAATAACCAAAACACCAATTACGATTGTTGTCAGTTGCAATGGCCAACCAAGCAAAGCACTAAGAATAATAGATGGAGCATAGATTGTAATACCAGCTGCTAAACCTCTCTGAATTAGAAAGATAAATGCAGCAAGTAATCTAGTCTTTAAGTCGAACCTGCCCTCTAGATATTCATAGGCAGTATAAATCTTAGCTTTGTAATATAATGGTAGAAAGAAGATCGAAATGATGATCATGGCTACGGGTAAACCGAAGTAGAATTGCACAAATCGCATTCCATCGGTATAAGCCTGACCAGGAGTAGAAAGAAAGGTAATTGCACTTGCCTGAGTTGCCATAATAGAAAGGCCTATCACCCACCATTTACTGTCATTTCCACCTCTTAAATATCCGTCTACTGTGTTTTCGCCTCGAGTTTTCCAGATTCCATAGGCCACAATGAAAATGAGTGTACCAAAGAGTACAATCCAATCTATACTAGTCATGAATAACTAACTGTAATGAGGTAAAACAAAGAGATACATACAGCTAAGACAAATAAAACGAAACCGTATACGCCTGCCCAGCTATTAAAAAATAAGAATCTGACTTTTTCCTCTTCAGGATTTTCTTCCTTCATACTACTTGTTTTCAACAGAATTCAACGAGGTTGAATTAGGCTTATCTTGACCTAGTGAAATCATATTCGTGAAAATTCTAAATGCCCCAGGGACTCCAGCAGGTAGTTCTCTGAACCATGAATAGCCCGAATATACAAAATAACCTTCGCCATACTTGGTCACTAGTAAACCACCATTCTTTGGTGATTCTCCCGGATCGTTAGCAGACAAAATTGCCGTATATCTTTCATCCCACTGGTTCGGAAAGTATAGTCCCCTTTCTTGAACCCAGCCTTCAAAGTCTTTTGAGGTGATCTTATTTGGACCATCAATAATTGGATGGTCTGGGGCTAAAATTCTAACCTCAGCCTCTTCTTTAGTAACTCTATCTCTTGAGATACTAAAAGAATAAGGACCAATAGGTGGCTGATTGCTCATTGAAGTGTTGTATTGAGCGATTAATGTTCCTCCCTCCTTAACATAATCCATCAACTCAGGCTGAATCACACGCATTCTATCAATGGTGTTGTAGGCTCGAACACCGATGATGACTGCATCATAATCTGCAATTGACTCTGTGGTGATATTCTCTGGGTCTAGAAGCGTAACATTATAACCGATTTGCTCTAAGGCTTCTGGAACAGCATCGCCAGAACCCATGATATACCCAACAAACTGTCCTTTTCTCTTCAAATCTAGCTTTACAATCTTGGCCTGGCTTTCAGGAAAAATAGTTTGGGTAGGAATATATCCGTAATCAATAATCTTTAGCCCTTTATTGTAGGTTTTCCCTTCATAGGTTACTTGTGCTTTCGCAAAACCTTCAGAAGCTCCTGCAGGTGGTAATACTTGGAATTCGGCTCTATACTCACCACCCTTTTTGGCAATACTATAGTCTAACGATTCAGGGCTCACTTTCCATCCCGCAGGAAGAGACAAACTCACTTTGCCAGAAACATCATCTTTACCTGCGATGACAGTTACATCAATTTGTTTGGTTTCATTGTCTGGGAAAATTAGCACGGACTGTTGCGTATTCACGAATACAGGTGGTGTAATCACAAATGGGCGATATACCTCTCCATCGACTCTGTCATTGGTTTTATGAACCACAGGAACCGAAAAACTGTAAGGCTTTCCTTCAACCTTGAAATTAAACGTAGCCTCAATAGTTGGTGAGTTCTCTGGTAAACCGCGCATACGCTGATTTTCGACAGTATACATTCCCAATGAAGCTTCTTTTTCTAACCAATAAGGTTGAGAAATTTTATTCTCTCTTAGTACCAAATCAGCAGCTACATCGAAGCGTTCATTGTTTTTAAGAGGCTGGTAAGGCTTTAAAACCACATCGTAACCATCGAAGCTGATTGTTTCTAATTCTACATTTGCATCAGACCGATTTATAGCTTCACCATAAATATTGAGTGTTTGACCGTTAACCGCAGAGTAATCGCTAGCGACAAGCTCCACATAAAGGCCTAGGGCTCCTTTTATGATTCCATCCAGTTCTGCACCTTTTACTTCTCTCCAGTACTCGTCTTTTAATGCACTAATTTTCTCTCTAATCACTAACAACTCAGCTACACTAGCTGACGGATTCTGTATATCGAAGTTTTCATTGGCCTTTTTAATTAACTCACCAATTTCTTTTCCTCCTTCCACACGAGCCCAAGTCTGATCAATATTTTCGAACACATCATTCTTTGGAAGATCTCCTTTCCAATGTCTCAAATACTCAGGGATATTACCTCTTCTGCCCGTACTTCCGAATCCTTGAGATTTATGCTGACTTCTGCTTAAGGCTGAAATTTCATCGTATGACTTACCAAGTAGCGGGTTGTATTGATTTAAGTCTATTGCAAAATATCCTGGCTGATCTTCATGGCTTGAAGTAAACCTTCCTCCAAAGTTGTAAGTGTTCCAATAGAGTCCTTTGGGTTGCCAAGTGTCTACGTATTTCAATTGTTCAGGAAAAACCTTAGGGTCGGCTGCAATATCAAAAGCTCGTTGAGCCAGAATTGCTGAAGCAGTATGGTGGCCGTGCATTCTTCCACTATTATCGCGGGTGGTATCAAAACGAGTAATAATTACATCAGGTCTAAACCTTCTGATGTTCCAAACTACATCGCTAAGCACATCTTCTCCTTCCCAAATTTCGAATGTCTCATCAGGATTTTTAGAATACCCAAAGTCATTCGCTCTGGTAAAGAACTGCTCACCACCATCAGTTCTACGTGCTGCCAATAGTTCTTGGGTTCGGATTATGCCCAGTAGCTCTCTGATTTCCGTACCTACCAAGTTTTGACCACCATCTCCCCTTGTCATAGCCAAGTATGCAGTTCTGAGCTTCTTTTCATTAGCCATGTAAGCAATTAGCCTAGTATTCTCATCATCTGGATGAGCGGCCAAGTACATTACTGAACCAAGTACCTCTAGTTTGTTCAGTGCTTGCTTTAGTTCAGCCGCATTGGGTTTTTCAGGTGCCTGAGCGTATAAAATTGATGTGAAACAGAAAAGTAGTAGTGCGCCAGTTACGCGCGTAGTGAGTCTCATAGAATTAGGTTTGATGCCTTTAGTACGGAAGTAAAAATAGGAAGTTATAAAAAATCCACCGCTGGCAGTTTTGCTAACGGTGGATTAAGCTATGTTTTGAATCCCTATATGGCAGCTAATGCCGCCTCATAGTCAGGTTCTTGGCCAACTTCTGGTACTTGTTCGGTATAAATGACATTGCCCTTTTTATCTAGCACAATGATAACTCGGGAGTCTAGGCCTTCAAAAACACCATCTACTATTTTTAACCCCATGTCTTCAGCAAATTGTGGCACTTTGAAATCTGAAGCTACGGTTACATTTTCGATACCCTCAGCACCACAAAAACGATTCAACGCAAACGGTAGATCTTTAGAAATACAAAGCACGGCAGTATCGTCCATGTTAGCGGCTTCTTTGTTGAAGTTTCGAACAGAAGTAGCACAAACCGAAGTATCTACACTTGGAAAAATATTCAAGATTAGGTTTTTGCCCTTGAAATCCGAGAGGCTTACAGGAGCCATATCATTCTTTACAAAAGTGTAATTATTTAAGGTAGTACCAACTGCAGGAAGCGTTCCATTGGTATTAGTTTCATTACCTCCTAAGGTGATTTTAGCCATAATTCTTTTTGATTAAAGTTATGTGGTTTCAACCCAAGTTAGTCCATTATGTTCAAAAAATAAGGCCTGCCCGAATTGGGCAGACCCTGATCAAAACTCAAAACAACATTTATCTTCTGAAGTAGACGGTGTTACAAAAATCTACCAGTCCACTATTGTCTAATCTATCTTCTACTGAGTAACTCAAAACTACGTCTCCATAGTCTATTCTTCCTGTCCCCTGTATGACATATCCATCTATTACTTGTCTAGGAATTGTGAGTCTATCACCGTAAACCTCGGCAAATACCTCTACATCTATTCCGTAGAAGTTACGGATGTAGACTACACTACTGTGGGGATCTCCATCTTTTAGTATTCTAACATTATACTTGGTGAGTAAATCGTAAGTTTCGCTGTATTCCTCTACACTAAACCTTCCTGTGAAGTTGTCTCTAGAATCGTATGGAACCTCTACAACCCATACATCACAACTACTCAAAAAAACTATGACCGATAAAATGAGTAAACCTTTTTTCATATTGACCTCCTTTGGTTGATGTTACTACCCATTTTCCCAAAATGATGCCAAAAATGAAAAGACATAAAAAAAGCCTCACAATAAGAGGCTTCAAATATTTGATTTTCAGTATTTTAACTAAGCAATATTTGTATATACTGCTTGCACATCATCATCGTCTTCTAGCTTGTCGAGCATCTTTTCAATCTCTTCTAGCTGCTCATCGTTAAATTCTACTGGTGAGGTAGCGAATCTTTTAAGTGCTGCATTCTTCACTTCAATATTCAGACCTTCTAAGCCTTCTTGCATTGAACCAAACTTGGTGTAATCTGCATAAGCATAAACCGTAGTAGTACCTTCTTCTTCGTCTGTATGAGAATCGATTTCCTCAAGTCCAGCATCGATTAACTCAAGCTCTAATTCTTCAAGATCCATTTCTTCAGTTTTCTCAAACTCAAAAACAGCCTTTCTAGAGAACATAAACTCTAGCGAACCATTAGGCACTAAACCGCCACCAGCTTTATTGAAGTATGACTTAACATTGGCTACAGTTCTGTTTTGATTATCTGTAGCACATTCTACAAATACCAAAACCCCGTGAGGACCCTTTCCCTCATAATTGATTTCTACGTAGGCCTCAACATCTTTGCTAGTAGCCCTTTTAATAGCCGCATCGATATTGTCTTTGGGCATGTTCTGCGCTTTGGCGTTTTGGATAGCCGTACGCAGCGAAGCATTCATATCAGGATCTCCTCCACCTTCTTTGGCGGCCATAGTAATGGCTTTAGCCAGTTTTGGAAATATGCGGGACATCTTATCCCAACGTTTCATTTTGGCGGCTTTCCGATATTCAAATGCTCTTCCCATATTAAATTAATTTTCTCGCTGCAAAAATAAGAAGTCCCTTCAAATGGCAATCAGAAGGTTTAAAAATGTTCACTAGCTATTGGTTGCCACGCTGGTAACGATTATCGAAGAAGTAATGGCTATCATTATAGCTGCTTGAATTTCTCTGATACTCTTATTAATGACCTGGCTTACCTTCATGTCTTTGGTAACTTCTTTTATCTTTCTATTAATGGCTTTGTAGTCATCTTTGTCTCTAAAAGCCTCTTTGGTTAGGTCTGTGGCATCTATTAAACTCAAGAGCATCAGATCGTGAGGGTCTATGGTAGACTCAGAGCTTAAAACATCGTCTAAACGCTTTCTTACTTTGTTCTCAGGAGTCAGATCTGAGGTTGGATATTTTTCATATGGAATAATCCAAAGCACCTTATGCTCTTCTTTTTTGAGAATCCCCTTGTTAATCAGCCTTTGTAAAGTGTCGTTTTTAATCTCGGAAGATTTCCTTGCCAGAGATTGAATTGACTTTTTTAAGGTAGGACTGTCTTGTTCTCTAATCACATCGATCATTTTGTTAACCGACATTTCTGGTTCATAGGTATCGTCTCGAAGTATCAATTTTTCACCTTCTACCTGAATCTTTCCTCGCAGTGCAAGTTCCAATAGCACCGCACCAGCAAAACCGTAATGCAAACGTGTTGAATCAATTACAAACTTGCCCCTATCATCATCTAAAGCAAGTAATAAATATTCTTCCAGCAGATTTAATTTCATGAGTTTTTGAGTATGATTCCGAAGATACCAAAAGCTTAAAGCAATCGATCATTTTAATATTAAAATGAATATGATTCCGAGAAATATTACCATAAAAAGTTTTTGATAAGTATATTCATAGATCATTATTACAAGAACGGGCTAAGCAATGCTGTTACTCCGGATAAATCAGCCTCTAGATAACCCACAAATTCTGTAGTAAAGAGCACCTCAACATGAAAATACCCAAGACTGCTAAGCGCGAAGAATCACGCTTAGAGACACTTATTGCATATAGAATTCTAGACACGCCTCAAGAGCAAGAATTCGATATAATCACTGAAATCAGTGTAGAGCTCTTCAATACGCCAGTTTCAACCATTTCATTTATAGATAAAGACCGAGTTTGGTATAAATCTGTGGTAGGATTGAACACCAAAGAAACCAAAAGGTCTGAAGCTGTTTGTGCCGAAATCTTGAATGACGATAATGATATTTTGGAAATTGAAGACTTAAGCAATGATCCCAAATTCTCTTCATCAACTGTTTTCATTGATGATCAATCATTAAAATTCTATGCTGGTGCACCTATTAAAGACAGGAACGGATTTACGCTAGGCACTCTTTGCGTAATGGATACCAAGCCTAGAAGGCTATCGGACATCGAAAAAAGCCGTCTGAAAAGTCTCTCTAATATGGTGATGAGCCAAATAGAACATAGACTTATTCAAAAGCACCTGAATCAATATGTACAGTTACAAACTGCTGAGCTTCAAAAGACTCTTATCAACCTCCGTAATAAAGTATCTGAAACACAACAGGAGAAGGCCCAACTAATCAGTGATTTGCAGGAGGAAAAGGACTTTGCTGATATGCGAGCACAATTGGTTCAATCGATCTCTAAGCAATTTAGAAGCCCACTAACTACAATCACCTCTTCTGCACAACTCATAGAAATGATTACTCCAGAACTAAGTACTGGCATGGACAAGCATTTAAATAGAATATTGGGCTCTGTGAAGAATATTGCAGAAATGATGGACGATGTGCTCTATTTTCATGAGCTAGATTTACTAAATCTACACGATTCTGCTACTGAAATAAATATAACTAAATTAGTATACACTGCCTTAGACAGGGCAAAACTCGAATGTCAAGGCAGAAATGAATTTCAAGTAGACTGCTTAGAAGAAGAAACACTCAAGTTTTATAGTAATAAGGAAGGGTTAGAAATGCTCCTAAAAGTCTTTCTTTCAAATGCCATAAAGTACTCTACCCTAGGCTCCATTATCAAGTTTCAATATTCGGTAAACTCCGAATCATTTCAATTCAATGTCAATACCAAAGGAGCCACGTTGAAGAAAAGCGAGTTAAAGCAAATATTTGATCTTTTTTACAGAGGAGATAATAGTGCCAATACCAGTGGTTTGGGAATTGGCTTAACCACTGCCCGTAAACTCATAGGCTCATTGAATGGACAAATAAAGGTGGAATCTACCTCAAGAGATGGAACCACCTTCTATGTTTTGATAACTGCCTTTACTCAAGAAGGTCAAGCAGAAACTAAATGATAGTACTGAGGCCTGCCTGAATATTCGATTGCGCACAAGACTCCTCACCATCTGAAATACAGTTGACAATAAAGTCTCCTACTCTGTCTGTTCCGTAGCTCTGCTCTTTGGCCAAGTCTGAGGTGACCATGCCATTTCTCAATGAAGCATTCACTGCCTGACGTACTTCAATGGCTTCATCAATCAGTCCGAGATGATCTAGCATCATAGCTGCTGATAAAATAGTAGCCAATGGATTGGCAATATTCTGACCGGTTGCTTGCGGATATGAACCATGAATAGGTTCGAACATAGCAGTTTTGTCTCCTACAGAAGCCGATGGCAACAAACCCAGAGAACCACCAATTACTGAGGCCTCATCGGAAATGATATCACCAAACATGTTCTCTGTAAGAATCACATCGAACTGCTTAGGGTTTTGAATCATTTGCATAGCTGCATTGTCGACAAACATAGCGTCTAGCTTCACCTCTGGATATTCCTTGGCAATTTCTGTTACCCTTTCCCTCCAAAGCCTGGAGGTCTCCAGCACATTGGCCTTATCAACCAAAGTCACATGTTTTCTGCGATTTTGAGCCGACTGGAAGGCTAGATGTGCAATGCGATCTATCTCATAATTGGAGTAAGTACAGTGATCGTATGCACCATCTTCTGTTCTTCCCTTTTCTCCAAAATAAATACCTCCAGTTAGCTCTCTATAAACAACTATATCAACCCCCTTTATTTTCTCAGTTTTTAACGGAGACATGTGTAACAAACTATCATAAGCCGTTACAGGCCTAATATTCGCGTAAAGTCCGAGGCTCTTTCTTAGCTTCAACAAACCTTGCTCAGGCCTAACCTTCGCTTTCGGGTCATTATCGTATTTCGGATGGCCAATGGCTCCGAAAAGAAATGCATCAGACTGTTCACAGATATCCAATGTCTCATCTGGCAGTGGCTCACCAGTCTTATCGATGGCAATAGCACCAACATCGCCATAGCTATAGGTAAACGTATGACCATATTTTTCAGCTACGGCATTTAACACTTTTATGGCTTCAGCAACTACTTCAGGGCCAATTCCATCTCCGGGCAATACGCCAATTTTCTTCTTCACTCCCATATTATATTACCATTGAAGAGGCCTCATACTCCTCTATTTCATCCTTAATACTTACTAAAAAATCGATATCATCATATCCGTTCAACAGACACTCTTTCTTGTACGAATTCACCTCAAAACTTTCTGATTTTTCATCAAAACTGATAGTCTGTGCAGGCAAGTCAACAGTGATTTCAGTAGATGGATTAGCCTTAATAGCAGCCAATAGTTCTTTCAAGAAGGCTTCTGAAACCTGAACTGGCAAAAGGCCATTGTTCAACGCATTACCCTTAAAAATATCTGCAAAGAAGCTTGAAACCACCACTTTGAAACCATAGTCATACAAGGCCCAAGCGGCATGCTCCCTTGAAGAACCACAACCGAAGTTCTTGCCTGCTACTAATATTTCTCCTGAATAGGTGGAATCATTCAATACAAAATCAGGCTTCGGCTGATTGCCCTGAACATATCTCCAGTCCCTGAAAAGGTTATCACCAAAACCATCCCGGCTAGTAGCCTTGAGGAACCTTGCAGGGATAATCTGATCGGTATCTATATCTTCAATCGGCATTGGCACTGCCGTAGAAACTACTTTATTAAACTTCTCCATCTCAATTCAGGTGTTTACTAATGTCCACAATCTTGCCCTCAATAGCCGTTACAGCCGCCACCAAGGGGCTGGCCAATAATGTTCTAGCTCCTGGCCCCTGTCTTCCTTCAAAATTTCTGTTTGAAGTTGACACACAGTATGACCCAGCAGGCACCTTGTCTTCATTCATGCCCAAACAAGCACTACAACCCGGTTCTCTCAGTTCGAAACCTGCTTCGGCCAGCACTTTATCAATTCCTTCAGCTTTAGCCTGCTTTTCAACTTGTTTTGAACCAGGCACAATCATGGCATTCACGTTTTCGGCTTTTCTTTTGCCTTTCACGTAATCGGCCACAATGCGTAAATCTTCAATTCTGGAATTGGTACAGCTTCCGATAAACACATAATCAATTGGTTTACCCAACAGGCTCTCTCCTGCTTCAAAACCCATGTATTTCAATGATTTCTGGAAACTTTCTTCACCAGCTTCGGCCAATCTATCTGGAATGTTCGCGGTGATCTTGATGCCCATACCCGGATTCGTTCCGTAAGTAATCATCGGCTCAATATCAGCCGCAGGAAAGTTGTATTCCTTGTCGAAAGTGGCTCCTTCATCAGAATAGAGTGTATTCCAATACTCCATGGCCTTGTCCCATTCTGCCCCCTTCGGTGAGAATTCTCTGCCCTTTACATATTCGAAAGTGGTTTCGTCAGGAGCAATCATTCCGCCTCTTGCACCCATTTCAATACTCATATTGCAGATGGTCATTCTAGCCTCCATAGAAAGCGAACGAATGGCCGAACCAGCGTACTCCACAAAGTAGCCTGTTCCGCCTGCAGCAGTGAGCTTAGAAATGATGTAGAGAATAATGTCCTTGGCATAAACGCCCTTGTTCAGTTCACCATCAATCGTGATTCTCATGGTTTTAGGTTTCGACTGAAGCAAACATTGGCTAGCCATTACTTGTGCCACCTGGCTCGTTCCGATTCCGAAAGCAATGGCTCCGAAAGCTCCATGTGTTGAGGTGTGTGAATCGCCACAAACCATAGTTCTACCAGGAAGCGTAATTCCCAGTTCCGGCCCAATTACATGGACAATTCCCTGAAATGGATGACCTAAGCCATAAAGCGTGACATTATGCCTGGCACAATTAGCCAAAAGTGTATCAACCTGATGCTTAGAAAGTTCCTCTTGAATAGGTAAATGCTGATCCTTAGTAGGAACATTGTGATCTGGTGTAGCCACCATTTGATCTTTCCTGAACAACTCAAGTCCACGACTTTCCAATTCCGAAAATGCCTGTGGACTCGTTACTTCGTGAATTAAATGCCTATCGATATACAAGACATCAATTCCACCTTCAAGGCTTTTGACCACGTGTGCATCCCAAACCTTGTCGAATAGTGTTTTCGCCATATTATACCGCTACCTTTTGTTTATACTCTGCAATACCGTGTAAGTCATCGTCTTCCACTTCTTTCTTATCATCAGCCACTTTCAAGAACTGAGCGTACACAACATCCAATTCATCTCTTGTAAGCTCGTAGCCCAGGTTTTTCATCCTGTAAGCCAATGCAGCCCGGCCACTTCTGGCGGTCAGCACTATTGAGGAGTGGTCTACCCCAACATCTAGCGGATTGATGATTTCGTAGGTTTCTCGGTTTTTGATCACTCCATCCTGATGAATTCCGGATGAATGTGCAAAAGCATTAGCTCCTACTATCGCCTTATTCGGCTGAACAGGCACACGCATGGTTTCAGACACATAGCGCGAAATAGCGTTAAGCTGTTGGGTATTAATATCTGTATATTTAGCTAAATCTGGGTGCTGACGAAGCACCATTACCACTTCTTCCAAAGCTGTATTTCCTGCTCTTTCGCCAATGCCATTAATAGTACACTCAATCTGAGTAGCTCCATTCAATACTCCAGCAATTGAGTTGGCAGTAGCCATTCCCAAATCGTTATGGCAATGAGTTGAAAGCCTCACGTTATGGACACCCTTTACATTTTCCCTTAGGAATTTGATTTTCGCTCCATATTCCTCAGGAAGGCAATAGCCTGTTGTATCGGGAATATTTAAAACGGTAGCACCAGCCTTTACCGCCTGCTCACACACATAGGCAAGAAACTCGTTGTCAGTCCTTCCTGCATCTTCAGCATAAAACTCAACGTCTTCCACATACTTTTTAGCTAGCGAAACGGCTGCTATGGCTCGCTCAACTACCTTTTCCCTTGTGGTTCTCAGTTTGTGAATAACGTGGGAATCTGAAGTACCGATTCCTGTATGAATTCTTGGTCTAGCTGCTTTTTTTAGTGCTTCTGCAGCTGTTGTAATGTCTTTTTCAACGGCACGACTCAGGCCACAAACCGTTGCATTCTTCACCACCTTGGCTATGGCTTCTACCGAGCCAAAATCTCCCGGGCTTGAAATAGGAAAACCTGCTTCAATCACATCTACTCCTAGGGCTTCAAGTCGTTTGGCTACTTCTACCTTTTCGGCAGTATTCAACTTGCAGCCAGGCACCTGTTCGCCATCTCTCAATGTGGTATCGAAGATTTGTATTTTTTGTTGATCCATCGTTTCTTTGGTATCAGTTCAATGCTTCAATTCACTTTTCTCTCTAAAATTGAAGTTAGATATCCGGTAAAACGACTCCATAAAAGAAGGGCTGAGTTCTACTATTTCTAATTCACAGTTTTCATTTGTAAGATTCTGTTTATCAATAGTTTATTATAGCTTTAAATACAATGGCTAAAGCAAAGAGCGATTCCTTATTTTCCCTTGTCAAATCACTTACCCAAACTGAAAAGCGACATTTCAGGCTTTATGTGAACCGAAGTGGAAATACGCAAGATGTAAAGTTCATCAAGCTGTTCGATGCCATGGACTGTTTGAAAAAATACGATGATAAGGAAATTCTTAAACGAGTTCCTTCCATAAAGAAATCGCAGCTTTCGAATCAGAAGGCTAACCTTTACAAGCAGATTCTCTCGAGCCTTAGAAGGTATCATATTGGCCAGAATGTAGATATTCAGCTACGCGAAAACCTCGACCATGCCAAGGTGTTATACAATAAAGGTTTTTATAAGCAGGCCCTGAAAATGCTAGATAAAACCAAGGCTTTAGCCCGTGAGACAAAGCACTTCACCATAGCCCTTGAGGTTATGGAATTCGAAAAGCAGATTGAGTCGCAATACATTACTCGAAGCATTGAAAACAGGGCTGAAACATTAACTGATGAGGTCTTGGCTACTACTGACATCATCAAATCAAGCCATCGACTATCAAACCTCACCCTCAATTTATATAGTTTATTTCTAAAACATGGTTACGCTAAAAACCAAAAAGAATTCGATGAAGTAAGCACTTACTTTTATTCGCACATGCCTCAAATAAACTTTGAGAACCTCACCTTTTATGAGCAACTCTATTTTTATCAAGCGCATGTTTGGTTTAACAAAATCATTCAGAACTTTCCAAATGTTTACAAGCACTCCCTTTCTTGGGTAAAGCTCTTCCAAGACAACCCTGAAATGATCAAAAAACAGCCTGTTCACTACATCAAGGGCTATAGAAATCTATTAGGATCACTATTTCAACTGCAGTATTACTCTAAGTTTTGTGAGGTACTTAAGGAGGTTGAAGAGTTGAGTCAGAACAAAGAGATCATTCAAAACCTGAACACTGAAGTGCTGGTTTTTCAATTCCTCTACATTTCCAAAATCAACAAACACTTTATGGAAGGCAGTTTTGATGAAGGAGTTGAAATGGTACCTGAGCTTATGCAAAAGCTAGAGAGGTATCAAAACAAAATTGATCCTGAGCGTGTGGTAATGATGTATTATAAAATAGCATCACTCTATTTCGGAAGTGGCAATTTCAGAAAAGCCATTTTCTATCTCAATCAGATTATTTTTTATCAGGATATAAAGCTGCGCGAAGACATTCATTGCTTTGCCAGAATACTGAATCTTATCGCTCACTTTGAAGATGGGCAAGACTATCACCTAGAGTATCAGATCAAATCTACCTTTCAGTTTATTGGTAAAATGAACCAACAGCAGGCAGTTCAGCGAGAGATCATCAACTTCTTGAGGATTACTGGAAAAATTACCCCTGATCAGCTCAGAGACGAATTTATTAAGCTCTATAATAGGCTGCTTCCGCTAAGTGAAGACATATATGAGCGTAGACCATTCTTTTATCTAGATATACTCTCCTATCTACAATCGAAGATTGAAAACAGACCAGTAAAATTGCTGGTACAAGAGAAGTTTGAGAAACTGAAGTGATGTGCGATGTTAGGTTTTTGATCTTAGAGCAATCAAGAGCGTTAACATCAGATTATCAACCTCAAACAGCCTGCTTCAATCTTAACGTTTACTTCATCGATTTCGCCCATTAATTCTCCGTCTATTTGGAAAGTTTGGGGTCGATTAAGTTTGATTTTAACCTGACTGGTTTGATAAACCTGACAGTAAGAGGCAGACTCATCTACATGGTCGAAAAACTGCGCTGCTAAACCTGCAACACTCAATTCACGAAGCACATAGATTTCGAAAAGTCCGTCATCCAGCTTACCAATAGTATTTAAAACAGCTCCCGTTCCGTATCTTCTAGCATTGGCAAAAGCCACCATATGGCAATCCTCAACTACTGTTTTATCATCCAATTCTATGGTTGCCTGAAACTGCTCAAGGTTCATCAATTGGTTGGTCACTCCTTTGGCGTAACCTAGAAATCCGCGCCTTTCTCCCTCTTCAAACTCCTTCACTAATCCTGCATTTAAGCCTACATCGCTTATATGCAAACCATAATCTGCATCATTAAAGAGGAGCATATCAGCCTGAATAGTATTTCCTTTTAGAACAACGGCTAGTGCTTCTTTTACATCTTGAGGAATTTCCAATTCCGTGGCCATACCGTTGGCCGAGCCTGCTGGAAGTAAGCCTAAAGCGATTTCAGTGCCTTTTACCACCATGGCACAGAGCATAACTGTTCCATCGCCTCCCACAGCGACAACCGTTTGTGGTTTGAGCTTTTCGATGCAATCCTTTAGCTTTTGGTCATCATCTTTACCAGTGGTTTCCCATTTTTCTATGGAAATATCCAAACCTTCTGCCCACTCATCGATTTGATTAATAAGGTCGGTTTTGTCTTTATCACCAGAAATAGGGTTAATTACAAAGAGTATCTTGTTCATTGGAAACGCTTAAGCGACTAATTTAAAATGATTTCAGCACACCCAGAATGGAGTTCATACAAAGAAGCACCTATTAGTGGAAATTCTTTTCAAAAATGGTGGAAAAGCCGTTTTCGCTATGTCGATTATCCGTTTATTCTGGCTTATCGAGGTTTTGGAAATGCTGACAAGTGTTACGTTCAAGGCCATGTTTTTAAAGGAATGGCATTGCGAAAGCCCAGAAAGGATGCTTCGGTCTGGAAAAACATCATCGCACTACTTAAAATGTTTCTGGTTTCCACAATTGCAGAGGCCAAAGTGGAACTTAAACTCAATGGAAAAACTTACCATTGCCATAGTAATGAACAAGGCCTCTTTGAATTTGAGATTGAAAATCACGGTTTAAGTGAAGGCTGGAATAGTGCTGAAATCCGACTAGCTGAAGAGTTAGTCGATGGTCAGGAAGAAGTGAAAGTTTCAACAGAAATTCAGATTTCCACACAAAGCGAACTCATTTTCATTTCTGATATTGATGATACGTTCCTGGTATCTCACGTCACCCAAAAGCCTAAGAAACTCTACACCTTGCTTACCAATAATGCTCAAACACGCAAGCCTGTAAAGGGTGCAGTAGACTTTTATAGAGCACTTAAAAAAGGAGTCAATCAAGAAGAAAATCCATTCTTCTACGTTTCGAGCAGCGAATGGAATTTGTATGAGTTTCTGGTGCAGTTTATTGAAATGAATGAACTACCCAAGGGGGTTCTGCAGCTCAAACAGCTCAAAACAGGCTTTCTCGATTTCTTTAAATCAGGTTACGGAAGCCATACACATAAACTCGATAAAATAGAGCGAATCCTGAAACTCTATCCAACTAAGGAATTCGTGCTACTAGGTGACAATGGACAACATGATCCACTGATTTACAAGGATATAGTAGAAAAAAACTCAGACAGAATCAAAGCGGTTTATATACGGGGAGTCAAGTCCAGACATTGGGATGAAACACAGAAAATTCTAGAGGAAATAGAATCGATCGGCACAGCCAGTTGCCAGTTCAGGCATAGCCAACAGGCTTTTGAACATGCACAATCTATCGGGTTAATCAGCTCTTGAGAAGGATGGTTTCCATGTAAGGCACATCTCTATGACTCTGCTCAACCCAATAGGTTTGAAGAATTAGCTTTTGAAGCGAATGGGTTGTTCTAATCTCCTAGCCCCCTTTTCTAAAAAGGGGCAATGGCCTCTGCTAGATTGAAGGGCAACATATTTGAGCCACATGCTAACTATTCTATTTACTTTAAACTCGGCTACTACACTACCCATCTGATCTTCGTTACTGATGGGCTTTCCGTCAGCACGGAAGATCAGCTGGAAAAAACAAAACTGATAGCGCAACTATTCTATGACCATTCCTAGGAAGTTCTTTTCAGAAGATTCTTAAACTCCGAATACTCGCTGCTCATTTTAGTCGACTTCTTTTGTTTCAGCATTAGGTCTTCGGCAAACTCCGGCATTTCCAACTTCTCCCCTAAAGCCTTCTCCATAACTGGCGCAAACTTGATCGGATGAGCAGTTTCTAAAAACACTCCTTGCTGGTCGATTTTCAGCCTTTCCTTTAATCCGGCATAGCCAATAGCACCATGTGGATCGAGCACATAACCTGTTTCCTTATGGCACTGCTCAATCGTTTCAAGAATTTGCTCATCATGTAGAGTGAAGCCTGAAACGTCCTGAATCAGATCATCAAAAGTGTGATCATAGAGCTCCAACATTCGTGGGAAATTGCTTGGGTTACTTACATCCATGGCATTGGCATAAGTGGCAACAGTTGGTAATACCTCGTATTCGCAGCTTTCCAGATAACGAGGAACGACATCATTGGCATTTGAACAGACCAGGAATTTGCCCAACGGAAAGCTCATTCGCTTGGCCAACATGCCTGCCGTTACATTGCCATAATTCCCCGAAGGAACTGCAATCAAAGCTTCTTCTGCGTTTTGCATCTTTAAAGCCAGACTAGCGTAGTAAATCGACTGGGGCATCCAACGGGCAATGTTGATGGAATTGGCCGAGGTTAGATTCAGTTTTTCACTCAGTTCTTTATCCAAGAAAGCCTGTTTCACCAAGGCCTGACAATCGTCAAAATCACCTTCCACTTCCAAAGCGGTAATGTTTCCGCCCAAAGTAGTTAACTGCTTTTCTTGCAAGTCGCTTACCTTTCCCGATGGATAAAGGATGATCACCTTCACTCCTTCTACACCATAAAATCCGTTGGCAACTGCTCCGCCTGTATCTCCGGATGTGGCCACCAGGATAGTCGTCTCTCTGGCATCTTTCTTAGCGAATTCACCAAGACACCTGGCCAGAAATCTAGCTCCGACATCTTTAAAGGCATAAGTTGGTCCATGAAAAAGCTCCAGACTGAAGATATTCTCTTCTGCCTGAACCAAAGGAATCTCGAAACTCAACGCATCTTCTACAATGTCTTTCAACTGAGATTTTGTCAGATCGGGCTGAACGAAATCCTTCATCATCTCAAATCCAATGGCGGGAAGGCTTGCATCTTTTAGATTGACGATGGTTCGTGCATCCAAGGCAGGAATCGACTTAGGGAAATATAGTCCTTTATCAGCAGGCAGACTGTTGATAACCGCTTCCTTAAAGCTTACTTCGTTCGACTCTCTATTCGTTGAAAAATACTTCATATTGGAATGTTGAATGCTTTATTGTGAATATTGATTTTCAGGCTATCCGATGTCAATTACCTCAGCACCCCGCCCGTTTATGGCTGATTCATGAAGTCTGCAATTGATGCCTTTGGCTGAATAGAGCTCCTTAATGGACTCCTTCAATTGAGTCAAATCCTGCTCCTTTCTAAAGAATGAGAACATACTTGGCCCCGAACCAGAGATATTAAATCCGATAGAACCATGCTCTTCACAGAGTTTTCCCACTTCATCATAAGCCTGAATCAATCTCTTTCGGTATGGCTGAGCCAGCACATCTTTCAAGGAGTTTCTAATCATGGCATAGTTGGCTGTGGTTAAACCATTGATCAGCCCGGCCATATTAGCAGCCTGTTGAATAGCCAGTGACATAGGCACTTCCTTGGGCAGTAAACCACGGGCATCAGATGTTTTCACAACAATATCCGGAAAGATAATCAGCACTTTCAAAGCCTTGGGGTAAGCCACCTGAAAGCCATCGAACGGATCGCAACCCTTTACTGCAACGAAGCCACCAAGCATGCATGGTGCTACATTATCCGCATGTCTATGACCAGAAGCCAGCGACTCTCCATCTAAGGCAAAACTAATCAGCTCCTCCTTTGAATAACCAGCCTGAAGCAGCTCATTGGCAGCAAAAACAGCCCCTACGGCACTAGAGGCCGAGGAACCCAATCCACTGCCTGGCGTAAAGTTCTTCTCGATTCGAATTAGAAACCCACCTTGATAGCCAATTTCATCGCAGAAAGATCGCAGAGCAACTGTGGCCACATTCTTCTCAGGATCGGTAGGTAAATCAGTCCCAACCGCATCGATGATATAAGCCGTCCCATCTCTTTTGCTTAGGGTGATCTTGTCTCCCATTCCCTCCAGCGCAAAGCCAAGTATATCAAAGCCTGGACCTACGTTGGAGACTGAGGCGGGTGCGAAAACTTTAACCGAATCTTTATTCATTCTTCTATTTCCGAGTTATGCGTCATTGCCTAGTTTGCTAATTAGTCAATTGTCATTAGTCATTTTTCCTTGTCGGTGTTACGTGTCATTGCGAGGAGCAAGTTTGACATGAATCAAACTGGTGACGAAGCAATCTGCTTGTTGACGGCAGTCTGCAAAGAATCAGGAGATTGCTTCGTCATTAAATTTGCTCCCGCAAAGTTAATTCCTCGCAATGACGGTTCCGAGAGTATCTACTGTTTTCCAATCACTGATTTCCGGTCACCGATTACTGATTAGCAATTCGTAATACATCTGCAAAAATACCACTTGCAGTGACTTCTGCACCAGCACCAGCACCTTTTACTACTAAAGGTTGTTCTTGATATCGGTCTGTGTGGAAGAGCACTATATTGTCCTTACCCTCAAGAAAATAGAAAGGATGACTTTTCTGCACTTTCTCCAATCCAACCTTGGCAACTCCATCTTTAAAGCTTGCCACTACTCTTAGCTGTGCCTCTTCAGCTTTTGCGTCATCATAAATCGCTTTGAAATGGCCTTCATTCTGATCGAGTAAGGCATAGAATTCTTCCAAGTCTTTAGCTTGCTCACAAGCTTCCGGCAAAAAGGAAACTTGCTCAATTTGATCCATCTCCCATTTTCTTCCGCTTTCGCGGATAAGGATGAGTAGCTTGCGCATTACGTCTTCTCCAGAGAGGTCTAGTCTTGGATCAGGTTCGGTTAAACCCAATTTCTTAGCATCTTTCACAATGTTTGAAAATGGCTTAGTGCCATCGTAATTATTAAACAGGTAATTCAGGGTACCACTCAACACGGCATGAATAGCGTGAATTCTGTCCCCCGATTTAAACAGGTCATTCATGGTTGAAATGACCGGAAGCCCTGCCGCCACATTAGTCTCAAACAAGAACTGGCTGCCGTATTTTTTAGTAGCGTACTTCAAACTCAGGTATTTCGACATTTCTCTAGTGGCTGCAATCTTATTCGGAGTAACCACCGAAATACTCATCTCGAGTAATTCCTGATAAACCTCAGCAATGGTTTTTGAAGCCGTCATATCAATAAACACACTGTTCCTTAGATTAAGCTCAGTCATTTGAGTGATAAACGCCTCAATAGTCGAGTCATTCCCTTTATCCAAAAGCTGCTCCCATTGTGCTAAATCGATGCCATCTTCATCGAAATGGCTCTTTCTGGAATTGGCCACAGCCACCACCTGAATATCGACCCGGAACTCCTTAGCGAGCATGGTCTGTTGCCTTTGCACCTGACTTAGGAAGGCTTTTCCCACATTCCCAACACCCACCACAAAGAGATTGATCTTCTTCGATTCTGATAGGAAAAAGCTTTCATGTAGTGTATTTAGTGCCTTTTTCAGATCAGGTTTGGCAATGATGGCAGTTATATTTCTTTCGGATGAACCCTGCGCAATGGCCTTAACGCTGATGCCATTTCTGCCCAAGGTATTGAACATCTTGCCCGAAATACCCACCTGATTTTTCATGTGTGAACCCACCAGGGCCACCACACTCAGGTCTTCTTCAACAATGGGCTTATCTATTTTGTGAAGTAAAATCTCTGTCTCGAACTCTTCGCTGATGGCCTCTAAAGCAGCCTGCGCATCGGACTTAGAAATACCCACGCAAATAGAATGTTCCGAAGTGGCCTGAGTGATCATTATCACATTGATTTTAGCTTCGCTCAGTGCTTTGAACAAGCGAAAGGAAAAGCTTGGAATACCCACCATACTGGCACCACTCAGGTTGAGCAAAGCGATATCCTGAATGTTGGAAATGCCACAAATGGCCTGTTTATCATCGTCCCATTCTTTGGTTACAAGAGTTGATGGCCCATCAGCATCGAAGGTATTCTTCACCCAAATAGGTATTTCAGCATCCAATGCCGGCTGAATACTCGGTGGATAAAGCACCTTCGCACCGAAGTGAGACAGTTCCAGCGCTTCTTCATAAGACACATGTTCCAATAAATGGGCTGAGGGCACCAACCGAGGGTCTGCAGTCATCAGTCCATTCACATCAGTCCATATTTCCAGCTGAGATGCTCCCAAAACATTGGCCAAAACAGCTGCCGTATAATCGGAACCTCCCCTGCCTAAGGTAGAAGTTTCATTATCGCTGGTAGAAGCAATAAAGCCCGGAAACACGCTAATTGGAGCCAATTGTGGCTTAAGCTCCTGCAAAGCCGCTTTGGTGGACTGCCAAAGTACATTGGCACCACCGAATTTCTTATGCGTAATCAGGTATTTTCGGCTGTCAAAGAGTTCTACTTGTAGCCCTTCTTTTTTGAGGTGTTCACTAATTATGTAGCTCGACAGCCTTTCACCGCATGACTGAATATAGTCGCTGGTTCTTGGAGTCAATTCTCGCAGAAGATAGACACCTCTACAGATTTCGGTAAGTCGAACGAAGAGTTTAGAAATCTCGAAGCAGTTGGAGTTTCCTGTGAGTTTCTTAAATGCGGTGCAATGCTTTTCCTCTAAGGCTTGCAGGTCCGATTCGTAACTGGCATCCCGAACAGCAGCTTTTTGAGAAATAGAAATCAAGGTATTTGTGACCCCGCTCATGGCAGAAACTACCACCACCAACTGTTCCTGACCAGATTCCTTTTTTAGAATCTCAGCAACCTTTCCAATTGCCTCTACACTTCCTACGGACGTACCGCCAAACTTCAAAACCTTCATGGTTTCGCTGATTTATGATTAGAATTTGATTTAAAAATTATGTTCGTCATTCTGAATTTATTTCAGAATCCTTTTCAAAAAGACCCTGAATCAAGTTCAGGGTGACGGTAAAGTTTTAAAGGATAAACCCGAACAGATTCGGTTGCTCGTTGAGGTATTCTACCTGATAATTTCTCGACTTCATTCTTTCCAAAAGTGGCTCGAAATCCTCTTGATTCAAGTGTTCAATACCAATGAGTGCAGGCCCTTTTTCCCTGGCTGTTTTCTTCGTGTATTCAAAGTGAACAATGTCATCATTCGGCCCTAATACTTCCACCAGAAAATCACGAAGTGCACCTGCTCTTTGAGGGAATCTTACAATGAAATAGTGCTTTAGGCCTTCGTATAGCAGTGATCTTTCGCGAATCTCTTCAGTTCGGGAAATATCATTATTACTACCTGAAAGCACGCAAACCACATTCTTACCCTTGATTTCTTCGTGAAAAAGATTCAAAGCAGCTACACTGAGAGCACCTGCTGGCTCTACCACAATGGCTTCTCTGTTGTACAAAGCGAGAATGGTGGTACACACCAAACCTTCGGGTACAGTTATCACCTGGTCGAGGTTCTGCTTACAGATTTGGAAAGTTTTAGCTCCTACTGCCTGAACCGCAGCACCATCTACAAACTTATCGATGTCCTTTAGCACCACATTCTCTCCAGCTTCTAATGACTTGAGCATAGCTGGCGCACCTTCCGGCTCCACTCCAATAATCTTAGTATTCGGACTCAATTGCCTGAAAACGGTAGACACTCCAGCAGAAAGTCCACCACCACCAACAGGCAGAAACAGATAATCTATGGGTTCTGAGGCATCGGCCAATACTTCCAGACCAACTGTTCCCTGACCTTCAATCACCTGCTCATCGTCAAATGGGTGAATGAAAACGGCCTTTTGCTTTTGGCAATATTCCTGTGCGAGGTGGTATGCATCATCAAAGGTATCGCCAATCAGCACAACATCAACCCAGTTCTTACCGAAGAACTTGACCTGATCTACTTTTTGCTTAGGCGTTGGAGCAGGCATAAAAATAGTAGCATTTACCTCCAACATTCTGCAGGAATAAGCCACACCTTGAGCATGATTTCCAGCACTAGCACAGACCACACCATTCTCCTTCTGAGTTTGGCTCAACTGGCTGATTCGATTATAAGCTCCACGGATCTTATAAGATCTTACCACCTGTAAGTCCTCACGCTTGAATTGGATATTGGCCTCATACTTTTCAGAAAACGAGAGATTTGACAACAAGGGAGTTCTTTGAACCACACCCTGAAGTCTTTCTGCTGCCTTTTCTATATCAGCTAATTGTGGTATGTAAAAAGTAGTTGTATTCATTGCATATTCGTATCATTTAACACGTCATTCCCGCGCAGGCGGGAATCTCCAAATAATCGCACCTAAGGCCGATAGGGATTCCCAATCAAGTTGGGAATGACGGTTACTAGAATCATTGGAAGTAGGCCTTTACAGCCTACTCTAGCACTAATACTCTCCCCCTATTCTAGGGGGAGTTGGAGGGGGTCAAACAAGTTCCTCTTTCTTCACAGCTGGGGCATTTTCAGGCCTGAGGGCTCTAACGGCCTTGCCTGCCTGCCACATTTCTGAGTTTTGAAGCTCGTCCAGCTCTACTTGAAGTTTCTCTCTGTAATCAGCTTGAGAGTTAGAGTCAATAGATTTCTGAGCCTCTACACCTGCTTTTACCGAAGCATAAAGCTTTTCGAAAACTGGCTTGGTAGCTTCGTAGAATGGATCTTTCCAGTCCAAAGCACCACGCTGAGCTGTGGTAGAACAGTTGGCATACATCCAGTCCATTCCGTTTTCAGCAATCAGAGGGTAAAGCGACTGAGTAGCTTCTTCAACAGTTTCATTGAACGCTTCTGAAGGTGAGTGTCCATTAGCTCTCAATACTTCGTATTGTGCCTGGAACAAGCCCTGAATAGCCCCCATCAAAGTGCCTCTTTCACCAGTAAGGTCAGAAGTAACTTCTTTGATGAATGTGGTTTCGAACAGGTAACCTGAACCTACTCCAATACCCAAGGCAATGATTCTGTCTTTGGCTTTTCCTGTAGCATCCTGATGCACAGCAAATGATGAATTCAAGCCTTTTCCTTCAACAAATAGTCTTCTCAAGCTGGTACCTGACCCTTTGGGAGCCACTAGCGCCACATCTACATCAGCCGGAGGAATGATACCTGTCTTATCCGAGTACGCCACTCCAAAGCCATGTGAGAAATAAAGCATTTTACCTGCAGTCAGGTGCTTTTCTACCGTTGGCCAAAGCTGAATTTGAGCAGCATCTGAAAGTAGATAACAAATGATGGTTCCTCTTTCCAATGCCTCTTCGATAGAGAACAAGTTCACACCTGGCTCCCAGCCGTCTTCCACAGCTCTATCCCAAGACTTAGATGGTTGTCTTTGCCCTACGATTACATTGATACCGTTATCTCTTAGGTTTAATGATTGCCCTGGTCCTTGAACACCATAACCAATGATGGCCACAGTTTCTTCTTTAAGCACTTCCTGTGCCTTAGATAATGGGAATTCGTCTCGGGTTACTACGTTTTCTTCTACGCCTCCAAAATTGATTAATGCCATTGTATTAAGATTTAATTGGTTTTCAGTTTAATGATTGTTTGTACTCGGCCTGCTTGGCTTCTTTTATTAGCTTCTTCAGGTCTTTTAATTCTTCGTCCATTTTGATGAGTGACACCCTACCAGATTTCACGTAATCGATTAAGCCATATGGTTTTAAAAACTCCAATAGATCATCGTTTTCAACCTTATGACCAGTCTTTTCCACGATCATAAAGTCTTGTTCAACCGATAGAATTCTTGCATTTTTATCGCGAATAAGTCTTTCTACTAGATTGTCTTCAGCAGCCTTTTCCACAGAGATTTTAAAGAGTGTAATCTCTTGAAACACCGTCTCCTCATCCGTATGATAAATTGCTTTTATCACCTCAACTTGCTTCTCTAGTTGAAGCACCAACTTCTTCACCATTTCTTCGGTGGTATTGAGGACTATTGTGAAGCGATGAATGCCCGGAATCTGCGACTCTGAAGCATTAAGACTTTCGATATTCAAGTGCCTTCTTGTGAAAACTGAAGTAATGCGATTAAGCAAACCGATGTGGTTTTCAGTGAAAGCGGTTATGGTAAAATCCTTGTTCATGATTATGATAATCTTACATCTGAAACTGAAGCACCTGTAGGAACCATTGGGAAAACATTGTCTTCCTTCCCTACATGAACTTCTAATAGAAAACTTCCTTGGTATGCTAACATCTCTGCAACTGCACTCTTCAAGTCGTCTCGTTGATCGATCGACTTTCCTTTAATTCCATAGCCCTCAGCTATTTTTACAAAATCTGGGTTGATTAACTCAGTTGAACTGTATCGCTTATCGAAGAAAAGCTGCTGCCATTGGCGAACCATTCCAAGAAAGCTGTTATTCAGGATGATGATTTTCACCGCTGCTTGAGTTTGGAAGATTGTGCCCAATTCCTGAATTGTCATTTGGAAGCCTCCATCACCAATCACAGCAATAACCTCTCTATCTGGAGCACCAAGCTTGGCACCCAATGCTGCTGGAAGACAGAACCCCATGGTTCCTAAACCTCCTGAAGTGATATTACTTTTGGACTGCTTGAACTGAGTATATCGACAAGCCACCATTTGATGCTGACCTACATCGGTTACCAGAATGGCTTCACCTTCAGTCAATTCATTGACTTCCTTAATTACCTCACCCATAGTCATCTGACCTTCGGTCGGATTCAACTCGGGCTGAATAACTTGAGCCCTTTCTATATCATTCAGAGTTCTGAATTGATCTAGCCAAGACTGATGGCTTTTCCTCTTCACTAATTCTGTAAGTTGTTTTAGGCTCTCTTTACAATCACCCAAAACTGGTGCATCGACCTTCACATTCTTGTTGATCTCTGAAGGGTCGATATCTAGATGAACCACCTTAGCCTGCTTGGCATATTTGGATAGATTACCGGTTACCCGGTCATCAAAGCGCATTCCAATGGCTATCAAAACATCACATTCATTGGTTAGCTTATTCGGGCCATAATTTCCGTGCATTCCTAACATTCCAACATTTAGCGGATGCTCAGTTGGCAGCGCTGAAAGCCCTAAAAGCGTCCATGCTGCAGGAATGCCTGACTTCTCAATGAAAGTCTTAAACTCTTCTTCGGCCTGACCTAAAATCACTCCCTGACCAAAAAGTACAAATGGTTTTTCGGCCTGATTAATAAGGTCTGCCGCTGCTTGAACTGCCACTGGCTGAACTTCTGGAATAGGCTGATAGCTTCTGACAGCCTCACATTTCTTGTAATCAAATTCTACCTGATCGAACTGAGCATCTTTTGTGATGTCAATCAACACTGGCCCTGGTCTTCCACTTTTGGCTATGTAAAATGCTTTTGCCAAGGCAGTTGGAATATCTTCTGCCCTCGTTACTTGAAAATTCCATTTAGTGGCTGGCATAGAAATACTGATGATATCCGTTTCCTGAAAGGCATCGGAACCAAGAAGAGATGATGCCACCTGGCCTGTAATACACACCAAAGGCGTAGAATCGATCATTGCATCAGCAATTCCGGTGATCAGGTTAGTAGCACCCGGGCCAGAAGTAGCCATCACCACCCCAACTCCGCCAGTAGCACGGGCATAACCCTGAGCAGCATGGATAGCACCCTGCTCATGGCGGGTAAGTACATGATGGATTTCTTCCTGATAGTGATACAGCGCATCATAAACAGGCATAATGGCGCCACCAGGGTAACCGAAAATCAGGTCGACACCTTCTGCAACCAAGGAACGAAGCACAGCATCGGCCCCTGAGGTCTTTACTTTTTCACTAACGGATTGAGTAATTACAGCTTCCATATATCATTATTTATCGGTTACACAGCCCTCTGATGCAGAGCTTACTGCTTTTGCGTATTTATAAAGTGCTCCTCGTTTCACTTTCAGTTCAGGAGCTTTCCAATTCTTTCTTCTTTTAGACAATTCCTCATCAGAAATCAATAAGCTGATCTCATTCTTAGTGGCATCAATAACTATCTTATCTCCATTTTCCACCAAAGCGATAGTACCTCCTACCTGAGCCTCTGGAGTTACGTGTCCCACCACAAAACCATGACTTCCACCAGAGAATCTTCCATCGGTAATCATGGCTACAGTTTTACCTAAACCAGCACCCATTATGGCCGAAGTAGGCTTCAGCATTTCCGGCATTCCTGGTCCGCCTTTGGGACCTTCGAAACGAATGACTACCACGTGCCCGTCCTTTACTGAACCATTTCTAACACCTTCAATAGCAGAAAACTCATCATCGAAAACAATGGCTGTTCCTTCGAATCTCTCTCCTTCTTTACCTGTGACTTTAGCTACAGCCCCTTCTTCAGCCAGATTGCCGAATAGCATCTGCAAGTGTCCTGAAGGCTTAATTGGAGCCTCTTTTGGTTTGAGAATCCCTTTGCTATTGTCTAATTCTGGCACATCGGCCAGGTTTTCGGCAATTGTCTTACCGGTTACGGTCATACAGTCACCATGCAGCATTCCTTCAGCTAACATCCATTTCATCACAGCAGGAACTCCACCAGCCTCATGAAGGTCTTCCATCAAATACTTACCGCTTGGTTTTAGGTCGGCCAAGAAAGGGGTTGAATCAGAAAGCCTTTGGAAATCACGAAGGGTTAAATCTATATCAATGCTGTGTGCAATGGCAATTAGGTGCATTACTGCGTTGGTAGAACCACCCAAAACGGTGATCAAACGAATGGCGTTTTCAAACGATTTCTTCGTCATAATATCACGAGGCTTTAAGTTTAGTTCTAAAACCTTTCTTATCGCTTTTCCTATCTCTTCACACTCTTGAGTTTTGTCAGTACTAACAGCAGGGTTAGATGCACTATAAGGTAATGACATTCCCAAGGCCTCAATGGCCGAAGACATGGTGTTGGCAGTATACATTCCACCACAGGCTCCCGCACCAGGACATGAGTTTTTGATGATGCCCTTATAATCCTCCTCAGATATAGTGCCCGCAAACTTCTGCCCCAGTGCCTCGAACGAAGAGACTATGTTAAGTTTTTGGTTCTTGAAACAGCCTGAAGCAATAGTGCCTCCATAGAGCATAATACTCGGTCTGTTCAAACGCCCCATAGCGATGAGCGCTCCGGGCATATTTTTATCGCAACCCACAACGGTAACCAGTCCATCATAGTAATGAGCACCTGCCACCGCTTCTATGGAATCTGCGATGATCTCACGGCTGGCCAGAGAATAGCGCATGCCTTCGGTTCCATTGGATATACCATCACTCACTCCGATGGTATGATACATCAGGCCTACCAAATCTTCCTTCCAAATACTCGCCTTCACTTGCTCTGCGAGCTTGTTCAGGTGCATGTTACAGGTGTTGCCATCGTAACCCGTACTGACTACGCCCACCTGGGCTTTAGCCATGTCTTCCTCAGTGAGGCCAATCCCGTACAACATGGCCTGTGAGGCCGGCTGCGAAGGATCTTGTGTTAATCTCTTACTGTATTTATTCAGTTCCATTAGTTTGAAGGTATTAAGTTGAGCCCCCTGAGGCAGCCCGAAAATCATTTTTGCTACAGTTTTAAATCCAATTCGTTTTTTATTTATCTATCTGTTTTTCAGATATTTAATCAATTTTTATTACAGTTTTAAGTTGTTTCAACTACAGTCTCCAGTACCTCGCCATTCTGAGCGAAATACAACGCCCCGAGACTTCGGGGCGAAGAATCTCCCGCGGATTGCACCTCAGTCTTTCACCCCTAACCCCGATGCTTCGGGGCCCTAAAGGGGACTTTGAATCAGGGCAGTAACTTCATCAGTCACCCTTTAGGGTTGGAGTGGAAACTTCTTCGGTTTTTGAGCCCCCATCACCCCCGATATTTCGGGGCTTCCCCCAAGGGGGAAGGCTTTACATTCTGCCAGATTCGACCGAATCAGTTTAAACTGGCAGGATGCTTATGGGGCTATCTCAAAAGCTAACCGTCATTCCCGACTCCGATCGGGAATCTCTTAAAACTGGTCACCAAGGCCGGTCGTCATTCCCGCCTACGCGGGAATGACGACCTTAGTGGCTTTTGAGATAGCCTCTGGAGTTTCACGCAACAAAAAAGGCCCTTCCCACTGAGTGAGAAAGGCCTTCAATTATGCATACAGAAGTCGCTCCCTCACCCCGTTGGGCCGGTAATAATGACTACTGTAATGGTTATGTTATTCAGTTTCATATTTTAAGTTCAATGTTTCGGCACCGCGTCATTCAGACCCCGATTCATCGGGGGAAGAATCTCCTAGAATCTTGCATATAGTTGGAGATTCTTCAGTCGCACATTTCTGATTACATCGAAATGTCCTCCTTCTGAATGACGGGGTCTGAAACAAAAAAAAGCCTTCCGGTTAAGGAAGGCTTTTCAGTTTATATTTTACTCAATATCCTCCCCTTATTGTGACTCGATCACAATGGTAATAATGGTTTGGATATTGATTACTTGTTTCATGTTGCTCAAAAGTGAGGGGTTTATTTTTTAGATCAAAGGGAAAATTTGAAAAATCCAGATCAATTCAAAAGGTTTCCTTCTTCATCCCACTCTGCAATATTCATTCGTTTGCTTTGGTCTACACATTTCGCTAACCACTCTGGTTCGTAATCTACATCATGTTCGGCCAATACATCTGCAGGTACTCCATCCCAAACTCCCGGACGATTTCCTTGGTAGCCTAGGTCTTTTATTCCCATTTCTGAGGTAAAATAGCCCGTCATTGTTAGGTTGCGCATTCTAGTAAAGAAGCGTTCGCCTGCCATTAACTCAGGAGCTGTTTTACCTGGGTAGGCTATAGTATCGCAAATAGCTTTTTGTTCTTCCAATGTCAAGTCTTTAAATACCTTGTTATGCAGCTTGTTGGAATGTGAATCTAACCATGCTATTCCACCTCTTATCGGCAGTTGATTGTTCGGCATATCCTTGACTATAAAATCAATGAAGTCCACAACCCCAGCATCTGATGCCGACCCAAAGTCCGCATTAGAAGGCAGAATAATATCGACCAGCACAGCTATAGTTTCTAGCTCGTGCTCATTTAAGAACTCTTGCGCTAAAACTTTTCTATCATGTTCCTTTTCCTTTTCTGTTCGGCCATAGCCAGGAAGATCATTGGAAGCTACTTCTGGTACTTCAGCATTTTCTGAACCGGGCGCACATCCTGTTACTAGTAGTCCACCAGCAACCGACCCAACCAATAGTGATTTTAATGAATCGCGTCTGTCCATGATTAGATATTTCTTTGTTTTACTTGTTCTACTAAATAGTCTGATGCTCTCCAAGCCAATGCCAATATAGTCCAGGTTGGATTCTTGTCTGCTTGAGAAACAAATGGTCCAGCATCCATTACAAATACATTTTCACAGTCGTGTAACTGATTATACTTATTGGTAACAGACTCTCTTTTATCGTTACCCATTCTGGTAGTTCCTACCTCGTGAATAATCTGCCCTGGAGCAGTTAAACCATAGTCTCGGTCAGCCCCTGGTTTATCTCCTAGCAGTATACCCCCTGCAGCATCAAGCACTTCCTCAAAAGTATCTTGCATATGCTTAGCCTGATTTACCTCATGCTCTGTCCACTTGTAGTTGAATTTGAGCACCGGAATACCCCACTCGTCAACCACATCATTGTCTATCTCACAATAGTTATCGCGTTGAGGAATACTCTCTCCTCGTCCAGAAACTCCTAAAGTAGCACCGTAATAGCGCTTCACATCATCTCTCAAGGAGTCTCCATAGCCACCCACGGCACCTCCTGTTACCTTATTTAGGTCATTCGGGTTAAAGCCAAAGCCATAGCTAGGCATTCCCATTCCACCCCAAACTTCTATGTGGTAGCCACGTGGAAAATCGAGCTTTTTATCGTTCAACCACCAAGGTGTGTAAACGTGCATTCCTCCTGTTCCATCTTCATTATAGATTTTCCTATCCATTAATTGAGGAATAAAGGCAGAACGGCTAGCGCCTGTAGAATCGTGTAAGTAACGACCAACTAAGCCGCTGCTATTACCGAGTCCGTTTTGGTGAACGCTGCTTTTGGAGTTAAGTAAAATTCTTGCCGTACTACATGCAGAAGCAGCCATAACAACCACCTTAGCTTTGAGGTGATATTCTTTTCTATCGGCCTTATTAATGTAATTAACGCCAGTGGCCTTACCATTTTTATCGGTGGTTACTTCCCTAACCATGGCTTCAGTGAAAATCTGAACTTTTCCACCATTTTTTTGAGCTGGGAAGATGAGGCAAGTACCTGCTGAAAAATCTGCATAGGCAGAACAGGCCCTATTACATTGACCACAGTAGAAACAGCTTCCCCTTTGGTCGTTTATTCTTTTCGTAAGAATGGAAAGACGTGACGGAATAACAGGAATTCCCGCTTTTCTGGCACCTTTTACATAGTAAAGCTCATGTAAACGCGGTTTGGGTGGTGGTAAGAAGAATCCGTCAGGTTCATTGTGGATGTTTTCTCTACTACCGAAAACGCCAATGAGCTTATCTACCTTATCGTAATAAGGTTTTACATCGTCATAGCCAATTGGCCAGTTATCGCCTAAGCCATCAACGCTTTTTCGTTTAAAGTCTAAAGGACCGAAACGGAGCGAAATTCTTCCCCAGTGGTTAGTTCTACCACCAAGCATTCTAGAACGGAACCACCAAAAATTGGTGCCAGGCGCATTGGTAAAAGGCTCGCCTTCAATATTCCAGCCTCCGTAAGCTGCGTCAAAGTCGCCAAAAGACCTGCGGTTTGAACTGGCTCCCCTTCTTGGAGATTCATAAGGCCAACGAAGTTGGTTTCTGTCTTCGTCTTTGGCGGGATCGAAAAATGGACCGGCTTCAAGCACAGCCACATCAAATCCGGCTTCGGAGAGTATTTTGGTAGCCATACCGCCTCCTGCACCAGAACCTACGATGGCAACATCATAGGTTTTTGAAGATTCAATGATTTGCATAGGATGAGTTAAATCAGTTAAAAGTCTAGTAAAGTAATCGCTTAATTTAAGGAATAAGGTGGAAACCAGACCACAGAAATTGTAAGAACTGATTCATTCATTCTAGAACTAAACTTTGATAACCGATTATTTGGCTGAATATCAAATGGATAGTTAAAACCAACACTGATTATTATAAATGCTAATTGAACTGAAACTTTTATAATGAAATACAGAAGATCATTTTTAAAAATAACATATCAATAGCCCTGTATTCTATTGGTGCGACTAACTGCTAAACTGGCAAAAGCGAGGTGGATGGACTTAGGTGGGTCTCAGGCAATGATTTAACGGGTTTTCTGCTATTGATTAGAAGCAGAAAAGGTGAAACCGTGGCTTTTTACACCACGATTTCTGAGGGCTGGTAAGACTCATTCAAGAGCTCTTTTTGGTGGTTAACTTTTCTTCTGGGTTATTAACAATTCTTTTTTTTACACCACCAAAGACATTATTGATCAATAGAATAAGAATGGTGATACCTACCGCAATCACAAACTTTTCTAATGCTACTGAAATTCCTATACCTAAGCAGTAGAGCAGTGTCGCAGCGGTTGTTAAACCTTCAACCCCTTCTTCTTTTTTCTTGATGATGGTACCCGCTCCTATAAAACTGATACCCACCACCAAAGCTTGCAGCATTCTGATTGGGTCGGAATCTACGGCATCTTTAAGCTCAGAATTCTGAATTAGGTCAATTAAAGGAATGGCTAATGACACAATGAGGCAGGAGAAGCTTCCAACAATCATATTGGTTCTGAGTCCTGCAGGCTTTTCTTTTTTCTCACGCTCTAGCCCCACAAACCCGCAAAGAATAGTGGCTGCTGCGGTGTTCATCAATATCTCTAGTTCGGCAATATCTATCATGTTCTAAGGTTATGGTTTCACTTTTTATTACATGAATAGTGCCCTTGTGAAATATGCCCTAAAACACCCAAAACAGCGTTTTCTCATTTCGGCACAACTCTAAAATTGAATAAATCTCTCTCAAAAAGATAAAGATGGATTTCGATCTATAGGCTCATAGCTCTGCGGTAAGAAGGATGGGGCTATAATATGAGGACAAAAGAACTCCCAAATAACTCTGGCCTAATAATGGTGTTATACTCAATACATCTAGCTCGCACCTCATGAAAAAAATAAACGATTGGTTATTTAAGTCTTATAGACTAATCATTGGAAGCATTGCTTTCTACCCCACCATTATAACCATGGGCTTTTTTGGCTTTTCAATCATCATAAACCTGATAGAATATAGACCATGGATGATGGATCTGAAAGAAACCCTTTCCTTCATCTTGGTGAAGAGTAAAGAAGATGCTAGACTAGTTTTAGGAACCTTAGTTGGCAGCATAATTTCCCTAATGGTATTTAGCTTCTCAATGGTAATGGTGGTGCTTAACCGAGCTTCAGCCACATTATCTCCGAGAGTTATTCCGGGCCTTATTACTCACAAGTCTAACCAGACCGTCTTGGGCTTTTACCTAGGCTCTATTGTCTACTGCCTCACACTAATTGTGAATATACAGTCTGAAGGAAGTAACAGCATACCAGACTTTGGCATTCTCATGGCCATGATTTTTGGTATTATGTGTCTGGGCTTCTTTATGTTTTTTATTCACTCAATAAGCCAATCCATTCAGGTAGATAATATTCTAAAACGAATACAAGGCAAAACTGAGCGTAGAATGGAAAGTCTCTCTCTGACCGATGATGAGGATTTAATTGAGATGCCTGAAACGGAAGAATGGCTTAGTTTGAAGTCACCAGACGCTGGCTACATTAAAGAAATTAAAGTTAAGGAGCTGCTGAAAATGGCTAAAAAACACAAGCTGAAAATAAAGCTAGACGTACCTATAGGATACTTTCTAGTGAAAGGCTATCCCTATTTGAAAATCAATAAACAGACTGACAAAGAAGTAGAACAAGAGATTCATAACTGCTTTATATCGTATCCGCAAGAGTGGCTAGACGATCATTATTCATTCGGCTTTAAGCAAATCTCTGAAATTGCAGTTAAAGCCCTTAGCCCAGGAATTAATGACCCCGGAACAGCGGTAAAAGCAATTAATCTGCTCTCGGTTCTATTCATTCAGAAAATGAAAATTACTGACAAGTACTTTGTGACAAATGATAACAATGAACCACGGCTTTTCTTCGAACCTATAGAATTGAATGACCTACTTTATCAGAACCTTACCTCAATAAGAGAGTATGGAAAAACAGATGCTTTGGTAATGATCACTTTACTCAATTGCCTAAAAAACATATTACATGCCGACCAACAGTGCCAACATCATTCAGTAATTATAGAGCATATTGAAAGCATTGCAGAGTCTTGCAAAGAGCATATTACCAATTCTATAGATATGAAGAATATTCAGGCAGTGCTGAAGAGTATTGCGCCTTTGAGCCAGAAAAGTTTAAAGGTGGATTTAGATAGCTGACTGCACCAGTTCACAATTACTCTACGAGCATACTCAAAAGATAGACTCTCTTTACGCGTGAGCGCAAGAATCAATTAGATTGCGACATGAGTATAAAAATTCGTCCGTCAGTTGAAGCCGATCTGCCATCTATCTACGCCTTAATCAAGGAATTTTCAATCTTTCAAAAGACTCCTGAAAAGGTGAAGATCACACTGGAGCAAATGATTGAAGACCAAAATGACTTTAAGTGTTTAGTAGCTGTAGATAAAGATAAAGTCATTGGGTTTTCAAGCTACTACTTTGCTTATCACTCGTGGACAGGCAAGGTTATTTACTTAGACGACCTTTATGTTCAGTCTGCTTATCGTGGCCAAAATATTGGAAATCAGCTCTTCGATGCTGTAATGGAAATTGGTAAGTTTAACCGCTGTATTAAAATGAAATGGTTGGTTTCTGATTGGAACACAAAGGCTCAAGAATTCTACAAAAGCAGAGGTGCAACCATTGAAAGTACAGAATGGATTTGTGATTTAGGGTTCAAGTAGTAAACTTACTAGAAAGTCACTTCAACTGAAGAGAAATACCTGATCTCTTCATAAATGGCGTTGTCTGTTGCGAATGTGAAGTAAATCCCCCAGCCTAAAGGCCAACGCCTTTCACTCATAAGGAGATTGATATCTGCTAGAGTGGACAGTTGACGTCCACTCTAGCACTCTTTTATCCTCTATATGGACATGGATAAAAGAGTGAGGTCTACTCTCCTTTCAGTGTATCCACCGGATTTCGGCTAGCAACATAAAGAGATTGATAGCCAGTGGTTAAAATTGCTACTACTAGGCTAATCAATGAAGCTAAAACAAATACGCCAAGCTGCATCGGAGTTCTGTACGCAAAACCTTCTAACCACAAACTAACTAACCAATAAGCCAATGGAGCGGAAATAAGGATTGACACTACTACCAATTTTACAAAGCCAGTGCTAAACAAATAGGTAAGCTGACCTGTATTTGCACCAAGTACTTTGCGAATGCTAAGTTCTTTGGTTCGTTGCTCAGCAGAAAAGGCAGCTAACCCGAACAACCCTAGACATGCGATTATCATTGCCATTAGCGTAAAGAAGTTCAAAACTGTAGCCATGCGCTGTTCGGTTCTGAAGTTATCCTCAAAAGCTTGATCCATAAAGCTGTACTCAAATGGAATGGATGCATCTACTTCATTAAGTGCTGACTCGGCTTGATCTAAAACCCTTTTCAAATCTGAACTGGTTTGTATTGATTGGGGGTTCAACTTCATTGATAGGAAAGACAAACCAGCTCCATAATCCCAAACCTTATCATTCTTATCGCTAATTAGAATCAGTGGGCCAATTGCTTGTCGTGTAGTATGATAATTGAAGTCTTTAGCCACTCCAATTACCTCAAATTCATCCTCATTACCCGAAGCTACAGCCACGTGTTTACCTACGGCTTCTTCAGTTGTCCAGCCTAGGAGCTCTACCGCAGCTTGGTTTAGAATAACTGAATACTGATCGGTTGGGCGCTCAAACTCAAAGTTTCTACCTGCAAGAAATTCAATATCTAACACGTTTAAATAGTCATCATCTACTCGTAGGTTATTGAGTTGAAATACCTGCGCATCCGGTTCTGTAGACCTATACCTATCTCCAGTCATTACATTAGGAGGTACTCCAAAAGACTTGCCTACTTGAGTGACTGCAGCAATACCTTCCAATTTAGATTTGATAACCTCTGTATTGAAGCCAAATTGCTCGATATTATGAATTTGAAGTACGTTTTCATCCGATAACCCAAGGTCTATTTTGGAAGTGTAACTCAGCTGTTTTTGGACAAATAAGGAGCAAATGATGAGGCAAATTGAAATTGAGAATTGAAAAACCACAAGTCCATTCCTTAAAGTTTTTCCCTGCTGTCCTTTGCTGATTTTCCCCTTAATAACTTCTATTGGTCTAAAGGAAGACAGATAGAACGCTGGGTAGCCTCCTGACAATAGCCCTAAAGTCAATACAAACCCAATTAACACCAGCCATACTACTGGATTCATCAAGACAGGCTCGAGCGTTAGCTCCTTTTGTGCCAATAGGTTAAACCAGTCGAGTGAAGCACTCACAATAACAAGTGCCAATATTGTACTCACAGAAACGAACAGTACTGATTCAAATACAAACTGTCTAATCAATGAATTTCTCAGCGACCCAAGCACTTTCCTAACCCCAACTTCCTTGGCTCTACTAGACGACTTGGCTGTTGAAAGATTCATGAAGTTAATACAAGACAAAGTCAGCACTACAAGACCTATGGCCATAAAAACCTGAACGAATTGTTTATTTCCAATAGGACCAAATGAGTTGAATGGCGGGTCTGATGACAGGTAAATATCAGGTAACGCTTGTAAATCGAGCTTCCATGGGTTGCCTGCTGTAAATTCTTCAAAACTCTGGTTAAAGATTCTTTTTGTTGTTGGTGGGGCATATTTAGGTGGAATGGCCTGTAGCTTGTCATTTATTAGGGCAACATCTGCACCATCATCTACCAAAACGTAGGTTGAAAAAGCGGTCCAAATCCACTTCCAGCCATGCATATCCATTTGTTCCTTGGCACTGGTTAAAGAAGTAAGAACATCGAACTGTAAATGACTCTGCGTTGGTAAATCTTTTAAAACACCTGTAACCACATAACTCTTTGAGCTTCCATCCCATTCTCGCATCTCTATAGTTTGACCCAGCGCTTCATCTAAACCAAAGTAGCGTTGAGCAGCAGTCTCCGTAAGAACCATGCTGTTAGCTGCCTCTAAGGCCGTTTCTTGATTACCCAAAAGCATTTCATAATCAAAAACCTTAAAGAAATTCTTCTCAGCCCAAAAGAGTTGATCCTCTTTGAATGAAAGTACCTGCCCCGATTTAGTTTTGTAGCTAGTAAACTGAGAACCTTGATTCAAAATGCGGGTTACCTCTCTGAATTCTGGTACTTCTTCGCGCAAAGCATCTGCCACGTTCGGACCAGTTGTAGAACTCATTTCAGTCCAATCTCCCCAAATGTTTGGCTGGTTGACTCTATAAATATTATTGGTTTGGTCTAGAAAATTATCATAGTTCTTTTCGTGATAGACATAAAGACCAATTATCAGGGAAATACTGATTCCTATGGTAAGTCCTAGAATATTGAGTAATGTAAATTGCTTTTGCCTAATGGCATTGCGCCAGGCAATAGTGAACATAGATTTTAGCATCATAGTGTTGTTGTTTTGAGTTTTAAAAATTTTGAATGAAGTAAAGCCAAAGAGTAAGTGCAGTGTATCGACCCAATACATGCACATGGCTAAAAACCGACTTTTTTCAGAAAGACGCTCTTCATAGATTTCTTGCAAATCTCCTAAGAACTCTTCCTGCAACTCCTCTCCGACCATTTTGGAAAGCAGCCAATTTGCCAAATTTGGTGGATTCTTTGATGACATTATTGTCCAGAGTTTAGCTGAGGGATAAGTGACCACATTTTCTGACGCACATCTTGAGCTGCCTCAAGTTGCTTCATTCCCTGAGTAGTGATCTCGAAAAGACGCTTACGCCTGTCTCCTCTTTTCTCAGTGTTGCCACCCATTTCAGACTTCAACAGACCTTTATCCTGAAGGCGGTAAAGTGTGATATGCACAGCTCCCAGTAACACAGAGCGGCCAGAGTGCTTTTCAACCTCTTGCTTTACATTAATGCCATAGGCTTCACCCTTAAGAATACAAACCGCTAGTAGCACCAACTCTTCGAATTCACCGAGACCCTTATTCTTCATTAGTTACAATGTTGTATGTTATACAAAGTTATAACTAATAAAATTAGAAAAGCAAATCTGACTCTAAAACCACTTCCTAAGACAACGATTAATGGTTCATTTGGTGATGATAGTTTTGTAACTGAGAATTATAGATTATATAAGCATTTGTAACCTATATTACCTTCCTCTAAATTTAACTGAACTTAGTTTGTGAGTAATTTGTAACATCATTATGACGATGAATAGCAGAAAGGCCAAGCCCGGAAAACGAGATATCATTGAACTAAGCATTATAATAGCGGTTTTTGCTATTATTTACTTCACTGGCTCACAAGCAGAAGTGTTTGGCAAAGTTCAGCAAGCTGTACTTTACACGGGTGTAATGAATGCAAATGAACTAGACGAGTCTTCTCAAAAACCCGCTAACTATGACTTCAAACTCTTTGATGTTAACGGTAATATTTTAGATGCAAAAGACTTAAAAGGTAAGAACATCTTTATTAATATTTGGGCTACTTGGTGTGCACCGTGTGTGGCCGAAATGCCGAGCATTAATAAGCTTTATGCTGACGTTAAAGACAACCCAAATGCGGTATTCCTGATGATTTCTGAAGATCGAGACTTTAAAAAAGCCATTGAGTGGGTTAAGAAAAAAGAGTTCGACTTCCCTATATACCGACTAGCCACGGCACTACCAGAAGAATACGAGACCAATGTGGTTCCTACCACTGTAGTAATTTCAGCCGAAGGCGAAATAGTTGTTAAGAAAACAGGGATGGCAAATTACAATACGAGAAGGTTTAGAAAGCTTATGACTGCAGAGCAATAGTATTAATTGGGAAAAATTAGAGCCGAGTATAGGACTACTCGACTCATGATGGAATTCTGTTAAGTTTTTACTACCCTTCAGTAGAACCCTTGGCTGTTTTTTCTGATAAAAAACTTCCATCTTCCTTAAACAAGAGCACTACCTGAGAGTCTAGCCAAACCTTGAAATTACCATCAGCTGCTACAGCCGCTTTCTCTACAGCTGCATCTGTATAATTGGTTGCAATGTAATCTGAGACTGACTCGGGTAAGCTTTCTAAGTCTATGGCAGTCCATTGATCACTAGCTCTAGACTTTCCTCTCTTACCTTTATTTCTTCTCTTTCTGTGACCTTCAGAATCTATCTCTTCAGTGAAATTTCCTTTAGAATCAAATATTAGAGTGGGTCCATCAACCAGTTTAATGTAAAATGCGCCATTCTCATCGGTAGATGCTTTTAGTATAATGTAATCACTGTAGTTGTCTACAATATAATCGGTTATAGACGTGGACAAGCTGGCCGTATCAATCTCCGTGAGTTCAGGCCTATCTTTTGCTCTTTTCTTAACCGCGTTGTCAATAGCCTCAACAAATACCCCTAGATTATCGAACCTAACAGCTGTTTTCCCCTGCAACAGGACCACGTAACCACCACTATCATCTACCCATGCCTGGCGAACATTTAGATCCGTATAGTTCTGCTCTAGGTAATCCAGCACATTGTCTGGTAAGTCTGCTTCATCAATTTCTGTCCAAGTAGAAACATCGGAACCTGCAAAAGCCGTGCTATCTACTATACCTGCGGCAATGGTCAATTCCTCTTCAAAAACAGGGTCATTATCTTCGTTTTCGCATGAGGTAAATACTGCAACAAAAGCTAGAAGCATCATTAATAATAGGTTTCTCAAGTTTCTCATTTTTGTAAGATTAAGTTTCGAATTCAATTTTGCTATTACTCAGATTTGAGTTTTCTGCTTTTGAATACTGCTCAGTAAAACTTACCCTACCCCCTACTATATATATTCTGAAATTGATCTTATACACGCATCTGCCGACATATACAGGATATAAAAATAAGCCACCCATAACCCACCTATCACCTTCAATATCAACAGGTAAACGATCCGAGAAATGTAATACACCAATTGACCAAAAACAGTTAACCGAAATCCTATTCCAGTTATCGAAGAATAGATACCATTCGTCTTTTATGCCTGAAAACCATGGCAATTCATGACAGATTTGAAGAAAAAAAAGCGACATGGAATCAATACTTGTAATCGAAAGCAGCTATATGATGAGACTTTTCCTCATCAACTATCTAGACAAAAACTTTGATGTAACAGCTGTAGAAAGCCCTACTGAAGCACATGAATTGCTTGAAAAGAAATGGAGACCAGATGCGGTCATCTCTAACTTTTATGGAAATAAAAGCTTGGAGAGAAAACCATTTGTAGACCTTATTGCCGAATTAGAAGGTAGAGGTATTCCTTTATTGGTGCTAACCGACCAAGACAAAAGTGACCAGCGCATTGAGACTTTAAAATTAGGCGCTAAAGATTCCGTAAGTAAGCCATTTAACCCTGTAGAGCTTCAGCTTAGAATTATGAGCTCAATGGGTCTTAAGGGCCGAGATAAAATGAAGCGAGTCGCTTAATTCAAAATACCAACAACAACAAAACAAAGCCAACCATGAAAAATCTGTTCAACAAAAAACCAAATGATGAAAAAGACAGCTTTAATAGCGTTGGCTCTATTAATCCTAAACGGATGTTTAGAAAAGCCTGTAGTAGAATTAGAAGAAACCATTAACGAAACTTCTAACTTCGACTTTGTAACCACAAATGACGTTTCTTTAGCAGTTAGCCTTACAGATGCTTCAGGAGATCCCTTTACAGGAGTTAAAGTCTCAGTATTTGAAGTAGCTGGCGATACAGCAGGCAGAAAGTTATTTACCGCAGTTACCAACAACTCTGGTCAACTGAACGAAAGTTTTAACCTGCCTACATACTACGAAAGCGTATTGATTCAAACGAATTTTATTGGTATTCCTAACAACGTAGAAGTACCAATTCTGAACAATACTATAGAATTGACCTATGAGAAAGGTGAAGTAACTTCTGTAGTTGTTCAGGAGGAAGAAGAGCAAAATAATTCAGATGCTGGTGCTGCAAATACTTCAAATGGTATTAATGGTATTACATTCAATTACTTAGCAAACTACAGCTTCTGGTATGGAACACCAAGAAACCTTGAGCCTAACAGAGATGTAATTAGCGCTACTCTTCTAGAATATATCAATGCATCGCTTCCAGAGGCCAAGCCAGTTCCAGAATATCACCCAACTTACTTGGCCAATGGCAAGAAAACTACTTTAGATATTCTTGAAACAGCAGACGTGTGGATTACCTTCGTGCATGAAGGAGCTGGATGGAAAAACGCTATCGGGTTCTATACTTACCCTACTGGTACACCGCCACAGTCTATAGATGATATTGATGTAATCAACATTGCTTTCCCTAACCTCTCTTATTACGGATCTGGTGGTGGACTACGCTCTGGAGATAAAGTAAACATTGGAAGATTTGAAGCAGGCACTTCAATTGGAGTAGTCTTATTAGCCGATGGCTGGAACGGATGGAATTCACAAAGCTACAATTACCTTATTTTCTCAGATAAAAGCTTAAACCCAGAGTCTGACCCTAATTTACAACAACATAACGTATTGCTTTGGGACGAAGAGAACGAGTTATTCCTTCTTGGTTTTGAAGACGTGGTACGTGAAGACTCTTGGTCTGATGAAGACTTTAATGATGCAATTATGTTTGTGACTTCAAACCCGGTAGAGGCCATTAGTATTGAAAATGTTAGTCCAATAGACAAGCCAGGAACATTAGACTCTGACGGAGACGGCATCAACGATATTTTGGACGAGTATCCTAACGATGCTTCTAAGGCTTACGCTAGTCATTACCCATCTTCTTCTACCTATGGAACATTCGCTTTTGAAGATAAATGGCCAGATTATGGAGATTACGATTTCAATGATTTAGTAGTTGACTATCAGTTCAAGCATTATTTGAATGCCAACAACCAAATCGTGGAAATGGAATCCAACTTTAAGGTTAGAGCTGCAGGAGCAGGATACAGAAACGGCTTCGGTTTTGCTACAGACTTACTTCCTTCTGAAGTGCAGACTAGCACAGGGCAAAGCATAACTGGCTCTAGCGTAAACTTAAGCGCCAACGGAACCGAAAGCGGTCAAGATAATGCAGTATTTATTGTAGCAGACAACGTACACGCACTATTCGATACTAATGGGTTCATCAATACTGAAGAAGATAAGCCTCAGCACGATGTACAAACCATTACTCTAAACACTGTATTTAATAGTCCTAAAACGTATGCCCAAATTGGCAATGCCCCATACAATCCGTTCATGATTGTTGGTCAGGAAAGAGGTAGAGAGGTACACTTACCAGGTTATGCCCCTACTAACTTAGTAAACACTGAATTCTTCGGCACATTAGACGACAATACAGATGTAGAAAGTGGCGTTTATTATAGATCGAAGACAGATTTACCTTGGGCTATCCATTTACCTGAAAGCTTCGATTACCCTCAAGAGAAAATTGACATTAGAAGCGTTCACTTAAGATTCAAAGATTGGGCACAAAGCCTAGGCTTTAGCTACATGGACTGGTACAGAGACCAGCAAGGATATAGAGATTTAGACTTCCTTTTCAAGAAATAATAGTGTTAGGTTGAATTGTGATTAAAGAGCACCTCGAAAGGGGTGCTTTTTTATTAAATTCAGAATTAATAGAGCCTATATTAGATAAGCAAAATTGATTAATACACTTGAATGGGACTTTTTGACTTTTTTAACAAGACAAATTCTTACAGCATTAATGATTTGTCTCATTATGGACTAGTGAAAACTTCAGAGGAACGAAAAAAACAATCTGAAAATTATCTGCGGTCTATGAAATTCAAAGTAAACCCATATTTGCCAACAATTGAAGATTCCAAAATTGCCAAATTTCAAAGTGCTAGAAATATTGTGGTTAGAACTCAAATTTTAGGTGCCCTGACTGAAACAGCCTTTGATTTCTCTAGGTCAGAGTGCAAAGAATACCTCGAGAAACTCCAAATTTGGAATCAAGTTTCACCAGAAGAGAAAGCATACTTACTTCATGACGAGCCAAGTCATTCAAATATAGTTAGTATCTCATGGAGAATCGAAGCATGTTATACCCTGTATTGGTCATTGGGTTTGATTAAAGAACTTCCTTCGCCAAACCAAACGATAAATCTGCACGATGTTCAAGACCGAATAATCAGTTCCTTCGAATCTCAAGAACAATTCTTCAACTCGGTTGAATTGAGAAATCGTGAGGAAATACTGGACGAATGTGATTTCATTTATCGTTTACATAATTCGGTTAGAAGCTCAGTCTTCAATAATGCTAAAATTCCCCACGACTATAACCCAAGTATTATTTATGAACGTCATTATGCTTTAAACTGGGTAACCTGCTATCAAGACAATTGGGATGAGGTTACAACTGACACATAATCCTCAATTGAAAACCAACTTAAGCAGACTAAGAAATGTAATATTATTATCAATACTCTTTAGCTTAATTAGTAGCTGCAGCGTTTTCCCAAAGAAGCATTTTAGAAGTTCATTGGTTGTTGATAGAACCGGGATGATGGACACTTTAACCGTAAACATTTCGGGGATCGTGCTAGATGCCTATATCAAGTAAAAAACCGCAGAAGCCTAAATACGACTATCGATCAGTGATGACACTTTCGAAATAAGTTCTGATGTGAATGGCTACTTCTGTTTTGAACATATTCCAGCTAACCGTTATCATGTCTGCTCAATTTGTTGGTTACTATACACTTGATGATTCAATTTTTGTAGAAACTGAAGAGGCAATTAGGCTAAAAGTAAGCCTTGGCTATGACTGGTAAAACATCTTGACTTAATAACATCAGAACTTCCCAACCTTTCAACCCCATCACCTCTCCCATTTCATTCACCTTCAGTTTTTGTTCAGTCGTCTAATAAACCCGTTAAAACACCTCTGAGGGTTTACTTTTGATATGTATTTAAACTGACAGACAAGTGAACAAGCGAAGTACATTAATCATCAAAAGAGCATTCGATATCGCCTTTGCTGGTATCTTGATTTTGCTCATCAGTCCAATCCTTATTTTGGTTTCAATCGCCATCAGATTAGACTCCAGAGGTCCTATTTTCTATTATTCATATAGAGTGGGTCAGAACTACAAAATCTTTAAGTTCTACAAGTTCAGATCTATGAGAACAGACGCTGATAAGCTCGTAGAAAACATGAAGCATTTGAATCAGTACGAAATTGAAGATCAGGTAGAACTTCAAGAGTACGAATTAGACAGACATGCCATTGCGTATTATGCTAATGACCCAATGATGATCACTGATGAGAAGTATGCTGATGTGAATCGCTTTGAGGACCATAAGAGTAAAGACAATGCCAACTCTTTTGTGAAGTTTAAGAACGACCCAAGAATAACGAGAATTGGTAGGTTCATCAGAAATACGAGTATAGATGAATTACCTCAGCTCTTCAACATTCTTAAAGGCGATATGTCTGTAGTAGGCAACCGCCCTCTGCCTTTATATGAAGCAGAAAAGCTTACTACTGACGAGCGTGTAGGACGTTTTCTAGGCCCTGCAGGACTCACTGGCTTGTGGCAGGTAACTGAAAGAGGTAAAGACAATGTAGACCCAGAAAACAGAGTAAAGCTAGACATTGAATATGCACAGAACCACAGCTTGTGGATGGATTTAAAAATCTTAGTTAAGACACCTATCGCAGCGCTTCAACACCAAAACGTTTAAGCCATGAAAAAGCTGTTACAAAACCTAAAAAGACCCAATTCGGGCCGTTCTTACATACCTTTTGTAGACGGAATACGGTTTGTGGCCATTTTACCTGTGGTTATTCTACATGCCAATGAAAGATTTCTCAGGTATGTTTATGGAGAAGAAAACCTAACCGGACTCAATGAACAACTCAACTATCTGATTAGTAGAGGCGCCATTGGAGTTATGATTTTCTTCGCACTAAGTGGTTTTGTTCTAGCACTTCCTTTTGCTAAAAGTGGCTATACTTTCAGTTATAAAAAGTACTTCACAAGGAGGTTAGAAAGGCTCGAGCCTCCTTACATTTTCTGGATGAGCCTTTTTGCCATCATCTTTATTATTAAATCGGGTATGGGTGTTGGAGAAATGGCAGGCCATTACTTCAGCAGTATTTTCTATGTTCACAATATTGTATACGCTGAATTCCCTGTAATCAATCCGGTGGCCTGGTCGCTTGAAGTTGAAATTCAATACTACATTATAGCGCCTTTTCTAGCTATTCTATACTTCAACCAGAAAGACCTTTCATTCAGAAGAATTTTTCTAGCCGCCCTTATCATTTTATTCATAGTATTCCAGCATGTGTTTGGCTTTCAATACCAGCCATTCAGAGCGTCAATCTTAGGGCAACTTCAGCACTTTTTAGTGGGGCTATTGGCCGCAGATCTATTCGTTCACTCTAAAAATTGGGTCAACAAAAAAGCCTACTTATACGACATTCTTGGAGTGGCAACTATTATTATGATGATGTTCACCTGGACAGACGATCTTGAAAAAGCATTGCTCTTTTCTACGGCCTTAATGGGCTTCTTTATAAGTACCCTAAAAGGGAAAATTGTACCTCAAATACTGTCTTATAAATGGATACCAGTTATCGGTGGTATGTGTTATACCATCTACTTAACCCACCTTCCTCTACTAGAACTCATTTATTCACTTATCGATAGAATTGGTTATTCAACGACATATTTCTCAGGTCTAACGATATCACTCATTATTACCCTGCCTATCATCTTACTTAGCAGTATAATCTTTTACACGGTCATCGAAAGACCTTTTATGAAGAAAGACGGCTTTCAGCAAATCCTTGAAAAAATCAAGAGCCGAATCAGTAAAAGGTTAGTGAAAACAGAACAGTAAGATGAAAAAGTTAACCACAATCCTTATCGCGCTAATGTCCTTCACAGGGCTGAGTTTTTCGCAGACAACGGCAACTCAACTTAAGGTAGAAAACCTTAGACCAGTTGAGGAGCTGATGGCCGTGGCCATTGGAAAGTCTTCTTCAATTAAGGCTTTAGAAATTTCTCAGTTGCAAACTGACCAGGAGATAGCCATGAAAAGAAAAAAGTGGTTACAGCATGTGTCATTAGCTGCCGGAGTAAATTATGGAAACGGCATTATGTCTGACCAACTTGTGGGCGACCAAAGTGGTACACGAGTTACTTACTTATCTAGACAAAACGTAACATATAATGTAGGACTAAATTTAAGACTTCCTTTCACCGAAGTAAGTTCAAGAAAACACGAGATCAAGATTCAACAACTTGAAATCGAAAAGTTAGACTACGAACAAGAGTCTGAAGAAGAGCTGATCAAAAAAGAGATTGTGAAGCTCTACTCAGACCTAAAACACTACATTAAATCTATTGAATTGCAGGCTGAAGTGGTAGAGTCTAACGAGATGTCTCTAACCGTTGCCGAAGGCTACTTTAAGTCCGGAAAACTTCCGCTAGAGCAATACAGAATGGCCATCGAATCGAACTTCTCTTCAAAGCTAGAGTTCGAAAAAGCTAAGAATGAAGCTTGGTTAGCCTACACTACCTTGAAAACCATTGTTGGAGAAGAAATCCTTAAGTAAGCCATGACTATCGTAGAAATTGTAAGACTGCTGGTTCGCTACTTCCACTTTATTGCCGGAACAGCCATAGTACTTGCTTGCTTGGTTTTCTACAGCACTAAGGATGGCAAGAAGGAGTATAACACTCATACCCTCCTGAATACTGGTTTAATTTCGGGCTACAGCATAGAGAGTAACTCAAGTGGAAGAGTAGATTATGCAAAGACCAACAACGAGCTTGAAAACCTTATCAACTTAGCCACCTCTTACGAGACCAATAAAGAGCTATCTGCCAAGTTAATGGCTCACTTATTATTGGCTAAAAGAAATGAAGAACTCAGAATACTACCTGATAACAGAGAGTACTTTGAGGAGACTATTGAACATTTAGATATTAACATTACTGATGCCGACTCTGAGATCTCGATTTACGAGAAGCTCGTAAGAATGAGAGAAAAAGATCAGTTCAACGAGGTATACCTTATTGCCAATTCTAAAAATGAATTCTTTGGCATAGAGCAGTTAGAAAACCTAATAGTAACCAGAGAAGGTAATAGTGATATGATCCGTATGGAATACACTTCGGTAGATCCATACTTAAGCCAGAAAACGTTAGAGTTGCTAACCGGCATATTTATGTCGAAGCAGAAGAATATTAAAGAAGGTCAAAGCGATTCTGTAATTGAATTTTTCCAGTCTGCGGTAAACAAATCTTCCGCAAAGTTGCAAGAAGCAGAAGACGCACTTTTAAAATTCAGAGTAAACAACAAAATCATTAACTACTATGAGCAAACCAGATTTATCTCTGGTAATAAGGAGGAGCTAGACAAACAGTATCAAGAAGAACTAAAAGTTTTAGCGGGTGCAAAATCGGCATTAGTTAAAATTGAAAACGATGTTGCCGACAAGTCAATCCTGGCTAGCCTCCAAACAAAATTGGCCGATAGCCGAGAGGTAATCTCTAAATACAGTGCAGAATTGGCCAGCTTAGAGTTAATTACGGACTCCATTCCTAGTCCTGAGGTTATTACTCAAAAAGCTATTCTGAACAATAAAATAGACTCCTTAAAGGGGCAAATGTCTAACACTGCAAGCGATCTTTTCTTTGTAAACCAAACTCCAGAAGGTGTAGAAACTAGAGACATCCTTACTCAATGGCTCAATTACACCATTATCAAAGAAGAGTCTGCTGCAAAGCTTACCGTTATGGAAGCCAGACAAGAAGAATATGAAAGAATCTACGATCGCTTTGCTCCACTAGGCTCAACCTTAAGCCGGTTGGAAAGAGAAATAGATGTTGCTGAAAGCGAGTATTTAGAGAACCTACATAGCTTTAACCAAGCCCGGCTACATAAGTACAGTATGATGATGTCTTCCAACATTAAAGTGATAGACGCTCCGTACTACCCTATTAAGCCAGAGAAATCTAAGCGAATGATGATGGTGATTCTTGCCTTCATGGTGGGAGCCATTTTACCTACTGCGGTAATTGTAGGAATGGAATTGCTAGACAGCACCTTAAAAAGACCTGAAAGAGCTTGTGACCAAACAGGCCTTAAACTAGGCGGAATTTTGCCTAGAGTTCGAAAAAAGCAGATCAATAAAATCAACTTCGAAGGTTTGAACAAACATGCACTTAATCACTTTATTCAAGAATTAAGGGCTGAGGTTAAGGGAGAAAGCAGACCTAAAAAGATTATACTTTTCAGCACTCAATATGGAGAAGGTAAATCTTACATCATTGAAAAAATCAAGAAGCACTTCCCTACCATAATGGATGAGAATGACCCAGAGTTCATTTTTGAAGAATTAGGGCCAATTATCTTCAAACCATACAAAGAAGAAGTGGTAACTGAAGGCGATGTACACATTTTGGTGGCCAGAGCTAATAGAAAATGGACAGCTTCAGATAAGCACAGTTTAAAGGTGTATAAAAAACTAGCTGGCAAAAAGCCTATACTCTTCTTAAACGCTGTTACTACTGAGGTAATGGAAGAAATAGTTGGAGATATTCCAAAGAAGCGAAGCAAGCTCAGAATGTTTGTAAAAAGACTTTTGACTCAAGGATTCAAACCAGCATCGATATGAAGAAGGTAATAGTTTGTCATAGTTTTCCTGCCTGGGACACGCCTTACATCAAATCTACTATTGAGCTGTTAAAGCAGCTCAGTAAAGACCACAGGGTCATCATGATAGATTATCACTATACTATCAAAGACCTCTTCTTCAATAAGTTTGCTCCAGTAAAAAACATTTTAGGCACAGGCAGCCGAATAAGAAATCAAATAACAGATCATGGAGAAATAGAGCTGATTTCTACCCCTCCTGTGCTTCCTATTAACTGGATAAAATCTGCAAAACTATATGACTGGGCAGCTAAGTTGAACAGCCGAATTGTTGGCCGCAGCATTAAATCTCAGCTCAAAAAGTTAGGCGTTGAGGAGTACACGCTTATCAATGCATTTAACCCTATTTTCGGTTATCATACTCGCAAATTCTTCAGTCCTAAGAAGAGCATCTATTATTGCTACGATGAAATTTCTGGCACTGATTGGTCAGGAAAACATGGAACGCACTATGAAGAAATTTACATGCCTTTGGTAGACGAAGTTATTTGCACAAGTACAACTTTACAGAGCAACAAGTTACCACTGGCCAAGCAAGTAAAGTTTATTCCAAATGGAGTGAATCTCGATATATTTCTGGCATCTCATAACGAGAAGTCTAAAGGTAACACTATTGGTTATGTTGGAGCAGTAGACAAAAGAATAGACTTTGAGTTGATCAGCTACTGCGCAGAAAATTTACCTGAGTATAATTTTGAGTTTTACGGCCCTGTAAGAACGGAGCTTCCTCCCCTGCCAAACAATGTCAGTTTCTTGGGTTCGATAGAGCAACACATGCTCCCAGACAAAATTCAGAACTTTGATGTAGGGCTTATTCCATTTGTAAAATCTAAGCTTACTGCAGCCATTTATCCATTGAAAATCAATGAGTATCTGGCCATGGGTAAACCTGTGGTGGCCTCCAACTTCTCCGATTTATCTGACTTTTCTAAAGTTGCAGAAATAGCCGATGGTCGAGAAGAATTCCTAAAAGCCATTAAAAGATCCATCAGATATAATTCTAGAATAAAAACTCAGAAGAGAGTTGAGTTTGCCAAACAAAATTCTTGGGCAAACAGAGCAAGAGAGTTTGCTGAGGCTATTTGATTACAAAGAATAGATTATACCTCAACCATAAATTTTGGTAACTGATGTATTCAAAATCCTTTCAGCATTAAAGGTGATTGCCTCTTAACCATCATTCGGAGGAAGTATATTTTGATGATAATCAGAAATATACGACCGAAGAATCTCCAGAGATAAAAGTTAATCAGAAGATTCTTCGCCCTGAATGCCGCCAAATAAGCCTACTACCCTCCAGAACTTCTGATTCACCAATTATCTGATTCAGCGGTTACTCATCGAAGATCCTTGTCAATTCACCGATTCTAAAAAAAACTACGCTCCAGACTTGGCACCTTTGCTTCGATGAATAGCAAGGAAACCATAACTGCACAATTTAGCGGTGCTTCCATTTTATCTACGCCAGTAGGCTGGATACTAATGATTGGTATTCTGGGTGTAAGCTTTCTGCTGTTCAAGTTTTTAGGAATTATTGGAGGAGCACTCCTTCTTGGTTTACCCATTTCTCTAGTTGTGCTTTCCATTATTTGGAACAACCCTAAGCTCGGAGTTTGGGGTAATATTATAATAGCGTTTTTTGGCGCTGGCATAGCTCGATATGTACCTGGCCCTTGGGGGCTTTTGGTAGATATTTTACTTGCTCTTTCTTGGCTCAGCGTAATTCTTAATAAAAAAGTTAATCCTAATTGGAAATACCTCAGAAACCCAATTGCTATTCTCTATACAGCTTGGATGCTGTTTTTAGTGTTTGAGATAGTCAACCCAAGTGGCAACGGACTGATTGCATGGTTTTATGCTATGCGCGGTATTGGTTTTTACCAAGCACTTACCATCCCGTTAATTTTTCTCTTTTTCAGAGAAGAAGAAGATCTAGAGAAGTTCATTAGATTATTAATATACTTCTCATTAATAGGCACTATTTGGGGCTTTAAGCAGCAGATTTTGGGTACCGATGCCGCTGAAGATCATTGGCTTTATGCTGAAGAACATCACGAGGAACATGTACTACACGGAGTACTCAGGGTATTTTCTTTTTATTCAGATGCAGGAAGTTTCGGTGCATCGCAGGCCATGATGTCATTAATGTGCGCCATCATGTTCATGGGCCCATACAAAGGAATAAAGAAATTCAAATACCTCGTTTTCGCAGTTATCTTCTTGCTCGGATTCGCCATTTCAGGCACTAGAGGTGCATTAGCCGTACCGTTAGCCGGTGGCATTGCCTACCTAATTCTCATTAAAAACTTTAGAATTCTGGTCGCTGGCTTTAGCGGAATGATTTTAGTGTTCGTAATTCTGAAATACACCTTTATGTTTCAGGGAGTGGAACAAGTGAGGCGTATGAGAACAGCGTTAGATCCTGAAAACAAATCACTCAGCGTTCGGCTAGAAAACCAAAAGACTTTTGCCCGCTACCTGGCTTCTAGACCATTTGGCGGAGGTATTGGAACAGCAGGTTTTTGGGGTGCAAGATTCAACCCAGACTCGCTAATGGCCAATACTGCCACAGATAGCTGGTTTGTAAAAATATGGGCAGAGACCGGACCTGTCGGGCTCACTTTTCACTTAGTTATTTTGGGCTTTACACTTGGCTATGGAGGTCATAAAATAATGAGTATGAGGAGCGAGAAACATCGAACACAAGCCTCGGCATTATATGCTATGTTCGCTGGTGCCATACTGGCTAGCTATGGTAATCAGGTGCTTATTCAAATGCCAACAGGGATTATCCTCAATTTTGCCATTCCTTTCATTTTCCTGATTGCCGAACGTGACCAAAAAGAATGGCTGAAGTCGGTAAAAAAAGCATCCAAGCTTAAATCATAATTCCTCCTATCTTTTAATAACAATCTGATTAGCTGGCCTTAAGGCTCACGTTAAACTTTGAACTATAAACTAATCAACGCCTACCCTTTTTCATTCATCGTTGATTTTCTCCCATTCATCTTAATACCCTGAAAGAGGGCTGTTTGCAGGGTACATTTGATTAAAAATAAGATCATGAAAACCCTCTTCGAAATCTTACTTGCTCCAGTACTCATCTACCTCACAGTTTCAGCACTCTATCAGTTTGTATTGGCTGTAGCTTCTAAGTACAAAACAAAAGATATTCAACCAGTACAAAATGGTTTGACGCGCTTCTTGGTATTAGTCCCTGCTTACAAAGAGGATGCTATTATAAAATATAGTACTGCTAAGAACATGTCGCTCAGATATGAGTACCCAAGAGGTCAGTTCGATTTGGTGGTTATTGCAGATCAACTTAAGGATGAAACCAAAAAGGAGCTGAAGCAACTTGGGGCGAAAGTCCATTCAGTAAGTTTCGAAAAAAGCACCAAGGTGAAATCGCTTCAGAGCGCTATTAAAGCATACGATAAGGGGTACGATGCGGTGGTAGTATTAGATGCTGACAACGTAATGGAGAAAGGCTTTTTATTCAAAGCCAACCAGTGGATTCAGTCTGGAGCTCGAGCAATTCAGGGGTTAAGAAAAGCAGCCAATAACAATACTTCTACTGCGTTAATGGATGGCCTTTCCGAAGCAGCCAATACCGAAATGCTTTGTAAAGGAGCTAACAGTTTAGGTTTATCTTCTAAGCTTTCGGGTTCGGCCATGGTTTTCAATTTTGAATTATTCAAGACTACAATTAATCAATGCGAAGCCATAGGTGGGTTCGATAAAGAAATGGAATTAATTCTCACCAGAAAGCGTGAGTTCATAGATTATACTGCCGATATGGCGGTTTTAGACCAAAAAGTAACCTCGACCAATGCCTTTACTAAACAAAGAGGAAGATGGCTAGAAGCCCAATATACCTTCTTCAAAAAATCGTTTGGTGAAAGCTTAAGTAATTTGGCAGAGGGAAATGTAGACTTTTTTCATAAAGTTATGCAGTTAGCGCTACCCCCGCGTGCAGTAGCGCCCTTTGCCATATTACTTTTGGTTGTTTGCGGTATACTATTGAACTCTTCGTTTTTAGGAGTAACCGCTACTATTGCCTTTGTAGGTCTTAGCCTCTCATATCTTTTTGTACTACCTACAGACCAGTTGTTTAAGCAATCGCTTAAAATTCTTGTGAGCATCCCAAAAATTGGTTGGGCTGCCATTAAATCGCTTAGTCAAATGAAAAAGTCTAAGCAAGAGTTCATTCATACGAAACACGAATTAATAGAAGCCTAATGTTTCAGGGAATGCCATGGCCTGCCGTACTACCTATAGCCATAATGGCCTTGGTATATGGTATAATGCTCTCGAAAAGGGAAGAAAAGCTGGCTGTAGATAAGAGGTTAAAAGAGTTGAAAAAGCTCAAAAAACAAAAAAAGTCATGAAACCGAATAAGTCGCTAAATATTCTACTTATCTCTAAAACCTTGCCTTGGCAGTTTAAAGGAGGTATTCAGACCCACTCTTGGGAGCTGGCTAAAGGCCTAGCTGCTATTGGACATAAGGTTTCCATTCTAAATGGCGGACCATACCGTTCTAAGGTAAACACCAAAAACATTGAAGGAATAGACGTTATTCAAGTCCCTTATTTCCCAGGCCGCTACATCAAGCCCATAAATATTGTTGCCGAAGAGTTCAGCTTTAATTGGTACGCCTTCAAGTGGGTTAAAAAGAATCATCAAACATTCGATATCATCCATGCTCAAGGCAGAAGTGGCTATTTGCTAAGCTTCAACAGAGACATTAGGTCTAGGCTCGTTAACACTGTTCATGGTCTTATTGACATCGAAAACAAAGGCAAAAAGTGGTATCAACTCAATCATAAACTTCATCATTCATTTACAAAAAAGGTAGAAGATAGACTTTATAACAGTGCTGCCGGTTTGGTTGCAGTTAGTAATTCTTTAAAACACGACTTATCAAATGCCCGTGCTATTCAAAAACCCATCAAAGTAATTTCTAACGGAGTAAAGAGCTTAGGACACTCTAGGTTTAAGCAAGATAAAAACGAAGCCAGATTCCTTTTTGTAGGTCGTTTACACCCAGTAAAAGGCATATCTAGAATTGTAGAACTGATGGATCAGGTAGACTCATGCGTGTACTTAGATATTATTGGTGATGGCAGCGAGAGAGAAAACATCGAAAAAATTATAGCCCAAAAAGGGCTACAGACCAGAGTCAGACTGCTTGGGGAGTATAGCAATGAAGAAATTCATGGCATGCTCCCCTATTACACTGCTTTGGTTTTGCCAAGCTTCTATGAAACGCAAGGCATTGTACTCTTAGAAGCTAACTCTGAAGGTATTCCTGTAATTGCTTCTGACCTAGATTCTATAAAAGAAACGATTCAGCATGGAGAAAATGGCCTTTTATGTGCCACAAATAAACCAATGCAATTTATAGATGCCATGAACTACCTCTCTAGAAACAGAAATGAGGCTAGAGTGATGGGCTTAAAGGGTAAATCTAAGGTAGAAGCTTATTATACCTGGGATAAAATTGCCCAACAAACTGAAAGACTTTACCATTCGCTTGCACAATGAAGCAGATCTTAAAAAGTAAATCGTTTACTAATACCGCCTTTTCTTTTGGTGGACAGATTGCCTTTTTATTGAGCAACTTCATTCTATTCATTTACATGGCGAAGGTTTATGATCAGGCTACCTTTGGTACTTGGGCACTTTTTATCACCACAGTCTCCATTTGTGATGGTTTTAGACAAGGTTTTGTTCAAAACGGATTAAGCCGACTACTTATACAGTCAGGCTTTGAGAAAACAGTGGTCAATACAGGAGCGGCACTCAACTTTGGATTAATGACAATCTTGAGCTTGTTGCTTTTAACATACGGTCTTATCAGCAACAACGAACTATCTGTACTTTATGCAAATGGATATAAAGTGCTTTGGGCATTGGGTACGCTCCAATTTTCAAATACTCTTAACCAAGCGGAAGAAAGATTCAAAAGGTATTTTACGTTCAACATCATATACCTAATCAGCTTTGTTAGCCTACTTCTAGGATACATTTATCTGTATAACCAGCCAAGTTTAAGTATGCTGATCAACCTAATTTGCTTGGCTTCAATACCACATTCAATTTTACTATTTGCGACAAAGCTTAACAGGTCATTGCCTAGTAAAAAAGTATTTACTCAACTATTTAGTTTTGGCAAATATGCTTCGGGCACTAACCTTTTATCCCTCCTTTTTCAGCGTGTAGATATTCTAATGATTGGCTACTTTCTGGGGCCATCTTCCGTGGCTATCTTCCATTTTGCCACTAAAATCATGAATTATGCAGAGCTTCCACTGCAAGCTTTATCCCAAGTCATTTATCCGAAAATTTCAGCAAGTAGTCATCAGAATTCAGGCACTGATCTAAAGAAAACATATGGTCAATCAGTTCTTTCTTTATTTGCTTTTGTATTACCGATAGCCCTTGTGTTGATCTTCTTTAACCATACTATTATTCAAATACTTGGAAACGAAAGCTTCCAGGAGGCATCTGTTATCATCATTCTGCTCAGCATAGCCTCAGTATTTAAGCCATGGGGAAGAGTATTCGGGCTAACGCTTGATGCGGTTGGTAAGCCGAGGGTAAATTTTTTAATGCTCTTATTAAGCTTAGGTATTAACGTAGTACTCAACCTGACTTTAATTCCTACTTATGGAGTTATAGGAGGTGCCATTGCAACGGCTAGTGCCATTGTAATTACCATTCTTATTGGACAATTAAAATTAAATAAAGAATTGAGTCTTCACCCTGTACACACAGTGGTTGAAGCGGCAAAAATGGTGTTCAAAAACAAAAATATCTCATCATGGAATTGACATTTGGAACAGCACAGATTTACACCAGTGAAAGAATGAAAAAAGCGCCAAAATTGGCTAAGCTCTTTCATAAAGTATTTGGATATACAAATGTTGGTAACTACGCCAGATTCACTGTTTTCAAAGAAATGGTCAAGAAAATACCTTTGAAAGCAGATGCAAAAATCTTAGATCTAGGAACTGGTTATGGCGAGTACAGTTTTAGTCTTGCTCAAGCCCTACCACAAAGCGAAGTACACAGTCTTGATATAGACAAAGAGAGAATTAATTCGGTGAACGAGGCTATCTCAAGAAGTGGTATAGAAAACATCAACACCCACTGCAAATTGACAGAAGATCTTGAGGAAAAAGAATTTGACTTTATCTTTTCAATAGATGTTTTCGAACACATTGCCCCTGAACAAATGCCTTTTAAAGCCGCTTATGACAGGTTAAAACCTGGGGGGCATTTCATGGTGAAGATCCCCTATGTAACCCAAAGAACAATATTCCCAGAAAAATATTTTGAAGACCATCACGAGTGGTTAGAAGATGAACACATTGGCCAAGTTTATGACCTTCATGGACTAGAAACCCGATTTATTGAAGAAGGATTCAAAGTGGTTCATGCAAGCTATTCAGACGGATGGTATGCAAGACTTGGTTGGGAATTGGCATACTTAGGTAAAAAAGCAGGAGTAATTGGTCAGATGCTTACTCTACCTCTAGCAAAAATGCTTATTCATTTCGATAGAATGTTTCATGTAAACACTTGGGGTAATGCTATTCAGGTAATTGGTATAAAAGAGAAAAAATGAACCCTTTAGTTTCCATTATTACGGTCAATTATAAGCAACAAGCTGTTACTAGCGAGCTGTTGCATTCAATTAGCAAACTAGGCTATCCTAACCTTGAAGTAATTGTAGTAGACAACTGCCAAGAAGGAGACGACACACAGAATTATCAGTCTATTTTACCTGGGGCTATAGTACTGAATGCCAAAGAGAACCTTGGATTTGCCGGTGGAAACAACTTAGGAATAGAAAAGGCCAAGGGAGATTACCTATTCTTGGTTAATAATGACACGGAGTTAGAAAACGGCCTAATTGAATCATTACTCAGTCGATTCACCGAACCAACCATTGGAGCCGTGTCTCCTGTGCTTAAATACTTTAGTCAGCCAGATAAGATTCAGTTTGCGGGTTTTACCCCTATAAACTCTCTTACTGGCAGAAATGAACTACTAAAAAACACGCAATCTAACTCACCTTACGAGACCCCCTATTTTCACGGAGCAGCAGTAATGCTAAAAAAAGAGGTAATTGAAAACTGTGGTCTTATGCCAGAACAATTCTTTCTTTATTACGAAGAGCTAGAATGGTCTAACATTATTAAGCAAGGTGGGTATAAGCTATTGGTAGACCCCGCTGTTCATGTATTGCATAAAGAGTCCATTTCTACAGGAAAAAATAGTCCTCTTAAACTGTATTACCAGACCAGGAACAGACTGCACTTTATGAGAAATAAAGGCAAGTTAAACTGGTTCACATTCGTTAGCTTCTTCCTTCTTATATCAACGCCTAAAAACTTCTTAAAACACCTTCTATTAAGAGAGTGGAAGCATTTGAATGCTTTTAACAAGGGAATTTCGGATGGTTTAATTCAGAAAAAATTCGGCTTTCGACCTATCTAATTCGTTCACCGACAGTTTCTTACTATTCATCGAAACAACTCCATTTTACTCTCCAGACTTCATTTAATTGAATAAAAATTAAACGTCATGGAAATCTTCTTTTGGACTTGCGTATTTATTGTCTTTTATGTGTTTGTAGGTTACGGTATGCTCATTAGCATTCTCGCCAAAATAAAAGGCACCAAACCTATAGAAACGCTGGGCGATGAGGATTTGCCAGAAGTAACATTTTTGGTAGCCGCTTACAACGAAGAAGAGATTATTGAAGAAAAAATCAAGAATACTCTGGCCTTAGACTATCCTAAAGACAAGCTAAAAATTAAGATTGTCACTGATGGTTCAAATGATGGCACAAATGACATTGTTAGCAGATTTTCAGAAGCAGAGCTATGTTTTAAGCCTGAAAGAGCTGGAAAAATAGCAGCCGTAAATAGAGTAATGCCTTCAGTTGAAAGTGCTTTGACGGTGTTTACTGATGCTAACGTGATGATTAATAAAGATGGACTAAAAAATATGATCCGACACTTTCAGAGCAATTTGGTTGGTGCTGTCTCAGGAGAAAAGACAGTGTTGAGTAAGGAAGAAGATAGTGCCAGCAGCTCTGGAGAAGGTTTTTATTGGAAGTATGAATCGTTCTTGAAAAGGAAAGATGCAGAGTGGAACACCCTGGTAGGTTCTGCCGGAGAGTTATTCGCAATAAGAACTCACTTATATGAAAACATAGATACCAATACACTAATTGAAGACTTTGTAATGACCATGAAGCTTTCGGCAAAGGGTTACAAAGTAGCTTATGAGCCACAGGCATTGGCCATGGAAACTGGTTCTGCTAACATAGAAGAAGAAACAAAGCGAAAAGTTAGAATCTCTGCAGGTGGCATTCAGGCAGTTATTATGTTGTTGCCTCTTCTAAATCTCTTCAAATACGGAAAACTCACCTTTCAATACATTTCTCACAGAGCGCTACGCTGGACGTTAATGCCATTAGCCCTTGTGGGAGCCTTTACTAGTATCTTTTTCTTGGCTCCACAAGGTTGGCCTTATGATCTAATTATGAGATTAGAGCTCATATTTGCTATTCTAGCCTTGGCAGGTTACGCCATGAGAAATGGAGAAACCAAAATTAAAGCGCTTTACATCCCTTACTATTTCATCTACATGCACTACTGTGTTGTACTGGGCTGGATAAAATACTTCAGAGGAAAACAGCAAGTAACTTGGGATAAAGCAAAAAGAGCGACTCCCCTACAACAGGTTCAGTCGCTTAATTAATGCCTCTTTATTGGCTCTTGAAATAGGAATTACCTTGTGGTCTATTAGCAGGTTAGACTCTTCTATATCCACAATTTTGGCTAAGTTGATTACATAAGAGCGATGTACTTTGGCAAAGTTATAATCGTTCAGACGCTCTTCTACCCTCTTCATAGTAGTATGAACAATATGCCCCTTCTCTTTAGTTTTGAACAAGGCATAATCTCCCTTAGCTTCTATATAAAGAATGTCATCAATTTTAGTCTTAATAAGCTTAGAATCAACTTTTAAGAATATACTGTCTTGGATAACTTTAGACATGGCTGGAGTTTCGCTAGCCTTCTTAAAGCGTTCAAAAGCCGTCATAGCAACCTCTATGGCAGCATTCATGTCTTTTATACCATAAGGCTTAACTAAGTACCCGTAAGGTCCTTTAGACTTTGCTCTAGCAATGGTGTCATTATCTGCAAAAGCCGTAGTAAAGATAAATGGTATCTGAAAATTCTGATTGAGTAAATCGGCCAGGTCAACCCCATCAATATCGCCACCAATTTGTATATCTAGCAAGGCTAGATCTGGAAGTGTTTCGTTACAAATGGCAATGGCATCTTCTGCATTCTCTGCTACTCCAATAACTTCATGTTTCAGGATAGCAAGAATATCCTGAACACTTTCTGCGATCATCGGATCGTCCTCAACAACTAGAATCTTCAACTGGCTCATTCAATATATTTTTGGCCAATTTAATAATTCAATTGAGGTAAACTAGAATATAAACTATGATAATGGTAATTCAACAATGAATTCAGCGCCTTTTCCTTCATCACTATCCACTTCAATAGTACCTCCGTGCATTTCTGTGAACTCTTTTACAATGGAAAGGCCTAGCCCAGAACCTTGTATATTTTTAACATTGGTAGCCCTGTAAAAAGACTCAAATAAGCTTCTTTGATCTTTCTTCGGTATACCAATACCGTGATCTTTCACTCTTAAAGTTACCCTGGAAAGCTTGTTGAATGACAGGTTTACTTCTGGAGCCTTTGCACCTGGAGAGTATTTAAGAGCATTTGAAAGCAAATTAGAAACAACATGATCTATGAGTTGTGTATCAATTTCCAGTTCTTGAGGTACACCTTGCACCTTCATTTCAATCTGTCTATGCTCACTATCTGCTTCTGAATACTTAGTAACTAGCTTCTCAATAAATTGTACAAAGTTTATCTTACTCTTATTCATTTGAATCTTACCAGATTCAATTTTTCCGAGCATTAGAATATCGTTCATTAAACCTGTAAGTCGGTTTACATCTCCATCAATTCTATCAATGTATTTCTTAAAGAGTGCATATTCATTAGGAATAATGCTTTCTAATTGGTAGCTGATAAGGTCGGTGTTTTGCTTTATGGTGGTAAGAGGCGTTCTGAACTCATGAGAAGTCATAGAAACAAACCTAGATTTCAATTCATTCAGTTCTCTCTCCTTGTTTAGTGCCTTTTCCATTTCGGCCTGCACCTGTTTTTGAATAGTTATATCACTCAAGAATGCTGTAAAGCTATGACTCCCCTTATCTTCAACAGGAATTATAGCCATTTCGATAGGAAACTCTTCTCCTGACTTTCTAACTGCTGTTATTTCTATTTTCTGATTTAATACCGGTCCGTGTCCTGTTTCATTAAAATGCCTCATTCCGGCATTGTGAGATTTGTGATGATGAGGCGGAATAATGGTTGCAGTCAATGGTTTGCCAATAGCTTCTTCTCCTGTATAACCGAAAATAGTTTCAGCTTGCAAATTCCACTCCTTTACAACCCCTCTGTTATCTATTGTAATAACCGCATCAATAGCATTGTGAAGTATCTTTCTAAATTTCTCTTCACTTTCTTGGAGCTCCTTTTCAGCTCTCTGCTGCTCTCTTTTTGCCAGCGCATTCTTCAGGCGGTTGGCAGCTATATTAGCAATTGTTTTCAGTGTGGTTAAATGCTCTTCTTTGAAGAAGTTTTTCTGTTGGTGTTCAGAGTCTATTACTCCAATAACCTTACCATCGGCAATAATTGGCACCGTAATTTCAGACATGCGGTTAGCATCGTCTACAACGTATCTGTCGTCTTTAGAAGTGTCTGCAATTATTTCCGCTTTGCCAGATTGTGCCACTGCACCTACAATACCAGTTCCGAAAGGAATCTTTATGGCGTCTAATACTTTTCTATCTTTAGTTTGCTTAGAACCATAGGCAGCTAGCTGTTCTAAAACTTGCTGTTCTTCATTAACAATGTAGATTACGCAGTCGTCATAATCGAACTTCTCAATTACACTCTCTGCTATTTCCCAAGCTATGTCTGTAAGTGTTTCATCATCTAATAAGCTAGTAACAAAGTCATTAATAGCCCCTAGAAATTGTTGATTTCTCTCTAACTCCTCATTCTTGGCCGCAAGGGCCTCTTTATCTGCAAACTGCTTCTTTTGATTCTCATAGAGCGTAATAGTATAACCAATCCACTTAGAAAACAGATTAATAAACTCTAGGTCATAGCTATCGAATTCTTTATTTCTTGGGTCTGGCGATGAGAAATTAACCGTTCCACACTTTTTCCCATTTATTGAATAATTAACTCCTAAGTAAGATTCTACACCGAAGAGTTCGTGACAAGGGTGCTCAGAATACTTAGACTCTGAAACATTTTTCATGTAGAGAATATCGTCTTTAGCAATAACTATATCACAGAAAGTATCGCTAAGCTTAAACTCATCACCATTACTCAATTCAACTCCTTCGTTCTTAGCTACGAAGTGCTTCACCGTATAGACCTCATCTTCTATTTGGCTAATTACCCCCAAATCCATTTCTAGATAATCTAAGGCAATCTTTAGACCCTCCTTAATTTGATCTGCATAAGAGAGCTTAAGATTAGAGGTGACCCAATTGAGCGCTTCAATCCCCTCTTTATATTTTTTGAGTCGCGAACGAGTAAGTTTAAGCTCATCTTCAGATTCAATTCTGTCGGTGATATCCATGTGGATTCCAATAGAGCCTCTGATACTACCATCTACATTGTAAATAGGAGCACCACTAATCATTACCCATCTATGGCCACCATCTTTGTGTTTAATTTTTATCTCATAAACACTGGCGTTTCCATCTTCTCGCTTTTCATGCTCACTGTCTAGCACCTCCATGCTTCTTTCGTCAACTAAAAGCTGAGAAGCTACTTTTCCAATAAGTTCTTCAGGTTCATATCCCGTTATTAAACTCATTGCCTCGTTGGCGTAAACAATTTTCTCGTTTATATCTACCTCTAATAATCCGTATTGAAGGTTTTGAATTATACCTCTATATTTCTCTTCAGATTGCTGTAGGGCAAGTCTATTATGATAGCTTTCCGTAATATCTCTACCAACTCCTAGAAAGCCAGTTACGGCAAAATCATTCTCTAGTAACTGCACATTTAGACCAATCCAAATCTGCTCTCCACTCTTGGTAACTATAGGTAGCTCTTGGTAGGTAGATTTTTTGAGCTCCTTTACTTGCTCGGTATAAAAAAGCTTAAGCTTTTCTTTATAGTCAGGATGAATAAGGTCTAAATAAGACTTTTGCATCATCTCTTTCTCAGAAAAGCCCGTAACCTTTAAAGTTTTTGGATTTACATAAGTAAACTGGCCCTTGGCATCTGCCTCGTAAATAATCTCGTTGGCAGCCTCTACTATTAATTTATACTTCTCGTTGTCTTTTGGTCCTTCTCCCATAGAATAATCTTCAGCCTCAAAGCTTATGGAGTATAAGTTATTGGAAAATGTAACGCAATAAGAAATATTTCGATTAAATACTTGAAATGCCCCTTTGTTTCCTGTTTCTGGAGAGCTTGTGAATTTTGAGATGATATCTTCTAACAAGCCATATTCTGACTCTTTAAGGAAAAAGTAGAATTTGGAAGATAGGGAATCGAAAGAGACCACCTCCCCCCGTTTATTAAGAGTGATACTTGGTTTCATTAGTGCTTAGAAGTCAAAAAAAGGAATAATTCCTTTTGAATTTGAGCCATTTCGTTGGCTAACAGTATGCTTCGATGAATGACATTATATGTCGATAAGCTGTTTATTATTATCTTCCACTACCAACCTTAAAAACTATTATGAAGAGAATTTTTCTACTATTACTCATTTGTGGGTTTTCCATTAAAGCCAATGCCTTTCAGGTTAGGCAATTAGACCCAATTAGTTGGCCTGAGTCTGACAAAGACACCACCTACTACACCGTAAAAGGTGAAAGACACGGCATAAGTTTTTTTAAGCAACACCAGCATGCTGAGGTTCAATATGAACCCTCAGAACAGCTCACCTTCGACACCTATCATACAGTAGACGTAATGTATCATTGGTATAAGCTATGGGCTGAAAAGTACCCTGAGATTGTAGACTTATACCAAGTAGGAACAAGCTTTGAAGGCCGTCCTATTTTACAAATGACCATAACCAATAAGAATACGGGAAAAGACACAGACAAACCTGCAGCCTATTTTGAAGGCGGAAGACACAGCGGAGAAATAACTAGCTCTGAATCAATTCTTTGGCTTACTCAACATCTATTAGAGAATTACGGAAGCGATGCAGCTATTACGGACTTAATAGACACTAAGGCTATCTATTTAAGACCTCAGAACAACCCTGACGGGAGCAATCTTTACCTGCATACCGCTCAAAGAAACAGAAGTACAGTACGACCTCATGATAACGACCGAGATGGTCTATTAGATGAAGATGATGAGGAAGATTTGGATGGTGATGGCATTATGTACCAAATTCGGGTTAAAGCCAAAGACGGTGAAGAAGGTACTCATATAATAGACCCAAGAGACCCTCAGGGCAGGCTAATGAAAAGGGTTAGAGAAGGTGGAACTCACTTTGTTTACTCAGAGGGTATAGATAACGATGGTGACGGCCGATTTAATGAAGACGGCATTGGAGGGTTAGACCTACATAGGAACTACCCTGAAAACTGGAGACCAGACATTGGCGAAGATGCTACAGGCAGAGGCTATACTCAATATGGTGCAGGCGCCTACCCTGCTTCTGAACCTGAGTCAAGGTCCATTGTACTATGGGTATTAACTCACCCAAATATTTCAGTTGTCAACTCTATGGACACGAGGGTTCCTATGCACTTGAGGGCGCCTTCTACATCTAAAAGCGAGGAAAGAATGTACCCAGAAGATTTAGACCTCTATAAAAAGTATGACAGCATAGGTTTGTCTATTACCAATTATCCATGGGCCGGAGATGTTTATGAGACCTACGCTACTCGTTACAAGGTTAATCCTAGCACTGGCGATCCGCTTAAGCCAAGTCCCCTATTTGGGCACGGACCAGATTTTGGGTATTTCTACTATGGCTCAATTTGGTATGGCGATGAGCTCTGGAATAATGGGGCTATGAAAGATTATGATGGCAATGGAATCTACGATGACTATGACGGCCTAAGATGGGACGATGAAGAAAATGGTGGAAGAGGTTTCAGAGAGTGGGAACCGTTTACTCATCCAACCTTAGGTGAGGTGGAAATTGGTGGGTTCCATCCAAAATTTTTCAGTCAGAATGGACCACCATGGCAATTAGAGAACTGGGCAAAAAAGCAAGCACTATTCAACCTAGCTATGGCCCTAGAGCTTCCTCAAATAGAATTGGAGTCTATTGATATAAACAAGAAAAACCGAAACACTTATGAAGTTAAGGTACGAATTAAGAATACTGGTGAGCTCCCTACTGCGTTGAAGCAGGCTCAACTGGTGAAAATTGTTAGAGAAGATAGAGTACAATTACAGTTTGATGGCAAACTCATGAAAGGTGGTGAAAAAGCTCAATTGCAAATTGTAAGCCCTGACTTAACTGATAAAACCATATACCTAGACAGAACACTTTCTGGAGAAAGCAAAGAAGCAACTTTTGAGATTAAGCTGAACGGCATAGACGGAGCCAAAGGAAAAGTAAAGGTGCTTTCTACTCGTGGTGGGTATATTGAAAAGGAAATAGAGATAGGTACAATTAAGTAACTAGCATATAGACAATCGGCTATTGAAGCCTGATTAACCATAATTAAAAAAGACCACCCTTGGCTTAGCAAGGGTGGTCTTAATTTTATTATCAGATGTCAATAGTCTACAATTCGCCAGCTTGAATCTTTTTGGCTACTTCTTGACACTCATCTAACACTCTAAGAAGGTTCCCGCTCCACATCATACTAATTTCTTCTTCAGTATAACCTCTCTTTACAAGCTCTAAAGTTACATTGAAAGTCTCGGAAGCATCTTTCCAGCCTTCAACTCCACCGCCACCATCAAAATCTGAACTGATACCAACGTGCTCTAAGCCAATTTTATTCACTAGGTAATCTACATGGTCTACAAAGTCAGCCACATCAACTGGAGGTGCACTAGCATTTACTTCTTGCTGTAATCTATCTCCATGCTTTTCTCTGATTTCAGTAAGTCTTTCATAATAAGCCTCTCTTTCTTCAGAACTCATTTCGCGAAGCTCTCCTCTAGACTTCATCTCAAAGTTTTCTTCAGCAGCTATAGCTTCCATTACTTCGCCATACTTTGCAGAATTAGCCCTGTTCTTTTCAGAATTTACATAGCTTTTAAAAGCCACAGTCTGTACAACACCACCATTTTCTTTAAGCATCATTAACTGCTCATCATCTAAATTTCTGCTAACATCGTTCAACGTTCTAGCTGAAGAGTGTGATGCAATAACTGGAGCCTTAGAAAGTATCATAGCCTGCATATTAGCCTCTTTGCTCGGATGAGAAAGGTCGATCATCATACCGTATTTGTTCATTTCGGCAATCACTTCTTTACCCAACTCACTCAAACCATTGTGCAACCAAACTGAATCTCTTTCCCCAGTATTCGAATCACTTAATTGGCTATGTCCGTTGTGTGAAAGAGACATGTAACGAGCTCCTCTATCGTAAAACTCCTTAACTCTTTCTATTTCCATACCTATAGGATAGCCATTTTCTACGCCAATCATTGCCACCTTTTTTCCTGCAGCAACAATACGTCTTACATCATCAGAGGTATAAGCCAACTCAATTTTATCTGGGGCAATCTCTTCACACAATCTGTGAATAGCTTTGAACTTATCATCAGCATTTTCATAAGCTCTAGCAAAGCCTTCTTCAGTAAGTTCTCCCTGACCTGTATACACAACAAACCAAGCTACATCTAAACCACCTTCTTCCATTTTTGGCAGGTTTATTTGAGTTGAAAGACGTTGAGTATAATTAGTCTCCTCCGTAAAGTTAGAGGTGTTAATATCGTCATGCGTGTCCAGCGTAATCACTCTTTCATGGATTCCCTTGGCGTAATCCATCAGCTCTTGTTCTGTCATATTGTTAACATCCACTGTTTCTTCTTTGCTCTCCTGAGCTCCACAAGACCAAAGCATAGTGGCCGCCAGAAGGCTTAAACTTAATACTCGTTTCATTTCATTATAGTTTATAAAGGTTGAATTTGCAGTTAATCTAATCACTATTCACTGGAAAATGTCGGGCTATTTTGTCAGTGGTAAAATTCTTATTCCTCCGAAAAAGCCATTATCCTTTAAAAACAAAAAATTGCTCTAAATTGAATTATGTCTAAAAACAGGAAGATTAAAGGAATTGAGCCTGTACTACCAAGTTCAGATATTGAAAGGGACATTAAGTGGTTTAACAAGCATACGAGCTTTAAGTACAGCTTTGGTGATAACATGTATTCGGGCATCAGTAGAGACGGTGTATGCATTCATTTACAATGGCATGCCAATAATGTAGAAGACCCACTTTTAGGCGGTTCGGTAATAAAAATCTTTGTAGAAGACATAAAACCTTGGTTCGAAGAATTTGTAGAAAGAAAGACAATACAGCCAGAAAAACTAAAAATGAATACGCCTTGGGGAACCCATGAATTCGGTTTTTACGATTTAAATAAGAATGCCATCTTTATAGTACAAGACGCTTAAATGAACTCGCTTTGAAAGAACTCATCCATAAATTCTATACTGCCTTTAATGAATTAGATGCAGAAACCATGGTTTCGTGCTACCACCAAGAGGTTAAGTTCGAAGATCCTGCATTTGGTACTTTACAAGGCGAAAGAGCAAAGAATATGTGGCGAATGCTTTGTCAAAGTCAGAAAGGCAAAGACTTCAAAGTCTTACATTCGGAGGTTACAGATCATTCGGCATATTGGGAAGCCTTTTACACTTTCAGCAAAACCGGCCGCAAGGTTCACAATAAAATCCATGCTAAGTTTGAGTTTAAAGACGGGCTGATAATTAAACACTCAGACCATTTCGATCTTCATAAGTGGTCTAAGCAAGCCATGGGATTTAGTGGAGCTATTTTAGGTTGGACAGGCTTCTTTAAAAACAAGCTTCAAAAGCAGACCAATTCCCTTTTAACCAAGTTCGAACAAAGCCGAATCGGTTAATTTTCCTTTATCGGTTCAAAATTAACTTTCTACTTGGCTATCTTAATAGCTCAATAACTAACCAAGTATGAAAAGAAAACTACTATTGATGTTCTGTGCCCTTGTGGTATGGACTAGCTCTGCTATATCTCAAGATATTGTAGATCAGATTGTTAAAGAAGCCAATGAAAACTCATTATTAGAGCAATTGGCCTATGAAATGTTAGACCTTAATGGTCCAAGACTTGTAGGTACACCACAAATGCAAAGCGCTCACAACTGGGCCGTTGACCGATTTGAAGGTTGGGGTATTTCTGCCCGAAATGAAAAATGGGGAGAATGGAAAGGTTGGGAACGTGGTATCACCCACGTAGATCTAATTTCGCCAAGAGTAAAAACCCTAGAGGCCATGCAATTGGCTTGGAGCCCTTCTTCTAATGGTATTGTTGAAGGAGATGTAACCGTTATTCCTGAGGTAGAAAATGAAGCTGAATTTAAGCAATGGCTTTCTAGCGTAAAGGGTAAATATGTACTAGTAGACATGGCTCAGCCTACAGGCAGACCTAGCTACAATTGGGAGAAATATGGTAAGAAAGAATCCATTGAAAAGATGGAAAGAGAATCTCGAGAAGCTAGGTCTAACTGGAATAAAAGAATTCAGGCGACAGGTTCAAATTCTAGAGAATTACCAGCCGTGTTAGAAGAAGCAGGAGCAGCGGGAATACTTATATCTAACTGGTCTAGAGGCTTCGGAGTAAATAAAATATTTGGTGCTAGAACAAAAACGATTCCTACCATAGACATTGGACTGGAAGATTATGGCACACTTTTCAGAATGGTTGAGCATGGTGACACTCCAAAAATTAGAGTTGAGGTTACTAATGTAGACCACGGAACAGTACCAACATTTAATACCATAGCGGAAGTAAAGGGTACAAACCCAGATGAATATGTACTTCTTTCTGCCCACTTTGACTCATGGGATGGTGGAACTGGTGCAACAGATAATGGAACTGGCAGCCTGGTAATGATGGAAGCCCTTCGAATTCTAAAGAAGGTTTACCCTAACCCAAAAAGAACTATTATGGTTGGTTTGTGGGGAAGTGAAGAACAAGGCTTGAATGGCTCAAGCTCGTTTGTAGAAGACCATCCTGAAGTGGTGAAAGGCTTACAGGCCCTTTTTAATCAAGATAATGGAACTGGTAGAGTTCAAAATATTAGCGGGCAAGGCTTTTTGCATTCCTATGAGTTCATCAACCGTTGGTTAGCTCCAGTACCAAGAGAAATCAGAAGCGAGATTAACACCACCTTCCCAGGCACTCCGGGTGGAGGCGGCTCTGACTATGCTTCATTTGTTGCTGCTGGGGCTCCAGGCTTTAGCCTTAGCTCATTGAGCTGGGACTATGGCACCTATACGTGGCATACCAACCGTGACACTTATGACAAAATTGTGTTCGATGACGTTAGGGACAATGTTATTCTTACAGCAATTATGGTATACATGGCCTGTGAAGACCCCGAATTCTTCCCGAGAGATAAAGCCGTTTTAGGTGTAAGCCCTTGGAATGGTAGACAAATGACTTGGCCAACACCAAGAAAACCAACAAGAAACGGAGGCCAAGATTAATTCCCTCACCCCAATAAAACCAAAAAGCCACCCGTTCGGTGGCTTTTTATTTTGACTATTAACCTCAACCTTCAATAGCCATCAACAATATATAACCTTGTCACAAAAACCTTTTCGGCTTAAATACAATCCCAACTTGTCTCAAATTTTGCGTTTCAGAAAAAGTTTGTTCTGAACAGCTTCAAAAATGTTCTGAATTAATTCTGACTAGCCATTTTGATGAAGGAGATTGTATATCTTCACCTCCTAGATCACCCCATCTTAAAGCCATAGCTTCTACTATCAAAGTAGTGGTGCACCATAAGACTCTAAAAAGAATGAAGGTTCTAGGTATTTCAGCATACTATCATGATTCTGCCGCAGCCCTAACCATAAACGGCTTAACAATAGCTGCTGCTCAAGAGGAAAGGTTTAGCCGAAAAAAACACGATGCTTCTTTTCCAACAAACGCTATCAAATACTGCCTTGACCATCAAGCTACTTCACCTCATCAAATAGATGCAATCGTATTTTATGACAAACCTCTTCTCAAATTTGAGCGACTGCTAGAAACTTATTATTCGTTCGCTCCTAAAGGATTGTTTTCTTTTCAGTCAGCAATACCAGTCTGGCTTAAAGATAAAATGTTCTTGAAAAGGCAAATTAAAACTGAGTTGAAGGCAATAGGTTTTGAAAAAATACCAAAACTACTTTTTACAGAACACCATCTTTCGCACGCAGCAAGTGCCTTTTACCCTTCTGGTTTTAAAGAAGCTGCCATCCTTACCATAGACGGTGTAGGCGAATGGGCAACTGCCTCAATATGCTACGGAAACGATAGAAGCATTAAAGTGTTAAAGGAACTCAAATTCCCTCATTCCTTGGGGCTACTTTATTCAGCCTTTACATATTTCTTAGGTTTCAAGGTTAATTCTGGAGAGTACAAATTGATGGGCTTAGCGCCTTACGGAAAACCTGTAAGTACTCAAGTTCAATTATTCGAAGAAATTATTCTAACTGAACTGGTTGACTTGAAGGAAGACGGATCCATATTTCTCAATCAAACGTACTTTACTTACACAACTGGCCTTAGAATGGTGTCTGACAAACAATGGCAAAAGCTATTCAACATGAGCAGAAGGCTACCTGATACTAAAATAGAACTCGTACATTGTAACCTTGCCCTTGCTATTCAGAGAGTAACGGAAAAAGTTGTTCAGAAAATGGCGGTTGAAGCTAAGAAATTAACCAATTCAGAAAATTTATGCTTAGCAGGTGGAGTCGCATTAAATTGTGTAAGTAATGGTAAACTTCTCAGTAAAAAGTTATTTAAAAATGTTTTCATTCAACCAGCTGCTGGAGATGCTGGAGGAGCTTTAGGGGCTGCGCTTGCCACAGAACATATATATTTCAATCAAGAGAGAGTTTACCCTAAAAAGTCAGATAAAGACCTAATGTTTGGTGCTTTCCTTGGACCATCCTTTTCAGAAAAGGAAATTCTGGCTATGGTCAATAAATATGAGGCAATCGGGTTTAAGGTTAGTTATCATTCAATCTATAAAACTGTTGCTGAAGCCCTCAACTCTGGACTTATTGTTGGTTGGATGCAAGGTAGAATGGAGTTTGGCCCGCGAACTCTTGGATGCAGGAGTATATTAGCTGATGCAAGAGACCCGCAAATCCAAAAGAAACTGAACCTAAAAATTAAAAACAGAGAATCTTTCCGCCCTTTTGCTCCTTCGGTGCTTGCCGAAGATGCCAACAAATACTTTGATTTGACTTCTCCCAGTCCTTACATGTTACAAACACAGCCTGTTTTAAAGGAACGATGCAGGAAAAAGCCAGACAATTATTATGAGCAACCTATACTAGACAAACTGTATTTTGAAAGATCCGACCTCCCTGCAATAACCCATATTGACTATTCTGCTCGAATTCAAACTGTTCATAAAGAAACCAATGAACATTATCACAACCTCATTAGTGCTTTCAAAGCTTTAACCGGATGCAGTGTAGTTATTAATACAAGTTTTAATGTACGAGGAGAACCCATTGTTTGCACTCCTGAAGACGCATACAGTTGTTTTATGAATACTGAAATTGACCTATTGGTGATTGGTCAATATCTTTTTCATAAAAAAGATCAACCACATTGGAGCAGAGGTTCTAATATTAAATCACCTTCTATATTAGACTAAGAAAATGGAATCTATAAAAGACATATTCAACTTTTTGAAAGAACGCAAGAAATGGTGGCTCGCCCCCATAATTATCACTCTTTTGCTACTAGGTCTCTTACTTGTTTTAGGTGGTGGATCGGCTGCTGCTCCATTCATCTATTCCCTTTTTTAGTTAGTCATGAGCAAGGTTTACTCTTCCATTTTAACAATCTGTACAGGGTTTTTATTTCTGAATATAATCTTCGATAAAGAATGGATGATATATACATCACTGGCTATCGGCACTTTGTCACTTTTATCTAAAAAAATTGCAGATCTTATAGTAAGAGGGTGGTATAGAGTTGGCAGCATACTTGGTTATGTTAATTCTAGAATTCTACTCTCAGTCATTTTTTTCGTTGTTTTAACCCCTATTGCCCTGCTCAAAAGAACACTTACAGGATCTGGCTTAGACCTTAAAAAAGAACATTTAAGCTATTTTAAAAAAAGGGATCATCTATTTGAAAAGAGTGATTTTGAAAAACCTTGGTGAATATCAACATAACAGAAGTCGAGAACTACTGGTGGATACGCAATCGACTGTGCATAAGCAAATTGAGAGTAGTGGCATTTCTATAGTTATTCCTGTAAAAAACAATCAAGAAGGGATTATAGCTCTCCTGAAGTCTTTTAAACAAACCCTAACAGACACAGAATTACCTAGAGAGGTCATTGTTATTGATAACAATTCGTCTCCTGCCATATCACTACCTAAGGATAGCTTTGACTTGGGTTTTAAAGTACACTTACTCAAATGTAAAAAACCAGGACCAGCCGCGGCTAGAAACATGGGTGCAAAACAGGCAAAGGGAGAATGGTTGCTTTTTATTGATAGCGACTGCCTTTGTACCCCTCTACTAATTCAGGGATATCAAAAAGCAGATCCTAGAGCCGTAGCATATCAAGGCTGCACCACAATAAATAGTCGAGACGTTCTATCTAGATATTATATCAGTCAGAAAATTCATCAACCACCCGTTGTGAATGGAAGTCCGAAATACCTAGTTACAGCTAATGTATTGATCCAAAAAAATGCTTTCGATAACATAGGTGGCTTTAATGAAAGCTTTAAGCTTGCTGGAGGAGAGGATATTGAGCTTTCACTCAGACTTAAGAAATATGGTAAGATAGTCTATGCACCACAAAGCATAGTTGTACACAGCTTTGAAGATGGTTTTCTAGGCTTTGTAAAAAGGTTCATTAGATATGGAAAAGGCATTAGACAGGTAAGGTTTTATCATAAAGATCACCAATTTCCTAAACCCTTTACTGCAAACAACAAATCGGTAATATTGAATAACTTCCTTGCCCCAATTCAATGGTGCTTGATGGCTTACGGATATATTATGATGTCTTTGAAACTAAGGAACATAAAAGCTTGAAAATATTAGTTTCCATACTTAACTGGAATAGCGAGGGTAAAACTGCCTCTCTTCTAAAATCGCTATATATCCTCAAAGACGACAAACTAAAGGTTTGCCTTACAGACAATGCATCCAAAGACTTTAATCCTAGTCAATTTCAAAGCATTTGGAATAACATTATAATTTTTGAAAACACCGAAAACCTAGGTTACGCTCATGGACACTTAAAAGCCGTTAACTATGCATTAGCACAAAACTATGATGCCATTTGGCTATTAAATAATGATCTAACAGTCCTACCAGATACCCTAGCAGAATTACTTAAAGCTTGGAGCCAAAAAGGTGCAGGGCTCTTTGGAAGTGCAAGTCTAGATATAAATGGACAAGCTAACAAAGAAGTAATATGGAAGTTAAAAGGGATCAAGGATGAACTTTGTTCATTTGAAGAAATGAACCTAGGAGAACTAAGTAAAGAAGGCACACAGAAGGTAGCAAACTTAGTCGGCTACAGTCTTCTTATTCCCTTAAGTATAATCAAAGAACATGGCTTTATAGACACCTCTTTTTTTCTCTATTTCGAAGAAACAGATTATTGCCTCAGGCTATTAAAAAAAGGGATTCACTCCTATTGGGTAGGTAGCAGCAAAGTTATACACGAAGGTAAAGGAAGCTCTAACAAGCACCCTCAATTAAAAAAAGTACTAGCATATTACACCTATCGAAACATGTTCAGATTAATTAAAACCCATGCTTCTAAGGTGATACTTTTGCACTACCTCAAAGACTTTCTAGTTCAATACTTTAGAAATTCAGAGCACTACGAGGTTCGAAAGTTTCAATTCAAAGGAGTCAAACACGGACTTATGGGAAAAAGCGGAAAGGTACTCAGCCCAGAGGCATACATAGATCAAGAATAGTCTAACTGAAAATATGCCAAAGCGCCACCATATTATTCAACAAGCCTTCAAGAGAACACTTCAATTCATTTCAATTGTGATTCTCACACTGTTATTGTTAGAATGTATTCTACGATTAAAAGGTCACCAGCTTCCTCCTGCCAGACCTGTCCGAAAAAAGCCAATAATGCAGTTAGATGAGCAATTAGGGTGGAAGCACATTCCGGGAGAATTTCTATTGCCCCCTAACTCAGCATCTCTAGATAGTGTGAATATCACTATCGCGAATGATGGAAGCAGAAAAACAAGCACAAACACTGTTGAATACAAAGATGAATTACTGTTTATAGGTGGCTCATTCACTTTTGGCTGGGGTCTAAGCAACCAAGAACATGTAGCTTGGAAAGTTCAGAATGAAGTAAAGAACCTCAAAATAAAAAATAAGGCTGTTGGAGCCTATGGCACTTATCAGTCACTTTTGGTACTAGAAAATGAGTTAAAAAATGGCAATCGTCCAAAACAGGTTATCTATGGGTATATAGCTCATCACAAATTAAGAAATGTTGCAGAAGGCAATTGGGCAATGCTTATGCACGACATAAGAGGCACTCAACATGTGAAAGTCCCCTATGTTACTATGAATGCTTCAGGAGAACTTTTAAGACATGATCCATTTGAAGTATATCAAATCCCTCTTGCTAAACACCTTGTGTCTGTTTACAGCTTACAGGTAGCATATTTAAACTTTCAGTCTAAAAAGAGAGTGGAGCATGCAAATGGTATTTTTGAAAAGCTTGTTTTAAAAATGCAGGAATTGTGTCAAACCTATGATATAGATTTTCAAGTAGCAATCTTGTACGAGGAGCCTAAAGAAATAGACAATCTCACCTCTTTTTTTCAACACAACGACATCCCCTATATAGATTGTAATGTGCCGCTGTCTCATGAAAACACCATTGAAAACGATGGACACCCAGTTCAAAGCGTCCATACGGAGTGGGCGGAAAGAATTGTTAAGAGACTAGGCAGTGACAATCCTCAGTCAAATCAATAATGAATCATAATAGGCGAATTTCAACTATGACATCAGAAAAATTAGCTGAACTAAGTATCTTCTACGGAGCAGTTCAAAAGAATAAAGAACTGACTCAGCTAGTTGATTTACTCAAACAAAAGCCAAAACTAAACAACGTTTTGGAAATTGGATCGGCTAGTGGCGGAACATTTTGGCTATGGTGTCAACTTGCTTCTTCAACAGCTCAGTTAACCAGCATAGATCTACCCTTAGGCAGATTCAATAATGGTCGAACATATAATGAAAAACTTCTTTTAGGTTACAAGAAACCAAATCAAACCGTAAGCCTCATTCGTAAAAACTCTCATTCTCCAAAAACCGAATCTAAATTATGTGAAGTCTTGAATGAAAAAGAGTTGGACCTACTTTTTATCGATGGTGATCATACCTATGAAGGTGTTAAGGACGACTATAACAGGTATTCCAAATATGTAAAAAACGGTGGGCTAATTGTTTTACATGATATTGCGCATCACGATCAGGTAAAAGATTGTCAGGTCGATAAGTTTTGGAACGAATTGAAACAACAACACTCTGTTGTAGAAATCATTGACCCAGAATATGACGATAGAGGCTGGGGTAGTTGGGGAGGTTTAGGTGTTCTAGTTAAGTAACTTATCTTTTAGAAGCTTCGTATTCACTCAAAATTGAGTCGATTTCTCCGGTTTTAAATATCTCTCCTTTTCGCAACCAAATCGCCTTATTACAAACAGAACGCAATGACTCAAAATCGTGATCTGCCAAGATTATTGCAACACCTTCATTCTTTATACGTTCAATTTTTTCAATACACTTAATCTTAAATCCTTTATCCAATACTGAAAATACTTCATCAGCCAATATGACTTTAGGTTTATTTGTCAAAGCAACACCAAGTGCCAAACGTATAATCATACCGTTTGAATAACTCTTAACCTTCATACTCATAAAGTCTTGCATTTCGGAAAAGCGAATAATCTCGTGCAATTTTGAGTTAATTTCAGTCCTAGATAGGCCCATAAGACCACCTAAGAAATAAACATTTTCCTCACCGGTTAAATCCGGGTGAAATCCTGCTCCTAATTCAAGCATGGAAACAAGGCGACCACTTACTCTTAAGTTTCCTTCTGATGGTCGAGTGACACGACTAAGGATTTTCAAGAGTGTAGACTTTCCAGATCCATTATCACCAATTAGAGCGACATGATCTCCCGCATGTACGGTAAATGAAATATCTCTTAACGCATAAAACCCATCTTTAGCGTGCAACAGATTATAGTGTTTAAAGTAGTGTTTGCTGATATTGCAGGCCTGTACCATACTATCTAAATTTTATCCGAAAGAGTTACATCCTCATAATTAAAAAGCACTAAACCGCATATGCATATGAGAAATGCACATACTGAGTAGATTACAACTATATGCGTTGAAATACTGTGATTAAAAATACCAAATCTAAAAATCTCCAAAATCCCCGTAAAAACATTCAGCCTAATTAATGCTCTCACCAAGCTATTTTCAATGGTCAAATTAATGTCAAAAATGATTGGAGAAACAAAAAAGAAAGCCTGCGTCAATAGCGGTTGAATTACAGAAAACCCCTTAAACCGAACAGTTAACACAGAAGCAATTAGACATAATCCTACCCCAAAAAGTACTAGATCAATAATTGACAGAAGAGTGAAAAATGCAAACTGATAAATATTAACATCAAGATTAAAGTACAACAATGCAAAAAGAAGCGCCATAAAAGAAATTGCAAGGTCTGGTAATTTCGAAATCACATGACTAAATGGCATTAAAAATCGGGGAAAGTAAACCTTCTTAATTAAACTAAAATTATCTTGAAAGCAGCTAGCAGAACTACCTGTGCTTCCAGCCAAAACGTTCCAAAAAATAAAGCCTGAGTAGATGTAGAGGATGTAATTTTCTAAATCAGAACCAACCTTATTCCCAAGAACAAAAAAGAAGATAGCTGTCATTATCATTGGGTTCAACACGCCCCAAAATAAACCCAACCAAAAGCTATTATACTGTAGCCGGAGGTTTCTCCAACTTAGCACATATAGAACATTACGATATTTAGAAATGAGTCGTAACTCTTCCCACAGAATAGGCTTACTAGAAATTAAAAACTCTTCCTTTTTCACTTTAATAGAATTTCATTTCCTCCAGTAAATCCCAGACCAATCTATCCATTGATAGCTATTACTAATATTTCTTTTTTCTCTAAACTCGTCAACCGCTTTCTTACAAGGAGGCAACACTCCATAATCATCCACTATAACAAAACCACCTGAAACCACCCTATCATACAAAGCGTTAAGAGAGTCCATGGTAGATTCGTAAAGATCTCCATCGAGACGGAGCACGGCTATTTCATTTATAGGTGCATTGGGCAAAGTGCTGGAGAAAAGGCCAGGTAAAAATTCAACATTCTCCTTTAGTAAATCATATTTATCAAAGTTGTTTTTCACCTCTTCAAGCCCAACTGCCAACCCGGGAAACACCTTTTTGCTAATGTCGAACTCTTTGTCTTCTTCCAATTCTGGGACTGGAACACCATCAAAAGAATCTGCCACCCACACCTTACGATCATGTTCTTGGTAAGCCTGAAGAAGACCTGCCATAAAAATAGTGGCACCACCATTCCATACTCCGCACTCAATTAAATCTCCTTGAATATTCTCTGAAATTAGTTGTTCAAAGCATCTCTGAATATTATCCATTCTTTTTCTTCCTATCATAGTATGAGCATATACCAAATGTTGAGACCCCTCAGCTAAGTGCCTCCCTTCATTTCTCCTCTCTTTCATGAGTTCGAACTCGGAGGCATAATACTTTTTAATATTATGAAGCTTCTCATAAGCGATTCTCCTGTTGAGTAAAGACTTGCCCTGTACCCAACCTTCAGCCAAGGCTTGTATTCTTAACTCATTTTCAAGATAATGCTCATTCAAAAGAGCCATTTTGAGGAGATCTATATACCTTTTCCTTATTTCCATAATAAAAGTACTCTTTATTTACTCGCATTTTTCTTAACCAAATCATGCAGATATGGATAAAGATTATCAAAAATTAATTGATGCCCCTTTACGTTTGGATGCCCTCCAAAATCTAGAGTATAATCGGCTGCTTCATTTGGATGTAATGCTTGAGAAATATCTAGGACATTAATACCCAACTCCTCCGCAATCATCAGGTCTAAATCATTTTCCTCCCATTGGTACTCAGAAAATACAGGCATATTTACTATCAAAAGTTCTACTCCCGACTGGTCACAAGCTTTCTTAACCTCAAAAAAAATCTTATTTAAAATCCCTTCCTTTCTCGAATCTAATAGCTTATCTAATGATTTTCCTTTGGTCCTTAACAAATTTGAAGATTCATATAAATCGTATATAGCACCATCATATTCGAGAGAAAAATCATATCCGCTCAAACGATTCTTTATGTGAATCCATTCTAGGTGAGGATGGTAAAACATTAGCAAAACGTCTGGGTTAAAGTCCAAAATCTCTTCTTTAGCGGTATACGCTGAGTTGATAAATAGACGTCCAGGCACAGAAAAATTTAGAATATCGAAATTGTATCCTTTGCTTTTTAGCTCCAACTCTATTAGATCGTCAAACCTCTGCTCTTTGGGAATCATCCAGCCCATTTCGACAGACCCTCCTGCAAGTGCTATGCGATACTTATTATCAATTGGGGTTTTCTCAATATCATCATCCCTCATTCCCCATTGATTAATATCAATTTCTATTCCTGTAACATCAGTTGTTTTAGAAGCGGCTAAATTTGTATATCTAGCATCGTTAGTTTTTAGCAAGACCTTTTTGCCATAGATTTCCTGTCTAAACAACTCAGACATTATATAGTCATTATTACCGTTGATAATAGGGCTCATCAGACTATGATTATCTAACATATTGTCATAATACCCTGCCAACTGTACCTCTCTATCATCAGGGTTTAGGGTGAAGTGAAATAGAGCCTGTATATTTTTCCCTTCAAGCCTTTCATTCCAAAACCCTTTCAAAGTAGCAGTATTAAAAACTAATACTAAGGTTAACATCGCTATTGGCCAAAACAAGTTGGGCATGATTATATCGGAAATTACTTTATTGTTTTTTCGAAGGAGAAAGTAATTCGATACCCATAAGGCAAGTAGCGGCACAACTAGAACCAAAAGTAGTTCTAGTATCTCACTAGTCTGACTGGACCATGAATTTCTAATTAACCACCACCAGCTTGATAAGCTTTCGCTGGACCAAATAGACCAGAGAACGGACATTATTAAAAAGGTACCCAAGATTTTTAGAGCAGCATCAAAAGCTTTACTAGCAACACTCTTCTCTAAAGCTCTTTTTGATGAAAGAATTGTACCGAAGGCTATAGTAAAGCCAAAGAAGCCCCAAAATATCACATCGGTAACATCTACATCAAAAACACCCGTCAGCCAGAAAAACTGATAATCATGAAGAAGCAGAGTGATAGCAAATGATAGTAGAGTCACCCAAAAAATAGCCACTTTAGTTCCGTACTTCTTTAGCCTAAAATACAGTGGATTGAAGTAAACCTTGACAATAAAGTCTTTCCAATAAATGTTGATTCTTCTCCATAAATCACCAAAGCCGGAAGCAGCAAAATGGTTCTTAAAAATATCTGGTAAATCATAGCCCAAAAGGCATAACACACCAACAGAAAAATGAAAAATACCTGAAAGTCTGATTGTCAATAAATAAGAAAACACGAGGTATTTAAGCAAATTAACCTGAGTAGTAAGTTCAGAAATCTCTGGCAATAAATAGGAGTATATTATTCTGTATACGAATAGGTGAAATACTCCTTTCGCTACTAAACCAGCTCCCCTCTTATATATTTCCAATTCATCTCTCTGATAGTAATTACTTTGATAAAGCTTGTAATCAACTACAGGAAATAGAGGAAAAATAAGGTTTGGAAGAAGTAAGAAATACCCTAACTGATCCGTAAACGAAAGCTTAGTTCTCTGATATTTCATCTCATAAAGAAACAGTATCAACCTGAACATGAACATACTAGAAAGGATCACCAGCATTGAGGAGCCTAGCCAAGGTACTCGCCAAACACCACCTACAACCAATGCAAAACAAACCGCGATGGATATCAGCATTACCTTCTTCCATCTTATATCTAGAGTTAGATTACAAAGAGCAAGAATTCCTACTGAAAACACCAGTAACAATATAGCCTCTAACGGAGGAAGAATTAGGAATAAAACTCCCGCGGTAGACAGGGTACTGAAGAGTCTCCTCCGTTTAAGAGGAATTACCGCATTCAACAAAATTATGAGTATAAAAACAGGAAATATTCGTGGAAGATTAAATGCCTCTTCAATATTGAAATGCCATAGAAAGCCAGCTACAATTACAAGCTGAGCAAATATAAATATGAGGCCTCTATGTTTATTTAGGGTATTCATTTGCTCTCAGAACCAAAACGAGTTTTAATAAAGGCTGTAAATGTGGCCAATTGTGAAATACTGAAAAGAATGGAGGTAGCTATTCTTTTGGAAAAGCTTAATTGCGCGAACACAAATGGCCATTTCAATAAGCCCCAATAAAATTGAGCCCTAAACGGCATTGGCGGCACATCATGTTCAGTTAGCACCTCTCTATATTGGTCAATTGCCTCTCCATACTTTCTGTGCAACCTCCAAAAAGAGAAGAAGCCCAATCCATGCGCATGATCAATAATTGCCTTCTGCTCATATTTCATTTGAAAACCTCTGGCCAACCATTTGGCGCAGAAGGCCCGGTCTTCCCCAGCAGAGGTTCGGAAGTGTGTATCAAACCCTCCCACCGCCAAAAAGGTCTTTCTATCGACCAGTAAATTATTAGATGTAAAAAAGTACCAAGGTGTTTCTCTAAAGTATTCATATAAGTAAGAAACAAGACTTTGACTGGCATCTGAATACAGATTCCTACCCAATTTGTTCTGCGTTTTACCCCCAACCATTACACCCTCTTTGGCTGCATTCATTAAATGCTCCAACCAGTCTTCTTCTGGCTCACAATCATCATCTAAAAAGGCTATAAACTCACCCTTAGCCATAGCAACACCATAATTTCTTGCTTTAGCAGGTCCTGAATTTTCTTGATGTAAAAAACTACAGCGCAAATCTGGTTGGAAGAACTCTTCAATACTTTTCAACGGAAACTCTCCTCCATCATCGACCACTATTACCTCCCAAGCACCTGAGTAGCTTTGGTTCAACAGAGCTGTCAAACATCGGTTTAATTGGTCAGGCCTGTTATATGTAGGAATTATAATTGATACTAACACTCCTTCACCTTTCTACATCCAGTTGATAGACTATAATATTGTTATAGACTGCTGAATCGATCAACCGTAAATCTCCGTAATCCACTAATCTTTCAGTAATCAAGAACGCAGAAGACTCATCAGCACCAAGTGCATTTAAGGCTTTAAGCTTTTGAATACTCAAAACCATTTGTTCATCCAATCTATCCACAAATAACAATGAGTCTAGTTCAAAAATATACGAGTCGGTTCTTTCTCTAATTGCAAACTTGTTTATTCTTCTTCTATTATTAATACTTGAATTAATATTAAAAAATATATTCGACTTAAGTGATTTGGATGGTTTTCTCTGAACAATAAACTCTGAGATGTTCTCATCTTGAACTTGAATCTTACCATGCCTATAGTAAGTCACACCATACAATATCAAATACTGAGCTACACATATGATGATAGAACTTAGTCCTAACAAGATTATACTTCCTGATGATCTCTCTTCAATAATTGATAGAAAATATGCAAAACATAAGCCCAAAGGAACAGATAAAAACATAAAGGCGTGTCTGTGAACAACAAACCACTGCAACATGAATACTAATAGTATGAGAAGAGCTATTATGATTAAACTGAATGAATACCAAAGTCCACTGTATTGCTCAGTCTTTAATAATCCGATAAGTGATTTGAGTGAAAGTTTTGAAAACTGCCTTTTTAAAAAAAACAACACAAAAACACTAAAAAACAAAAGCACCATCTGTTTGGTTCCCATCCATAAATAAGGAGCATTTCCGTTAAACAGGCCTAGTGTCGAATGCTCTTCTAATGCAAGAATAAGCGTACTATCTGTTGAAATCGAATGGAGAAAAACAAGACTAAGGATTACTATAAAAAAAAAAGAAAAAATAAAGAACCTGTTAACCTTACCATGCCGCACTTTAGAAAGAATATGATAAGTGATATATGCCGGCAAAAGAAATATGATAAACCAATGAAAGAAAAAGCCTATAACACAGACAACCGCAAAAACTCCAAAGTAGAGTTTCTTAGGATTGGCAAGAAGTAAAATTGCTAGTAGCCAGAAAAGATTAACCCAGATGTCTGAATATATGTAATAAGACGACTCTAGATTAACAGGTAAAAGCATAAAGACAATCGAGGAAATTAGGGAGACCCTTATTGATAATCTATGTTTTTTAACAAGTAACCAATAGAAAAACAAACTGGTAATCCCATAAATAATTACAGAGAAGTATCTAGCAGCTTGTATTGATTCTACCCCCACTATCCCATACCATTTACTTAGAAGCCAAAAGTGCAAAGGTGGCCAATTTCTATAAAAATGAAACTCACCATTATTTATATATCCTTGATTTTTGAAGTTGATAAGGTCAAAATAATTAAAATACGCTTTACTCAAAGCCATCCCCACCGGACTTAGATCAACGTCAGCATTTCCATAAAAAAAACATTCATTAGGCATAACTGCAATAACTACAGAGCACCCTGATAAAAAAACTATCAAACCGATAAGCACTTCTACGTAACTAGGCTTCCAATTCTTCATTATATATCATTTCTGTATTTACAGCCCATATATTACTATGATCAGTTACCTTATTTATTAAGTTGTCTACAGCCTCTTTGGCAGTGAGCATAGAATGATCTTGATTATTATATCGATGGGTTCCATTCCTTCCAATGAGATAGAGGTTGCTTATGGAGTTAAAGTAGGTTTTAACCTTACTGAATTCGTTATAGCTTCCCACATAAGAAGGATACGCCTTAGGCATCTTAACTACAGTACTGTCCAATACTTTCGACCTATCGATAATTCCGATCCTAGATAGTTCCTCGATTGCCAAAGCAGTCAAATCGGTTTCCGACAGTGTCCATAGATCATCCCCCTTTTGGCAGAAATACTCAGCACCAATCCAGTACTTGCCCTTTTCAGCCACCATATATGGGCTCCAATTATGAAATAGCTGAACTCTGCCGAGTTTGACATCACCTTCCTGAATGTATAGCCAATTATCCTTTACATCCAAACCATTTTTGTCTTTGAGTACAAGTTCATCAAGCAACAACCCAACAATCAAAAACTCTCTATACTCTAAGTCAGAGGCTATATTGCGAATAGCATTCGGTACAACACCATTCATACTGCGAACTAGGTTTCTTACAGGCATGGTAGAAATAATGTCTTGACATCTTATCAACTCCCTTTCTCTAGTAACCAAGTTTGTGCATGTAGCTCCGCAAACTTGCCCACTCATAAAATCAATAGAGTCAACTACTTGATTTAACCTAATCTCTACACCATTTTCAATACACTTAGAAGCAACGGTCTCCCATAACTGCCCAGGCCCGCATTGAGGGTAGAGAAAATACTCAGTTAAGGTTTGCTCAGTTTCTTCACTAGCAAAAGACTGTTTTGAAGGATAGAATAGTGTGGTGAGATAATGCCTTATTATCTTTCTTAAACTAAGTCCCTTTACACGTTGACGCCCCCATTCCGCACTGATTTCGGTGCACTTTTTGCCCCATACTTTTTCAGTATAGTCTTTGAAAAACGTTGAATACAACTCGTAACCAAATCTATTCACGTAAAAGTCTTCTAAGCTCTGTTCTTCTTTTCTAGGAAATACCCTGCTGTAAAGAATTGAAAACAGAATCTTTATACTCTTCCATAAACCGATTTTAAGAAGGGTATTCAAGTTCAACTTAATAGGGTATTCAAAAAGCTTTTTGTTGTAGTAAATTCTTGACTTTCGAGGCCTAATAAGCATATGAGGCCTATCAGGGCTTGCTCTTTGATCAATTTTTATAGTCTTCTGCCTATTATGATAAGTGGCTACCACTTCATCTTCAGGAGCCAGAATTGGAAGAAATTTTTGCCACCAATTCAACACCCAGTCGGACTTAGAAAAAAACCTATGCCCCCCTATATCTATTTTATTGCCTTTATAGTCTACCGTTTTACTAATTCCTCCCACCTGACTATCTGCTTCAATGACAATTATCCGCTTCGAACTTCTAGTTGAAAGCTCGTAAGCTGCTGTTAAACCAGCAGGACCGGCCCCAATTATGACAACAGTATTATTTCCCTCGTTTATCATACCTTGGGTTTAGTTGTATCGTAGATAAGAGATGAATCGGCAAATGAAACACTGTTCTGCTTTTGTCCCTTGAAAAAGTGTGAAACCAGACCTAATACCAAGCCAAAGGCTCCACTAATTAAGTAAGTCCAATGCAAAATGATCACTATAGGAAGCTGTTGACGAAAGTGTTTAGAAAGGAAAAAGTAAACGTTTCTCTTTATTACTAGCAGTATTAAAAAGAAAGCAAGAGAAAGAAAAAGCGCGTATGTGTAAAATAAACCAAAACCGAGACTGATCAACAACATGCACAGTATGAATACAGCGGCCCGTTCGGAATTCTTCACATTCAAATCTCTCTTTCCCCATTGTTTATATTGAAAGAGAAGTTCGGTCCATGGTTTTGCTCTTAAAAACACATCCGTTTCAACCATACTTTTAAAAGACCACTTTTTCAGATGTTTAACTTGTAATTCTTTATTAAGCTTAATTCTATATCCTTTCAATTTTAAGCGATATCCGAGTTCAATATCTTCGACACTTGGTTTTGAAAAATCCGTATTGAAACCACCTATTTGTACAAAAGCATCTTTTCTAATGGCTCCACAAGCCCCCCAAAATGTGCTAGCCTCATCTGAGGCTTGCTGATGAGTATAATAATGGAGAAGATTACGAAATCTGGATACTACCGAGGTTTCTGCGGGTTCATCATCATAAGAACCTATTAGGGCATCAGGAGCGTTGGGAGATAAAAAATGATCTGCAACCTTAGAAAGAGTATCGGCACTTATTTCTACGTCAGAATCAAGAAAAAACAAGACATCTGCTCTTGCCTGAGAAGCTCCGATATTTCTTGCGTAAGCAGGTCCATAAGATTTATCCAGGCTAATAACTTTTAAATCAGTAGAGTCAACATTATCGAAAAACTGGTTCGCCCTATCAATTCCATCCAGAACCAAAACTACCTCGGCCAGATTTTCGGTAGAGTAAGACGAAACGGCATTCAAACAACGCCTGAGTTTCGAATCCAACACATGGGCTGCAATGACTATTGATATAGAGGAGCTCATTGTGGAATTATCTTTCTTATTTTTCTGCTTAGCAAGATTCATTTTCTTAACCTCCGGTACGGCTATATAGACAACATACTTTTTGTACAAACCTGCGAAGTTTGAGTATCCGTATGATTAGTAAGGTGACGAAACCTTTCTACCATTTTTGCACTTGACAACACCTCTATTGCTTTCAGGTAGTTCTTATGGTTGGAAAAAAAATCTCCTGCCAGAACTAAGTGCATTATGCCAAAAACTGTATCCAGCTTTTTATACTCACTTATAGACCCATGATCTAATTCTGAAAATTTAATGGCATCTGGGTTATAGAAAGTTGTAATCATTAATTCCAATAATTGGTATGCCCCAGATATCTGAGAGTAAGCATCAATAAGCTCACTTTCATATTCACCTTCATTTATATTAAGAAGGGCATTGGTTACCAACATCGCACTTTTCATTCCTACAAACACTCCACTGGCAAACATAGGGTCTAAAAAAGATGCGGCATCTCCAATTACGGCAAACCTATCTCCATACTTTTGTGAAACATCAAATGAATAGTTACTATTGACAGCAACCTCCATCGCCATTTTAGCACTCGTCAAGACTTCCTTACCTAACCTGCAAGAGTTAACCTCACTTATATAAAAATCTCTCAGCCAATCACTTGAACTACTTTTCTCATTTCTTTTCTTGCTTTTGAAGTAATCTAGCTCAACAACTACTCCAACACTAAGTCTTTGGTCAGAAACTGGAATCATCCAAATCCAACCCTTCTTTCTTCCTTCTAAGGAAACAATCCTCAAGTTTCCTTCCTTCAATATTGGGTCTAGTTTAGCCTTTTCCCAGTGAGCAGAAAGGGCAATGCGTTGACTAAGCTGTGGTTGATTTCTTTTAGTACCCTGCAACTTTCCGAGAAAAGCGTCTTGCCCGCTAGCATCAATTAGAAAATTAGCAAGGAAACATTCCTCGCTTTTGGTAACGACTTTCACATGTTTGTTTGATGAAAAATCAACGCTTGAAACTTGTGTAGCTTCCAATACCTCAGCACCAAGTTCACGACTTCTTTCCAGTAGAATTTTATCGAACCGATCCCTTTCCACGTGAAAGGATAAGTGTGAGTCGTCCTTAATGAGGTGATTAAAACACCAGTTAGAACTATTGGTATTATCGGAATTAGAAAATGTAACACCCGGTTTTCTTTTAAACTCCTTTTCCATTTGACCCAGCACTCCCAAATCTTTGAAAAGCCCGTAACAAAATGGCAATAAAGATTCCCCCACATGAAACCTTGGGAACTTTTCCTTTTCCAGCACCAACACCTTGAATCCATTTCTGGCTAAATTAGAAGCAGCAGTGCTACCTGCCGGACCACCTCCTATAATGACAAAATCGTAAACCTTATCCACTGTTATACTCTCATCATTTTTGCAATAACACTTCTTTGAACTTCCGATGTACCTGAATAGATGGTACTGGCCATAGCGTCTCGCAACAGACGTTCTGCTTCATGATTCTCCCTAAAGGCTTTACCAGCATAAATTTGAAAAATTGATGTGGCAAACTTTTTAAAAAACTCACTCACAAAGAGCTTACTGGCAGAGGCTTCCATCGTGCTCATCTTAGAACTACCAAGTTTCCAGGCAGCCTGATAAGTCATAAGTCTTGAAGCCTCCAATCCAACTTTTAAGTCAGCCAATTGATGACTTATTGCTTGATAACTCCCTATTGATTTATCTCCCGATTTCCTCTCTTTAACAAAGGCAATTGTATTCTCTAAAACACGACTCATAGCGCCCAAATGGATGGCTCCCAAACAGGTTCTTTCCCACTCCATGGACTTATTAAAAATCATTGCTCCGGCACCAGCTTTGCCAAGAACACTATTTGTTGAAAGTTCTAAATCTTTAAATCTAGCCTCTCCCATTTGGCATGTCCTCACTCCCATTTTATCTACTGAATCTGTAAGGGTTAATCCAGGCATTTCTTTGCTGAGCAAGAAAGCAGATATACCTCCAAAGAAGCCTTTCTCTTTATCGGTTAAAGCATAGGTTAGTATAACATCTGCCACAGGACCATTAGAAATGTAACTTTTGTGACCTTTTAAAATATAATTGTCTTTACATGCTACAGCCGTGGTTCTTACATCATATGTATCAGAACCGGAATGCGGCTCAGTCATGGCATTCCCCGCTATCCATGTACCATCGCAAAGCTTTGGTAAAAAGGCCTGCTTTTGGTCATTGCTGCCATAAAGCCAAATAGGAACGCAGCAGGCCAACATATGCGCTGACACAGCAAAACAAAGGCCTCCATCTTCGCAACCTTCTCCAAAAGCCTCAAGAGCTAAAACAGTGGTTAATGGATCAAGTCCTCGGCCTCCAAACTCTTCAGGAATACACAAACCAGGCAACTTAATTTCACCAAGCTTACTCCAGAGACTTCTATCAAAAAATTGATTTTTATCTCTAGTAACTATGTCCTCATTCAAATGCTTTTTTGCAAAGTCTAAAACCTCATTTTTAATATCCTCTTGGTATGGTGAAAAAGAAAAATTCATAGTTACTTCACTAGTAGTTTAAGGTCTTGATAGTTTACTTTTTGCGTACTTGTAAGAGGCAAATCATCTACAAAAAACCACTTATCCGGGAGCATATAAGATGGCAATTTGTGCTTAACATAGTCTTTCATTTCACCTATGCTAAACTGCGGATTGAAGGCTACAACAAAAGCAATGATACTTATTTCTCCTTCTTCACTAACTTCATTAATTACCGCTGCTCTGGAAATATTCTCATTACTATTTAAGACCGTCTCTATCTCATCGAGTTCTATCCGGTAGCCTCTCTTTTTTACCATGCGGTCTATTCTACCCAAATAATTGAAGCCTCCATTTTGAAGTCTTTGTACCCGATCTCCAGTTCTATACCAGGTGATCCCAGAACTATCCTCAAAAAATTTAGACTTATTTAATTCTGGCCGATTTAAATACCCCGGGCTCACAGAATCGCCACTTACCACTAACTCCCCTATTTCACTCTCCAATCCTTCCTCATTCAGGATTTCGCATTGAGTATGACCACAATTCACACCTATTGTCCTGGAGTTAAATTCATTTGGAAGATTCTTTGGAATGGTCCACCAAGTACACACGTTGGTTTCTGTCGGCCCATAGAGATTATAAAAATCAGCCTTGTTCCATACTTCTTTTACTGAAACTAATTGCTCTTTAGGAAAAACTTCACCCGCATAAAATACATGTCGGATTGAACTGTAATTTCTCCGTTTCAACTTTCCATACCTAAGCATGAGCATGAGAATTGTTGGGGTTGAATACCAAACCGTAATCTCCTTTACCTCTATAAGCTGAGCAAGCAACAGAGGATTGCGAATAGTTTGTTCATCCATTAGTACCACCTTAGCACCATGCACCATAGCTACAAAAATGTCGAATACCGCCAGATCGAAATGAAAAGGTGCTACAGAGCTGAAGATGTCATTTTCTGAAAAACTAAAATTTATTGAAGCCCAATTGATAAAACTGAGTGCATTTTTATGCGTTATCATAACTCCTTTCGGAACACCTGTCGATCCGGATGTATAGAGAATAAACGCTAAATCTGATGGAAGTTTTAGCTCTGATTTACACCAATTCAGTTTTAAAATGAGCAAAGAGGTATTTGGAATCGGTCGTTTATCAACTATAGGGATTCCTTCAAGGTCTAATGAGCTCTTATCGTCACTATTCAAGATTAAAGCTTGAGGCAAACTATCACTTAAAATTGCCTTCAACCTATCCAATGGTGCCAGCTTATCTACGGGTATATAAACACAACCATTTAATACGGCACCCAATAATACAACCAAGGTATCGATGCTTTTTCCGGACCAAATAGCTACCCGGTCTCCCTTTTCAATTCCAATGCTATTGAGAAAATCTAACAACTGGTTTGATCTCCAATTAATCCCTGAATAAGTCAGCTCTTCAACCCCAGGCAAATCAAATGCTGGATTATCAGGATAATCAGAGAAAGGTGTTAGAAGTATGTTGGATAAAAGCCTATCCACCTTTATCCTTGACGTTTACGCTCTACGAAATTTTCAATCAAGATGAGCGTATCTAGATTATCCCTATCTACCTCATGAGCATCAAACTCTATGTTAAATTCTGTTTCAATGAATTCGACCAGTTGTAAAGTGGTGATTGAGTCAACAATTCCACTTGAAATCAGGGTGGTAGTATCAGATAGCTGTCCAGCCTCATTTTGATCCAAAACATTCTGAACCAAATAGTCTTTTAGTCTTTTTTTTATTTCCATTAGTCTCTTTCTCTATCCAGCTTGTTCAGAAATTAGATACCGAAACCTTAATTATAAGCCTATTAATTCATTTATAAGTCGATAAACAAAATATAATTGTCGCGCAATTCGAAGCTCTTCATATTGTCCTATTCTAAGCTCCTTTCATTTTAAAAACTCATTCACCTCAACGCTCTTCACTTGAAAAAAGCCACCCGTTCGGTGGCTTTTTATTTTGACTATTAACCTCAACCTTCAATAGCCATCAACTTATTTCTTTATGATGGAAAGCTCCACTCTCCTGTTGAGTGCCCGGCCTTCGGCTGTGCTGTTGTCTGCTCTTGGGTTGGCTATGCCATAACCTTCGGCTTCTAACCTATCTGCTGCTACATCTTGGCTTACTAAGTAGGCTTTTACTGCTGCTGCTCTTTGTTTGGATAGCGCTAGGTTCGACTGGGCATTACCGCTATTGTCGGTGTAGCCCGATAGCTTCAACCTGAGCTCTGGGTTGGACTTGAGTAATTCCACCACCTGATTGAGCGACTCAAACGACTCTTCTTTCAGGTTGGCACTGCCAGAGTTAAAGGCGACTGATTCTGTGGCCAGGCTCAAGGCTTTCTTGATCGCCCTTTCCTTCTCCAAAGCCAATCTCTCCAGCTCTTTCATCTTGGCCCTTTCAATCTCTTCCACCCTTCTGCGCTCTGCTGCTGCTTCTTCGGCTTCTTGCTTGGCTTTCTCCACTCGCAAGGCTTCCAGTCTGGCTGCTTCTATCTTGGCCAACTCTTCTTTTTCAATCTTTAAGAATAGGGCCTTATAGGCTTCTTCTGCTTTCTTATTGACTTCCTTCTTCTTGCCTTCTTCCAAGCTCTTCAAGTAGCACAAGGCTTTTTCTTTGTCTTCTGGGTTCACCAGGTTTTCATCGAAAATGCGTTGGTCTATGATCCTGTTCACTACGGCTAGCCCTTCTTCTTCACATACATTGGCCTTTTCTTCCGGGGTGTTAAGCTGATAGTGAAGCCCAAACTCATTGAAGCCATCAGCCAAGAACGGGGCGTCTTTCTGTCCAAAATCATAGTTGTAGGTGAACAACAGCTTTGGCAACAGCTGAGCTCCAATACCAATGGTTGGTCCGTAGTTATCGCGGTAGCCCAACGAGGCTTTGAACTTGTCTTTGAAGTCCAACTCTCCCATTACATCCAGTTCGGCACCAATGGTTTCTCTCAACCTCACTCCCAAATATGGGGTGAAACTCAGCTCTGGGTTGATGGTGAAGCCATATCTTGCTCCACCTATAAAGTCAGGCACGTTGTCATCGTTAATGCGGATATAGGCATCGTCTGACAGGCTTTGGTTGATTACCGTTGGAACGGCCACATCTATGCCCAGTCTACCTTTTCGGTAACTGGCCGAAAAGTCTACACTCAAGGAGCTTCCATTGTTACCCAGTAAGTCTACCAGCACATTGTCCGATGGGTTTTCTGGGTTCACTCTTTCTTCGTTCAGGCTGAAGAAGGAAAGACCAACTTGGCTACCTATACTCAGTCCATCGTTTGCTTCGCCAAACAGTTTATAGCCTATGCCTCCAGAGAATTTGACCTGACTGGTGAAACCAATGTCGGCTGTAGTTACATTTCCTGTAAAAGCCAGCTTATTTCTAAAAGTAGAGTTATAGGCCAGGGCGAAGTTCTTTGGTGCCCCGACCAGCCCCCCAAACTGGTCGCGGTACACCAAACTTATGTAACGATGCTCCTGAAAGACTGCCCCCGAAGGGTAGGCCAATGTGCCTGCATTGAAGTACTGATTGTACAAGGGTACTTGCTGTGCCTTTACGCCTATCGCTATCAAAGCCATAGTAAAGACAAGGATGAATTTGTTTCTGATGTTTTTCATTTGCTTATGCATGACTTTGATAATTATCTGTTTCTAATGATGGTCAGGAAGCCTTTAATGGTTCTGGCTGGGCTTGTAGATTGCTCGTTTTCAAAGATGAGTATCTCGTAATAGTAGGTACCATCTGGCACCGGATTGTCCTTGAACGTCCCTGCCCAATCGTTGGAGTAGTTCACTTTGCTGTAGATGAGTTTTCCACCTTGAGCAAAAATTTTCACCTGGTTGAACGGGTTGTCCAGCAAGTCTTCAATCACCCAGGTTTCGTTGATTCCATCACCGTTTGGCGAGAATACGTTCTTCACATCGGCTCCTGGCTGGTTTTGGGTGTACTCCCTCACTGGTTCGGCCACCACATCTTCAATAGTTATGCTGAAGGTTTGCTCGAAAGTAAGCCCGCCTGCATCGGCTACCTGCACACGGATGCTTCGGCTTGCCCCATCTTCAAAATCTATGGCTCCCGCTGTGCTCAAAGTGTTGCCACTAATGGCAAACTGCGCATTGTCGGCATCGCCATCACCGGCCATCAGGCTATAGGTGAAAGTGTCTCCATTGTCTGGATCGAGCGACATAAGCTGACCTACTTCTTGGGCTTCATCGGCTTCATCGATGGTGGCATTGGTAAGGCTCAGCGTAAATGGTGCTTCATTTACATTACTTACCGTAATTTCAAAGGCCTTGGCAAAAGTTCCGCCTGCTCCATCGTTGGTTTCAATACGAACCGAATAGCTGGCTTTATCCTCAAAGTTGAACGAAGTGTTGTTCGCTTTTAAGGTTGAACCATCCACCGTGAAGCTGGCATTGTCGGTATCTCCTGCACCACTTACTAGTGCATAAGTGTGGGTGTTACCAGCATCGGCATCAGCCGTAGTCAGTGTTCCAATAGCTGCATTCAACGCATTGTTCTCGGCTATTGAAGTGGTACTTATAGCGATGTCGGTTGGAGCGTTGTTGAAGTCATCATTAACGATGGTTACCGTGGCTCCATCACTGATATCAACCCCCAAGGCAGTGCTTAACTTACTCATTGAAACAGTCAGTGTTTCATTGGCCTCAATAACCAGATCGTTGGTTGGAGTTACTGTAAAGGTTTGCGTTTCTCCGGCTGTTCCGGCAAAGGTCAGCGTTTTACCCGCAACGGCTGTGTAGTCGCTATCGGCTAGCGTTGCTGTTCCATCTGCTGTATTTACTTCTACCGTGAACCCGCCCTGAACGGCATTGTCTAGGGTAGCCGTAACTGTAATGGCTCCGTCTCCTTCATTTCCGCTGGCATCGGCAAGGGTTACTGCCGCTGCATCATCGTTCTTGATCGTCAATACGGCCTGGTCTGTGATTACTACATTGGCTGTGGTTCCGGACAGGTTGCTCAAGGAAACAGTAAAGGTCTCATCGGCTTCGAGTTTGCTATCAACACCCGGAGCTATATCCAGCTTTTGAACTTCACCATCGGTTCCGATGAAGGTTAATGTAGTTCCACTAACCGCGGTGTAGTCTCCATCGACCACCGTAGCTGTGCCATCGGCAGTCGATAGATCAACGGTAAATCCGCCTTCTATAGTCCCTTCAAGTGTAGCGGTAACTAAGAAAGACTCTCCATCTTCAAACTGGCTCACATCTTCAATGGTCACCTGTGCATCGTTGTTCACAATAGTATAAGTGTACACTGTATTGGTACCCAAGCTGGCACCAGAGGCATTGGATAGGGTTATCACTACCGTCTCATTTTCCTCAATAAGCGCATCGTCAACAATTGTCAGGTCTATCCTTTTGCTAAGCTCTCCTGCTGCAAAACTGAGTGTACCATTGGCAAGAGTGTAATCAACTCCTCCTGTAGCTGTACCCGATACAGTATAGTCAACTGTTGACGCGACCAAACCAGCTTGACTTAGCATTACTTCTATGCTGGCGGTAGATACTGATTCTGCGTTACTCTCGGCCGTTGTGTTGAATGAAACTACTGGCACATCATCGTTTAGGATGGTTATTGTCGCCTCATCCGTAATGGTTACTGTGTTCGAAGCATCTGTCACCAAGTTGCTCATGCTAACCGTCAGTGTCTCATCACTCTCTACACTCGAATCGGCCGTTGGGGTGATCGTAAAGCTTTGGGTCTCTCCTACTGTTCCGGCAAAAGTGATGGTCTCGGAAGTCACAGCGGTGTAATCCATACCTGCTTCGGCAGTTCCATTGCTTGTACTTATATCTACCGTGAAGCCACCAACTACAAAAGCATCGGAAGTTAGGGTAACTGTAATAGCTCCATCATCTTCATTGGCCGACACATCGGCAATGGTCACCGTTGCTGAACAAGCCTGCGAATCGTTCTCGATTGTCCAGTTGAAGTTGTCAATCAATGATTGTCTGGCGGCTGCACCTGCGCAGTATTGGAGGCCTTCGACATCAAATTGAACATCGGTTATTAGTTCTTGCTCAGAGATCGAAATCAAGAATGCGTCATAGTTTTCAACTGAAAGCCCAGAGTTCTTGAGCATCGAACCAAAACTGGTTACACTCGTCAACTGCCAGCTACTGATGTCTTGATCGAAGCTGGACGCGCTCTCGAACATATAAGCGACATCGGTTGCCTTACTCATATCCCAATTGCTGAGGTCTTGATTGAAGTTAGGTGAGTCTTCGAACATTCTGCCGAAGTCCTTAGCATTACTCACATTCCATCCACTGATATCTTGATTGAAAGGAGTTTCATTCATGAACTCGTCAAAGTCTTCCACCTTGCTTACATCCCAATTAGAAATATTGCCATTGAAAGACTCTGCCTCCTCAAAGGTGCTGGCCATGTTGGTAATATTGGAGACATCCCAGTCGTTCAGGTCCTGGTTGAATACCAGTGCTCCCCAGAACATCTGCTCTAAACTCTCGAGGTTAGGGAAACGCCAGTTGTTGATTGGCTGATTAAATACCTCAGCATCTCTGAACATTCTTCTTACTCGTGTGGCACTAGCCAGGTTCCAATTACCAATAGGCTGATTGAAAGCTTCCGTTTCTTGGAACATTTCTTCAAAATCCTGTCCGCTGGATACATCCCAGCCTGTTATATCACCATTGAACAGAGCCGTCTGCTTGAACATTTCGTCAAACTTCTCCACTTTGCTCACGTCCCATGAATTCAAATCTTGGTTGAAGGCATCGGCATTTCTGAACATGATTTCCATAGTCACCACGCTGCTCACATCCCAAGCATCTATTGGTTGATTAAAGGCCTTCGTACCAGAGAACATGGCCGCCATATCCACTACATTCGAAACATCCCATGAAGAAATATCCTGATTAAATAGATCTGCTTCGGAGAACATACCAGTCATATCAGTTACACTGCTTACATCCCATGAAGAAATGTCTCCGTTAAAGGAATCTGCATTGTTAAACACGGACTCCATATTGGTTACGCTGGATACATCCCAGTTTGACAGGTCACCATTGAAATCCGTAGCCTGAATAAACATGCTCCTCATGGTAGTGACGTTCCCTACATTCCAGGTGCTGATGTCACCATTAAAAGGTGTGCTGCCAAAGGCACCACTCATATCTGTGACATTACTCACATTCCAGTTACTGACATTACCATTAAAGTCAGAGCCATTGAATATATCAGACATGTTGGTAATCAATGAAACATCCCAAGCTGTTAAATCAGGAGAACCAATACGGGTAGAGCGGAACATACCAGCCATAGATGGCCCTTGTGATAGGTCTGGAGCATCGGTTGCATTAATTGTCAACTCTCTATTTTGAAGGGCATTTTCAAGACTCTCCCATTCTTGGCTTCCCCACTGCTCAATAGACTTTATGTTGAAGTATTTCAATTGAAGCCCTGGGTAGTTACCTGTCACTTTAACAGTAAATGGCCCCGCAGAAGTATAAGTATGCTTAGCTGCTTCTGTCAAGTTGGTATCTATATTTCCATCTCCCCAGTCTACAGTATAATCATACATTAGCCCTTCAATAACACCAAACACCTCAATCTCTCTACTTATAGAATATTGAGCATCAAGCGTTATTATAAATGGTCTCTGTTCTACAGTCAGTTGACCATTAACTAAGTTGATGTTATAGTTAGCTGCGGCACCACCAGAAAGCGTGATATCATAAGTTCCAACTGGGCTCGACTCGGTTGCCGTGGTGGCTATGGTCGGTTCTGTGATATCTGCCTTGGTATCTCCGTTCTCAAAACCTGAATAGCTAATAGTAAGCTCAGGATTAGCCTCTCCCAAGAATTTGGTTTGATCGTCTGCCGTGGCAGTCAAATCTGTCTTTTCAATGATCAGGTCGGCACTCTCAAAACTTATGTCGTAGTTAGGGTTGAACAGGCTACTCTGCAAGGCATAAGTACCTACATCTTCGCCTGCAACCCTGGTAACTGCACCACTCAGTTCGTCACCAGCATTCAGTGAACCACTGGTGATTGAGTAAGCAAAGTCAGGGTCATTATCTCCATAGGTTTTGGTTGCGGCCTGGGCTGTTATGGTCAGGCTTCTTTGTGAAATAGTGAATACTCCCGGAACAACCGTTATTTCATAGTTGGCCGCACTGTTACCGTCAGTCAGGTTTATGGCATAGATACCTGGTGCTTCACCAGCATCTCTGCCTACGGTTACTACTTCATCTTCTCCTACTATGGAACCGCTTGTTACGGTAAATTCTAAGGTCGGATCGGTATCATCAACCAACTTACCCGCATCGGTTGCTTTCAATGCTATGGCCTTTTTAGCTACCGTAATCGTGCCTTGCACCTGACGAGATGTATACTCGGCATCTTCGGCCAAACTTACATTTACTAAAATCTCACCTGCATTGCCCAAGGTTACAGTAGAACCATTGATAGCCGCTCCAGTTTGGTCATTATCGAAAGTGTAAGTAACGGCTCCTGAAGAATTCGTAATTGCAGCTAAGTTGAAGTCGGCATCGCCATAAGTTTTGGATATATCACTTAGTGAAAGGCTTGGTATTTTCTTGGCAATAGAACCTACCGCTGTACTTTCAATATCGGTACCACTAATCTTACCATCATTCGGTGTTACCTCAAAGCTGATGTATTTACCGGCATCGGCAGCCGTTAACACATAAGTAGTGGTAGTGGCTCCTGCTATTTCTGTTTTGCCGGTTCCTGAATTATCCTCAGATCGGTACCATTTGAATGATGAATTATCTGCATCCAATTCGGCATCTATAAAGTTATAGGTGGCAGTCAAAACTTCATCGATGGTGGTTGTGCCCGAGACCTCCACTCCATTAACTGATGGTGCTGTATTGCTCTGAAGAACGTTTACAGTGAACTCTTGGGTCTTTGTACCACCATTACCATCATCTAAGGTCAAGACAATACTATGGTTACCAATGTTGGCTGAAGTTGGGTTTCCTGAGAGCACCAAACCATTCACTGTCAACCAATCTGGCCCTGTTGTTTTAGTAAGTGTTGGTACATCATTGTTCAGGTCTTCGTAGGTGACTGTATAGCTATAGGCTTCATCATCGGAGATGGATGTCAATGCATCTGAAGTAAAGGCTGGTGGAATATTAGTGATACCATCATTAATTAACACCGGTCCAAAGAATGTGCTTTCTTCTACCGTTCCGGTCAATACACCATCGCTAGGCCTTACTTCAAAGCTTACAAACTTGCCATTGTCGTCATTTACAACCGTGTAGCTTTTGGTGGTTTCTCCGACAATAGCTACTCTGTTAGCACCTGCAGAATTATCGGCTCGGTACCATTGGAAGGTCGTACGCGATTCAGGGTCGTCATTCGCATCTGAATATGCGTACGAACCTTCCAGTACCCCATCAACAACCAAAGATTTTTTAATACTTACCCCCTGAGCTACAGGAGCTACATTAGCTTCCTTTACCGTAAAGTTCCAGGCAGTTTGGCTGGTTAGCCCAGCAGAGTTGTTGCCATCGGCATCAACAAAGGCTGAGGCATCGAAAGTGACCGTATAGAATTGCCCTTCTAGTAAATCACTGTCTGGGTTAATAGTTACCTCTGCTCCTGAAATAGCCACCTCATTAGAAGTTACATCAATGACAGTTGCAATTCCTGTTATAGGTGTCAGGGTGATATTCCCTGTTCCTTTGGTCACCGTTTCCCTCATGGTGAAACTCAGGTTGGCATCTTTGGCCACATCTACCGAGCCATCAGTTGGTATAGTACTGATTACCGTAGGCACCACAGCAGCCACTACCGGCCCTGTATAGGTGGCGAATGTTTGTGTTCCTGCATCCGTTCCATCGTTTGGTGATACCGCAAATGTGATGTATTTGCCTACTTCAGAAGAAGTGAGGGTATATGTGCCTGAGGTTGCTCCACTTATTGCAGTTCTATTGGCCCCGCTCGCATCATCGGCTACATACCATTGAAGAGTTGAACCCGATTCTGCATCGCTATCTGCATCGCTATAGTTATAAGAACCTGTAAGCTCCAGATTGGCTTCTAAGCTACCAGCAATGCTTACACTACTAGCTACCGGTGCCGTGTTAGGCTGGCTTGTCGTGGTAAAGCTAATCACCGTAGGATCGGTAATAGCTGCAGTTTTCACTTCATTATTGCTAATGAAGGCTTCGTTCTCTATCAGAAGGTAGTAAGCCGTATTGTACGCTAAATCGCTAGACGGATTGATGGTTACTTTAGAACCACTGTAGGTCAAGGTGTTGGCAGGGAAAGTTTCAACCACATTATCATTGACATCGTATAGTACCACATTGTTGGCTGTGGTTCCTCCTTCTCCGTATACATAAGCCTGAATATTTTCGCTATAGGTCAGTGTTATGTTGGCCAAAATGGCCACATCTGTGGCATCGTCTGTCGGACTTGTGGCAGTGAGCATTGGGGTGCTTGGCAAGGCCAAAGTGCTGAATCGCCAAACGGTTGGGTCGGAGATGGTATATGAGGTTCCGTTATCAGCACCATTAATATGATTTTCTGTAATGAGAATGTAGTACTCTTGCCCAGCCTCAAGCTCTACAGATCCATTGCCTGCAACATTGATAAAACTAAAATTGAGGGTTCTATCATTATTTGAAAGATTGGCAAAGTAAGTTCCGGTTCTTGGAATAGTGTTCGATCCAAGCAATTGATCATTGGAAGCATCGTAAATTTGAATAAGTCCAGATTGAGCGGAAGTCTGTAATGAAATAGGTTCCTCGAAATTGATCTGAAAATTATTACCTCCTGCGTTAAAATCTGATTCTACTGTAGTTGCATCTAAAGCTGGAACCGTGCTTATCAACTTGGGTTGATTTGAGCTGGAGCCAATAGTAATAAATACCTGATCGGAAGTTTCAGAACAATTACCTAAGGTTACCAGTACCTGAAAACGATCTCTATCGTCAGTATTATCAAGGTTGAGAACAGTTAACCTGTTCGTTGTTGTACCCTCATATTTACCAGTTTGCTCTGGTAAATTCTGTCTAATTCCAAATGGATAATAAGTCCACTGATAAGTTGCCCCGTCTATTTCAGGAAGCTCAAAAGTCACACTTTTTCCGATGCTTCCAACTTGATCTTGCGGCTGATTAGTAATTAAATCATCACATTCAGTAATAAATGACCATGAGGTCTTGTCTGTAACGCCAACAAACTCTTTACCTGATGCTGTAAAACCAGTTTTAGGAATTAAAACGTAATATTCTGTTCCATAATCTAAGGCGGCATCTCCTAAAGAGATTGTTGCTACTGCACCATCGATAGACACTAAACTACCATTAGCTTCAATCTGCGTAATTAATTGATCATCTACGGACCTTTTTAACTCAATATTGCCAGTACCCTTTGTTACCTCGCTATCTAAAGTAATCACAAGCTGGGTATTTCGGCTCACTTTCTGTCTTCCATTATTTGGATTCAAGGAAGTAATGGTGATAGGAATCGGGGCATCAGAAAGTGTGAGTGTAATAAGTTCTGAAGTCTCCTCACAAATACCTTTAGTTACAACAACGAAGTATTTTGTTTGGTCGAAGTCTTCAGTAAGGTTGGAGATGGTGAGCTCTCTTGTATTGGCTCCAGAGATGTAGTTATCTACTGTGGCGTCTGAACCAGAAACCAAAGGACTGGTACTAGAATGGCTAAGCAATGTACTGGCCACTCCGCCAGCATATACCTTATTATTAAGCACTGAAATTGCCACTGACCTGTAACCAGCAAAACCTTCTTCAAAAACAGTATTGAGTGTTTGACCTCCATCATTGGTTGAGTATATACCCGCTCCACCACTTGTACTCCGCACTGCTATATAGACTAAGTCATTATCTATCTCTAAGTCACGGACAATAGAACTAGCAAGTTCGCTATTCGTTGGCATGTCAGTGAAAGTGGCTCCTCCATCGGTAGATATGCTCATGCCACTAGAGGTGCCAGCATAGATTGTTCCATTCGCTGACACTACCACATTTCTAACATTGTTATTTTTTAAACCGTTGGCAGAGGTTTTGTTTTCAAAACTATTGCCACCATTTGTAGAAATGCTCAACCCTGACTTGGTGGCCACATAAATATTATCTCCTGCTGCAAAGACATCATATACTTCATTGCTGCCTAGGCCATCGCTAGATGTTTTTCTAACAAAACTCTCTCCGTTATTGGTAGAAACTATTACTCCTCCGTTGATAGAAGCATCACTTATAGAAAGGAAAAGGGTATTGTCAAAAACCGAGATGTTGGCAATGTCATTGCTAGGTAAATCACTATTGGTTGTTGTTTTGATTGAAAAGGTTTCACCATTGTCTGTAGAGATACCCAAACCAGATTCATACCCAACATATAGAATTCCATTCTTTTCTAATACAACATTAATATTTGTAGAATCATTGAGTTGGGCAAAGCTTTCTCCGTCATTAGTAGACCTATATAATCCAGTAGCAGCACCTACAAATATTCCTGAAGAGGTGGCCGAAACTGAAGCTATTGAACCAATGTTACTCAACAATTCATCTGTTCTGTCATTTTCGTTAAACCACTGGTAACTAGCACCCGCTACTTCGGGAACCGAGAAAGTGACACTTTGACCGATGACTCCTGTTTGATCTTCAGGCTCAGTCAAGACTAAAGGCTCACAAACCGTATGGAAAGTCCATGTGTCTTTATTGGTCATGGCCAGGTTTCCGGCATCGCTTTCATCCTTTACCAGATCGGCACTTAAAGTAATGTAGTATTGGGTGGCATATTCGAGAGATACTCCTGATGTAACGGTAGCTGTACTACCTTCAATAGTCAAATCATTTGCCGTAAGTATTTGTATAAGGGCATCGGTACCATAATCATAGATTTTGAGTTCACCTGTTCCTTTGGAAACAGTCTTGCTAAACTCGATGCTCAGTTCGGTATCTATAGCTACATCGGTACTTTCATTGGCCGGGGTAATGGATGTAACTCCTGGCACATCCAGAACCGTTAATAAAAGATCATCCGATTGCTGCTTGCAACCATCTTTTGTAACCTCCACGAAATATATATTTCCACTCTGCTCTAATGTTACGTTGCTGATAGTCAACTGGTGGGTTGTCGCTCCCTCAATAAGGTTGTTTGATCCGCTATTTTGATCTTCAAGCTCAAGATTACTATTGTAGATCGATAGACCTACTAATGTACCCACCTCCAAGTGTCCATTATATTTATTAAGGGACTTTACGGTTTTCGTAAATGGGTCTGAAGTAGGGAATTGACTAAATGAATCTCCTTGATCAGAGGATACAAACAGCCCTCTACTTGTACCTACAAAGAGTTGTCCAGCGAATTCGTAGATAGCATTCACTAGATTCCCGTTAAACCCATTGGCTTCAGTGACGGTTTTAGTGAAAGACTCACCTGCATTTGTAGAGATAGAAATAGCTCCATCTTTAAAATCCGCTGTTTGTGTACTTACATAAAGCTTATTTCCAGATTTATAAACATCTCGAATACTATTGAAGGCAAGACCATCTGTAATAGTCTTCTGAACAAAATTAGCTCCATTATCATTTGAAATAAATAGTCCTTCACGGCTTCCTACGTAAAGAGTTCCTTCCACCTCATAGAGTACTTCAACCATTCCTGTAACATCCGAATGTTTACTGAAATTTGCCCCTCCGTCAGTAGAAACATGTAACCCATTTAGAGCTCCAATGTAAATAGTCCCATCTTCCGCTTTCATTACAGTCTGAGGTAGATTAGCGCTGGCATTTGGGGTGACTTGAAAAAGTGTTTGGAAACTGTTTCCTCCATCTTTTGAAATACTAACAGCTTTATTTATCTGCACCGCATAGATATTATCATCAAAGATCTTTATCTCTTTAATATCATCTATAAGCAATCCATGAGCCGTGTTCCTGATAACCCAAGTATTTCCCTCATCAGTTGTATAATAAATACCTGCGGTTGAAGTAGCGTTGTAGATGGTACCATCGGGTGCCCGATATACGTCCCGGTTTAAAAGTCCTCCTGTTATGTTTATTTCATCAAACCCTTCTTCTCTTCTATACCATTGGTAAGACGCACCCGGTATTTCTTCTACTTCAAAGGTTACATTGGTAGATGAGGCTATTGTCTTACCTGTTGGCTGGGTAGGAATCAAATTAGTATAACTCAAGCTAAAGTCATCTAATTTTTGGAATAGCGGAGTACCATAGGTTACGGAGTATTGCAAGGTTCCTTCTTCTACCGCAATGTTTCCTGTGGCATCGGTATCAAATTCAGCACCACCCTTTTTCCAAGAGAATGAATAATTGGCAGAGGCATCATAATCAGTGATTTCAGCTTCATGACTTGTTACAAATATGGAGCTGTGAGAGGCCAAGCCATTGTTACCGTTATCGGTAAGGTCGCGCAATAGATTGTCGGCAATATTTTTATGAGTACCATAAGCTGCTACCAGATTAGTGGCATCATGTGCCGAGGCAGCGCCCATTAGGCTGGTTACTTCTTCCTGAGTTAAAACCTTATCCCAGATGGTGATTTCGGCCATTTTGCCATCCAGGTAATCTTCTAGGCCGTTGTCATTATATTTTGCCCCTAGCGTTGCAATCCAGCCATCGCCAAGTGGCATATTCAGCGTTCCGCTGTCTTCCACATTACCATTCAGGTAGAGTTTTGTCTCACCAGTTGCATTGTCATAAGTGTACCCAACAAAATACCATGTATCATTAGACAGTACAGAAGAATTTAGGCGATCATTAGTACCATCCCATAAGGCTAAACGCTCTGTATCTCTGATGTAAAAACGACTCAGGTTGTCTACATCTGAATCTTGAAAGACCAAGACCTCGTTAAAGTCACCACTACCAATATTGCTCTCTTTATTCAGCCACATAAATACCGAGTAGCTTTTACCAGCTATATCATCGGTAAGTGCATTGAGTTGAACTGAATTATCTTCTGTTTCTTCAAAATCGAGGTAGTTGACGGCACTGGTACTTACTGTTCTGGTAATAGGATCATCAGCACAGAGTGTTTCATCAGCAATTAGATCTGCCGTAGTTGCATTGCTGTTCAAAGTCATGGTCCAGCTATCGGTGCTTTGAACAAAGTTTCTGGTGGCTATCAACTCGTAACTTCCGGCAGCTACATCGAAAGTATATGTAGGATCGGTTGAAACTTCTGCACCATCCTTTTTCCAGCTAATATGTTCGTACCAGTCAATGGCATTGAAGCACGGAATAGACTGCACATTTTGAAAATCAACCGTGAAGTCATTGACCATTAGCCCATCATTGCCTTTGCCAGAATGGTCTTTTAAAACATCATTAGTATCGTTACAATCTCCGAAAACAGAGTAATACCCAACTAAGTTGTTATACTTAGGGTGGCCGCTATTGATCTTCGCCATCATGGCTTGCCTAATATCAGCTCCTGTCAGCACCTCATCCCATACAGAGATTTCTGCCATGTCGCCATTATAGAGGTCACTAATACTATTGCCATCAAACTCCTGACCCAATGAATATTGTGCAGATGCATTTGGAACGGAGGTTCCAGTAGTAAACCGGTCATTTTCTATACCATCTACGTAAGTTATCGTTTGACCCGTGGAATGATCGTAGGTCCAGCCCACATAGTGCCAGGTGTTGTCGCCCATGTTGTAAGATGCCGACTCGTTGGTAGAACCTCCCCTATTTACTTCCAGATTGTCTGAACTAGGATCAATCCAAAGGAAAGACAGGTTATCTCCATTTGCCGCATTCACGGCAAAGAGTGCCTGATTGGTAGTAGTATTGTTTTCAGCCTTGACCCACATAAAGACAGAGCGGCTTTTTCCATCCAGATCATCTTGTAATGCATTTAAGTTTACCCAGAAATCCTGTGTCTTATCGAAAGAAAGTACTCCTGTGGCGTTGGTGTTGGCCTGATAGGTTACTGTGCCCGATTCGGCAATGGTGGCGTTTTGGAAAACATCTACACCTTGTTCGGTACTTTGAAAAGTAACTATGTAGCTGACTCTTTCAATTGGGGTTTCAAAAATATCATATCTACCATCAGTAGTAGCACTTGTGCCATTCGAGAAATCATAAGAATCTCCGCAAACCGCCACTTCCTGTGTGGTGCAGGTGACCCCGGCTGGGCAATCTGCCAGAACCCTAACCAATCCTACCCTATCCATGCCGTTGGCATCAACACCCGGAGCCCCGATGGCCAGTATCAGCCCATCATTTGATGCAGATACGGCATGCCCCAGAATGTCTCCATCCATTTGACCAGTGATCTGCAAGTCTTGCATTACCCACTCGCCTCCTAAAAAATTGTAGACCTTTACGGCCCCTACTTTGTCAGTGGTCTGATTTTGGTATCTCGGTGCTCCAACAAACAAAGTATACCCTGCAGGGGTAAGGTCTATACTGTTTCCAAAACCTTCTCCACTGGCTCCTTCGAGTCTACTTCCCATCGCTGTCCATTCCGGATTTCCCAGAGCATCAGCTCTAAGTTTATATACATCGACTGCACCAGTTGAAGACGAAGAGTAACTTGCGATGGCCAGTATTTCGCCATTGAATGATGTGGCGATGTCAAATCCATGAAGCCCCCCCTGGCCATCTAATGATCCAGTTCCTGACCAGTTATCATTTTCATTTTTATAAGTGAATACTGTATTACCATCCCCAGTTGTATTCACCCAATTGGAAACGAATAATCGGGAAGCATCCTCTGAAAGCTTTACCGTCATGCCATAAGTATCTACATCCAGACCACTCAAGAGTTGACTTCCTACTTGACTCCACCCCGAATTACCCTTTTTATAGGTCTCTACATAACCAGCCCGCGCACGGATATTGTCAGGGTCGTCAGTTTCTTCTTTTGGCCTATGAGCACCGACCACCAGATAGGTGGCATCTGCAGAAAAGTCAATGCTTATTCCAAAATGATCATAGATGTTATTTCCTTTTAAGGTATTTCCTTGTTGAACCCAGTCTCCACCCGTAAAAGCATACACCTTTACCGTACCTTCTCTTTCCTGATCTGTAGAATCATGGGCATTGCCAATAGCTATGGTCTGACCATCATCAGATATAGCCAAAGTCACAATTTCACCATCCACATCTTCAGTGTTAATGGCCGAACCCATCAAAACCCAAGCGCCACTCTGCTGTTGATAAACACTGACAACCCCCACATCGTTGTTATCATCTTCAATGTATTCGACCGTAATATAGGCAGTGCCATCTCCTGAGAATTTTACAACATCTCCCAGCTCCCCTCTTTCGCCTATCCCTATTACATCCTGACCTATTTGCTCAGTAAACTGTGCAGTTGCTGTAATAGGAAGAATGGATAAGCTTAAGAATAACAGAAGTCCAAAAAGAGAATAGGTGACTCCATTATTCTTTGAACTATTTGAAGAGGTCTTAGTTGAGTGTCTCATAAAGTTGATGTTTTGGTATTCAATAGTTAGCAGCGAAGAAACCAATGGTTTTTCGCGCATGAAAAATTATGTTCTGAACTATGGCTGTTTTGTTCTGAAAGTGTGTTTGACCCCTCTGTCCTAAAGGACATCTCCCGTTGGCAAGGGAGAAATAGCCCATTTTGTACTTTGGGCACTTTCCCTTAGCAAGGAGAAGAGACTTCCTGAGACAGCTTTTCTAAGCTTTAAGCTTCTGAGAGAATCTATTTGCGGCAAGTCGCCTTTCAGTCCATATAGGAATTGATAAGGCTAGATGTGTCGAGGTGTCCCGAAAGGGATATTCGAGTATAAAGCGAATAGAAACAGAAAACCTGAAATTGTTCTGAATGGGTGTTTTTTTGTTCCGAACCCAAAGGCCCGTTCATTGAGAAGAGCAAAAGCGGTTAAAAAAGCTTTTGAGATATAGTTATCACCAGAAGTTAGGAATTGGTCATTGGTCAATTGTCATTGGGTGATGGAAGTAAGAATTTTAGGCACTTAAATTTATACTACTGCCATTTCGGACCATCTTTGAGAGGCGCAAAATTAACAAGGTGGAATTTTGTAACGAAGCAATCTGACTATCGTCATGTGGGTCTAACTAAAAGTTAAGATTGCTTCGTTTTTATTCCTCGCTTTCGTAGGAATTGTTCCTCCTTTCCAAGGGTAACTGGGGAATTGGTGGATTAGTTAGTGGTCATTAGTCTTGGGTATTGGGAGTGAGAATCTTGGGCACTTAAATTTATACTACTACTACCATTTCAGACCGTCTTTGCGAGACACAAAATGAACAAAGTGGAGTTTTGCAACGAAGCAATCTTCTTATACTTTCCCATCCTTAAATCTTGGAGATTGCTTCGTCACAACCTTCTGCTGCGCGAAGCTTGTTTCTCGCAATGACGGATACAGTGAGGTTGTTAGCTCTGTAAGATACTGCTCTTAAAAGGCGGATTGCCACGTCCCAAGTTTGACTCAGGTCAAAACATTTCCTCGCAATGACGGTAAAGGGAATTACTCTACACGTATCTTCTTCAAGAGGTCATCACGATAGTTTTTACCAATAGGAATTTGCTCGTTGTTCATCAGCACATAGGCCGAATTAATGGCTTCCAGATGATCTACATTGATGGTGAAACTGCGGTGGGTTCGATAGAAGTTTTTTGGCAGTCTTTCAGAAAGATCGGTTAAGCTACCGCGGATCAGGTGTTTTTGATTCTTAACTGTGTGCACTTCTACATATACATGATCGCTTTTGAGGAAGCGTATATCATCTAGTTTGATCTTATGAAATAGGTTTTTCTCCTTAATGAATATGGCATCCTTAATCAGCAGTTCTTCATCCACCTTTCCTTCACTTTTCTGCTCGGCATACTTATGAAGGGCTAACTCAATGGAAGTGTAGAGGTCGTCTTTCTTGAAAGGCTTAACCAGATATGCCGGGGGAGCCACTTTCTTTACCCGTTCAATAGTACCTGCATCGGCATTAGAGGTGAGGAAAATGAAAGGGAAATCGTATTGTTCTTTAATGGTCCATGCCAGATCAACACCGTCACGCCTCCCTCCTAGTTGAATATCCAGAATGGCGATGTCGGGCTTTTCAGCCTCTATGGTCTCAATGGCTTCCTCGTAGTTGATGGCTGGTTCTAAAACTTCATAACCAAGGTCTTCAAGTATTAGACAAATGTTGTCTGCAATGACAATTTCGTCTTCAACAACTAAGATTTTAACCTGACTCATTAAACCGCTTTTCTCTCTAATGTATCTGTGAAAGTAATGATAAATTTACTGCCTTGCTCGTAATAATATTCAGCCGAACCATAAAGCTGTTTGGATAGTCTCCTAACCAATCTTAGGCCCAAACTCTTAGCTTTAGTGAGATCGAAATCTTGCGGAAGACCTACGCCAGAGTCACTAACTGTCAACTGATGTTTTCCATTGCCCAAATCTTCAATCGAAATACTTAACACTCCTTCTCCTTCTTGGAAGGCATATTTGTAGGCGTTTGAAATCAATTCATTCAAGATAAGTCCTAATGGTATGGCTGTATCGATGTCGAAATTAGCTTTCTGAGTGGAGTTAACTGATGCTTTAACATTTACAGAGCCAGCGTAGATAGATGCTAGTTCAGCCATTAATTGCTCGGCATATTCAGCAAAATCGATAGTAGCCAAATCCTCGTTTTGATATAGCTTTTGATGTATAAGCGCCATGGCCTTAACTCTATTCTGGCCTTCCATAAAAGTAGACAGCGCCTTTTCATCTTCAATTCCCCTCGACTGTAAATCGAGCAAACTGGAAACTACTTGCAAGTTGTTTTTTACCCTATGGTGAATCTCCTTTAATAATAGTTCTTTTTGCTCCAACGACTTCTCTACTTGAGCATTTGCCTTCTTAAGCTTTAGCCTATTGCGTTGAATAATAAGCATAATAGCAACTATCAAAAGCAATACTACCAGAGCACCTGCAATGAGATATCGCTGTTGCTTTAACTGAGCTGTTTGTCGTTTTTGGGTTTCCTGAAGTAAATTGTTTTGCGCTTCAATGCGCTCTGTTTCAAACTCAGCAGACATACGCGCTATGGCATCTGTTTTGGCCTGATCGTTAATATCTTGGGATATCTCTAAGGCCAGTTTACCAAACTCAAAGGCTTTTTTGTAATCCTTCAACTTAGCATAAAGGTTTGCTTGCCCCAAGGCCAACCGATATCGTACATTACCTGCTTCTGACTGTTTGGCCAATTCCCATCCTTCTATGGCATAAGGCAAAGCCTCATTCCATAGTTGCCTTTGCTTGGCTGGATTATCGACAAAAACAGAATCAGCCAAAACCAGCTTTTTCTCCACCAGACTGCCATAAACATCGCCTTTGGACTGAGGGGCTGTTCCTTCGGGCACATTGGCCACAGATTTCTCTATGTAATCATGCGACTTTTGGTAGTTACCACGATAAAACTCAATCGTAGACACATTTTTATAGTAATCTGCAGTTGGCCAACCAGAAGTGTTAATTTCTTTTGAAATCTCCCACCCTTTTGTGAGCGATTCAAAGGCTCTATCAAGACTATCTTGTTTAATCAATAACTGACCAATATTGGTATAGGCCAATGCTACTTGTCCTCTAATACCAATTGCCTCATTGATCAATAGAGCATTTTTCATATACTGCTTTGCCAATTCGTATCTGTTTTGCTCCTTCAGTACCAAACCGTAATTCATGTAAAAAGCTCTTAGGTTAACAGTATCAGGTGTTGTTTTTACATATCTAATTCCGTCCAATAAAATTCCAGAAGCTTTTTCCAGCTCTCTTAAATAGTAATACACTAAACCAGCATTATTATAAGCAGCTGCCATCTTAAACTCTGTACCGTCTTTTTTATTTCTATTTATTACTGCTTCATAATGCTCAATAGCATTATGAAATTGTGATGCCCTATCATAAGCTTTTGCCAGTTCATACTGTGTCAGTGTCAGTTCTTCATTCCATACCAGAGACTCAAAAACGGCCATTGCTTCTAGGTAGAACTCAAAACATTCTTTGCTTCCATTAGCTAAATAGGCTGCTGCTTTTGCCCTTAATACAAAGCCTTTGAATTGCGGAAACTCGCTAGAAAACCTTTCCGAAATCTGCAGTGCTTCATCCAAATAACTTAAACTTGAGTCTAAATCATTTCTTTCAAAGGCCTTACCTAATTCTAAATAGGTTTGAATTTTCAAAGTATCATGAACATCGGAATCAAGGATAGCTTTAAGCGAGTCTACCTCTTGTGAGAATAAAAAATGAGGTAGAAGAGTTAGCAACAATAGGAAGGGCTTAAAAATCACCTTCGGGGTAACGTGCATGCTTTAGTAGTATGGTTGAATCAATCTTTGAATTTACATTTCATTTATTAAAAATCTACAGCTATTAAATTGGGCTAGAACAAAAAAGAGCAACTTTTTCAAGTCGCCCTTTTTAAATGTGATTATCAATAGTTTTAGTTATCTCTCTTCTTGATAACAATGTAGTCTACAGATTTCTCTTTAACTAGATTGTTGAATGCAGGAAGATCATTATTCATGATGGTTCTAAGCTTAGCCAATTCAGCATCAATTTGCTCTGTTAGTTCAACTCTAACATCTTCAGACTGCTTAGTAGGTCTCCACTCCCCGCTTCCAGCTACACCTAACAATGCGGCTAGTTTGTTATTCAAGCGAATTGGGAAGTTCAACGGATCTTGACCCGACTCATTCTTGGTTTGGTAAAGTGCTTCTTCTACCTCAGTCATTTTAGCCATTAGCTCTTTACCCTCTTCTACAACATCTTTGTACTGCTCTTTACCCTTGATTTTAGCCATTAAGTCATTCATTTGCTTTCTTGCCTCGCGAATATCTTTAATAGCTCTGTGCATCTCGGTTACTTTAGCTGTTACAGTTGTTAAGAAATCGAATTGTGCTTTAATGTCCGCATCGGTAGAACCGTAACGAGGATCCTTAATCAGGTTGAAGGTAGTTTCTTGAACTTCATCTCCTACCTTAAGTCTGGCAGTATACTCACCAGTTGGGTACATTGGACCAGGACCTCTAACAGAAGCAGCCCACATAATTAAACCTTCGAAACCTTCTGGACCTTCAGACCTCATATCCCAGTTGAAAGAATTCAAACCAGCTTTCAGGTCGCGTTGAGGGAACGTTTTGATAGAGTTTCCTTCTGAATCTAGAATCTCGATAGAAACTTTCTCATCTGCCGGAGGAGCTTCCTTCATATTGAAGTAAATTACTGGTCCTGCTGGAGCATTCGTACCATATCTAAGGCTAAGGTCATTACCTCCGCCACCACCGAAACGTCTGAAGCTACTGCCTGAGCCCATCAATCTATAAGCATCCATTGGCTTAAATAAATGCACAGATTTGTTCGCTACTTCATCAGACAATTGGTGAAGCAATGTAAGGTCGTCTAGCATCCAGAAAGACCTACCTTGAGTTGCCGCAATAAGGTTATTGTCCTTAATGGTCAAATCTGTGATTGGCACTACAGGAAGATTCATTTGGAATGGCTTCCAAGAAGCGCCATCATCGAAAGAAACGAACATTCCTCTTTCAGTTCCAGCATAAAGCAAGCCTTCTCTTTCCGGATCTGCTCTTACTACTCTAGTGAAATATGTATCTGGAATACCAGTAGTTATCTTAGTCCAAGTTTTACCATAATCTTTGGTTTTGTATAAGTAAGGCTCATAATCTCCTAATTTATACTGCGTACCAGCTATGTAAGCACCACCTTTAACAAATGGATCTGCCTCAATAGAGTTAATCATCAAGTACTTAGGCATGTCTGGAGAAGTTACGTTTGTCCAGTTTTTACCACCATCTCTAGTTACGTGAATCAAACCGTCATCTGAACCAGCCCAAATTAAGCCTTCTTCATAAGGAGACTCAGTAGCAGCGAAAACAGTAGCATAGTATTCAACTGAAGTATCATCATACGTAATCGGACCACCCGACTTACCGAGTTTATCTGGCTCAGCTCTTGTTAAGTCTGGGCTAATGATCTCCCATGACTGACCACCATTTGTAGTTACATGAACATGGTTAGATGTAGTGTAAAGTTTGTCTGGGTTATGCGGAGAGAAGAAAATAGGGAAATTCCACTGGAATCTATACTTGTAATCTTCTGCACCATGTCCCATTGGGTTATCTGGCCAAGCGTTAACATTTCTGCTAATTCCTTTTTGATGATCTCTCATTACTAATAAACCACCGTAGCTACCACCGTAAACTACTTCTGGATTATCTGGCTTAGGTGCTAAGTGAGCACTCTCTCCACCAGCAGTGCCTTCCCAGTCGTTTTCAGTAATGGCAAAACCACTGGTTCTGTGAGCAATTCTTACTGTTGAGTTATCTTGCTGTGCACCATAAATTCTATATGGGAATGCATTATCTGTAGTTACTCTGTAGAACTGAGCAGTTGGCTGGTTCATCATGGTAGACCAGTTATCTCCACCATCGTAAGAAACCTGAGCTCCACCATCATCGGCAATTACCATTCTCATGTTATCCTCAGGTGCAATCCATAAATCGTGATGGTCACCATGAGGCGCACCATTTGCTCTGAATGTTCTACCACCATCAGTTGATACATGATAAGCCACGTTCATTACAAATACCTTATCTACATCTTTAGTATCGGCATATATTCTAGAGTAATACCAAGCTCTTTGTCTCAGTGCTCTAGAAGAGTTAGTGTTTCTCCAAGTTTCACCACCATCGGTAGACTTGTAAACACCTCCTTTATTTGCTTCTATAATTGAGTAAATTACATCTGGGTTTACAGGAGAAATAGCAACACCACTAATGCCTATAGGACCAGCTGGCATTCCTTGTTTGTCCATTAAGTTCTCCCAGGTTTCTCCACCATCTTTAGATCTCCAAATTCCAGAACCTTCACCACCAGAAGTAAGGCTGTAAGGAGTTCTCCTTACTTTCCATGTACTGGCCATTACAAAATTAGGATTGCTCGGGTCTATAGAAACATCTACTGCACCTGCATCTTCATTGGCAAAAAGTGTTTTCTTCCAAGTTTTACCGCCATCGGTAGTTTTATAAATACCACGTGTGGCGGAAGATTTAAACAAGTCGCCCATAACCGCAGCCCATACTACGTCAGGATTGGTTGGGTGTACCACAATTCTACCCACATGCATGGCATCTTGTAAACCAATATTAGTCCAAGACTCACCACCATCGGTAGACTTCCAAAAACCTTCGAAACCAGAAGAAACGTTACCTCTAACGGTTTGCTCTCCTTGTCCTACATAAACTACATCTGGGTTAGATGGGCTCACAGCTACGGCTCCAATTGAACCACCGAAATAACCATCGGAAACGTTCTTCCATGTTTGTCCACCGTTGTCAGTTTTCCATACACCGCCACCAGTTGCACCCATATAAAATACTTGAGGGTTGCCAGGCACACCTGACACAGTAGAGGCTCTTCCTCCCCTATAAGGGCCTATAGATCGCCATTCAATTGTGTTGTAAACTTCCGCTTTCGGGTCTGGAGCTGGTTCTGCATTACGCCTATTTCTTCGTTGTGCATTAGCATCGTTGAAAGACATTAGCAAAACTGCGAAGACCATCACCAATAACTTGGTTTGAGAATTTCTAGTCATCTTCATAGTTAAGTTAATAGTTAGATTATGATGAATACTCGTTGAGTAAATCGTTAAAAGTTATGAAGACGAGCAGATATAAAGAAAAGCACTCATCAATTTTACACCAACGGACATAAAAAAAACCACCCTTTTCAGAGTGGTTTTAACTACCAACTAAACTTAACTTTAAACTATTCTTCGATTTTATAGATAGATGTTCCGGCAAAACTTGACAGATAATCTGCTCTGTTCAATAGGATTTGCGCTTTTTCATCTTCAATAGCACCGTCAATTTCTTTTACTATAGAAAGAATAAGTCTGTCATTTTTATCGAAGATTTTGATAGTCTCAATATTAGACTCCACTACTTCAAACTCGTACTTATCTTCTATTACTTCTTCATAAGCTCTTTCTAAAGAACCTTTAATGTCATACACTATTAGTTCTTCTGCATTAGTGGTTCCAAAAGACTTAATAGCTGCCATAAATGTGACTACTACTGCTAAGGTCAGGGCAACTATTGCCGACCATTTTCTCTGTGTTGTAAATTGCTTCTTCATGACCAAATGTTGTTTCGAATTTTTCTTTTTTGTTTAGGCGATGTTACCTCAGTGTTACCAAATATAATTTGCTTATCCCTACCATATTAGACGGCAAAGTTCTGAAAAAGTTTAATTCTGATAGAGAAAAAAAGAGAATATTTTTCTCGATTGGTCGAAATTGAAGATAAGCAGTATAAAATTGGGGATGAAATGTTGCGCACTAAAAACCCCGGAACTTCCGGGGTCAAAATGAGCAATTTTATTTGGCATTATTTTCTACCCAATAGCCTGTTCTAGGTCCGCTATAAGGTCTTCAGCATCTTCTATCCCTACACTTAAACGGATAAGTGAGTCTAACAAGCCTATTTCCATTCTATCTTTTCTCGGAACAGCACCATGAGTCATAGTTGCCGGATGATTGGCCAGAGACTCCACTCCTCCTAAAGACTCAGCAACAGCAAAGACTTTAAGTCTTTCGAGTACCTTGAAAGACTGCTGCATATCATCCTCATTAAAAGTGAAAGAAATCATTCCTCCAAAGCCTTTCATCTGAGCTTTTGCAATCGAATGGTTGGGATGAGACTCAAAGCCTGGCCAATATACTTTATCTACCTTGGGGTGATTAGAAAGATATCTAGCTACTTTTTCGCCATTCTCGCAATGCCTTTGCATTCGTAAGTGGAGAGTCTTAATTCCCCTCAACACCAAGAAGCAATCTTGAGGACCAGCCACGGCTCCACATGAGTTCTGGATAAAGGCCAATCGCTTATATAGTGGTTCGTCATTCATGGCCAGTGCCCCCATTACAACATCAGAATGTCCTCCTAAGTATTTAGTCACTGAATGCATTACAATATCTGCTCCTAAATCTATTGGGTTTTGCAGAGCAGGCGAGGCAAAAGTGTTGTCTACTGCTAAAATCAGCTTGTGCTTTTTGGTAATGGTAGCGGCTTTTCTAACATCAACAATATTCATCATTGGGTTAGTTGGGGTCTCTAACCAAACCAACCGTGTATTATCATTTATGTAGTTCTCGATGTTGGACACATTGCCCATTCCCACGAAGTGAAACTTTATTCCAAAGTTCTCAAACACCTGAGTAAAGATTCTATACGTTCCACCATACAGATCATTAGAGGTAATAACCTCATCTCCAGGCTTAAGCAGCTTCAAAACTGCATCTATCGCAGCAAGACCTGAACCAAAAACCAAACCATGTGCCGCATTTTCTAAAGCCGCAATACTGTTTTGTAGGGCAAACTTTGTTGGGTTCTGAACTCTTCCATATTCATAGCCTTTATTATTACCTGGCGACTGCTGAACATAGGTAGATGTTTGAAAAATTGGAGTCATGATGGCCCCTGTAGAAGGGTCTGGGTCTACTCCTGCATGCACCGCTTTGGTATCGAATTTCATAAGGACTACTTTTTACTGTCGAAAAATGCCTTAAGCTCGTCTTCCATTTCAGATTTAGACTGCTGATATTCAGGAGTTAAGCTTTTCTGACCAGGCATCTGCTCTATCATTAATGTTTGAGTTGGGAAGGCAAATCTTACTCCAAGATGCTCAGCTAACTTGTTGATTTCTAGCATAATCTCTTGTCTACATCTTAACTCATTGTTCCAGTCTGGCACTTTAAAGAAAATGTAGAGCATTACTTCTAAAGCACTTCCGCCATACTCATTAAGGAAGATGTTATAATAATCCTTTCGAGTATCTGGGTGTTTTAGTACTATTTCTTCCACCCCTTTCACAAACACTTCAATGAGTCTCGCTGGCGTATCGTATGTGATGGCTAGTTTGGTGTAAAAACGCCTATAATTTCTCTTACCGTGATTATCTACCATGCTATTGGAGATAATACTATTAGGTACATACATTACTGAGTCTCTAAATGTTCTTACCCTAGTAGAACGAAAGCCTACTTCTTCTACTGTACCATCAATATCACCCGCAGTTACCCAATCACCAATCTGAAAAGGTCTATCAATGAAAATCATCAATGAACCAAAGAAGTTTTTGAGGGTATCTTGAGCTGCTAAAGCAAACGCCAAACCACCAATAGAAAGCCCTGTAAGTATTGGCCATATATCGAATTTGAAGCCCCTGAGTATTGCCACAAAACCCACAATAATGACGAATACATGCAGCACCTTAGTGACCAAAGGCATCAATTGATCATCTAACGTATTTTCTGATCTATCGGCAATTTTCTTTAAATAATGCCCAAGTATGTCTACCAGCCTATAGAAAAAGAAAGTAGCGAAAAACGGCACCAAAGCATGTACTAACAAAATAATACCAGTGGCAATAAAGGCTGGTAATTGAAGTACAGGAATTAGAATGCTGGCCAGTAAGGCAATGATCATTAAACTGAATGGCTTTACAACAGGATTCAGAAACTGATTAGCCATATCTAGCTTTCCATACTTATGAAGAAGTGAAAAAAGTATTCTTCTAAGTACTACCGTGAAAATTAGGTGTATTAAAAAGCCAAGAGTTATAAGAATAAGAATACCTAAGTACTGCCAGAGGTGAAGCCCTAAGTACTTAGTGGTACCCAAATTGGGTAGAATGTTAAGTAGCTTATCGGTGCCAAATGGAAACACCTTTTTATGTATTCTATCAATTTGATCTACAGAATACTCCGAGTAGAGCCACTTATTTCCATACTTCTGAACGTATAGTTCTGGAAAGTCTGTAGTGATTACATAACGGTTTCGTCTCGACAGTGAATCATAGTACTCACTCGATTTAGGGACCTCATCTAAATCTATAAAGTTGGCTGAGCCATCTAAAATCTGCTTAAGCTCTTCCGCTAAATTATTGAGCTGCTTCTGACTCCTCTCTCCTTTGAAAAGCGACTTGGCCGCTTGTTCAGGAAGATGGTTTTCATCTTGCAAATAGTTCAGGTGATTATAAATGACTTCATAGGGGCTCGAAAAATTATCGGGCAATGAATCGGCCTGAGACCAAGCAGAGGAGATGGTCAGAAAAAATACTCCTATAAAAGCAATGAGTCTAATACTACTGTGCATCGATAGCATAAATATTCAATTGATTGGCGAAGTTAACAAACACTTCGTACTCTGATAAATTCTGATAATATAGAATGCTTATTCGCTCTGAAGAAGGGATTACAGGGCATATTTGCTCTCCCTTATTGTTGAAAAGGTACAATTGATTGCGCTGAATATCTCTAACCGCATAAAGCTCTTTACCGTTTCTAAAGTTGTAGAACTCAACATTCAATTCTCCAGAATTATCAAAGTCTATTTCGAACTCTTGCTCACCAGACATGTCATAGAATGCTATTCTATTTTGATCGTTTCTGATAATTCTGAATCCAGTTTCCAACACATCGCTCACCATAGAGTACATACTTCTGGTAGTAGGGCGAAAAAGCTGTTTCTCTTGAACCACTTTACCCTCTAAGTTAATTTGAAGCAACATGCCTTCCTCTCCCATTAAAGCGATATTGGTACCTGCAAAGTTGGGTCCTTTAACTAGTGTAACATCTCCCTTAAAGCGTAAATCGAAAGTTTTTGGGAAACCACTGTAAAACTCTCCCCTCCTATTCAGTAAAGAAACCTCGCCTGTTCTTTCTACCACTACAAAAGCATCTCTTCCTCTTACACGCGTATGAAAAGGAGTCTGTAGAAGTTCGCTTTCCATTGCTTTTGGATTCCAGCCTTCCAATAGATTAACCTCTTTATCGAACAAGCTAATATTTCCTCTTCTATCCTTAGCTAGGTATCTGTAACGCTTACTATTGTCATAATCTACCACAGCAGAACCATTGATGATCATAGGACTTTCGAACGATTTGGGAAAACCATCTACCATTTCACCATTTCTATCTATCAGATGAACTAAAGAGTCTGTAAAGAATAAATACTGCAGCTTTTTATTATTGTAGTAATCTATTTGATGAATACCACCCCTTATTCTTTGCCCTACATCGGTCTTCCAAAGAATTTCACCTTGCCTAGTGGTTAGGTAAACAGCCCCAGTCAAGTCTTGAAAAACAACCTCAAGGCTAGAGTTAACATGGTTGCGAACAATAAATGGTTTGGTGACAAGCGTGGTATCTGCAAATGCATTGGCCTTAACCACCAATTCTGCAGCAATATCCTCTCCATTAGTTGTTTCTATAGGAGCAATCAGTTTGCCTTTATTAAAGTCTAAGGTTGAACTTACCAAATAAGATTCATTATTTGAGTTGAGCTGTATTTGCACTCGTTTAAGTAAGGTTTTGAGACTAGGATTTTTACTAAAAAACTCTTTCCATACTGGCTTCAACCCATCGAAGATGGATTCAGAACCGTAATCTAAGTCTTTAATAATAGTAAGGTCAGTTTCTTGTACTAGGTCATCTAACACCCTCCTTCTTTCGACCGATTTACCCCAGGTAGATTCATTGTCGAACTCGTTCATGATGGTTTTCAGCGCATCCAAATTATCGCTTAAAATCAGAGCATTTTGAAAGATAGCGTAATATGGCTCGTCCATTTTCCTTTCGCCCGAGGTAAGCAACTCAACAAAATCGCTTTGTTGAATGTAACCTAATGTGGTATTCAGGTAAGACTCACTATAGACAGTAGAATCTTGCACACTTGTTTTAGATTCAGATAACCTATCAAGTTCTCTCCTTAAATACACCGTATCTGCTGTATTGATTAAGAGCACCTCAGCCACATCAGAAAAGTTCATATCTAACGAAACCGCTAGCATTTCGCCACGCAATAGCTCTTTCAAATCAGTCATACCCACATTAAAGGGCATCCACTTAAAGGCTGTAGAAGTTATAGGAATAAGGTTTTTGCCAAATAAGCTAGCATCTTCTTTAGCAATCACTTCTCCACCGGCAGATGTTCCCTGAGCGCTAATACTCTCCGCTCCAAAACTTAGGTTTAAGTAAGCCACAGACCCAACACTTTCAGAACCATCTAGATCTTCAGAAAAGAAAACTTGATGCAACTCATTCATTCTTTTGGTATTGACAATGAGCTGCAAGTCGCCATCAACAAATGGTTTGTACTGAGAATCAACCAACCTATTAGACTCATTTTCCAATGCTCTTACAACATCTTCTACAAGCAAATTTTCTTCAGAAATCACCAAATAGCTACCCTGAATAAGCATCACTAATTGTGTATTACCTCCTTTTACATTCAGTAGATTGAAGCCATTAAATAGCTGATTCGAGGTAGTATAATCGGTTCCGGTTAGTGTATTTAAAATGGTTACAATATTCTGAGAATTCCATTTAAAATCTGAGGCCTCTATAATATACAGAGGAGTTATATCTGAGCTGCCAGTAGAGTGAAACGAAATCCAGAAAGGCAATTCAGTAACTGAAGATTTCAGTTTACCACTGGTCTCCAAAGAATCTACTTTATCTGACCAATCGACCACTGTTTTGACAAATGGAATAGATTTAGCTGTACTAAACCATTCGTAATCTTCTATAGCCTGAAGCGACTGCTTGAGGTTAGTACCATGAATTGCAAACAAGCTAGTTTCTGGAAGAATGTGTTCTATTTTCGATTTCGGTCGTTCTAACTCAAAATACCAATATGCAGCTCCAGAGAGTAGTATTAAGACAGTAATTACTATAAAAATTCGGACTTTCAATGCAATAATGAGTTTTATTTAAGGTTAGTCAAACTGACTTACCAACCATTTAAACTAAAAACTTGTCGTTTTATTAAGTCAAATATGACAACTGTTATAATTTTTCTTTGGCAATTGAAGAATCGGCTACATTTTTGCAGCGACTCTTTTCAAGTGAATTAATCAATATACACACAACAGTTTGCTGTATTGTAAACTTGATTAGGAACCTTGAAATTTAACTAACCAAACACCTGACTTGAATAATCATCAACCTTTGTTGATTTTTCAAATACCAAATGTATGAAGAGAGTAATCATTAAACTCAGTTTTCTTAGCTTATTACTAGTATTTATTTCGGCAGACAAAGCAGCTGAAAAAGTGCACATTTCTGAAGTAAGTTTTTTGAATGGAATCTATAGTCATTCCGACAGACCTATTACGGGAGAAATTATTGACTATTATGAAAATGAAAAGCTAAAATTTACCTACGGAGCCCTTGAAGGACGCCTACACGGTAAAGCAGTGGAGTTCTACGACAATGGTGACATTAGAAGTGAGAGACACTACACTTACAACAAACTTTTTGGTGAATTCACTGAATACTTTAAAGATGGAGATGTTAAGCTTCAGTTTAAAGTAGGGCTAAATGCTTATGGCAAAGGTGAGCTTTTAACGGAAGTAAAGATAGCCAAGCCTAACAACCACAAACTCAAGTCTTACGATGAGGCCACTCTCATTTTCTTAGGAGAAAAGAATGAGAGTCTATGCACTTCTGAGGAAATCTCGATTTTGAACCAGAGCAAATTCAAAATCGTAGATAAGGATGGAAAACTTCTCTTTCAGCACAACTAAAAGAAAAACTAGGACCATAAAAAAGCCTTTTCAGTATGCTGAAAAGGCTTTTTTTTAATTATAATGCTTTATCTGAATTAGATCAGACCGTTAGTCTTTCGAACAGCATCGGCACTGCTAGTTAATTCGGCTTTTTCAGCATCATTCAACTCTATTTCAACAATAGACTCTACACCATTAGCTCCGATAATTGTTGGAACACCAATACAAATATCGTTAAGGCCGTACTCTCCTTCTAACAAGCAAGAACAAGGGAACATTTTCTTAGAATCTAAAGCAATTGCCTGAACCATAGCAGAAACTGCAGCTCCAGGAGCATACCAAGCAGAAGTACCCAATAGCTTAGTCAATGTTGCACCACCAACTTTGGTTTCTAGCTTCACTTCTTCCATTCTGTCTTCGCTAATGAACTTAGAAACTGGCACAGAGTTTCTTGTAGCTAAACGAGTTAGAGGAATCATACCAGTATCGCTATGACCACCAATAACCATTCCGTCAACATCAGAAATAGGAGCCTCTAGAGCTTCTGCCAATCTATATTTGAAACGAGCAGAATCTAAAGCTCCACCCATACCAATAATTCTGTTTTTAGGTAAACCAGTCGCTTTATGAGTCAAGTAAGTCATTGTATCCATTGGGTTAGAAACCACAATGATGATTACATTTGGAGAGTGTTTGATTAGGTTTTCAGCTACAGACTTAACAATACCTGCATTGGTGCTAATCAACTCTTCTCTAGTCATACCTGGCTTACGAGGAATACCAGAAGTAATTACTGCAACATCGCTGTTCGCAGTTTTTGAGTAATCATTAGTAGTACCTGTTATTTTGGTATCGAAACTATTCAAAGAAGCCGTTTGCATTAAGTCCATTGCTTTACCTTCAGCAAAACCTTCCTTAATGTCTATTAGCACTACTTCTGAAGCAAAGTCTTTAATAGCGATATATTCGGCACAACTGGCACCTACTGCTCCGGCACCTACTACTGTTACTTTCATGTGATCTTTAGGGTTTTAATTACTAATGCGGCAAAGTTAATACGCCATTATTCTAAATGAAATTACCGCTCAAATGTTTGATGATATTTTGATGGAAGGTTAGTTATTTTTCAGCTTCGCCTGCCAAACCTTCTTTGTTTTCTCTGAAACCTTAAATTTTTCTGAAATTCTAAAGCCAATTACCCAAGCTATTTCATCATTCGACAATAGAACATGAACCTTGGGCTTATCTGATAGCGGCACCTTTAGGTCTATTAGCAAATCGCTAATCAACTTTCTACCCTTCATACCTATAGGCTGAAAAGTATCTCCTTCCTGCCAAGGCCTGATCTCTAAGGGGAATTGAAGTAAAGCCAAATCTAAAGCAGCATGCTCAGGTTTTCTATCTAACTTCCAGTCAGATACACCCAAAACGGATAAATGATAGTGCTTATCTGCACAGATGAAACCATCCTCACCTTCCTGAAGCTCGAATGACTCATAACTAGTAGTAGATATCTCTTCTATAAACACATATTCTCTGTCTACCAAAGCAAAGTGGCTGTCAGATTTAAACTGTACCCCAACCTTATCTAGAGATTCATATAGTTGCTCTGCTGTGTCGAAATTAAAACTAAAAGGCCTCAACACTTCATAAAGGTCATAAGCACTAGCACATTGTTCTAATATCTCTGACTTAACAATTCTGCTTTGGTTATTCTGCTCTTCAATTAGCGAAGCCCTTAAGTCATCGTAATGCCTTTCTGAAGTTTGGTATCTATATTCCAGCTTCTCCAAATTCTCGGACATTACCTTTTCAAAATCAGGATTCAACTTCTTAAAAACCGGAAGCAGCTCATGCCTAATTAGATTCCTCTTATAGTAAGTCTCTTCATTGCTGACATCTTCTCTCCATGCGATCCCATTTCTTGTAGCGTAATCGACAATCTCCTTTTTAGATAATAGCAACAAAGGTCTAATGAGATTTTCATTTCTTGCCTGAATACCTCTAAGCCCCTTTAATGAGGTCCCTCTGCTTAAATTCAAAAAGAAAGTTTCTATCGAATCATCTCTATGGTGGGCCAACACTATTTTAGTGTAACCAAACTTCGAGCATAACTCCCTAAACCAATCGAATCTAAGCTCTCTTGCCGCCATTTGAGTAGAGATTCCCTTTTCTGAAGCAAACTTTTTCGTTTCAAAGCGGACAGAATGATTCTTGATGCCGTTGGCTTCACAAGCTTCCTTCACTAGTTTCTCATCTAAATCTGCCTGTTCACCTCTTAGCTGAAAGTTACAGTGTGCCACTGCAAACCGATGCTTTGTTTGTGAAATAAGGTTAAATAGCACCATGGAATCTACTCCACCACTCACTGCAAGGAGCAAATCGTCCTTTTCATCAATAAGGGCATGTTTTTTGATAAACTCCAAAAAGCGATCAACCATGGCTCAAAAATAGCACAAATCGCTAATTTTGCGGCCGTTCCGAAAAAATGAGAAGAGTTACATTTTATCTTATTCTATTCTTTGTATCTGTACTTAGCTTTAGTCAGACAAGAGTAACGCTTAAAACAGCGGGGAAACTCATTGGGTCTGGTAGTGAGCAACGTATGAAAGACAGTGTGGTGCTGATACAAGGCAACACGACTATCTTTTGTGACTCTGCCTACCTGAACAAACTAACCAATTCGGCCAAGGCATATGGTCATGTTCGGATTATTGACAATGTAGATCCTCTCAACATTCAGAGTGACTATTTGGAATATGATGGAAATCTGAGAGTTGCGAGACTTCGCAATAATGTTGTAATGAAAGATGATAGCGTCACGCTCTACACAGATAACTTGGACTACGATAGAAACACTCAAGTAGGTCATTATTTTGGTGGCGGTAAGCTTGTTGATGAATCTAACGAGCTTACAAGCGATTGGGGATACTATTTTACGCCTACCAAAAAAGCAGAGTTCTTTAGTGAGGTTGATATGATAAACCCAGAGTTCAGGCTCAAGACGGATACGCTTTATTATGATACAAACACTTCTCTAGCAAAAACAAAAGGTAAAACCGAAGGTATTACCATTGAGTCTGACACCCTCAACACTAACAACGGTCTCATTTACAATCGGCAAGATCTCTATGCAGAAATTTATGAGGGTAATATTGCTAACGCGGATGTTTACATTGAAGCTGACACTATAGTTGCCGATGACGCAAGAAAAGTATATACAGCAAGTCAGAATATCATAATGACCTCAAAGCCTGATTCATTAACTATCTATGGAAACCGAGGGCGCTACACTAAGCTTATAAAAGAAGCTGTAGTTTATGACCAGGCCTATATGAAGAAAATGCTTGAAGGAGATTCATTGTTCATCAGTGCAGACACTTTGTATTCAAACCAGAACGATCCTGAGAACAAATTTCTCACAGCCTATCACGATGTAAAGATGTTCAAATCTAACATGCAAGGTGTAGCAGACTCGGTAAGCTACAACTTTCGAGATTCTACTATCTACATGTTTACTGACCCGGTTATATGGGCTGAAAACAGCCAAATGACAGCAGATTCAATAAACATAGAAGTACGTGAGAGCAAAATTTATAAAATGAACCTCACTCAAAACTCCTTCGTCATATCTCAAGATAGTGCAAAGAATTACAATCAAGTAAGAGGCATAGACATGCAGGTATACTTTGACGATGGATTCATTAAAAAGACAGATGTGAACGGCAACGGTGAAAGCATCTATTACATTAAAGAAGCTACTGGAGCTATGTCTATGAATAAAATGAAGTGCTCTAATATGGCGTTATATTTCAACCGAAACTCAGTAACAGAAATAAGAACTTACAAGGAAGTAGATGGCCAGGTTAAGCCAGAGTTTGAGATTGCTCAGCTGGACAAAAGACTGCGAGGCTTTACTTGGCACCAAGATATACGGCCTACTCTACGGCAGGTAGCAAGAAATCTGCGCTGGGATAAATAAGCCACGGGTTAAAAAAAGTTAATGTTCAACGAAACCCTCCCCAAATGAAAATCCTTCTCATTACCTTCGTTGAATTGGAAATGTCTAACTTAACTGGTAATTTTGCAGGCCGATGAAAAAGCCCCCTCTTTTAATAATTTTTGTGGCATTAATTACTTTATACACTAGCTGTGCCTCAGACTTTGTGAAATTAGAGCGATCTAATGACTATGAAGAAATGTACAGCGGTGCTATTGCTCTTTACGAAAGAGGTAAGTACGAAAGGGCTAAACTTCTATTTGAGCGCATCTACCCGTACTTTAGAGGAGCAGAACAAGCTGAGAAAATCAGATATTACTGGGCATACTGCGAGTACAATCAAGGTTTTTATCAACTAGCAGCGTATCAATTCAAAGAGTTTTATCAAACTTTTGGTAGAAGCCCAATGGCAGAAGAGGCTCAGTTTATGGAGGCTTATTCTTTATATTTAGATGCCCCAGGCCCAGACTTAGACCAGAGCAGCTCAGAACAGGCTGTTTTAGCCATGCAAAACTTTTTGAACCGTTACCCTGCATCTCAGCGTTACCAAGAGGCAAATGCAATTATTGATGAGCTGCAAATTCGTTTTGAAACTAAGGCTTATCAAACGGCAAAATTATATTACAGGCTTACAACAGGTTTATCTTACCGAACATATTTAGAAGCAGCTTTGGTTAGCTTCGAGGCGTTCAAAGAAGATTATCCTGATTCCAAATACAATGAGGAATTGTTATTCTTAAGTGTAGAAACTAGCTTTAAACTTGCTGATAACAGTATTACCAGCAAAAGGAAAGAGCGTTTCGATAAAACTTTAGATCTTTATGAGGAGTTTTTGGAAAAGTACCCACAGAGTGAGTACATGAATAAAGCTCAAGATTACTACGAGCAATCGAAGGAAGAATTAAATAAACTGAAAATAGACTAAAATGGCAGCAAGTCCATCAATCATTACAAGAGATACCGATAAGATCGCGGAGCCTACTGGCAACATCTACGAGTCGGTAGCTATTATTTCTAAAAGAGCTAAGCAAATTGCCTCTACTATGAAGGAAGAGCTCAACGGAAAATTGGCAGAGTTTGCTTCTACTGTAGATAATCTTGAAGAGATTTTCGAAAACAGAGAGCAGATTGAGATTTCTAAATTCTATGAGAGAATGCCTAAGCCAACAGCAATGGCAATCGAAGAATTTATCAACGGAGAAATCTACCATAGATTCAAAGAAGCAGAAGCAGCTTCAGAAGAATAACAACGGTCCTTCATGTTGAAAGGAAAGAAAATACTGGTCGGAGTTACCGGAAGCATAGCAGCCTACAAGGCTGCTATTTTCGTTAGATTACTGGTGAAAGAAGGTGCCGAAGTTAAAGTAATTATGACTTCTGCAGCTAAAGAATTCATTTCTCCTCTTACCCTTTCAACCCTCTCCAAAAACCCCGCTCTCTCGGAGTTTACTACTGGTGATGCCGGAGAATGGAATAATCATGTTGAGCTTGGACTGTGGGCTGATCTTATGATTATAGCACCGGCAAGTGCCAACACCATCGGTAAAATGGCTAATGGCCTTTGCGACAACTTACTATTGGCCACCTACCTATCGGCCAGATGTCCAGTAATGTTTGCTCCTGCAATGGATTTAGACATGTACCAGCACCCTTCAGTATTAGCTAACATTGCTAAGCTACAGGGTTTTGGAAATGCATTGATCGAGGCTCGACATGGAGAATTGGCTAGTGGATTGGTTGGTCAAGGCAGAATGGCAGAACCCGAAGAACTCATAACCTACCTTAATGACTTTTTCTTGGAAAATGCCCCGCTAAAAGGAAAAAAGGTCATGATAACTGCTGGCCCTACCTACGAGGCTATAGACCCTGTTCGCTTTATTGGCAACTACTCTTCTGGAAAAATGGGCTTTGCTCTAGCTGAAGAAGCTGCTAGACTTGGGGCACAGGTAACACTTATAACTGGCCCTACGCACCTTAGTGTAGATAACTCAGTAATAAACCGAGTAAACGTAAAGAGTGGGCAGCAAATGTTTGATGCATGCGAGCAAGTTTACCCTCACTCGGACATCAATATTTTTGCCGCAGCAGTAGCAGATTATGCTCCAACTACTCAAGCAGATCAGAAAATAAAGAAGGCAGACACTACTCTGCAGATTGAGCTTTCTAAAACTATAGATATAGCCAAGACACTCGGGGCCAGAAAAGAAGAAAAACAGTTCAATGTAGGTTTCGCACTAGAAACCAACGATGAATTAAAAAATGCGCAAGGCAAAATAAAGAGTAAAAACTTCGACCTCATTGTGTTAAACTCGCTACAAGATTCGGGAGCAGGCTTTGGCCACGACACCAACAAGATTACTCTAATTGACAAAGCCAATAATATTCAACATTTTGAGTTAAAGACTAAAAAAGAAGTTGCTAAAGACATCATCAAAAGCATTCTTGAAAAAATCTAGCTTCATCCTAATTCTACTCATTACATGCCTTTTTTCACTAAAGGCACAAGAGCTGAACTTTACAGTCAGCATAAATGCAGACATAGTTCAAACTACTGAAAGAGCAGTTTTTGATGATATGAAAACTACTTTCGAGCGCTTTCTAAACGAGACGGTATGGACCAACGATCAGTTTAGAAACAACGAAAAAATAAAAGCTAACCTCGTTCTAACCATTCAAGACCAGCCCAGTATAGGTCAGTTTACTGCTAATGCACAAATACAAATAGTTAGACCCGTTTATGGAACTACCTATGAAACTTTGTTGCTAAACTTTGCCGACAGAGACTGGGACTTTCAGTTTAACCAGTCGCAGCCTTTGCAGTTTAACCAGAACAATTTCACCAATAATATTACTTCCTTACTTGCCTACTATGCATACATAGCCTTGGGCATAGATTATGACTCATTTGCGCCTCTCGGAGGTACAGCTCATTTTCAGACTGCTCTGAATATTGTAAACAATGCTCAAAACGCTGGCTCAACAGGCTGGGGGCAATTTCAAAGTCGAAGAAACAGGTATTGGTTGGTTGAAAACCTAATGAGTAATGCCCAATATGAACCTGTTAGACAAGCATTCTACGATTATCACATTAACGGAATGGATATATTTCAGTCTGACCAAGAAACTGCCAGACAGAATATACTAGATGCTTTAAAGGAAGTTCAAGAGGTAAATTCAGTACTTCCCAATTCAATTCTAATCATCTCTTTTTTAGACGCTAAAAGTGATGAGTTAGTAAATGTTTTCTCTCAGGGTGATATGAAGCTCAGAAGAGAAGTTTACAATGAGTTACTCAAGTTAGATCCTTCCAGAAGGAGTCAATATCAAAAAATCGTTCAGAACTAGTATTGCTTGGAGCAAGCTGAATTGATACTTTTGTTCAATGCTCAGAACCCTTTCTATCGAGAATTATGCGCTAATCAGGCAACTAAAAATTAAGCCTGTTTCTAGCTTAAATATTATTACTGGTGAAACTGGAGCTGGTAAATCAATTATGCTAGGGGCCTTAGGCTTATTACTTGGCAAGCGCGCAGAAAGCAAAGTGGTTTTTGATGAGTCTAAGAAGTGCATTATTGAGGGAATCTTTGATGTAAAAGCATATCAACTTAAGCCTCTTTTCGAAGAGTATGACTTGGACTATGAAGAAGAGTGTATTATTCGTAGAGAGATAAGTGCAGCCGGAAAGTCTAGGGCATTCATTAATGATACACCAACCACGCTAGATGCGTTGAAGGCGATTGGCTTAAGATTGATGGACATCCACTCTCAGCACGAAACACTGGCTTTGGGCAATAACTCTTATCAACTTCAGATAATCGATATAGTTGCTGGCAATTTCGAGCTCCTTTCAAAGTATCAAGAGGTTTTCAAAGACTTCAAAGAAAAACAGAGAATACACAGAGACTTAATCGAAGAAGGTAGCCAAATAACCAAAGAGGCCGATTACCATCAGTTCCTATTCGATGAATTAGATACAGCCCAGCTGCAAGCAGACGAACAAGAGGAGCTAGAAGAAGAGCTCTCCAAACTAGAGCATGCCGAGGAAATTAAAGCCAAGCTCAATGAAGCTTTAATGATTTCTGATCAGGCGGAATTTAATGCCTCTGGTATGATCCAAGAGCTAAAGTCTACGATATCTGCCATAAGTAGCTTCGGTAAGTCTTACGATGCTTTAAGAGAGCGTCTAGAGAGCCTTCTCATTGAACTGAAAGATATAATTGCAGAGCTTGAGGATGAAGACAGTAAAGTAGAAGTTGATCCTCAGCGTACCGAAGAATGTCAGGATAGACTCAGCCTCATTTACAAACTCCAGCAGAAACATCAGGTAGGGTCAATTGCTGAGCTGTTAGAGATTTACGAAGAACTTGGAAACAAAGTACTAAGGGTTAGCAACTTAGATGAAGCCATTGAAGAAGCTGCAAAAGCAGAAACAGAAGCCTTTGAGCGAGCCAATAAATTGGCAAAGGAGCTATCTAAGGTAAGAACAAAGGTTTTCGATCAGTTTACCAAATCTATCAAATCACATCTGGCAGAACTTGGTATGCCAAATGCCAGCTTAGAAGTTAAGAGGATAGATTCTGAACTGACCTTAACCGGTAACGACACTATAGAAATTCTCTTTTCTGCCAATAAAGGCATAGCCCCTAGCCCACTGAAACAAGCCGCATCTGGTGGTGAGTTTTCAAGGCTCATGTTTGCCGTTAAGTATATTTTGGCAGACAAAACCGCCCTTCCTACCATTGTATTCGATGAAATAGACACAGGTATTTCTGGCGAAATTGCCATTAAAATGGCTCAAATGATGAGGAAGATGTCGGAAAGTCATCAAGTAATTACTATTACACACTTGCCTCAAATTGCTGCTCGTGGGTCAGCTCACTATTTCGTATATAAAGACGAGTCTACCAGCACAACCAGTAGTCAGATCAGGTTGCTTAATCAAGAAGACCGTTTAAGAGAAATTGCAGAAATGATAGGAGGAAAAAATCCATCAGCAACGGCTTATAATTCTGCTAAAGAACTTATTGAAATGACAGGTTCTTAAGTTTAACCATTATTCAAGCCGAATATCACACGGTTACATTCGAGTTTTAATTCTTTTTCTATATTTGACCATGCGAAAGTTAGGTTTGCTGTTTGTTGGTTTGGCTACGGTAATTGTGCTCCTGCACAGTATTACCCCGCACCAGCATAATAATATTACGCAAACCTATAATCATACCATATCCGAAGTCGAGAATAATGGCAATATTCTAAACTGGCTTCAGTTTATTTTCCATCCAGACTTGGGTCAGGAACACCTGGAAAAATTTGAGACAGAGCATCAGTTAGAGATCATAAGTCCAGACCTGGCTTTCCTAGCCATAGCTTTATCTTTCATTCCTATTCTTGAAGAAGAAACTCAACACAATACTCCTTACTTATTCAGTCTAAAAGACAATTATTACCTCAAGCTACAACCGCTAAGAGGCCCACCTGCATTGGTGTAATCCCCTAATAAGGTCTATCTGACCCTCCATTATTGATTAATTGATTTAATCTTATTACACCATGTTTAAGAAAATTATTCATTTTTCTGTTGAACAGAAATTCATTGTATTCCTATTGGTTATAGCCATAGTAGTTGGAGGTTTATATTCCCTCAAACAACTACCAATTGACGCTGTACCCGACATTACCAGCAATCAGGTGCAGGTGGTTACCACCTCGCCTACCCTTGCTCCACAAGAAGTGGAGCAGCTCATCACTTTCCCTATCGAGATAAGTGTTGCAAACATTCCAAGAGTTACTGAAATCAGATCCATCTCACGATATGGTCTTTCAGTGGTGACCATTGTGTTCGAAGACGGAATGTCTCAGCTCGATGCCAGGCAGTTTGTTCAAGAGCAGCTCAATCTGGCTTCAGAAGAAATTCCTGAAGGACTTGGTTCCCCGGAACTTATGCCAATTACCACTGGTCTTGGTGAAATCTACCAATACGTGCTGGCTGTAGAGCCCGGTTATGAAGATCAGTATGACGATATGGAGCTCCGAACTATTCAGGACTGGATAGTTAAACGTCAGATGAGTGGAATTCCCGGCATTATCGAAATCAGCAGTTTCGGAGGTTACCTTAAGCAATACGAAGTTGCTATAGATCCGCTCGTACTCAGAGGTTTCGACCTAACCTTAGCCGATGTGTTCGATGCTTTGGAGAGAAACAATCAGAATAGTGGCGGTAGTTATATCGAGAAAAGCACCAATGCATATTATATCCGTTCTGAAGGAAGAATCGATGACCTAGAAGAGCTTAACGACATTATTGTTAAGCACCAGGGAGAAACCCCTGTATTGATAAAGGACATTGCAGAAGTAAAATGGGGAAGCCCGAAACGCTACGGTGCAATGACCAAAGATGGAAAAGGCGAAGCTGTGGGTGGTATCGCCCTAATGCTTAAAGGAGCTAACTCTTCAGAAGCCATTGCCAACGTTCATGAAAGAGTAGAGCGAATTCAGAGCAGTTTGCCCGAAGGCGTTTCCATTGAACCATATCTAGACCGTTCCGACTTGGTTGGGCGTGCTATAGATACGGTAAGTAAAAACCTAATTGAAGGTGGTCTGATTGTAATTTTCGTGCTGCTACTACTACTGGGTAACTGGCGTGCCGGACTTATTGTAGCCTCAGTCATTCCTCTGGCCATGCTTTTTGCCTTTATTCTGATGAACATTTTCGGAGTATCGGCCAACCTCATGTCATTAGGAGCAATCGACTTTGGTATTGTGGTAGATGGTGCGGTAATCATTGTAGAAAATGTACTCCACGTAATTTATGTTGGTTACGTTGGCAAACATCTCAGCCAGTTAGAAATGGACGATGTGGTAAAGAAAGCCTCAGTCAAGATTTATCAGTCAGCTGCTTTTGGAGTCCTCATCATCTTGGTTGTATTCCTTCCGGTAATTACACTTACAGGTGTGGAAGGCAAGATGTTTAAGCCAATGGCCTTGACCGTGAGTTTCGCCCTTTTAGGCGCCATGATACTTTCTCTCACCTACGTTCCAATGGTTACCAGTCTACTTCTTAAAAAGAAGATCAAAGCGCATAACACACTTTCGGACAAATTCGTGAATTGGATGAGAGACCAATATCGTCCTATGCTTAAATCTGCACTCAAGTGGCCAAAAATGCTACTTAGCATTGTAGTGGCTGCATTCTTAGCTTGTGCGGTATTACTCAGCACTTTGGGTTCTGAATTCATTCCAACCTTAGAAGAAGGAGATTTAGCTATGCAAATGGCTATTCCCCCAGGAAGTTCACTCCAACAAAGTATTAAAACGGCAAATCAGGCTGAAAACATACTTCTTAGCAATTTCCCTGAAGTAAAGCATGTAGTTTCAAAGATTGGTACTTCGGAAGTACCTACCGACCCAATGGCCATAGAAGATGCCGACATCATGATTATTCTAAAGAATAAGTCGGAATGGACTACCACTAATGACAGGGAAGAACTCATTGACCTTATGAAAGGAAAGCTAGCAGCTATTCCGGGAGCCTCATTCGAATTTACCCAACCTATTCAATTGAGATTCAATGAATTGATGACCGGTGCAAAAACAGAGATTGCCATTAAAATTTTCGGTGAAGATGTTGGAGAGCTTGCCAGACTAGGCCAAGAAGTAGCAGATATTGTGGAAGGTATAGAAGGTGCTGCAGACGTAAAAGTTGAGCAAACTGCCGGACTGACGCAGTTTGTCATAGACATTAACCGCAAGAAGTTAGCACAATACAATGTGTCAATAGATGCAGTAAATCAAGTAGTAAGAACTGCATTTGCAGGAGAAGCTGCTGGAGTGATCTTCGAAAATGAGAAGAAGTTCGATCTTGTAGTTCGTTACAATGATACCTATAGAGGCGATCTAGACCTGAATAAACTCTACGTAACTAGTTTCGATGGTGAAGTAATTCCGCTTCATGAATTGGCTGAGCGAAAAGTAATTGAAGGGCCAATGCAAATTACTCGTGAAAATGCGCAGAGAAGAATCACCATTGGTGTGAACAACAGAAATAGAGATATTGCCAGTTTAGTGGCGGAGATTGAAGAGAAAGTTGATGCCAACATCGATTTCCCTGCAGGATATTACGTGATGTATGGTGGGCAGTTTGAAAACCTTGAAGCAGCTCAAGAAAGGCTAAGCATTGCTGTGCCTGCTGCTCTTCTAATGATTTTCGTGCTACTCTATTTCACCTTTAAATCGATGAAATATGCTGCACTTATTTTCTCAGCAGTGCCAATGTCTACCATTGGGGGTATTCTCGCTCTCTGGATTAGAGGTATGCCTTTCAGTATTTCTGCAGGTATCGGCTTTATTGCACTGTTTGGTGTAGCAGTGCTCAACGGTATCGTGCTGATTTCATACTACAACCAACTGAGAAAAGAAGGCCATAACACGATTGATGAGGTGGTAATAGAAGGAAGTTTAGCAAGGCTAAGACCCGTGTTAATGACAGCAGCAGTTGCCGCATTTGGTTTCCTTCCAATGGCCATTTCTGTAACTGCTGGGGCTGAAGTTCAGAAACCACTCGCCACGGTTGTAATCGGTGGACTGATCTCCTCTACCCTGCTAACGCTGTTTATATTACCTAACTTATATGTAATGTTCAACAAGAAAACATTGACTAAAGCCGCTGGTATTATTGTTCTGTTTTTGAGTTTCAATTCCCTACAGGCACAAACTAATCCGGTAAGTATAGATGATGTAGTAACAATGGCCAAAGCCAACCATGCCGAGTTCAAGAACCTATCAATTGCACTTGAACAAAGTAAAAGCCGTGAGAAAGCCACCTTTCAGTTAGGTAACACCTCATTCGACTATTCCTATGGTGAACTCAACGAAGATGTGAATGACTGGCAGTGGCAACTTGATCAGAGTCTGGGAAATCTCTTCCATATGAGTGCAGCTAAAAAAGCCGCAGTAGCAGGAACAGAGTATGTTGAATCGGAACAATTACTTCAGCAGCGATATATGATTTCTCAGGTGAAAGGCCTATGGTTCAAATGGTATTTTGCGGAACAGAGTCTTGAGCAAATCAACCTATGGTTGCCTGAACTGCAAGACATAAATGTAACGCTAAGACAAGCCAGAGAGGCTGGTGAGCTGAATCTTAAAGATCAGTTTGGTGTAGAAAGTATAGTACTTAGTTTAAGCAAACAGCAGCTTTCAGCAGAAATGACTAAGGAAAGTGCTCTAGCAGAACTGAGTAAGTGGTGTGGTCAAACTATTGATGGAAAACCAGCTAATATTTCTGTCACTGAGTGGATGAGTCAAACTTCCGATTCAATCACCAGCTTGCTCGCACAAAGTCAGCAGGCAGAACTCAATTGGATGGAAATGCAGGTTAAAGAAGCGAAAGCTCAGTATGCTCCTGAATTGAGAGTAGGTTATTTTCAACAGAGAATTGTGAACCTGACAGGACTTAGCGGTTTTCGAGCAGGGCTTAGCATGCCCCTCTTTTCCAGCTCTCCAAAGCAAACAGCTAAGATCAGAAGTCTGGAAGTTGAAAAGCGTAGAAATGAGCAAGAGCAAATCATTTTCGATTACGAACAAAAGATTTCTGAGCTCAACAAAAACAAAGAACACCTGCAAAAGGCCCTTGCTTTTTTACCTCCCGATAATCAAATGGAGGCTAACTGGGGTGGACTAAAAACCCTACTCAGCAGTGGCGACATCAACACTTTTGAATGGTCTCAGTTAGTGAATACTCACTTAGGCTATTTCGAACAAAAAATATCTATCTATCAGGAGTTGGCTGCTATTCAGCTTCAGCTCGAATTCCTAACAGAAAAAAATTAAACCCATGAAAAAGTTATATATCCTATTCATCCTTTTGGCCCAAGTGGGGCTCGGATGTTCAGAAAAAACGAATGATACTGAAGTTGCAGAGGAACCAACTCAGGAAAGCGCTCCAGTGAGAAATATTCAGGTGGGAAACCTTCAGGTGAAACCTCTAATTGAAACTGTAACAGCAACCGGCAACATTGATGTTCCACCCATGGAGCGAAAAGTGATACATAGCTTTATTGCTGCCAATGTGGTTTACTTAGATGTTATTCAAGGGGAAGCCGTAAAGAAAGGTCAAGTAATAGCCAAACTTAGCCACCCTAACCTAATTGCTTTACAGCAGCAGTTGCTTGAAGAAAAAGTAGAGATGAACTTTCAAACTAAGGAATTAGAGAGAAAACAAGGTTTAGTTTCATCGAACGCTACTTCTCAAAAGGAGATCAATGAGATTGAAAGAGAACTAAGCAAAGCTCAAATTCGATATAAAACTTTAAGCTCTCAATTAGAATTGATTGGTATTAATCCGGAATCCATTGAAGACAAGGGAATCGTTAATGAGATTAGCATTAAGGCTCCTTTCGATGCAAAAGTGAGTAAAGTGATGATTTCCAATGGTCAGTTCATCGGTTCAGATCAGCCGATACTAGAGCTACTCAGTGAAGGCCACAAGCACCTTGAGTTAGATGTGTTTGCCAAGGATGCTAGCAAAATAGTGAAAGGGCAAAAAATCGAATTCAATTTACCAGGCAGTGATGAAGTGTATACAGCAGAGGTTTATTTGATTAACCCAGATGTTTCTTCAAACAAACTCAGAGTTCACGGTCATTTGGAAGATGAGTCACTGAACCTTAAGATTGGTACATTCATAGAAGCACGTATTATTGTTGGCAGCGATGAAGTGGCTCAAATCGAAAACGAAGAGCTGATTAGAGAGAACAACATCTTCTATCTATTTCAGCAAGATGGTGACGAATTCAAAAAAGTAATGGTTTCTGTAGGTCGTAGTAATGAGAACTTTACGGAAGTTTTAGATGCCCAAAATTCAGATCAGTGGGTTCTGAAGGGGAACTATTTTCTCCAGGAGTTTTAAGTCAGTGAAACTTTGGATTTCTATTTCAAAGCAAATCCCTATTTTTGACCCGCAAAAAGAAAAAACATTATGTCGCATAACCTACTGAAAGGAAAAAGAGGAATCATCTTTGGTGCATTAGATGAGCGTTCAATCGCCTGGAAAGTTGCCCAGGTTGCTCATGCTGAAGGAGCCTCTTTCACATTAACCAATGCCCCAATTGCGTTAAGAATGGGCACAATAAACAAGCTTGCAGAAGAATGTGAAGCAGAAGTAATTCCGGCAGATGCTACTTCAATTGAAGATTTGGAGAACTTATTCACCAAGTCTATGGAAGTACTTGGCGGTAAAATTGACTTCGTTTTGCACTCAATCGGCATGAGCCCTAACGTAAGAAAAGGTCGCGATTATGGCGATTTGAACTACGATTGGTTGATGAAAACCCTTGACGTTTCTGCCATTTCATTCCACAAAGTGATGCAAACTGCTGAGAAGCTTGATGCAATGAATGAGTGGGGTTCAATTATGGGCTTGTCTTACATTGCTGCTCAGAGATCTTTCCCAGACTACTCAGATATGGCTCAGGCTAAGGCTATGCTTGAATCAATTGCAAGAAGCTACGGTGAGCGTTTCGGTAGAATGAAAAACGTGAGAGTAAACACTATTTCTCAATCACCTACCATGACCACTGCAGGAACTGGTGTTGGAGGTTTTGATGTATTCTTCGACTATGCAGATAAAATGTCTCCACTAGGCAATGCAAGTGCAGAAGACTGTGCTAACTATTGCGTAATGTTCTTCTCAGACTTCACTCGCATGGTTACTATGCAAAACCTAATGCATGACGGTGGCTTCTCTTCATCAGGAATTACTGATCGACTTATTGAAGATTTAACAAAATAAATAACCTATAGTCACCCTATTTCAGGGTGACTATTTTCTTACCTCTATGCTGATATTCCCTAACGCCAAAATAAATCTTGGCCTCCAAATTACTGAGAAGCTCAGCAATGGGTACCATGCTATTAATTCTTGTCTTTACCCGATACCGCTTAAGGATGCTTTAGAATTTGTGCCTGCAAAGAAAAAAACAGCTTTTAACTCTTCTGGCTCATCTATACCTTCTGATGGAAAAGACAACCTTGTAATCAGAGCGTACAAACTTCTTAAAAAGGACTTTCATCTTCCTGAACTCAATATCCACTTACATAAAAACATACCAACTGGTGCAGGCTTGGGAGGAGGCTCTTCAGACGCAGCTTTTATGCTTAAAGCGCTTTCAGACTATTACCAGCTCTTTTTAGACGATAGCTTTTTAGAGTCATACGCTGCTCAATTAGGTAGTGACTGCCCGTTTTTTATTCAGAATAAGCCAGCATTAGCCAGTGGTACTGGGACTGAATTAGAACCTTGCAATGTTAATTTAAGTGGTTATCACCTTGTATTGATTCATCCAGGCTTACATATTTCCACGAAAGAGGCCTATGCTGGAACTACTCCCAAAGAACCAGAACATCAGTTAAAAGAAATCTTGGAGAAGGCAGACATAAGTACATGGAGAGAAACTCTCGTTAATGACTTTGAAGAGTCCATCTTTAAAAAACAGCCAATTTTAGCCGAAATTAAAGCTGAACTATATGAGCAGGGAGCTATCTATGCTGCCATGAGCGGTTCTGGCAGTAGTCTTTTCGGCATTTACAAAGAACAACCACCAATCATTAAAGCATTTAGTCAAAAGTTCTTTTACAGAACTATGTCGCTCTAAGCCTTTTCTTCGTATTAAAAACAATGCGAAGCTTAATCTTACTAGTTTTTCTTAGTAGTACATTATTTGGCCAAACATCAGATTTCGACATGCAGATATATGTTGAAGAAGATGATGAAGTAGTTAAAATAATGGGCAATAATGAAGAGTATTTTCCCATTTCATTAAGTCTAGAAGTTCAGATAAAAGGAGCCAAATTGGCTGAAAACCTAGAAGAATATTATGTCTTAAAACCCAATTCTAAAGGCACCATTTTAGCTACTATTGTAAAACCTAAAAATGCCAATTGGTCATACAAATTTGGATACAACTACAGTATGGGCGATGCTCTAGCCGAACATGATGAGAACTACGCTTATCAACTTCCCTTTCCTGCTGGTAAGTCTTATCGGTTAAGTCAAGGCTACAATGGTAGCACCACGCACAGGGGAATTAACGCTCTGGACTTTACAATGCCAGAAGGCGCTAGTATTACGGCAGCCAGAGCAGGAACCGTGGTTAGAATTAAGGAAGACTCTAATCGTGGTTGTCCTTCTGCAGAATGTATGCATGATGGAAATTACGTAAGCATACTTCACGAAGATGGCACCATGGCAGATTATGTTCACTTACAAAAGAATGGGGTAATTGTAGAATTGGGCGAAAAAGTGACCGTTGGACAACCGATAGCACTTAATGGAGCAACTGGCTGGGCTTCTGGAGCTCATTTGCATTTTGTAGTCTACACCACAGGTAACCAAGCTCAAAAAACCTTACCTGTTAAATTCGAAATAGCTTTAAACAAGGTTGAATACCTAAAGGAAGGACAGACTTATAACTCCTTTCGCTAATTGAACAGCCTGACTAATTAGTTATTATTCGCGACTTCTTAGACTGTCTATTCCTTTTAATTCTGCGTGCCACGGGATAAGAAAGTACAGCCAAAACTATAATCAATGTTCCCCAGTAAAAACCTCCACTCATCATTTCTTCCTCACCATAAATAGTAAGTGCCAATAGAATACCATATACAGGCTCCAAATTCACAGTCAGGCTAACCACAAAAGCGGTAATTCTTTTCATCAATTCAACAGATTCTGAAAAGGCATAAACGGTACAAATTCCACTAAGTAGCAACAGTAAGAACCAATCTCTAGTAGTAGGAAGCTGATAAATAACATCTGTCTCTAATACAAAAGACTTATAAAGAGGAATAAAAACTAGCAAGCCAATTGCTGCTGCAGACATTTCATACAGTGTAATACCGTAAGCAGGGTATTTTACGGTAAACTTAGAATTAAGCACTCCAAAAAGCGCAGCCAAAAAGGCCGAAACCATAGCTAGTGCTAAACCTTCAGCATGATTAAACTCAAACTTAAATATGAGATAGAGACCAAAAATAACAACTAGCCCAAGAAGAACCTGAAAAGCTTGTACACGTTGCTTCTTGAACAAAGGCTCAATTAGACTAGTCCAGAAGGTAGTGGTGGCCATTCCTGCTAAACATACAGAAACTGTTGATATTCGAGCTGACTCGAAAAATGTAACCCAGTGGGCCGCCACCACAAGCCCAGTCAGAAAAAGATAGCCAACAGCCTTTCTTGGAAGAATAAAGACCCTTTTTCGAATCTTCATTAGAACTGCCAATATAACAGAAGCCAAAGCCGTTCTATATAGCACCAAATCCGTTGACTCAATAGTCATTTCATTGCCAAGAATGGCTGTAAAACCCCAAATAAATACAATGAAATGGAGTTTTAGATAATCTTTAACAGAGGCTGTTTCCATTATTTAGGTACAAATCTGTACAAAAGTACACCAAGTGCAGTAAATATGATATTAGGTACCCAAACCGCTAGCAAAGGACTATTAGAAGTAGTCTCTGCATTGCTTTTGGCGGCAATAAATAGAATGATGTATATAAACGCGATCATAAAGCCCAAAGCAATTTGAAAGCCTACCCCTCCCCTGGTTTTCCTAGAAGAGAGTATTACCCCAATAAAGGTGAGAATGATGGCCGAAAATGGCGACATGTACCTCACATACTTTTCAATAATATAGATAGGAATATTATCGGCTCCCTTCATTTGCAAGTCTGCAATATGATCGTTCAGCTCATTTAGGGTTAATGTTTGTTCAAAGCTATTTAAGTTACCAAAATCGCTTGGGCGCATATTAATGCCAAGAGTGGTATCCTTGTTAGGGCTGTACAAATATTTCTCTCCCATTTCTTGAAACTCCCTCAAATTCCAATTGCTCGCCACCCAAACGTTCTCAAGAGTATCCCATTTTAACTGTCTGGCTGCAAACTTCCAAAGCACTTCCGTTCCCTTTACCTCCTCTAACGTAAAGCGGTATGCAATATCTCTACGAGAGTCGTATGAGGCTATATAGGCATAGGTTGAAGGACTTACTTTAAAATGGACATCGCGTTGAGAGAAATTAAATTCATTATCGAAAAACTTCTGCTCGAACTCCACGCGAAACTTATTAGCTTCTGGAATTATCCAACCTGTAAAAGCAAAACTTACAACGGCAATAATAACGGAACCAATCAAGAATGGTCTGAGCATTCTAGGGTAGCTCACACCTCCACTTAAAATGGCAATAATTTCCGTGTGGCTTGCCAGTTTAGAGGTAACAAACACCGTTGCTATGAATACAATGATTGGCGTAATAAGATTAGCTATATAGGGAGCATAGGCTAGAAAATACTCAGCTATAAGCTTTGGAGGAACTTCATTTTTAATAAAGCTTTCATTTCTTTCAGAGAAGGTAATAATGAGCACAATGGCCACCAAAATCCCCAAAACAAAAAGAAATGTTGTTAGAAATTTAATGAGAATGTAGCGATCTAAAATTCTCATCATAAACGGGTTGTCACTTTTTTAACCATTTTGTTTTTCCAATCAACAAACGTGCCTTTCTGTATTTGCTCTCTGGCCTCTTTTACCAACCATAAGTAAAAGCTCAAATTATGAATAGAGGCAATCTGGGCAGCCAAAATCTCCTTGCTAATTACTAAATGTCTCAAATAAGCCTTAGAATAAAAAGTATCTACATATCCCCCGAGGTTCGGATCTATTGGACTGAAATCATCCTTCCACTTTTCATTCCTAATATTAATAATGCCTTCTGAGGTAAACAGCATACCATTTCTAGCATTTCTAGTTGGCATCACACAATCGAACATATCTACACCTAGGGCAATACACTCTAATATATTCTCTGGTGTACCAACACCCATTAAATACCTTGGCTTATCATGAGGTAGAATATCGCAAACCACCTCAGTTTGCTCATACATCATTTCATGAGGCTCACCCACAGAGAGTCCACCAATGGCATTACCCTCTCTTCCGAAAGAAGCAATAGTTTCTGCAGACTTAATTCTTAAATCTTTGAATGTACTGCCTTGAACAATAGGAAAAAGTGTTTGGTCATATCCGTATTTACCTTCTGTTTCATCAAATCGGTCACAGCACCTTTTCAACCAACGGTGAGTCATTTCCATCGACTCTCTTGCATAACCGTATTCACAAGGATATGGAGTACACTCATCGAAAGCCATAATAATATCTGCACCTATGGTTCTTTGAATGTCCATTACATTTTCAGGCGTAAATACATGCTTAGAACCATCTATATGTGACTTGAAGGTTACACCTTCTTCCTTAATTTTTCTGGTACCAGAAAGCGAATACACCTGATAGCCTCCAGAATCTGTCAATATCGGTTTTTCCCAACCGTTGAATTTATGCAATCCACCAGCGGCTTCTATAATATCCAGACCCGGTCTTAGGTAAAGATGGTATGTATTTCCGAGAATAATTTGGGCCTTTACATCATCGTGTAATTCTCGTTGATGTACTGCTTTTACCGTCCCTGCGGTTCCTACAGGCATAAATATGGGGGTCAGAATTTCACCATGTGCTGTGGTGACTACTCCTGCCCTTGCCTTTGAACCTTTATCTTCTGCAACTAGCTTAAAATCCATTCACTTGATTTGAAGCCACAAAAATAGCAGTATTGCTTAATTCTATTTTCTTTGACCGTTATTGTTTTCTGAATGCAGCCCTTTCTGCTAATATTTTCACTAGTAATTACTCTTCAGCTTGTCTTTGTGCTAAGCCTGGCACTTAGCATTCTTAAGCATTCTAGTAAAGCAGATATTAGATTTAAAAGTGTTTCTGTAATTGTAGCCGCAAGAAATGAGCATAAAAACTTACCCCATCTACTGAATGCCTTAACAACTCAAAATCACCCCAACTTTGAAGTAATTATTGCTAACGACCGCTCTACCTATGAAAGCCAGCAGCTTTTGACAAATTGGTCGAGCAAATATTCTTTCATAAAGGTGATTGACATTAAAACGCTACCCCAGGGGTGGACAGGTAAAAAATTTGCTCTAAATGAAGCGATTAGCAAAGCATCGAACGAAGTTCTGTTGTTTACAGATGCAGACTGTGTTCCCGATTCGGAAAACTGGATTAGCAGCATGACTTCCTATGTTAACAACGAATCAGAAATTATCATCGGCTATTCTCCTTATCGACAGACCAAAGGCTGGCTAAATAGGTTTATTCAATTCGAAACACTCTTTGTAGGGCTGCAATATTTGGGTTTTGCAAAACTCAAGCGTCCATATATGGCTGTTGGCAGAAACTTGGCCATTTTAAAAGAAGCTTATGATCTAGATTTTCTTAAGTCCATTGGCGGTTTAGAAGGTGGTGATGATGACCTTATGCTTTCTCACCTTGCGCAAAAAAGAAAGCAAATCGATATTGAGATAAGCCCAGAATCACTCGTATTTTCCTCACCAAAGACTGACACCAACTCCTACTTAAGACAAAAAATAAGACACTTATCGGCTGGAAAACACTATCATCAAAAAGACCAAACGCTTTTGGGAATTTTTACGTTATCTTGGTTGGTCGGATGGGGTATGTTTATTTCAGTAATATTTTTAGGAATAAACATAAAATTCGCTTTACTGGTTTTTGGTATAAGGAGCCTGGTTGTTTATCTGATATTGAATCAATTAGGTCGAAAACTTAAAACAGACATCAATTTTTGGGCACTTCCCTTTTTAGATTTTTGTTATTGTTTTTATTATCCTTGGGTAGCCATTAAAGCACTGGCAACGAAGCAAGTTGAATGGAAGTAGGAAAGCAATTCTCGAAGAAAGCACTCGAAGATTTTAAGTTGATAGATGCAGCCGTTTCTGGCGTAGACGAGCAGGCATATGCCGACTTAATGAAACGGTATAAAAAACCTGTATATCACATGATTCTGAAAATGGTCAGAAATGTAGATGATGCAGAAGACCTGACCATTGAAGCTTTTGCAAAAGCTTTTAAAAACTTACACAAGTTTAAAAAGGACTTTACTTTTTCTACTTGGCTGTTCAGAATAGCCACTAACAACACCATTGACTTTATTAGAAAGAAGAGGTTAGACACCATGAGTCTCAACACATCGTTTAAAGACGACAATGGTGAAGCAGTTACCATAGATGTTCAAGACAAGAACCTTAACCCACAGGAAGAGGCCATTAAAGCACAAAAGATTGATTTGGTAAGAATGTTTGTAGGCAAGCTTCCTGCTAAATATCAGAGACTTGTAAAGCTGAGGTACTTCGATGAATTAAGCTATGACGAAATTGCGAAAGAGCTCGATGCTCCATTGGGTACAGTAAAAGCACAGCTTCACAGAGCTCGTGAGTTGATGTATGATTTGGTGAAGAATAAAAAGGAGCATATCTAAAGCTTCCAAGTTTACTGGCTTCTTCCCTATCTTTGCCGAATGAAGAACCTGCTTCGGTATTTCCCTGATTTAACAGATGCTCAAAAAGAGCAATTTGCTCAATTGCCAGCTCTATACGCAGAGTGGAACGACAAGATTAATGTGGTATCTCGAAAGGATATTGAGAACTTAACGGAGCGTCATGTTATTCACTCTTTGGGTATTGCTAAGGTTCAGACTTTTAAACCTGGAACTCAGATCTTAGATGTTGGCACAGGAGGTGGTTTTCCGGGCATTCCTCTAGCCATTCTCTTTCCCGATTCTAACTTCCATTTAGTAGACAGTATTGGAAAGAAAATTAAGGTGGTAAACGAAGTATCTGCTGCTTTGGGTTTAACTAATGTGAAGGGTGAACACATTAGAGCTGAACAAGTACCGGGTGACTTTCATTTTGTAGTGAGCAGAGCAGTTACCAGACTAGCTAATTTCTACCCTTGGGTGAAAGATAAGTTCAAGAAGCAATCCAATCACCAACTTAAAAACGGAATCCTTTACTTAAAGGGAGGTGACTTAGCGGATGAATTGAAAGAGTCAAAATTAAAGCGCATAAAGTCTTATGCGCTTTCTGAATATTTTAAAGAAGAGTTTTTTGAGACCAAGCAGGTTATCTACATACCTGCTCAGTAATCATTCTTTTCGGCCTTACTCTTGGCAGTAAACACTAAAATGCAATAGATTCCTAAAAGGGTTCCGATAGGTATATTAATTAAGGAAAACACCCCATAAACTAAGGCTGGAACATTGGCCCATCTTCTCTGATTAATAAGTCCAATTCCGATAATGATTCTCGGGATTAAGAAGATAATGGCAATTCCCCATAAGAAAGAGTTAATCAAGTCGAAAACCCATATAGCATCTGGATCAAAACCAGGCTCATCTTGCGCCAAACCAATTATCACGCTCATGAGTTGGTCGTAGAACATAAGCATCAGAAGGCCTAATGCACTAAATACGATAAAAATTACTCCGATAACTTTCTTGTGTACAGGATCAGTGAGGTTCATGTTTTTTTTCTTCAATATAAAAAAAGCCTCGATAAATCGAGGCTTTCTAATCAGCAGTATATACCGCTTATTCAAATCTTAAAGACTCAATTGGGTCTAGTGCCGCAGCTCTTTTAGCAGGTATGTAACCTGAAACAACTCCCACTATAACACAGATTACAAGGCCAACTGTAATCCACACCCAAGGAATTACAAATGCACCTCCTAAGAAGTTCGCCATTATGTTACCGACTATAATTCCTAAAATAGCACCAGCTATGCCTCCCATCTGGCAGATAACAATAGACTCTACCAAGAACTGACGAAGTATCTTTTTTGGTGTGGCACCCAGGGCTTTTCTTACACCAATCTCTCTGGTTCGTTCTGTTACGGTTACCATCATAATGTTCATCAAACCAATGGCAGCACCTAGTAAAGTGACGGCCCCGATTCCAAAACCGCCCATTCTAAGTCCATTGGTCATATTATCTAGGGCCTCTGTAACAGAGTCGCTTCTTACCACTTCAAAAGAATCTTCTTCACCAATTTTATCTCCTCTAATCTGACGCATTAATCCAGTGGCTTCTCCCATTGCATAATCAATATTCTCTGGGTTTTCAATCATGGTAGTAATGCTGTATCTCATACTACCTCTCCTATCTAACCTTTTAGCGTTTAGTAAAGGAATAACAATGTTTCTATCTTCTTCGGTATCACCACCAAAGCCTCCTTTTTCTTCCAACAATCCAATTACTCGGTAGTTATTACCGTAAAATTTAACTGTCTTATTTAACGGATCTTCACCTTCTTCAAACAAAGCTTTTACAACCTCTGTACCCAATATGCATACATAGTTTCCATACTGAATTTCAAGAGAAGAGAAGTTTCTTCCACTCTCAATATTCACTCCTTTAATAGCAAAGTAATTTTCATCTCCACCAGTTATCGAAATGTTCGGATTGGTCTTTTTGTTACCATATTTAATTTCGGCAGTACCTGAAGCTCTAGTATAGATGGTAGTTGTAGAAGGGAAGTCATACATTTCCTTAAACCTGATTGCCTCATTAAAATCTACCGGTTCAAAAGATTTCTCCCTTCTCCCATTCATATTTCTTCTGCCAGAAAATCGGGAATTTACATCGAAGCTGTTGGCTCCAAGGTTGGAAAGGCTAGAATCAATTTCACTCCTAATGCCGTCTACCGCAGTTAGCATACCTACCAGTGAGGTAATTCCAATGGCGATAATCAGACCTGTTAAAATGGTTCTGAGAATATTCGCCTTAATTGAGTTAATTCCTTCCGAGATGTTCTGTGCTAAATTCATAATAAGTTTCGAGTAAGACCTCGTTATAAATGTAATAGACCACTGGTCAAGTTTTAGTAACTAATACGTAAATTGAACGAATCCACAGCTAAACGGTTTTATATCTTGTTCGCTATGAATAAACTCATTTTCACCCTTCTGTTCAGTATTGTTTCCTTTACTGCCCTAGCAAATAAGATCCTCGTTCCGATGGACGAAACACAAGCCAACCATATGAAGGCTTATGGCATTGCTTATTGGGTTCTTAATCAAGACGAATCAATTGACTGGATGTTAAATTATAGAGGCGGAAGTTTTTTGCTTCCTGCCAGAACAGGTATAGAAAATGAATTAGTAATACGTGGGGTTAGCTACCAAGTAATATCTGATGCGGATGCTTTAAAGTTTGAGGAACTGTTATCTTCTCCATCGTCTAACATGGACATGATGAAGTTGGAGACTGCTCCAAAAATTGCCGTTTATTCCCCTAAGAGCAAAATGCCTTGGGACGATGCCGTTACTCTGGCACTGACTTACGCAGAAATACCTTACGATGTAGTGTATGACGATGAGTTGATGAATGATGAGCTTTCTACTTATGACTGGCTACATCTTCACCATGAAGATTTCACTGGCCAGTACGGTAAGTTCTATCAAAGCTTTAGAAACTATAGTTGGTATATTCAGCAGCAGAAAGACTATGAGGCCAGCGCCAAAAAGCATGGCTTTGCCAAAGTGTCTCAACTTAAACTGGCCATAGTAAAGAAGATTCAAAGTTTTGTGGCTGGTGGCGGATTCTTATTTGCCATGTGCTCTGCTACCGACTCTTTTGACATTGCTCTAGCTGCTAACGGTGTAGATTTCATCGACTATATGTACGATGGAGACCCGCCAGAGCCTGGAGCAGAATCTAAGTTCAACTTTTCCGAAACTCTAGCCTTTGAAAACTTCAAGCTGCGGATGGATCCTATGGAGTATGAATTTTCAGACATAGATAATACCGAGTCTAGAAGAGAAAGATCTTTGAACGAAGGAAATGATTACTTCAAACTATTTCAGTTCTCCGCAAAGTGGGACCCTGTTCCTACAATGCTCACGCAAAATCATACTCAATTGATTAAAGGTTTTTACGGTCAAACTACCTCCTTTAAAAAGAGAGTTGTTAAACCAGATGTTGTTGTAATGGGCGAAACCACTGCAGCCAATGAGGACAAATACATTCATGGCATCTATGGCAATGGCTTTTGGACTTTCTATGGCGGACATGACCCTGAAGATTACCAGCATAGAGTTGGCGAAGAACCTACAGACTTAAATTTGTATCCTAACTCTCCTGGTTACAGATTAATTTTGAACAACATTCTGTTCCCTGCTGCAAAAAAGAAGAAAAGGAAAACCTAGTGGTCATTGGTCGGTAGTCAATGGAAATTAGTGGCTAAACCAACGGCCAAGTCTCACCAATGACAAATGACTAATTATCTTCCTCCTCTTTAGTTCCTTCTTGGTTGTTCTTACGGTCTCTCCTACGTTCTTTCGGAGGCTTCTCTTCTTTCTCTTTTTTACCTTTTTTAAAAAGGCCAAAGATGCCTTTCTTCTTGGTTGAATCTTCTGCCAGAGTTTCTTGGGGCAAGTTTTCTAATTCTGAGCTATCAATTGGGGCTGGTGGATCGGGCATTCGTAAGAAGTAATCTCTATATCGCTTATTATACTCCTCTTGCTCAGTGTTAAAGCCACCTCTTAACAGAGGAGCATGTTGAGCTTGTAAGGCTGGAGGTTTAGCATAATATTCCTGCATTAATCGGTCGTACCGGCTAGTATCTCCTCTATTAACAATCGATTTTACAATGCTATCGTGCTCAGTACTATTAAAGTGGACCAACTCGGTCTCTAAATGATCTAGTTTGTAGAAAGGTTTTCTCTTGGTAATTCGGTCGAATAAATAAGGATTCTCTAAAACTGGTTTTTCTGGGCCAGAAAACACCTTCACCCAAAGCTTTTCCTTTGCCCTATTCTCATACACAAAGCCTGCTTTTTCTAAAGAATGTGTCCTTCCTTTTTGAACACGAAACCCTTTACCTTCAGTACCTTTAATGAATTTCTCCATCAGGCTATCTCCATCTGCTTTATACTTATAGCCGTAAGGTCGCTTGGGTACGGTATCACCATCTACAACGGTAAACAAAGAGTACATATCTCGCTGATAATCTTCATCCAAAACAAATGCCGATTGATAAGCAGGACATATCATCTGCATACCGCAAGAGCTGAGCAGACCTATGGCCACAAGGCATATGAAAGGTGTTTTGGTCATGGTTTCTTCCCCAGAAGGGCTTGAATTTAAAAAGTTTTATCTAAAGAGCTATTTCTCAATTCTTTAGACGGTATTAATTAATTATTTCTTGCAACTGACTTAATAAGGTCAATCAAAAATCTCTAATCACAGTTATTACCAGTAAGTTTAAGTGTAAATGAAGCAGTTCCATTACATCATAGCCGGAGCGGGAGCAGCTGGGTTAACGCTAGCTTATCTGCTGATGGAGTACGAAGATAGAGAAAAATCGATACTAATAATCGACAAAGACTCAAAAAGCACCAATGACAGAACTTGGAGTTTCTGGGAAAAAGGCAGCAATTTGTTAGAGCACTTGGTTTACAAAAGTTGGTCAAAAGCCACGGTAAACACCAACTCCTGGTCTCAAACATATGAGTTAGCTCCCTATACCTACAAGATGATTCGAGGTATAGATTTCTATGAGTTCATGAAACAAGAGCTCAATACTTCAAACCTATACTGGGTTCAGGATGAAGTACTTGAAATCACAGATGCTGGACAGGTAACAACAACAAATGATGCATATCAAGGAAAGTTAGTTTTTGATAGCACCTTCGATCCAAAACTTCTTCAAACCTCTAATGCAAACACCATCTTGCAGCATTTTAAGGGTAAGGTAATTAGAACTGAAGAAGACTGTTTCCAGATAGACACTGCCACATATATGGATTTTTCGGTAGATCAAGAGGGAGATTGTCGGTTTGGCTATGTACTGCCATTTAAACCCAATGAAGCGCTAGTTGAATACACCCTCTTCAATAAGCATCTACTCTCCGATTCAGAATATGAACATAGGCTCGATGCGTATATTAAACAGCTGAGAATTAAGAATTATGAGGTGATTGAAGAAGAGTACGGCATTATTCCTATGACTGATCATAAGTTTTTACTGCGAAAAAGTGATAAGGTGTTTAATATTGGGATTAAAGGAGGCTTTGCCAAAGCGTCTACAGGCTATTCATTTCTGAGGGCTCAACAAATTCTAGAGCGAGTAGTAAAGAATTTGATATCAGGAAAGAAACCAGACCATGAGCTTCCTCACCAAAGCCTGAAATACAAGCTATATGACGCTACTCTTTTAAAAATTTTAGCAGACAAAAAATACACTGGCAGAGAGGTTTTTGGAAACTTATTTCAGAAGAACGGCATACAGAGTATGTTTCGTTTTTTAGATGAAGAAACCACTTTGACCGAAGAGCTCAAAATAATGTCATCTACTCCAATTATAGATTTTGGTAAAGCTTTCTTTCATCAACTTGGAAAATAAAAAAATGGTAGCCCAACGGACTACCATATAAAAACAGCTAATCGATTTAGTTGAGGGTCTAATAAAGGTTAAACATCAGCCTAGCCGACATTAAGTCTATTTCACTTCCTGGCCCATACTCAAAGGCCAACCTCCAGCTATCGGAGAATTTAAATCTTACTTCAGTAGTTAAAATTGTTTTCTGCCATTCGCCATTTAAAGTGGCTTTTCTGAGACCTGCGGCTAACTCTACACTTTTAGCAATAGGTTGTGCAATGCTAAAATGAAAACCAGCATATCGGTTATCGAGGTATGGTTTTTCTTCATTAACACCATAATCTCTGGTGTGGAAGTAATTAAAGGAAAGTACTTGTTTGAAATTGGCTCCTATACCAAAACCAAATTTAGCACCATTATAGTCTACCACGCTTGGAGCCACTTGAAAGGTCATGGCTTTTTGTTGGCCTCTTCGGTTATAATTCTTTCTGTAATAGGTTTGACTGAAAGCAGCTTGTGCTAACACCATCAATAGGGCGGAGATGAGGATTTTTTTCATGGTTTTGCTGTTTTGTTGGTTGTAAAATCTTACACAACAAATGTCGCTCAACCACTCTCGAAATATATTCGTGGAACACCTGAATGCCGAAATTCGGCAACTCTCTTACCAAATTAGGTAATTCGCTTACTCCATAAAAAACACTGTCTCAAAAGCTAGTTATCATAATCTTTTGCGCTTCCAATGAATTAGAACCTACAAAATTACTAGCTCTTGAGACAGCGAACTTTACTTAATTATAGCTTAACTCGGTAGAAGAAATATTTTGGTTCTCCTTCGCCTTTTCAAAGAAAAACTTCTCTTCTCCAAAAGCTGGCTCTAACTCATCAAGCCAAATCGCATGAGGATCATACTTAGCGAAGAACGGTCTACCAACCCAGTCTGGGTTTCTTCCTTGTAAAAAGTTAAGTACAAACACTTTTTCTCCATGTATTTCTTGAGTGCCTAAAACCTGTACCTTACCTGGCGAGGCAGACATACTTGGCCCTCTAACAGTTCTGGCAATTCCACTCACCTTCTGATAAGCTTCTCTGTAAATTTGCCAGCACCTTTCAAGGTTTACCGCAAAGTAATCTTGAGCGCCTGTATCTCTGGCAATGAACATGTAATACGGTACACAGCCTAACTTTACCTGCTCTTTCCACATAGTAGCCCAAGCATCAGCATCATCATTGATGTATTTCATTATAGGCGCTTGTGTTCTTATCTGTGCACCTGTATTTCTGATATTCTGAATGGCTTTCTTCACTGTAGGAGTAGAGATCTCTACCGGATTATTGAAGTGCGCCATAAACGTGAGGTGCTTTCCTGCTTTCGTAGCTTTTTCAAACAACTTCAAAAACTTATCGGCACCCTTGTCTGTGGTGTATTTGTAAGGCCAAAAAGTAAGTGACTTAGAACCAATTCTGATATTCTGAAGATTGGGTAGATCAGCGTCTAAAAGGGCATTTAAATAGGTAGCAAATACTTCTGGTGCCATAACCATTGGGTCACCACCAGTAATAAGAATATCTGTTATATGTGGGTTCGCTTTAATATACTTAATAATGAGGCTGGTCTCATTCATGGCAAATTTAAGGTCGTCCATTCCCACAAACTGAGGCCACCTGAAACAAAAAGTACAGTAAGCGTGACAAGTTTGCCCTTTTCTAGGAAAAAAGAGCATGGTTTCTCTATACTTATGCTGAACACCAGTAAGCTTAACCCCATCAATTTCAGGCACATTGCTAGACTGCTGACCAGCCGGATGAGGGTTTAATTCTTGTCTAATTTTATTAATCTCATCTCGCATGGCATACTTATCCATCCCAGCTTCAACCATGCTCGCCACTTTGTTAAAGTGAGGCTTAGAGAGCATTCCTTTCTGAGGAAAAGTTAGCTGAAAAATAGGATCGTTTTCCACATCGCTCCAGTCGATTAGCTCATCTAAAACATAATTATTAACCTTAAACGGAAGTACATTACCTACCACCCTAATATTAAACTTCTGCTCCTCGGTGAGGTAGTTGTATTGGGGCATTTTATGAAAGCTATGCAAGGCATAAGCCTGATATTCTTTTTGATCCATGGGAAAGATTTTACCTATTCAACAAAGAAGACTAGAGACCGAAAAAAGAAAGAGCCCTATACAGCTGCGATCTCGAGTTAGTCTTCGAAACATGCGAAAGTAATAAAATCATGTGGAACGGCTATGCTTAATGAGATTTTAAGGGTTATGAAATGATTAAATGAGTATTTGATAAACTCACCTACCAATTAACCACTTACTAGAATCTTGAGATGTATGTAAAATAGCAATTATTGTAATGCTACTAGGGTAGATTTTATAGAAAACCCCAAAGGGGAACCTCTTTAAGAAAGAAATTCTCACGTCACCAATTCTTCTCTGGTAACCTTTAGGGAGACTTTTAATATTGGAAATTGTCGATTCTAGGTCGTTCAAGAAATTTTCTGAGATTTCTGGATTTATTTCATCATAATAATCAATTATACCTTGAATATCATTCTGAGCTAATGGCCTAACAGTAAGCCTAACCATTTCTTCTTCTAAGGCTCGCTCTTACTTCTTCCCAAGATTTACCAGGCTCCTTAGATTCATCAGCCTCACGTTCTCTTTCTTTTATAATCCTAATATGCTCAGAGCTAAGCTCAAACTGCTCATGCTTAACTTTCATTAACTCGAGAATTAAGTCTTCAGCAGTCTCAAAACTAGTTTTGCTAAGGTTTAGATTTTCATCTGTCAAAGTTATCTGCGTCATATTATTATTTTCTACTATAGTAAATATACGTTATTCAGTAGCTCGGTTAGCCTTCCTACCGATTAAATTCTCCTCAATATGCTTTCTCCTTTATTATGACAGCCGCACAACCAATATTCTTGACATCACTCCTCATCATTGAACTTTTCAAACTTAAAACCTTGAACTTACTCCCTATCTTCGCACTATGCTAGCCAACCTTAGCCTAATAGACATTGCCACCGTAGCTACAGCAGCCTTTATTCTTGGGCTCTCCAAGTCGGGTATTAAAGGCATCAGCATTATTATAGTAGCATTGATGGTTTTGGTGTTCGAAGCAAAAGCTTCTACCGGCATTCTGCTTCCTATGCTTATTGTTGGAGATATATTCGCGGTGATCTATTACAATCGGCATGCAAAATGGAAATATCTCTTGCGCCTAATGCCATTTATGATGGCTGGTGTAGTCATTGGCACTCTTGTTGGCGACCAAATGCCTGAATATGCCTTCAGAAAAGGAATGGCGATCGTCATCTTAGTTTCCGTGATCATGATGGTTTGGTGGGACAGACGAAAATCTAAAAACGTACCTCAACATATTTCATTTGCGGGAATAATGGGCCTCACGGCAGGTTTCACTACCATGGTCGGGAATTTGGCAGGTTCATTCGCCAACATTTTCTTTTTAGCCATGAGGCTACCTAAAGACGCTTTTATCGGCACAACCGCTTGGCTCTTCCTCATCATCAACCTGTTCAAAGTACCTTTTCATATTTTCAGTTGGGGCACCATTAATTGGGAAACCATTCAGGTGAGTATGGTCTTTGTACCTGCTATTTTTCTCGGTCTTTTCTTTGGTGTGAAAATTCTAAAAAGGGTGAACGATGAACTTTTCCGCAAGTTCATTTTGTTAATGACTGGCGCGGGTGCAATCTTGATTTTCTTTAGTTAATTTCGCCCCGAAATTTTCACCTTCAACATCCAACAATACAGTTGAACACGTAATTAGGATGTTATATTTAAAATGAAGTTATGGAGCAGAAGCATTGGATCGAAAGAGAACTTCAACCTTACACAGACCAACTTAAAAACCACCCACTTTACGATAGACTCAATAGCATAGAAGACATTAAGCTCTTTATGGAGCATCATGTTTATGCAGTTTGGGATTTTATGTCGCTACTAAAGGGTCTGCAAGTTGAACTTACAGGAACTACCATTCCATGGACTCCTAAGTATAATCCGTCTTTGACCCGCTTTATCAATGAAATCGTATTAGAAGAAGAAAGCGATGTGGACGAAGATGGTAACTACATGAGCCACTTTGAGATGTATCTCGATGCGATGGATCAGGTGGGTGCTAGCACTTTAAAGATTTCACAATTCATTGAGTTTGTACGTTCAGGCAACAACCTAGCTGAAATCCAAGAAAAGCTAAAGATGAACGATGCGGTGGTTCGCTTTCTCCGATTTACCTTCGATGTAATTGAAAGCGGAAAACCACACCTGATTGCTTCTGCATTTACCTTTGGCAGAGAAGATTTGATCCCAGATATGTTCTTCGAAATTGTGAAAGCGGCTGAAGAAAAAGACGAAGCTGCTTCATACAGTAAGTTGACTTACTACCTGAAAAGACATATTGAGCTCGATGGTGGCGACCATGGCCCACTAGCGCTTAAAATGATTGCAGAACTCTGCGGTGATGAAGAACAAAAGTGGAATGAAGTAGTCGAAATTGCTAAAGATGCCCTTCGCGTGCGCATTGCCCTGTGGGATGCTATAGCTGATAAGATTAGTAAGAATTATGAAGAATTGGCTGAGGTGGTTTAGGCCTAGTTTTCAATTGAAGATTCTACCCCTGCCCTAAAGGGTGAAAGAATGAAGATTTCGAACTGATAAAGCTAAAGTCCCCTTTAGGGGATTTAGGGGTCATACTGAGGTACGAAGCATCTTATCAGGCCTTGCAAGTCTTTGCTTGTGGATAAGATTCTTCTCTGCGTTCAGAATGACTTAGACGGAAATGCATCTGTAACCGCCATTCAGAGCGGAGCGAAGAATCTCCGGGTTATTCAGCAACAGCCGGCTCACTCTCTGCCAAGTAAACCCCAAGATTCGAAATGGTTGGAACGGCCTTGGCATCGAGGATTCGGATTTGAATCGAGCTAGTGGTGATATCATCCAATCTGAGGATTCTCTTATAGCCGATTGTGGTTTGAGTATCTACCTTTACGTACCCCTCTCCTTCTTTCGCCCAAACTTCAAAAGCCTTAACTCTTTGACCAAGCGCAATATACTCTTGCAGCATCAGGCGATTGAAAGTGATGGCCTCATCAAAATCTATAGTCAAAGTAGATTGAATCTCTCCATCAGGAGTTGACCAATAGGTTTCTGTTGAACTATCTATAGCTTGAGTTGCTTCAAAGCCTTTCCCTCTTTCCGTACTGGCTGTAGCCTTCGCTTGAACAGCCAAATTATCATCGAAGGTTTCGTCCAGAACCTTTCTGAATTCCATTAGAACGGCAACATCATTTTCATGCACTAAGCCTCTTCTGTCAACTGGAAGGTTGAGCAGCAGGTTAGCGTTTCTTCCCACCGACTTGTAATAGATGTCGAGCAGGTGGCTCAAACTCTTCACTTTGTCATCCTCAGCCTCATGGTAATACCATCCCGGACGAATAGAAACATCGGCCTCTGCTGGCACCCAATAGGTTCCATCTTCATGACCGAATTGTGACTCTTGATACGGGCCAACTCCCGGAGCAAATTGCTCTGCTCTAAAGCTCGACCAATTGGTTTCTCCGGCAAATCCGTTTTCGTTGCCCACCCAACGGGTTCCTGGGCCACCATCACTGAAAATGATGATCTCTGGCTGAAGCGACTTTACCAAGGCAAAAGTGCTATCCCAGTCGTAATAAGTAGTTCTATCTACATTTCGGGTTTCGTTAGCCCCTCCATAGTAGCCATCACCACCATTGGCTCCATCTACCCAAAACTCGAAGATATCACCATAGTTGGTGAGCAATTCCTTCACCTGATTTCTGTAGTAGGTCACATATTCAGGGTTGCCATACTGCGCATGGTTTCTGTCCCATGGAGAAAGGTAAATCCCCATTTTCAAACCGTATTCTTTGCAAGCTTCGGCCAATTCGGCCACCACATCGCCTTGACCATCTTTCCAAGGACTGTTCTTCACGGAATGCTCCGAATAAGCCGTTGGCCATAAGGAGAAACCATCGTGATGCTTGGCTGTAAGGATTATGCCCTTCATTCCGGCCTCTTTGGCCACTCTCGCCCATTGGCGTGTATCCAATTCTGTTGGGTTGAAACTACTTGCAGGTTCATCGCCATAGCCCCACTCCATATCGGTGAAGGTATTCATGTTGAAGTGTACAAAAGCGTAATACTCCAATTCTTGCCAAGCCAGTTGCTCAGGCGAAGGTAGTGGCTCTACCGCAGCAGGCGGACTTGCAGGCTCCTGACACGAAAATACGGTAACAAGGAGAATTAGGGCAAGGAAGTAGTTTTTCATTTTAGTTTCGGCTTGAGCCTTGAATATAGTACTAAAGCGGAAATGTGACCGAAAATTGACCATGAAATATCCATCTCCGTCCTCCTAAAGCCTCGGGAGAGAGGGACGGCATATTCCGCTAGAATTAAACGATACTGCTCTTAGATGCACACAGTACCGTCTTCCTCCTATGGGGGAAGACAGGAGATGGGGGCTTCGGTGCCATCCTTGGGAGATTCCCGCCTACGCGGGAATGACAGCAAAAAAAAGGAAGACTTCTAATTTCCTAGCTGAATCTCTTCCTTCACTTCAAAACTCTCTCTTAAACCTTCTGCTGAGTTGCCACCAACTTGCACTCTAAACTGGCCAGCTTCTACTACCCTTTTCATTTCACGGTTCCAAAGGGCGAGGTCTTCTGGCTGTAACTGAAAAGTAATGAGCTTAGATTCTCCCGGCTGTAGGGCCACGCGCTCAAAGGCTTTGAGTGATTTAACAGCTGTGGTTACTGAGCTATAAACATCCGTTACATAAAGCTGAGCTACTTCTTCTCCGGCACGATCTCCAGTGTTAGTGAGTTCTACGGTAACCGTCACTTGCGCATCACCTACAGTTTCTATCTTCAAGTTTTTGTATTCAAAAGTGGTGTAGCTTAAGCCATAGCCAAATGGATAGAGCGAAGTAATTTTCTCATCGACATAGCGGTGGTTACGGGTTGGTTTGGAGCTGTAATACATCGGCAACTGACCAACATTTCTAGGGAAAGTCACTGGTAGCTTTCCACTTGGGTTAGCGTCTCCGAATAAGGTCTGAGCTACAGCCATTCCACCCTTTTCTCCCGGAAACCACGCTTCCAGAATAGCAGGCACTTTTTGCTGCAGTCCGGTAATGCTTAGCGGTCGGCCATTGTAAACCACAGCAACCACAGGCGTACCTGTAGCCAAGATCTCATTAAGAAAGTCTTCTTGCAGTCCGTATAAATCTAGACTAGAAACATCCTTGTTTTCCTCTACCAACTCAGGGGTTTCACCCAACACCACAATGGCAACTTCTGAGGATTTCGCCAGATTAACGGCTTTAGAATAGTCGGGCTTTTCCTTGTTCCAAAGTAGGAAAGCCTTAGCTCCATATCCTCCCTCCCACATATCGAGCACAATTTTGTATTCCTGACCTGCCTTAAAGCTCATAGGTGCGGTTTCAATATTGGTGGCTCCTTTGCGCCAGTTGTCGATCACCATTTGGCCGTCTACTTCCAGTCGTACGCCATCATCAGAACTGACCCCAACCCAACCTTCAAAGTCAGTATCAGGCACCAACCAACCTTCCCAACGAATGGAGAAATGGTCAGCATTCACTCCTTCACCGGGAGATTCTTCCCATTCAAAACCAACTTGCTCATCGATTCTGGTGAGCACTGGCTCACCTTCTAAATCACGATTATTGAAGAAGGTAGCTTTCAGTCCTTTCTTAGATTTATCAGGAGTCAGAAGATTGGCCGAAGGCACTGTTTGCCCTTTGTAGATCAGAGGAATTCCTACTTCGTATTGAACAGTAGCCGTACTTCCCAAATACTGCTTTACTCCGTCAAATACCGTGATGGCTTTAGCTCCTTTTACAGAATAGCCACCTAAAACTGACTCATTGGCCAACGGCCCTAGCACCGCCACTTTCTTCATTCCTTTGTTCAGCGGCAGCAAATTATCTTCATTCTTCAGCAACACCATCGACTTCAGCGCAGCTTCCAAAGCCACCTGCTGATTACCTTCAGAATGATGTCTGTCATCGATCAAAGCCTGCGCGGTATATGGATTCTCGAACAGGCCGAGCATAAACTTCAGTCGCAATACACCCGATGCAGCTCTATCTACATGAGCCACATCCATTTCACCAGACTTTACCAAATCGATAATGGTTTCTTGATATTGCTTGTTCGGGAAATCATAGAACTGCATATCGATACCAGCAGAAATTGCCGCTTTGATAGACTCTCTAGGCGAAGCAGTAGATCGGTGACTAGTCTGCAAAAACTTGATAGCACCAAGATCGGAAACCACAATGCCTTTAAAGCCCCATTCGTTACGTAAAATCTCCGTCAGCAAATGCTGGTTGGAAGCCATTGGCACTCCATCGATCTCCGAATAAGCGGCCATGGTTCCCAAGGCGCCACCTTCCTGAAAAGCTTTTCGGAAAACCGGCAAAAAGTCTGTCCTTACCGATCTTTCACCATAGAGAATCGGGCCTGAGTTTCCTCCAGCTTCTGGTGAACCATGCACTGCAAAGTGCTTTGGTTCAGCCACCATGGCTGTGTTTTTAGTGAGGTCATCCCCTTGAATTCCCTGAACCAATGCCGTTCCTAAAGTAGCTGACAAATGCGTGTCTTCACCCAAGGTTTCTGCAATTCTACCCCAACGAGGTTCGCGTCCTAAATCCAAATTGGGACCTAAACCGAAGTGCACGCCATGCGCACGGCCTTCCATGCCTATTACTTCGCCCACACGTTTCATTAAATCGGCATCCCAGGTAGCACCTAAGCCAATATTCATAGGGAAAGCTGTACTTCCTTCACCTGTATAGCCATGCAAAAACTCACAGAAAATGATGGCAGGAATGCCCCAGCGATTGTGCTCAATTACATACTTCTGCAAATCGTTAATGTCTTTGGCATTTCTCGGGTAGAGATCGTGGATGGAGCCTACACCTAGACCATCGCTAAAGGTTGTTTCTACGGCAGAGCGTTTCAGCGCTTCGTTTTCCTTGAGTTTGGCACCGTCATACATATCCATCTGGCGCACCTTTTCTTCCAGACTCATGCGAGAAAGCAGGTCTTTTACCCGTTCTTCTACTGGAAGCTTAGCGTTTTGATATGGGTATTGCTGCGCCAAGGCTGGAGAGAACGCAAATAGTGTAATAAGCATCAATAATTTTAGCCCTCGTTGGAGTTGTCTCCAACGAACTAATTTCAATAGTTTGTTGGTCACAAGACCAACAAAGGCGAAACGAGCTATCTGGGTATTGATGTTTGTTGATATTGTCATCAACAAAGGCTTGAGCTGAGAAAGTCGAAAGGAAAAAAGTAATACAAAAACGGTTAGTAGTCTGCTTCGTACCATGATGAGATTTTAGTAATTGTCTAATCTACATTTTCTAGCTTAAGTGTGGAAACTGGTTCGAAGAAAAACCACCACTAACTCTTCCTGAATCAGAAGGGGAATTAGCCTATGCTGGGTTTATAGACTTCTGAATTATTTAAGCTTTTTATATAAAACTAAACTGGGTCGATCCCTCAGTAAACTCGGGATGAAAACAACAGTTTAGATTTCTTTACCCCTCGTTGGAGTTGTCTTCAATGAGTTCGTTTCAATGGTTTGTTGGTCACAAGACCGACAAAGGCTGGAGCGACCACCACCCCTAACCCCTCCTGAATCAGGAGGGGAATTGGCTTCTTCTGTGTTTATAGATGGTTAAATCAAATACGATACTCAACAGGTAATGGAATTAGGCCGATCTCTAGCTTGCTGATAGCCATCTGACGGCATAGAAAAACTGATTCCCATGTCCCTTTAGGGACTACATATTGGTAGAACTGGAATGATACCGAACCCTTTTGTGCCTTTAGGTACAAAATATGATGTACCTAAAGGCACATCTAAATATCACAATCTATATGGCTACCTAAATTCTGTCCCTAATGGGACAGGTTTTATATGCACCCAAAAATTTACCCCTCATAGAAGTTGTCTCCAACTAGCTGATTTCAATGGTTTGTTGGTTACAACATGAACAAAGACTGTAAGAAAAGTACTTACCACAGGTGAGCACTGGTTAGTGGTTTGTCGGTCACAAGACCAACAAAAGCGAGAAGGCTATGACCGGAGAAAAACCACCCCTACCCCCTCCTGAATCAGGAGGGGAATTGGCTTCTGCTGGGTTTATAAATAGGTGAATTATCAGGAGTTTTCTACCTAAAAACTGAACTGGATTGATTCCTCGATAATATTGGAAGAGACAAAAAACTCCTATAAATAAACCAATATGGACTGAAAGCACCATAGTTTTAGAAGCATCTGAAAGTGGCTTTGAATGGCCGACTTAGAAAATGTACGTCCCGAAAGTTTGTGGGATTAGATTTACGATTGACGTCAATCAAACCCCGAGCACTATCGGGGAGTACATCGTAAATTCCAAGAGGCTTTTTAGAAGCTAAAGCGAAATGCACTAAAGTCCATAGTTTTAACTCCTTTTGCGACCAATAAAAAAAGGGGCACGCACCCCCTCTTTAATCATCAATCAACACTCTCAATCACTAATTAGTACCTATAGGAGCAAAGCTCACATCTTTTACAGCGGAAAGGTATGCACTCCAGTTTTCAGCGTACCAAGCATCCATTTTCTGCTGTAATTCTTTACGTCTGTCTTCAATTTGCTTCAATGAAGTTTTTTGAGCTTGCACTGGTGCATCGTAAGAACCACTCACGGCTCTTAAAAGCGTGAACACCTCTGTTTGCAACGGAGTTGGACCATCGCCACTTCCGCCACCAAAGAAGCCTCTACCTCCACGGCCAATAAGCCCTTGAAGTTCTTCCATCTCCTTTTTTATGTCATTGCTTTTGGTTCTGAGTTGGTTGTACTCTTCACCCCTTTTGCCTTCTAAAGCTTTAATCACTTTATCTACCGACTCGATATCTTCAGAGATTTTACCTGACATTTTTGTAACCTCATTATTGATCACTGAGATATCTCTTAGGAAGTCTCTTCTCGCAATGAGGTTGCTCATTACATACTCTTCCCTAGGGTCCATTTTATACTCTAGCGTAGTTTCATCTGACTCTCCACCTACAGTAATCTTCACCTTATAAGTACCAGGCAAAGCAGGTACACTACCGCCAAACCTGAACCTGTTGTTTCCTCCTTGAGGTTCGTCTTCCTGACCTGGTATGTTCTCATCGAATCTCCATGTAGCCACGTTAAGACCATCTTCTACAGGTATTTCAAAGTCTTTAATAAGTTCACCAGCTTGGTTAAATATTTCGATTTTAGCTTGAGGGCCTCTTGCTCTACCACCGGCTGCACCAGGTCTTCCTTGTCCACCTCTGCCTCCTTGGCCTTCGGCAAACTGGCCTCTTACAGGCGCTCCGTTAGCGTTAGCCTCTCTATTTGGCCTCTGAGGAGTTTCTGGTTTCTTAGCAAAGAACTTGATAGATGCTATTCCGTTTCTTCTATTCTCTCCTTCAAAAGTGGCATTACCCGGGTTTGCAGGTCCATGAGCCGATCTGGTACTCACTTGATAGGCAGTTACGGCCGGAATAGCAGTTACACTGGCGTCCATTACTTCTTTCTGCCCTTTAGAAGCCAATACTCTCAATGGGTTGATATCATCAAGAATCCAGATTGACCTTCCGAAAGTTCCGATTACTAAATCGCTTTCTCTCTCTTGAATCACCATGTCCATGGTAGAAACACTTGGGTAACCATTATTGAATTTGCTCCAAGTTTTAGCACCATCTATTGTTATGTACAAGCCGTGTTCTGTTCCATAGAACATCAAGTTTGGCTCAACTGGGTCTTGAACGAAGGAAAGTGAATAACCAAAGACATCATTTTCGTCTACTAGATGCTCCCATGTTTTACCATAGTTCTTTGTTCTTAACAAGTAAGGTTTAAAGTCGAACCTTCTGTAGTTATTTATGACTGCCACTGCCTCACCATTGTTGTACCTAGAAGCCTTAATTTGAGCCACCCAACTACCAGCAGGTACTCCTTTTAAATTGCCTCCAACATTGGTCCAAGTGGTGCCACCATCTCTAGTAATCTGAATATTACCATCATCTGTTCCTGCCCAGATTACACCTTTTTCAGTTGGGCTAGGCTCAATAGCTAATATAGTTGTATGGTTTTCTGCACCAGTAGCATCAATGGTTAGTCCACCACTTTTATCTTGTTGCTGCTTGGTGGTATCATTAGTAGTAAGGTCTGGAGAAATTACCTTCCAGTTACTTCCTTTATCTGTACTCTTGTGTACAAACTGACTACCGAAGTATATGGTGCTATTATCGAATGGATCTTGAGCGATAGCTGCATTCCAGTTAAACCTAAGTTTTACTTTAGGGTCTTCATGGGTAGGTCTGATATAGCTACTTCTACCAGTAACTTTGTCGTATCTAAACACATATCCTTGTTGAGACATAGCATAACCATAGCGAGAATCGTCTGGATCTGACACTACGTCAAAACCATCTCCGCCACCAATTGGCAAGAAATAGTCATTCCTTATTCCTTCGTTAGTCAATACATAGGCAGGCCCAGTATAAGTACCATTATCTTGTAAACCTCCATACACATTGTAAGGAAATTCATTATCTACCTCAATATGATAGAACTGACCTAATGGAAGGTTCTCAATAAACTGCCAAGTTTTACCCATATCTCGGGTAATGGCTAAGCCACCATCGTTACCCAAAAGCATATACTTGGGGTTATCTGGGTGAATATATAAGGCATGATTATCTACGTGAATGAGGTTTCGGCCAATAATGTTTTCAAAAGACTTACCACCATCTTCACTCCTATGAACATTGGTGAAAATGCTGTAAACACGGTTTTCGTTCTTCGGGTCTACATAGATGTCATAGTAATAGAAAGGTCTGTTTCCAATGTCTCTATTTTTGTTGATCATTTCCCAATTGAAACCACCATCGTCTGAACGATAAAGTGCATTCTGCTTGGCTTCAATTAGAGCATAAACTCTATTTGGGTTGTTAGTTGCGAAGGCAAGTCCCATTCTTCCAAGATCTCCTTCTGGCAAGCCATTCTTTTCTGCCGACTGTTTGGTCCAATTTTTACCTCCATCTAAGGTCATGTAAAGTCCAGAACTTGGGCCACCAGAAGTAAAGAACCAAGGTTCTCTTCTGTGTTGCCACATGTTCACCAAAATCTTATTAGGGTTAGCTGGATCCATCACCATATCGCCAACACCTGTCATTTTATCTACATAGAGAATCTTTTTCCAAGTTTCTCCACCATCGGTTGTTTTAAAAACACCTCTTTCTTCATGATCTCCCCAGGGAGAACCAATAGCACCAATGTAAACTGTATTCGGATCGTCTGGGTGGATGATTATTCTGTGAACATTTCTGGTTTTTTCTAGCCCCATCAGCTCCCAGGTTTTACCAGCGTCTAAACTTCTATACACACCGTAACCACCTGTTAAACTATTTCTTGGGTTACCTTCACCAGTTCCCACCCATACTACATCTGGATTTTTTTGGCTCACAGCCACTGCACCAATAGAAAGAGGAAGCTCATTATCGAAAATAGGCTCCCAAGCAATTCCACCACTTTCAGACTTCCAGAGGCCACCTGAGGCCGAACCTGCGTAAATAACGTCTGGTTGTGTTCTAACTACATCTATTGATGTAACCCTACCACTCATATTGGCAGGTCCTATACTCCTTGGTTTAAGCGACTCCATTTTGCTGAAGTCTACTTGCTGTGCGTTAAGTGTAACGGACACAGCCAGAACAACGAATCCGAAGATCATTTTGCTAATCTTTCGGAATGCAGTAATTTCTAGTCTTTGCATTTTAATTAAGGTTGATTTGAATTTGGACAGATAAGTAATTCAAAAGTTTAGTCTGCTGAAGGAAAATGGTATGAATGGTCAATTGTTGACCAAAACAAGTCACTTATTGGTTTAAGGCGATTGATCAACCCTTTCTTAAGGGTAACAAAAAAGAGGCTCCCTCAAAAACGACTTGCCATAATTGACAATGTTTTGAGGTAGCCTCTTTACAATTTTTCTTAACTAAACTACTTACTACCTATTGGAGAGAAGTTCACTGCTTTTACAGCATTCAGGTAAGCATTCCAATTACTAGTATACCAACTATCCATTTTCTGTTGAACCTCGGCTTGCTGCTTTTCAATTCTTTCCATCAGCATCTTCTGAGTTCTACCAGGCATATCATTAGTACCGCTTACAGACCTCATTGCCGAGAAAACATGTGAGATAAGCGGAGTTGGCCCATCTGAGCTACCCCAAAATCCTCTACTACTACTCCCTATAAGTGCCTGAATCTCTTCTAGCTCTTTTTTGGTTTCGTTACTTTTCTTCTTCAACTCGGCATATTCTTCGCCATTCTTACCTTTAAGTGCATCTAGAACACTTTGCACGGTTTTCAAATCTTCAGCTAGCTTAGAAGACATTGAAGCAACCTCTCGAGAAACCTCTCCTATCTGCTTCAACATATCTCTTTTAGCCACCAAAACTTCCATTGAAATATCCTCTCTCGGATCTGTTTTGTATTCCAACGAAGTTTCATCAGACTCACCATTAACAGTAACCTTTACCTTGTAAGTACCGGGTAATGCTGGTGTTCCTTGCCTTAAGAATCTTGAAATACCACCTTGATTACTAGCACCTTCTTGCTCAGGAGCATTTTCATCGAATCTCCATCTGGCTACATTCAAACCGTTTTCAATATTGGATTCAAAATCTCTAATCAAGTTCCCATTCATATCTAGGATTTCGATTTTGGCCTTTTGCTTCTTCTTAGCGTTATCATCCATTCCAGTATTTGCGAAGAATTTAATCTCTGCAAAACCGTAGGGCCTATTTTCGCCTGCAAAAGTAGCACTACCAGGGTGTCTCTGTCCATTTCCGGCCCTTGAACTCACCTGATAAGCCGTTTTAGTTGGCACTAGTGTTACAGAACTTTTAAGTACATCGTTCTGACCATTTTTAGCAAGAACTCTTAATGGTTGAATGTCATCTAACACATAAATAGCTCTACCAAAAGTACCAATTACCAAATCTGACTCCCTTTCTTGAATGGCTAAATCCATTGTAGAAACGTTCGGATATCCGTTGTTAAACTTAGTCCAGTTTTTAGCACCGTCTATTGATATGTAAAGACCGTGCTCTGTTCCTAAGAACATCAAATTAGGTTCAACTGGGTCTTGGATGAAAGACAAAGCATAACCAAATACATCTTCTTCGTCTACCAGTGACTCCCAAGATTTACCGTAGTTCTTTGTCATAAATACATACGGTTTAAAATCGAACCTTCTGTAGTTATTGATGACCACTACTGCCTCTCCTTTATTGTATTTGGAAGCACGGATTTGAGGAATCCAGCTACCTGCTGGCACACCTTTAATATTCTTAATTACGTTAGTCCAAGTCTGACCACCATCTCTAGTTATTTGAAGGTTACCGTCATCGGTTCCAGCCCAAATTACACCTTGCTCTACAGGGCTAGGCTCAATAGCCAAAACGGTAGTGTGGTTCTCTGCACCTGTGGCATCTATGGTCAAGCCACCGCTTTCATTTTGTCTTTGCTTAGTGGTATCATTTGTACTTAGGTCTGGTGAAATAACATCCCAACTATCTCCCTTATCTGGGCTTCTGTGCACAAACTGACTACCAAAGTAGATAACGTTATTGTCGAAAGGATCTTGAGCTATTGGCGAGTTCCAGTTAAATCGAAGCTTCATGTCTGGGTCTGGATGCATTGGCTTGACAGACTTAGTATTTCCGGTCAGCTTATCGTAACGCACCACATTTCCTTGTTGAGACATGGCATAGCCGTATCTTGAATCATCAATATCTGGTAGAGCATCGAAGCCATCACCTCCAAGTAGAGGCTGATAGTAATCATTTCTCAAACCTCCGCTTACCCATTTATAGGCTGGGCCAGTCCAAGTTCCGTTGTCTTGCATTCCTCCATACACATTGTATGGCAGCTCATTGTCTACTGCAATATGGTAGTACTGGCTAAGCGGAAGATTTTCCACAAACTGCCAGGTTTTACCCATATCTCTGGTAATGTGCAAACCACCATCGTTACCCAAAATCATGTATTTTGGATCGTCTGGATTAATGTACAAAGCATGGTTATCTACGTGAATCAGGCCATTGGGAATAAGTCTTTCAAAAGACTTCCCTCCATCTTCACTCACGTTTACATTGCTGAAAATAGTGTATAGCCTATTTTCATTGGTTGGGTCTACGTAAATATCGAAGTAGTAGAAAGGTCTGTTACCAATTTCCGATTTATTGTTGACCATTTTCCATGTATGACCGCCATCGTTCGACTGATAAAGGGCGTTCTTTTTTGCTTCGATAAGCGCATATACTCTATTTGGCTTATTCTCCGCAAAGGCAAGTCCCATTCTACCCAAATCGCCTTCTGGCAAGCCATTTTTCTCTGGCGTTTGTTTGGTCCAAGTCTTACCTCCGTCAAGTGTCATGTACAAGCCTGAGCTTGGACCGCCAGAAGTAAAGAACCAAGGCTCTCTTCTATGTTGCCACATGTTTACAAGAATCTTATCTGGATTAGAAGGATCCATCACCATATCGGCCACTCCAGTCATTTGATCTACATAGAGAATCTTCTCCCAAGTCTCACCGCCATTGGTAGTTTTATACACACCGCGCTCCTCATGGTCACCCCAAGGCGAACCAATAGCACCTACAAAAACCGTATTAGGATCGTCTGGATGAATAATTATTCTGTGAATGTTACGAGTCTTTTCCAAGCCCATCAGCTGCCAGGTCATTCCAGCATCTATACTTTTATACACTCCATAACCGCCTGTTAAACTGTTTCTTGGGTTACCTTCACCAGTTCCCACCCAAATAACATCTGGGTTTTTCTGGCTAAGTGTTACGGCTCCTATTGAAAGGGGTAATTCTGAATCGAAAATAGGCTCCCAGCTTAGGCCGCCACTTTCAGACTTCCAAAGTCCGCCTGAAGCAGAACCTGCATATATAATCTCTGGGCTACTTCTAATTACATCTACCGATGTAATTCTACCACTCATTCCTGCTGGTCCAATGTTCCTTGGCTTGAGTGACTCCATTTTGGAGAAGTCGATGGTTTGGGCTGATAACGTTGAGGCTGCAAAGCACAGCATAACGAATAATGCGCCACCAAAAGACTTCAAAAAATTGTTTCTAGTCATTTTTAATTGCTTTATGGTTGATTTCCGAAACTCAAAAAGTAGCAATTAACTCAAACCTACGGGAGGCCTTTTAGATAAGTGGTAAGTGGCTCTATTGAGAAGCCACAAGCTCTATATTACAATATTCAGAATAAATTATATTATTGACGTATAGGTAATTATCCTTTAGGAGATGGACTCATCTAATCCGTAATGCCCAATGACTTAATCCCTTGAATGATTTTTTCTTATAGAATGAATCTGGGCTACCTCAGGCATATATATAACCTCTAATTGACTTTTATGAATAGCTCATCATTTAAAGCAGTGATTTCTAAAGATATTATCACTTCTTCAAAGTATACATTTGGTCAGGTTATCTTAAAAATTTTATAGCGATGAAAACTCAATCTATTAAACAGCTCTACACTCTTATACTTACTCTATTGGTTTCGGTAACGGCTTTTGGTCAATCACAAAAAGTCTCCGGCATTAATGAGTTTCTAACCACACTAGATAAGCATAACAAGTTTATGGGCGTGGTGGCTATTTATGAAAATGGCGAACAACAATACATTAAAGCAAGCGGATATGCTGACGTGCAAAATGGAAAAAAGCTGAATACCGATACTCGATTTAGAATTGGTTCTATCAGCAAGATGTTCACCGCTGTTCTTACGTTTCAAACAATAGAAAAAGGGCTTTTAAGTTTAGATACACCTCTATCCGATTACTATCCAGAAATAAGTAATTCCGAGAAAATTACCATCTCCGACATGCTAGAACACAGGAGTGGAATTCCCAATTTCACTAATACAGGAGAATATATAGCAAAAATGGAATCGGGCCTTAGTGAATCAGAAGTCTTAAAAATCATTAAAAGCATGAAGGTTGAAATACAACCAAAGACACAAACCTCATACTCTAATTCAAACTACTATTTACTGAGCAAAATTCTTGAAAAAACAACGCAAAAGACCTTTGATCAACTCCTTACTCAAGGAATTACTGCACCTCTCAAACTCAAAAACACATTCTACGGAAGTGAAATTGACCCTACCAAAAACGAGGCATATTCTTACAAGTTCAGTGTTTCTAACAATAAATGGGCGAAGGCCAGTGAAACCAATATGGGAATACCGTTAGGCGCAGGAGCTATTGTATCAAACACAGCAGATTTATCAGCTTTTATCAACGCCTTATTCACTGGGAAATTAATATCCGATAAAAGCTTGGAGCAGATGAAAGAAATAAAGGATGGGTTAGGAAAAGGCATGATGGTTTTCCCTTTCTATTCACAAATGGCCTTCGGACACAACGGTTCAATAGACGGCTTTGAGTCCAGCTTGGCTTATTTTCCAGACTCCAAAACAACAGTTGTAATGTTGGCTAATGCATTATCTGATTACAGCTTTAACAACATAGCTTTGGGAGTTTTGAGTAATTGGTTTGGCAAACCTTTTGACGCTCCCAATTTTTCAGAAAAACCAGTTAAACGTACAGCCGAAGAACTTAAAGCCTTCAGCGGTACCTATTCTAACAGCCAAATTCAAATGAACATTAAGGTTTGGGAAGAGAATGGTAGTTTAATGGCCCAAGCCGATGGCCAATCAGCTTTCAATTTAGACAGTTACGAAAACGATACTTTTAAATTCATTCCCGCTGGCATTACCATGAAGTTCGATTTAGATCAAAAGCGTTTTACATTACTGCAAGGTGGTGGAGAGTTTGTTTTTGTGAAGAAGTAAATCCCCCGGCTGTCGCCAATTTATAAATTGAGTGCTTCTAGTAGTTTCTTCCGTTCTATGGATCGTACTCATATATGAAAATAACTAGGCAGATCCCTCCACTATGCTCGGGATGGAAAAGTAGTAACCATGGAGTTCAGAGCCTACTTTTTCATTCTGAGTTTATCGAAGAATCGGCCAAGAAGTAATTAGATAAACCCCTTCTCCATGGTCGGTTGAAAAAATGAGAGATTACACCCTCTTACAAATCTTGGCAAATTCACAGTAGCCACAGCGCTCCAAATCATCGGTTTGAGCGAAAGGAATTTCAGGATTGAATATTTCCCGAACCAGACTATTCACCCGACCGCCAAAGGCTTCTATTTCTTGATCAGCGAGCGTCTGACCATTCTTGAGCCATTGCGTTCCTTGGCTCAGGCTCTTCATTGTGGTGATACCGACTTTGATTGGTTTCTCTACATGTGGACGAACCAAAACAGCATACAGATAAGCCTGAAAACCGGACTTGTATTTCGGGTCTTGGAAGTGGGTTTCTAGAATTTCTTCGTCAGATTTAGCAGGTCTGCCTTTAGGTACAAAATCCACCTTACCGGTTTTGTAATCGGTAATTCTGAGTACACCATCTTTCTCATCCACACGGTCAATGGTTCCGCTGATTCTTGCTGTTCCCACATTTGGGATTGAAACCAACTGCTCATAACCTTCCTGCTCGAGGCCTACAACCTTGAATGGTGCATCGGCTATATCCAGATCGAGCACCTTCTGAATCAGTTGTTCCATTACCTCTTTGGTTACCAAATCTCGTCCTGTTAGCTGCTGATTATCCTGCACGATTTTATTGCGCTTTAAGGAATCGATCAACTGCTTTTCAACCTGAGATTTCAGGAGCTTGATTTGCTCAGAACCAATTTCTCTCCCCACCCACTGTTGATACAGGTATTCGAGCACCTCGTGAACGACAATCCCCAAATTTCGGGCATCAATATCTTCCCCAACATCCTCCAATTCTTTGAAACTGGCTACATTCTTCAAGTAGAATTTCAGTGGACAAGTAATGTAATTGGTAAGAGATGTTGGAGAAAGGAATTTACCATCTTCAGCTTCCACCGTAAATCGCTTCAGCAGATTAATGACATCTTCGCCTTTCTCAACCTGAACCGAAACATCAGTTTGCACATTGGGTACCAACCCCTCGTAATTCTGACTTTGAACAGTATAATGAGGCAGGTTTTTATAACGCTTTAACCGTTGCAGAATAAACCGACTCTTCTCCCCTGTTGAATCGCCTTGAGTTGTATTGTCATAAACAAAGTGAATCTCTTCAGCTCTCTGAATCAATCGCTTAAAGTGATAGGCATAAATGGCATCTTGCTCTTCAAAAGTCGGTAATTCGAAAACTCTTCTGAGTCCATACGGCACGTAAGAGTTGAGCGTCCTTGCAGTTGGCAATTTGCCTTCATTGGCCGAAACCACTATTAGATGTTTAAAGTCCAACGTTCTGGTTTCTAGAAAGCCCATGACCTGAACACCTCTGACTGGTTCACCTTCAAATGGAATCTTAGCTGCCCTGAAATGCTCCTGAATGATTTTCCTGATAAGCTTCAGGCTGAAATCCTGACGGTCTTGCAAATAGTCATTCAGCTGATTCAACGACTTCAAAAAGAAGTAGATAAACTCCTGATCTGTGGTTCCGCTATCAGTCTCCTTAAAGTGGTAAAAAACAGAAGTGAGATATGACTTCAGAGAGTTGTAGATGCTTGTCCAATCGAGTTTTGAACTTAAAAGCGACTTCAACTCCAGAGAATTCAATTTCTCTATTACCTCACTTTTTAATACTCTAGTGCGCTTCTCTACCAAAAACCACTGGTTCAATTGCTGATATACTTCAGGTTCAAAAACGGCAGCATAAGCGTTGGAAAGGAAAGGTCGGAAATCATAGACATGAAAAACCAACTCGCCATCTCTCAGCTGTGCTTTTCTAACCAGTTCCAAATAACTCAACACAAAGTCAAATACCACCGTGGCCTTCATGGGATAACCCATCGTAACGTTGACTTTATGTCGCTGCATCGGCATGCTATAGAGCAGCGGAATCAGCAGCTTTTCATCGGCAAGAACAACCGCAGTTTCTTCAGGCTTAGCTCCAGCATCCAAAAGCTCAGTCACTTTCTGAGCTGCCAACTGAGCCTGAGCCATATTCTGTGGTACAGAATGCAAAGTGATTTGCTTTGGCTCTTCCAGTGAGTTCGCATCGAAAAGCACACTGTTTGGCCATTTAATTAGATAATCTCGAAGGAAATCTCCGGCTTCTTCCTGTTTCTCTTCTACATAGTAACCGTCTAAATCCCAGTATAACTGTGCTTTTCCTGCCTTCACCAAAGCATCGAAAATTATCTCCTCCGCTTTAGACAATGCATTGAATCCGCAGAAATGATATTGAGCAAAATGGTGATCGAAATTCTCCTGTGAAAGTACATTGGCCAGATTACGATAGAGCATTCCGCCATAGGCCTTTTCTTCTTTCGCCAGTTCCTCCTGGTAGACCTCATACACCGCTCCTACTTCCTTCCATATTTTCAGGAATTCAGTGAGCAGTTTAGTCTTCTCATTCTTTTCAGTTAGGGTTCTGTAACGAGCAATGATCTCCCGAAACTCATCATTATATCCGAAGACATTATCGATTTCCTTAATGTCTTGTAGTGCAGAATAAATCTTTTTGGCATCAGCCATATACCTGTCGATCTCATCATAATCTTTGAGGATGATTTTACCCCAGGCATAGAAATCGTCAAACTCTAGGTCTTTGTCTTTCGACTGGTAGATTTTGTACAGATGGAAAAGCAGTGTCAACTCATCGGTGATGGTCATTCCCGTCATTCGCTGCACGAATTCTTCTACACTGAAGATGGCAGGAAGCATGAAATTCTGATCTCCATATTTGTCCAACAATGCTCGTTTGAAGAACACTCCTCCCCGCTTAGTAGGAAAGACAAAACAATGGTTCTTCAACTCAGGAAGCTGCTCTGCGGATATCTGCTCAACAAGATTTTGGTGGAAGGTTAGCATGATAAAACCTCCTTTCTTGGTACTTGATTTAGTAAGCTTTCTATGTAGTTGGAGATCGAGAAACTCCCCTCTTGCACTTCCAATTCCCCACCTGTTTTAGGAGGGGTTAGGGGTGATAAAATTCCCGTATCCCCCTTTCTAAAGGGGGAATGGTTCGCACTGAAATTGATATTAATCAAGCTTATGGAATTAAACAGACGGATTCTAGCAGTGACACTCCTCCTTGGCGAAGGAGGTTGGGAGGATTGGTTTCTGAATCTAATCCCCCTAGCCCCCTTTTCAAAAAAGGGGGAATAATTCGCGCTAGCCATTTTAGCTTCTGTATCAATCAATGGAGACTGTTGAAGTGTCTTCTTGCACTTCTCTTGTCCCCTTGGCAAGGAACCTGCATGAGTTAAACTCTTCATCTCTCCACCTCCTTCACCAAAACAGGTTCAACATAAATTAGATAACCAGAAACCTTTTCAAAGCCCATGGCTTGAATGGCTCGCATATATCGATGCACTTGAGCATGGTGGCTATCACTTTCAATTTCCTTTTTGTAGTCTATCACTACTGCTTCATTTCCTTTGAAGAGCAATCGATCTGGTTGGTGCTCCCGCCCTTCGAACCAAATACTTCTTTCATTGTAGACTTCATATTCGTCCGAAAACCAAGCGTCAATCTGCTCTTGCGCGAACAATTTTTCAATCCGTTCTTCCACTTGGTTTACCACCTCCCTACTCATTTCACCTGACTGCAGTCTTTGCCTGAGAACAATAGGCAAATCTTCTCTCACACGGATCTCTGACAGCACATCATGCACCTGATTTCCGAGGGTGATATTCTTGGCCTGCTCTGTTTCTTGAAGCATAAAGAATCGGTCCGAGTCGTTTCGGATGGACAGCTGATCGAGAAATGAGGTTGCAGGATATATTTTCAAAACCTCACTCGCTTGATGCGTTTCTGCCTTTCCAACCTTCACGTGATCTTCACCTAGGGAAAACTGGATGTAATCAGATTCTTCCGACTTCTGCAAACCTGCTTCTTCCAGCAAACCAATCATCAACTGATGAATTTGAGCTGTTCCTGGCTTGGTTTGTGGTGCCGATAAGTAGAGCTTTTCTCTAGGTCTGGTAAAAGCCACATAAGTCTTGTTGAGAATATCCAAAGCGCTTTCCTCTGCCTCTTTATAATAATCGTTTTCGAAATAGGAGTCTGTAAGGAGTCCCTTACTGAAGTCTAAAGGAATGTATTTCAGTTCAGCATATTCTGGCGGCACATGCTTGGTCCAGAATTGATGTATGGTAGGCCTTGGGAGCAAATCCCAACTGGTGAATGGAATAAAAACGATTGGCGACTCTAGACCTTTCGATTTGTGAATTGAAAGAATCCGAATGGCATTGGTTTGCTCGCTGGTGCTTACGGTCTGATTTTCTCCTTCCTTCTCCCACCACTCGAGAAAACTAGCGATGGAGTTTCGGCCTTTCTGGGTCTGTTCCAACACTAAATCAAGCAACTGTTGAAGGTAGATGTCCGCGCTCTCCTTCAGGTCGAAAATGATCAGGAGCACGCAAACCAGGTCGAAAAGCGACTGCTGTTTTAGGGAATGAGTCTGCTGAGTAAATTCTGGTGGAAAACCAGCTTTTTCCAAGGTAAGTCTTTGTTTTTTGGAAGTTAGTAAGGCTTCTGAATAATCCTGACCTGTTAATCTCTTGTAAAGGATGATTAGACTTAGTGTCTGAACTTCGTCTTTTCCTGACTGCAAATAGCCTAGCAATTCGAGCACAAACATGACCAAATCGCTCTGCTGTAGTTTTAGCGAATCACCATTGATGAATGGAATTTGCTCCAGCATCAATCGGTTGGCCACGTCTGAGATTTCGCTATTTCTATTCACGAGAATCAGCATATCTTTCAGTCCGTAGCTTTTGTCCTGATTTTGCCTGATATTCTCTACCAAGTTATCAATAGCCAAGTCCTTCCAGCCCTCTGCCTCAAAGAACTTCATATTTACAAAGCCACCTTTTTGCTTCTTAATATCCTGAGCATGACCTTCGAAGGCCAACTCAAAAAGGTTGCTTTCGGTCAGTGAGTCATTCTCCCTTAACGCAGAAGGCAGCCGATCGAAAAGTGCATTGTTGAAATTGACAATCTCGCTTAAGCTGCGATAGTTGTCTGATAAGTTTCTATCTGCTTCATTCGGATAAAACAGCCCCAATTCTTCTTTAATCTGACTCAAGAGCAGTCGCATGTTTCCTCCCCTGAAACGATAAATTGACTGCTTTACATCCCCAACAATCAGCACTTCATGCCCCTCAGACAAGGCATTGATGATTAACGGTTTTAGGTTGAACCACTGGAAGTTGGAAGTGTCCTGAAACTCATCGATCATGATATGTTTGTAGAAACTTCCGAGTTTCTCAAAGATGAAAGGAGCATCGGCTTCGCGAAGCACTTCTTTGAGAATGATATTGGTATCAGAAATGAGCATCACATTGTGCTCATCGCGATAGTCCTTTAGTTTTTGATGAAGCGATTCCAACAAACCAAAAGCATAGATATTTTTGAGAATGGCTCTGGCCGTATTATAATGTTTTCGTTCTTTAGTGACGAAGGCCAAAGCATCTGTTCCGATATAGTGCAAGTCGGATTCTCCTAGCTGACAGGCCAATTCAAAATTTGGACTCTTTTTGGCTCCCCACTGCATTTCTCCATCCAGTGTCTGAAGAAACCTCTTCTTCGTGTCGATTTCAAAGTCGCCTTTATCCAGCGCATAGAAAGCGGCAATGGCTCCTGACGTTCCGTAATGAAAATCTGCCGCAGTCAACCCGTTTTGACTCAACACCTCAAAGGCTTTATTCGCAAATGATTTAGCTGTTTTCTCAAAGGTTTTGATTTCTTTCTTTAAGCTTTCAATCAGGTTTTTCAGCGAGGCTAATTCAACCTTCTGGTCGTTGAACCCATCTTGAAACTCCTCTTTAAAGAGGTTCTTTCCTAACTTCTGAATCTGCTGGTCTACATTCCAGCTTTTGTCATTTTCGACCTGATCTTTAGAATACTGAGTGAGCCAGTTTTTGATCTCAGGCTGATCGTCCAGCTCTCGGAACAGGTTATCGATGGTTTCATTCAAGGCGAGATCTTGGTTCATTTCCACCTCATAGCTTAAAGGCAAATTCAGTTCCCTAGCAAAGGACTTCAACACCCTGGAAAAGAAACTATCTATGGTAGAAACCTCAAAACGGCTGTAGTTGTGAATGATCAAGTCGTAGGCTTCATTCGCTCTGGCAGCTATCTGACTTACATCGAACCTTCCTTCGAATTCAGAAATCAGGACTTTCTCCAAATCAGAAGTTTCGCCCGATGCTAGTTCTTCCAGATTCCGAAGAATCCGAGATTTCATTTCCTCAGTCGCCTTATTGGTAAAAGTAATAGCCAGAATATGCCTGTAATCCTGAGGGTTAGCAATCAGTAGTTTGATGTACTCTTTTACTAGCGTAAAGGTCTTTCCTGAACCTGCAGATGATTTGTAAACAGTTAAAGCCAAATGGGTATTTGTTTGACTTGAAATTAAAGAAAGACAAGGAACTCTGTACTATTAACGAATAAGATTAAAGCTTCCTCTGTAGGTTTCTTCAAAAGGACGATTATTTACAACTCCTGAATAAAAAATCAGGTAGGAGTAGTTACCTACAGCTGCTGGTTTTCCAAGATATGTTCCGTCCCATCCCTCTTCAACGTTGGTAGTGGTGTATACTACAGCACCCCACTTATTATAAACCTGCATCATAAAACCTGAAGAACAATCAGCCTGTGGCATAAAAATGTCATTTTCACCATCATTATTTGGGCTGAACGCATTGGGAATAAAGATTCTTGGTTCTCTTTCAGAAATGTCAAATGTCATACTCTTCTCGCATCCATTGCTATCTACCAGTTTTACCGTGTAAGTTCCTTTTGCAAACCCACTTCCTTCGGTTGAAGCAACATTTGGATTATTACTCCAATAGAAACTGTAATCAGGCGTGCCTCCTTTAGCATCTATAAAAGTTCTTCCATTTGATTCATCAGGACAAACTGGAACTTTAATAAATGCTTCCATATCGAATTGAAGAGGCGATGGTTCAGAAACTTCTATATTCTGAGAAATTGAACATCCATTTCTATCAGTGATGGTTATGGTATACTCACCTTTCCCCAGTCCACTTATATCACCACTACTAAATACGTTAGAGACGCCATTACCTTCTACCAAAAATGAGTAATTGCCAGCTTGAAACGGTGTACCGCCTTGAACTTCTACTTTGGCTCCTCCACTATCTTCTTGATAACAAAATGAGGGAATAACCTCAATATTAGCAAACAATGGATCTGGCTCATTTACGTATATGCTACTAACGGTAGAACAGCCCAATTCATCGGTTACAGTTGCAATATAATTCCCTGAACTCAAACCACTTATTGACTCCCCTTGCATTCCATTGTCCCATGTTACCTCATAAGCACCACCTTTACCTCCAGCAATGTTTAGGACAATACTTCCATTAGATTCTCCCTTGCACAGTACATCAAACACCTCTGGCGACACGGTAACCTCTTTCAATACCTTTACTTGAAGCTTATCAGAGAAGCCCTCGCAATCAGATAGTTTCTCATTGAACTCTCTATACCAAACCTCTCCAAAAGAACTATTACCCCAGTCTATGAAGACTTCGTTGGAATTGATATCTGTATCTGGTGTAAAACTCCCACCATTTACAAACCATTGATAACTGGAGCCAGGGGTTTTAGGAGTAAAGTACTTTACTCTTTGCCGATCCGAAAAACAGACCTCCTTGTGGTTAGAACCTTCAGATTGAGGGATGGCTGGCTGAAGATTGGGATTAACTCTGATTGGAAAAGTCACCTTCTCTCCTTCACAACCAAGGCTATTTGTAGTCACTACGTAAAGTGCTGCATTTTCATTGCTATCTCCCCAATTCACTGTAACTGTGCTGCCCACCGAAGAAGAAACGATTACACCGCCTTCAATTCCCCATGAGTAAGAGTTACCTTCATCACCAGTAACCTGATACACCACTCCTTCTGTAGCTGGACAAACCGACCGAGGCCCTACCAATTCTTCTGGAGCTGAATCTTTTACAATAAACTTTCTTGCTATTAAGTCTTGCGTACTGCAATTACCTAACCCGTCACTGGCTAACAAAAAAACCTCATACTCACCCGGCTCTTTATACTGGTGATTTATTTGTGCTCCATGTGCCTTATTACCATCACCAAGGTCCCATTCAAAAATGGAATAATCTGGAACATCTGGACCAGCCTTGATAAATACTGAAAAATCTATTGTTTCATTAATACAAATCTCAGACAAATCTGGGCTAGCATTCTCTGCTCCTAATTCAATTTTAACATTTAGATTTTCTAAGGCTACACCTGCACTATAACCGAAAGACTCCTGACTTCCATATCCATAAATAAACGCTATAACCCCATCAGGTGCTTCTAGGGTATGACTCCCTTGCTGAATTTCTATTGATGCATAAGCGGCATCTTGGAAAGAGCTAAACCGATTTTTTATATTAACCCCATCTAGTAAAACATCACTTTCATCAGATGATAACTTGATAAGAGTTAAAAAATAACGGTCTATGTCTTCTACGTCAAAAGCATGGAAGGTAGCTTGCTGAATTCTCTGCTCAAGAGGACTTACCACTATGTAAAAGGGGTCAGAGTTGGTTTTATCACAAGAGCGAGACCTGCTAAACTGTGAGAAGCTTATTGGTTTGTCTGAGGTTATCTTTCTTACCCCATCCATAGCTTTGTTAATATATGACTCTCCGGCATCTAGTGTAATAGTCCCTATTCCACCAGTTAAAGTCACCTTTGTATTATCAAATGCCGCAAGAATTTTTATGTAGTCACCACCTAACCGAGTTTCATAAGGCACGTAAAGAAAGTTTTGCCCCCAAGTAGATAGTGGAAACATCTGTTCAAAAAGGTGGTCTCTTGCATCACCACACCCCCCTACATTGGTAAAAACATTTCCTCCAAAAACGGCTACCTTTTTACAATCTGTATTATTCGAACTTACAGACCTTACAATTGTACCTGTAAGGTCTTCTCTCGACTTGATTTGATATGTCTCACCTGCATTTAAAGTAACATTATTAGACTCTCCTTTCTTTAGACCTCTATAAGTGTCTACAGTTGTTATAACCTCTACCTGAGTATTATCTTCAGTGGCTACAATTAACATATTTGATTCTCTAGAAGATGGTATAATATCACCAGGAGGCTCCATATGAGCAGTAACTATATACTCCTTCCCTAAAGCTGTTGTTGGCAAAACTACCGTTGCATCTGCACTAGATTGTCTTTTATTCAAAGCATATACAGAAACAAAATTATCTGAAGTAACTCGGAGCCCGATTGGTCTTATACCTTCCTTTAAAGGCATAAACTCCGATGTGGGTAGAACAACTTTCTCAGTAGAGCCCGGACTTACCGTTACTGTTTGCTTAAAATCACCTAAAGGTGCTTCTACTGTAACTTGTGACGTTTGCCTAGAAGAAATATAGATTTCTAAGAAAACTGGAGGACCACCTAACTCATTCTGCATAAAGCCCAACCAGAACTCTTTACCTTCGGTGGTAGTTTGAGAAAATAGTTGTGTATTTACGAGTAATAATAAGAATACTGCACAGCAGATCCGAGCCAATTTCAGCATGGTGTGATTACTTAGATATTGCATTATTAATACACTCAAAACAACCAGACTACCTTAGCCAGTACTGAGCAACTCATTGATCTGACTCTCTATAAGTGAGAATCTATCTAATCAAGTCAAAGCTTCCCCTATAGGTTTCTTCAAAGCTTACCTCATTTAGACTACCTGCATAAAATACCACATAGGAGTATTTGCCTTCTGGGGCAATATCACCCTGATAGGTTCCGTCCCAACCTTCAGATAAATCTTCGGTAGAGAAAATAACTTGTCCCCATTTATTGTATATCTGCATATAGTATGACACTTGGCAGTCTGCTACTGGCTTAAAAGTTTCGTTTTCGCTATCTCCATTAGGGCTAAAGGCCGTAGGGAAGAATATCTTTGGAAATCGTTCTGTTACATCTACTTCTAACGAAGTTTCACAGCCATTGGCATCAACTATCCGTACCGAATAAGCACCTTGACTTAAATCTGAAGCATTGGCATCGTCAGTGGTAGGTTTATTGCTCCAATAGAACTGATAATCTGGTGTACCCCCCTTTGCATCTATAAAGGCTGTACCATCACTAGCTTGAGGACAAATAGGATCGTTGATCAATGATTCAAGGTCTGCCTCTAAAAGTGGGGGCTCATCAATAGTAAAATTGGCTACAGCCTGACAACCATTGGCATCTGTTACCGAAACTACATAATCTCCGGCTGGTAAACGAGAGTTCACATGGCTGGTAGATGATGTCTGAAAACCATTCGATTGCCAGTTAAAGGTATATTCACCATTCGGTAAAGGCGTTCCGCCTATTACCTGCAAATCGGCAACTCCATTTCTGTCTTGGAAGCAGCTTACTCCTTGCGGAACAACATTGGCTATCTGAAGCCTCTCTGGCTCACCAATTGTAACTGTAGTTGTTATCTGGCAGCCTAATTCATCAGTTATAGTTGCTGTGTAGTTACCCGTTCTTAAGTCGGAAATTTCTTTTCCTGTTTTACCATTATCCCATTCCACCTGATAATTACCTGGCTTACCACCAGTAATATCTAAACTAATAGTTCCGCTAGCACCTCCATTGCATAAAACATCTGAATTACTAACTATTGACTCAAGCGCAGGATAAACCCGTACGTTTAAGGTATCAGAATACCCTTCGCATTCGGCTATTAAGGGATTAGACTCCAAATACCATATTTTCCCGCTAACATTCTCTTCCCACTTTACAAAGACTTCAGTATCTCCTGTGCCCATTGTTTCAATAAAATCTCCACCTTCTACAAACCATTTGTAAACCGAGCCATTAGTAGGGGTAAGAAAATATCGTTGAGTTAGTCTTTCAGCATCACAAACCTCAGAGTTAAGTCCGTCTGTAGATACCGCTGCTTCGGTAAACGGAGCTATTGGCTCCAATCTTTTATTAATGGTAACAGGTAAAATTAGAGTATCTCCGAGACAGCCCAAACTATTACTCGGCAGCACTTTAATACTAGCGTCAGTTCTAGCAGCCCCCCAGTTTACCATAACAGATTCTCCAGAACTTGGACCGTCAAACTCTCCTCCTTCTATAAACCACTGGTAACTATTCCCTTCTCCGCCAGAAACTGTGTACTCTATCCCATCTACATCAGGACACACAGACAGCGGGCCAGTCACTTGCCCGACCTCAGTTTCTTGTACTTCAATAGTTTTAACTACTGTTTCGGAATTTCCACATGAACCTTGACCGTCTGATGCTGTCAGAATAACATTATAAAAACCGGGAGCTTCATAGGTATGGTTTACTACTTCTCCGTTATCAGTAGTACCGTCACCAAAATCCCATTCAAACGTATTATAAGGAGATACTTCACCTGGCTCTAAAGTGAAATTGAGAGAGAACTCAATATTAGCATCGAGACAGGCTTGTTGGTCAATTATGCTGATATATTCATCATCTCCTTCAATTTGAAGGTTTAAATTTTCTAAGGCAACTCCAGCCGAATAACCAAATGACTCAACATTTCCATATCCGTATACAAAAGCAATAACCCCTTCTGGGGCCTTTATGGTGTGATTCCCTTGGCTTATTTCAATTGAAGTATAGGCCGTATTACCAAATGTTGTAAACTCACTACCAACATTTACATTATCTAAAAATACTTCAGCTGTAGCTCCTGCCTCCGTTATCATTGTTAGGTAATAACGGTCAATCTGATCAACAGAAAATGCATTAAACGTAACCTCTCTTATTCTCTGCTCTAAGGGGCTTACAAGAATGAAAAAAGGATCTGAAGGCACCCCATCGCACTGTTGAGATCTACTAAATTGTGCGAAACTGATTGGCTTATTTGACTCAACGCTTCTAACACCATTCAGCGCCTTTATTTTGTATACCTCACCTCTATCTAAATTTATTGAACTATTACCAGAAATATTGACTACCGTGTTGTCTTCCGAAGCAATGATTTTGACATAGTCTCCCCCTAATCTAGTTTCGTAGGGAACATATAGAAAGCTTTTACCCCATGTAGAAATTGGGAACATTTGTTCTAAAAGGTGGTCTCTTGCATCACCACACCCTCCTACATTAGTAAAAACATTCCCACCAAAAACTGCAATATTTTTACAATCATCAGAGTTGGTACTCACCGACCTTACGTATGTTCCAGAAAGGTCTTCAGTTCGTAAAGCACTTTTGATTAAGTAAGTTTCACCAGCATTTAAAGTGACGGTGAATGGGTTATTTGGTAGCTTTCCAGAAGCTGTTCTCACTGAAGGTGTAATTTCAACTTCTGTGTCGTCTTGTACCGCTACAATCAACAACTCCGACTCACGAGCGTTATCCACAATATCAAAGTTTGGTTCGGCATGAGCGGTTACAAAGTACTCTTTACCTAAAGCTGTTGTGGGCAAAATAACTGCCGCATCAGCGCTGAATTGTCTTTTATTCAAGGCATATACAGAAATTGGTATATCTGAAGTTACCTTAAGTCCCATATCATAAACACCTTCATCTACAGGCATAAATTCATTAGCAGGTATGGAAACGAATCGAGCTGTACCAGCAGGAACAACAATTTCTCTTCTGAAATTACCTCTAGGCGCTGTTATTACTACATTTGCTTCTTGTCTAGATGAAAGATATATCTCTAATTCGACACTAGCCGGATTATCGTTCTCCATGAAGCCTAACCAAAACTCTCTTCCCTCAGTTGTTACCTGAGCCATAGTTGTGACAGACAACAGGCTTGTCAATAAAATTAGTTTTAGTCTCCTCAAAGTCTTTTTTGTGTAGTAGTGTTACAACGGTAACCTCAAATATGAATAATTATAAAACTTCATTAAACAGAAATAGAATATTTCTTATTCGACAATTTGAAGGTCAATAGGTTTATCACAATTCAGATAATCACATCCCTTAGCTTGCGTATTCTGGTATAATTGAATTGTTTTGAAGCAAAATTGAATTGATGGATATTAAAGCGAAGATTGAAAAGATATTTCCCACACACCAAGTAACAGGCACATTCAAAAAAAGAGAGTTTGTCGTAGAGTTTGCAGAAAACCCTCAATACCCTGAGTATGTGAAGTTTGAATGCATTCAAGATAAATGTGATATGTTAGATAATTTCTCTACTGGGCAAGAGGTTACCATCAGCTTCAACCTAAAAGGAAGAAAATGGACAGACCCGAAGAACGGAGAAGACAGATACTTCAACACCTTACAAGCATGGAGAATAAATGCTGAAAGCACTGCCGCACCTGCTCCTAATGGTGGTGGTAATACACCTCCTCCTCCCTCTGCCAATGATGAACCAGATTGGTTGAGCGAAGATTCTGACGACTTACCATTCTAATATGAAATATAATGTAGTGGTTATTGGTGGTGGTATTGTTGGCTTATCTACTGCCTATCAATTGCTTAAAAAGAAGCCAGGACTCAAACTGGCTCTGGTTGAAAAGGAGACCGTAATTTGTAAGCATCAGACTGGGAATAATAGTGGAGTAATACACTCAGGCCTATATTATAAACCAGGTAGCCTGAAGGCGAAGAATTGCATAAACGGTTACGATATGCTCCTGAACTTCTGCAAAGAAGAAGGAGTACCTTACGAACTTTGCGGTAAGGTTGTAGTAGCTACAGACGACTTCCAAAAACCACTACTTGAAAACCTATATAATAGAGGTTTAGAAAATGGACTCGATCAGATCTCTAAGCTTAGTATTGAAGAGCTGAAAGAGATTGAACCACATGTTAATGGCATTGCGGCCATTAAAGTGCCTTACACTGGAATAATTGACTATACGGCAGTTGCAGAAAAATATGCTGAGAAAATAAGAGCCTTTGGAGGTGAGATTTTTCTAGGTGAAAAGGTAAATGACATTAAAGAAATCAATAAGATTTCAGTCATTGAAACTAACAAACAAAATCTTGAGGCCGACTTAGTAATTAATTGTGGCGGACTTTATTCGGATAAACTTGCAAGGAAAACATCTGAAGATGTAGACCTCAAAATCATCCCATTTCGGGGAGAATACTTCAAGCTGAAACCTGAAAAAGAATATTTAGTAAAGCACCTGATTTACCCTGTTCCTGATCCTAACTTCCCGTTTCTCGGAGTACATTTTACGAGGATGATCAATGGAGGTATCGAAGCTGGCCCTAACGCAGTACTGGCATTCAGAAGAGAAGGTTATAAGAAATCGCAGATTCATTTGGGTGAACTTATGGAGTCTCTAATGTGGCCAGGATTCCAAAAAGTGGCTATGAAGTACTGGAGAACAGGGTTTGGAGAAATGTATCGATCATTCTCAAAGGCAGCCTTTACCAAAGCACTTCAAAAACTTATCCCCGAAATTCAGGAAAATGACTTGGTCGATGGTGGTGCTGGAGTAAGAGCTCAAGCCTGTGACAGGACCGGTGGTTTGCTCGATGATTTTGCCATCTTTGAGTCAGAACAAGCCATTAATGTTTGTAATGCACCGAGCCCTGCTGCTACTTCCTCACTATCTATAGGCAACACGGTAAGCGACTTGGCTTTAAAACGTATTTAATTCACAATTAACTAATGCTAGGTATTTCTGTTTATCTAGTGATAACCTTTATTTGCCGGCATGAGATTTAATCGATTATACCTTTCTGTTCTTTTACTCCTTCCACTAAGCCTTTTCGCTCAAGAGATCAATGTGGCTAGCTATAACATTCGTTTCAACAATCCTCATGACAATGAGAACTGGTGGGGCCATAGAAAAGAAGCCACAGTTGATCTATTAAAAGCCAATGATCTGATTTCATTCGGTGTTCAAGAAGCGGTTTTAAACCAGATGAAGTATCTGGATAGCAACTTGGAGAACTACAGCTATGTTGGTGTTGGCAGAGATGATGGAAAAACTGGTGGCGAATACAGCGCTATTTTCTACAGGAAAGATTTAAAGCTAATTACCAGTGGAACTTTCTGGCTATCTCCCACTCCCGACAAAGTTTCTAAAGGATGGGATGCTGCTCTACCAAGAGTTTGCACCTATGCTCAGTTTGAAATGGAAGACGGGAACAGGTTTTGGCATTTCAATACTCACTTCGATCATGTAGGTGTAGAAGCAAGAGCTGAGTCTGCTGAACTTATTGTTGATAAAATTAAAGAAATGACTGGAAAAAGAGATGCAGTTATTCTAACTGGTGATTTCAATGTTACTCCAGATACTGACCCATACGCTAACATTGTCAAATACATGGATGATGACTTGGAGAAATCTAAAGGTAAGCTTATCGGCCCAATCGGAACTTTCAGTGGATTCGATGTAAACTCGAAGTTGGAAAGAAGAATAGACTATATCTTTAGCAGAAACCTAGAAGTATTGAGCTATTCGCACCTAGACGATAAAAGAGATAATGGCCTTTGGGTCTCCGATCATTTACCAGTAGTAGCAACTTTCAGGTTGAAGGATTAATTAAGAAGAGAACCATTCGACTGATTTTTATACGCCCTTGGAGAAAGGCTATTCTGGCGCTTGAACATTCTATTAAAGTAAGAAAGACTGTTGAACCCACAAGCCATATACACTTCCTTCACTCTTACCTGAGGGTCTTTCAACATACTTTCTGCAAGCTTAATTCGCTCATTATTGATGAAGTTAACAGGAGAAATTCCCATTTCATTCTTGAATACTCTGTGAAAATGCGATGGGCTCATGCAGACCTTTTCGCTGAGGTCCTCAATGGTCAAAGGTTCATGCAAATTCTCTCTAATATAAGCTACAACAAAGGCCAGCCTATTGCTGCTACTCATACTAATGGCCTTCTCAGAATAGATCTTTCTGGTTTCAGTTTGTAGAATTCGAACGATCAATTCCTTTAAAGACATGTTTACAAACAAGTCTTTTGCAGGATGATTCTCTGTAAAAAGGAACATCAGCTTTTTGATGATCTGGTTAATCGCCACTTCATTGGTAAAGTGGAAATTGTAATCGGTAAAGCGCCATTCTGCATCATCGGCCTTTGGCATCACTTCATTCATTTCCTGAATTACCTTTCTAATCCTAACTTCATCAATGGTCATGGCAAGGCACTTGGTAGGGTTATTCATTTGCGCCTCAGGAAAATCAATACACATCACTTCTTGTGATGGCAAAATCAATGATTCGCCCGGCAGGAAATCGAATGCACTATAGTCTCTCAGGTGCATCACCTTCTTTCCCATTAACATACTTGCCAAAACTGGTTGATCGAATTGGAGCAAGACTCTATCAGCTTCTTGGTGAGTTTCGAAAACATGCATTTCTGCACTGTTAACCGTATAGGTGGTCTGATTTTCGACTAACGTCTGAAGTTTTCGGTCTTTATAAAATTTGTCTGACAGCTCCATAGCACCTCAATTCCTTTGACATCAAATTACTCAGCCAAAGTGAATTATCATCAAAATTTAGTGTCGCCTGACAGACAATGCAAGGATTGTTCATCTTTTTGGCAGAATCCATCAAGCAAACGATTTCAGCGGTACATAATTTTACAAAAAGCACTACTCTCAAAACATTAAAATGAATTTTAAACAAAACATAGATAATTATGAGTGAAGCAATAACAACAGCCGCTACTGCGGTTGAAAAACCGAAATTCAAAGATCAGTACGATAATTTCATTGGAGGTAAATGGGTAGCACCAACCAATGGAGAATACTTCGAGAGCATTTCTCCTGTAGATGGCAATGCCTTTACTAAGGTAGCAAGGTCTTCTGCAGAAGATGTAGAACTAGCGCTTGACGCTGCATGGGAAGCTGCTAAAACCTTCAACGTATCATCGGCTACAGAAAGAAGCAACATGCTGCTAAAAATAGCAGATAGAATTGAAGCGAATCTTGAGACTTTGGCCAGGGTTGAAACCTGGGATAATGGAAAAGCTATTAGAGAAACTAGAGCTGCCGATCTTCCTTTGGCAGTTGATCACTTCAGATACTTTGCTGGGGTAATTCGTGCCGAAGAAGGCTCAGCAAGTGAACTAGATGCTAATACGGTTTCTCTCAACATTCTGGAGCCGCTCGGTGTGGTTGGCCAAATTATTCCATGGAACTTCCCGCTATTAATGGCAACTTGGAAACTTGCTCCAGCTCTAGCTGCTGGCAATTGCGTGGTTATTAAACCTGCAGAGCAAACTCCTGTGGGCATAATGATTCTGATGGAAATGATTGAAGACATTCTTCCTCCAGGGGTTGTGAATGTAGTTAACGGTTTCGGAGTTGAAGCTGGAAAACCTTTAGCTTCTAGCCCAAGAGTTGAAAAAGTAGCCTTTACAGGAGAAACTACCACAGGTCAGTTGATCATGCAATATGCTGCCAAAAACATTAAGCCAGTTACACTGGAATTAGGTGGGAAATCGCCTAACGTATTCTTTGAAAGTGTAATGGATGCTGACGATGACTTCTTCGACAAGTGTTTGGAAGGTGCCGTAATGTTCGCCCTAAATCAAGGTGAAGTTTGTACTTGTCCTTCAAGAATTTTAGTTCAGGAGAGCATTTTCGATGCCTTTATAGAAAGAGTGGTAGAACGAACAAAGGCGATTAAGCTCGGCCACCCGCTCGACCCAAATACCATGATGGGAGCACAAGCTTCAAACGACCAGTATGAGAAGATTCTCAACTACATAAGTATTGGAAAAGAGGAAGGTTGTGAAGTGTTGGCTGGTGGAGCAGCAGCATACAACGAAGGCTTAGAGGGCGGATATTACATTCAGCCAACCATTCTGAAGGGCAACAATAAAATGAGAGTGTTCCAAGAAGAGATCTTCGGACCAGTAGTATGCGTTACCACTTTTAAAGATGAAGCAGAAGCACTCGAAATAGCCAATGATACACTTTATGGTTTAGGTGCAGGTTTATGGACTCGCGACATGCATCAGGCATATCAAATTGCCAGAGGCATTAAAGCAGGTAGAGTTTGGGTAAACTGTTATCATAATTACCCTGCTCATGCACCATTCGGAGGCTACAAAAAGTCTGGAATTGGTAGAGAGAACCACAAAATGATGCTTTCTCACTACAGACAGACTAAGAACATGCTAATATCTTACGATAAAAAAGCATTAGGATTCTTCTAATGACAGTCCAGAGAGTTTTAATAACCATGGAAGCCGCTGCTGTTGTCGACCAATTACGGCAACAGCATGGCTCTCTCATGTTTCATCAAAGCGGGGGTTGTTGCGATGGCTCATCTCCTATGTGTTTTCCAGAAGGCGATCTCTTTCTAGATGATTCAGATATACTTTTGGGTGAAGTTGCTGATTGTCCCTTCTACATGTCGAGGGATCAATTTGAATACTGGAAGCATACTCAACTTACAGTTGATGTCACCAAAGGCAGAGGTTCTAGTTTTTCGTTAGAAATTCCGATGGGCATCAGGTTTATCATCAAATCGAAGCTATTTTCAGAAGAAGAATTAAGAGAGCTAGAGCTAGTCTAAGATTCATTCAAAAACTCAAAAGCTCTTTTTTCACTGTAAGTATATTCAGAATTCCAAAGAGCAAAACCTACATGACCTCCCCTTTTGGGTGTTTCTAAGAAGATATTGCTATTGGTTTCAGCGAGCTCAAACGGATAGCACTTGCCCTTCAACAACGGGTCGTTCAATGCATTGATGATGAGTGTAGGTCTATCTATATTCTTCATAAAGGGATAAGGATTACAAAACTCATAAAAGGCCTTAGCACTCTCAAAGTCATTAAGTGGAGCGGAATAACGATTATCGAACTCTTCTAAGTTTCTGATATCATCAATCCCTTCAATATCGATCTCCGAAAACTGCTGAGCCTTAGCCTTTATCTTGACTATCAACTTTTTTAGGAAACGTTGCTCATAGAGCTTGTTCGACTTATCATAAAGGGTTTCTACACTATGCGGAAGATAGCAAGGCACAGAAATAGCCACGGCCTTCTTTACCTGCTTTGGTAAAGGGAATTCTTCTCCCTGTCCCATGAAGCGCAATGTCTGACCACCTCCCATACTTATTCCGGCCAAACAAACTTCATCGTAACCTTGAGTCTCTAAAGCATGATTTACCACCGTTCTGATATCGTAGCTAGCGGCATGGTGATAGAGCTTAATTGTCTTATTCATTTCACCATTGCAGGTTCGGTTATTCCATGCTGCAACATCCCAACCGTTGCTACTAAAAAGCTTCGCCAAAGCCGTGACATAGTGTCTGTCTGAGCCACCTTCTAATCCATGAGAAATTACCAATAACCTTCTATGGCCATTTCTAACCCAGTCTACATTTAGAAAATCATTATCTGGTGTGTCTATTTGTTCCCGGGTATAACTGACATCAACCTTACGCATTAAGCTAGGAATAATGGTTTCAGCGTGTTTATTGAAATAGTAAAAAGGAGGACCTTTGTATTTAGACTCTACAATTGGCATGCGGTATCAGCTATATTTGTTGCAAGCAAGACCTTAATTCATCAAATGCAAAACCATTTTTTGTTTATTCGCAGTTTCAGTTTATGATTCGATTTACCATCGGTTTTGCCCTCTTCATTTTGACCTTCTCACTCAAGGCTCAAACCATAATGGTGATTGACAAAACCACACAGAAACCTATTGAGCTAGTTACCATTCAAGAAAGAGGAACAGACAAGGGTGCAGTCACTGATAAAGCCGGGAGAGCTAAACTGAAGGGTTTTTCCACCGAAGGTGAACTCATTTTCAGACACCCATCTTACAGAGCAACGCTCATCAAATACAAAGAGCTTGTCAGAATGGGCTTTAGGGTTGAACTCAAGGAAGATATTACCGAGATGGATGGCGTTGTCGTTTCTGCCAATCGCTGGGAACAATATCAAGAGGAAATACCACAGCAAATTGTTGAGTTCGAAAAAGAAGACATTGCGCTTGCCGAACCCGCTACCACCGCAGATATGTTAAGCTCTAACAGTCAGGTTTTCGTCCAGAAAAGTCAACTGGGTGGTGGCAGTCCGATGATCAGAGGCTTTGCGGCTAACGGTTTGCTCATTGTGATTGATGGCGTTCGAATGAACAATGCTGTATACAGGAGTGGAAATCTTCAAAATATAATCAGCTTAGACCCTGCTAGTATTGAAAAGGCAGAAGTAGTTTTTGGGCCAAGCTCAGTAGTTTATGGTAGCGATGCTTTGGGCGGAGTGATGGATTTCCACACCAAAGAGCCCTCTTTTTCCGACTCCGAATACCTTGGTATTTCATCAGGAGGGTTTGGTCGATATTCTTCAGCCAGCGGTGCCATTTCGGGCAACTATAACATTGAATTTAGCTTGCCCAACTTTTCAAGCTTTTCGAGTGTGAGTTATCGCAAGTTTAGCGATTTAAGAACTGGCTCAAGAAGAACCGATGAATTTCCCGACTTCGGTAAAAGGCTGGAATACATTGAACGGCAGGGCAATACTGACATTATTGTTCAAAACGACAAGCCAAATATTCAGCGACCTTCTGGTTACGACCAATATAATGTCTTGCAAAAATTCAAGTGGAGACTCGGTTCATTTATGGACTTCTCTTATTCCTTTCATTATTCCGGTTCGTCTGACATTCACAGATACGACCGACTGATTGAAAAAGAAAACAACGTTCTGAAAAATGCAGAATGGTACTACGGACCGCAACTGTGGCAAATGCATGCCTTTCAAAGCAACTTCACCTATCCAAACACATTTTTCGACAGACTAAGGCTGACAACAGCCATTCAGTTTGTAGAAGAAAGCCGACACGATAGAAGGTTTCAATCTGAAATTCTAAGAAACAGAAAGGAAAAGGTGAATATCCTATCGCTAAATGTTGATGCCTACAAGTCGCTAGGATTCAGTAACGAGCTGTACTATGGCTTAGAAATGGCTACCAATAAGGTGGAGTTTTCTGCCTTCACCGAAAACATTATGACCAAAGAAATTGGAGCATTAAGCACCCGATATCCTGATGGAGGCTCGGACTACAGTTCTGCAGCAGCTTATCTAAGCATAAAAAACAACCTTAGCAGCCGTTTAATCCTAAACTCAGGTGTAAGGTATACCTTCACAAAACTTAAATCGAAGTTTGAAGATGATACCTTATATAACTTCCCTTACAATGAAATTAAACTGAGCAATGGTGCCCTAACGGGAAACCTAGGCTTGGTATTTAATCCAGGCAACGGATGGAAATTCAACACATTGGTTTCATCTGGTTTTAGAGCACCCAATGTAGATGATGTTGCCAAGGTATTCGATTCCGAACCAGGTGCTGTAGTTGTTCCTAATACTGAAGCAAAGCCGGAATACAGCTACAATGTGGAATATGGAATCAGTAGAAGTATCAAAGATAAATTCAGCTTTAACTTTGTAAACTACTTCTCATTCTTAAGAGATGCTTTAGTTCGAAGGCCGTTCACTTTCAATGGTCAAAGTCAGATTGAATATGATGATGTTTTAAGTAATGTTTTTGCTGAACAAAATGTTGGTGAGGCTTACATCTGGGGAGTTAGTTTGTACGGTAATTGGAATATCCAGAAAGGTTTATCTATGAATGCATCAATCACCTATACTAAAGGTGAAGACAAAATCAATAATGAGCCACTCAGGCATGTTCCTCCCATATTTGGAGAGGCAGGTATGAGTATGACCCAAGGAAAACTCACTTCATCTTTTCTTATCAAGTTTAATGGTGGAATAGCTTTCAATGATTTAGCACCTTCGGAACAGGCCAAACCACACCTTTATACTGCAGATGGGGTACTTCCGTGGTATACCATTAACATCTACAACTCCTATAAACTGAGTGACTATTACAGCATCAATTTTAACTTAGAAAACATACTAGACACTCACTATAGACCTTACTCCTCTGGCATCAGCGCACCAGGATTAAATGCGGTAATCTCCTTTAGGGCTAGTTTTTAAAAGTATGCTTAAGCACAACTCTTTTTTATCTCGACTTTACGGAGAGATCAGCCAAAAGAGTTCATTGAGCAGATCTCTTGGCTTCGCTCAGGATGAAAATGTAATAAAAATTTATCCTCTCAATTTTATCATACTCCTTTCCGTCTAATCTGCAATACTGACGGAAAGCCAATGCCTGTCCCGCTATGGACACTTCATCATTACTCCGAAAACAACCTTAAGCCTTACTATACCTTTAGGTACAACGCATATTATCTCTTGCACCTAAAGGCATACCTCTAAACGCCTTGACTATTCTACCATATCTAGCACGAATAAATCCTCCTTTTAAAAAGGAGATGCCCACCCCGAGACTTCGGAGGGCAAAGGATTTTAGTGAAGATGAAATATGTTTGGTTCAAATTCTCCTAGCCCCATTTTCAACAAAGGGCGAATGGACTCTGCTAGGTTGAAGGGCCGTACATTTAAGGTATTTCTATTGAATGGGAGTTAGATGCCTTTTTCTAGGAAATCACTTTCGAAAAAGGGGGAATGGTCGTGCTAGTGTCTTAGATTTTGCTCCTAGCGTAACTAGCTATTGCAAAGAAACCATTCTGATTATATCGTAACACTTTATTAATCTTTGGTTTACTTTTTAGATAAACTCCACCTGTACATTAGTGCTTAATTCATATCTCTTCATATTTATTGGGTGTTCGTAAAAAAGGTCTGTCGATACAGGCTTTTTTTCGTTTATCACATGCCTATTCCATCCACTCTTAATAACTTGCGACCCGAAAAAATTTTAATAGTCGATGCACGTTGCGATAGCTGGAAATATTGGGTCTGGAAAAACGACATTAGCCAAAATGTTGGGCAAAACTTATGGTTGGAATGTTCAGTTAGAATCGGTTGATGACAACCCATACCTGAAAGACTTCTATGAAGACATGACCCGTTGGTCTTTCCACCTACAAGTATACTTTCTGAATAGCAGGTTCAACCAAGTAGCTAAAATTAGAGAGGCCGAAAAAGGAACCATTCAAGACAGAACTATTTATGAAGACTGTCACATTTTCGCAGCTAACCTTTTCAAGTCGAACTTTATCTCTGAAAGAGACTACAACAACTATTTAGAGCTCTTCAATTCTATGGTAAGGCACGTACAACCACCTGACCTGCTCATCTACCTAAGGGCTGGAATTCCGAAATTAGTTGCCAATATTCAAAAGCGTGGCAGAGACTATGAAGAGCTAATCAGAATTGAATACCTCAAAAACCTTAATTCGCATTACGAAGACTGGATTGGCACTTACGATCTTGGAAAATTATTAGTGATTGATGTCAACGAACTCGACTTTGTGAATAATGTAGAAGACAAGGCCTACATTCTAGAAAAAGTAGACTTAGAGATTAACGGTCTTTTTGCTTGAACCAAATAGATAAAAAGGTTGATGTGTTTGGTGAAGCGTCTATTATAAAAGACACTAAACAACTGAAAATCAGAGCAAACGAATTGATCTTGTAGAAAAAACCAATTGCGAATTTCTTATTTGAGTTGTTATAGATAATTCCGTAATTTGAGTAGGCTAAAAAAGACTCTACTTTTTTATTACACTAACCAAGTCCTGCAATTGCAGGACATTTTTTTTCCCACATTTGGAAGAGGTATTAAGCCACTGATTGCGGCCAAGTTCAGGCTTAAAATTCCAAATCGCCTTCTTTAATTACCTCCCAGGTATGGTCGGCTAAAAGCTTAACCGTGGCCACGAAGGTAAACGGACAGCTCTTGCCCCACTCTTCTGGAGCAACTAATGAAAGCGTATCTGTACCATCGTTTTTTTGATAAAGGTGGTACACTCGACTAATAATAGGGTCGAAGCTCATTTTAGCCTGATAGATTCGCTCAGAAACAGACACTCTATTCTGAATAGTTTTAGCCTGTTCGGCCAAGAACTGCATCTGCTCATAAATCTGCTTCATGTCCATTTCCGTCTGATCATACATGGCAGAAATAGCTCTCCCTTTGATTTTGCCTTTGTCTTCAGGCTTAATCATAGCACCTCCAACCGTATGAGGAAAAGGAATGATACCGGGGTTTTCAGTGGTCATCTCCCCCATTCTTTCTAGATCGATTTTATCTACATCAACCTTTTTTCCTGATTCTTTCTTACTCACTGATTCGGTAATTTATCTTGCTCATTATCCACTTTAACACTGTCAGACTCTTCTTCCGTTGGCGCGATTGACTCTTTCAAAAGCTTTTTAGAACCGGGAAAAGAAGTTCTTCTGGAAATATCGTAGCCTACAACCAAAGTGGCTAACACAAAAAGTATGGCAACGATAACGAATAATTTTTTCGACTTTTTCATGTGCTGAAAACAGAACCTAAAGGAATAGACAAAGTTTAATAATTCAGTGCTAAATTCGGCATCTCAGTGAAAAAAGCCTCAGAATCCTTTCGTAAAATCATTCATGTAGACATGGATGCCTTCTTTGCCTCAGTTGAGCAAAGAGATAACCCTGAGTTGAAAGGCAAACCCGTTGCTGTTGGCGGAAGCCGAGAAAGAGGTGTGGTAGCTGCTGCAAGTTATGAGGCCAGGAAGTATGGCGTCCGTTCGGCCATGCCTTCATCAACAGCCTACAGAAAGTGTCCTCAGATTATTTTCGTGAAGCCCCGTTTTGAGCGATACAAAGAAGTTTCGAGTCAGATCAGAGGCATTTTTGCCGAATACACCGACCTGATTGAGCCACTCTCTCTAGACGAGGCTTTTCTAGATGTAACCCACAACAAGAAAGGCATTGAGTCGGCCACCCTCATTGCTAAAGACATTAAAAAGCGCATTAAAGAAACTACTGGTCTTACGGCTTCGGCTGGAATTTCCATCAATAAATTCATTGCAAAAATTGCCAGCGACTACAACAAACCCGATGGCATTACCCTAGTGGGACCAGAGAAAGTGGAACTATTTCTGGAAAAGCTAGCTATTGAAAAGTTCTTTGGAGTAGGAAAAGTGACTGCTGAAAAGATGAAACGGCTCGGCATTGTAGATGGAAAAACACTAAAGGAATGGACCAAAGAAGGACTCACTTCGGCCTTTGGCAAAAGCGGTGGGTTCTACTATGAAATTGTAAGAGGCAATGATAACCGGCCCGTAAACCCCAACCGAATCAGAAAATCTCTGGGAGCAGAAAACACCTTTTCAGAAGACTTTCACGATTTGGCCGATATGAAAATGGCGCTCGACCCTATAGCCAGAACTGTTTACAAAAGACTAGAGGCCGCAAATAAATGGGGAAAAACCCTTACAGTAAAGGTCAAATTCAGCGATTTTACGCAGATTACCCGCAGCCAAACGCATGACCACGTAATAGATAGTCTGGATGAAATTCTCGAAATCACCTTTCAAATTATGGATCAGATAGACTGGGACAACTTTACCGAAGGCGTTCGTTTACTTGGCATTACATTGAGCAATTTTGAAGGGGAGCAAAACGAATCGCCCAAATTAGGCCAGCAGCTGACTCTAGAGTTTTAATTTCTTGCTTGATTTGACATTAAATTGACTTAGTTTCGTTCCTCAATCACACTAGCATATGTCAAAAGTAGTAATCAACAGCCACAAAGAGTTTGAAGCCTATATCGGTGAAGAATTAGGCGTTTCTGATTATTTAAAGATAGAACAGGAAAGAGTAAATGCCTTTGCCGAAGCTACCATAGACCATCAGTGGATTCACATTGATGAGGAGAAAGCAAAAAGTGAAGGTGCCTTTGGTGGAACCATTGCTCACGGATACCTCACGGTTTCTCTCCTTCCCTACTTATGGGAGCAAATTGCCGAGATCAACAACATCAAAATGATGATTAACTATGGCATTGAGAAGCTCAAGTTTAACCAACCTGTTTTAGTAGGTTCTGAAGTACGCTTAAGAGTAAAACTCAGCAGCTTGGCCGACTTAAGAGGTATTACCAAATGCCAGCTCAATGTAAAGCTAGAGATCAAAGACAACCCAAAACCAGCCTTTACTGGAGAGTTTATCTTCTTGTATCATTTTAATAGCTAATCTATCGGTCATTGCCGCGTACGCGGGAATCTTCCTCTCAGTTATAACTTACCCCATCGGTAGATATACAGCCTGTGGTTTAAACCGTGGACTGTTTTGTTTTATCTCCCCATGATCTTAGGTCTCTAGATACCACTTATACGAACAGAAAAGTCTTAGTGAGATACTAAGACTAGTATACAAAACACTAGGCACACGGCACTAAGCACCAAAAAACCTACTTCTTCCTCACATAAATAGTCTTATCCAGTTCACAGACCACATCTCCCTCTTCATCGGTGATTTCTAAAGGGAGAATGATTTCCGTTTTCCCATGAGCATCAGCCTCTGCTCTAAGCTGCTCAACAATCGTATCATTAATCTCAAAAACGCAGCTTACTTTGCCTTTCCCGGGTTTCTTAAAGCGAATGGTTGAGGCCTTATCCCAAACAATATATCCCTTTCCTATATTCTGTAAAATCAATAACATATAGAAAGCATCGGACATAGACATGAGCGAACCTCCAAAGTGAACTCCCACCAAATTTCTATTCCACCACCTGAGTTTCATGGTCACCACAGCCTTCTTAAAGTCGGGAGAAATGTGATTTACTCGAATACCCGCACCCAAAAATGGCGGATAAAGGTTCATCAATCTGATTTTAGTACGATCGGATAGCCTAAACATAAGATGGGTTGGTTACTTTTGCCCTAAATAAAACAAATAACGAATGACAGCAGAAATACATACTGAAAAAGGTCTGATGAAAGTGGAGTTTTATGAGAAAGATGCTCCAAACACAGTGAAAAACTTTGTTGACCTTTCTAAAAAAGGATTCTACGATGGCCTAACATTCCACAGGGTCATTCCTAATTTCGTAGTGCAAGCAGGTTGCCCTAATGGCATCGGTAACGGTGGCCCAGGTTACTCTATCGACTGTGAATTAGACGGAGACAACCAATACCACGATAGAGGTGTACTTTCTATGGCTCATGCCGGAAGAAACACAGGTGGTTCTCAGTTCTTCATTTGCCACAGCCGTGAAAACACTGCTCACTTAGACAGAAACCATACTTGCTTCGGTAAAGTAGTTGAAGGTGTTGATGTAGTTGACGATATCCGTCAAGGCGATAAAATCGAGAAGATTGTTGTAATCGAAGATTAATCATTTGATAATGATCATTGGTCAATAGACTTTTGCTATTGACCAATGACCATTGTCTATTTACCATTCAGTTGATTGAGTACCCAGTGTTTCCCCCACTCTGACATCTCCTGCTCTGACCATAGATCTGGAAAGAAAATCACCTTCTGGAATCTGGGCGGAAGATACTTTTGCCAGTTAGTACCTCCTGTTGCCGCAATATCTACAGGGTCTTTCTGCAAATATCTAACAGCCGATCTGTAATGGGCCAACGGCCAGTCTACATTGGCCAATAAGTCAAACTTTTTTAACTGCTCCACTACCAGTTCTTCACCCTCAACTCCCTTATAATGCTTTAAATACAGCTGATTAAAATTGGTGGTTCGAGTATCTTCGGCTAGCTGTAAAAATTCTCTTGAGTATTTTTCTTCAAACTGTTCTAAAGTCAAAGTCTTTTTACCAGACTTTAACTCTGTAGCACCAGTTTTCCAGTAAATGGCTTCGTACAACTGGTCTAGAGAAGAATAATCATCAAAGCTCTCTCGCTTGTCTAAGTTTACTAGATTAATCAAATCTGTAGAGCCAATTTCTATCATTCTATATTGTCCCGACTGAAAGCCTGAAGAAGGCAACAAAGACATTCTAAATTGAAGGAATTGCTCTTTCTCCATACCATCTGTCATCATTACAAATGAATGACACAGATGCTCAAAGTAGTTGTTGATTCGCTTAAGCCGCGCTACAAAAAACTCAACATCTGGATGATTATGCTCGTGAATCTGGCGCATTTCCCACAGGCAAAGCTTAAAATAGAGCTCTGTAATCTGGTGGTAGCAAATAAAGACCATCTCATCGGGAAAGCTCGTTTTTGGTTGCTGAAGCCCCATTAAAGAGTCTAGATTAATATAATCCCAGTATTTGAGGTAATCGGCATGCAACAAACCGTCCAAGTAAGAAGTCATATCTTGGCCCATGGCTTCGTACTTTTCAGAAAGCTTCTTAATTCTATCTAGTATCTTTTGGTCGATATCTGATTCACTCATACGTTTGCATAGGTTAAAAAGTGGGTGCAAATTTGACCACAAATCATACAGAAACCAAATTACCTATGGACTCAAATAAAGCTTCTAAAATTCAAAAATCTTCTAAATCCGATCTGTTTGAACATCCTGATTTCTATATGATGGATGATATGCTGACCGAAGAACACAAGATGGTACGTTCTGCGGTGAGAGATTTCGTGAAGAGAGAAATATCCCCTTACATAGAAAGCTGGGCAGAAAATGCCTACTTCCCTTATGAAATAGTAAAGAAGTTTGGTGAAATAGGTGCATTCGGTCCTCAGCTACCTGAAAAGTATGGTTGTGGTGGTATGGACTACATTGCCTATGGTTTAATTATGCAAGAAATTGAGCGTGGAGATTCTGGCATGCGCTCAACCGCTTCTGTGCAAGGCTCGCTGGTAATGTACCCTATTTATAAATTCGGTTCTGAAGAGCAACGCCAAAAATACTTGCCAAAATTAGCCTCTGGCGAAATGTTAGGTTGTTTTGGGCTTACGGAGCCAGATCACGGCTCTAACCCTTCTGGCATGACTACCAACTTCAAAGACATGGGCGACCACTATCTATTGAACGGTGCCAAAATGTGGATTTCTAATTCTCCTCATGCAGATATTGCAGTAGTTTGGGCTAAAAATGAAGAAGGCAGAATACATGGCCTTATAGTAGAAAGAGGCATGGAAGGCTTCTCAACTCCAGAAACTCATGGCAAATGGTCATTAAGAGCGAGTGCAACGGGTGAATTGGTTTTCGATAATGTAAAAGTACCAAAGGAAAATCTACTTCCTGGAAAAAGTGGTTTGGGCGCACCAATGATGTGTCTCGATTCTGCTCGCTATGGTATTGCATGGGGAGCCATTGGTGCTGCTATGGACTGCTACGAATCTGCCAAAAGATATACATTAGAAAGAGAGCAATTTGGTAAGCCAATCGCCTCATTCCAGCTACAACAGAAAAAGTTGGCCGAAATGCTTACCGAAATCACTAAGGCTCAGTTGCTAAACTTCAGATTGGGAGAACTTTTTAATGAAGGTAAAGCGACAACTGCTCAAATCTCCATGGCCAAACGCAATGCGGTAGAAACCGCTTTGAATATTGCTAGAGAAGCCAGACAAATGCATGGTGGAATGGGAATTACAGGCGAATACCCGATGATGCGCCATATGGCCAACCTAGAATCTGTGGTAACCTACGAAGGAACTCACGACATTCACCTACTTATTCTGGGTGCTGAAATCACTGGAATTCCTGCTTTTAAGTAAGTAAAAAAATACGGATAGATAATTCTTTTAGAGGCTGTCTCGAAAGATAACTGTCATTCCCGACCCAGTAGGGATTCCCAGTCGAGCTGGGAATGAGGAAATAGTATCTTTTAAGACAGTCTCTTTTTGTTAAAACTTATTCATTTCCTTTTACCAATACACCTCTGGCAGAGTTTTCCGGCCAAACTAGCGCATTAGCAGGTCTTTGCTTATTAGAAGCTATTTCTCTCAAGTTTTGAAATGTGCCATTCAACCTTTTCCGAATACGCTTAATGATCATTCTGTTAATGTTCACGACAGACTTTACATCTTGATAAACGCCTAAATAAGTAACCTTTACATGCTGTTCATCTATTTGCTTAAGCTTCCATTGGGCAGAATAGAAATCTACCTTATCGTAATCCTCATCTCTATCATAGTCTTTGATTTGTGTAGACTTGGTGAAAAGCATACCATCTTCAAATTGAACATCTACTTTAACACGCCCCGTTTTCTTGACAAAGAGCCAAGGTATGTTCACAAAAAAATCGAAGGTAAAAGAAGAATCGGCCTCACTTACAAAATGCATTTTGGAAGTACTCTCCCCTTCCACCCAATCATATCCATCTACATTGAGAATAAGATTCATCACCTCATAAATACTCGTATTTTCAATGATGAAATCGCCCCTCAACGCTTCGTAACCTTCTTCTAGCGTGTCTAGCTGAGTAATGCTTACTCCATCATTCTCCCAAACTTGTTGAGCTTGAATACTACCAGAAATAAAAAAACAAAGGAGTGTAAAGAAGACTGAAAATTTCATAGTTAAGGTTGAAAGTATTGAGTAAACCAATTTAGTAACTGATTCACAATTTGTTACAAGGCCACATCAAAGCTAAAATGAATTTGATAAGATATGGCCATTCACGTCTTTTATTTTGTTAAATCGTCAGCCAGTCGGCAGACCATTTATCTCAAAAAGCAAAAAGATGAAACTATTTCCCCTCAAATACCTTGTAAAGAATAGCTTTGTCAACTCATGAAGAGAAAACGGTTAGATTTAACTCAAGGCTCTATTTTGAAGGGGTTAATCTCATTAGCCCTCCCCATCATTGCAGCTAACTTATTACAAACTGGTTATCAATTAGTTGATGCATTTTGGGTAGGTCAGTTAGGTGCCAATGCTGTTGCTGCGGTGTCTGTCAGTTTTCCTGTCAACTTCTTGCTCATATCTTTGAGCTCGGGCTTCGCATTTGCAGGCACTATTTTGGTAGCGCAATATGCTGGTGCCAAAAACTTAAAAATGGTAAGCCATGTGGCCACGCAAACGCTTACCATGGTACTCATTATCTCCATCATTTTGTCTACCATCGCCTGGAACCTCTCTCCTTCTATTTTGAAGTTACTTGGTGTAGAAGAAGTGATCTTTGAAGATGCCAACATATTTCAACGAACCATTTTTGCTGGCTTAGTCTTTAATTTTGGCTTCATCATGTTTCAATCGCTCATGAGGGGTATTGGCGAAGTGAGAATTCCTCTGTACATCAATGCAGCCACTCTTACAATCAATTTCGCCCTAGACCCACTGTTTATTTATGGATGGGGGCCTATTCCGGCTTATGGTGTTACAGGGGCAGCAGTTTCAACATTGGTAACGGTAAGCTTATCGGCTTTTACTGGCATATACATACTCTGGAGAGGTAAAACGGACATTAAACTCTCTACCAAGAACTTTAAATTCGATATACCATTACTAAAAAAAGCCTTTAAGCTTGGAGCGCCTTCTTCCATAGAAATTTCGGCCAGAGCACTCGGGCTCACCATTATGACTGGTATTGCCGCCAAGTTTGGAACATCTGTTTTAGCTGCCTATGGCGTAGGCTCTAGGCTCATAAGCTTTGTAGTAATATTTGGCTTAGGCCTGCTGCATGCCTCCTCTACTTTTGTAGGGCAAAATATGGGTGCCAAGCAGGTAGAAAGAGCAGAAAAGGGGGCTACTTATGCCGCTTGGATAGGCTTTACTATACTTTCAATTATTGGCGTAATCTTTTTCTTTTCTGCCGAACCGCTAGTGAGAACATTTCTAGAGTCGTCAGACGATGTTGTTCAAATGGGTGTTGATTTCCTCAAAGTCACTTCGCTTGCATTTGGTTTTATGGGCGCACAATTGGCGTTGGTTGGTACTTTAAGAGGCTCTGGTAACACAGTAGACTCCATGCTGTTAGCCATTATTGGCATTTGGCTCATCCAGTTCCCCTTTGCATGGATTACATCAGAAATGCAGAGTTTTCAAGAGTTTGGGGTATGGTGGTCTTTTCCTGTTAGTTACGTAATTCCATGTATTCTCACTGTTATTTGGTTTAAAAGAGGCAAGTGGAAAGAAAAAACCTTGGTTAGTTAGTCATTAGTCCACCTTCATTGGTAAATTGTCTCAACTATAATAGAAAATAGAATTGGTCTTGCACCAATTACCAATGATTAACTTATGGAGAAAAAACATCTGAGCGATATTGAAATCGCACAGGCTGCAGAAATCAGACACATCAACACCATTGCAGCCAAACTCAACCTAAACGAAGATCATTTAGAACATTACGGCAAGTACAAAGCTAAGCTTCCGCTTTCGCTATTGAATGAAGAAAAAATAAAGGAAAGCAATCTTATTTTGGTTTCTGCCATGACCCCAACACCTGCTGGTGAAGGTAAAACCACTACATCTATTGGTCTTACGGAAGGCATGAATAAGATTGGAAAGAAAACGGTAGCAGTATTACGAGAGCCTTCTTTGGGCCCTGTTTTCGGAATTAAAGGTGGCGCTGCTGGTGGTGGCTATTCTCAGGTTATTCCAATGGAAGATATAAATCTCCATTTTACAGGAGACTTTTCGGCTATTGAAAAAGCCAATAATTTACTTTCAGCATTAATTGACAACAATATTCAGAGTAAAACCAATAACCTGAATATTGACCCTAGAACTATTGTTTGGAAGCGCGTAATGGATATGAACGATCGTTCTCTGCGCCAGATTACAATAGGTTTGGGCGGTACAGCCAATGGAGTACCAAGAGAAGATGGTTTTAACATTACTCCTGCTTCAGAGGTAATGGCTATTCTTTGTATGGCCGAGAGTTTTACTGACCTTAAAGAACGTTTAGGTAACATTTTCATTGGCTATACTTTCGATAAACAACCAGTTTTTGCCAAAGACTTGAAGGCAGAAAATGCGATGGCTATTCTCCTGAAAGACGCCATTAAGCCTAACATGGTACAAACCTTAGAAGGAAACCCAGCCATTATTCATGGTGGGCCATTTGCTAATATCGCTCAAGGCACCAATACGGTTATTGCCACTAAAATGGGGCTTTCCTTAGCAGATTATGTAGTAACAGAAGCTGGCTTTGGTGCAGATTTAGGTGCCGAAAAATTTCTGAATATCAAATGTGTTTCAGCTGGTTTAAAACCGAAGGCAGTTGTAATTGTAGCTACTATTAGAGCATTACGCCATCATGGCGGAGCTAAATCTGAAGAATACAATACACCTTCTGTTGAAAGAGTAGAAAAGGGTTTTGCGAACCTTTCTAAACATATCGAAAACATTCAAAAGTTTGGAATTAGTCCAGTAGTAGCCATTAACGCCTTCCCTTCCGATACCCAAGAAGAGATTCAGCTAATTCAGGAGAAGTGCCAAGACTACAAAGTAAAAGCTGTGGTGGCGAATGGTTGGGCCGAAGGTGGCGCTGGAATGACTAACTTAGCCGAGGCTGTTGTAGATGCCGCAAACGCTGACGATAATGAGTTTAAACCGCTTTACGACTGGAAGAAGCCGATTCAAGAGAAAATCGAGACCATTGCTAAAGAAATTTATGGGGCAGATTCTGTAGACTTCTCTAAAAAAGCTACACTTCAAATGAAGCGTATGGAGAAACTTGGGTTCGACCAAATGCCGATTTGTATGGCAAAAACTCAGAAATCTCTTAGCGACAACGAAAGTTTGCATGGCAGACCTGAGGGCTTTGAAGTTAGTGTTCGTGAGTTTGAGTTTGCAGCTGGAGCCGGATTCATTATCCCTATTCTTGGTCAAATGATGCGTATGCCTGGTTTGCCAGCCGTTCCGGCCTCTGAAGGCATGAGCATTGATGACGATGGAGTAATATCTGGTCTCTCTTAAAGTCAGAAGAGGCTATAATTAGCCATTATAGCTTATTTCACCTATAAATACTAAATATAGTCTTATTTACCTATATTTGAGTTTATGAAGTATACTGTTATTTCTGGTGATATTATAGCCTCTTCTAGTATTGACTCTAAGGAAAAGGGAATTCTGGAAAGCCAACTCCAAGAATTCCTATCACAATTGAAGGCGGATTACGATGTTTTCAGTAGAATTATCAAAGGTGATTACGTTGAGTGCGTTGTACCTAATTCTGGAGAAGCCTTAAAGATTGCACTAGCCATTAAGTGTTTCATTAAATCGTTACCTATAGAAAAAGTCTTATCAGAAAAAGAAAAAAATAGATTCAAAGCCTTTAAAACCTACGGTATCAGATTGGCTATAGGATATGGCGAATTAAGCCGATTTGATGCCCAAAAAGGCATAATTGATGGAGAAGCCATCTACCTCTCTGGCAGATGGATCACTGAGAACTCAACCCACAGCAAACAACGAATTGTGGTAAAAAACACCCTGCAATTTCTTTCTAATGATGACAAGTTGAACCGAGGCTTTGAGCCATTGCTGATGCTATTAGACCTTACTATTAACAAAGCCACAAGCCGTCAGTGTCAAATAGCCTATCTGAAGCTCTTAGGCAAGTCTGAAGAACAAATAGCCTCCGACCTTAGCATTAGCCAACCAGTTGTTAATCAACACTCTACATCTTTAGGTTACAATGCTATAGAGTCGGCTGTCAACTATTTTCAATACACCATAACTGAATGATATGGCCTTTGGACAACTCTTTTTACTTCAACTCATAGCCCATATACTGACTGACTTCTATTTTCAAACAGGAAAATCAACCAAAGAGAAGTTCGAGAAGGGTGTTAAAAGTAAATACCTCTACTGGCACATCATCATTACTTTTGCACTATCGTGGGCATTGTCATTTCAAGTTAACTTTGTCTACATATCGGCCATCATAGCCTTTACCCATTTCTTTATTGACCTAGCCAAAAAGCCAATAACAACACTAAAGCCTATAGGGGCTTATGCCTTTTTTATCGATCAGCTTCTGCACATCATCATTATTGCCATTGCGGTTGACTGGTTTACTAGAAACGAGGTTCTAGACCCTGTTTTCGAATTCAACCCCAAAGTCATTCACCTAGTGCTGATATATTTAATTGCGCTCAAGCCAGCCAACATCCTAATAAGAGAAGTATTTAGGGCTTACAGCATTAAAACCCCAGAGGCAAAAGACCTACCCAATGCAGGAAAACTGATAGGAAACCTAGAAAGAGTGCTCATTATAACTTTGAGTTTAGCAGGACTTTTAGAGGCCGTGGGCTTTTTAATAGCAGCTAAATCTATATTGAGATACAAAGACACAGACAATTTAAAGACAGAATACGTTTTAATCGGAACGCTCTTGAGTTTTGGCACCGCCACCCTCTTGAGCCTATGGTATTTATCTACATGAAATTAAGAATAAACGGAAATAGCATCAGACTAAGGTTAACCCCAGAAGAGGTTAAGGCAGTGTCTTTAGGCGAAAGAATACATACAACATGCAAGCTTTTAAACGGACTCTTTTCTTATGAATTGAAGCCAGAAACAGATTGGCATGCTGAAATTTTAGGAACGAATATATCAATAAGTCTCCCTATTGCTGAAGCCTCTGGCTGGGCAGAAAATGATCAGGTAGGTTTTGAATATCGCTTCTCTAATGGATTACTGGTTTTGATAGAAAAAGACTTTCAGTGCCTGCATCCGCGTGATCATGAAAATGAAGATCACCTCTACCCTAACCCTGAGCAGTTGTGATTCAGACAAGAAAAATAAAACGAGTAGACTCATTTACCGAAGTGGTAGAAGACTCAATTGCTATTGAAGAACCTTTGGAGATTTCAATGAAAAAGGAAAGCGAAATCACAACCACCAAGGTCTCCATAACCATGCGCACACCTGGAAACGACTCTGATTTAGCACTGGGCTTTTTGTTCACCGAAGGAATTCTGACAGACTTCAATGACGTGATTAGCGTAAGTGAGTTTGTAGAAAATGAAATTCTAATTACCCTAAAAGACAGTGCACAAATTGAAGTTGGGCAAATTGATAGAAACTTCTACACCACCTCTAGCTGTGGCGTTTGTGGCAAAGCATCTATAGATGCTATTCATACAGTAAGCTCTTTCGATATCGATAACTTCGACCTTACAGTAAAAAAAGAGGTGCTCTATGAATTACCTGCAAGCCTTCAACAATACCAGACCACATTTAATCAGACAGGAGGAATTCATGCCGCAGCTTTGTTTACAAACGAAGGCGCTTTGATTTCCTACCAAGAAGATGTAGGCAGGCATAATGCCTTAGATAAGTTGATAGGTGAAGCCTTTACAAAAGGCCAATTGCCACTCCGCAACAACATACTACTGTTAAGTGGAAGAGGTAGTTTTGAACTTTTGCAAAAAGCCGGTATGGCAGGAATACCAATAGTTGCCTGTGTTGGTGCACCTTCTAGTTTAGCTATAGACTTAGCAGAAGAACAGGCCATTACCCTAATTGGGTTTCTTAAAAAAGATAGATTTAACTTATACAGCCGATATGAGCGAGTCCAATAAAGAAATTAAGGTTCAACCACCCGAAAAATTCACCGGTCTTAAATTCGATGGCCCAAAAGAGTCATCTGTTGGCAAGGCGGCAATAGGTTCTGCCATGGGGCAAATGGCCAAATACATGAAGCCTGCAGATGCTATTAAACTGAGCCTTAAGATTAACCAAAAAGGTGGGTTCGACTGCCCAGGCTGTGCTTGGCCAGATCCGGACGATGACCGCTCAAGCATTGGAGAATACTGCGAAAATGGTATTAAAGCCATTGCAGAAGAAGCTCAGAAGAAAGCACTGACCAGTGAGTTTTTCTCTAAATATTCAGTTCAGGAAATTTCAGAGCTTTCAGATTTTGAAATGGGCAAAACGGGTCGGCTTACTGAGCCCATGTTTTTAGATGAAGGCTCTAGCCATTATAAATCAATAAGCTGGACGGAGGCTTTTCAACTCATTGCCAGAGAACTAAACCAGTTGAATTCTCCAGATGAAGCTCTTTTTTACACTTCGGGTAGAACTTCTAATGAAGCAGCCTATTTATACCAGCTCTTTGTTCGTGCATATGGCACCAACAACCTGCCAGATTGCTCCAATATGTGCCACGAATCGAGCGGAGTCGCGCTTTCCGAAACTGTAGGAATTGGCAAAGGGTCGGTTACACTTCAAGATATTCATGAAGCTGAAGTACTTATTATCATGGGGCAAAACCCTGGCACCAACCACCCCAGAATGCTTTCCGCTATTGAGAAATGTAAGGTGAATGGCGGCAAGGTGATCTCAGTAAATCCATTGCCAGAAGCAGGACTCATAAAATATACCGATCCGCAGAGCCCGAAGCGCATGCTTACTAACGGCATCAAGATCACCGACCTATTCTTACCCATCAAGATTAATGGCGATGTAGCTTTTTTGAAGGCGTTGATGTATGAGTTGCATAAGATGGACATCGATCAAGGTGGAGATTTAATTGACTACGACTTCATTGAAAAACACACCAACGGTTATGAAGACTTTATAAAAGCAATCAGCCAGATTGATTATATGGCATGTCTCAAGCAATGTGGACTAGAGGCAAAAGATGTTAGAGCTGCTGCCAAGATGATTGCCCGAAAAGAGAAAATCATAGTTTGTTGGGCTATGGGGCTGACTCAACATGAAAATGGGGTTGATAATATCAAGGAGGTCGTTAACCTTCTACTGATGAAAGGAGCCATCGGTAAACCTGGTGCTGGCACCTGTCCTGTTAGAGGACACAGTAATGTACAAGGCGATCGTACTATGGGCATTTGGGAAGCTCCAAAAGACTCTTTCCTCGATAAACTAGATGAAGTTCACGGAATCAAATCGCCAAGAGCACATGGTTTGGCAGTTGTTCCTGCGATTAACGCCATGCATGAAGGAAAGGCCAAAGTGTTTTTCGCCATGGGCGGAAACTTTCTTTCAGCCACTCCAGACACTGACTTCACTGCAAAGGCTCTCCAGAACTGTAACCTGACGGTTCATGTAAGTACCAAGCTGAACAGATCTCATGTAGTTCACGGAAAGAAAGCCCTTATTCTTCCTTGTTTAGGTAGAACAGACAAGGATATTCAGAATGGCCAAGAGCAGTTTGTGAGTTGCGAAAATTCAATGGGTGTGGTTCAAAGTTCTCAAGGGGTTTTATCACCTCCTTCTAAGCACCTACTGAGTGAAGTAAGGATTGTAGCCGAGTTAGCTAAGGCTACTTTGAAAAACTCTAAAATCGACTGGGAAGGCTTAGCTTCTAACTATGACAACATTCGCGCAGCCATTGAAAAAGTGATTCCAGGCTTCGAACAATACAATGAGAAAGTAAGAAAGCCTGGTGGATTTTATCTGCCGAATGGCGCTAGAGAAGGCAAGTTTAACACCACTTCTGGAAAGGCCGAATTTACCGTAATTGACCTACCAAAACATGAGTTGGCAGAAGATGAGTTTGTGATGATGACCATCAGAAGTCATGATCAGTACAATACAACCATTTACGGGTTGAACGATAGATATCGTGGCATTTACAACGAACGCAGGGTTGTAATGATGAATGAAGAGGACATGCGAGACAAAGGCTTCAAAAAAGCTGATGTGGTTAATCTGACAAGTCATTTCAACGGAGTTAAAAGAAGAGCCAACCAGTTTATAGTGTTGCCTTACCCAATCCCGAGAACCAATGTTGCCACCTATTTCCCTGAGGCAAATGCATTAGTACCGATAGATTCGTTCTCTAGAAAAAGCATGACGCCTGCCTCAAAAATGGTTAGGATAAAGATTGAAAAAGGAGAATGAAGAGTGTTCATGGCTTGATACTCTGTGGAGGAAAGAGCACTAGAATGGGACAAGATAAAACAAGTGTTATGCTTCAGGGCAAGCCACTTCTCACCTATTCCATTGAGCTATTCGCATCGTTAAATATAGACTTTCATCTTTCTGTCAATCCTAACCAAAAGGAATTGATTGAAAACTATCCATCTGTTATTGACCAGTTTGAAGCAGTTGGTCCCCTAGGAGGAATTCTTACAGGATTAAAGTCCATCGGAAAAGACTTATTGATCATCCCTGTGGATATGCCTCAACTCACTAAAAATCTGCTTTTGAAGCTTGTTGATGCCTTCGGAAACCATGAACTGGTGCGTTGCTTTCAACGCAATGGGCGAATTGAGCCTTTTCCATCTTTATGGAAATCGGAAGCTACCAGTCTCCTGAACGAACTCTTAGACGAGAGGGAGCTTTCACTTCAGAAGTGCATCACCAGACTCCCACATCACTTGTCAGATTCAACTGATTCTGAAGTATTCAGAAACCTCAATTATCCTGAAGATCTAGGTTAAGACTAAAGTTACTGGTCTGACCAGTTGAAATGAAAAAGCCACTTCCAGTTTCCTGAGAGTGGCTTTTCTGTTTATAGTTAGATAGTATTAAATATCTACTTTAGCATACTTGGCATTCTTCTCAATGAACTCGCGTCTTGGAGCAACTTCATCGCCCATCAACATAGAGAATAAATGATCTGCTTCAGCAGCAGATTCAATAGTAACCTGTTTTAAGCTTCTAGACTCAGGGTTCATTGTGGTTTCCCAAAGTTGCTCAGGATTCATTTCACCAAGACCTTTGTATCGCTGTACAGCAACTGAATCTTCTTTACCATCTTTCGCCATTTCCATGGTAAACTGAGCACGTTGTTGCTCATCCCAGCAATAGCGCAACTCCTTACCTCTCTTTAATAAGTACAATGGAGGAAGCGCGATGTACAAATAACCAGCATCGATCAATGGCTTCATGTATCTAAAGAAGAAGGTCAGAATCAAAGTTCTAATGTGGCTACCATCAATATCGGCATCGGTCATGATTACGATTTTATGGTAACGCAACTTCTCCATATTCAGCGCCTTTTCGTCTTCTTCCGTTCCGAAAGAAACTCCAAGGGCTGTGATCATATTCTTAATTTCCTCGTTATCGTAGATTTTGTGCTCTTGCGCTTTCTCTACGTTCAGAATTTTACCTCTTAAAGGAAGAATTGCCTGGAAGTGTCTGTCCCTTCCTTGCTTTGCCGATCCACCTGCAGAGTCACCCTCCACTAGGTAAAGCTCACTAATGGTAGCATCTTTAGAAGCACAATCGGCTAGTTTACCTGGCAAACCAGAGCCACTCATCACGTTCTTACGCTGAACCATTTCACGCGCCTTTCTGGCTGCGTGACGCGCTTGGGCAGCTAGCACTACCTTAGCAACAATCTGTCTGGCACTTTTTGGATGTTCCTCTAAATAAGTACTCAAAACATCACCTACTGCCGATTCTACAGCACCTGTAACATCTGAGTTACCAAGTTTAGTCTTGGTCTGACCTTCGAATTGTGGTTCTGCTACTTTTACTGAAATAACAGCTGTAAGCCCTTCTCTAAAGTCATCACCACTGATTTCAACCTTCACCTTATCTAATAGACCTGAGCGGTCGGCATAAGCCTTCAACGTTCTTGTAAGGGCTCTTCTGAAACCAGAAACGTGCGTACCACCTTCAATGGTATTAATGTTGTTCACATAGCTAACCACATGCTCGGCATAAGAAGTATTGTAGCTCATGGCTACCTGAACAGGGACCTCATTCTTCTCACCTTCAATGTAAATAGGTTCTTCGATTAAGGTTTCTCTAGATTCATCTAAGTACTGAACGAATTCTTGAAGTCCACCTTCAGAGAAGAATGTTTCTCCCAGATAATTTCCATCATCATCCTTATCTCTTTTATCTGTAAGATCAATCTTAATACCCGCGTTCAAGTAAGAAAGCTCTCTTAAACGAGAGGCTACAGTGTCGTATTTATACTCTGTAACGGTGAATATTTCTGGGTCTGGATAGAAGTGAACAATAGTTCCGTTCACATCTGTCTTGCCAATTTCTTTAACATCGTATTGAGGAATACCTCTAGAATACTCTTGCTGATATACTGTTCCTTTTCTGTGAACTGTAGCCACCAATTTGTGAGAAAGTGCATTCACACAAGAAACCCCCACACCGTGCAGACCACCAGAAACTTTATAAGTGTCTTTGTCGAACTTACCACCAGCGTGAAGAACAGTCATAACCACCTCAAGCGCAGATTTTTTCTCCTTAGGGTGAATATCCGTTGGAATACCTCTACCGTTATCCTCTACAAGAATGGAGTTATCTTCTTCAATAGTCACTTTAATATGGTCGCAATGGCCAGCAAGTGCTTCATCTATTGAGTTATCTACAACCTCCCAAATCATGTGGTGAAGCCCTTTAATTCCGACATCACCAATGTACATAGCAGGGCGTTTTCTTACTGCCTCTAAACCTTCTAAAACTGTAATATTACCCGCTGAATAGTCCTTGTTTGCGTTTGGTTTTTCCTCGCTCATATATATCTCTAACAATATTTAGAGGGCACATTATTCAAAACAGATAGATTGAAAAAAGATGGGTGAAATGTGCCCCAAAACAAAGCACGAATATAAGCAAAAAAATGCTAGTAAACGCCTACTGAAAGCATAACTAATGTACAGGCTTCGAGACATTCTATACCCTGAGCTTCAGCAAGTTTTTTAAGTTCCTGATTTTCAGTACCAGGATTAAAAATAATGCGCTTAGGACTCAAAGAAAGTAGGTAGTCATACCACTCTGACTGTCGTTTGGAGTTGATGTATAATGTGATGGTTTCAACCCCTTCAATTTGTGGTTTATCATAAATATTTAAGATACTCTTACCTTGCACTTGCCCCTCTGTAATCCCCATAGGAATGAACTCATGATCACGTTCATTCAACATTTGAGCCGCTTGTTGCGCATACTTATAAGGCTTTGGCGTACTGCCAATTATTACCGTCTTTCCCATTAACCAATATTAACACCAATGAAACTTAAGAACACTGCCGATTGTATAACAATAACTAACTTTGCAATCGTTAATGTTTGAAACAGCTATAAATTCAATGAAAGTTCAATTTTCTATTTTTCTGCTTTTAATAGGCTCATGGTTAAGCGCCAATGAGATTGAAAGCCTCAAATTTACAGAGGTTACTAATCAAAAGCAGTGGGACGAAGTTTTAAAAGAAGCTTCGGCAAATGGACAATTGCTTTTTATTGACGCATATACCGACTGGTGTGGCTATTGCCATAAACTTGATAAGGAAGTTTATACGGACAAAGATGTTATTGGCTACTTTGAAGAGTACTTTATCAACGTTAAGTTCGATGCAGAATCGGACTTTGGAATGCAACTGGCCGATTTTTATGGAATAGACAGCTACCCAACACTTCTGTTTCTTACACCAGAAGCAAAAATTTTCGATAGAATTGAAGGCTTTGTGCCAGCCAAAACTCTACAGGCTTATGGCGAACAAACACTGAATGATTGGGCCGTATTGCCTTTGCTAGAAGAGTCTTACACCAATGGCACTTTAGAAAGAGAGTCTTACCTAGAATTTATTGGCATACTGGAAAGAACCAACCCAGAAAAAGCTGAAATGGTGGCTACTGCCTATGCCATTAACTTTACTGAGGAGGATTATCTGGATGTTGAAAACATCTGGTTTCTAACTCGGTTTGAGAACGGTCTAGACTCTCAACACTACAAGTACATTACTGCCAACAAGCAGAAAATGATTAAAACTCATGGACAAAGTGAGTTTAACGATTATTTGAGCGGAGTATATAACGATAACCTCATATTGGCCATAAAATATGGAGATAAAAACCTAATGAGCAGGTTGACTCAAGAAGTTCTCCCTCAGTTTGTCCCAGAAGACGAACTACCAATGGCTCAATACATTACAGAATCGATTTACTACTTACAAAGAGAAGAGTTAGACAATTATAAGCTGACGGTTAACAGCTTTATGAATAACCACCTTTCTACCGATGAAAAGCCTGATTTCATTATCTCAACCACCGTAGAGATTATTGAAAACTACGACTTTGAAGAGCTTATCTCTTTTTCTGAAACACTCCTTTCACAGGCCATAGATATAGACGAAAAGAGGTTTGAAACTCATGCCTTATTCGGGTACATCAAAGGTCTACAGGCCAACTACAAACAGGCTAATGAATCATTAAATAAAGCCAAAGCACTAGCCTTAACAGAAGAACAAAAGGCTTTTGTAGACAACCTTAAAGAAGCTGTTAAAATGATGCAGTAAATACAGCTAGAAGTCGGAAGCACGAAGCTTGAAGCTTGAAGAATAATCCACCCTCGTTCACTTCTCGAGGCTTCAAGACAGGATATCGACAAATTCGAGACCTCTTTAAAATAGAAATGCGAGAATCTTTATTCTTAACCTTTTAGGATTGGGGCAAGAATTATGTTCGAATGTCTATTGTCTATCAACCAATGTCTAATGACTATTGACTATTAACCAACCTTCCCGTAAGCCTTAATCAACATATCTGCGCATTTTTCCCCATCCATGGCTGCTGAAAGTATTCCACCTGCATAACCAGCACCTTCTCCGCACGGATAAAATCCTTTAATCTGCACATGTTCACAAGTCTCTTTGTCTCTAGGAATTCTGACAGGCGATGAAGTTCTACTTTCCACTCCCACAATCTGCGCTTCATTAGTGTAATAGCCTTTCACCTTTTTACCAAAAGCCTTAAAAGCGGTCCTCAATCGCTCGTGAACATGGTCAGGCAGCACGTCATTCATAGAGATACTCACCAACCCAGGTTGGTAGGAAGTATCATTAAGTTGAGAGGAAACTTTGTTGTTCACAAAGTCAATCATCCGTTGTGCCGGAGCAGCCTGAGTTTGACCAGCCACCTCAAAAGCCCTTTGCTCTATCTGCTTTTGGAACTCCAATGCAGCTAAAGGCCCATGCTTGGCAAAAGCCTCAAGATCTTCTAATTCAATTGCCGTTACAATCCCAGAATTGGCATATTTAGAATCGCGCCTAGACGGACTCATACCGTTCACCACAATCTCACCAGGTGCAGTGGCCGCGGGCACAATAAAGCCTCCTGGGCACATGCAGAAACTAAAAACTCCCCTTTGCTTTTGATCAAAATAGGTTTGATGAACTAATGCATATGAACTAGCTGGTAGCCAAGGACCTCTATCAACTTCACAGTTATATTGAATCTTATCAATGAGCTGCTGAGGGTGTTCCACCCTTACTCCCAAAGCGAACGGTTTGGCTTCAATGTAAATATTCTTCTTGTGCAGCAGTTCGAAGATATCCCTAGCAGAGTGACCTGTAGCCAAAACAACCCCTAAGCCTTCCACCTTATTACCATCTTGTAGTACTACACCCTTCATTCGTTCTCCTTCGAGAAGAAAATCGGTCACCTTAGTATCGAAAAGGATTTCACCTCCTGCATTTAAGACAGACTCACGGATCTCCTGAACTACTTTAGGTAGTTTATTGGTACCAATATGCGGATGAGCATCTACTAGAATTTCTTCAGTGGCTCCATGTGCTACCAATATCTCTAGCGATTTCTGAATATCGCCTCGTTTCTTAGATCGGGTATAGAGTTTTCCGTCAGAATAAGTCCCTGCCCCTCCTTCTCCAAAGCAGTAGTTAGATTCAGGGTTTACAATATGCTCTTTGTTGATAGCAGCAAGGTCTCTCCTACGTTTTTGCACATCGCTACCTCGCTCAATTACAATCGGTTTATAGCCTAACTCTATGCACCTAAGTGCTGCAAACATTCCTGCCGGGCCAAACCCAACAATCACCACTTGCTCAGCATGAGTTACATTAGGATAGTCTCTTTTGTAGGAAATTAATGGAGGCAGGTCTTCCTTGATGGAAATCAAGGCTTCCATATTGACTTTTACATTTCTTGAACGAGCATCGATAGAACGTTTTGTAGGCCTTACTTGGACATCAGATTCTCTAATCCCTGACTTCTTAAGAATGGCTTCTTGTAAAAGATCGGTATTGAACGCCTCCTCTGGTCGAAGGGTAACTTTAATTGTCTTCTGCATATTGGTAGAGTATTTATCTCTAAAGTTTCGCGAAGCAAAAATACTATTTATCTAGAAGAGCTTTAGCAAAGTCTGTCACTAAATAACTGAGTGATTTTCCTACCATTATTCGTTGCATTTCATTTGTAGGAGCCCCTTCTGTTAAGTGCAAATAAGATGGGTTTAAGCTCTTTACGCACTTTCGCACAAACAAGCGAGCTTGCTCCATAGAGAATCCGGTTGGAGAAATGGCCGAAGTTGGCATCATTCTAATAGCATCTAAATCTACCTCAACACCACACTCTATCAAATCATCTTCAACAAATGAAATAGCATCTGCTAAATTCTCTTCCAGATATGTGATATTTTCTAAGAATGAATACTTTACCTGTTCATCGGCATCCATCGCTTTGAGCATATTCTCATTGTTGTAAGACTGGTGCAAGCCAAAAGCAAAATACCTATTCAGACACATTTTTTGCCTAGCATATGAAAACGGATTACCACTATGCCTACCCTCTAGCGCTCTAAAATCGCAATGCGCATCTAGGTTAATCACATTCACTTTTTTCTTAGCAGACACTGCCGAAACCCCTTTTATAATTGGGTAAGCATTATTATGCCCCCCGCCAATCACTATTGGTATGAGGCCTTGAGCCTTCACCCTTTTTATCACTGGCTCTACCAAATCGTCAATCTCTTCGCATAGCAAGTGTAGCTTCTGCATGTAGTAATCTGAGCTATCGTTCAGCAGCTCTGCCTTTTCTTGAATCTGCTCTACATCTACTGCTCCTAGCACCACAAACTCTTCTCCCGATAGAAATCGGTTACTTTGAGAATTTAAAAAATAAGAGAGGAACACTTCCCACCCATTCTGTGCACCAGGCCTACCTAAATTACCTAAAACGCCTACACATTCTGGAATACCAATGATACAAAATCGAGCTTCTTTTTTGATCTTCTCAATTTCCGACTCCCAAGATTTACTTGCAAAAAATGCCTTCTCACCAATTCGGACCTCACCTTTTCTAGTTTTGAGAAAGTGTGCTGGGTTAACTTCAACTATCATTTATTGTCTGTATGGGATTTTCCACTAAAAATAGTCAAAAAGGAAGTTGGCACTCCGTATATTCGCTATTGAGATTGTTAAATAATTTTTACTTTTCATTTTCCAACCATATAGATAAGAATGAATTACGTACCTGAGAGTGTTCGCATTTTTGTGGTCGAAGACGACCCGCTTTACATGAAACTAGTTCGGTACATTGCAGAGTTAAATCCAGACCATATTGTACATTCTTTCGAAAATGGAAAGTCGTGTTTAGAAAACCTGCATGAAAACCCAAAAATCGTAATCCTTGATTATAGTCTTCCAGACATGACTGGCAAGGATATATTAATGGAAATAAAGAAATACAACCCTGATATTCAGGTAATTGTAGTTTCTTCTCAGGAAAGCATTAATACGGCAGTTTCTTTACTTAAGCACGGAGCTTATGACTATATCACTAAAGATAATGAAACCAAAGACCGCTTATTAAACGCCATTAATAATGCCAAGAGATTCGATTCACTGACAAGCGAAATCAATGCTTTGAAGGAAGAATTGAATCAGAAGTATGAGTTCGATAACAGCATTATTGGTGAAAGCCCTGCTATACAGCGGGTTTTCAAAATGATGCAAAAAGCGGTAAAAACGAACATTACTGTATCTATTACTGGAGAAACTGGAACTGGAAAAGAGGTAGTAGCAAAAGCCATTCACCACAATTCAGACAAAAAATCTAAGCCTTTTGTAGCGGTAAATATTGCGGCAATTCCGGAGAACCTAATAGAAAGTGAGCTATTCGGACATGAAAAAGGAGCGTTTACCGGAGCAATAGCGAGAAGAAAAGGCAAGTTTGAAGAAGCCAATCAAGGTACACTTTTCTTAGATGAAATTGGTGAAATGGATATTAACCTTCAGGCCAAACTACTGAGGGTATTACAAGAAAGAGAACTCACTAGAATTGGTGGTAATGAAGTGGTAAAATTCGATGTACGCGTAATTGTAGCCACACATAGAAACCTTGCTGAAGAAGTAAAGGCAGGGAATTTTAGAGAAGATCTCTATTATAGGCTTTTAGGAATTCCTATCGAACTCCCTCCTCTTAGAGACCGTGGACAAGACGTAATTTTAATAGCGAAACATCTACTGGGCAACTTTGCCAAAGAGAACAAACTAGGAAATATCAAGCTGAGTAAAGAAGCACAGAATAAGCTTATATCCTATCCTTTTCCTGGCAATGTAAGAGAACTGAAGTCTGTAATAGAATTGGCTGCCGTAATGTGTGAAGATAAACTCATTGAAGTTGAAGACATTACATTTAACAGCTTACAAAAAGAAGGGCAATTCTTGTTTGAAGAGATGACCTTGAGAGACTATACATTTAAAATAATCAGGCACTTTTTAGATAAATATGACAACAACGTATTGCTGGTAGCTAAAAAGCTAGACATCGGGAAGTCCAGTATTTACAGGTATTTAAAAGAAATGGAAGGAGAAGAATAATCAGCCAATTCTTGAGCAAAAGGCTTCCTCTATTTTTAGGTATAATTCTGCCGGAACTACTGGTTTCGGCAGACAGCCAAAGTAGTTCTGAAAATCTAATTGGAGTTCATCATTTTTTTGAACTGTAGAACTCATCACTATTACCGGAATCTGCCTGTATTCTGGGATATCGTCCAACATCTCAATGAGTTTAAGGCCATCTAACTCAGTCATTTCAATATCGGTGAGGATTAAATCTTGAGGATCACTATCCTCATTAAGAATTGTGAAGGCCTCCCAACCATCAGATACAACTTTCAGGTCGTAAAGATCCTTTAAATGAAAACTAACCAGTTTTTGCATCCCTGGATCGTCTTCTACAATTAGTATCTTTTTTCTTCCGTTATTCACTCTGGCACCAAAAGCAACCTTAATCATGCCATAATATTTCTGCCTAATAAAAGTGGCTCATAAGCAAAAAAATGTAAGATGTACTTTCTACCACACCATCGCTAAAGACCAAATCGGGACAAAAAGTCTTAAAACGGGACTTCATTATTTATTGCCTCTCGACATATTTCTCAAACAGGTTATTTGCATTTTAAGTATGTTTGACCATTACCTTAAAATCTAAATAGAGACATGAGAAAGATCGGACTATTCGGTTTATTACTACTGTTTGCTGTTTATGCTTCGGCTCAAACCAAGCCTTTAAGCCAGCTTACTGTTGAAGAGATTATGCAGGCTCCTGAAAAGTTTATAGGAACCTCTCCTTCGCGTGTTAGCTGGTCGAAAGACAGCAAAAACATCTTCTTTTACTGGGATCCAGACGGAAATGGCGAAGTATCAGCCTACCAAATAAGTAAAGACGGTGGAACACCCGAAAAGATAGACGACACTAGTGAAGGCTGGCCTTCTAACTATGAGTTTAACCAAGACAAAACTAAAATTGTATATACAGAAGGTGGAGATATCTACATTAAAGAATTGAAGTCTGAGAAGGTTAGTCGCCTTACAGCTACCAATGACAGAGAAACCAATCCGAGCTTTCATAAAGAGAATGTAATCTCATTTGTAGTTGAAGACAATCTATTCACAATCAATACAGAAACTGGATTAATCACTCAGCTCACCAATTTTATTGTAAACTATGGGCGTGAAGATGAATCTCCCAGCCGAAGAGGTGTAGGTAATGGTAACTCAGGAAATAGAATTCAAGATTCTTGGCTGAGAGAAGACCAACTGAACACTTCAGAAATAATTAAAGAGAGAAGAAACAGACCAAGAAGAAGTTTCAGAGGTTTTGGTTCTTTCGGTAGCTTCGGTGATAACGACAATCGCGATGCCGTAGAGTTACCCAACATCAGAAGCCTTCAACTATCACCTGATGGTAGGTTTGTTAGTTTTTCGGTATACAATTCACCAGAAAATGGAGCTCAGAACACTATTGTCCCTAATTACGTGACGAATTCGGGTTACACCACAGATATCAACGCCCGATCTAAAGTAGGTGGTGAACAAGGTTATTCTGAAATAGGAATTTATAGCGTTTCAGGAGATAGTGTTTACTACCTAGACAAAATGCAACTTCCTGGAATCACTGATCTGCCTGACTATACTAAAGACTATCCGGACAAAGAATGGATAAAAGAGCCTAGAAAGGTTTCTGCAACCACAACCCTATGGTCTGGCGATGGCAAATATGCAGTAGTTCAATTCAGTGCAGATGATAATAAAGACAGGTGGATTATGAGACTAATCCCTGAAACTGGCGATTTGATTACAATAGACAGACAGAGAGATGAGGCATGGATTGGCGGGCCTGGCGTAAGCGGTTTCGGAGGTACTTTTGGTTTCCTTCCAGATAACAAAACCATTTACTTCCAGTCAGAAAAAACAGGATACTCCCATCTATATACTCACGATATATCTACTGGCACCACCAAACAACTAACCAGCGGCAACTACGAGGTTTACCAACCTAAACTTTCTAGCGATGGCAAAAAGTGGTACTTCACTGCGAACATGAAGCACCCAGGTATTAAGCACTTTTACTCTTTACCTCTAAACGGAGGAAAACCCACTCAAATAACTACACTAGACGGAGGAAACGAAGTAACCTTATCTCCCGATGAGAAAAGTATAGCTATTGAGTATTCTTACATAGACCAACCTACTGAGCTTTATGTGATGGATAATAAACCAGGTGCTAAAGCCAAAAAGCTAACCGAAAGCTTAAAAGAAGGCTTCAAAGCTTATGACTGGCACCAACCAGAAATCATCACCTTCAAAGCAGAAGATGGAGCAGATGTTCATGCAAGACTTTACAAACCTGAAAACCCTAATGGAGCAGGAGTAATTTTTGTTCACGGAGCGGGCTACCTACAAAATGTACACTACTGGTGGAGTACTTATTTCAGGGAGTTCATGTTCAACAATATGCTGATGGCCAAGGGTTACACTGTACTAGATATTGACTATAGAGCTAGTTCAGGTTATGGTAGAGACTGGAGAACTGGAATTTACCGCCATATGGGAGGAAAAGACCTTTCTGACCAAATAGATGGAGCTAAATTCTTGATGAATGAGCATGGTGTAGAGGCCGGAAGAATTGGAATGTACGGTGGTTCTTATGGAGGTTTCATCACTCTATTTGCCATGTTCAAGCATCCAGATGTAATTAGTGCTGGTGCAGCCCTTAGGTCAGTGACTGATTGGGCTCATTATAATCACGGCTACACTTCTAATATCCTAAATACTCCTGTAGAAGACCCAATTGCTTATAAGAGAAGCTCCCCTATTTACTTTGCTGAAGGCTTAGAAGGTGACCTACTCATTGCTCATGGAATGGTAGATACAAATGTGCATTTTCAAGATGTTGTCAGACTAGCTCAAAGACTTATTGAGTTGGGCAAAGACAATTGGGAAATGGCTCTTTATCCTGTAGAAAATCACGGGTTTACTGAGCCTTCTAGCTGGACAGACGAGTATAAGAGAATATTCAAACTGTTTGAAAACACCATTGGTAAAAAGTAATTAAAGTATGAAGAAGGCAGCATTTATTGCAGTTCTACTGCTCCTTGTTTTTTCATGTGAGCAAACCACTCAACAAAAGCCCGAAGGCAAAAGAGGCTTAGTTGTTGACAAGGCCATGGTGGTTTCGGCCCATCCGCTGGCATCTGAAGTGGGTAAAAACATTTTGAAACAAGGTGGAAATGCAGTAGATGCTGCCATTGCTACTCAGTTTGCTTTGGCCGTTGTATATCCTGGGGCTGGCAATATTGGAGGAGGCGGTTTTATGGTAAGCCGCATGGCCAATGGAGAAACTGCCACGTTAGATTATCGAGAAAAAGCACCCTTAGCAGGAGGTAGAGACATGTATCTGGATGACAACGGTGAGGTAATTCCTAACGCAAGTGTAAGAGGACATTTAGCAGCTGGAGTACCAGGAACCGTAGCAGGATTAGAGGCTGCTCACAAGAAATACGGTAAGCTAAATTGGGCCGAATTGGTACAACCTGCTATAGACATAGCCGCTAATGGCTGGACACTTACAGCAAGAGAAGCCCGTGGTCTAAATAGTAATAGAAAGGCATTCATGGAGTATAATACCATAATGCCAGACTTCTTCTTGGCGGAAGAAGGAAACGAATGGAAAGAAGGTGACACGGTAAGCATTCCTGAATTAGCTGCTACCCTAGCACTCATAAGAGACAATGGTAGAGATGGTTTTTATAAAGGAAAAACCGCTCAACTTATTGTTGAAGAGATGGAAAGAGGCGATGGGCTAATTAGTCTTGAAGATTTAGAAAAGTATGATGCGGTTTGGAGAGAACCAATCACTGGAACCTATCACGAATACGGGTTCATTTCTATGCCACCTCCTTCTAGTGGCGGCATAGCTTTGACACAACTTTTCAACTCAGTCGAAGACTTTAACCTTAGCGAACTCGGGTTTCATTCAGTAGCAGCAATTCATGCTATTGTGGAGGCAGAGCGTAGAGTTTATGCAGATAGATCCAAGCACTTGGGAGATATGGACTTTTACAATGTTCCCCTAAACGGACTGTTGGAGAAGAACTACTCTACTCAGAGAATGAGCGATTTTAATCCAGAAAAGGCAACCCGCAGTGCGGCTATTCAAGCCGGTAGCCCTGCTGGGTATGAGAGTGAAGAAACCACACACCTTTCTGTGGTAGACGCTGAAGGCAATGCCGTTTCGGTAACCACCACTTTAAATGGAGGAATGGGTTCAAAAGTATTTGTTGGGGGCGCTGGCTTTTTACTTAATAATGAAATGGATGATTTCAGTATTAAACCAGGTGAGCCTAACATGTACGGATTAGTTGGTGGCGAAGCCAACTCAATTGCTCCTGAAAAGCGCATGCTAAGTTCTATGACCCCAACCATAGTAACCAAAGATGATAAGCTTTTTATGGTGGTAGGAACCCCTGGTGGCTCAACCATTATTACTTCGGTTTTTCAAACAATATTGAATGTGGTAGATTTTGGAATGACCATGCAAGAAGCTGTCGATGCACCTAGGTTCCATCATCAGTGGCTGCCAGATTTAGTTCGCTATGAAGGAACAGGTATAGACAGTGTTGTGGTTGCTAAACTTAAAGGCATGGGACACGACATGAGAGGAGGTAGCACCATTGGAAGAGTTGATGCCATTTTGGTATTGCCTGACGGTCGCCTAGAAGGCGGAGCCGACCCTAGAGGAGACGACACGGCTGACGGTTTCTAATCCCCTGTTTTAAAAACACTTACATTTTTTATCTTTAGCATCATGCGCAGCGTGATGCTTTTCTTTTTTATGGCAATACCCTGCTGGGTTTGGAGTCAACTCCCCTCCTTTGAGTCTTCTCACTTGCAAAATATTTGGGTAGATAAAAGCTTAAAGGGTTCTCCAGAGCAGTTCTCAATATTAGAGTACAACTATGACCCAGAAGCTGCACGATTGGCCAAGTCAGCAATCACTAAGCATTATTTCTACTCTTCTGGTAAGCTGGTTAAAATTGAATTTAGAAAAAGTGGGACACCGGAAATAACCTATGAGTATGATACAAGAGGAAGAATTATTGAACAAATAAGGAAAGGTGATTTTGAGAGTATTCCTCGGATAGCTTACCATTATGACGACAACAGCCTCCTTTCCGAAGAAGTGATCTACCGCTTAACAGGAACGGTTCATTCCAAAACCAGATTGAGGTATAATGACAAAATGAAATTAGTTGCCAAGGAAGAATTTCAAGGCATTGATAGACTTACCAGATATTGGCTCTACCACTACAATGAGCAAGACGATCTAGTTTCTGAAGAATACTTCGACTTGGCATCTACACCATCATCTAACATTAATTATAAAGCAGTTAAGTCTACTAGCCGCACTAAATTAGTTCATGAATATGATACCGCATTTCAGCCTAGGCGAATTCAAACCTATAAAAACGATTTACTGGTTACATCAACCCGTTTTCATTACGCACCAGACTCAGTGGTTAAGGAAACCACCTATTTTCAATCTGCCGAATGGCCAAGTGAAAAACATGTAGAGATAAATCATGACTCAGCCAGAGTTTTAATCAAAGGGTTTTACAAAACTGGAGACACTACCAGTTTCAGGTCGAGATTCAAAGAAATCTATGTAGATAACGACCTAATAGAATACGAATCTCGCACATTAAGAGGTACTTATGTAGACCGCTACGCTACCTTTTATGAATATGATCACAAAGGCAATTGGATCAAAAAAACTACTTACTCTAATGGCATCACAATAAAGGTTGAAGAGCGTAAGATAAGGTACTGATTCTACCGTTACAGGATGGATTACATCTTGCACAAAAGAAAGAAACCTACCTGTTTCTTAAATACCTCTCTGGGAGAGGAAACGCAGCACTTTCCCCCATCCAAAAGACAGAAACGATAAACCAACGATCTGTTCCCTTCAGCAGCTGAATACTGTTGATACCCCTAGCGAAAGGCTTTTCATCGCTTTCATTTCTTCGCGATTCATAGGTAGAAAACACATGTGCAATAGTGCCATACTGTTCCACTTTTCTTGCAATCTCGATTTCAAAAAAGCCATCTCGCTCTAAACTTACTCCAGCCTGATCAATATACTCCTGAACAGTCCAAGTTCGGTACCCCACCTCTCCAGTTTGTGGATTTTTCCCAGTTGGCATTAACCTTCCTTCTGGAACAAACAGGCTTTTCATTCTATCCCAATCGCGCTTCTCTCCTGCCGGGCCTGAAATAACATCATAAAGAGCTGCTAAAATAGCGTCCATTGATTCTACATCTTTTGGATTTACATCCTGAGCATTTAGTTGAAGCGTTGAGGCTACGAGAGTCAAAAGGAAGAATAGTCTTTTCATTGCTAAAAGTTTTAGAGTAATGAAGATAAGATTTTTGATTTGGTACAGGGCGAAATGTGTATGACTTATAACGAGGTGAAAGTTGCTAAAGGTATTGGGTCATGGGTATTGAGTAATGAGATAAACAGTCCTCTCTTTTTCATTCTGAGCGCAGCCGAAGAATCGGCCAAGATTTATTTTAGGCAGATCCCTCGCTCACTCGGGGTAGAAACGTGCTGACACCTGATTCCTTATTTCTAAGGGGTTCCTAAGTATTGTAAAGTCCAGTGCATCCTATGCCTGTGAATAGGATTTATCTCTGCGGTCGAAATGACTTAGAGAATCAACACTCTCTGGGAGTATCTCAGTAAGCATATTGCAAAATTCAGTACCTCTTCCTAAAACCATGCGTTATTTGCTGCCAGAAAGTTTTTGGAAACTTCTTTACCCCGGGAAAGCCAAGCTTTATTGATTTACCTGAGTAAGGTATGTAGGCTGTTCCAAAAAGATAGTCCCATATGCTAAGTGTAAGCCCAAAGTTCACTCCATACTTTCGGTCTTCCGGAAGATCATGAGCATGGTGCCACATATGCATATTGGGGTTATTCAATACGTATTTCAAAGGCCCTAAGCGAACCTTAATATTTGCGTGATTCCAATGGCCAATGGCAAGGGTGAACATGTGAACGAAGAAGAAATCATCAATTCCGAAACCAATCATGGCCAGTGGTAAATACTCAATAGTTCGGTACACCACCGTTTCCATCCAGTGATAGCGCAAATGAGCAGCAAAACCCATCTGCTCTACGGAATGATGTACTTTATGATATTCCCAGAGCCTTGGAGAATAATGCAACAATCGGTGGGTCCACCATTGAATAAAGTCACGAATTATAAAAAGAGTAAACAGTTGCAAAAGAATAGACCACGAACCAATTTCCAAAGCGACCACGTTGGTCAAGCCAAATAATCCAAGAAAGTCGTTGAAAGCGTTTACAAATACTTCCGAAAGAGCATTAAAAAGTATGAGTGAAAAAAGAAAGAAGTTGAAGAACATGTAAAATGCATCTAGCCAAAAGTCTTTTCTAAACTTTGGCTGATCTTTTCTCCACGGCCTTAGCCATTCCCAAGTGAGAAAAAGCAGCGAAATAAGAATAAGTGCCCAAAAGTAATTTTGCCACCAAGGTTTATAGTCATATTGAAAGCTTATCTCTTGCCACAAATAGTTGGCATAGCCTTCATACGCATTTCTTATAATTTCAATATACCTCTCCACAAAAAGCAGCTTTGAACCAACCACTAAAATAATCAATAACCCACTGTATGAATAACACTTTTTGAATTGCAGAGTTTCCCCTTTTTTCAAAGATTGACTAATATAAATGTATATGCAATACAGATTGACCAGAAAGTCCGTGATAGCCGCTATCACGCTAGGCTTTGTGCTAATGGGCAGCACCGATACCCAGGCGCAGAGGCGCAATAGAAACCAACAAAATGAAGCAGCAGACCAGCCCAAGCAGGAGACTCCTAAAAAACAGGAGAAAACCTATGAGTCGGTTGTAAAGGGCATGCAGCTAGATGAAGGAATCTTTAATGTCTATCAAGACGATTCCAAAATCATGTTCGAAATTCCAAAGTCTGAGCTAAAGAAAGATATGCTTTGGATTACTCGCTTGGTGGCTTCTCCAGAAAATCTCAGCCCTTTTTTAGGCTCAGGTTGGAAAATGAATGAACAAGTAGTTCAGTGGGAAGAGATTCAGGGAAAGATTTACCTCAAAACCATCTCTTTCAATAACGTAGCAGACAGCACCGATGCTATATTTAAGTCTGTGGCAAACAACAATTTTGCCCCGATCATCGGTTCTTTCAAAATAGAAGGCCAACCGAAAGATTCATCGGCTTACCTAATTGATGTGACCGGCTTTTTCAACCAAGATACTAAGGCCATTAGTGCTTTAAGTAGCGGGATGAGAAGCCAAATGCAGGTAAGAAGACTAGATTCAGACAAAAGCTATGTAGAGTCTACCAAGTCTTTCCCAATCAACGTAGAGGTTCGTCAAGTAATGACTTACGATGCTGGGCGACCACCATCTAACTCTGAAACTGGCTTAATTTCTATGAAAGTGAGTCAATCAATGATCAAGCTACCAGAAGATAAGATGATGCCGCGTTTGGCAGATCAGAGAGTCGGATGGTTCACTCAAAGAAATATCAACTACAGTTCAGATGCACTTAAAGGAGATCAAGTTACTTTTCTCAAAAGATGGAGGCTCGAACCAAAAGACAAAGCTGCTTATGCACGTGGAGAGCTAGTAGAGCCTATTAAGCCAATAGTTTATTACTTAGACCCTGCCACTCCAGAAAAATTCAGAAAGTGGTTTAAGTTAGGTATTGAAGATTGGCAAGTGGCATTTGAAGCTGCTGGTTTCAAAAATGCCATTATTGCCAAAGACCCTCCTAGCCCTGAAGAAGATCCTGACTGGAGCCCTGAAGATGCACGCTATTCAACGGTTAGGTACATCGCTAGCATGACAAGAAATGCAGTAGGCCCAAGTACTGCCGACCCAAGAACTGGTGAAATTATAGAAAGTGACATTATCTGGTTCCACAACCACCTTCGTTCTTACCGTAATTGGTATATGATTCAAACCGGTGCGGCAAACCCAAAAGCAAGAACTTTAGATACGCCTGAAGATGAAATAGGTGAAATGATGAGAGCAGTAATTGCGCATGAAATAGGTCATGCTTTAGGACTTCCTCACAACATGAAAGCTAGTTCGGCCTACCCTGTTGAATCATTAAGAAATCCAGAGTTTGCAGAAGAGTACGGTGTAGCCCCAACCATCATGGATTATGCTAGACTAAATTACATTGCTCAGCCAGGCGATGGCGTGAAAAGGTTTATTCGAAAAATTGGCCCTTATGATAAATATTCAATCAATTGGGGATATAGATATATCCCTAACGCTAATTCGCCAGAAGAAGAAAAAGCTACCTTGAATGAATGGATAATCTCTAAAGCTAATGACAGAATGTATCGCTTTGGCGGAGGTGATGGCACAAACCCTGAAGCTCAAACAGAAGACTTGGGTGATAACTCAATGAAAGCTGATGCCTATGGCATGGAGAACTTGAAAAAAGTGGTTCCTAACCTGCTAGATTGGACTACAAAACCTGGCGAAGACTATTCTGATACAGAAGAAATCTATGGTGAAATCATTGGTCAGTGGAGAAGGTTTGTAGGACACGTAATAACCAATGTTGGCGGAATTACCGAGAATTATAAGTCTACCGAACAACAAGGGGTAGTTTATGAGGTACTTCCAGAATCTCAGCAAGTAGAAGCAATGAACTGGCTTATGAAGTATGCCTTCAATACTCCAGAGTGGTTGCTAGATGAGGATTTACTGAGAAAAATAGAAAACTATGGTGCAGTAAACAGAATTAGAAGCACACAGTCTTCATTCTTAAACTCCCTTTTAGACCCTACCAGAATGCAGCGCCTTATTGAAGCTGAAGCTTTTAAGGGTAGAAACACTTACACCATTTACCAACTATTGGCAGACACCAAAAAGGGTTTGTTCTCAGAGTTGAGTACAGGTAGTGAGATCTCTACTTACAGAAGAAACCTTCAAAGAGCATTTGTTGAAAGGCTTGAGTATTTAATGAACAATGAAGCAAGCAGCTTCCAAGCTAGACAAGTAAATATTGAGCAGTCTGATATTAGACCTGCAGTGAAGGGTGAATTAAAGACTCTTTTATCAGACCTAAAAACTGCTCAAAGCAAGTATACTAATAACAGAGCTGGGAATTTACACCTGATTGACCTTCAAGATAGAATTAAGGAAATCCTAGATATGGAAGACTAGAGTTACTTTCCTTAGCAGCACTGCTGCTAATTCTTGAACAAAAGGAGGCTACCTAATAAGCTTAAAAATCGGCATTGATTGTTCTACCCGAAACCCTATTTCCTTTTATGGTAAGTAAGGAGTTTCTAGAGATGCTGACCGATATAATAGTAAGCTTTTAAGTAGCCTCTTTCTATTAAAGCTATTCACATGACATAAGTCACTTAGCCATCTCCTACCCTCAACATCAATATGCTGCCACTCTCATATAAGATTTTGAATTCATAGTAGGTTTACCGTATATTTTCTCCTTGATTTTAACTCTAAACTAAATTGCTAAACATGAAATCACTTCGAAAGTTATGTCTTCACGCTGTGTTGCTACTTTCAATGTCGGTTATCTCATTAAGTAGCTGGGCACAAAGCGACCCTACCGGAGAGTCGCCAGTAACCAGAACCTACGCGTTAACCAACGCAACGGTTATAACCAAACCGGGAACGGAACTGAAAGAAACAACTGTAATCATCAAAGATGGTCTTATTCAGAGTGTGGGCAAAAATGCTTCTATCCCTGCCAATGCACAGGTAATAGATGCTTCTGAGCTCTACGTTTATGCTGCCTTTATAGACGGTATGTCTAATACGGGAGCAAAAAGACCAGAGAATCCACAGAGACCACAAAATCTTTTCACTCCAGACCCTCCAAATTTTTATGCTGGTATTACGCCAGAAAACAGTGTAGTTGAGCAATTAGATGTAGAAAGCTCTTCTATTGCTAGCTTAAGAGAAGCTGGATTTGCTATTTCTAATACTGTTCCTTACGGTAGAATGCTTCCTGGCTCAAGTGCTCTAATTCTTTTAAATGATGCAGATCATGCAGATGACATCATTATGAAGAAGGATGCAGCTCTTTTCGCGCAGTGGGTTGGAGCTCCTGGAGCTTACCCTGGTAACATTCTGGGTATGATGGCCAAGTGGAGAAACTTGTACAGAAATGCCGTTCAGGACAAAAAGCACTCAGAACTTTATGCTCAGAACCCTGCTGGCATGACAAGACCTGAAAATGACAGAGTAAGCCAAGCTTTCTTCCCTGTTATTGCTCAGCAAAAGCCTGTTATGTTCAATGTAGATGGCGTGCTTGATGTAAGACGTGCCATGAGACTAAGAGACGACCTCGGTTTTCCACTTATTGTAGCTGGAGTTGAGCAGTCTTGGGAATTGGCAGACGAGCTCAAAGCCACCAACACCCCTATCTTCCTTTCATTAGATTTACCTGATGAACCAAAAGCAAGCGATGACGAAGACAAGTCTGAAGAAATGGCTGCCATGGAAGAAAGAAGAATGGAATTCTACAAAATTCATGTAGCTCAGGCTGCTAAACTTCAAGAGGCTGGTGTAAACTTCGGTTTTGCAGTAGGTAGTGTTAGATCAAACTCTATCTGGAAAAACGTTCAAACCTATATAGACAATGGCTTAAGTACCGATGCTGCATTAGCTGCCCTTACTACTAACCCTGCTTCTATTCTTGGTATTTCTCAAGTTGTCGGAACAGTGGAAACGGGAAAACTAGCTAACGTTATGGTTACCACTGCCCCTCTTTTTACTAAAGATGCTAAGGTAAAGATGATGTTTGTTGACGGAGACAAGTACGAGTACGAAGTTAAAGAAAGAAAGAAAGCTGCTAACGGTGGTGATAACTCTAGTGCAACTACTGGAGACCCAGTTACTGGTTCTTGGACTTACGCCCTAATCACCCCTCAGGGAGACCAAGGTGGTAAAATGGTAATCAGCAAAGAGGGTAGCAATTACTCTGGCTACTTAACTAGTGACGATGGAAGCCCAGACACCGCTATGAACAACATTAGCTTTAGAGATAGCGAATTAGCATTCGATTTCTCTATAGATGCTGGTGGCCAATCTGTTCAAATTGTGGTTGTTGGTACTGTAACTGGCAAAACTTACGATGCTACTGCTACCGTTTCTTTCGGTGGACAAGACATCAGCATGGATTTAACAGCTACTAAAGACGAGCAATAAAAGAGATGACTATGAAAACGAAAAATATACTTCTATCACTTCTTCTTGTGCTATGCACATCTGCATTTGCTCAAGAAGCACCAAAAGGTGATGTTTTATTTAAAGGAGGTACCGTTTTAACAATCACTAACGGTGCATTAGAAAATACAGATGTTCTTGTTCGTGATGGTAAAATTTCACGTATCGGAAAGGGTTTAAGAGCTCCTAACGGAGTTGAGACTGTCGATATTACAGGTAAGTTTTTAATGCCTGGTATTATAGATGCTCACTCTCACATTGCAGGTTCTGCTATTAACGAAGGTACTAGCCAAGTAACTGCAGAAGTTAGCATGGAAGATGTTGTAGATCCTTACGATGTTTCTATTTATAGAGCATTAGCAGGTGGTGTTACTTCAATTCACCTTATGCACGGTTCGGCTAACGTAATTGGTGGTCAGAATGAAACCATGAAATTGCGTTGGGGACAAACAGACCCTGACATGCTTCGCTTTGAGGGTGCTCCTAGAACTATCAAGTTTGCTTTAGGAGAAAACCCAACCAGAGGTGCAAGAGCAAGAGGTATTCAGCCTCAAAGCCGTATGGGTATTGAAATGATGTTGAGAAACTCTTTCTCTGAAGCTCAAGAATATGAGAAAAGATGGAAGGCCTATAATGCCAGCAAAGACCCTAAAAAGGTTGCTCCTGAGTACGACTTAAGAATGCAAACCTTGGTAGACATCTTAAATGGCGAAGTACTTGTACACTGCCACTCTTATAGAGCAGATGAGATTTACATGTTACTAAAGGTATTCAGCGATTTCAACATTCCTAGACTTACTTTCCAACATGCTAATGAAGCCTATAAAGTAGCTCCAGAATTAGCAGCTTTCGGTGCAACTGCATCTGTTTTTGCTGACTGGTGGGCTTACAAACTAGAGGTTTACTACTCTACTGCTTATAACGCTGCTATTCTTCATGAAAATGGCGTTCTAACATCAATTAACTCAGATTCTGGTGAACTTATCAGACACCTCTTCCATGAGGCTGCTAAAACACAGAAATATGGTAACCTTTCAGACGATGAGGCCCTAGCAATGATCACTCTAAACCCTGCTAAGCAATTGGGTATTGATAACAGAGTGGGTTCTATTGAGGTAGGTAAAGATGCAGACATCGCTATCTTCGACAACCACCCTCTTTCGATTTACGCTGTTCCTCAAATGACTTTCGTGGATGGTGTGAAGTATTTCGATATCAACAATGACAAAGCTGATCAGAGAATTTATATAGATCCAGAATCTTCTATTGAAGAGGTTACTCTATTTGAAAAAATGGATTACAACCACAGATGTATGGAAGGTGCAGCTATCTTCTTTGGCCAGAACTTGATTAACCATCAACACTAAAAGACGATGAAAAAATTAAATTCATATTTAATCGCATGTCTGTTGACCATAGTATCAACTATGGCGATAGCTCAGGAAGACGATCAGGTACTTAAAGCTGAGTACGGTAAGTTCGCCCTAACCAATGCCAAAATATACACTGTTACTAAAGGTGTAATTGAAAATGGTACACTCGTAATTAACAACGGAATTATTGAAGCCGTTGGCGCCAACGTTCAAATTCCGAACGATGCCAAAGTAATAGATGTAGCAGGTAAAGAAATTTACCCTGGTATGATTGACGGTGGAACTACTCTTGGTTTGAATGAAATCGGGAGTATTGCCGAAGCGCAAGACTACAGAGAATACGGAGCAATTACTCCTCAAATGGAAGCTCTTACAGCTGTAAATCCAAATGCAGTTACAATCCCTGTAACTAGAGTAAGTGGAGTAACTACTGTTTGGACTATGCCTCAAGGTGGTGTTCTTCCTGGAACTGCTGCGGCTATTAACCTATTTGGTTATACGCCTGACCAAATGTATGCTGGCCAGAGAGGTATTGTAATGAACTTCCCTTCTACCGCAGGTGGAAGAAGATGGAGAAGACTTTCTGAAGACGAAATAAAGAAGCGTCAGGAAAGAGCTATGAAAGAAATCAATGAAACTTGGGACAAAGCTGAACTTTATGCCAAGATTGAAAATGCTGAGGATGTAAGAAATTACCCAGAGATTGAAGCATTGGTTCCTGTAGTAAAAGGTGAGACTCCTATCTTCATTGAGGTTAATGCAGCTCAAGATATTCTTAATGCCATTGAGTGGATTAAAGGACGTGGTTACAAGCAAGTTGTGCTAACTGGTGTTGCAGAAGGCTGGAGAGTTGCAGATGAAATTGCTGAGTCTGGTTACCCAGTAATTGCAGGGCCTGTTCAGGCTATTCCAACTCGTTCGTCAGATAGCTTTGATGCTGCTTACGCCAACCCAGGCATTATGTCTAAGGCCGGTGTTAAAGTAGCACTAAGAACAATGGATAATGAGAACGCCAGAAACCTTCCTTACCATGCAGGTTTTGCTGCTGCTTACGGCATGGGTAAAGAAGAAGCTCTTAAGGCCATAACTATTAATGCTGCTGAAATCCTAGGTGTTGGAGATCAGATTGGTTCTATTGAAGTAGGTAAGAAGGCTAACTTCTTTGTTTCTACTGGCGACCCATTTGAAACTGCCACTAAAATCACTGACCTGTTTATTGACGGTTATAAAGTTCCAATGACTTCTCGTCATATTAGACTTTACGATGAATTCTTAAATAGAGCTACTGGCGTAGATAAGACTAAGCCAGCTATTGAGATTAAAAAGAAATAATCAAACCAACCTTAACGTAAAAGCACTCTCATTCGAGGGTGCTTTTTTTTATTATTGCCTAATGAACAATATCACTCACGAATACCATTTCTTAAGAGGACTTTTTGAGGGAACAAAAAAACTAAAACCCTTAAAGCCTAGCTGGAATAGCTCTTACCTATTAAGAGTCTTACTTTTCTATTTAGCCCTAGATTTGGTCTTAAACCTAATTGTTGCCATACCTCTTTTTGCCCTCTTTGAAGAATACTTTGATACCTATCAAGATATTGGGGAATCTACTTTAGAACTCCTATTCTATGGAGTTATTCTGGCTCCTATTTTAGAAGAACTCATGTTCAGAATGCCTTTGAAATATCGAGAATCTCACCTTAAAGTTTACTTTATAGTTATTTCGCTGTTCTTTTTTGCTGCTCATTGGAGTATAGGATTATTAGCGTTAGCCACCAGTATTACCCTTGCTACATTTAGTTGGAAAACCAAATTCAAGCATGATCTAGCCCATTACCATAAAAAATACAGTAGAGAGATTTTTTGGGTACTCACCTCCCTTTTCGCCCTAGTTCATATTTTCAATTATACTCCAGAGACCATTCCTTTTTGGGTTTACCCATTCATGGTTATCCCACAGTTCATATCGGGCTTTCTCTTTGGAATAGTAAGAATTAGGTTTGGTCTAAGATACAGTATGCTCCTCCATGCCTGCCTCAACTTAATTTTAATTTCAATGGAAATAATTTGGCCTAGTTAAACTCATTTACACTGTAGTTAACTACTGTTGTTTTTTAGTTAGCCGCAGGTCAACTATTTTTGCCGAACTGTTGTTAGCCCATTTAATTGGAGAAAATAATGAGGAAGAGAGTTGTTGTTGGTCTGTCTGGAGGAGTTGATTCTAGCGTAACTGCCCATTTATTAATTGAGCAAGGCTATGAAGTAATAGCTATGTTTATGCGCAACTGGGTAGATGATTCCGTTATTATTTCTGATGAATGTCCTTGGGTTGAAGACAGTAACGATGCGCTTGCTGTTGCTGAAAAACTCGGTATTCCTTTTCATGTCATTGACCTAAGCGAGCAATACAAAGAACGTATTGTAGACTATATGTTCAGGGAATATGAGAAAGGCAGAACGCCCAATCCAGATATCCTTTGTAATAGAGAAGTTAAGTTCGACATATTTCTAAATGCAGCAATGAGACTCAAGGCAGACTATGTAGCCACGGGTCACTATGCTCAAAAAGAAACCTTTATCAACGAGGAGGGTAAAGAAGTTCATAAACTCATTGCTGGTGCGGACCCTGGAAAAGACCAAAGCTATTTCTTGTGCCAACTAAGCCAAGAGCAGCTCGGTAAGGCCCTCTTCCCTATCGGTCATTTGCAAAAATCTGAGGTAAGAAAAATTGCCAAAGAACAAGACCTGATTACTGCGGAAAAGAAAGACTCACAGGGTCTTTGCTTCATTGGTAAGGTAAGACTTCCTGATTTTCTACAACAGCAATTAAAACCAAAGACTGGTGAAGTAAGAGAACTCTCTGAAGATGCGGCTAATTTTGAATCACTTAAAACAAATGGTTCGGTCACCTTCAACTCAAAAAAAGAAGAACTGATTGCCCTTACCACTCCATATAGCTACCAACCTACTGATGGTAAAAAAGTGGGAGAACATAATGGTGCACATTATTTCACCATTGGTCAGAGAAAAGGACTTGGCATTGGCGGTACACCAGAGCCACTCTTTGTAATAGAAAAAGACACCGACAACAATATCATATATACTGGTCAAGGAGAAAATCATCCAGGCTTATTGAGAAAAGGGCTATTTGTACCGAAAGAAGAAGTTCATTGGGTGCGTCCAGATTTGGCCCTATCGGCTGGTGAGTCAAAGCAGTATTTGGCTAGAATAAGATACAGACAGCCATTAGAGCCTGTAGAAATTTACGCTGAAGAAGAAGGTCTCTATTTTATTTTTGAGAACCATCAAAAAGGCATTGCAGCAGGTCAGTTTGTAGCGTGGTATGATGATACCGAATTGATTGGATCTGGAGAAATAGCCTAAAAGCCTTTCAGAATTTTGTTACCTCCGTATTTGTTTGTCGGAACTCCTTTAATTGAATAGCCAAAGTTTTCATTTAAGCTTTCAATAATCAAATTTGCTAGGTATGCACTACCACGAGCATTTGGGTTTATTCCGTCAGTTGAAAAGAAACCGTTAGTTAAAAAACTGGGCAACAATGGTACATTGTCAACTAAAACCCCTCTAGAAGGTGTGGCAATTCTGTGCCCTCTGTACTCTCCATTAAACAGGTCCTCGAACATGCCATATAGATTCATAACTTCAACTCCTTCATAATCTGAAGCAACTCTTATGACAGAGGAGTTAAACTCCCCAATCCTTGCCTCAATAGCCCTATATTCTGAATGACTCAAAAACAAGCTTTTAGGAAGTGGGGTTAAGGGGAACCCTATTCTTTCCTCGTAAACTAATTTATCCACTTCAAACAAGGCTCTTTCATCTCGCCCAATTTCTCTAAACTGAGGAAATGACATTATACGGTTCCCACCCCTAGCATACTCATAGTTTTCTATTAAAGGTAGGTCGGTATCTGTAACTACGTAGCGCCAAGACCACTCTGCAGTATCTGGAACATCGAATTCTGGAGACCATACATAGTGTCTTTTATCAGCATAACTACCATGATTGTTCATGTACTCACCCAAAACATAATTGAACCCGAATGGAAAATTATTTACATAGTCATAGTTTTCTGCGATTTCCTCTCTAGATATATAGGGTGCCACTGTAAAATTGACCAGCTCGTAGAAGTTAGCAAACTTGCTTACGTTTGGAGTATTCAGAATAAGTACTTTTGACATGCTATTGGCAGCTTTCACTCTATCTATTAGGTTCCTCAGCTGATCTTCATAAAGCGTTGCACTTATAATATCATTAGTAGAAAGGTCAGTTAGCGTTTGCACATTAGGGTTTCCTTGCCCTCCGGCCATCGCGTAAGGTAATACCTCCTCAATACCAAATTGAATAATTACTAAGTCTGGTTTTATATTATTTATGCGTGCCCCTAAGCTTAACTGATCAAGCCCTAAGATAGATGGCTGTTTATCATTGCTTTCTGAGTGAAAGCATTTAAACCCAGAATGAGCAAAGTTCCTAGTGCTTTGTGGATCTATGCCGTATGAAAGCTGAGCTGCTTCTTGCTCAAAAAATCTTTCTGGATAAACCCTATCTTCACTTACATAACTTAAATATGATCTTCCAACAGACTCGTTTTCGTAAATATTTAAGCCATTTCCATCCGAGATAGTAAAGCCATAATCTGCATCTGGTTCATTATAAATACTTCTTAAAACAAGGTTACCCGCAGATGCACTCTTTGTTTGGTTATCGAAAACACCATCTTTAGTTCCAGAAAGCCAACCACCACCAATTATCATAACCTCCCTAATATCTGTTTCAGAAAGAACACTATCACGGTTCACTTCGGGAAACTCATAACTACACCCTATAACTAACCACCCTAAACAGAGCCCAAACAAAAGAATTCTAAAGCTGCTCCTCATGAAATACTAATTTGAAGATGTATTAAAAGTGTAACTTATAAACCATATCCTATCTACAGTAGGCCCACCAAAATGATTAGTATAGCGGGTTCCCGTTAGATTATTTGCTCCTAGTTTTATATCTGAATTGAGTTTTGGCAATCGCCAATTTAACTGAAAATCTAAGGCCGTATATGTTGGAAGCATTCCATCCAAAAATGCACTTTCCCACATGAACCCTTCTCTATACCTGACATTAAATCTATACCCAAAATTCTTTAACACACTGTTCTGGCCAAAGACAAAATTCATTTTCAGCTCTGGGGTATTAAATGCAGGTGTTATATCGCTAGATGTATTGGTGATCAGCCGGTTATAAGTAGCATTAAACTTAGCAATGAATAGTCTATGTGTGTACTCTGAATTAAACTCTAAACCAAAAGTTCTTACAGACTCTTTAGAATTACCTGCTACATAATACTCTCTACTTTGAGAATCATTATTCACTTGTTTAGAGGCCTGAACTAAATCTATTAATGGACTAGTCTGTACCCTAACCAACCTATAAATACCAATAAAATCAGTATAGCCATTATAGTATCCGCCAACATCTATAAATAATCTTTTCCATAGAAAGCTCTTAAAGCCTCCTTCTAGGCTAATTACTTTTTCTGGTCTGATTTCATTTAGTTCATTCTTTGTTATAATACCAGCTTTCAATATATCTAGGTTATTCAACTCTGCTAGTGTTAATCGATAATCCGCAGTTCCTTGATCAAACTTTTCTAAATCTGCCTCAACAGCCCGATTAAAGGAATAAATAGAAGAAATGGTAAATGAATTTCCTCTAATCTCATTTCCATCAATAATTGGATCTAGCCCTCCTAGAATTACTCTACCACCTAAGTCTTGATTTTGAAACTGTTCTCTTAATGAAGGAAATCTAACAGCTCTCTGAATTGACAACCGTAAATTTGTTTCAGCATTAAGATCTTTCAGTATAGCCACTATTGGATTTACGAATATTGGATAGTTTTCATTTTTATCTACTCTCAATGCTCCATGTAGCCTAAGCCCTTCAGTAAACTCTTTATCGAAAGTGCTATACAGACTGGCTTCATACAAACTGATATCATTCCCTAAAGTATCGGGGAATATTGTTCCCTTTGACTCGGGCAAGTATTGACGAAAATTCACTCCAAAATTGACCACGGCATTGCTAAACAACCCAGTTTCTTTATAAGCTGCAGAGAGGTTGTACATTGCAGAGTTATCTACTATTCTAGCTCCAGAAGGCCCAGCATCGTTAACAATTGATGCCTTCAAAGTATTGAACTCATCGCTATTGGCTTCTGGCCTATTCTTCCATTCACTTCTACCTATTCCAGAATCTGCAAATTCTCTAGCTTGTTTATGATCCAATGAGTCTACGAATATGGTTCCATATTTATAGACAGATTCATAGTGACGAAACCAAGATGCATTGTCTTTAGCGTAGAGATTTATCTGTTTGGCTAAAAGCCCCAAATCGAAAGATTCTCCAGAGTTTTGTTTGGTAAAGTAACCCTTCAGACTAAGTTTTCTGCCTTGATATTCTGCTTTACCCTGAAGAATAGAAAAACCGCGAAGGGCTATTCGATTATCTCCTGTTATCATAGCATCTGCCAAGCCATGGTTAAGCCCAACAATCACCTCTTCACTGTCAGAAGGTTTAAAGTGAAAAGAAGCATTTGCTTTTAAGTTTTCAACTTTATTTATGGCTAGATCTTCCTCCTTATAACCTGTCCTAAAAATTGGTGTGTACTTAAACTCACCTGGTATAACCGTAAATAAAAAGACTCCCGTTTCATCACCATAAACATTAACCCCTGAATAACTCGGATTATCATCCAAATCACTATCCCCTCCATTAACGTCATTATAGTTATTAGATAAAAAGTCATCTGCCTTGATATAAGTAGTGCTAACCTTAAAGGCAAACCTATCATTAAAAGCGTGGGCATAGCGAAATGCAAGCTCATTGGCTAATCCGTTGCTTCCGTACCCCCCAAGTGGTGCTTTTTGTAAGCCTAAAGAAGCTGCTTTATACTGAACCGCTACACCAGGATACTCAAAAGGACTTTTACTATTTATTTGAAGCACCCCATTAAATGTACCAGAACCATATTGAGCACTTTGAGCGCCAGGTATTACAACCATCGACTCTACATCTAAGTCAGTTAAACCAGCCAAATTACCAATGGAAAAATTCAAACCTGGGGCTTGATTATCTATGCCATCTACCACCTGAGTAAACCTAGTATTAGCTGTTGTATTGAACCCTCTAGTATTTACAGTCTTTACTAAATAACTCTGCGTAGTTAAGTCTACAGCTTTAAGAGTAGAAAGTCCGTCATACAAGTTTAAGTTTGCCGAATGCTTTAAATCTGCAAGAGTAAGTTTATCTGGAGAAAAAGCCGACAGGATCAAATCAGCACCCTTTCCCTCATTACTCTCTCCAAGTACGGAAACATCGTCTAACTGAGTAGTGCTTTCCACTAATGTTACTTGGAGATTTTGAAAGTTATTAATGGTTACTTGCACACGCCTCTCTTGATAACCAATACCAGAAAAAATAAGGAAAAATGGAGGAGTTGATTCAATATCTAATTGAAATCTACCTTGGCTCACTAAAACACCAACTGTCTTATCATCTTCATAAACCACATTAACACCATCTACTAACTCTCCCGTGGAAGCGTTAGTTACTAATCCTTTCACTGTAACAGTTTCTGTTTGAGCATTAACCCAAGATGATGCACTGAATAGTAATAGACAGACCAAAAGGCCTTTAAAAAATTTGTTCAATTGACTAGTTTAAGGTTAAGCAATCTGAATATAGACTATAAAACAGTAAACGCAGATTATTTTTTTAGCAACGGTTACCTTATAAAATCCACCTTTTAATTTAACATTTCTTTGCTTAAACCTTTCTCATGCTCTACTGTCCAAAGAGCAAATTCCAACCCATGAGAAAGTTATCATTAATGTTAAGCATGTTATTAGTTGTAGGACTAATGGCAGCACACGCCCAAGGCGGTGGCCAAAGAGGTGGTCAGCGAGGTCAAGGTGGCCAAAGAATGGAGCCAGAAGCAATGGCGAAGCAAAGAGCTGAAACTTTTCAAGAACAATTCGGCCTTTCCGATGATCAGCACAAAAAAACTTATGATGTACTCTTAGCAAATGCCAAAGAGTCTAGAGAAAAACTAGCTTCACTCATGCAGTCTAGAGACAGAGAAGGCATGAGAACTGCAATGGAAAAGAGTCAAGAGGAGCTAGACAAAAAATTGAAGGAAATCTTTTCTGCTGAGCAATGGACAAAATACGAAGCTTGGAAGAAGGAAAATACACCAGCCCAACGCAGGCGTGGAGGTGGCAATTAAGTTTGCATGGTATGTTTGGTTGACAGAGGCCCCGAAAATCGGGGCCTTATTTTATTCATCTCTTAATGCTTCTACAGGATTAGCCTGTGCAACTCTTAAAGCCTGAATTACTATAGTAGACAAAGCAATTAAAACTAGTACAATTGCTGGAATAGCGAACAGTGCAACATTTAGCTCTATTCTATAAGCATAAGCCGAAAGCCATTCTTGCATACTTAGAAATGCAATGGGAATAGAAAGTATAATTGCTATTCCTATGAGTTTTAAAAAGCTAATTGAAAACAATCCAATAATAGAGCTTACTGATGCTCCCAAAACCTTCCTAATACCTATTTCTTTAATTCTTTGTTGTACCTCATAAAGCACTAAACCAAACAAACCGAGTATAGCTACAAAAATGGTAATGATGGAAAAAGTGGTGAAAATGGTTCCGAATTGCTGATCGGCTTTATACTGCTGATCAAAGGCCTCGTCTAGAAAATAATACTCAAAATCGCTCTCCTTATATAGAGAACTGAACTTGTCTTCAATAGAAGACAATACCTCTCTATAATCTTCAGTCCCCTCTGCTATCTTAACCGAGATAAAGTTTGTAGCAGTCAAATGTTTATCAAACATCATAAACAATGGATCTACCTTAAGCTTGAGCGAGTTATGATTGTAATCGTCAATTACCCCAACCACTCTTCTTTCTTTACCCCATAACTTAATTGGTTTATTTACGGCCTCTTCATTACTGTTGAATCCAAGTAATTCTCTTCCTGTTTCATTGAGAATAATGCCACTTATAAGGTTAGAATCATCTGCAAAAGCAGGTGCATCCATATTATGACTGAAATTTCTTCCTGCTAAAATTTCAATACCCAAAGTGCTCAGGTAAGCGCTATCTACTCTGTACATGTAAAAGTTAAGGTCACCCCCCGCGTTATTCTCTATAGATGATATGCCGGTGGTACTATTTAAGTCAATTGTCCCTCTTCCAATCATGGTTTCAGAAAAAGCCACACTCTTAACCTGTGGCAGTGAGTTTAACTCTGCCCTGAGACTATTAAACTTTGTGGCTATTACTTCATCCGATTCTGGTAATAGCGGAGCTCTCAACACCACTAATTGCTCTTTATCAAAACCTAATTTCTGTTCCCTCATATGGTTTACTTGTAGGTAGATGGTAAGGGTACCCACCAACAGCACCATTGTGATAAGGAATTGAAAAACAACCAAGCCCCTTCTTAAAATAGAGCCTCTTTTGGAATCGCGAAGCTTTCCTCTTAAAACCGTAAGAGGCTTATAGTTAGAAAGTACAAAAGCAGGATAAAGGCCTGAAGCTAATGAACCTATGATATAGAATAGCGCAACCTGCCAAAGCAATTGTTCATCGTTGAATAGATTAATCTCTAGATCTAAACTAGAAAAGCTGTTGAAAAGAGGCAGAACACCTTGTAAACAAGTAAAAGTGAGTACAAGGGCCAACAAGTTGATGATGAAAGATTCCATCAAGAACTGAAAAACCAGTGTGCCTCTTGTAGTTCCTAAAACCTTCCTTACTCCTACTTCTTTGGCGCGTTCTAAAGATTTAGCTGTAGACAAGTTAATATAATTGACCCATGCCACTAACAAGACGAATGCTGCAACAATGAGTAGAATATTTACTATGGTAACATCTCCATTTACTTCGGCTTCAAACGACTTATCAGAATAAAGATGAATATCAGTTAGTGCCTGAACGGCCAGGCTATCACCCCTGTCTTCAAACTTTTCAGTAAGCTCAAAGTAAGTCGCATTCAGTTTATGTTGAAATGAATTGTCAATATCCTGATTGGCCAGCAAATACATAAACTCATTATTAGCATTCCACTCAGCATACTCCCATCCCAAATGCTTTACACCAGACTCCCAAGAAATTAAAACATCATAGGTAAGGTGTGAGTTTTTTGGAACATCCTTAATCACTGCCGTAACCTGCATAACTACTTGTCCCCCTCCAGGCACTACTCCTAGTTTTTCGCCTACAGGATTACTATCTCCGAAATACTTTTTAGCAGCAGACTCTGTAAGCACTATTTTATCAGGGCCATCTAAAGCCGAGTTCAAATCGCCATATATGGCTGGTGCATCAAAAACCTCTAACCAGCTTTGATTAGCAAAGTATAAACGGTCTTCATTGAAGGCAATTTCGTCCCTTTTCAATAGCATTCTACCATAATGCCTGGCCATAGCGTAAGCCTCTATTTCGGGAAAATTGTCTACCGCCATTTGCCCTACTGCCGGATAACATTGAGCATCTCTAGTATTCAGAACATCTCCCGAATAAAGGTCCACTGAAACCCTATATATATCTGGTGCATTTGAATGATATCGGTCATAGCTCAGCTCGTATTTTGCATAGGCTAGAATAAGCAAACAGACCGTCATACCGACTGTTAAGCCAAGCACATTAATTAAGGTGAATGCCTTTTTCTTCTTGAAGTTTCTAAAGGCAATAAAGATGTGATTCTTAAGCATTTCTTTTGAGTTTTTATTCTTGACGAAGAGTTTCTGCAGGGTTGGCATCTGCTGCTTTTATGACCTGATACGCTACTGTTACAATAGTTAAAACCAGCACAATCAACAGTGGAATAATAAACAAGTCAACAGAAACAGTAATCCGATTAGCGAAAGCAACTAACCAATTCTCTATCAGGTAATATCCAATTGGTACGGCTACAATTATTGAACCTGCTAGTAATAAGAAATACTCTCTGGTGAGTAGGTAAAACAAGCTAAGCAATTTGGCTCCAAGGATTTTCCGAATGCTTACCTCTTTAGCACGTTGAGTAATATTGTATAACGAAAGACCAAATAAACCGAGCGATGTAATAACAATGGCGAGCAGTGAAAAGAAGCTAAAAATCTTACCAAATAGTGCATCAGCTTTGTATTGTCTGTTGAAATACTCATCTAAAAAGAAGTAATCGAAATGGCTTTCAGGAAAAACTGACCCAAAAACAGCCTGAACCTCATCGATAGTTGCCTGCATATCTTCAGGTTTTAGCTTAATGGAGTAGTAAATGACACGATCATGATAAGTGTAAATATGAGGCTGAACACCTACTTTCAATGATTCTTGACTAATATCTTCAACTATACCCACTAGCCTATAAGGTTCGGTTTCATAATAAATGGTTCTATCAATCCATGAGGCCAAGTCCTCTTTCCCCAGCAAGCGCTCGGCCGTGGAAAGGCTCAAGACTACCGACTGAGCATCGTTGAATTCTTTCGAAAACGACCTTCCGTAGAGCACATTAATGTTATACAAATCGATAAACGATTCATCGATGGCAACGTCTTTCGCATATATAGCTAAATCATCTTCTCCCGGACCTAGAGCAATCCAGCGCATTCTAGCAATTTCATAGCCCGGAATTTCACTAGAGGCTGCAACTCCAGCTACATTGGGTATTTGACTGATTTGATTGATGAAAGCCGGCTTTGCAATAGACCTTCTCTCAGCTTCAATAAATGGCTTCTTCACCACCAAAGTTTGATCTATATCCATTCCGGGTGACTGGCTTTGGATAAAGCTCATTTGCCGCTTCACTGCGAGTGTTCCTAAAATGAGCACAATTGCTACTATGTATTGAAAAATGGTAAGAGATTTTCTGAGAACTAAACCCGATTTACTAGCCCTCACCTTCCCCTTTAACACGCTTGATACCTTTTGTCTCGAAAAAAGGACTGCCGGATAAAGACCAAACAACATTGCCCCTAAAGCAAAGCCTGACAATACAATTAGAGTCTGTTGAATATTAGCTTCATCGAAAAAGCTAATGGGTAAACCAAGCAGCTGCTCAAACCAAGTCTTAGTTACTTGTAAGGCCGTGAGCGCTGTAATTATGGCCAATAGGTTAATGAGAAACCCTTCAACCAAAAACTGATAAACCAATTGCTTTCTATAGCTACCAAGTACTTTTCTAACACCAACCTCTTTAGCTCTGTCCACCAATTTGGAAGTGCTTAGGTTAATGTAATTCACCCAAGCCACTATCATGATGAAGACTGCTATGATGCTAAGAAACTCAACAGTAGTCTTATTTCCATTAGCCTCAAGTTCGAATGAATGATGTGAGGTTAAATGAATATCGCGGACATTCTGAAGCTTAAAAGTAACTCCTTCATCTTGAAACCAAGCATCTTCGATATTGACAAAGACATTATTGATCTTCGATTCAACTTCATCAATTTCAGGGTGAGGTATGGTTTTTATATAGGTGTAAAAGTTTCCCCAACCAAAAGAGTTATCCAGATTCCATTCTGCAGGCAAGCTTTTGAAGGATACAAGTAAGTTATATTTGAAGTGTGTATTCTCTGGTAGATCATCGAAAACACCAGTAATCTTAAAGTCCTTTCCATAATTTTTGAAATGGAGAACTTTGCCTAAAGCCTGCTCATTTCCAAAGAATCGCTCTTTATAGGATTTTGAGATTACCAGTTCATAGGGGGTTTCCAATGAGGCTATGCCTTCACCCTCTATCCAATTCATGGAAAATATGTCTATGGCATCACCATCAGCAAAATAGCCATTCGGAATATTAAATGTTGTGCTGTTACCTTGCGAAGTGTAGTGGGTGAAAGCAAAGGATTGAAAGATCTTCTCAGAATCTATAACTCTAGCAATTTTATCAACCTCAGGAATTGAATTCCGAATTATTGGAGTCATACCCGGAAATACCGAAGCCACACCATCCCACGGGTCTTCACCATCATCAATCCTATAAATTCTAAAAACTTGATCAGTATCTTCTATGTGATGGTCATAGCTTTTTTCAAAGCTCACATATTTAAAAATTAACAGACCAGCAACCATTGAAAGTGCCAAGCCGATGACATTGATGAAAGCGAATAGCTTTTGCTTTCTCAACTGTCTAAACGCATATTTAAGATTAGCAGCAACCATAACACTATTCTTGACGAAGTGACCTTACCGGGTTTAAGCTCGCTACCTTAAGTGACTGACTTACTACAATTAACAATGAAACCAAAACCACTGCAATTAGCGGAAGCAAGAAGAATAACAGCCCGATTGAGGTTTGATATTCGTAGCCATTTAACCACTGTCTGGCAGCCATGTAAATTAGTGGTAATCCAATAAAGTTGGCTAGTAGTATCAACCATAGAAACTCCTTAGAAAGTAACTGAAGTATGTCTTGGATAGAGGCTCCTAAAACCTTTCTTATGCCTATTTCCTTGGTTCGCTGCATGGCCGTAAAACCAACCAAGCCAAACAAACCCAAACAAGCGATTGAAATAGCGAGCAAAGAAAAGAGGTTGAAGACCTTACCAAACTGGACATCAGACTTATATAGACTCTCAAATCTAGCATCCATAAAACCGTACTCGAATAGGTCTCCAGGATAGAATTGATCATAAGTATCGCTAATGTAAGCAATGGTTTCGCTAAGATTTTCGGTTGAAACCCTGATGTGGTAAGTATCTCCACCCACATTATAAAATGGCAGCATAAGCAATGGCTCAATGCTTTCTTTTAGAGACCTGTGGTGAAAGTCTTCTGTAACCCCTACTATAAACCAATCTTGGTCGAAAAATTGAATCTTCTGATTAACTGCATCTTCAGCAGACTCAAAACCTAAAATCTTAGAGGCTTTTTCATTCAGAATAGCGCTGTTAATTAGTCTAGGGTCAAGGTTATGGTCTGATGTTCTGAAAGGTCTACCAGCAAGAAAGTTGATTTCATACACATCGAAGAAACCATAATTCGCCCCTAACCTATTCAACATATGACCTTCAGAATCGCCCACTCTCTTCACTCCGAAAGTTCGTGGTAATCGGTTCCCAAAAACCGTAGTAGAAGTGCCTGCTTTTTCAATTCTTGGATTTTGCTCCAACTGATTCAAAAAAGCATGAATGTGAGTCACGAAAGTGGTATCTAGGTCAGTGATTGAAGGCCCATTTACCGTAACCACTTGCTCTAGGTTCATGCCCAAATCTTGATTTTTCATGTACCTAGTCTGTTTTACAACTAAATACGTTCCGGCAATCAATGCTGTAGAAAGTATAAACTGTAGCGTAACCAAAGACTTTCGTAATATTCTTCCCTGAGCACTCTTACCATAATCTCCTTTTAGCGTTTGTGTTGGCTTAAAAGCAGAAAGCACAAAAGCTGGGTAAATTCCCGAACCAAACGAACCAATTAGCAGTATTATCAACACCCAAACCGCCATTGGAACAGAAGCCATTTTTAAGCTAATGAAAGCCAATAGAGAAAGATCTTCACCTACCAAATTGTTGAAAGGTACCTGTAAGGCCTGAATTAAGGTGATGGCCAACACAAACGAGAGCAAATTCAATACTAGTGATTCCGTAAGGTACTGACCTATCAACTGCTTTCGGCTAGCACCCACTACCTTTCTTACTCCCACTTCTTTTGCACGTTGCAATGCTCTTGAGGTAGTTAAATTCACGTAATTCATCCATGCCATCAACAGAATGAAGACTGCTATCAGAATTAAAATCCAGACCATTCTCCCGTCAGAAGTTTGATGAATTTCATATTCATAATCTGAGTAAAGATGAACCTCTTCTAAAGGCTGCAGGTGGAACTCTTCAAAGGTACCAGTCACTTCATTTCCTCTGAAATATTTGGCAGAAAAGGCCTCCAACTTACTTTCAAAGTCTTTTTGACTTACCCCATCTGCTAGTTCTATGTAATGGAAGTAGTCAGAACTGTTCCAACTGAACCTAGCCGACTCTCCCCACCAAGTAAAGGTTGTTACTCTAGACATGAGCACCTCGTACTGCAAACTTGAGTTTGCTGGAGGGTCTGCAACTACACCACTTACCTGCCACTGCAGTCTGCTAGAACCCATTTCCAAAATCTCACCGATGTACTCAGTCCAATTACCGTCAGTTGTTTGAAATACCTTCTGAGCCATAGACTCTGTAAGCACCACCTGATAACCATCGCTTACCAAAGTCTCAGGATTTCCGGCCAATAGCTCTACATCAAACATATCGAAGTAACTAGGCTCAACCATAAGCGTAGCATTCACCTCAGTGACATGCTCGTTGTAGCGAAACACATTAGTGCCGAGTGTATTTACAGTGGTATGCCTTAGCACTTCTGGGTAATCTTCGGCCAATTGAGGACCAACTGCTGAGTAAGTTATCTGACCTCGTTGAATCATCTGATCACCTTCAAAGCGTTCATTCATTACCCTGAAAACTCTATCGGATTTACTGTTGTATTTATCAAAGCTCAGATGAAAAAAGGCATACTGAAGGATGAAGATTGAAGCTGCTAGACCAACAGACAGCCCCAATAAATTGATCAGAGCGAAAGCTTTATTCTTTCTAAATGATCTTAGCGTTGTTTTGAAATAGTTTTTGAGCATAGTGATTTTATTCGTTTCTGAGAATATTGACCGGATTAGTAAAAATGACTTTTATGGAATGGTACGTAACGGTTATGAGAGTAATCAAAACCAAGAGTAGTATCGACACGGCAAAGACCTGTGCCGTAATATCTACATGATAAGCAAAATCATTTAACCATCTCTTTATCAAATAATAGGATACTGGTATTGAAATAACTGATGCAACTATTATTAAGATAAATGACTGCCTATTGAGCGCATAGGCTAAATCGCGGGCATTGGCTCCCAAGACTTTTCGTATAGATAATTCCTTCATCTGATTTGCCATGCCCATACCGGTTAATCCAAACAGCCCGATACAAGCAATCAAAAGGCCAATAGAAGCAGATATATTTACAATTCGTTGCCATTTCCGACTGTCTTCATATCTAGAATTGAGAAACTCATCTAGGAACTTAACCTCCTCCAATGGCTTTTCAGTAATCTTCGCGTAACTCTCCCTTATGGCGCTTAACCCCTCTTCAATCTGATTTGGTCTAAGCTTTACAAATAGAGTAGACAAACGTCCTGGCTCGGTAATTTCAAACTTTTGAGACGCAATCTCATTTTGTAATGATTCAAAGTGAAAGTCAACCACCACACCATCAATACTGGCTATGGACTCTGCATACATTAGACTATCAGCTTTTAGCGCATTCAGGTAACTTTCATTTAAGAAGGACATTCCCGAAGCCATTTGCTCCTTTTCAACACTCTGCACACCTTCAACATCTACCAGATCAACTCCAAGCGTTTGGAAGAAATCCGAATCTATTGAAATGAAGCTAATTCTATTTTCAACTCCGTTTATAGGATCAACTCCATGAATTATTCTACCTACAAAGATGCCTGAGCTTCCGCTTGCCATAATTACAGATGGATATTTGGCTAGTTCTTCTTTCAATAGGTTAGTCTTTCCTGAGACGCCTTCCACATAAACTACTTGTTCCTCATCGAAACCTAGATCCTTATTATTGATGAACTCAAACTGTTCTCTCATGGCAAGCCCCACAGAAATGAACATCAGGCACAGTGTAAATTGAAAAACCACCATGCCTTTAATAAGCTTTGAGCTAATTTTATGAGAGCCATTACCCTTCAGGCCAGCTAGAGCTTTAAATCTGGATAGAATTTGAGCTGGATACCCTCCTGCAAAAAATGTTAATGCAACGCCAAATAGTAAGCCCCCGAACAATAATCTCAAGTTCTCAAAAAGCGTTAGCGTAAATTCCTTTTCGGCTAAATCATTAAAGCTAGGTAATAGGGCTTGAGTCAGAGTAAAGCCTAATAACACAGCAATACTCACTTGTAAGAATGATTCAGCATAGAACTGACCCTTGAGGTGTAGAATATTGGCTCCAATAACTTTGCGGATAGCCACTTCCGACCTTCTACCAGCAGAAGCCGTAATACTTATAGCTAGATAGTTAATACAGGCGATAATTAAGATAATCAATGAAATGCCGGCTAAAATGAGGGAGTATAGAAATGAAGAGCTATCCCCAAACACAATGGTGGGATCGAGATAAATGTCTGCTATTGGCTTCAGCTGGTAGGTATAAACTGGATTATCTTCAGCTAAATTTAATCGCTCCCTTAGCTTAGATAGCCCACTAGCACCATCATGATCTGCTTCAATATCTCTTAGTTTCTCTTGAACAATCGCCTTGTCTCTAGAATCATTGAGCTTTACAAAAGCTATAAAAGCATTAAAGCCCCATCCATTGTAATACTCATCTTCAAGAAATTGGGAGTTTTCAATTCGAAGAAATACATCTCTATCAATGACAGAATTACTAGCTGTGGATATAACTCCAGAAATAAGAAATGGACCATCATTTCCTTTCAATACCAACTCCTTCCCAACCACATCTACACTACCAAAATACTTCATTGCGAATTTTTCGGAGACCACAGCAGATTTCAGATCAGACATCACATCCTCCACTTTCCCATCAATAAAAGGAAAATCAACCACAGAGAAGAAGTCTTGATCAATGTATTGAGCAAGTTCCTTAAACTCTTCTCCTTCACTTTCGAGGGTTATGTAACCCGCCTGAATTCTAACTAGATTCTCTATCTCAGGAATGGTACTGCCTGCCTGCTCTAGAAAAGGAAGATTGTTAGCAACTGACTTGCTAATCCCTTCAAGAGGCTTCCAATTCAAAATACTCGACTCAATCTCCTTTACATCCTCCTTGTAATTAACTTTAGCAATCAGAAATACCTTCTCAGCATCTGTGTGAAATTTGTCATAGCTCAACTCATCCTGAATATATAGAAAGCAGAAAAAGCAAATCATAAAGGCCAAAGACAAGCCCAAAAGATTTATACCAGAGTAAACCTTATATTTGATAAAGAGCCTAACGGCTATCTTGAAGTGATTACTAAGCATCTGTGCGAATTTTACAGCTTATTTTGCCAGTTCCATGCCACAAAAACAAAAACCTCATTAACAGCAACTTACATTTAATACCGAACCACTAATCAACTATTTCGTGTCAAACTGAAACGTTCTCTTGTCTCATAATGATACAATTTTTACTTTCGCCATCGAACTCACTATTTCCCTATTCGCATGTCTAAAATTGATGGTAAAATTCTTGTGCTAGACGATGACCAAGGAGTCCTCTACACTGCCAAGATGATACTTAAACAACACTTTGAAACGGTAATTACTGAAAAGGATCCTCAAAAGCTAGATTTCTTGCTCAATCAAGATAGGTATGACGTAATTGTGTTAGACATGAACTTCTCATACGGACTTACTAGCGGGAAGGAAGGCATAAAGCTGTTGCGCAAAGTACTAGAAAAAGACCCTGAAGCCCATGTACTAATGAATACAGCTTATGGCGATATAGATATTGCCGTAGAAGCTATGAAAGAGGGCGCAGTAGATTTTCTTGTAAAACCTTGGCAAAAGGAGAAACTCCTGGCTACGGTTACCGCAATCTATGAGCTTAGTCAAGCGAAGAGAAAGTTGGCACTAGCCGAAGCAGGACAAAAGATTGTGGTTAAAGACCAACAAAGAGAGTTCAACGATATTATTTCAGTTAGCCCCGCGATGAAGCCTGTTTTTGAGGCCATAGATAAGGTAGCGAAAACAGATGCCAACGTACTCATTCTGGGGGAAAACGGAACTGGCAAAGAATTGATTGCCAGAGCAATACACAACAAGTCTAACCGAGTGGATGAAAACTTTATAAAAGTAGACCTAGGGGCGGTTAGCGAATCCTTGTTTCAATCGGAGCTTTTTGGCCATGTGAAAGGTGCATTTACCGATGCAAGAGAAAACAGACCCGGACGTTTTGAAATAGCCAATAAAGGCACCCTGTTTTTAGATGAAATTGGTAACCTATCGCTTTCAATGCAAGCTAAGCTTCTCACTGCCATTCAGTTCAAACAGATTACAAGAGTGGGGTCAAATAAAGCTATCCCACTAGATACAAGACTGATCTGCGCTACGAACATGCCTCTATACGAAATGGTGGAAGAGAAAGAATTTCGTCAAGACCTACTCTATCGAATCAACACCGTAGAAATAAAGTTACCTCCACTTAGAGAACGAGTTGAAGACATAGAACCTCTAGCAAGGCACTTTTTAAAGCTCTACGGCAAAAAGTATAAGAAGCAGAGAATGCGCCTTAACGAAACCACTTTAACCAAGCTCAAAGCGTACTCTTGGCCTGGGAACGTTCGTGAGTTGCAACACGCCATAGAAAGGGCCATCATTATGTCTAACTCTCACCTTTTGGCTCCTGAAGATTTCTTACTGGTAGAAAGGCCTAACCAGAATGTGATTACTTCAGATACATTCAACATGGAAGATATGGAGAAGCAAGCCATTCAAAATGCCATCAGAAACGCTGAAGGGAACCTCACTAAGGCCGCCAAAGCACTTGGACTAGGTAGGAGTACTCTATACCGTAAAATGGAGAAATACAAGCTTTAAAATAGCTCTAACGCTTTTTAATTCTCTAAGCGCTTACCTTTAAGCATTTGTGACTATTTTAGAGTTCTCGACCAAAACATAAATGAAGTCTTTCATTGCTTTATTGTGCCTTTTCCTCTGCTTTAATCTTGCTGCACAAGAGGAGAATATTGATGATGTAGCAAAAATGATAAAGGAAAGTCAGCTCAAAGATGAGACAAACGATTGGGTGTACTTTGGCACTTATAAGTACGCTTTGAAAGGAATAGACAATTCCGCTTCAGCTCACCTTCGAATTGACGACAACACAACGGTTCGCATGTACCTCTTGGCCAAAACTGACTGTTATATGTTCTTTGATGTACGCGACCAGCAAGAGAACTACATCTTTGGTACCAACGACCCAATAAGTCTGGAAACTGATTTACTAGGCTACAAAGCCGCCACCTCAATTTATACCTATCAAGAATCCAGTCTCATGAATATCAATTTTGGTATTCGCTGGGGCTGTCCAACTATGCTGGACACCGACTTGAGATTACTCGTTTTTTATGTAAATAAAAACGTAAAATAATGGAGTATAAATACTTCAGAATCAATATAATTATACGTATTATCTTACTGTTGATTTTAGGTTACTCAGCAGTTTATGTTATTACATCAACTCATTTCTGGCTGGTGTCTTTTTGGCTCATCCTAGCTTGGATAATCACACTCATTAGCCTCATTAGATATGTTGAGCGATCTAGAAGAGAACTAGCCTATTTTCTACTTGCTATAAAGCAGGGAGACTTCACAAATACCTACCATTTCAAAAAGAAGTCAGATCTCAATTACGCCTTTCATGAGATTAACCAGGTAATGCAAGATTTGAGTAGAGAAAAAGCCTCTAACCTACTCTATTTACAAACCATTGTTGAACATGTGAGAGTGGCAGTTATCTGCTTCGACTCAGACTATAAAATCAAGCTTTTCAACCAGGCAGCCACATCACTCTTCGGCAAACAGCGCATCAGTTCCTTCAAAACACTAGAAAGCATTTCACCTCTCATTACCTCATCAATTCTTAAGATGAGCAATGGCGAAAAGGAATTGATTAAAGCCAATCTCAACGGAAAGCTGATGAACCTTTCAATGCTTGTAACCGAATTTAAGTTGAAGGGAAAGGACTATAAGTTGGTGTCATTTCAAGACATCAAAAGCGAATTAGAAGCTAATGAAATAGAGTCTTGGCAAAAGCTTATTCGAGTATTAACTCACGAAATCAAGAATTCTGTTATCCCGATATCAACGCTCTCTGAAGTAATTCTACAGATGCTCAGTACAGAAAATGGCAATGTAGATTTAACCAAATTAGATCAGGAATCCATTGAAGATATTGTAGGCGGAATTGAAACCATAGAGAGCAGAAGTAAGGGCTTAGCCAACTTTGTTTCCACTTATGACCAACTCACTAAAATACCAAAACCTAAACTTAAACTAACCAATATTAAAACTCTGATTAATAATTCTTTAAACTTATTCAAATCAGACCTAGATAGAAGCGACATAAAAATATATGCTATTTTAACCGACACCTCAATAATCATCGATTCTGACCTAATAGAGCAGGTTTTAATCAACTTGATCAAAAATTCTATTGAAGCTATAAAAGATACAGTAAACCCTGAACTAAGAGTAAAACTAGAGAACTCTGAACATGAGGTTTTGCTTACAATTGAAGACAATGGCCCGGGAATTCCAGACGAAATACTAGAGAATATTTTTGTCCCCTTCTACTCTACCAAAGAAGGCGGCTCCGGAATTGGCCTTTCTCTTTCCAGACAAATTATGAGACTCCATAAAGGTCAGCTGAGCGTTGAAACATCTTCGCAAGGCACGGCCTTTCAACTTCACTTTCCGCTAACTTATGAACTAAGCCCTGAAGAATAGGTAACATTGAACAGCCTATTATTTTTAGCGTTTGTTAACATCGCAGTGAAAACAATACGCTTACTTTGGCGTCCATTAAATGATTACCAAAACAATATATAATGAAGCGATTGAATTTTGTGCTGATGGCGCTGTTCTTAGCAACAAGCTTATTTGCAGCCGACCCTTATAAATATACCGTAGACTTAGTTAATGTAAAAGACGACAAAGTGATGGTGACTCTGGCTACTCCAAAAGTCAGAAAAAATGAAGCCACGTTTTATATGCCTAAGATTGTACCCGGCACCTATGCCATAGCCGACTACGGAAGAATGGTTTCAGACTTTAAAGCCTTTGATAAGCGAGGTAATGAATTAGAGGTTGAAAGGTTAGATGACAACGCTTGGAAAATCTCTAAGGCCAGAAAAGTTAGAAAAATCACTTACTGGGTAGAAGACACTTATGATACAGAAAAGCCTGGACCTTCTATTTTTCAACCTGCCGGAACCAACATAGAAGACGATAAGAACTTTGTTATTAATACCTCTGGCTTCTTTGGCTATTTCGAAGGAATGAAGAAAGAAGAGTTTGAACTCACCTTTATAAGAGACAAGCATTTCTACGGAGCCACCGGACTTCAGTATAGTAAGAACCAACCGATCATTGGAAAGATCATTAAAGACAACTCTGTCGGAACAGAAGCTAACATTGGTGCAGATAAGTTTGTGGTAGAAGATTACGATAAGCTGATTGACTCGCCTCTGATGTTTAGCGAAGCAGATACGGCCATTATTAAAGTAGCCAATACAGATGTTTTAGTTGCTAGCTACTCCCCTAACAAGATGATTACAGCCAAGCAAATTGCAGCGAGTATTGAAGAAGTTTTAGAAGCCCAAAACAAGTTTTTAGGTGGGAAACTTCCCGTAGATAAGTATGCTTTCATCTTCTATTTTACTGATCAACCAGTAAGCTCTTACGGAGCCCTAGAGCACTCTTATAGCTCGTTCTATTATATGCCTGAGCAAACCATTGAGCAAATGGAACAACAGCTAAGAGACTTTGCCGCTCATGAGTTCTTTCATATTGTTACCCCACTAAATATTCACTCTGAAGAAATTGGAAGCTTCAACTTTAACGATCCTAAAATGTCTCGTCACTTATGGATGTATGAAGGAATGACGGAGTACTTTGCAGGGAGCGTGCAGGTTAAGTACGGTTTGGTGAGCCCACAGCAATATTTGGCCATGCTGGAAGAAAAACTGATTGTATCTCAGCAGTTCAAAGATCAATTACCTTTCACTGAGTTAAGCCTTGGTGCGCTAGATGAATATGAAGACCAATACTACAATGTATACCAGAAAGGAGCGCTAATAGGTGCTGCCCTAGATATTAAGCTTAGAGAGCTTTCTAATGGTGCTTATGGTGTGCAAAACATGATGGCCGACCTATCAGCAAAATATGGCAAGGACAAATCGTTTAAAGATGATGAGCTATTCGATGAGATTGTAGGTTTGACTTATCCAGAAATTGGCGAATTCTTCGAAACCTATGTAGCAGGTAGCGAAACCATCCCTTACAAAGAAATTTTTGACAAAGTGGGAGTAGATGTGGTTGACAATGGTACAACCAGACAATTCTCACTGATCTTTAATCAGTCTAACATTACCCTAGCTGACTATGATGGTAAGCAAATGTTGGCCATCTCAAATGAGTCTGGTTTAGACGAAATGGGAAAAAACCTCGGATTAAAAAAAGGTGATATTATTCTAGAAATGAATGGAGAAGCTATGCCTGCTTACGGCCCAGAAATTCAGGGTTTCTTAAGTGGTCAAGTTCAAAAAATTCCTGGCCTTGACACCTACACCATGACTGTTTGGAGAGAGGTCGATGGAGCAGGTCAGAAGGTAGAGCTTTCAGCTCCGAACAAGCAAATTGAAATTAAGATCCCTCCTTCCCTACAGTTCAACCAGAATGCAACCGAGAAACAACTTCAGCTCAGAAAGTACTGGTTAGAACCAGCCAACTAAAGGGGCAAAGGTTATATCGAAGATTAATGGGTTCTAGCCTATCGCTAGACTCTAAGGTTCCGTCAGGAGTTTTCATTATTGAAAGCTCCTGACTTGTTTAAAGGAAGGAGTAAAGACTCAAACTCAACTCAATGGGCCAATAAGTGCGTGCTTGAGACAAACTCAATCTACCCAACAGCAAAGCTTATACTTTAGGCCGCTGCCGCAAAGGCAAGGGTCATTTCTACCAATGTCTTCTATGGTGAAGTTATCGCTCAAAAACTCTGCAGTATCCTGATTAAAAGTCTTCACCAATGCCTTATATAGTGCAGGATGCTTTCGCTTCAACAAATCTGGTCGTTCAAAGAAATACTCCCCTACTACGGCAAAAAACTCAATAGCACTTGTAGATCCGTACACTCGTATATCTGACTCTTCGTCTGCTATTTCCTTAATCTTAGTATGAACAAATTGTAGCCAAGGCAAGGCAAATGCTTTTTCTTCAAATCCGGGCGGCACACCATCTATGAAGCCATTTTCCATGTCGAACAAATGAATAAACTCATGAATACCTACATTCTGTTTATCACTTCCAATATTGAAACCTTCATGAAGTGCTGGCTTAGAAAGAATCATCTTTCCATACATAGTTCCAGTGCCAACCAATCCAGTAATTTGCTCATCAGGGTCGTTCAATTGAAACCTTCTATTAAATGAACTTGGGTAGAGAATCACTTCTTTAAGGTGTTTATAGGTGCAAGCTGGAAAACCAAAAAGCGGAATAACGCCACTGCTGGCTATTAATAATCGGTCTTCCAAATTTACTTCGCATCGAACTCCAGTTATTTTAACTTGAGACAGAAACTGAATCACATCTTGCTCGAACCTCACCTTATCGTTGCTACTCAACTGAGTGTAGAAACTTACCTTTCTTAATAGAATGTTTTCCCAGCCAAATGGCATTCTTGCTTGTGCTCGCCTATCTATATGTGGCTTTACTTTAGTGTCGTAACCAATGTATAACCAGAGGGCCAACACGCCAAAAAATATCACCAAGACGATGAAATTGGAGATCATAGGTATTGTATTGATTATTTAGCCGACAATATGTAAAAAGAACTCGAATAAGTTCGCTTCTAAATGAAAAAGGCCATTTCCGAGCCCTCGTTGGTGTTGTCACCAACGAGCATCAAATTACTTCGGTTAATTTTCTATATTCATCAATGCACACACATCACATTCAATTCTTTACAGCTACTATTTATAAGTGGACTCCCATACTATTTGACGACAGATTTAAAGACATCATTACAGGCTCCCTAACCTATTTAGTAAGAGAAAAACGATGTGAAATTTATGGTTTTGTGATCATGCCAAACCATATTCACTTGATTTGGAAAATTGACCCTTCTCATCAACTGGAAGATGTTCAGAGAGATTTTCTCAAATATACAGGGCAACAATTCAGGTTTAAGCTTAAAGACTCCAATTCAGGGATGCTAGAAAAATTTGAAGTAAATCTCAAAGACAGAAAGCACCAGTTCTGGCAGAGAAATTCATTGTCTATTGACCTTTGGAGCAGGCAGGTTGTTGAACAAAAGCTAGACTATATTCACCATAACCCTGTTTCTGGAAAATGGAATCTCTCTGACGACTTCGTTCAGTATTATTATTCTTCTGCTTCATATTATGAGGATAACACCAACTACTTCCCTTTTCTCTCGCATTATATGGAGTGTTTTAATGGCTAAGTAGAGAGGCTTGTTGGTAGAAACATCAACAAGAGTAATAGTTGAGCAAGACTTTTTGGTGACAACACCAAAAAGGGCACAGTAAAAAGAACTCGAATAAGTTTGCTCCTAAATGAAAAAGGCCACTTCCGAGAAGCAGCCTTAATACACTAGGTTGGGATTTTACTGCTCTTTTAGACTCTTTACTGGGTTAACAGATGCTGCTTGATAAGATTTAGCAGCTACGGTAATTACACCAATTGCCAAAACAATTAAACCAGAAAGAGCGAATACTGCTGGGTTTAATGCTGTCCTGAACTCAAATTGATTTAACCAATCTTGCGTAAAGTAATATCCAAACGGAATCGCCAAAAGAAAGGCTATGAGAATTAGCTTCCCATAGTCTTTGGACAAGAGCATTAATACTTGTGCAATAGAAGCGCCATGCACCTTCCTCACCCCTATCTCCTTAGACCTTTGCTCGGCAGAATAAGAGGCTAAACCCAGCAAGCCAAGACTAGAGATGACTATAGAAACCATCGCGAAAATATTGGCCAATGTCTTCATAGTTCGTTCATTGGCATAACTTTCTGCATAAGCATGATCTATGAATTGATAGTCGAAGTCATGCTCTGGGTTAACTTGCTCTGTTACCTTTTGAATGGCAGCCAGTGCATCGGTTGTGTTTTCATCGGTACGAATAAGCACTAAAGAAGAGGCACTAGGATCTATACATGTTATAATCAATGGCGCAATTGGCTCGTATAAATCTCTCATGTGGAAGTTTTTCACCACCCCTACTATTTGCCCATCAATCCCCCAGAAGGATAGTTTTTTACCAATAGGATCATCAAAGCCCATCAGCTCTGCCGCCACTTCATTGATCAGAAAATTGGTAGAATCTTTTAATTGACTATCGAACCCTCTGCCTTGTAGCACTTCCATACCTGTTGCCGGCACAAAGTCTTCATCAGTCAGAATCACGTTTACTTCATAGCCCTCGTCTGGATTTTTGCCCTCCCAATTGGCTGAACTTGTTGATCTACCATAATTAAGTGGATTGCCAGAAGCGGCCGAAACACGAGTTACCTGAGGCAAGCGAAGCAACTCGCTTTTGTAAGTCTCCAACCTGCTTGCCAAATCTCCTTCAAGGCTTACAGCTAAAAGGTTGTCTTTATTCATCCCCAAATCTTTATTCAACACATAATCTATTTGCTGATAAATGACAGAAGTACCGATTATTAGTAGCGTAGAGATAGCAAACTGAAAAACCACTAACCCTTTCCTGAAGAAAACAGCAAAGCTAGACTGCTTTATTATGCCTCCTTTTATGGACTGAATAACATTGAAGGTTGGCAATAAAAGTGCAGGGTAAGCACCAGAGAGCGTTCCCACAACAAAGATTAGCCCTAGGATAAAGTACCAAGTAGTGCTTTGAGAAAAGTCTAATATGAGTGATTTATCTACAATTGTGTTGAACAAAGGAAGGACTAAAATAACTACTATCACACTGATGGCTACAGCCACGGTGGTGAGCATAATAGCCTCTAAAAAGAATTGAACTCTTATAGACTTTTTAGCAGCCCCCATTACTTTGCGCAACCCAATCTCTTTAGATCTTCTGCTAGACCTGGCAGTAGTTAAATTCATAAAATTGATGCTTGCCACCAGTAGTATGAAAACGGCTACAACCGACATAATCCTTACATAGTCATTTCTACCTCCGGCTACTACTCCATTTTCGAACTTTGAATAGAGATATGTATCACTGAATTTTTGAATGATGAGTTCTTCATCTCCAGAATTAGGGTTGCCTTTAGTATGATCTTTAATCTCCATCAGAATTTTACCCGATACTGCTTGCACCTTGGTTTCGTCAGGAATAAGTAGGTAAGTTTCGAAAGCACCATTCCCCCAATCTTCTACCCAATCGTTAGCAGCATAGAATGCTTGGGCCGCAATAAGCCAATCAAAGTCTAGTGTAGACTTCTCATCGGTATCTTCAAAAACTCCGGTCACTTGAACATCGAATTGTTCTTCTACTTTTACTGTAGAGCCAACCGCTTCTGTTCTCCAATCTTCACCGAAATACTTCTCAGCAACCGATCTAGAGATCAGTATATGGTTAGGTTGGCTTAAAGCGCCTTCTTTATCGCCAATAACAAGAGGAAAAGAGAACATTTGCAGAAACTCAGGACTGGCAAAACGTCCCTCTTCCTCAATTGCTTCATTTTCTATCTTCAGATCCATATTCATGAGCCAGCTCAGTTGAGCCACTTGACTAACTTCTGAATACTCCTCAGCCACTAAATCTCCAACTGGTTTTGGAATAGAAGCAGTGGTGTTTACCATTCCACCAGACTGTTTCATGTTTCTGAAAACCTGATAAATCTGATCTCCCTTTTCATGGAATTTATTGACTTTAAGTTCATCGTTGACCCATAAAAGAATGAGCATGCATGATGCTATTCCTACAACTAAACCCAATAAGTTCAATGAGGTGTAGCCCTTGTACCTCAGGGCATTTCTGAATGCAATTTTTAAATAATTACTAAGCATAACGTTGTTGTTTTGACCTTTGAATAAATTGATTTGCCTAATTATACCTGGGCGAAACAGCATGAATACATCTCTTGTAAAGAGCCATTTCGCTTTTGATTTATTTGTTGAAGAACGAAGCAAGAAAAGCTCGTTCAGATCGCCCTCCACATCTTCTAGAAGCTCAGGACTACAGAACCAGCGAAGGAACCTTAGTGGTAATTTTGGTGGAGATATTTGAGTTTGACCGCTCATGACCTATTAAAAATCGAATGCAACTGAAGGAATGGCTTCCCAGAGCTTCTTACGTGTTTCCATCACTTGCTCCAAAGCTTTCTTTCCGTGAGGAGTCACTTTGTAAAAACGCTTGCGCTTTCCGCCTCTTTCAGGTGTTGCATCTCCAAATTCGGATCTTAAAAAGCCCTTCTTTTCTAAGCGACTCAACGCGGTCCGCATAGCTCCTACGCTTACCTTTCTGGCCAGTCTCTTTTCGATATCTTCTTTAATGGAAATTCCATAAGCGTTTTCGTAGAGTACTGCTACCGTAAGAAGCACCACCTCTTCAAACTCCCCTAGTGAACTTTTTCCCATAACTTTTTATTTAAGTCTTAAATGTAGCTAAAATATATAAAAGTCCTAATTGTATTTTTAATTACCCATACCGTTGAAAGGCTCCATTTTCACTATAAAACAAAGTTTAGTTTAAATTCTAAAGGAAAGAAAGGCTAGAAAGAAATTAGGTAATTACCTGATTATCTGATAATAAAACGAATGGTTTCTCCCACAGCACCATTATTCAACCTAAGCACATAGATGCCCGCTGCTAAACCTTCAGTTTCTAATTGAACCGAATTGTTGCTGTTGGTAATAGTTACATCTTCTACCACTCCACCATTAGCATCGATTAGAGTAAACTGCATATCTTCAATATTCTCGAAAACCTGAATATTGAGCACTTCACCTCTAGCAACAGGGTTTGGTGCGGCAGTTACACTCAGTTTGCTCAGACCAAAACTATCGGGTACAGTTCCATTAAAGAACTTCTCAGCAAAGGCAAAAGCTTTAGTACCTACCTTGATCCCAATTTTTCTACCTGGAATATCATCTACTGGCGGATGTATTCCACCCCAAATTCTGGAGAGACTTGTCTGGTCTGAGGCATCTCGGTATGTAGCCCATTGCAGCTTTACATCTACTGATGGCCCTTCCTCAAACACCAAAAACTGATTTTTTCTGGCGATGAATTCTCCCATGCCTCCCGGAAAAAATTCATCACCAGTAAACATGGTCAGCACTTCTGCTGCTGCTCTAGAGAATGTGGAATGCCCAGAAACATAGCCAGCAAAAGGAGGTGTAACGAATGTTGGTCGCTGGTAAGGCCACCAATCTTCAGCAAGGATCCACCCTACTCCAGCTTGAGTATTAGTCGGATCGCTGATATAACTTGGGCCTCTCCAAGCCTTCAACTTAATCTTATCTACGGCAGTATTATTTGTTCTAGCCAGGGCATCTCCAGGCAATACCACCTCTACATATTCCGGTTCTAAACCAAATGACCTTTCATCATAGTTAGGAAAGCTCGGGCTCACTGCCTGACCCAAGTCTGCCACGCCCCTAATGGCCGAAATTGGTCTTATATAGTCATAGAACCCTTTAATACTCCAAGCTGATATAGCGGCATCGTGCATGGCGCCACCCAACATAAAGTAAGACTTTACATCCCATTCCAAATCATTTAAGACCTCTCCTTCCCCCTTAAACTTCTTCACCAACTGCGGATGATCCGAAACGTAATTTAGAATTGTAAACCAATGGCCTGGCGGTGTTTCTGAGTCGGGACCATCTGCCCAAAACTCAGCCAAAACTCGCGTATAGTCTCCTCTTGGTACTATGTTAGGTTCGTAAGGCAATCCGGTTGAAGGGTTAAGCTCATGCCCTTTACTTCCATCACCACCCTCTAATCTTTTGTAATAATTTGGGTATTCATTCCAATTATTAGGCAATGCGGAACTATTACCAATAGAGGCAGGAGAAATATCCCACATTACATTATCCCATGGAGACAAATGTGCACTCCAAATGGAAACCATCTCAAAATTCCACTTATAGAACTCATGGCCTCCATTCTCAAAATCGTCAAACCTAGGTGGCGCACCTGGGTCATTATACACCCAAAACGAACTTCCATCTCTTTTCTTTCTCACCCTATCTTTAGCCGTAAGAGCAAAAGGATAAACATTTCCCCACTCAGGACTTAGAAATGGCTGCATTTCTCCGCTTTCGAAGCCACTTTGACCTACAAAGACTTCTAATTCTATTTGTTGCCATCTGTTGAGGTCAGTTATCCTAGGGTTTCCGGGTACTTGGGGTGCAATAGGCTGATTAACTGGCTGGTAGAACTTGTTTGCGTAACTATCCAACTCATTAGAACCATCTTTCCACCCATAGTCTATATAACATTGACCTATAAAATTGCCCAATGCCCATGATTCGCCATTTGACATGTCTCGAAGATTCGTAGGGCCTCTAAACTCGAGGTCTTCCATTAATCTTCTATACCTGAACGAGAGATTAGCATAGCGTTCGGCTTTTTGAAACCTCTTATCTAATATGGTGTATGCAGCATGGCTAATTACTTCATCTAAATTGGCTCGTGATTTATCAAAAGCTTTCAAAGACTCAGTATTGCATGTAAAACCGTTGACAGTTTTACCGAGCAAATATGGTTCGGCCGTATCATCGAAAAAAGCCCAGGCATCATACATCGCAGCCGAAAGATGAAATAGATTTCTGGCGTGAACAGTTGGTCTGGCTAAATCATTTCTGATGGAATGCAGCAGCTCTTCCATCCACTTACGGGCAACTGTATGATCTTGAGCGTTTAATGGAGCATTAAAGCTTAGCAGGCAAATACCCACAATACAAAAAAGTCTACAAATGCTCCTGAAAAACAGCCTCATATCAACTTCAAATAAAGCGATTCAAAGGAACTCAAGCAATGAAATGCGTATTCTTGATGAATAAGAATTTACCAGTGGACATTTCGTTTTAATTCTTTAGTATTATTTTAGGCGCAATCCACTTGAACTTTTTCAATGCACGAACTAGACTACTATCCTTTACTCCTCATCTTTGCCATAGCATGGGCTGTGCCTTTAATCCTTTCTTGGTTTGAAATAGGCAAGGTACCTTCCGTTATTGTCGAGATTATTCTAGGGGTAGTTATTGGCCCTTTTGTTTTAGATCTTGTACATGAAACCCCGTATATGGAGTTTCTCTCCTATACTGGTTTTCTCTTTTTAATATTCCTGGTTGGCCTAGAAATAGATGTAAACAAAATCATCAATTCACTTAGCTCCTTAAGGTTTAAGGCATCATCTATTCTTACTAATACCTTTATGTTGGCCATGGGAATTTACCTTGGCACTCTTCTGCTTTCCTTGCCCGCCCTTTGGCTTATCAGTCAGTTTCATGAGCTAAATGTGATCTATTATGCCTTGCTTTTCCCTACTGTAGGCATTAGCATCACTGTGCCAATACTTAAGGCTAGTGGAGAAATTAAGCGCAAGTTTGGTCAGATTTTGTTAATGCAAGGTAGCATTGCCAACCTGCTCAGTATATTGCTTATTTCAATTTACTCGGGCTACGTTAAAAATGGATTAGACATTGAGCTCTTGCTCTTCAATTTACTATTCATAGCCTTCTTGGTTTTTCATGCTATAGGCAAAAAACTCAACAGAGTAAGAACCTTCCAAAAAGTGATTTACCGATTAGAGCATGCTGCCAACCAGATTAAGGTAAGAGGTGCTGTAGCGCTATTCTTTGCGTTTGTGGTGATTGCCTCGGCTGTTGAAACGGAACCCATTTTAGGGGCATTCTTTGCAGGCTTGTTACTTAGCCTCTTCATAACCAAAGACCGTTCTGCCCTTCTGTTTAAACTAGATGGAATGGGCTATGGATTCTTTATTCCCATTTTCTTCATTAGTGTAGGGATAAACCTCGATGTTTCGAGCCTTTATAATATTGGCGAATCTTATGGATTCATTCTATTATTAGTAGCGGCATTCTTTATTACTCAAACCATTCCGGCCCTGAGTTTAGTGCGCCTGTTTGGATTTAAAAAGGCCTTTGCCGGAGGAAATTTACTCTCTGCCAGATTGGGAGAAACTGTAGCTGGCGCCCAAATTGGCTTGTCATTAGGAGTACTCACTGAGTCAGAAAACGCAGCCCTTGTAACCGCTTCAATCATTACTTGTCTCCTAGCCCCAATGATTTACAATTCATTGAATAAGAAAGATGAAGAGCACAAAAAGGTGTTAGTCTTTGGTGGAAGCCGAGCGAGTTTATTACTAGCGGAACGCTTCAAATTGCACGACATTTCTTTTATGACTTACCTTCAGCGGGAGGAGATTATTCAACAGTTTGACCAAAAGAGTTTACCGTTTGAAAAGACCAAACTCACCCCTGAGCTACTCAAAAACCTTAATATTCTGAGTGGCGACTTGGTAGTGGTGCTTACAGAGTCTAACTTCTTGAACCAACAACTTACGGCTTACTTAAAGAATGAGTTGAGGCACAGTAAAATCATCACCCGAAGGCAGTCGGTAACCCACGACTTGGTTGATAATAATTTCGAAGGAATTAAGACTGTAGACCATGAAGAGCTTTTAGCAGGCCACATTGAGGACATGGTACTTAGACCTAATGCCATCGACTCACTTTCTACTAGCTTCGATGTCTATAGAATTGAAGAAATTAGCATTAGCAATAAGCAAATTAACCGAAAACTGGTTAAAGAAATTGCCTTCCCACAAACTGGATCCTTGGTGATTCAGAAACGTGGTGGAGAAGTCTTCATTCCTCATGGTAACACTCACCTACTGATTGGCGACCAAATTACGGTAATTGGAAACGGTGCTGCACTAACAGAGTTCAGGCGAATTCTTGAGGGGTGAAAATGGAAACCAAAACTGAATTTCAGCTATTTCATGAGCTTTCATTCTATAGCTTAGCCCATCCAAATAAAGAATACTTTATACACCAGCATGTTGTAGGCGCCTATGCGGTGCAACACCTAAATCCAGAAACTAAAATCATTAAATCAGTTTATGGACTCTTAGGCTTATGCTTGTTTCTAGAATATGGCTTTACAGGCAAAGAAGTTCAGAATGTACATGTAAGTCTATCTTCCGATAAATCTGACTGGCCAAAAATTCAGTATGCCGTAGAACCTTTAGACTTTTCAATCCAGTCAATTATGAATGCATCGGAAGGAAAAGAGAGAGACCAAAAGATTAGAGAATGGTGTGAAGAAGTTTGGAAAACACACAAGGTCAATCAACAGCCAATCAGAGAGTGGCTTATAAAAAGGAAGGTAATATTTTCCTAAACCCTTATTCTCTCTAAAAGAATCACAGCAAATACCCCAGAATTAGCACAATAGCACCTAAAGGTGCCAGCATATAAAGCAACTTCAGGTTGAATTTCACCCAGACATTATAGGGTACGTTTACCATAGCAAGAGATGGCAAGACTAAACCCGAAGGGGTGAAAAGCTGCATCATGCCAAAGCCGAACAGATAGGCATTGACAATTTCTTCAGAAGGCACACCAACTACATTCCCCAAGGCACCCATAATTGGCATACTCACCAAGGCTAATCCTGAAGATGAGCTGATAAAAAAGGCCAAAACAAAGAACACTACCATCAATACAGGCAAAAACACCAAAGGTGAGGTACCGCTTACCAAATCGCTTGCTTCATTAAGCAGTGTTCCAGAAATCATTCCTTCATTCATTACAATGGTTATTCCCCGAGCAATACCAATAATGAGCGCTACTCCTAACAGGTCTTTGGCGCCATCTACAAAAGCCTCCACAAATTTAGCTTCAGAAGTTCTTTGCAATAGGCCAATAATCAGTGCAGCAGCCAAGAACAAAGCTGTCATTTCTTCTAGCCACCATCCTAAAACAGCTACTCCGTAAACCATCACAATAAAGGACAACGCAAACAACGTAAGTAACACCCAAGTAAGAGGAGTCATAGCTCCAGGAACTGTCACCTGCTTTTTAGCGAAAGGGTTTTTAATATCCAAACCGTGGAGCAGAGATTTGGCAGGGTCAGCTTTTACTCTTTCGGCATAACGAACAACATAAGTAATAGCAACTACTCCAGTAAGAACCATCATGATCAAGCGACTGTAGAGTCCTAAAGTCCAGCTGACACCCGCAGCATCTGAGGCTATAATTGTACTAAACGGATTCACCGTAGCTCCTATTAGCCCGATGCAAGAACCAATGTAAATAGCAGCAACAGGCACTAATAAATCGTATCCAGCAGCAATGAATATGGGAACCAATATGGGATAGAAAGCGATGGTCTCTTCTTGCATACCAAAGGTTGTTCCTCCCAAGGCTATAAGCGTCATCGTGATGATAATGAGCCACTTTTCTCGCCCTTCGAGCTTTTCAGAAATAAAGCCAACACCACGCTCTAAAGCTCCTGAAAGTTGAAAAACACCTATAAACCCGCCAATAATAATGACTAAGAGAATGATATCTATGGAATCGTAAATACCCTTGATTGGTGCGAATAGGATAGCTTTAAACCCTTGAGGATTAGCGTCAACTTGTTCATAAGTATTGGGGATTGAAACTGGCTTTTTGATCTTGCCCTCCTCAAACTTGCTCAACTCCATTTGCAAACCCAAACTGTCTAAGGTAGCCTGAGTTCCGGGTAAAGTAGCCGACTTGTTCCCCTCAACCAAAAACTGCCCATCGGTATAAGTCAGTGTATCATAGCTTCCTGCGGGCAATAACCAAGTAGCTAAAGCCGAGATGATAATAATGATATACAGAGTGGTATAGGCCGAAGGAAATTTGAACTTGCGCATTCTCAGAAGTTAAAAAATGAAAGATAGGGAAAAAGCGGGAAGCAGACAGAAGTCGGAAGTCGGGAGTTAGGAGACGGAAGTAGAGAGCTTTAAGCTGAAAAGGAGTCGAGAGCAGGAGGAAGTGCAGCTTGTTGTTAAAGTCTTAGAGTGAGGAGATGGAAGTCGGAAGTCGGGACAGAAGGCTAAAGCTGACAGCTGGGCATGGGTATGACATGAGAAAATCAAAAAATCTCTACTGCATTAACCTATTAATTTACCAGGCCTTCCCCATGTTAATCTAGTTTAATCCTTCTTATTTCTATGGCCTTGGCTTGGCTGGCATTAAAGTTTCCTGATTCATCATAAGCGCCCCATGGACTATTAGCTAAGTAGTAAAAGTAACCATCTTTAACCTGACCTAATGTTGGCTCACCCAAGCTCTCTCCTCCTCTATTGATCACCCTTTCTACATCTATAAAATCACCGCGCTCATTCAAGAAATACTGCATTACTCGGTAAGGCTTAGTTCCATTATGGATGGCTATTAAGGTGTTATTGTAAAAATATAGACCATCAATCCCTTTCAGCAGAGAAGATGAAGGAGCATATACTTTCTCAATATCGTCTTCATTATCCATATTAATTCGGTAAATACCACTGACATAATCAGCGAAATAGAGGTAGTTTTCACTATCGTTCAATGTTAGACCCTGTAGGTTGAAATGACTACCATCTAAATCGAAGTACTTTCTAGCGAAAGGGCCAAAATATTGAGAAGTATCGGTTACGTTTCTTACCAAATAAGGCTTAGAGCTATTGCTATACCAAATTCTTTGCTCTTTATCGAGGACCAAATCTCCAATGACTGACCCATCATTAAATTCAACCCCTTGTAATATCTGAGCTTCAGAAACATCAACCTGTAGGATCATAGATTTACCCTGATCATCGGAACTAAAATCCTTCATTTGTGACAATGCCGAAGAAGCTACCCATAGATGGTCCGTTTCTTCATTATACTTCATACCCATTACTCCGTAGGGCACTTCTAACCAGTCAGAAACGAGTCCGTTCGTATCTACCTTTACAATTTTTCTTTCTCTTATACTTCCAAGCAGCAACTCTCCATTATCCATCAGAACAAAACTTTCTGGATGTATTTCAGCTGAATTAATTACCCTAAATAATTCATCGTGAACCTCAGTACTTCCCAATTCTACTTGAAGCTCTATTAAATCTTGATAGTTCTTATGTCTTTTTAGGCTCTCAAAATCAGGGTTATTCTGAAAATCAAAAGTAGCATCCATCAACACCATCTGCTTCAAGGTTTGAATTGCTCTAATTTTACGCCCTGTCAATGCCCAAGCAGCCGCCAACTTCGGAACTATACCAGGATGGTTAGGCCTTAATTCATCAGCTTGCCTAATGTTCTCTAAAAATGAATCGTAATCTTGAGCTTCATAGGCTTCTACAGCAGCCTTGTACACTTCTTGTAAGTCCTCTTGTGCATTAACTGATAAAAAGCCGCCAAAAAAACACAGTACTAACAGAAACCTCTTCATAAATAACCTATTAACGAATACACAAATCTAACACCTCATCAGAACGAAGCCCCTAAACATAACGCTTCCTTTAGCTCCAAATAAATAGCCACTGGTGTAAATGGAGAAACTGACCTTTGTACTAGATGTATTTTGAATTAATTTAAACGCTTTAACCTTAAAATATGATGAATCTTACTGTAAAAACATTCAGATCATTGATTGCGGTGAGTCTTTTGACTCTGATATCCGTACCCGAATCAATGGCTCAAAAAATACCTGATCAGGTAGTGAAATCGATCGAATTCAGAGAGATTGGCCCTACTCGTCAGGGAGGTAGATACGTTGATTTTGCGGTGATGGAAAAATCACCTAAAGTAATCTACGCAGCTACGGCATCTGGTGGCCTTTTAAAGTCTACTAATAACGGACAGTCTTGGAAATTTCAATTCGACCAAGAAAGCGTAGCATCTATTGGTGCTGTGGCACTAGATCAAAAAGACACTAGTGTTGTATGGGTAGGAACAGGAGAAGCCAATAACTCGAGAAGCTCATACTGGGGTAATGGCGTTTACAAGTCTACCGATGGTGGTGAGACTTGGAAAAACATGGGACTCCCAGAATCTCATCATATTGGCAGAATTCTTATCGACCCGAATAATTCAAATGTAGTATATGTAGCTGCTTTGGGTAAGCTTTATTCAGAGAATCCAGAAAGAGGTTTATACAAAACTACTAATGGTGGAAAAAGCTGGACGAAGGTGCTTGAAGTTAAAAGAGCTGATGGCAAATACATTGGCGTGGTAGATGTGGCCATGAGCCCGGACGACCCTAACACACTAATTGCAGCAGCTTATGACAAAATTAGAAGACCATGGACTTTCAACGAAGGTGGTGAAGGTAGTGGCATCTACAAATCTACCGATGGTGGTAAAAACTGGAAGAAGTTGAGTAATGGTCTTCCAGGTGGATTCTTAGGTAGAATTGGAGTGGCCTACGCTCCTGGAAACTCTAAAGTTGTCTATGCTAACGTTGAGAATGTAAACGTTGAAGGCATGTCTGATGCAGAGAGAAGAAACATGCTAGAAGTTGGTATTCCTTTAGGAAGAAGACAATCTGTAGTTGGAACTGAAATGTACCGCTCTGATGATGGTGGCGAAAGCTGGAGAAAGATTAGCCCTGATGGCGAAGATATTGGTGGTTATCCTTCTTACTACTATCAGCAAGTTAGAGTAGACCCTAATGATGAAGATCATGTTTACGTTTTAGGTATTCAGGTTTGGGAAACTAAAAACGGTGGAAAAACTTGGGGTACTCCTTTCAGGTTTGGTGGAGACAACCACGCCATGTGGATTGACCCAGCCGACTCTAAACACATGCTTTTAGGTTATGACCACGGTATGGGAATTACCTATGATGCCGGTGCTACATGGTACCACCCAGATGAAATTTCTTTGGCTCAATTCTATGCTGTAGATGTAGATATGGCTTATCCATACAATGTATATGGTGGTTTACAAGACAATGGCTCTGTTAGAGGACCAAGTACTTCTAAAGATGGCAGATCTATTCCGTTCGAAGCATGGCAAAGAACTGGCGGTGGAGATGGTATGTACAACGTTATCGACAGAAGCAACAACCGTTACTTATACAACGAATCTCAGTTTGGCCCACTTCAAAGACTTGATTTGGAAACTGGCGAATCATCAGGCATAAGATATACTGGCGACAGAAGCATGAGATGGAACTGGAACGCTCCGATTGTAGTATCTCAGCATAATCCAGATGTAATTTACCATGCAGGAAACAAAGTATTGAGGTCTAACTTCAGAGGTGAGAACTGGACAGAAATAAGCGGTGACCTTACCGATAACGATGAAGTTAAAGCCAACGGAACAGGAAACATTCAGTATGGAACAATTACTACTTTAGAAGAGTCTCCAATTGACCCTAACGAGCTTTGGGTTGGTACCGATGATGGCAATGTGCATGTAACTACTGATGGTGGTAAGAATTGGACTAACCTGAATGCTAACATTCCTAACAACCCAAGATATTGGGTAACTAGAGTTGAAGCCTCTGCTCACGTACCTGGTACCGCCTATGTTTCATTCAATGGTATGAGAAGGGATGACTTTACTTCTTACCTATACAAAACCACAGACTGGGGTAAAACTTGGACTTCTATTGCTAACGGTATTGAGCCAGCTGGTGTAAACGTAATCAGAGAAGACCACAACAACCCTAACCTACTATTTGCAGGTACTGAGCTTGGCGTATTCGCAAGTATTGACGGTGGTAAAAACTGGACTAAGTTCATGAACGGAATGCCAACAAACCCTGCTTATGACATGGTTATTCACCCGAGAGAAAACGAATTGGTAGTTGCTACTCACGGTAGAGGTATATTTATTGCTGACATTGCCCCTCTACAGGGAATGAATGCTCAGACACTTACTTCAGATGTAACCCTATTCGATATTGTTCCTGCGGTTCAATACGTAAGCGGTTTAAGCAACGTAACTGCTTACACCAACTTTAATGGAGAAAGCAGACAACCGGGAAGTCACATACATTTCTACACCAAATCTGCAGGTAAGGCTACACTTAAAATCTACAGAGGTTCTAAGGAAATCTACAAAACTGAAGTAGATACCAAAGCTGGTTTAAATACTTACAATTGGAGATTTGTAGAAATTACTGGTGAACGCTCACAAGATGATCTTAACTCTATGGCCGACAGATTTAGAAGGTTTGGTATGAGCGAGGAGCAAGTGCAGAACAGAGTTGCTCAAATGAAATATACTACTAGAGGCATTGGCCCTGGCACCTACAAGGTAGTAGTAGAAATGAACGGCAAGAGCGACAGTAATGAAGCAATTGTATTGAAAGATCACTGGAATGGTAAGTAACCATCAATAAAAGCTCATTGAAAAGGCCGCTGGAAACAGTGGCCTTTTTACTTATGACTCTAGCAAAATTCTAGACACCTTATTCCATCCTGCTGGCCCAATGCCCTGAACGTTTTTAATAGTCACATCACCTAATTCCGCCCATTGACTCCCTGGCCGTTGCACCAAGTAAGGATCGTCTACCGTTTGAAGCATTTCAAAGTCATTGACACTATCTCCCACACCATAACTTTTCACTTCTCCCCATTCATTTTCATAAAGCGCCAAAAGTATATCAACTGCCTTACCTTTATCTGCATTGCTAGAAATGATTGTCTGAAACTTACTTCCCGGAATACTTTTGAGCTTGTTATGACTTAGAAAGTCCAAAAACCCATCGTTTACATCACCTTTTAATATGGTTTCCGAAAACTCTCTTTGCATAGCCCTTCGGCTAGACCTAAGATCTAAGCCAGTATACATTGAAACATCTTCAGCCGATAAATCGAAATAGCAGGTAAATGAAAGACCTAAGTATGTTCTGGCCTGATGAATAATATCTCTAATAAAGCCCACTGGCTTACCTATGGTAATCACCTCAAAATCATCGATTACATAAGAATTAAAAGGTATTTTCTTGCTGAAATAGCCTCTTGGAATAAATATGGCCGATCCATTTTCTACTATAAAAGGATCTTCTATACCCAGTGCACCTCTGTAAAACTCCTGCTCTACCCTAGACTTTGAGCTACAAAAAACAATTGGAACTCCTTCCTCTTTCAGCTCATTGACTGATGCTTCAGACTGAGCAAATGAGTAGCTCTTCAAATCCAAGAGCGTTCCATCCAAGTCGCTTAAAAGTACTTTTCTCATTTTATTTCTAGTTGTTCATGGGGGTCTGGTAAATGATCTTTCGATTTCACAGTTTCTCTCGCCAATTTCTTTTTTCCATTCTTGTGCTTATACTTCGATAAATCTGCCTTGAGGAATTCGGCAAATGAAGCTTTGGCTAAAGCCTGTTTAAATTTGAGCATATTTACTTTGGTTAATGCTGGGTAATAGCGCACTGTTTCAGGCATCTCTTCCCCTTCCTTTAGTAAACCTCTATTATATAAATCTATCAGTATTTCTTGCTTCAGATGATCTGGGCAGAGAGGAGATCTATAGATTACCTCCATCGCTTCACGGCTCATCGATTTCACATGCTCATCACCCTTTACCTCATGTAGATGAGGGTTTCTACTTTCTATTTGAAAAAACTGAATACCTTGCTTCATTACATCGGCACTTGGTGAATCAATAACACCTCCAAAACGCTCCAATACATTGATGTAATGGTATGGCTCAATAGAATAGCCAGAAGAATAATCTATATTCAATGCCAAATCCATGCTCATGGCATGTTCACCGGCATTTCCAGTTTTAATTATTTCCGTACCGTAGCCAGTATAGCTACTCATAAGCATGTTCAACACTTTGTTGGTGTGTTCCGAGGCCCTTCCTCTTTTAGCAAAAAACAGGCTCGACTCCACAATTTTAGGCTTGCTATGCCAAGCTATCCGAACCATAGAATAGTCTGATTTAGCACTATACAAAGCAGCACTATACTCTTGAACATACTCATATACAGCGCCAGGGAAGTAGTTATCTGAATCGATAAAACCGATGTATTTTTTACCACACAAATACGCCAGAATAGTGCTAAGGATCATACCCTCGGCTTTACCACTTCTCACCTCCCCTTTATCATCTAGAATGTATTCATAGCCTGCATCTTTACAGGCTTGCGCTAATAAGGGGTCTTTCTGATGGGCGATAAAAATATCTTTCTTCATGAACTTACTCATATGATTGAGTGCGTCCATTTCAATTTTATACCTATCCACAGGTTCTCTCTTGCTATTAGAAACCAAAATCACAAGGCACTCATGCGGAATACCAGCCAAAACACCTTCTAGCAGTTTAATCTTTTCGTCCTTAATAGGCACCACAATGGCCATCTGCTCTTGAATGTCTTGGAGCGACTCGTATGAGATTCGAGTTATTACCCTTCTTTCCTTTTCTTTGGGTTCAAGCTCCTTAAGCTTAAGTCCTGCATCTAACTCCCAAACCTTTTGGACATCGTGAATCTGAACTGGGCCGAACCTTTCTACTTCTCTAGGTATTTCAATACGCATATCTAAAAATACCTTAATTGAAGTTCAATTTTTAACCAAAATCAACACAACTAATACAATCGGTTGCATTATGACCTTTAATATCAACCAATCCGATGCTAAAACACACAATATAGCCATCCTAAAAAGAATCAGTCATCCAGTATAATTCAGGTTTTAGGAATCTTTAACCGAATGAATGACTGATTTAGAAACAGAATTTATTTATTTCGTGCCCTTAAATAATTGTCGAATGAGCGGTAAGAATATTCTATTAGGCCTGATTTTATTAGTAGCGGTGTGTTCATGTAAGAAAGAACAAGTGCCAATTCAAGACGACTACTACTTTTCTTTCGATGTTAAAATCAGCAACAAAATAACTGAACCGACTATTATTAATGGCTACTATGGCCACGTACTAGAATACAATGGCAATTTTATGCCCTCTACCGATGGTGAAACAAAAAAGCCAGATACAGTTAGAAACGAACTTTATTTATACGAGAGTTCTTACTTAGAGCAAATTCAGGAAGCGAAAGTTCAAAAAGACGGCACGGACTTCTACGATTTAAAGAAGCTTGAAAAGAATGACATTAAGCCTAAGTTTATAGTAAGGCCAAATAAAAGCGGATTCTATCAAATAGACACCAATCAGAATGAGTACTTATTGCTGATAGAAGCGCGAAAAAACCTCGGCTACTACAATGGAGGTCCATTAAAGGTTGGCGGCAATTCTAATCAACTCAGATTGATGAACATGAAGATTGACTATAACGCTACTTTTTAAATAACCACTACGGGCTGAAAGCACCATAGTTTTAGAAGCAACTGAAAGTCGCTTTGAATGACCGACTTAGAAAATGTACGTCCTGAAAGTTTTCAGGATTAGATTTACGATTGACGTCAATCAAACCCCGAGCATTATCGGGGCGTACATCTTAAATTCCAGGATGCTTTATAGAAGCTGAAACAAATTCACTAAAGCGCATAGTCCTAACTCCTTTTGTGACCAATAAAGATTAAGGGAAGCACCAAGCCCTCATCCTATTTCATTTAGTACTCTGTAATACTGTAATTGAAGCAAACTCTTGTTTTACCAGTAAATAGAATCGAAAACTTAAAACTATATCTAGTATTTTGAGTCTCTTTCAATAATAGCTTTGAAGACTCAAAAAGATTTAAGCCCTGCCCTTAATTGGTTCAACTCAAAAGGTTGGCAAGCCTTCGATTTTCAGCAACAATGCTGGAGTGCCTATCTACATTGCAAAAGTGGACTGCTTAACGCCCCAACCGGAAGCGGAAAAACCTACGCCATTTGGTTAGCCTGCGTTCTGCAAGCGCTGCAAAACCCTAAGAAAGCTAAAGGCCTGCAAGTAATTTGGGTAACTCCGTTAAGAGCACTAGCCAAAGACATTCATTCAGCAATGAGCACCTGCTGTCGCGAAATGGGCTTAGACTGGGAAATTGGCCTAAGAACGGGCGATACCAGCCAAAAAGAAAGGCAAGCTCAAACCAAGAACATGCCTCAGGCGCTGGTTACCACACCTGAGAGTATTCATGTGCTATTAGCACAGAAAAATGCACCAAAAACTTTCGCCAACCTCAAAGCTGTCATTGTAGATGAATGGCATGAACTGGTGGGAAGTAAAAGAGGCGTTCAGATGGAGCTAGCACTAGCTTACTTCAGGCACCTTAACCCCAAACCAATCCAAACTTGGGCAGTTTCTGCAACCATTGGCAACCTAGAAGAAGCCGCAAAAGTGCTTTTGGGTGATCAATATGAACAGTGCGAAATTGTAAAAGCCAAAATCGACAAGAAAATTGAGGTAGAAACCATTTTACCAGACTCCGTAGATACGCTTCCGTGGATTGGTCATTTGGGACTGAACATGCTACCGAGAATAACTCCTATTCTCGATGAACATACTTCTACTCTATTATTCACCAATGTTCGATCGCAGACCGAAATTTGGTACAAAACCATAATTGAGAAAGTACCAGATTTAATGGGGCTTGTCGCCATGCACCACGGTTCTTTAGACTTGCAGGTAAGGCAATGGGTTGAAGAAGCTATCCATGCTGGTAAACTCAAGTGCGTAGTTTGTACCTCGAGTTTAGACTTAGGTGTAGACTTTAGGCCTGTAGATATGGTCATACAAGTAGGCGGACCTAAAGGCGTAGCCCGTTTTTTTCAGCGGGCAGGAAGAAGCGGTCATCGGCCAGGCGCAACGAGTAAAATATACTTCTTGCCGACACACTCTCTTGAATTAATTGAAGCAGCTGTACTCAAAGAAGCCATTGCAACCCATCAATTCGAAAGTAGAACACCACTCCTACTTTGCTACGATGTACTCGTACAGTATTTAGTCACACTAGCAGTTGGCCCAGGTTTTTACCCTGACGAAGTGAGAGCTCATGTTCAAAGTACCAACGCCTACAAAGACCTAACCGACCAAGAATGGCAATGGTGTTTAGAGTTTATCTCTACTGGAGGGAACTCACTTAGTGCCTACGATGAATTTGCCAAAGTGGAAATTATGAATGATGGACTGTGGAAGGTGAATAACCGAAAAACAGCCATGCGACATAGACTTTCTATGGGTACTATTGTAGGCGACCCAGTAGTGAAAGTCAAATACACATCTGGCACATACATTGGCACAGTTGAAGAATCATTTATTGCCCAACTCAAAGAAGGAGATACCTTTTGGTTTGCAGGGAAGAACTTGGCCTTGGTTAGGTTTAAGGACTTAACGGCCCAAGTAAGGAATTCGAAGAAGAAAACAGGTCCAATTCCACGTTGGGGAGGTGGCAAAGCCTCGTTTACTTCGCTCCTTTCTGATCAACTTAGAAGAAAGATTCACGATGCCTCTATTTCAAAGTTCGAAGGAGTTGAAATGAAGACCATTGCACCTTTGCTAGAGAAGCAAGCAAGACTTTCAGCACTTCCAAAAGAGAATGAATTACTCATAGAGCAAATAAAATCTGATGAAGGGACACACATCTACTTCTACCCTTTTGAAGGTAAATATGTACACGAAGTACTGGCTGCTTTAGTAGCTTATAGAATTTCAGTAAGCCAACCTATAAGCTTTTCCATTGCCTCAAATGACTACGGTTTTGAAGTACTCACCGATTTAGATATTGAGATTGAAGATTTTCTTGAGCTAGATCTGTTTTCAATGGAAAACTTACTAGATGATATTAAGGCGAGCATCAACAACACAGAAATGGCCAAGCGAAAGTTTAGAGACATCGCTACTATCGCTGGGCTCATCTTTCAGGGCTACCCGGGCAAGGGAATGACCTACAAACACTTGCAGGCATCATCTACCATGATCTATAAAGTTTTTGAAGATTATGACCCTGAGAACTTACTGCTCAAACAGGCGCATGAAGAAGTACTGAGCCTTCAGTTTGAAAGGTCTAGACTTACCGAATCTTTAGAACGCATTAACAAGCAAACTATTCTATTAAAGAAACTGAGCAAACCCACTCCTTTCTGCTTCCCAATTATGGTCGATAGGTTACGCGAAAGATTCACTACAGAAATGCTTTCTGAGCGAATAGAGAAAATGCAGCTAGACTTTCAGACATAAAAATAGGCTGTCTTAAAAACTAACTGTCATTACCGACTGTGATCAGGAATCTCACCAAGTTGGCACTCAAGGCCAATAGAGATTCCCAGTCAAGCTGGGAATGACGACAATAGTTGTTTTTAAGACAGCCTAATTCGTATTCAGAAGACTTGAAGATTATCTCTTCAAGTCTAAAGCCATTCCGTTTTTCATCACGAGGTGCTCAATAAAGAACTCCATCATTCTGCGAGAGTCAAGTGCAGTATGCCCTTGGTCTGGACCAATCTGCATTTCGAAGCTCTTTCCAGCCTTTTGCAATGCGTTAATGAATGCTAGTGAATTCTGAGGGTGAACATTATTATCACTTGTTCCGAAGAAAATCATGATCTCACCTTCTAATTGATCTGCCTGATTCATTAAACTGAACTTCTCATAACCCTCTAGGTTATTTTCAAGCAAGTTCATATAACGCTCAGTGTAAATATTATCATAGTATCTCCAATCAGTAACTGCAGAGTTTACAACCGCAGCGTGGAAAACATCAGGGTGTCTAAGCAGACAAGTAGCAGAAGTAGTTCCTCCGTAAGAAGTACCATAAACCCCTACTCTATTTTTATCGAAATAAGGTCTGTCATAAAGCGACTTAATTCCTTCAGCAAAGTCATCCATTTCTACCTGACCTAGCTTTCCATAAATCTCATCGAGCATTCTCTTACCACGACCTCTTACGTTTCTACCATCAACATCTACTACTAAGAAACCATATTCTGTCAAAGAACTAGGCATGGTAAAAGTCTCTCTGAACTCGTTAGTGGCAGGCCCACCATAGTTAGCCAAAATTAAAGGGTACTTCTTATTTGGGTCGAAGTTAGAAGGAAAATGCAGCAAGCCATGAAGCTCGGTTTTACCATCTGCAGCAGTGAATGTGAAAGCCTCCACTGTTTTGAAACCAAGCTCGTTGAACTTAGTCATGTCGCTCTTAGCCAATTCAGCAATAACCTTCCCTTTGCTATCTACTAAATTAGTAAACGGAGCAATGTTATGCGTCTGCTGAATATCGATGAAGTACTTGCCATCAGGAGAGAGCGATACCGAGTGATTATAAGCAGGGTCAGTCATTCTGGTGTCTTTCTTACCATCTAAACCAACTCTATGCAATTGCATTTTCATGTGGTTTTCACCACTTCTTGCCATATAATACAGTTGCTCTTTTTTCTCATCGACCATTACTATGTTTGCCACCTCAAATGGATGATTAGTAATAGTAGCCTCTAAAGTTCCGTCTACATTATATAGGTAGTAGTTATTGAAACCTGTTCTTTCCGAAGCCCAGATAAAACGTTTACCATCTTCTAACCAACGCATTTCAGGCGTATTTTTGGTAAAGCTTGGCAACCACTCTTCTCTAACAACCGTTCTGCTTTTTCCTGTTACAGGGTCAGCAGCTCTAAGCTCCATAATATCTTGCTTTCTGTTAGTGCTATGGAAAAGCAACTCACTTCCATCAGGAGTCCACTCTACACCATATAAATAGGTTCCTAAAGGCCCATCCTCGAAAGACTTACCACCTCTAGTATCTAGTAAAGTCGTTTTCTTAGTCTCTAAATCGTACACCATCAAATCTACCGGAAGGTTAGGCTCACCTACTTTAGGGTAAGACATCACTTCTAGTGAATCGTACATTTTCAGCTGATCTAGCAAAACATAGTATTGCTTAGCACCTTGCTCGTTGAATCGGTAAAAAGCCACTTTCTTGCTATCAGGCGACCACCACATGGCAGTATTTTGGCCCAATTCTTCGCCATAAACCCAAGTAGCGATACCATATTTCATTTTATTTTCCATGTTTCCATCAGTAGTAATGGCTTGCACGTTGCTACCATCGGCATTGCTGATGTACATATTTCTGTCTTTATGGAAAGCCTTCAATTGGCCATTTGGCGCCTCTGCAGAAGCATACTGACGACCTCTCGCTGGACGGTTCCAAGATCTTCTTTCTGGTCTTGGAGGAGTACCTAAATCTTCAGTAGTTTTTTTCTTTACATCGTACTTCCAAAGCTTACCATCTTTCACGTATTGGAAGCTACTGCCATCATCAGCCCATTTAGCTGAAATTGTTCCATAGTCTACTGAACCACGTAATTGAGGAGCCATTTTGCTATACTGATCATAGCCAGGCATGTTTTTGAGCTTATCTTGTGCGTGCCCGTTTTGGGTAAAAATCAGCATCAACAAGCCCGATAGGAATAAAACCTTTTTCATATGGGTAGTTTTCGTTTTTAATCTTCTTCAATACTAACACATTCAACTTTAAAAAAACAGTTGAAATCTAAAAGCGGCTACTAGATTGATGATTTACGATTTTAGATATTCGATCTAATGCACTCCAAAAATTGGAATTTGAGATTTGATCTTTGAGATTTGCGACCAAACACAAAAAGAACTAATGCTCAAAACCCTGAAGCTACTCGCCATACTTGAAGGAATTTCATACCTATTATTGATTGGTATATGTATGCCTTTGAAATACTGGTTCAACACACCTGAACCCACTCATCCTATTGGTTTGGCTCACGGTGTTCTTTTCGTGCTATACTGTGTTTTTGTAGTACTTGTGGGTTCAAAATACAAATGGAGCATGTGGAAAACGTTTTTAGCTTTAATTGCCTCCTTACTACCCTTTGGCACTTTTGTAGCCGATAAAAAACTATTTAATAATCCTGCAGAGGCTAAATAAACTCAAAAGTCTCAAACCCTTTTTTTACAACTTGAGTTTGTCTCATGTACACTATACTATGCGACACTTATTTTTTCTCCTAACGCTATTGGTTTCATTGCCCTTGGCCGCTTTTCAAAGTAAAGGAAACCTCTCTGGTTACGTAACAGATTCAAAGACTGGCGAATCTATTCCCGGTGCCACAGTTCAAGTAGTTGAACTGCAAACTGGAGCCATTACAGATGCTCAAGGTTTCTACACTTTAGAAAACCTCCCGACTGAAACCTTTACCATCCAAGTTTCATTTGTGGGCTACGAAACTCAAAGCAAGTTCAATGTAGTAATCCGTTCTGGAGGAAATCCAGATGTAAACTTCGAACTGAAAGAAACTGTCTCTGAACTTGGTGAAATAGTAGTAACGGCCAACCCATTCCTCAAAATTGAAGAAACCCCACTTTCCATTCAAAAGCTATCTAGAGAAGAAATTGCCACCTACCCTGGCGGAAACAATGATATTGCTAAAGTTGTACAGTCACTTCCTGGCGTATCGGGCTCAGTCGGAGGCTTCAGAAATGACATTATTATTCGTGGTGGCGCGCCTAATGAAAACGTCTATTATTTAGATGGAATTGAAATTCCAAACATCAACCACTTTGCTACACAAGGAAGTGCGGGCGGACCTGTAGGACTTTTAAATGTTAGTTTCTTTGAAGGAGTTACACTTTCAACCTCGGCCTTCGCTGCCCAATATGACAATGCACTCTCTGGTGTTCTGCAGTTCGACCAAAGGAAAGGAAACAACCGTGACTTCCGAACCAACTTCAGGTTGAGTAGTAGTGAAAGTGCCTTAACCTTTGAAGGCCCACTTTTTAAGGGAGATAATGAAGCTTCAAAAACCTCCTTTATTGCTTCGGCCAGAAGATCATATTTACAGTTTCTTTTTCAAGCCATAGACCTCCCCTTTTTACCAGATTATTGGGATTATCAATATAAGGTGACTCATGAAATTGATGAGTATAATGAAATACTGGTAACAGGCGTTGGCTCCATTGATGATTTCAGTATAAACGTACCTGATGAGTATGATCCTGAGCAGCAGGCTACGTTGGACCAAGTTCCGATTATTAAGCAACAGACTAACACCATTGGAGTAAGTTGGAAGCGCAGAAACAAATACGGAAAGGGCTTCAGTACGCTTTCTTTGAGCAATAATAGACTAGAGAATGATTTCAAAAGATTCGAGGATAATGTGAACCAAACCGGTCTTTACCTTCAAAACCTTTCTACAGAAGCCGAAACTAAATTTAGATATAACAGAACTCGTTTTAGAGGCAATTGGACCTTGGTTAGCACTGCTAGTTTACAGTTTGTAAGCTATGACAACAACAGCTTAGACTTAGTGAACAGTAATAACTTTGACAACCGAATTTCCTTCACCAAATATGGAGCCTCATTTCAAGCGTCTTCAGCCTCAGCAGATGATCGCCTCAAATACTCACTAGGTATCAGAGTTGATGGTAATAGCTTTACCGAGAGCGGCAATGATCTTTCAAAAACCATAAGCCCCAGATTTTCAGCCAGCTACACCTTCGACACACAAAAGAAGTGGTCTGTAAACGCATCTTTGGGCAGATACTTTAAGATTCCTCCTTACACCATTTTGGGTTACACTGAGGCAGGTTCATTGGTCAATAAAAATGCTGAGTATATAAGAAGTGACCATGCTGTATTAGGTCTGGAATATTTACTTAATCCGTCATCTAGATTCACCCTAGAGGGTTTCTTTAAAAAGTACGACAACTACCCTGTCTCATTGAGTCAAGGAGTTTCGTTGGCCAACTTAGGTGGCGACTTTTCTGTGCTAGGAAACGAAAACATTAGCAGTACTGGTGAAGGCAGAACTTATGGAATGGAGTTTCTTTATCAGAAGAAATTCACCAATAATTACTACGCAATCTTGGCTTACACTTGGTACAAAAGTGAATTCACTGGCTTAGATGGTGTCTACCGATCTAGCGCTTGGGATAGTAATCACCTCTTGACATTCACTGGCGGATATAAGTTCGGCAACAACTGGGAGATCAGTGCAAGAACTCGATATCTGGGCCAAACTCCATACGCACCTGTAGACCAAGCAGCTACTTTAGACAATTACCCTGCAATTGTGAGAGACTATGACAGACTCGGAACTGTTAGGTTGAACACTTTCAACCAGACTGACATCAGAATAGATAAGAAGTGGAATTTCAACAAATGGACGTTCAATATGTTTTTAGAATTGCAGAATGCGTTTGGTCAAGACATACCAAACGAACCAGAGTACGGACTAGACAGAGATGCTCAAGGCAAAATCAATACACCGAAGCAACTGGTTTTGATAGAAGATATTGACAACTCAGGCATTTTACCTTCTCTAGGGATAGTGATTAACTTTTAAAGGAGAGCTTGAAGTCAAAAAACCGAAGACGGGAATGGAGGAAAAAGCTTGATAAGCTAACGTATAGATTACTCTAGATACACCTAATTGATATAAGTACTATAAATCAGTTAATGAAAAACACCTTTCGTAAGGTATTCAGAGCGGCCTTATGCCTTTTCTTGTTCTTATTTGCAGTAGGTATAGTTTATATTTTTGGTAAAGAGCAATTCAATCTGACACAGGAAGACTTTATAATCTCCGCATTGCTAGCCGGTATATCTGGTTTGGTGTCTGTTGCCCTCATCATTATACTCCGAATGATGAAGGCAAATTAAGGCTCTATTTATAGCGAGACCATACAACAGTACGCCCAAACATTGGTGCACCTATATATCCCCTCACCTCAAGTTTCCCTTTCTTCATTTTAATTCTACAAGAGTAGGTTTTTCCACTTTCAGGATCATAGATTTCTCCATCTTCCCACTGATCATCATCAAAAACAAACCCTTTTATGAGGTTTAAGCCCACTATTGGCCTATCTCTTAGCTCCTTTTCAGGGTTTTCCTTATCTCGTTTCAGTGAACCATCTTCATTTTTAGGCTCCTTTAACCATACAATCTTGCCGTTGTACTTACCATTCTCTTTATAAACCTCAATTCGCGCCTTTCCTTCATCGGTTAACCAAGTACCCAAAATATCATCTGCTTTTTGGGCATACGCCAGACTACTTAAGGCTGTCAAGGAAATAAAAACTAGTATCAATCTGTTAATCATAATGCAATATAGATTAGCATAAATTAAGCCAATAATAATTCCAAGAAATCTGAAACATGCGGTAAACAACACAACCCACTCCGTTCAATCCAAGATTTTCTATAAACAGTTCCATACCTACTAAATCGTTATTTCTACCGATTGTAGAGTCTTTCAATGTATTGAAAGAATTCTCTTTGAAAAAACACCTTTTTCAATCAATCTTTCAAGATAGGCGAAACCTGCCAACAAGAAGCTTATAACTCAATGAAGAAGACGCTCATTTTTTTTACTCTTTTTATTCTCGTTCACTTAGATAGTTACTCTCAAGAATACAGCATTAAAGATTTTAATCTTGATGGCAATATTGATGCTTGGTTCAAGGCCAATTTCGATTCTGCCAATGTTAAGCCGATGATCGGTGCTCTACCTATAGTTTCTCCACCAAGAAGGAGATCAAGCGTGTTTTTTGTAGAAAAGTCTCAAGACTGGGTAACTGCAGATCTTACATATGACAGTCATTTCTACAGCAATGCTAAGCTTAGATATGACCTTGAGAAACAGGTAATATACATTCTTAACCCATTGAGTTTACAACCAATTACTCTCAATCAGAATCTAGTAAATAAAATAGAAACCGAGTTAGGAGTACTTAAAGCTAGGAAAGATTCAAAGGGCTATTATCTAGTTCTTTCTAAAGGAAATAATTTCTCGCTCATTAAAGAAAGCTCAAAACACTCAGTTGTAGAGGGTACCGAGTTTCAGTACCAACGCGTAGACAAGTACTACTTACTCTTCAGTGACAGAAAAGAGGTAATAGTAAATGCTCGATCATTACTGAAACGTTTCCCAGATTATAAGAAGGAAATAAAGAAGTTCATGAGAACAAAGGAATCGAGGCAGTTAAAAACCTTGGATAAAGAGAAGCATTTAATTCACATCGCAGAGTATTGTGATTCAATAATCACTTCATGAAACATTTTTTAATATTGATGCTTTTGCTTTCATGCTTGAAGGTTGCCGCACAAGACTTATCATTTACATTCACCAATACTTATCAGGGCGCTAGCATTGAAAAAGTAATAGAAGACATAGAGAATAGTTCTAGCTATCGCTTTTATTACAAAACTGAATGGATAGACTCGCTTGAGTTTAGTGGATCGTTTAATAAAGCACCATTAAACAACGTTTTAGCAAGTATTTTCGAAGGCACTCCTATAAGGCACCACATTGAAGCTAGAAAGATATACCTGACCAATGGTATAGACATTATAACCTCGCCACAACTAATCTCGTCTTTGGTGGCTCAGAACAACACTGAAGAAACTCCTAAAGCAACCACACAAGAAGAATCAGGTAAAGAGATATTGTTTACCAAGGAATACAAAGGAGAAACCCAAAACGACAACGATCTAGAGAACTTTGTTTTTGAAATTGGAAGCCGTGCTCAATTCACAGCAGGTAAAACGTCTACTCTTGTTGGTTATGTAAAAGAAAAAGACACTGGAGAGCCTATTGAAGGAGCAATTGTATATACTCCAAATGGGAATAAGTCTGCCGTTACCTCAGCAGATGGGTTTTACAGTCTCAATTTGGTTAGTGGCCAACATGTAATTCAGGTTCAGTTTACTGGTATGAAAAGAACGAAGCGAAACCTGATTCTTTTCTCTAATGGTCAACTGAATATTGACATGGAGGTTGATGTAATAGCCCTTAATGAAATTGTTGTTGAAGCTAACCGCGGAGCAAATGTTGAGCAACTAGCAACTGGAATGGAAAGGTTAAGCATAGAAGATTCCAAAACAGTACCTGTTGTACTTGGGGAAAAAGACATTCTGAAAGTAGCGACTACTTTTGCTGGCGTTCAAACTGTTGGCGAAGGAGCGGCTGGCTTTAACGTTAGAGGAGGAAAATCAGATCAAAACCTTTTCCTTTTTGAAGGTGCAACGGTTTATAATGCATCTCACTTCTTAGGCTTCTTTTCCGTATTTAACTCAGATGCTCTAGAAGGCTTAGAGGTAATGAAAAGCGGAATTCCAGCTCGCTTAGGAGGAAGACTATCATCTGTTTTTGATATAACAACCAAAACAGCGAACAAAGAGAAAATTGGAGTGGAAGGAGGAATATCACCGATTACATCACGGGTTACTGCCGAAATTCCAATTGTAAAAGAAAAAGCCTCCCTCTTGGCTAGCGGACGTATTACATATTCTGACTGGATTCTTGAAAGCATTAAACATTCTGACTTTAAGAACAATAAAGTGTCGTTTAGTGATTTCATTGTGAAGTATGACCATGAGATAAATCAAGACGATAGACTAACCGTTGCAGGATACTATAGTAAAGATGATTTTCGTCTAAATTCAGACACACTCTTTTCATTCTCAGATTTTTCTTATGTGAACCAAATGGCTTCGGCCAAATGGGGGCACCGATTCGATGGAACATTTGATGCATCCCTTACCGCTACTTACAGTCAGTATAGCTATGACTTTGAAGCAACTCAATTGGCCGCAAATGCATTTTCTCAAGATTTTGGAATTAGAGAAATTGGAATCAAGTCAGATTTCAATAAGGACTTTAATGCTTTTCACTTCTTCAATTTTGGGCTAGAACTAAAAAGATACAGTATTAACCCAGGTACAAAAACCCCAATTGGAAGCGAATCTATTGCAACTAGAGTAGAATTAGATAGAGAACAAGGAATTGAAGGAGCTCTCTACTTCTCCGACAAACATGAGTTCAGTGATAAGCTAAGCTTCAACTATGGGCTCCGATACAGCTTCTTTACTTATTTAGGCCCTGGCACAACTAATCTCTATCTGGATAACGCACCGAAAAACGGAGATACTAAAATAGGTGAAGAAACACACGGAAAAGGTGAGTTCATCAAGACATATCATGGTCCGGAGTTTAGGTTTGCAGCTAGATACTTACTAAATGAATCCAGCTCTATTAAGCTTAGCTATGATAGGAGTAGACAATATTTGCACGCCCTTTCTAACAGTGCTTCACTTTCACCAACTGATTTATGGAGGCTCTCCAATACCTATATTAAACCTCAGGTTGGTAATCAACTGTCTTTAGGTTACTATAAAGACCTATTGGATGGAGAGTTAGAGAGCTCTGTTGAGATTTATGGTAAAAAGCTTAATAACCTGCTAGACTTTAAGACGGGTGCCGACTTTCTATTAAATGACAGAATAGAATCTATCGCATTACAAGGCCCAGGCAAATCTTATGGAGTAGAACTCTCTTTAAAGAAGTCTGGCAGGCTGAATGGTTGGTTCAACTATACTTATGCCAGAACTCTACTTAAACTGGATGGACAATTTGAAGAAGAAGTAGTTAATAACGGAAACTACTTTCCTACTAATTATGACAAGCCACACACCATTAACCTAGTTAGTAATTACGAAGTCACTCATAGGTTCTCGCTCTCTTATAACTTTGTTTATAACTCTGGGCGACCTATCACCTTCCCTACTGGCTTATACAGACTGAATGGTATAGAAATTCTTAATTACTCGGATAGAAACGAATATCGCATTCCAGATTACATCAGAATGGACATTGGCCTAACTCTTAAATGGGGGCACAGAGTCACTAAAGGAGCTCATTCATTTTGGTCGGTTTCAGTATATAATGTGCTAGGCCGTAAAAACCCGTTCTCTTTATATTTTGATTTGGATAGAGGTGAAGTAAAAGGATACAAATTATCCGTATTCGGTTCTCCTATACCTACCATCTCTTACAACTTTAAATTCTAATGGAGATGAAGCTTTACACTCAAAACAGCCAAAACTTTATAATTGCACTTGTTATCTTTTTCAGTGCAATTCAAACCAGTTTTTCGCAGACTGACAATGTTCGTGAGAAGGTCTTCATCAACTTAAACACACACGACTTGCTGGTTGGTGAAACCCTTCAATATGCCACATCTAGCATTAGCTATACGAACAACAAAATCTCTCACCTCAGCAAATATGTGTATGTAGAATTGATTGGAGAAAATGGGGTAATCTTTCAAAGAAAGCATCAATTGATTGAGGGAAAAGCCTATGGTGAGTTTTTCATTCCATCAGATATTGAAACCGGATCTTATTTTCTGGTGGCTTACACTCGCTGGATGCAGAATTTTAATGATGTATCTAAGTCTGAAATCTCTATTATCAACCCATATAAAGACTATATCAACCCACAGATTACCAATGAGAAACTTAATGTAGAATTTGGAACAACCTCTGGTCAGATTGTAGCAAATGTTACCAATAAGGTAATCTTAAAAGCTAGTAAAGGTGGAAAGCCAGTAGCTATAGAGGCAAGAGTTATAAATCAAGATGGAACTATTGAAGAGGTATCTACTGATAATCAGGGATTTGGTTGGTTTGAGATAAGCCCTAATGAGAACGAGTCTCTACAACTTTTGGTAGAAGGCCAAGGTGATGGCTTCAACTTCTTTGATTTGCCTAAACCAGTTTTAAACGGAATTGGCCTTAACATTACCCATGAGGAAAGAGTAATGCTTCTTCAACCTGTAGGAGCTGTCCAAAATGGTACTCTAACTATTTACCACCAAGGCAAATCAATAGTTGAGAGGAAGATAGAAACTAGATCACCAGTAAGAGTTCAAAGAGATGATCTCCCAAAAGATGTGTTCACCGTTGTTTTTAAAGATGCAAGTGGTAGAGAGCAGTTCAGATCTCCTTTATTCAATGTTGAGGTTTCTGAAAAGAGAATTAATAATGCCTTTACTACTCAAAGCTTAGCAACTATAGATCAATATTTACCTGCTGGCAATTATAGTATTAGTATTAGAAAAGCCTTCTCATCTGAAAAGCCACGTCAACATGCAGTTGCAGACCAGAATCACGTGGCTAATGGTTTACAAGAGTTACAAAACACATCAGTTTTCAGTGCTATCGAAGAGCAACCTTTACCTGAGAAGGTAGGCCTACTTCCCGAATATAGATACCAACTTTTAGAAGGTACTTTAAAGGCAGAAGACCCTGCAATTTCTGTTCAGAATAAGCATGTAATTCTAAGCCTTACAGGTGAGAATGATATGAATATGGCCATTGCGCGAACTGACGAAAAAGGCAGATTTGTACTTGAGTACGAAACCGTGCATAGAGGTTCAATGACACCTGCACACTTAACAATACCAGACTTTGAGCAATCTTATACTGTGGAAATAGAAGAAAATTTCATCAACAATCACAGCTTAGATTTTGAACCTCTAATTATAGATTCAACATATTACTCGGACATTAAGGAGAGAAGTATAATAAGCCAGATAGAGAATGCCTATTTTACTCCTATTACGGATACTATTGCTGTTAAAAATAATGTACCTCCTACTATCCCTTATTTTAATGCACACTACGAGTTTGATGATTATACTCGTTTTAAAACACTTAAAGAACATTTCGCAGAATACATTCAAGTTGCTGGTGTTAGAGAAAGGAAAGGCGAAAAAAGATTTGTACTCTATAGCTTAGACGAAGGCTTCACCTTTGAGACAGACCCAATGGTGTTCCTTGATGGCGTTCCGGTACCAATGAATGAAATTTTGGAGTTTAGCCCATATCGAATTAAAAGTGTAGATATATTTAATAGACGCTATTTTCTAGGTTCATTAGTAGCAGATGGAGTATTGAGCTTTCAAACATTGGAAGGCAACTTAGGTGGTTTTCAGTTCGATAGAAATCACATGGTGTTTGAGTTACTCTCTCCACAACCAGCTCCGAAAACTTCATATAATTCTTTTAATTCAGAAGATAGAGTACCAGATTCTAGAATACAATTGCTCTGGCTACCAGACTACAAAGTGAATAAAAATGAAACCGTACCTATACAGTTTCAAACCTCTGGAATTGCAGGTGAGTATAGAATGTACATCGAAGGATTCACCACCAATGGAGAACCTGTTTCAATCATCAATACATTTACCGTAAACGAGCTCGATAATGAATAAGATTAACGTGCATAAGTCATTGAAAATTTTCCTTCTAGCCTTAGCTTCCTTTGCTCTGGTTGCTTGTGTAGAAGAAATAGAAACAGAATCGTTTTCTTACGAAAAACTCCTAGTTGTAGACGCCAACATATCCAATATTACTAAAGCTCACCAGGTGCGGTTGTTCTATACCTCTCCAGTTGATCAAGAATCTCAAAGTGAATCTACTGCATTAAGCGGAGCCTCGGTTTGGGTAGAAAGTGAAGATGGCGATGTAGTGAACTTCACTGAGCGAAATGCAGGTACTTATGAGTCGCCTAATGATTTTGGAGGTACACTTGGTAAAAGTTACGCGCTTTTTATTGTAACTAATGAAGGAAAAAGGTACCAATCTACATTTGAGCAATTAGAAGAGGCTCCTGAGATCAGCCGCATCTACAACCGTTTAGGTGTAGAAGAAGCAGATTTAGCCACAGATCCAGTTCCTGGAGTACAGTTTTTTATAGATGTAGATGATGCAAGTAATGGAAGTCAGTTTTACCGCTATGAATGGAATGATGCTCATCAAATTATAGTGCCTTACATTAAGCGCTACGATTACCAAAGAAACTCATCTCCTTCCATAGTTCCCTATAACAAAGATGTGAGAGAGTGCTATAGAGAACAAAACTCTAGTCAACTCATTTTGGCAACCTCAACTATAAGTAATGGACAAATTAAAGAACTAGACATTAATTTCGCTCCTGCATCATTATTCGACCTGACAACAGCCTATAGTCTAGAAATTGTACAAAGAGCAATTACTCCAGAAGCCTACAGTTACTATAGAAAAATTGAGCTCTTCAACGAGTCGAATGGCAGCCTATTCGACAAACAACAAGGGGCAGTAATAGGTAACATGGTGAGTATAGATAACCCTAACGAGAAAGTTTTAGGTTATTTTGAAGTATCTGGAGCAACCAGTAAAAGAATCTTCATTGACCCTCTGGATTTCGACCCTGAGGTAGTTCCATATTTAGACCGAACCTGTGAGAAGTATTGGTCAATTCAATTTGAAGGATCAGTACCAGACTTCTATGAAGCAACAGATGTTGCTGAAGAAATGAGAGGTTCCGAAATTGCAATAAGAGGTCTTTATGAACTCTATGATTACGTAGAAGGTACTGGAGAGAAGCTATTCGCACATAAACTTTGCGTTAATTGTACCAGAAGTGGCGGGCTTGAAAAACCAGACTATTGGCAGTGATTTTTGCGAGCTGAAGGGAAACACATAAGTTATCTTCAACTATTTTTGGCAGATTGATCTATAAATCAATGGAGTCAATATTATATGTCTACCCATCAGCTACTTGGCCAAACACTTCATCTTCTTCCTGAAAAAGGTATTTTTTGGGAAGAAAAAAACTACCTCATCTTGGCCGACCTTCATTTGGGAAAAGCGGGGCACTTCCGCAAGTCAGGCATTCCTATCTCTGACTTAATTCATTCTAAAGACATCCTAATTCTGGATAAACTCATTGCCAAGTTCAAGCCTCAGCAAGTGATCTTTCTAGGCGACCTATTCCACTCGGATCATAACCAAGGCTGGGAAGTCTTCAAACGATGGATCAAATCTAAAGCGCCTTTGCCATTTAAATTAGTATTGGGCAATCACGATGTCTTAGACGAAAGTAGCTATAGAATCTCCAACCTAGAGGTAATGGAAAAACTCAGTCTCCACCCTTTCGACCTAACTCACATTCCTGAAGAAACTGAACTATATAACCTGGCAGGGCATATCCACCCCGCAGTGCGTCTTACTGGTAAAGGCAGGCAATCATTGCGCTTACCTTGTTTCTACTTCGGTAAAAAAAATGGACTCCTCCCGGCCTTTGGCAACTTTACAGGCACTGCTAAAATCAATATTGATAAAACCGATGCGGTTTTTGCTATAGCAGATAACAAAGTAGTTAGGGTTAATTAGGACATTAGGTGATTGGTCAATTAGGAATTTGGCCTGTAGAGTCCAAATAGGACCGTTTAACAGTCTTGCGGAGATCCAAAATGAATACTATTGAATTTTGTGGTAATCTGAAGGTTCTCAACACCGATTCAAATAAGAGAAAAGCTGTTTAAGCATTTAAGCGAAGTAGTGACTCAATTATTAAAGGATGTCATCTTCATATCTTTTGCAAAGAAAGAGATGACATCCTTTTTCAAAGAAACCTAAAGACACTATAGCCCTCTTATAGCTACTCTACCCTCAATGCTTTGACAGGATTAATTCGTGAAGCTCTGATGGCATGATATGCGATTACCATTAGCATCAATAAAAATGATAGCAATCCGCTGATAAGGAAAACCACAATTCCCACATCTATTCTATAGGCAAAATCGCTTAACCACTGATTCATGATATACCAGGTTATCGGAATAGAAATAACGAATGCTAGTAATAACTGAATACCAAACTGACGAACAAGAATATTCATGATTGTCATTGGCGAAGCACCAAGAACTTTGCGTATTCCAATTTCTTTAACCTTGGTATTGACGACCAAAATAGTAAGTCCTAACAAACCAAAGGAAGCAATAAGAACACTGATTATGGTGGCAATTCCCGCGATTTTATTCACCCTAGCTTCGTCTTCATACATCAACTTCAAACGCTCATCTACAAAGTCAAAAACGAGCTCTTCATTCGGAAAAGTCTCGGCCCAAACATTCTCCAGAAGCGCTTGAACGCCTAACAAACTCTCACCTTTATATTTAAAAAACACTTTCGGAATGGGGTAACTATCGAAGGTCAAATCGCTGATACCTTGGGTAATTGGCTCACTATTTTGAGAAATAACAAGTGGCTCAACTTGGGTATGTAATGACTGAAAATTGAAATCTTTAGTAACCCCAATAATAGTATGTTTCCCAAACTCTTCACCTGGTAACTTTTTGCCAACGGGATCTTCCGTTCCAAAGAAATACTCTGCAGCAGACTCATTGATAAGAATAGATTCTCGTTTATCAATCTCCAAATTCGGGTCGAAATCTCTACCAGCAACCATCTCTATTCCAAAACCAGAAATGAAATATGGGTCGGTTAATACCAAGTGAAACTGACGGAATTGATCATTGAGGTCTCTGAAACCCATGGTTGTCCACCCAGGTGTTCCGAAAATATGCATTGTTGCCCCTAAATCGGTTACCTCAGGGTATTGGCTTAGCTTCGCTTTGATGATTTCTGCATTCTCAAATCCAGAATCGATCTGTCGAAAAATGCCCTCACTTCCATCTTTAGGATACATGTTTAGGTAAACCATAGCCTCTTTCTCATAGCCCACATCAGAATTTTGAAGAAAATTCAACTGTTGTTTCATAACTAAAGAGCCAGAGATCAGGAAAATGGTCAGCAGCAACTGAAACACAATCAGCGCTTTGCGAAGCACACCTACTCCTCTTCCACCCGAAGAACCTCCACGAATTATGGCTATAAGTTTAAGGTTTGAGAGCACAAAGGCAGGGTAAATACCCGTAGCAATTCCGACAAAAAGAACAATTAGACCATAAACGGCAATGCTTTGCGCATCTACTGGAATCTCTATTTGGGTTCCTGCCAAGTGGTTGAAAGTTGGTAAAAGCGCGTAAGCTAAACCGATTCCTACTAGGGTTGCACAAGCTGTAATTAGAATACTTTCGGACAAATACTGCCAAATTAAGCCTCCTTTTTGAGCACCAACTACCTTTCTAATACCAACCTCCTTGGCTCGTCTAATAGATTGACCAGTTGAAAGAGTGGTATAATTAATACATGCCATAATGAGCACCAATAGCCCTATGGTAGCCAAAACGTATACATAATTGGGGTTTCCGACAGGATAAGCGGATGCTGGAAAATCTGGGTTTAGGTGAATATCCTCTAACGGTTGAAGACCAAGTACATACTGTCCCTCCTCGATATCATCGCCCAAAACAGAATTAATCATTGCAGGAAACTTCGATTCTACTGCGTCTTGAGCGGTGTTTTCCTTCAACAAAACAAATGTCTCAGGGCCTATATTGAACCATGCCTGCTGAGCTCTTGCGCTGTAGAACCGTTCCATATCTTCATTCGATACAATCATATTCATCTGAAAGCCTGTATTCTTAGGCATATCAGGAATAATCGCTGAAACGTTGTAATTCACCTTTTCAGACCCTAACTGAACGGTAAGCGTCTTTCCCACCGGCTCATCAGAACCAAAGTATTTTAAGGCATATGACTCCGTAAGTACAATGTCATTTCTGCCTAGCGCATTGGCCTGATTACCCTTTATCAGTTCGAATGAGAACACATCGAAGAAGTTATTGCTGACCATTGCAATACGTTCATTCAACCTATTCTCACCCTCACCAACCAAATAGTTTCCATAGTCTACCAAGGTTATGGCTTCTACCTCTGGAATGTTCTCTTCTAAGGTTGGTGCAAGCGGTAAAGGAGAAGAAGTGTAGAAAAACCGCTGTCCCTCTCCATAGTCTTCTTCAGACCATGTACGATAGATTCTATCTCCATTTTCGTGGAACTTATCAAAGCTAACTTCCTGCTTAACATAAAGCGAGATGAGAATAAAGCAGGCCATTCCTATGGCTATACTACCTACATTAAGAACGGTATTGGTTTTCTGCTTCCAAAGCACCCTAGCCGCAATTTTGAAATTGTTTCTTGTCATTTGAATGAAATTTGAGTTTGACTTTTTGATTTGTTTAATGTTCGAAAGGCGAAAAAACCTGAGCACATCCCAATGGAAAAGCAGCTTAGCCTTTGCCGGACTTTCCTCTACCCTTCTTTCGAAGAGTTCGAATACATCGCCTTCAATTTCTTCTAAGAACTCGCTTTTGCAGTAAAGCTGTAAGAAGCGTCTGGCGAGTCTGGGAGGTGATATTTTCCTGTTAATACTCAAGATTGACCGAATGAGATATCAGGAATTCTGTTGTAAAGCTTTGCACGCATAGACTGTGCATCGTCTAATGCTTTTTTACCGTAGCTGGTTAATTCGAAGTAACGTTTGCGTCTGCCACCTCTTTCGTTAGTGGCTCCACCCATAAAGCTCTTTACAAAGCCTTTATCTTCTAGCCTTCGCATAGCAGAATGAATGGCAGAAATATTTACTGACCTACCAGTTTCACTTTTAATATCATCCATAATGGCCACTCCATAGGCCTCTGGATATAATGCTCCTACCGTGAGCAAAACCAGTTCTTCAAATTCTCCGAGATATGTTCCTTTCATATTAGCGCAACATTAGTTACACAAATATAAAAGAAATATTTCTTTCACTTATGTACAACTAATTAACACCTGTTAACTGAAAGAAAGGATTGAACTGTTTAAATACTGAAGTGAACTGTCTAGTACGTTGCCAACAATTGCCAGTTTAGAAGGAATACAAGCTAAAAAAGACTGTCATCTATCCGCCTGATTAGAAAAGGCTAGTTCCTGATAGGCTAATTCTATCGAATCTATGCCAACTTCATTACCGTCAGACTTTAGGTCTGTCGAAGAAATTTTAGTAGGCCACGCATTTATAAGAGTCCAAGTAATGACTACTTTCCCAATTTCATCTATGAGTTTAATAGTTACTGTTCGTCTTTTGATTGTATTCAATTTAAGCTCATCGTATAATTTCCAAAATGAACCTGAGTTCAAGAAGACACCTCTCTTTAAAGTAACGTTTCCATACTTGGCAATTCCTGGCATTTTCACTGGACCAAAGTCAGGGCTATCGCCTTTTCTATACTCTATCAACTGAGTCTCAGAATCCAGGCCTGATACTTCTTGAAACAAGATATTCTGCACAATATCTCCCCAGTCTACCCTAAACCTGTAATTCGGCATTGGCCATCCCTTGCTATTCGCTGAACTATTACTGCTCATACTTTAAGACGATTGTTGTTGCTGTTCTAGGCTTATAACTATGTATTCCGCAGGGAGAACAACCGCCAATTTTACAATTACCCTTAAGGTGCCATTCATTATGTCTTCAGCAGTTATTGAGCTTCCAAGACCAACACTTATCGAAAAAGCATCATCCGATTTTGCCCCTTGAAGTGCCCCTTGTTTCCAAATGTTATATAGAAAGCTACTAATCATGCTTTTAATAGCAATCCATGTGTTTGCATCATTCAGTTCAAAAATGTAGGCTTTCATTGCTAATTTTATTGACTGCTCAATCATAGTGATTGTCCTTCTTACATTGATATACCTCCAGTCTGGGCTATTTCCGTCTAGAGTTCGAGCTCCCCAAACTAAAACTCCCCGCCCCATGAATGCACGAATAGCATTGATAGACTTTCCTGTCAAGGCATCTACATTGAGATCCGCTTGCATCGATTCGCTAATATTTAAAGTAAGAGCGCTAGTACTCATCACTGCAACATTGGCCGGAGCTTTCCAGACTCCGCTGTTGTTGTCTACATTGGTATAAACGCCTGCCATAGCGCCACTAGGTGGAAGCGTATTGATTTTCTCAACTACTATTTTCATCAATTGCCTATATGGCAAACAGATGCTACTTAACATACTGCTTATTTGAGCTTCTTCCTCATCTGGATGATTCTTGAGTGTATTTATAATCTGTAACGCTTGTGCATTTGGGCTTCCCGAGTTGCTTACAAAGTTTGTTAAGAACTCTAAATCGCCATTATTGACATTGTGGTAACTTACTTGATTCTCTGCCGTCACCGTGGTGATTAAGAAAGGATAATAGACCGCACCATAACTAAGCCCATTGGTGCCAACAGCAGTTCTAAAACTTTCAATGTCTTCTGTGTACAGTTTAGGATCTGGGGCTTCTCCACCTTTAACATCTAAAATGGAAACTGCTGTCCGCACTTCCATATTCTGTTTAAGCATGGTCTGCATGAGTGTGCTATTATCTACCTTATTCAACAAGGTAGCTTCTGGCACTACATACATAGTAACCTCTGGTTCTTTTTGTAAGGCACTAAGTCCATTTAAGAGCTCTGAAAGCTTAACATTCGGGTTTTCTAATGGAGCCCCTAGTGCCTTGGCTTTACCAGATGGTTTTCCATAAGAACCTACAGAAACGATATAGGCCTCACCGCCTCCATTCTGGTAAAACAATTGAATACTGTTATATAAATAGTATATAGTAGCAGGGTCTGGCTCTATAGCGTAGTCTTTGCCTTGAATGTAATGGGATTGGCCATTTTCTGCCTCTTTTTCCAATTCAGACACATAGTACATTGGTTTATGCTGAGTAGCATTTTGGTCTGCATAGCCGAAAAAAGTTAAAAACTCCATCAGTGAACAAACCTTCACTGGCCTGTTTAGGTATGATTTACCTTCATACTCTGTTCTGGAGGTATAACCTATAAACGCTGGAATAGCCGTTGGTACTTCTTGAACTGAGTTAGGAAATGCGTTTACCTCTTTGATATAGACTCCAGGAGTCTTAATGGTTTTAGACATGTTTGTGTTTATTGATTTCAGTTTCAATATATGCCTATACACCTTTTAAACCAAGCTTAAACGAAAAGAGGCTGTCTTAAAAGTTAACTGTCATTCCCGACTCCGATCGGGAATCTCCGAAAAGTAGCTACAAAGGCCATTAAGGGATTCCCAGTCAAGCTGGGAATGACGAAGATCTTAGCTTTTGAGACCGCCTTTCTGATTTCATGACGTACTAGGCTAATCTACTCACTTCTGAGTGAATTGACTGGGTTAGAATTAGCTGCTCTAATTGCTCTGTAACTGACGGTAAGCATTGCTACCAAAAGTGTACCTAAGCCAGCTATTAAAAACACACCAAAGCCTAAACCTACTCTATATTGAAAGTTTTGCAACCAGTTGTTCATGATCCAATAAGCTATAGGCGAAGCGATCAAAAATGCGAGTAAAATCTGCTTAGTGAAAGCACCTGATAGGAGCATGAAAATCTTCCATTCGCTAGCTCCAAGTACTTTTCTAATTCCCAGTTCTTTCACTCTTTTCTGAATAGTGAACGATGCCAGTCCAAAAAGTCCAAGACAAGCAATAAATATACTTAGTGCAGCACCCACCTTAAAAATAACACTAGCCTGCCTGTCAGATTCATAGAAAATCTCTAATTGCTCATCTAAGAAATGATGTTCCATTACAGTTCTGGTATCAAACTGTTCGTGAACTACTCTTGCCGCCTCGATAACTTCTTGCATATTAGAACTATTCACCTTAAGCACGAAGTAATCTATCACTGAAGCACGATTATTCCATGCCCCCACAATCAAGGGTTCAATTTTAGTGTGAAGCGATTGAAAATTGAAATCTTCCATTACACCAACCACAGTATATTTACCTCTACCTGCATTGAGGGAAAGCTCTAGTGATTTGCCCACAGGATCATCCAGATTGAGCATTTCTACCGCACTCTGATTAAGCATAATTTTGGTGCTATCTGAGGCGTCATTACCAGTAAAGTTCTCCCCTGCCGTTAGCTTTATCTCGAAGGTGCTAAAGGCATCTGGATCGAAGCTCATGTAGTAGGCTTCTGTAGAATCTACCAATACTCCAGCAGGGTCTATTGTATTTACCCCCACCCGATTTATATTCTTCCATTCGCCTGGCACTCTAGATGTTACAGCCACTTTTTCAACCCCTGGTATTTGAGCAAATTCATTCTTCATGGTTTTGAAGACAGGTCGTACTGCTCCATTATTAATATCAATAACTAATAGGTTGTCTTCATTAAAGCCTAAGTTTTTATTTCTGATAAAGCTCATCTGATTAGAAACCACCAAGGTTGAAATAATCAGTACAGTAGAAAGCACAAACTGAAACACCACTAAGGCTTTTCGAATGTTGAAGGCTCCACCTTTAACCTGCTCTCCTTTTAGAATATTCACAGTCTTGAAGCCTGTCATAAACAGTGCAGGGTAAATGCCAGAAATAAGACCAATAACCAAAGTTAGTCCAAGTAGAATATCTAGGTAATTCAATAAAGCCATCCAGCTGAAATCATAATTTCTACCTGTCAGCTGATTGAAAAATGGCATAGCAATGTCAGTAAGTGCTACAGAAATAAACAGACCTATGAATGCTATGATCAGAGATTCCGTGAGAATTTGAGTAATTAACTGCCTTCTATCTGCTCCAACAACCTTTCTAATTCCAATTTCTTTAGCTCTGAAAACGGCCTTAGAGGTAGCCAAATTCATATAATTAACGGCCGCAATCACCACTAGAAATATGGAGATAAATATGAATATGGTAATGTAAGTTCTGTCGCTTTTAAATCTGGCAATATCAGACTCAATCTCTGCAGAATTGAAATGAATATCGGCCAGAGGCTGTAAATCGAATGAGACGAAGGCCGCCACGGTTGGTGGCAAATTAGACTGAGCTAAATCTAGCGTCTTCTGCTTTAGAGCTTCTAAATCTGCATCTGGCGAAAGCAATAAATAAGAGCTCGAAAACTCAAAAGCAGTCCAAGACCTAATAGTTTCCATGAGCTGAGGGGGCAACAATTCACTAAAGAACATATCAGCAAATAGATGCGAGTTATCGGGAATATCTTTTAAAATCCCTGTGACTTTAACATCGCCTCCTTGGGTCTGAATTACCTCGCCAAGTGCATCTAGCGAACCAAACAAGGCCATGGCTTTAGATTCAGAAATAATAACCGATTTAGGCTCTACTAAAGCAGTTTCCTCATCACCTCTCACCAACTCAAAATCGAAAACCTCTAACAATTCTGGTGTAGAAAAAAAGAAATCACGGTCGGAATAATTCTGACCATCGATGGTATAATTAATTTGGTTACCATAGCGATAGAGTGTCACCTGATTCTCCACTTCAGGTAGCTGCTCTTCCATAGTAGTAGCCAACACCATGGGGTTAGCCCCATAGTGTCTACTTGGTTCTACATTGGTTTGAATAGTGATTGGTCTAACAATTCTATCATAGTTAGTATGCATTTTGTCAAAGCTGAGTTCGTCTTTCACAAAAGTGAGAAACAGTGTGGCACCAGAAATGCCAATAGCCAGACCGATAATGTTAATGAAAGCATAGCCCTTATTCTTCCAAAGGGTTCTAAATGCAACTTTAAAATAATTTTTAAGCATTGTTGTTGAGTTTAGTTGCTTCTCGTAGAAGAGAAAGCATAATGACCTATTCTGCCCTAAGTGTACTTGCCGGATTAGACCAAGCTGCTTTTACAGCCTGCACACTAACAGTTAATAAAATAATGACCAAGACCAGAGCCCCTGCTAACAAAAAGCTGGTAGCTCCAATATTTATGTGGTAGGCAAAGCCTTCCAACCACTGATCTATGGCATAATAAACCAGTGGAACCGATACCAAAAAGGCAATGACAAACAGCCAAACAAACTTACTGTTGACCACCCAAACCAATTGATTTACTCCTGCACCAAGCACCTTTCTGATGCCTATTTCTTTAATTCTTCTTTCAATTGTAAAGGTTGTCATGCCATACAATCCTAAGCAGGAAATAACCAAACAGATTACCGAGAACGTTTTGATGGCACTTTCCAAACGCTTTTCCTTAGCGTAATAAGCTTGTAGGTTATCTTCTAAAAACCAATATCCCATAGGATACTCTGGCTCAACTTTGTCCCAAACAGTCCTAGCATGATTCACGGCTTCGGCTTTATGGGTTGGGTCTACCTTAAGTGTCCAAAACCAATTCATTCTTGAGTTGAGCATAAAAATAGCAGGCGATACCTTAGAGCGAAGCGACTTAAAGTTGAAGTCTTTCACTACACCGATAATTGAAACAGGAACGCCATCTGCTCCCCAAAGCCTTGCCTTTTTACCAACAATGTCTTCTAATCCATTAGCTCTAACAAATGCCTCGTTCACTACAATAGATGCCGTATCACTCTTAAGGTAAGGGTTGAAAGTTCTTCCATTAATCAGTTCTAACTCCTGCAGCTGAATAAATTCATCACCTACAGTAAAGAATGTGGCAACCGGAGCATCTTTATAGCTCTGGCCTTCTAAAAGAACAGGGCCAGAATTATTGGTGGTTTCAAAACCAAGTACATCTACACCAGTTGTGGCTCCAAGAATGTACGGACTCTTTAAAAGCTCGCTTTTAAATGTAGCCAGCTGAGCACCTACTTTGGGAGAATTGTTGGGTATAATTAGAATATCATCTTTACTAAAGCCAAGGTCTTTGCTGTTAATGAATCTCGACTGTTGCACTATCAGCAATACTGAACTCACCAACACCAAAGTGAAGAAAAGTTGAATGCCAACAAGGAAGTTTCTTAGGCCAGCACCTCTCAGAAAGCCTTTTGCATTTTGACTCCTGAGTGACTCTGATGGTCTAAAACGACTCAACACCAAGGCAGGATAAAGTCCAGAAAGTAGTGTAACCCCTACTAAAACTGACACCAACATTTTGAGGAACAACGGATTATTGATTAAAGAAAATCTCAACTCTGTTTCCATTAGGTTTTCGAAAGCAGGCAGGGTTAAGTCTGTTACCAAAACAGATAGAACAACGGCCACAAAAGACACCAAGAAGGCTTCACCTAAAAACTGGACAATCAGTTGCTTTTTGAAAGCTCCGAACACCTTTCTCACTCCAATTTCTTTGCTTCTTGTAGCAGCTTTTGCCGTAGCCGCATTAATATAATTCATGCATGCTATTAGCAATACAAAGGCTCCAATTACTCCTAAAATCAAGATATTCTGCTTGTTCCCTTTATTAAAGCCTTCATCGAATGACACATCATTCGAGTTGAAATAAATGTCTTGAATAGACTGAAACTCATAATTCTCTCTTGCCAATGCTTCTACTACATCGGGTCTGTCTTTATAGTAGTCTAGGTAATGCTGTTTAATAAGTTTAGAAGCGTCATCTGGGTCAGTATTTGGAGCTAGTTTAAAGTAACCATAAACCGAACCAGCAAACCCCTCACGCATAACGAGATAGTCGTTAATTTCATCTCTCACCTCAAAGTTTACCAGAAATTCAAAGTCTACATGAGAGTTCTTTGGGTCTTCTACTACACCAGTTACCTGAAGTGTAAAACCCATAGTACCTGAAAACTTAATTGTTTCACCCATCGGGTTAGCATCCCCAAAAATCTTTTTAGCCATGCTTTCGGTAATAACCACATCGTTTGGACCAGCTAAAGCTGTAGCCGGATTCCCCTGAAGCAACTTAAAGTTGAAGTAGTCGAAGAAATCTGCTTCAGTAAAGAAAAGGTCTCTGGTTTTAAATCTAACGTCTTTATAAGCCACTAGCAATGGACCTGCACCATGGTTTCTAGCCAGTAGAACATCTTCAATACCAGCTATTTTCTCAGGAAACTCTTCCAAAGTTTTAACACTGATAATCCCGAATTTTCTGGTTTCACCATCGCCAGTTTGCTCTTCATATAGAAAACGATAGAAGTTTTCGCTGTGAAATTGATCATAGCTCAACTCATTTTCTACATAAAGCATAATGAGACAAAAACAGCTTATACCCAGTGTTAAACCAAATACATTCAGAAAAGCGTAAACCTTATTTCTGAGTAAGTTCCTATAAGACGTGATGAAATAATTCTTCAGCATAACAATTCAATTTCGGCACAAGCTATGCACAGTATATACCAAACATTTTAGATGTTGAATATCAACCACTTAACCCTAAACCACCAGATTAAATACTTTATAAATGTCCAGCAGCAAAACACAACTGCCCAAAAATGGGCACTTTTCAATAACTTGCGTAGAGCAAACCCATGAAACAGAAGGCCAAAATACTCATACTAGATGATGATAACTACGTTCTGTTATCGCTTCGCATTTTACTAGAACAACATTACACCGATGTAAGAGGTATAAACTCTCCCACTCAGCTAACGACCGCTTTAGCCGAAAACGAATTCGACATTGTTGTGCTAGACATGAATTTTTCGGCTGGCGATACTTCAGGTAAAGATGGGCTGAAATACCTCCAACAGGTAAAAGACGCCAACCCTAATACCTCTATTTTACTGCTTACAGCCTATGGAGAAATCAATCTGGCAGTTGAAGCTATGCGACTGGGCGCTTACGATTTTCTTGTAAAGCCTTGGGAAAACGAGAAACTGTTGGCCACAATAAAAACTGCATTTGAACTAAACTCTGCTGCTAAAAAGATTGAGCATTTAGAAACTGAAAAGTCCGTTCTCTTGCAAGAACTAAATGCTCCTTTCAATGAGATTATCGGGGAATCTGAGGCCATAAAGAAAGTATTTAGCCAGATTGAAAAAGTAGCCAAGACTCAAGCCAATGTACTAATAACTGGTGAAAACGGTACTGGTAAAGAACTAGTAGCTAGAGCAATTCATAAGGCCTCCGACAGAGCTAATGATATTTTTCTAAATGTAGATATGGGCGCCATTAGCGAGACTCTGTTTGAAAGCGAACTATTCGGCCATAAAAAAGGAGCCTTTACAGATGCTAAAGCAGATAGAACTGGTAAGTTCGAAGCGGCTAACAATGGCACGCTATTTTTGGATGAAATTGGCAATTTACCCCTTCCCCTTCAGGCCAAACTTTTACGAGTAATCCAAGATCAAAAAGTGACCAAGGTTGGGGATAATAAGGAGATTGACCTTAACATTAGGCTGATATGCGCCACTAATGCCAACTTACCGGAACTAGTAAAGACTGAGGCCTTTCGCCAAGACTTGCTTTTCCGAATAAATACCATAGAAATTCATTTACCTCCTTTGCGCGAACGGCAAGAAGACATTCCTGTTTTGGCTCAGCATTTTCTAAATATCTATAAACAGAAATATAAAAAACCTGGGCTATTCGTAGCTGACTATGTTTACAACAAACTTCAGAAATACGATTGGCCAGGAAATATCAGGGAGTTGCAACATGCCATAGAGCGTGCAGTCATTATGAGTGATGGCAAGCAGCTACAAGTCAGTGACTTTAACCTAAAGGACACTAATGAGACCGAAATAGAGGCGGTAGACTCATTTAACTTAGACCAGATTGAAAAGTGGGCCATAGAATCGGCCATTAAGAAACATCAAGGCAACATTAGTCATGCCGCTCAAGAATTAGGCTTAAGCCGAGGCGCACTTTACAGAAGAATGGAGAAATATGATCTTTAGAGACTATAAATTTCAGATTGTATTTCGACTGGGCATTCTGACCCTTCTTGGTTATGGCTTGCTCTATTACACCTTTATAGATGTTAACTACATTAGAGTCTTCTTTCTGGGCATTTTTAGTCTCATTGTACTCATAGCTCTTTTCTATTATCTGATCAGGGTACACAAACTGACTTCTAGTTTTCTAGATGCCATTCTGAACAACGATTTCACTGTAAAATACCCAGAACAGCACGAGAATAAGTCTATCAAACAGCTTTTCAGAAAGTTCAACCTTGTTAATGAGCGGTTTTCTCAGAGCATTCAGGAACAAGCCAACCAATACCAGTATTTGCTAGCCTTAATTAATCAGCTAAAAATAGCAGTTGTGGCCTTTGACGCTCGAGAAAGGGTTCACGTGGTCAATTCAGCGTTCAAAGAATTGGTGAATGAAAAAGAAGTAATCAGAATGAGCTCACTAAAGAGCTTATCACCACATCTCTACAAAGAAGTAATAAGCTTAGAGCCAAACCAGCAGAAGGTTGTAAAAGCTGTTATCGGCAACACTACCCATCAGTTTTCGGTTGCTGCATCTATCTTTAAGCTGAGGCAAAAGCAATATACACTAGTTTCTATGCAAGACATTCATTCGGAGTTAGACCAGAATGAAATGCAGGCATGGCAGAAACTCATTCGTGTACTCACTCATGAAATCATGAATTCTGTAGCACCTGTGGTTTCACTTTCCGGCAGTTTGGAAAGCATAGTTCAAAGCACGAACACCAACAGCTTTGAAGAAAACAAAAAGACTTTGCTAGAAGGTATGGACGCGATAAAAGTGAGGAGTCAAGGTTTAATGAACTTCACGCAGGCTTATAGAAAACTTACAAGAGTACCTGCCCCTAACCTGAAAGAGGTGGAGGTGAGCAAATTTCTTCAACCAATAGAAACACTATTCAGGCAAAGCTTAACGGAAACAGATATTAAATTCACTGTTCAAGCTAACGGTAATGCCAATCTATTGCTCGATCCGGACTTAATGCAGCAAGTACTGATCAACCTTTTAAAGAATGCTCAAGAGGCCGTTAAAAGCACAAATGGTGAAATCCGCTTGACTTACAACAGTCAGCCTGACGGCCAAACAACTCTTATTGTTTCAGATAATGGAACAGGGATTCCAGAAGAAATTGCAGACCAAATATTCATTCCTTTTTACACTACAAAAACCGAAGGCTCGGGTATAGGACTCAGTTTAGCCAAGCAAATTATTCAACAACATGGTGGTCAGTTGACCTTTGAAACAAGTAATAATGGCACTTCTTTTTACATCAAGTTGTAATGCTTGCTTTCTGCTTTGGCTCTTTTAATTAGTTTTGGGAGAAATTTTGTGAGTAGATGAAGAAGATACCGAGAATAGCACTCATCCTAATAATCATTTTTGCCAATATTGGGTGCGATCAAATTACTAAAGACCTAGCTCGAAAGAACTTGGAATACCACAAAACGGTAGAAGTGATTGGAGAATACTTGGTGCTCACAAAAGTTGAAAATCCGGGTGCATTTCTAGGCATGGGTTCCGACCTATCTCCTATTCTGAGAACACTATTGCTCCTAATTTTACCAGGTATAGTGATGGTTGCGGTTACGGTTTATCTGTTCAGAAATAAGGAAATGAGCATGATTAACCTATGGGCACTTTCCTTTATTGTTGGTGGTGGAATTGGCAATCTTTACGACAGAATTCTTTATGGGCAGGTAACAGACATGATTTTCCTAGACTTCCAATTTGCTCATACTGGCATATTCAATATGGCAGATGTTTCTGTAATGGTAGGAACTGGTCTGATTTTACTCGATCAATTTTTGCCGAAAAAGAAAGAAGAAGGTAAACTACAAGAGTCCTAAGACACTCCTTTTAAACTTCTTATCAATTTAACGTATACCTGAAGCTTTTCATTAGAAAAGACTACAGTACTCTTATGTTCAACATACAGAGGCGTGTGTCTGAATTTTTAACTTTTAGATCTCTCCAGTCTAAAATACAAAGAGTAATAACAGCAGTATAATGAGCACAACAGCCACCCAAACTGAAACTTTAGACTGCTTAGGAAACTCATACTGACAAATAGGACAAACCTCCTCATCAGAATCTACCTGCATGGCGCAAGAAGGACATTCTTTAGTTTTATTGCTCATTGTGCCGAATTAAACTCATTTCTGAATCCCTCACAAATAAGAATTTCCAGTATCAGGTTGAATTATTTATCTAATTAAATAGTTAGACTTACTATATGTTTTTTTTAGCCATATCTAAAAAGTATATTTAAGGCGAAATTCATAGCAAGTGTATAGTCTATCTGAAGAAAACTACCTTAAAGCCATTTACCATCTTTCCAATCATGGGCAAGACAGTGTAAATACCAATGCCATAGCAGAAGAAATGAAAACTGCACCCGCTTCGGTCAGTGATATGATAAGAAAGCTATCAAAAAAGAAACTAGTTGATTATCAGAAATATAGAGGAGTAAACATCTCTACTAAAGGGAAAGACATTGCTCTAAAAGTAATTAGGAAACATAGGCTTTGGGAAGTATTTCTGGTAGAAAAACTGAATTTCCATTGGGATGAGGTACACGAGATTGCCGAACAGCTTGAGCATATTCAATCTCCAGTGCTTATTAGTAAACTAGATGAGTTTTTAGATTTTCCGAAGCACGACCCACATGGCGACCCAATTCCTGATGATGATGGCAACTTTGCTACGGTTAAGAAGGAACCTCTGTCTGAAATTGAGGAAGGAAAGAGTTGTAAAGTGGTTGCTGTAAACGACTCAAACTCTGCATTCCTAAAGTACCTAGACAAAGTTGGCATCTCAATAGGTACTAGCATTCATATTAATGAGCGCATTGAATTCGATGGCAGTATGGAAATCACGCTCAATAAAGAAAAGAGCCTAACCATTTCTCAAATAGCCGCTCAAAACTTACTTGTGACAACAGCATAATGAAGAAATACTTAATCATATTATTAGTGGCATTTGCCCTATGGTCTTGCGGTACTACCAACCAAGAAAACTCTGGTAAACTGAATATTGTGGCAACAACTGGCATGGTAGCCGATGTAGCCAAGAATGTGGGCAAAGACTCCGTAAATGTAACGGCATTAATGGGGCCAGGTGTAGACCCACATCTTTACAAAGCTACTCAGGGAGATTTGGGCAAGCTACAAGCAGCAGACATCATCTTATATAATGGGCTTCATTTAGAAGGTAAAATGGGTGAAGTTTTTGAAAAACTAGAACGTATAAAAACGGTAGTCCCAATAGCTAGAAGCATTAATGAAGCCATGCTTCTTGACGACCCTGTGTACCAAGGCACTTTCGATCCACATATCTGGTTCGATGTAAGCTTGTGGATGCAAACGGTAGTAGAAGTAACAAACACTTTAATTGAGGCTAGACCAGAATTGGCAGACTACTTTAAAGCCAATGCGGATGCCTACAGAGCAGAACTAGCAGATTTGCACGAATGGGTAATTAATGAAATGCAGAGCATCCCTCCCTCTAAACGAATTATGATCACTGCTCACGATGCTTTTAGCTACTTCGGAAGGGCTTATGGCATTGAAGTAAAAGGTTTGCAAGGCATATCTACCCTCTCAGAATTCGGATTAAAAGACCGGGTAGACCTGATCAACTTTATAGTAGACAAGCAAATTAAAGCGGTGTTTGTAGAAACATCCGTTTCAGAGAAAAACATCAAAGCCATTGTAGAAGGCTGTGCTCAAAAAGGGCACACGGTAGAGATTGGCGGAAACCTCTTTTCTGATGCAATGGGTGCAGCAGGTACAGCCGAAGGAAACTATGTAGGCATGGTAAAATCTAACGTTCGAACCATAGTTGAAGCGCTTAAATAGTGATCAGAAAGCAGGATAACTGTTTTATGTTTTCTGATAACGAATAACTGAAATACATGAGAATAGAAGCGAAAGAACCAGTTGTTGAATTTCACGACCTCACGGTTTCTTACCACAAGAAACCAGTGTTGTGGAATATTGATATGACTTTGCCAAAAGGTGCCTTGGTGGGCATTATTGGACCGAATGGTGCAGGAAAATCTACACTCATAAAATCTGCCATGGGCTTGTTGCCCTTAGCCTCTGGCTATGTAAAGATTTTTGATGAAGCCTTAGACGATGTTCGGCACAAAGTGAGCTATGTACCACAGCGAGAAAGCGTAGATTGGGACTTCCCTACTTCTGTGCTAGATGTGGTGCTAATGGGCAGATATGCCAAACTTGGCTTGCTATCTCGCCCAAGAAAGGCCGATAAAGAAATGGCGCTCAACTGTTTGGCAAAGGTAGGCATGGAAGCTTACGTAAATCGCCAAATTTCTCAGCTTTCGGGTGGGCAGCAACAGCGCGTTTTCTTAGCAAGGGCTTTAGCTCAAGAAGCTGAGCTTTACTTTATGGATGAACCTTTTGCCGGAGTAGATGCCGCTACTGAAGCCGCTATTTTGGCTATTATGCAGGAAATGACGGCACAAGGAAAAACAGTGATTGTAGTTCATCACGACCTTCAATCTGCTGCTGAATTCTTCGACTGGATTGTTTTGCTCAACATGCGATTGGTAGCTTCAGGCCCAATAAACAAGGTATTCACCAATGATATGCTACAAGAAACGTATGGTGGTAAGCTTACAGTATTAGCCGAAGTAGGCGAATTGGTTAGAAAAAGACAGATACCAAGTAGGGAGAAATACTAAAATGGAAACCTTAAGAGAGTTCTTTTCTTTTAGCGATCCCAGCATTATAGCTGTTACAGTTGGAGCTGTGCTGTTAAGCGCCTCATCTGCCGTAGTAGGTACGTTCACTTTTCTCAAAAAGAAAGCATTGGTTGGTGATGCGGTAGCTCACTCCGTTCTCCCAGGAATTTGTCTAGCCTTTATTCTTACTGGCACTAAAAATCCGCTTTGGCTTATCATTGGAGCCTTCATAACGGGCTGGATCTCTTTAGTCATCATCGATAATGTAACCCTAAAGACAAAAATCAAAGAAGATACGGCCATTGCGCTTATATTGTCGGTTTTCTTCGGAATTGGCATTCTGCTACTCACCAACATTCAGCATTCAGGTAACGCTGCCCAAACAGGTTTAGACTCCTTTCTTTTCGGAAAGGCTGCTGCTTTGGTAGGTAAAGACCTCATAGTTTTTGGCATGGTGGCTGTAATACTTTTAGCTACCGTGGCCCTCTTTTTCAAGGAACTTAAGCTAATCGCTTTCGACCCAAATTACGCAAAAGCGCTTGGCGTACCTGTCAAAGCAATGGATTTACTCCTGACCTCACTTACGGTTTTGGCCGTGGTCACTGGTATTCAGGCAGTAGGTGTTGTTTTAATGGCGGCCATGCTCATTACGCCAGCTGCTGCAGCTCGTTTTTGGACAAACGATGTGCGCGTAATGACATTCCTAGCCGCCATAATGAGTGGCTTTTCGGGGCTTTCAGGTGCCTTTGTAAGCTATGCAGCACCAGCCATGCCTACTGGCCCTTGGATTGTAATGATCATTTCAGCCATTGCTCTTACCTCTTTCTTCATCGCCCCAACCCGAGGTATTATTTCGAGAAGTATTCAACAGAGGAAATTACAGCGCATGATAATGGATGAGAACCTACTAAAAGAACTCTACCATTTGGGTGAAAAGGATGAAGATCCTTACAAGGCCAGAAGTTTAGATGAAATTATAGAGGAAAGATTCTTCCCTAAAGACAGACTGAAAAGCGCATTGAGAAGACTTAAACGAGAGGGTTATTTAGCCAAGCAAAACGGAGACTGGAAGTACACTGAAGCAGGTAAACTGAAAGGACAGAGAGTAGTAAAACTGCACAGGCTGTGGGAGCTTTATCTATCTAAATACATGAAAATTGACCCAGACCATGTGCATGAAGATGCTGAAACAATAGAGCACATTATTACACCTGAGTTAGAAAAAAGATTAGAAAAAATGCTGGAATACCCAGAAATGGATCCACATGAGGAGAGAATACCTTATTGAGATGTTTGATTTTAGATTTTGGAGTTTTGATTGTTCAACTTTTGGAAACCTTCAATCGATCGTCCTCAAATCTAAAATCGTAAATCATAAATCGTAAATCGATGGATGCCTTTTACATCATATTGACTGCCAGTTTATTCGCCATATCATGTGGCTTGCTCGGCTGTTTTTTGGTTCTCAGAAAAATGGCCATGGTGGGCGATGCTATTTCACATGCAGTGCTACCTGGTATTGTCATAGCGTTTTTACTTACAGGAACTCGCGACTCTTTTGAAATGATAATTGGTGCTGCCCTAATTGGTATTTTCAGCACTTTTCTAATTGAGTTCTTCCACAACAAAGCAGGACTTCAAACCGATGCAGCTATAGGTGTTACCTTTACCTGGCTTTTCGCTTTAGGGGTAATACTCATCTCGGTTTTTGCTGGGCAAGTAGACCTAGATCAGGAATGTGTACTGTATGGTGAAATTGCCTATGTTCCCATAGACCTATGGATTGGAGACGATGGTACAATTTTCGGCCCAAGAGCCCTCTATGTTGCAGCCATGACGCTAATCGTGAATATTGCTTTTATCCGCATTGGCTTTAAACAACTCCACCTTACAACTTTTGATCCTGCGTTTGCTGCTACTATTGGTATTTCGGTATCTCTGTGGAATTATCTTTTAATGGGAGCAGTATCTATGACCACTGTGGCCGCTTTCGACTCAGTAGGCGCCATCTTGGTAGTAGCTCTATTAGTAGGGCCAGCAGCCATTGCTTACCTGCTTACCGATCGATTCCAGACTATGATGATGATTACTGTTTTTGTTGCGATCATTAGCAGTACTCTTGGCTATTATTTGGCTGTGCTAGTAGACGGCTCAATCGCTGGTGCTATAGTTACCATCATCGGAATTCTCTTCGGAATAACCTTCCTTTTTTCGCCAAGCAATGGTGTACTGATGAAAAAAAGACTACAACGAAAAGAAGCCCAAAGACTCAAAGCAGAAGCACCTCTCTCATAGTAGCGAAAGCTATTTTGATACCCTTTTCTGCCCATGAGAAAGGTTTATTGATATCATTGAGGGAAGCTACTAATGGTTAGTCGTTAACCATTGCTCGTTATTACCCCTCACCTACTCCTTTTCCCATCCTGAACCTTGCCGAAGGATCTACCAGACAAATTCTTTAAGACTTAATCCTTAATCGAACCAAAGAACCTCTCTTTCTAGCACTAGCACAGCAAACTAGAAAACTAAGGACAGGCGAAGAAAATTGTTAAACGCTCTTCGTTATTCAACCCTCACCGACTCTTTTTCCCATCCTGAGCCCAGCCGAAGGATCTGCCAGACAAATTCTTTAAGACTTAATCCTTATTCGAACCAAAGAACCTCCACCCTAGTACTGCACTATTCGTAAATCACGCATTAACTGGTAACAAAACCACTCCATTTAGAACTGAACAATCGACATCTATCCAACCGAAAGCCTATCTTTGCGCCATGCAAAATCTCCTGCAAAATGATGACACCATAATCGCTCTAGCCACCCCACAAGGAGTTGGCGCTATAGGCGTAATTCGTTTGAGTGGAAAAGAAGCTATCAGCATCACAAATAAGGTTTTCAAAGGAAAAGACCTCAGCAAGCAGGAGTCGCATACAATTCATTTCGGAACGATTCGTGACGAAGACAACCGCATCTTAGATGAAGTATTAATCTCCCTTTTCATTGCTCCAAAGTCTTTTACAAAAGAGAACGTAGTAGAAATCTCCTGCCACGGATCGAACTTCATCATCAAGCAGATTATTCAACTCTTGATCAGAAAAGGAGCACGACCTGCCAAACCCGGTGAGTTTACCAAGCGCGCCTTTATGAATGGTCAGTTCGATTTGGCTCAAGCAGAAGCCGTAGCCGACTTAATCAATGCAGATACTGAAGCCGCCCATAATGCAGCCCTGAACCAGATGCGTGGCGGTTTCTCTGGAGAAATTAAAAGGCTTCGCGAAGAATTAATCCATTTCGCCTCTATGATTGAGCTAGAGCTCGACTTTGGCGAAGAAGATGTAGAATTCGCTAGCCGAGACGACCTGAAAGAATTGGTCAACAAGTTACAAGTGGTAGTAAATGCGCTAATCCAAAGCTTTGACTTAGGTAACGTAATCAAAAACGGAGTACCGACAGTGATTGCTGGAAAACCCAATGCCGGCAAATCTACCCTACTCAATGCCTTGCTTAACGAGGAAAAAGCAATTGTCTCCGATATAGCCGGCACCACTCGCGACTTTATCGAGGACGAAATAGTGATTGGAGGAGTTGCCTTCCGATTTATCGATACTGCTGGTCTGCGAGAAACTACCGATGCGATTGAGAAAATTGGTGTGGAGCGTACCCAAGCCAAAATGAAAACCGCTTCCATGATCATCTATCTCTTTGACCTATCTCAGGTAGATATTGTGGAAATGAATAAGGAAATCAATGTATTGGAAAATACAGGAGTGCCTTTCCTAAAAGTCGGTAACAAACTGGATAAGGTAGATGATGCTTTGGTTGAAAAACTTCAGCACCAGCATCCTGACATGCTTTTCCTGACAGCCAAAGAGCCAGAACATGTTGAAGAACTTAAAAACAGAATCCTCGAACTCGTAAACCTCAACAAGTTCAAACGAGGCGATACAGTGGTGACCAACATCCGTCATTACGACTCCCTCCTCCAGACCAAAAACGCTCTAATGAACGTAATCGAAGGCATAGACAACCAAGTCACCAATGACTTTGTCGCTATGGACATCCGCCAAGCCCTGCACTACCTCGGTGAGATCACAGGCGAAATCACAACAGACGATTTACTAGCAAATATTTTCTCGAAATTCTGTATCGGGAAGTAACTCTATATAATTAGCCCTTCTCGAAAAAAGCTTCTAATAACTGCTTATCCTCCAACCTTTTTTTAATGGTTTCTGCATTCGCGTTGGCTTGTATAGTGGCGGTAGCTTTTCGCAATTCAGCAAGTCTTGTAGGGGCAATATTCACATAAAAGTATGGGCTAACTTAGTGATTTGTATGAAGCGGTCAACATCGGATCGATACCCTATTTAATGCTCACAATATTATTGAACTAATTGTTTAAACAGCAGGAAAAGTAGACTGTAATGCGCTGATCTTTTGATTGTCAACTCCAGCGGCTTGAGCAAATTTAGGCCAATTCGACACCGCTGTTTGAATCTCATCGATGATTCTATCTGGACGTTTAACACTATTCTCCTTAGCAATTTCCAGAAGGTCTTGTTTAAGAATACCCTCCTGTTTACCTCGTACCAACATGGTCTGATTCTTCAGCCAAAAGTTCTCTGGGTTATAAGCATAGCAAACATCATATGCTGGAGTCAGCTGCCATTTACTACCTTCTTTCAGCATAAAGGCAAAATTCTTGGTATGATCGTCACAGTTTTTGGCCAAAACATTGAATACCATACGCCTAAACATCTGTTCAGCCTCAGGATAGGTTAAACGTAAGGTTCTCATGGTTTGAAAAACTTGCTCATAACTGAAGGTACCTCTAGAATTGTAATCGTAATGCTGTAAGCCACATAGCGTTTGCACATGGTGTTTTGTGTCATTTCCTTCCCTGTCGAATCTTTTTGTCATAAAATGGGCTCTTTCATTCTCTTCCAAAAGCTTCGATGGCATCATGTCTATACCACAACTAGTAGCCATTAAATAATATGCGTATTCTATTCGGCCCCAACCGGTGCTTTCACCAAACTGAGCATCACTGACACCATCTAATTTGAGTAACCAATGCTCAAACCCTTTGGGCGCATCTACCTGACCCGATCTGACTTCACTAGTAGATTCGTTATAAGCAATTACTGCTTTTGGCCTTGCTCCACCTGCTGAAGTCCCGACTTTCAGCACTTGCCTTAAAGCCTCTTTCTCGTCTCTGGATAAATCTGTTTTTAGTTGTTCTTTTTTAGCCAGTAACTGATGAGCGACCTTAACTAAACTGTCAATTTCTATATTGAACCCACCTTGTTTATTGGTCAACTGAGCGGGTTCAAACTCTAAAGCTCCCATCGCTCTTTTACCTATAAAACAGAGCTGTTCTACAGGGTTCATACTATTTTCTGGTCTACCCTGCTGGATTAGCCAGATATTGATTAATTGATTTCCATATCGATCTGGAAGTGCATCCGCCAGCAACCCTGGCAACCCCTTAAAGGTATCGTAGGCCTCATCTTTGCCTTTTCTTAACTCAGGGAAGCTGTAGATTCTTGCTCCATTACTCAAAGGCATTTTAATGGGTGAAAGATCCCAGCCTTTATCCAGAAACCTTGGAGCATATTCAAAACTGGCCAATCGTGTATTCTCGTTCCAACTGACTGCTCCCACTAATTCGCCCCACAAGTAAACCTCTGCTACATCTACCATCCTAAATCTTCATTACCTCCCGATGATCTTTTAGCGCTAGCCCTCTGCCTCGACTTCTTTTTGAGCTTAGCATAGGCCAAAGGGCTCACTTCTTCCCTCACCTCAAAGGCGTCCATCACATGAAGAACGTTTAAAACTCGCATCACTTGAATCAGTGTCGACAACTTTACCCCTTCTCCTCTTTCCAACAGACTCAAGGTAGATCGACTGATTCCAGCTGCTTCAGCAGTCTCGTCTTGCGACATATTCTGACGAACGCGATGATGTTTTACAAAAGCACCGATGGTTTCAGCCAATGCTGCATCAGTCATTTGAGCCCAGTTTACGTATGATTTATCAGTCATTAACATAATATTAAACTATTAATGAATGGTTTACCGTTCATTAACAAGAATCAAAGATACTCATTTTGAATGATTTATCAGTCTTTAACCTACTAATTACTACTTATTGAATGATTTATCAGTCTTTAATTCGCTAAACAATAAAGACTTAAGTCTGCAGATTAACCCCATACCTAACCCTTGGTATTGATTTCTTTTATATTACGACACAATTTGTCGTAGTCGCTTGCATACCTTTATCACATGGCTAATCAAAATCAACTTCGTAGGTATTACTTGATTTATGAAAAGGTGAAAAATCATTCATTTCCGAGCAGAAAGAAGATTCTAAAGGATCTTGATGAACTACATGATATCTACATAGACAAACGGACTTTAATACGGGACATCGAGCAGATACAAAACTATGGTATCGAGATTGAATATGACCGTAAAGAGAATGGGTACTACATTGCTGCGGAAGAAGGTTACTCAAGTGGATCTGTTAGGTTTTTAGAAATTGCCTATCTCGCTGATAACCTCAGTAAAGAAAACTATGCTAAGTACATCTCCTATGGTGAAGCAGATCTTTTAAAAGGTATATCAAATGTTCCCAAACTCTTAGAGGCCATAGACAAGAAAAGAGTAATTACCTTCAGACACCACAGCTATCAGAGAGAAAGCATCAATCAGCGTAGTATCCAACCTTATTTACTCCGGGAGTATCTGAATCGGTGGTATGTAATTGGCTATAAGACGGATACTAAGGAATTAAGGACTTACGGTGTAGACCGAATTTCTGACCTTGAAATCACTAAATCTTCTTTTGAAAGGAGGCCGAACCACAATATTGAAAGTCTATTTGATCATGTAATTGGTGTAGTATTCGATGCGAATCAATTGATCAAAGTAGAGTTTAAAGCTCCTCTAAGCCAAAAGAATTACCTGAACTCCCTCCCACTTCACAAATCACAGCAACACCTAATTGATGATAATGATGAGTCTTACTTTCAAATGGAAGTAGTCCACAATTACGAACTAGAGCAAAAACTGTTGATGCATTCAGCATTTATAACGGTTACTAAGCCTAAATCCTTGGTTATGGCTTTAAAAGCTATCTTTAAAGGAATTGGAGAACGTTATTCAACTATTGATAAGTGGGGTATTCGATCATGAAATGATGAACAATAAGCGCATGAGTGAACTCACTGAATACTTTGACCCAGTAGTTGCTGAAACGGTTTCCGAGCATCAATTATCTATGCGATTACACCTAAATCTAGAGAATGGAATATCATTTATTCGTGATTATTACGATGTAACCATGAATAATGGAGATCTATTGATCTATATAACCACCAATGAACTGAATGCTAATTTTGATTACTCAAAATACAATGAGGAATTCAGCTTCTATTTTTCTCATCAACATGCCGTTGAAGATTTCAGAATTAACGAGACTTTGAACGTTTACAATAATCGTGTATTAGAATCTGTCAAGAACATTAATAGCATCATTTACTATGAGCCGGAAGTGATTTCAAGAGACTTCAAAAATGCTATTCGAAATGAGTTGATTGAGCAGATTGAGGGCTATACGGAGAGGGATATCTCAAAAGGTGATAAAGATAAAATTGAACAATGGATAAAGCATACCAAACAATGAATAAGCAGCAACTTTTTACCGATTTAGTGACTTGGTCGCAAAAACATCAAATAAGGGAAATTGAGGATATTGAAGTAGAAAATGAGAATCCTCTTCGGGATACTTTTAAACATCTCCTTCATTCAGATGACGAAGAAGAGAAATTTATTTATTGGAGAGATCATTTTCTACACTTAGACAAACAGGCCCAACAAAAGTTCGCAAACCCTGTATTCCTAGGTTATGGAAACCCCGAATCTGACATACTTATTGTGGGAAAAGAAAAGGGTTTTGATATCAAACAAGTCAATGAAAGCTCCAAATACAAATACAACTTCCAGTGCTTAGAATATCAGTTATTGAAAGAATCAATTCTCAATAATTATTATTGGTCACTAAAAACAGAGGGCAAATACTTTTCAGTAAAGAAGCCTTATGGTGGAATTCAAGATGATTTTCATAGCGGTCACACTTGGAGGCTATACAGAAAGGTTGTTAACCAATTGACTAACTACAGTTCACTATTAAACTCTAAAACAGACTTTTTTAATCAATGCTTTATAACCGAATTCAACCATCTCCCATCTCAATACAGTACCGGTAAGGCTACATTACATCCCGCTAGATTAGAGATGTTCAAAAAGCCATTTTTTAAAAGCTTCTCAAAGGTGCTGCTTACGTATAGATCTTACGATAGTCTAAAGGAAAACCAGGGACTAACTGAAAAAATATATGATGTTGACTATATCGACCAAGGTAAAGTTGGGAGACAAAGCTATCTCAAATTTCAATCCTCAGATAAGGAGCGAACCGTAATTCTTACAAACCAGCTAAGTGGATCAGCTGGGTGGAGTGAAGTAGAACTACAATTACTATCAACATTTTTGTACTAAATATGAAATATGATATCGTACTTATTAGATAGTTCTTTTCTCCACTTAATATATGAAAAATAGCGGCTTGGATGCTTTATGAATAAACATGTAATTGTTTTATCGTCTCTTTCGATATTTGATTTATAAAACCAACTACCCCCAACCTTATTCATATACCTTAAAGGTTCAACTTTAAGTTTTTGATTTTCAGACAGCCCCTTTTGCATAGTTTTCGCATTTGAATTTCCGAGGAATAAACAAATATCTGGACTTAATTTTTCAAGAATTTCATCAAATGCACTCCAGCCTAATGCGATGTCTGCTCTATTTGGTCTGGTATTTTTGGTAAACATCGGTCTTTGAATGAAATTATAGAATGCCACCTTTGACCAAAAAGCTTCTCTACTAGTATCATTTAAAGCAAACAATCGATTTACGTTTGGAAAGAAATGTGATGGATAATAGTCCTCATTTACACCAAGTGACTTTACAACTTCTTTAGTAAACTGAGGGTCCTTAGATCGATTTAAACTGTCAGGTTTTTCATCTAAATAATGACTCTCTCCAATCAAAAGTAATTTAGACTTAGCAGTACTAAAGTTGTCACCTACATAAGGACTCCATTTTAAGTGCTTCATGTTATTTCAATTTTATTTTTATTCAATTTATACTCTATACTGTGACATAACCTGTCATACTCCCCACTCTATTTTTGAAAAAAGATACAAAAGATGGACAAAGACTTCACCCAAACCTTAAAATTTAAATCGAACCTGATTGAAAAGGTATCGAATCAATTGAAAGATGAATTCATAGGGCTTGATCATATCATAGATCAGTTATCAGAATATATCTCAAGCTGGTATATTCTTTCTGAGATTCAAGAAAGGCCACTAATCGTTAATCTTTGGGGCATGACTGGAGTTGGCAAAACTTCGGTCATTAAGCGGTTTTTAGAGCTACTCCAACTTACTGATCATTCCTATCATTTTGATCTAGGGGACCTAAAAGGTGGTAAGCTCAATATTGTAGACCAATTAAAGGATTTACAACATCGGTCCAGCAGACCCACTGCGTTAATACTCGATGAGTTCCAATTAGCGAGAACTATAGATCAAAGTGGTACAGAACTCATTGAACACGAAAATAGAATTATTTGGAAACTTCTAGATAGTGGGAAATTCACTGTAGATGTTGCAAGCACTTTCAAGTTGAGAGACATGGCTAATCTCATCAAAGAGATTGAGTATTTTAGTGCTAAGGGTGTAAAAGCGAAAGATGGAATAGTAACAACTAAAAGACCTTTCTTTCAAGAGATTCAAAGAAAACGTTCAAAACTCAATGGAAACCAAGCTAAAGAAAGTGAATTCGAAAATCGATTAGTACCTCCCTCCTTCTATTTTACTCTATTAGAATCTGGTATTCCAGGCTTCAATAATCTAGCACAAATTGAGGATATCTTTATGTCGATGAATGAAGCAGAAACCGTTGATTTCATCAAGAAAGTAATCGATGAGTATATGTCTCCTACCCAGATCGACTGCAGCAAATCGATAATATTCATCATTGGCAACTTGAATAGCCTTTATCCAATGAGCAGTAATTACTCTATGGATTTGTCGGCTGATGAGTTTTATAGAGAATCACTCGAAATCAATATTAACGATGTCAAGTCTAAACTCAAAAGCTTGTTCAGACATGAGCAGGTGGCCAGATTGGGCAATAACCACATCATATATCCTTCAATTAATGAAGAGCAATACAAATCTTTCATTCAACAGGAACTCGAAGCTATATCCGTTGATGCACAAAATAATTTTGGATTCAGAATAGAGTATGAGAAGTCCTTTTTGAGTCCACTATACGATGAAGCCATAATTCCATCATTGGGCTACAGACCAGTCCTAACCAGCATTGATTCACAGGTCAGAATTCATCTCCCTAAAATTCTGAACACTTTTAGGAAAGAAAAATTAGACATTAACCTTGTAAGCTTTTGGATAAACAATGATCAAGTAATTGCCACCTTCATTAAAGAAGAAGGCATCAGTTATAAAAAGGAACGGGAGAAAGTCTATAGCTTTCTACTGAGAAAGACTCGAAGCAACCACGATAACAAAAGGTCTGATAAAGACATAATAATTTCAATTCACGAAACCGGTCATTTATTGGTCAAACTGTTACTGACTGGAAGGGTACCAGAACAAGTAGTGGTAAAATCTAAAAGCTCGGAGGTTCTAGGTTTCGTTTATCATAAATCAAATGAGCAATTACTTTCTAAATACGATTTCAGATTAGAACTAGCTGCTATGCTTGGAGGAAGAGCAGCAGAAGAATTGACCTTTGGTAAAGAACGGATTACTATTGGAGCTTATGACGACTTGAATCAGGCGACTCAATTAGCCGCAAAGGGTATTAAGCAGTATGGGTTTGGTAACGACCTAGGAGCATTCAGCAACCTAAACCAGCAAGACTCTAAAATCCGTCAAGAAAACATTGACAGTATTATTCAAAAAGAAATTACTGAAGCCTATTCATTAGCTTATGAGACTCTCCGTGACAACCGTAAGTGGCTTATCAAATTATCCTCGAAACTTCTGTTATTAGAAAAAGTCAACAAATCTAAATTACTGGGTATACTGGAAGAAATAGGTATCAACCCCAAAGACTATGAACCCAATTTCAGGTATACTTGGGAGTTTTTGAAGTTGAAATAATTTCTTTCATTTTCCTTTATTTGGAATATGGTGTAGGAAAATAATTAGTCCCTCGTTGCTATTTGGTTGCTAGTAAATTATAACTGATTGTATTTCAATATTTTATAATTTCTATATTGGGGAAGTAACCATGTCTGCGATATTTCAATTTATACGCTGTTTAATCTCATTAAGAGATTATTATTTGCTGATTTAGGCTAGTTAGCGCATTATGAATCTTTAATCCTGTACAGGATTAAACAGCTTAATAGTGCATTAAAATACACCACCTTCTTTTCTCAAGAGCTCTGACACTCTCAAAACATCAATAAGTGTATTTTAATACACTATCTATCGTTAATCATCAATACTTATGCTAACTTTGAAACAAAAAGAGCGTTAAAATGCACTTTGAGAGTATCATAAAACAACTGAAAGCACGTAGAAACGAGCTACAAGTCACCCAAGATATGCTTGCAGACATTTCAGGGGTTTCGCTACGTGCACTCAAGCAATTTGAAAGTGGCAAGGGAAATCCTACACTCGAAACACTCACTAAGCTTTCTGATGCACTCGGAATGGAAGTTCGTTTAGATGTAAAAAACAATCAAACTGAGTCATGAGAAAAGGGCAGGTTTTATTCAAAGGTGAATTAGCGGGAATGCTCATACAATTCGATGACGGCAGTTTTGAATTTAAGTATGAAGACAGATGGTTTAAAGATCCGATGAAACCTGCGGTGAGTTTAACACTTCCCAAAACAACTCAATCCTACCACTCACCCTTTCTGTTTCCATTTTTCTACCACATGTTGCCAGAAGGTTCAAATAAGCAGGCGGTCTGCTTCCACCGTAAAATCGATAAGGACGATGATTTTGGGCTTTTGCTTGCCACATCCAAAACGGATTCCATTGGTGCAGTTAGTGTGATAAAATCAAGCGAATGATGACAATGCCTATTATACAAAACTGCCCGGGCACATTGGCTGAAGGGAATAGTAGCTACAGCCGAACAGCTTTAAAGCGAGTGTTTGACGGAAAGAAGGTGAGCCATATCATGCCTTACCTTGCTCCTTACACTGATGAAACCACAGATGAACTGTTTGAAGAGAATCGTAAAAACTTGTCTATCTCTGGAGTTCAGGAAAAATTTTCTGTAAAGCTCGATTCAAACAAGGTGAGATTAATTAAAGAAGGAGAACAGGGAGAGTATATTCTTAAACCGATTCCTAGAGCAGGAAAGCACCCTGAACAAATGCCAGCAAACGAGCACCTGACCATGCAGATTGCTAGACAAGTTTTTGGAATTGAGACAGCAGAGAATGCACTCATATTCTTCAAAGATGGCTCACCCGCTTACATTACAAAAAGGTTTGATGTTCGGTCAAATAGTGAGAAATGGGCTCAAGAAGATTTTGCCTCTTTAGCCGGTTTAACTCCGCAAACGCATGGCGAGAATTACAAGTATGAAGGAAACTATCTTGAACTCTTCAAATTGATGCAGCAATATGTGCCAGCCTACACGGTAGAAGCTACCAAGTTGTTCAAGAGAATCCTTTTCAATTATTTATTCTCAAATGGAGACGCACATTTCAAGAATTTCTCATTGATTGAAACTACGCTTGGTGATTTTAAGCTGAGCCCTGCTTATGATTTGGTCAACAGCAGAATGCACATCTCCGATAGAGATTTTGCTTTAAATCAAGGCTTACTTCCTCCACAAGAAACTCAAGGAAAGGTAATTGAGCAATTCATAAAACTGGCAGAATTGGCTGAGATCTCCGAAAAACAAGTTGAGAAAACAATTAAGAACTTATTAGATGGTGTAGATAAAGTTGAAAAACTGATAGAAAATTCCTTTTTAGCAGATCGTTTCAAGCGAAATTACCTACAAGCATATCAAACACGACACAATAAACTCACAAGAACTTGAGCTACGAATAATACATTAACACCACCATAGCAGTTTTTCCAAATTACTACAAAATTGGAATCAATCTCCTCTCCTTTTGGTTCTACCAACTGACTTAGAAAAGAGAAAAATGAAAATAGAGATTTGGAGTGATGTGATGTGTCCATTTTGCTATATCGGTAAAAGACATTTGGAAGCTGCGTTGGAAGATTTCCCCCAAAAGGATCAGGTAGAGATTGTTTGGAAAAGCTTTCAGCTGAACCCTGATATGCCAGAGAGCAGTGAAGAAAATGTTTACGAATACTTGGCCAAAGCCAAAGGAATAAGCCTTGAGCAGTCTAAGCAAATGCACGAACGAGTTGAAGAAATGGCTGCCAATGCAGGTCTTGACTACAACTTCGATATTGCCAAAGTTGCCAACTCATTTAAAGCACATCGAGTGCTTCAATTAGCCAAAAGAAAAAAACTAGGTGATGAGCTCAAAGAAGCACTTCTAGAAGCCTATTTTATTAAGGGAAGAAACACCAGCGATTACAACACTTTAGTAGAATTGGCCACTTCTGTTGGAATTACTGAAGCCGAAGTTGAGCTCGCCTTAAATGAAGAGCAATTCGCAAACTATGTAAAACAAGATATTGACGAAGCAAGGCAAATCAGAGTACAAGGTGTTCCCTTCTTTGTATTCGATAGAAAATATGCGGTATCTGGTGCTCAACCAGTAGAGCATATTAAAGCTACTTTAGAAAAGGTTCAGGCTGAAAGTAGCTCTTTCATCAATACTTCGCGAGAACAAGGCGATAGCTGTGATGTTGATGGGAATTGTTGAGACAACTGATCTAATCTTAGGAAGAATTTAAAATTAGCTATCTTAAAACTGGCCTTAGTGTCTCGCTAAGGCCTAATATTAAAAGATTAACAAGGGTTCTAGGCTCATTTCCCATTTAGTTCTTTATCAATCACAAAACCTTTTCTCCTTTGGTAAATATATGATGCTGCGTTGCAGTAAAATAGTCACGGAAAATCTGGTTCAATATGTGGTCTTCCTTACTTCCCTTAATTCCTACCACCGGATAAAGACTTATGATTGCCTCGCTGAGTTTTTTCACTGAAGCACTAGCAACTCCATGTACTTCTTTGATCAAGGAATCGGTAAAAGATTTTTGAGAATCTATCAATTCATCTACAGTCTGCACTATTTCCGCTACCTCTTGATTGGCCGATCTAATGACTGAAGCCAATGAATCAATGCGATCGGTGCTCACTATTTTAGCTGATTCTTCCATAAAATGGTCGGCCATACCAATGTAATTCACCCAAAGTGTTAAATCGGCAAATACTGAAAAATGAATTTTAAAGACTGACTGAGGATGATAAAACTGATTATAAATGAAGCTGAATCGTTCGTGAAGAACTACATCATTCACCTTAAAAGAATGAGTAGCCGAAGCTTTCAGCCCCATGGTTTGCCAATCTTCAATGATGGTCACTTCAGCTGCTGGAATAACGAATGACAGGAATTTTGGTGTTCCATCCTCATTCTTCAACTCTATCCCATTCTCTATAATTTTCGCATTCAAAGTAAAATGAGTGAGATACGGTGCTCCTGTTGCATAGCGCCAAGTACCATTAAGTCGATAATCATCTCCCTCCTTTTCGGCAGTTCCAAACATACCTCCACTTCCACCTAAAATGGCTGAGTGAGCAAAAACTTCTCGGGCAACTTCGGGCTGAAGGTTACCAATGAAGAAATTAGCACCACTACAAAGAGTGACCGTCCAGCCTAAACTACCATCTAGCCTAGCCAAAGCTTGCAGAGTTTTCAAACCATCAGAAAGGGAACACTCCAGTCCGCCAAAAGCTTTTGGCACCCAGATGTTCCATAGGTTTTCTTCCTCTATCCATTGCAACACCTCTTTTCTAAAAACTGCTGCGTCATTCAAATATTCTCTAGGCGGTTGCATAAGTAAGCTCTCTTTCATTCTTCATTAATTTTCGCCATTTCAGATATCCCGATGTACCCATTATAAATAGGAACACAGTCATTCCAGCATATATATAAAGCTCTTTATAAACCATTAGTGGAATGGAAATGATGTTGCTGATATTGAGGTAAATCCAGTTTTCGATTTTACGCTTGGCCATCAGCCACATTCCAGCCCATGCAAAAGCCACTACCACGGCATCCCAAATGGGAACATCGGAATCTGTGTGAAATGTAAGCCAGTAAGACATCAGCAAAAAACAAGCTAGCACAATACCATTGGCTTTTAAAAACTCATTTTTATTGACTGAAGAAATAGGCGTTTCCGTTTTTTGCTTGCCAAATTTCCAATAAACCCAGCCATAAACACTCATGACCAAATAGTACATGTTCAGTAGAATATCAGCATAAAGTGCACTCTGATAGAGTACCCACATACTGATTAAAATGGAGGCAATGCCAAACAGATAGGTATGCACATTATTTTGACGGGCCAGCACTACTTGTACTATGCCAAAGAGAGTTCCCAGCCCTTGAAGCCAGGTAAGTTGTGTTAAAAATTCCTCGATCATTGTTTTTATGTTTCAATGAAATGAGGAGATGAACCAGCCCTTGCAGCACAGCAAAAGCTTTATTTTCCCTACGCCAGCATTATCTGGATCAGGTGCGGAGCCAAACTCCTGGGTATCATCTCAGCCTGCGTAAGCAAGCACCCCATTTTGGGCAAATGTAAGATTCCCCCAACAGGAAGGAAAGGATTCAAAAGATTTAAATTTGAAGAAATACGCACATCATCTCCTCTAGCAAGCTAATCTTCTATCTTTGAATAGAAATAGCTAAAAACTCATCAATCAAAAATACTGATATGTCCATCTCAAAAGAGTCTGAATTAGAAGGAATGAAAAGGGTAAGCGAAGTGGTTGCCACAACGCTAAGGCTAATGAGAGAACATGCAAAAGTGGGCATGTCTACGAAAGAGCTGGACAATTTTGGAGGCTAAATTCTTAAGAGCCATGGTGCCAAATCTGCTCCTTATGAGACTTATGGGTTCCCTGGCTACTCATGTATTAGTGTAAATGAAGAGGCTGCTCACGGTATTCCGTCTGATCAAAAAATCTTGAAAGAAGGCGACCTGGTGAATATTGATGTTTCTGCAGAACTCAATGGCTTTTGGGCAAATAATGGAGGCTCTTTTGTTTTAGGCAAAGACATTCACAATCATCAGCCGTTGGTAGATGCTTCTAGAGATATTCTTCACAAGGCGATCCACAGTATCAAAGGAGGGGTGAAAATCTCTGACATTGGTTATCTGATAGAAACAGAAGCCAAAAAATCGGGCTTTAAGGTAATTAAGAACCTAGCAGGACATGGTGTAGGCAGAAGCCTGCACGAAGCACCAGAAGATATTCTGAATTATAGAGTAAAAACCAATAGAGAACGATTCAGAAAAAACACCACTGTGGCTGTTGAAACCTTTATTTCGACCCAATCAACCGTAGCGGTTCAACTAAATGATGGTTGGACGTTGGTGGGCAACCGAGGTGGTTATGTAACGCAGCACGAGCACACTATTTTGATTACGGAGGGCGAGCCTGTAATCCTCACGCAGTCCAATGGTATTTGGGGCTAATACCGAACCTATGACCAATAGCAAAAAGGTAAGCAATTAAAATTAGGTACAATCAGTAGATACAATGAAAACCTATCTCTTCATCTTTTTATTTATCTCCTCAAATCTTCTGGCCCAGCAAACTAAAGAATGGGTGAATTTGCTCGAAAACCCAGAATTTCCGATGTCCGAAGAACTGAAGCCAGAGAATAAACTATCGGAATACTCACATTTCAGTTTAGAACAGGCCTTAGCACCAAAGTCAGACATTTTGGGATACATCGGTTCTGACTATCGGAGGATTAAAGTCGACATCAAATCCGTTAGTAAAAGTGATAAAATAGCAAACCCTTATTTCATCGAGGGAAACACTACTGTATCCAACAATACTTGTGATTTTGAGGGTACCATCATTATTGAGCAATTCCGAGAATTCATGCATATGGATTATGGTGTGGATAGCATGTATGCGGACGCAGGATACAAGGCTCAGGGAATTGCTATTGGTAAATACCTATTCGCAGAAAATCCAAAACAAAAACATGTCGGAACATTTCAGGGAATAATTACCCTTTGGTGGTATGTAGATAAAGATGGAAGTCTGCATTACTCTGACCTCGGCAAACACTACTCCGATCGCTTCAAGAATAACCAGTACGTTGGAACTTGGACAGAATATGGTAAAACAGAATCCAAAACATGTAATTGGGGTGAGTACCGAATACCATTTTCAGGCGATCTAGATTGGGGTGCAGCGCATTTTCTGTGAATCCTAAGTATTACAACATGGGATGGCAAGACTTTAATAAAAAATAAGACCTGTTTGGAGTTCTTTCCCAAACACCCTCAAAGCCTCATTTTTTTTCAAAACTTATTGTACCTCTCCCCTTGCATTGAATCTGATTTTATTACTTACTTTGCAATTCAAAGTACTTTTAATTAACTCAAGATGACAAACAAAAATACTTCCGTAGCACCTCCTTCTTTAGACACTTTAAAGAAACGTGCGCTCATTGGTGCAGCCATTGGTTTGGTGCTCACCTCTCTTTTCATTTTCTCAGCAGACAATGCAGATCCTGCATGGTCGAAACTCTGGTTTATTAAGCCTTTGGTTCTTACTCCGATTGCAACAGCCATGGGCGGTATTTTCTATTTCTATGTGGAGCAGTTATTCTTCTTTAATGGATGGAAAAAGCCATTGGCCATTATAATCGGTCTAATTGGCTTTGTTGTAAGTCTTTGGCTAGGAATGGTGCTTGGCTTTAACGGAACCTATTGGAATTAAGCGTCTACTTACTTCAAGGCACGATTTGGATATAGTAAATTGGATAAGATAGGAACAGCTCCGGTAAATATGGAAAAGAAAACCTCGGTGTACTTTGCCCACGAAGACTCCATTGTGCGAGAAATATGGGGTAAAAGTGATACAATTCTTCTGATTTTTGCTGGAGCTGCTGCTGAGTTCGCCCTAAGTAAAGCAGTAGACTGGCTATTCTTTACTGGCAAGCTTCCAGCTGATCCAATAGGACGATTGTTTTCCACGGTTACTTACGCGAAGAGAATAGTCTTTTCGAAGGAGAAGGAAGCTTTTCAGGCTATTCACGCCATCAACTCTATTCATGGTAATCTCGAAGATAAGAGAGGCTATAAAATTCCTGAATGGGCTTACCGCGATGTGCTCTTTATGCTGATCGACTATTCCATTCGAGCCTATGAAACCTTGGAGCGGCCTCTTACTTCAGCAGAAAAGCATGAAATCCTGACGGTCTTCAACAAGCTTGGAAAGGGTTTGCAAATACCTAATTCGCCTCAAAGCTTTGCTGATTGGGAAATAGTCAGAGAAGAACACCTCATGGCTAACTTAAAATACAGCGGTTACACCAAAGACCTCTTTATCCAATATCGTAGACAATTAGGAGCTGTTCGCTACCATATGCTTTTAGGCGTTCAAGGCATTGTTGTTCCGAAAAGAGTACATGAACTGATGGGCTTCAAAAAGATGTCTATCTACCCCACCCTGATCTCAGGCTACAAATTGACTAGAGCCATACGCTTAGATGACTTCTTCAAGAATTTGATTCTACCTTCGAAGTATAAGAAGGAGATTAAGGGACTGGATGAAAAATTGGGGAATTAGGTGATTGGGGAATTGGTAAATTGGTTGATTAGTAATTTGTCATTTAGAGGATTGAAGTTTATCAGACAGGAAGAACAGCCTATCTAAGCGTCATTGCGAGGAGCAAAATGAACGAAGTGGAATTTTGAGACGTGGCAATCTGTCCATTCTGGGCAATAGGCCTTCTAATAGAAAGATTGCTTCGGCATGAAACCTATCCATGCTTCATCTCTAAGTTTAAAGGCTGAAGTTTACAGGTTTCATTTCTCGCAATGACGGTGACCGCAAACTCTGAGGTGAATCCCACATCCTCAGAGCCTCCTAAAAGGGACTCTGAGAAAGGTTTGATCAATCATCAAAGTCCTCTGCTAGAGACTCTGATAGTGGTACTATCTCCGTAATCATTTTGCCTCTCTCTTTTTACCTCGATCATAGCGGAGAGGCCTAAGTGGGGAATTGGTTGATTAGGCAATGGTCATTTACGGAATTGGAGTTTATCAAATACCACGAACTGTCTGTTAAGCCATCATTGCGAGAAACAAACTTCGCTTTAGCAGAAGATTGTGCCGAAGCAATCTCACTGTTATGGCCCATCTTGATTTGAACCCACAGATTGCCGCGTCATAAAAGCCTACATGTGTGGCTTTTTCTCCTCGCAATGATGGTGACCGCAAACTTTGTAGTGAATCCCATCACCCTCAGAGTCTCCTGAAAGGGACTCTGAGGAAGTCCTAGAACAATCATCAGAGTCCTCATGAAAGACTCTGATGGTGATAAGTTTCTGTATCCCATTAGACATTAAAAGAGATTGCGGACATTTTCCTTTGAGCTGACCCATATATCAAAGGAAAATTCCGCAATGACGTCCTGACCCAATTCCGACAGTTAAATCAAACTCTGCCTACGGGCTTTTTGAACGGCCTCTAGCTTATTATGTACTTGCAGTTTCTTGTAGATGTTCTCAATGTGTTTGCGCACTGTGCTTGGCGATAGAAACAGGTTATTTGCAATGACGGTATAGCTTAGGCCTTCAGCCAATTGCTCCAGCACTTCCTGCTCACGGGTACTGAGTTCCGTAATATCTTCTTCGATTTTGAATGACTCTTGTTTTTCAGGGAAACGGAGTAATTTGAGGGTTTTCACCGCGATAGATGGACTCATTGCTGCTCCACCTTCTACGGTTTCCAAAATAGCTTTGTGTAGCTTATCCCCTTCTATTTCCTTCAGTAAATAGCCGTCAGCGCCAGCACGAATAGCGTTGAAGATGTTTTCGTCATTATCGAAAACCGTTAGCATTAGCACCTTTATGTGCGGATATTTTTGCTTGACAATATTTACAGTTTCGATACCATCTAACACAGGCATTTCAATATCCATCAATACAATATCAAGGTTATGATTCTTCTCTAGCTTGGCCAGAAACTCACTGCCATTGTGGACGGTGTATTTGATATCCAAATCATCAAAACCAGACAATTTCTCATTGATAGCCCTCGCTAAAAATGTATTGTCATCTACTATCGCCAACCTTGTTTTCATTTTCTTACTCTTTTAAATATTGAGTCTACTTCTCTTAAGTCCCCTTTAGGGCCCCGAAACATCGGGGTTAGGGGTAAATTCTGAACTTTTCCACACCTCTCTCCAGGCATGGTGAAATATCATTAATTATTCAAAAATCCACCCCCTACCCCCGCCAGCGGGGGACAACTAAACCCGATGCAGCAACAGACTGCATTAATATCCTCCTGATCCCGATAGCTATCTGGAGTCCGAAGAATCTCCTAAACTTGTGCTAGGCTAAAGGAGATTGCTACGTCACAAAAGCTTGCTAACGCTGCTTTTCTTCCTCGCAATGACGCCTTCAATTGGCTTTGGTCGAGATTTATCGCCCTAAAACTCCAACACGTCCAAACCTCAACACCTCTCAACATTTAAACCCTCAACTCAACCTTGGTGCCTTCACCGACTGCACTGGATAGATTAAAGTCTATTCCAGCTTTTTCAGCTCGATTCTTCATAATATATAGTCCGTTTCCAGCACCTTGAACTTCAGTATCGAAGCCCTTACCGAAGTCTTGAACTACAATTTCTATCTTCTTATCAATGTCTTTGAAGGACACCAGCACTTCTTTCGTTTCTGAGTGTTTCACCGCATTATTGATACACTCCTGAATGATTCTGAACAGATTCATTCCTACAAAAGCATTCAACACTTTATCGCTTGGCTCACTTTCGGTGCGAACCCGGATGTTGTCATCTGTGGCATCGTGAATGGTGGCTGCGAGCTGCTGCGTTCTCTCCTGAATATCCTCTAAACTGATCTCATCCTTATTCATCGCCCAGATGGTATCGCGGAGTTCTGAGATAGTGACCAAAGTGAACTGCTTCATCTGCATCAACTTTTCCGCAAGGAAAACTTCCCCTTTGTTAATTCCTTTTCTAGTGGTATCCGTGATCGAAGTGATGTATGTCAATTGCGAGCCAATATTATCGTGCAGATCTCTGGCAATTCTGATGCGTTGCTCCTTCAGATTTTCCTGTGCTTTGGCTTCGGTAAGCGCTTTTTCTAGTGCTGTCTCATTCTTGATTCTCTCTGCTTTCAAGCGCTGAACTCTAATCAACGAAATTCCAACAACCACTAATAAAACCACCAAACCTCCTCCTGCAATGAGTAGGTTGTTTCTTCTTTTCAAGGTCAGCTCACTTTCGATGAGCTCATTTCGCTGACGCAGAATTTCATTCTCCTTCTGCTCCGTTTCATACTGCTCTTTCAGCTTCAGAACCTCCTTAGCTTTTTCTGTCATAAATAGACTATCCTGAGCGGCAGTGCTCTTTTGCATATAAGTTAGAGCGTCCTTATAGTTGCGTTGGTTTTCGTAAATCTTAGAAAGTGTGAGTGCTGTTTTCTGTTGAAAAGTAAGAATATCGTCATTCACCGCGCCTTGATATGCTTCAACTCCCAAGCTAGCCGCTTCAGCATAATTCCCTCTTCGGTTTAGTACATCGGCTAGGTGCATTTTAAGGAATATCTCCTCGTATTTATCTCCTCTTTCCTGCTGAAGTGCCAAGGCTTTTTTCAATGCTTCTTCAGCTTCATCTAAATTTCCAAGCCCCTTTTGCGCTACCCCAATATTGGTATAACTATAGCCAGTTACTAGCCTTTGACCTATTTTATTGAACATTTTCAATGATTTTTCGGCATAGACTAAAGCTTCTTCATACCGTTCAAATTCATTATTCAATAGCGCCAAGTTATTCTCAATAGCGGCCAGGTAGAATTCATTGCCTATTTTTTCATACAACGACCTGGCTTTTTTGTTCGCTTCTACCGACAGGTCATATTCTTTGATTACTCTATATTGATTGGCGAGGTTCAAATGCATGGAAGCCATCCCTTGAGTATCTTGAACAATTTCATACCCAGATAATGCCCGAAGGGAATAATGAATGGCGGAATCCATAGCACCGGTTTTTTCATAAACTGCTCCAAGATTGTGCGAGATATAAGTCTCCATTTTTGGCCATTTGGCAGTATCGACTAAGGCCAGAGCAGACTTAAGAGAGGCTTCAGATTTGTCAAAACTCCCCTCCTCAAGGTGGAGAATACCAATATTCATGAGTGTTCTGCTCTGCAGATTTACGTCCTTATATTCCTCAGCCATCTCATTAGCCATTAGGGTGTAATGCCAAGCACTATCTCTATTAATGTATCTATAGCGGTAACCAATTTCACCATAAGCCTTAGCCTTTTCTAAGCCCGTCTTTATGCTCAGCGAATCTTTATAGACCTCAATCTCAATTTGTTGCTGGTTTTGAGCAACCGCATCAACACACCAAACAGATAGCGTAAGCGCAAGAAATAAACGAAGGTGTTTAGCTAAAGGCATCACTAAAAATAGGCAACAAATTGAATTTGACTAGTCATTGAATTTCAAACTATTCCAAATAATTGAAGAACAGCCCTTATTACCAATGTCTTCGAATGAGGATATTGCTGAAGTTTCGTTCGATTGGAAGATGAAAACCACTCCAACTTTCGATTCTGGGTTGGGGCGAATAAGCATGGCCTGAACATGATAGGAACCAACAAATTCTGCCTCGGGGCGATCAATTTTTCCGATAGTTTGAAACATAGGATATTCCTTACCATCGAACTCTTTTTTGCCAAGAAATTCATTGCTCAACTCAAAATTGGCGACATACATTTGACGAAATTGACTGAGTAGATCTTCATTCAACGCATCCATAGTTGCTTCATCAGTGCCTTCCATGGTGTAGTAACCGATGGAGATCATTTCCTTCCTATTTCCAGCTTCATCATGTGAAACAAAAGTGGCATAGTTGTAATTCTTTTGACCTTCGACAGCCGGAGTAAACTCCATTTCAGCAGGATATTCCAATTCGAAGTTAATTTCTGGCAGCCCTGCCATCTGCGCATATTCAGCGTCTATGGTAAGTGTCTTTATTTCGCCACAAGCTTCTAAAGCCTGCTGCCCTTTGCTTTCGCAAGCAAGGAACAGCAGCACAATAGAAACAACTAGATATTTTGGTTGAAGCTTATTCATCTGCGCTTAATTAGCCTTTTTAACTAAGACCTGAATGGCCTCTTTCAAAAAGGCATTTGCTCCCAGCTCTGTGCCTTTTAAATATTTCTCAGGGTTGCACTCAACAGTAGCGTAGTTTTTCTTCTCCTTATTTTCTACTTCCCAAACTCGCAGAACTCCAAAGTCAGTACCCATTTTATCTCTGGCTGCATTCTGCCCCGACTCGAATTTCTGCTTTTCAATAACATCAGTTACTTCAACTCCACCCTTTGGATAAACAGTACCCATACCGAACCAAACCTTGCTGTCTTCGCTTATCTTGAAATTGGTTTCAGCTTTTACCTGAGCAGCTTTAGCATGTCTGTTCAAAGCCTTTGAAAGCTCTCCCTGGCTGTCTTCAAAAATGGTTACCACCAGAGACACACTGTTATAGATAAAGTCTTTTTCCTTGTTGTTTATTTTACCTACCGTTGCACCTACATACATGCCACCATAGTTTTTCGGCACCACAAATTTACCGTTAGTGGCTCTGGTGAAAATGACTCCATATTCTCCACTATCTCCAGGACCATTACCGGGCACCAGCTCCCACCTACCTTCTCTGTCTTTTGAATAAGCCTCATGGTTCCATAGCTCTTCAATTGGAGCTACTTCAAAACCCTGAGCCTTCAACTCGGCAACATAGCTGGTATACAACTCATCGGTTAGTTTTTGAAGCTGATCAGGATCCAAACCATCTAAAACAAGGTCAAGAGTAGCTTTGGCATCTCCCCTCAAACCGCCTCTCCACATTTTTCCGCCTTTTTGTGAATCTTCCAGCTCCATTGCTACCTGATATTTCACATGGAAGTCGGAGATAACTACTCTTTTAGAGAATTTCCTAAAATTCAAGTTTGCCGGCCCCAGTATTTTGGCATTGACCTCTTCTACAGTTTGGGCTACGGATGTAAGTGCAGTAAAAATGGCTAGCAGCGCTGCCAGAAATAGTTTTCTTTTCATGATGGATTTGCTTTGAGTTAATTAAAAATCATAAACAAACTTAGCCCAGTGCCCTACGGCATTCAATAAGGCAATTGACGTAATTGCTTCGAAGAAGCGGTTTAAGAGTTCAAGGTTTATAGTTCAAAGTTGGGGCTACGGCCAAAGCCCACTATAGCACGTCATGCTGACTTTATTTCAGCATCTCCCATGGCCTTGCACTTGACTTGGTTATTAGGAAACTGCGAATTTGGGGAATTTGGCAACTAGTTGATTAGGGAACTGGTGCTCGGTGCTCAGGAAAGGGTTATTAGTGGATTCGTTAATCGATGGGTCAATAAGTATTTGGAAAAGAATTCTGCCTCTACCCCAGCCCTAAAGGGTGAAGGAATAAAGCTTGGTTCATAAAATTGAATTCTTTGGCATCCCTCCCGATGCCTCGGGAAGGAATTGAGGATGATTAGAAGCAAGAAACCGTATCTTTCTCGTCATTGCGAGGCACAAAATGAACGCAGTGGAATTTTGTAACGCGGCAATCTGCCTATTCTGAGCAGTAGTCCTCTATGCAGACAGATTGCTTCGTCATAAAACCTTGTTAGCACAGGCTTTATTTCTCGCAATGACGGATACCGAAAAAGCTAAATATACCGCGTCATTCAGAGGGAGGAATGACCGAAGAATCCCCCGCGACCTTGCTCCTACCCTCTCACCCGAAGCAACCAAACAACCAAGTCGTCAGACCAATGACTGGTAAGGACGGCTGAGACCGAAACTCTGGGCAGTGTTGAGGACAATTGGTCGGACGACTAATGCTACCTCTCAGCATAATACCCCTTGTAATTATTCTTTTAAATTCTTTTCTTCCAGCAAGAAAAACACACACGTACTTTTTAAACTCCTGTGCTTTTCTCAAAACTCAAATAGTGCGCGGCACACCGCGTTAGGCTAAATTATAAAGACATTAAATAATGAATAATGAATACAGACAAGAACAATAAACTGACCCGAATTGGAGTCTTTTATGATGGGAATTATTTTCTTCATGTAAGTAACTATTACGCATATGTTCACAAGCGCAAAGCAAGAATCAGTGTCTCAGGACTTCATGACTACATTAGACATAAAGTTGCAGAAGTAGAGGGAGATTCAAGTGGTTATAGACATTGTCAAATAGTTGATTCACATTATTTCCGTGGCAGGCTAAATGCAAAAGATGCATCTGAAAAATCAAACTCTCTCTATTACGACAGACTTTTTGATGATGTTTTAATGAAGGAGGGAATCACAACCCATTATTTGCCAGTAAAGACATCCCAATCAGGACAAAAGCATGAAAAAGGAATTGATGTTTGGTTGGCTTTAGAAGCATTTGAGTTAGCTTATTATAAAAGATTTAATGTTTTAGTGTTAGTTGCATCTGACGGAGACTATACTCCATTAATAAGAAAACTTAATACACTCGGAACAAGGGTAATGCTAATGTCTTGGGACTTCGATTATACAGATGATTACGGGAATGAAAGAGTGACTCGAACTTCACAAGACTTATTGGAAGTTGTAACCTATCCAATTGCTATGCATGAAGAAATTGACAATAGAGTTGCAAGAGACTCATTTGCAGTAAACAATCTTTTCTTGCCACAACAAAAGAAGGTTGAAAGAAAAGCTAAGGCAATTCCATCAACACATAAGTCTGAGGTAGACAGCAATAATGACAGTGAAGGAGATATTGGCGAAATAATGAATATCCAAAATGGTTATGGCTTTATCAAAAGACCTCCTAATAACCTTTTCTTTCATTATCAATCTGTTAATGGTATTGACTTTAATGATTTATCTGTTGGTGATAAGGTCACCTATAATATCCAAAAAAACGATAAAGGTGACGATGTAGCTGTAGACGTTGAACCAATTGAGTAAAGAAAAACTAAACGAAAAAAGTTATTTGGAAGATTCATTAATAATTCAATGCATCAACAAAAAAAGCAGCACCGTATGTGCTGCTTTCTCAACTAAACAGGTGACTAACCTGAGACTCAACTAAAGACTACTATTTATCTTATCAATGAAACACCAGCTGTTTATACTGGCTTGCAAGGGCTTTTACGCTTACAATTCCTTCGCCATGGCAAACCGGACAGGTTACGGTTTCATAGCCGTCTAACACGGTTTCTTTTACAGTATATTCTATCGGGTCGCTCTTGCGGGTGGTGTAGTAATAATCTACTATCGCTCCGTTTACCTTTCGCACGGTGGTGGTATTGCGCGGTATAGATTTCTTTACATTAATCTCCTTAAACTTCTTTCGGGTAATCGTTCTTGGGCAAAAGCTTGTAGTAGCTGTTTTGGCGGAGTAAAGCCAATAAAGCGGTCCGGAGTTTTCATCGAGCCAAACGGGTTCGTCATAGTCGCCCATTACTTTAAGGGCCTTTCTGGTGGTGTCAATTTCCAGCACCTTTATTATGCGCTGGATTTCGGCTACATAGATATTGGCCTTGTCCTTCGGCAAATCGGTGTAAGGCATATCGCCATAATAAAGACTTCCTTTAAAGCTAAGTGGCACATTGCCAATAGAGGCAAAACCTTCAACCGGAATGTGCTTCCAGCGATTACCATTTTTATAGGTTTTGCGGGCGTTATCAATATCCAGTACGCGACCATCTACCAGTTCACCATTGTTAAAAACCCCAGCAGCACCTTTTACACGAGCAGCAAAAGCATCATAGTCTTCGGTTTCGTTTTTCGGTCGGCTTGAAAACTTGTTGTTATAGAGTCGGGTAATGTTCACCCTATACCCCATTCCATGCAATTTTCCATTTTGGAATGTGCCGACTTCCAGATAGGAATGATCTCCTCTAAAAGCAGAATCGGCCGTATAAAACTTGATACCATAACCATTGAGATTGGCGGTGTCTTTACTGAGCATTTGTCCCGACATGGTTGGCCACCAAATGGCATCCTTTTTCTCCTTCTCATCCAACATATAGGTGGGGTACGGATAGTAGGACATATTCACATCCAGGTTATTCAGCAGACTATCGACTTGCGGCTTTTCAGATATGTCGGCAGGAATAGTCATTTCCACTTCACCATCTACCACCAAAGCCCATGCATAAGGTTGTTCTGCCCATGGTCGCTCTAGAAAGAACACGCCTCCGTTGCCATATTCCATAAAAAGTGTGGGCATAAAGCCAGTAAAAGTACCTGAGCCTCGCGTGTCATAAGTTCCGGCAGTAGAGAAGCCGATGTACTTATCTCCATTCTCAAAATTGATCAGTGAAATTTCTCTGGCCTCTGGCGAAATATACTGGGTACCACCGGCACTAAATGGATAAACCATATTAGGGCTATAGACCCCAAATTTATCGGCTTTGTCTCTTTGCGAACCATTGGGTGAGTACAACATAAAGTCGTAGTCGCCATTTGGTTTTATAGCCGTCCGGTAAATGTATTGGCCGGTTTCGTCTAGCTCTTCGCTATAAAAAACGCTACCATCTTCGTTGTATAGATTGCCTGAAGATTTGATGATACTGCCTTCGATATCTTCTATACTCGCGAACAATTTACCACTACCCTGATAGCGTATATCTGAGTTCGGCACTATGGATACACCACCTATTTTAGGCACGTAATATCCATTGCGCTCAACCGTGCTCTTGCTAAAATATACTTTGCCCGAGGTTACCAGCTTTCTACCGTCTAAGGTGAAGGTGAGTTCATCGTACTTCTTTTTGCTCCTCTGTGCAGCCAGATATTCGCCTTCTGCTTTTACTAGGGAGACATCCACCAACTTACTGTATTCTGACCAGGCTAGTCTTTTGAGTTCCTTCATCTCCTCTAACTTTTTCTGGTTCATGTTATAGTAACGCTGAAAAAGTCCTCCCTCTACAATTGCTTGTGCCGAAAGATTGAAACTCATTAGCATGAGCATGGCCACACCAAAAGCTGTTTGAGTCGATTGTTTGAGTCGTTTCCTGTTCTTCATGAAAAAGGGTCTTTAGTCACTTCAAAGTTGCTCAGACCAAAGGCGGGAGTAAATAGGGCAAATGACGTAAATGCTTCGGGGAAGCAGGGAAATTGGGGAAATAGTGGATTGGTAGTTGGTGCTCAGTGCACGGGTAATGGTTATCAGTTAATCTCAAAGCCCCCATCCAAACCTTCCCCCGAGTGGGAAGGCTTTTGGCCTGTGCAATACCTAGCAACTTACGTTTTCACCTCGACCGGAGTGGAGAGGCCTAAGAGGTGAATTGGTTGATTGGTCATTGGTGTAATGAATTCAGTTTCTACCCCAGCCCTAAAGGGTGATGGATAGTGTTTCGTATCGAAAATTGATTCTTGTGGCATCCCTTTAGGGATTGAGGGTAGTTTAGGAAATTGGTGGAATTGGTAGTTGGTGCTCAGTGCACGGGGAAGTTAGCTTTAACCCCTGCCCTAAAGGGTGAAGGAATAAATCTAGGTTCATGAAATTGGATTCTTTGGTATCCCTTTAGGGATTGAGGGTGATTGGAATGGGTTTTAGACGTCATTGCGAGGCGCAAAATGAACGCAGTGAAATTTTGTAACGCGGCAATCTCTCAGTTCTCGGCAGTAGATCTACTAACAGACAGATTGCTTCGTCATTAAACCTAGCCCCGCCCCGAGGTATCGGGGTCTTGGGGGCACAGGTTTTATTTCTCGCAATGACGGTTACCGAGACTGCACAATTGACCTCCGACCTAAACATCAAAATACACAAAGCTCAGAGCGCCAAGGACAAAAGCAGACAAAATAAGAATAGAGTTAGTACGGACTAGCTTAGGATTAAGTGCCTTATAGGTTGAATAGGCATTTAACACAATGGCTAATACCAGTGCTGGTAAACTTAGATACAGGTTGAAAAGGTAAAACCAAAACCAACTGGTGCAGAGTCCCCAAACGGCTAAAACAGTGGTGAATGCTGGAATTGCTTTCAATATCTTCATTCTCCTGTTTTCGGAAAACTGAACATAAAGAAAAAGTAAAAGCAGAGCGAAGAACCCTGCAATTACAATCAACCTAGAGAATAAACCTGACATATTATGCTTGCTGTGTGTTATTGGCCACCGCCTTTATTCAGTTCTAGAAATGCTCGCATAGCATCCTGATCGCCTTGCTTACCTGCCAAACCGAACCAGTATTGTGCTTTGGCGAGATCTACCTCTACTCCCATTCCGATTTTATAGATCACACCAAGGTTTTTCTGAGACTCCAAGTGTCCTTGTCCTCCTGCCAGTGTAAATAATTCAACGGCCTTCGACATGTTCTTTTCTACTCCTTTTCCTTCCATATACAGAGCGCCCAAATTGAACTGAGCCAAAGGCAAACCTTGATCTGAAGCAAGCTCATAGTATCTCTTTGCTTCCACATAATCTTGCTCTACTCCCGCTCCATTCGTGTAGATATTCCCCATGTTGTTCTGGCTATCGGCATAACCTTTATCGGCAGCCTCTTTAAATAGCTTGAGTGCCTCTTCCATAGAAGGCTCAACACCCCAGCCATTCATATAGAAAACTCCCAAATCATGTTTGGCCGGTAAATAATCTTGCCCAGCAGAGGCTCGCAAAAACTTAAGTGCTGCTGCGCTGTCTCCTTGCTGCTGACTCACAATTCCCATAGTATATTGAGAAGGTGCGTGATTATTAGCAGCAGCTGCTTGTAAATATTCAAATGCCTTGGCGCGATTGTTTTGCCCCATGTAATAATCCAGAAGACTTAACTGAGCCTCAACATTGCCATTGCTGGCCAAAGTGGTTAAACTATCGATGTTTTGCGCCTTAATACTCAGACTGAAAAGCAGTAGCGAACTGAACAAAAGAATTTTCATGTTTCTGTGAATTTGCATGTTCAAATATCTATTGCGATTCAGTGCCGTTCCATAGGGCAATTGACGTAAATGCTTCAGGGAAGCAGGGAATTAGTGAATTGGTCATTAGTCAATGGACATTGGGGAAATGGGGAATTGGGGAAATGGGGAATAGTTATCAGTATATCGGACCCCGAGACTTCGGGGCAGAAAACGGTGTATTACCCTTGTCACTCTCCTTTTCACCCTGAGCGGAGAGGTCTAAGAGGTGAATTGGTTGATTGGTGTAATGAATTCAGTTTCTACCCCAGCCCTAAAGGGTGATGGATAGTGTTTCGTATCGAAAATTGATTCTTGTGGCATCCCTTTAGGGATTGAGGGTGATTGGTGAATTGGGTTTTAGACGTCATTGCGAGCCTGCCTGCCGCAGGCAGGGCGCAAAATGAACGCAGTGAAATTTTGTAACGCGGCAACTTGCCTGCGGCAGGCAGGTCTGTCGGTTCAGGGCAGTAGACCTCCTAACGGACAGATTGCTTCGTCATGAAACCTTGTTCCACAGGTTTCATTTCTCGCAATGACGGTGACAAACACAGCATCATGAGCGTCATTCTGAGGAAGTAAGTGAGCCCTAGGCGAATAAACGACCGAAGAATCTCCTGAAATGAGTGCCACACTCTTGGAGATTCTTCAGTCGTACATTTCTCATTTCAATCGAAATGCCCTTCTTCTGAATGACGAGGTTTAATACCCCGTATAAATAAACGGTGCCCAGAAATACGGATGTGTATGACCTTCGAACTCGCCTTTAATGAAGCTTCTTTTTACATCGGTAATAGCAGCTGAAGTGCTCATGTTTCCATTGAAAACTCGGTTATAAAGGTGAATAGTCAATAACATGGTTCCGCTGTCACTCACACTCCATAAGGAAGTGAGCGTACTGTTAGCCCCAGCATTCAACAGTGCCTGATTCAAGCCTTTGATGCCATCGCCAGGAGACTCTACTCCCAAAGCAGTTTGACAGGCACTGAGCATTACAAAGTCGACCGGCAGATTCAGTTTCTCTAACTCTCCTACTACTAGCATGCCATCTTCGCCATTCACCGGACTTGACTTCACTGTCATGGCTATGCTACTCAGGTCGAAGACATAAGGATGCACACTGGCATGACTTGAAAGGTGCACCGCGCGATATTTAGCCAATTCACCTGCAACACTCATTCGCTTCAGCTCATTTTCAGTCATCATGGCATCCATACGCGTATCGGTTTTCGGGACAATTTCCTGAATAACAGCAACTTCTTTGCGTCCACCTTCCAGGTAAGACATTGGTTCATCGCTTTGAAAAGTAGCAAAGGCATAGTCGAGCGGCTTGTTGTTCTTTAAGTCTTCACGTACTCTGTATCGGAGTTTTTCAAGATCACCCAGGGAAGCCAAAGGCGCTTTTTGTGCCGAATGTAAATCATAAGTAGCACCACCAAAGCCCAACACATTCATGGCATAAGTCCTTTTCGGTTGGGTACGTAGCGTGTGCAACATGGCCGCATTCGGAATGTAGCCAATCTCGAAACGTTCAGCCAAATATTGGCCATTGTCATCTGTCAGGGCATCGAATGGAATGGTGCCAATCAACCCTTCTGGACTGATTGTCAGTTTGTCTACTGTGAATAGCTCTACATCCAACCCACTGATAAAAGTGTGATAAAATCGGTTAAGTAAGTCTGGCAGGTTCTCCTTCTGATAGAAAACATACTTACCTTCAACCACTTTGGCTTCCATATGCTTGCGCAAATACTGAGTTATCAGTTTGAATTCGCCTTTGGCAAAAGTGTTTGTTACACGTGCTTTTGCTCCGTTCAGATAATCTAGATTCTCCTTCCTGAACTCCATTTTGGCCTGTTCTTTTTCCAGTTCAATCAACTGAGCCTTTTGGCTAGTGAGCAAATCTGAAAAGGCACCTGCCGAACGATTGTACTTCACCACCACATTATTTTTGGTGACCAAACACATCAGGTATGTTCCTTCATAAGTGGTGCCCTTCGAAACATCGATAAACGACAAATAAGCTTCACCTTCACCTAAAACAGTCTGTAACTCTTTAAGTGACAACTGCTTCTTATCGCTTCGTTTGTCATTCAACAAAGCATAAGCTCGGTTCGATTCAATAACATCGTAGATCTTATCGAACTGCTTGGTTTCGTAGTAAGCTCCTGCCAGAAATCCATTGATGCGTTGGAATTTATCCAAGTAACCACGCTGTTCTAGCGGATCCATTTTATCTAATATCGCAACCTCTTCTGCCCTAGCCTTTTCAAACTGAATAGCCGATTCAGCATACTTCTTTTGCTCCATCAATTGAACACCATCGTTGTAGGCATTTCCGGTTGAAGCCACCGTTTCATTATCCACTAAATTGGCTATGCTGGAAAGTCCATTCTTTACATAAGAGACATAGTTCATTTGTTCAATTCCCGGAGTTTTTAGGAAGTTTTCAGCTCTTTGGGCCATGGCTCGAGCTTTGTCTATTTCCTTGTTGAAAGCATAGGCGCGTAAGATCACATAATAGGCTTCGGCTATATATTCTGGCGATTTCAACTTAGGCAATTGACTAGCGTATGAATCGGCCAAAGCAGCCGCATCTTTGTAATTTCTACTTTCGGTTTTAGCCATTACCAAGTAGAAGTAGGCTTTGGCAAGCGTTGCTGTCGATGGTAATTTTCCACTCAAATCGGAAAGAATAAGGTTCGAAGAAGCTTCGACTTTATCCCAGCGTTTCATAGCCGATTGCACCCTAGCCAATCGCTCATAAGCTCTGTATCTGGAAGCGAGATTGTAGTTGGTTTGGTCGAAAACGATCTTCTCCAAATATGGCTCCAACTTCTGACCGAACTCAAAATTGACCGTCTCTGATATCTTGGCAATGTTCACCAGCGCCTCAACATACATCATTCGAGAAATGAGGCCTTGTTTTACCGCCTCTTCGGCCTTTACCCAATCGGCTAAAGTCTGAGCAGCCGTTTCGTTATTGGCAATCCCATCGTAGGACGCGCCAAGCGTTGAAGCCAAGTTCTCATAAGCTGCTTTCGCTCGCTTCACCCCCTCTTCATTGTAATTTGCTAAATACCCTTTCGCCTTTTGAACTGTGGTAGATAAATCAGGATAGTTGGCTAATGAGTTGAGATATCCGCTCATGCTTTGGTAATCGCGTTGCATATCTGCTGCTGCTTTGCCCACATTCTGCATGGTGCGCACATACTGCTGAACCTCCTGAGGACGATTTGCGAACACCGAGAAAATGAAACCATAGAAGCTCGAAACGTTATCGTAGCTATTGTATGCCACCGACCATTGCACAAAATCTGCGGCATCTTGGGGCTTATTGATGTCATAAAACGATGCTGCAGCCAATTGTAAAGCCACGGAATTACCCGGATAGGTTTCAATCAAGTTGGCTGCGGCACGCAATGCGGCATTATGATCTTTACCCTGTTTTGCTCGCTGATAAGCTGCATAATCAGGGTGGTTTTCCATTTTGGCAGGTGGAATACTGACCTGAGCCTTACTCAAAAAGCAAACGAATGTCAGGGCGAAAATCAGGGATAGACGCTTCATATTCATGTTTTAGAATGAAGTGCTTAAAACACCTGCCTTATAAATTGCTGCTTCGTGTGTGCTGTCAGTTTTCCTCTTCAAGTACTCACCATCTTTTTGGCCATCCTTCATCTGCATAATCTCAGCTGACTTGTCGAAATGCCAGATCATGTGCGATCCATTGAGTGTGCCTTCTGTGTATTCTGAAAAGATAATTTTGCTCTGAGAAGGTAGAAATTGCATGGTCATGCCGTTCATTTTACCACTCTTCCATGAGCTGTAAACCGCATCGTTACCGTTGATTTTCACTCCCCTTCCATCATTACAATTACCCAAAACACAAGGAGCTGTAGCTGTGCTTGGCAGCGGACTATTGCTCACGTGAGCATCGTTTTTATAGTCTTTGTAATCGTAGCCTTGTTGTGTACGGATAACATGTAAGCCTTCTTTCTTTCCGTCAATAAACTGACCGAAGGCGTAGAGGTTGCCATCGCTTTCATAGCTGAAGAAACCGTGTCTTTTTCCGTCTTTAAATGTTCCCCAAAACTTGCCGAAAGTTCCGGTTTGGTTGGCTACACCGTTTAGCTTTCCCTCTTTATAGTAGCCTACCTGGTAGCCATATTCCTGTCCGCTGGCATCGTGCATGGTGGCAAATCCATATCCGTTCTCACAGTCACCCTTTACACATTTGATGCTTTGGCCTAAGGCCGAAAAGCTGAAGAAACTTATTAAAACGAGTAATAATTGAAGCTTTCTCATAATTTGAATTTTCTCTAGTTGTTATTACAAACCTAGCTTCTGATATAGTGCAGCTCAATACGGCAATTGACGTAAAGTTGGGTGATTGGGGAATTGGTCAATTGGTCAATTGGCAACTGGTGCTCGGTGCTCGGTGCTCGGTGCACAGGGAATTGGTGAATTTGGAAATTGGGTGATGGATAAATCTTAGTGCAAAAAATGCATTCTTTGCCATATCTCCCGATGCCTCGGGAAGGGAACGAGGGTAATCAGAAAACAGAAGCCAGTAAACCGTAGAAACCTATTAAACCGTCATTTCAAGTGAGTCTCGACTCTTCGGAGCTACCAAAGAAATCTTCCATTCAAAGGCTCAATCACTTTTCGTATATTGTTAGCCATTAGCACCTTAAAAGCCGAAGAAGCTTTTTACAGTAAAGACCGCAAGCATGACCAAAACATCAAAAGACAAGTTAAAAGGAACAGTAATTATACCACTCGGGCTGACAGCAGTTTTAGTTCCATTCTCATTACTCATCGGGTGGAATATTTTTACACTGCTGCTGTTTTGGTTTGTCTTAATACCTGGTCTATCCATGTATTTACCAACCTTGGTTTCTAGCTACAAGAATCACTTAATAGAAACAGTCTTAGGGCTAATCATTTTCTACAGCATTATGGTATTTATGATTTACGATCATTATCAAACCGATTATTTTAAGGCTATGATTGTCAGCTTTGTGATAAATCTCATCGTGGTTACTATATGGTCTCAAGCCAAGAATTCGGACTTACAGACTGCTTAGATACTGGCTTTAATCGTCTCCCCACCTAGCTGGATAGTTTGAAATAGATACTAGCCATTTAAGAAATCTTATTACATGGCAACTTCCCTGCGACAGGCAGGCTCATCTATTCTGAGCAGTAAGCCTTCTAACGAATAGATTGCTTCGTCATGAAACCTTGCCCCGCCCCGAGGTATCGGGGTCTCGGGGGCACAGGTTTCATTTCTCGCAATGACGGTTTGAAAAGGCTTTTCAGTCTACTCCAACAGCTCATTATTCTACATACCGCTAACTAATGACCACTGACAAATGACGAATCAACCAGCTCATTAGTACAAATAATACTCCTGCTGATCCATGGTCATAATACTGAGGGGTTGCTTGCCGTATTGCGGTTTAAAAACCACTAGCCTATCTCCTACTTGTAGCTGGTCGAAAGTAACGGATTCTACCGTGATAACGCCAATGGTTGTCTTCAGTCTTTGAGCACTTTTGGAACGATTAGAAGTGAAGGTTGTCTTGTCTTCAATAATGGTAGGTATGCCACGCTTAAAGCCATAGCGCTTACTCATTTGGTAGGTTCTGTACGACCGAATGATCTTGAATAACTGATAAGCCGGAATGATTACCACTGGAAAGAAAAGAATCAAAAGACCTTCCAAACCATTGGCTAAGAAGGTGACTAACATAATCAAAGTAGGCACCAACCATACATAACGCGCCTTCTGCTGACTTTTGAAAATGTTCTTGAGCACCTCTTCATCTTTCGGAGTCAGTTTTACATCTGGAAAAGTAGTTTGAAGAAACTTGTCATTGGTTTCGCCTTCCAGCTTGTGCGCCTCTTGGTCTACCACCTCCTGACCGGTAAGCTCCATAGCTAAAGTCATCTTAGATTTTGGAGCCTTGTCCAGCACTATATGCATGCCCACTTTAGCCTTATTATAGTGCTTAAAATCTACCGAATGCTCTTCATCATCTATATATAAATAGTAGTGTCTGGTAGTTTTACTGCTATGGTTTCTGCTTGTATTATGATGATGCGTCTGGCTGTGATGTACATTCAGTCTTTTGTTGGTTACCATGCCACTGATGCGGTGTTTCACCCCTCTTTTCAGGTCAGCAAAAACTGCCCAAATCATATAACCGATCACGCTAAAAAAAATGACGCCAAAGCCGATAAAGACATAAACAGCAATATCATCAAAGGCCATTGGGTCATTAAAATTCCCTAAAACTGAGAAGCCAATAAAGGCAAAAATCAATCCTGAGAAGCCCGCAAAGGCAAAAAATGGTAGTAGCCTGAGCCTAAGTTTTTTAATGTCGGCCGCTTCTAATGGTAATTGTTGCATGGTTTTATTTTAGGGGGTTAGAAATGTAAATTCCTTCTAGGGTATTGAACACGAGTTCATCGCTAGCCGTGAGGGTAATTTCCTCATCATGAGTGTGCATATCGGCAGCGTCAAAGCTTACTTCGAGTACTTGTTCTGTGCATCCGCTAGTTGAAGAATCGCAAACAGAAATCATCATTTCTCCACCGAATTCAAATACAATGGACACGAACTTTCCAGTGCTTAATTCATAGTGACCCGTTTTGAATCCTTCAGGAACATCTTCTCCTGTTAGGGCATTCACTCCATTGATAAATGACACCCAAGTAACACCATAATCTTCGCTGAAGTAAGCCACACTATTTACTCCAGGGTTGGTGTCTCGCATGTATACCACACCATCTGAGGCAATTAATCGTGGACCTCTCCCCGCCTTATTGGTGGAAGAGCCAGAAACTTCTGTCCAGTTGATGCCATCGTTGGAAGTATAGGCAGTCATATCGACAGATCTTGTTATCGGGCCACCACCGGGTGACTGGTAACTTTTGGGTTGAACAGTTAATGCATGGTAAACGCCATCAGCGCCCTTGGTCACTAACTCAGGAGCTAGCGGATCGGTAGATTCTAAGCTCCAGTCCTTGCCATTGGAACTGGTGTAAGTTCCTGTTGCTGTATAAACTATGGTTCGGCCTTCATCATGCAATATGCTTGTGATATTGCCGATAGGCGAAGTTGCATATGCCTCGCTATTCCTATTGAATACTTTGTCTTCGGCATAAGCATATTCACCAATCAGGTATGTTTTCCCAAACATGTAGCCAGCTGGGTATTCGTAACCCATATCTAATGGCAAGTATTCCTGCTGACCGTTTACTGTTTTTATGATTCCTCCCCTAAAACGGTCTCCGCCTTCTAAAAAGCCTTGGGTGAAGACACTTTCTTCTCCGAATGCAATGGCCGAAACATTGTCTACTGGCTCAATTGAATTGCCCGTAGCCAAATGCATTTTACTTTCCCCCCAGCGATCGTAGATATTTACATAGGCCTTATCTTTATAAAGCTTCATTCCTCCTTCGGTATTTCGATAAATACGATAGTCTTCTGGGTACTCGTAATAGCGGATTTCCTTTTCTGGAGTGATGATGATAATACCTCCTTCTTTGGCGTAAGCGAAATAACCGTAGCTGTAAGCCGTTTTCACTTTGTTTCGACTGTTTCCCAAACCATAAAGTCGCTTATAATCCATATTCGCAAGGGTGGTCTGCGTGTAGGTTTGCGTGCTTACATCGAATTCAGCGATGACCTTATTTCTCCAATCGAAGAAGCCCATTTTCTCTCCCCAAGTACCGAGATAGAAGTCTTCGTCCATCTCCAAGCGAACTCCAGTACTCACATAGGTTCCATTATCATCGATAAAGAAAGTCTTGCCGTTAGCACCATCGTTTTGAATGTAGACCAGTTTGCCTGAATCAGTTACCCCAGTGGCATAATGAATAGCTGCTGAACCAGAACGGATATTATCGAGATCGTAAACGCCTCCACCATAAACAAAGAGGCCATCATTGCTGATGTTGATTGGTGTATTATCCGCATTACCGTAAACGAAAAGTTCTTCAACCGTTTGTCCACCATCTTTGGAGTAGAACGGCTTATGTGCACCAAAAAAGATCATGTACTTTTCATTCGGACTGACCATGATGGACGATGCCGTGGCATAGGCTGTTGTTGGCATTAACTGCGTAAATTTCATGTTCCCTGCAGCCTCAATAGCAGGGTCAATGTCTTCTTTGGGATCGCAGGCAAAAGCTGCTAACAAAGCAAATAGCAGTAAAAAAGTTTGGTTTTTGAGATGCATAAAAGCATGAAGGTTTGTACATCACAAACTTATCTTCAGGCAGAAAGTGGTTCAATACGGCAATTGACGTAAAATGACTGGTTGATTTGTCATTGGACAATGGTCATTAGTCAAAAGTTGGGAATTGGTGCTCTGTGCTCGGGAAATGGTTATTAGTTAATCAGCACTCAGTGTAACACCCTGACCTCACCTTTCCTCCTCGACCACCCAGATGCCTCATGTCGGAGAGGTCTGCCAGTGAATTTATTGATTACTGCTATGTGATTGGTTGAGAATTAGTTAGTCATAAACTAGAATTAGATGAAGTCGATTATCTACTCCGCCTTCATCCTGATATCTCCACTAAGTTCTTTTTTTAATTGGCAGCTAGTGTTTGAATAGTTGATTTCAAGCTAGTTTATCCATAAATTAATGTAGTTTCAATTGCTATAACGCTTCAATTCATGAACGATTTTTTAAGTGCAGATATACTTTTTAAGACTCTTGACGACTTACCCATAGGCATCGGTGTTTTTCGGGTAGAAGACCTTGATGACAACAAGAGCATACGCTATGTTTTTATGAACAAGGTGGTGCTTTATGAGATGAGGAAAACCAAGGAAGAAGTTTTTGGTAAGAAGATTCATGAAGTAGCTCCAGAGGCCTATGAACATGAAGGCGGACTTTTTGTGATTGAAACTTATAGAAAAATAGCCAAGGAAGGAGGCAGTATTAATTTGGGTCTGGTAGAATACTCGAATCATATGGTTGCTGGTACCTATGAGTGTTCTGTACACCACATTGCAGACAATTATGTGTATGTAATGCTCCGAAACGTAACGGAACTTGAACAAACCAAGAACCAATTACAGCTCAAAAACAAGGAGCTTAATCAGTTTGCGTATATCGTTTCGCACGATTTAAAGGCTCCACTCAGAACAATCACGAGTTTTATCGACCTTCTAAAAGGGCAGCATCAAAACCAGTTAGACGAGCAAACCAAAGCTATGTTTGGCTTTATCTCTGAAGCTGCCTTGCGCATGGATAAATTGATCACCGATATTCTAGACTTTAGTAGAATTGGAGAAACAAAGGAAATGGCCATGGTAGACCTCGGGAAACTAGTTGAGATTATTCAACAAGATCTAGCCGAGCGAATAAATGATACTAAGGCCTCTATTAAGATTGGTGATTTGCCCACAATAAAGGGCTATGAAACGGAACTTCGTATGCTTCTTCAGAACTTAATTGGTAACGCATTGAAATTCAACAAACCTGGCCGTAATCCTGAAATCGAAATATATGCTAAAGAGGAGAACGGATGGACAATCTTTATTAAAGACAATGGCATAGGTATAGCAGAAAAGCATCAAGAAAAAATCTTTGGTGTCTTTCAAAGACTTCACGATCAAGATAATTATGAAGGCACGGGCATTGGACTCGCCCATTGCAAGAAAATTGTCGAATTACATAATGGTGAGTTGGGGGTAGAATCCATTCCTGATGAGGGTAGTACCTTTTACTTCAGCATACCTCATCAAGACAGCTAAGCTTTCGCTGCATGCTTTCAAATTCTTTTACTCTTACGAGACACTGGTCGTTGTTAAATCAGGAGAATTAGTGAATTAGTCATTCGACAATAGAAAATTGGTCGTTGGATACTGTGACAGAAGTTGATCATCATAAACCACAAAAAGCCCATTTAAACCGTCATCGCGAGAATTAAAACCAGTGTCACCGAGACCCCGATAATTCGAGGTGGGGCAAGGTTTTATGGCGAAGCAATCTTTCTGTTAGAAGATCTACTGCTCAGAACAGACAGATTGCCACGTTCCAAAATTTCACTACGTTCATTCTGCTCCTCGCAATGACCTCTAAGACCCAATCACCAATTCAATTCTTAGGCCTCTCGAGGTGGTCATGGTGAAAAGTTGAGTGGCTAGGTTACTACACTGTTTTCCGTTTTTCGGTTTACCCTGCACCTTCGTTGGTGTTGCCACCAATGAACTCTTCACCTATATTATTCCATCACACCAACTCTCCTCCTCGTTCACCGCTCGCTGGGCCAAGTTTAATTACTCTATCGGCAGAGGCAATCATGGTTTTATTATGCTCAATGAAAATGATGGTATCTCCTTGGTCAATCAATAACTGAAACACCTCATTTAGTTGAAGAATATCGAAATAATGTAATCCTGTGCTTGGTTCATCAAATAGGTAAAGCGTAGCGCCCTTCTCTCCTTTCTTGCTCTTGCCAATTATCATAGAGTTGGCCAGCTTTAATCGTTGCGACTCACCTCCCGACAAAGTATTACCCGACTGCCCCAAAATCAGATGTCCTAAGCCCACATTCTTCAAAATGTTCAGGCTACCTACAAGGGTACTGCTCTGGAAAAAGTCAACCGCTTCTTGCACTGTTAGCTGTAAAACCTCACCTATAGACTTGCCTTGAAAGGTGACTTCTAAAATCTCTTGGTTATAGCGTGTACCTTGGCAAGTATCGCAGGTTAGCCAGATATCGCTCATAAAATCCATGGTGGTTTTGAGCATTCCATAACCTGCACAGGTGGGGCACTTACCTCGCTTACTCTGGTAAGAAAAGTCAGCTCGTTTCCACCCACCCGCATTGGCCGATTCGGTTTTGGCATAAATAGCTTTTAGCTCATCTAAGATTCCTGTATACGAAACAGGAGTAGTTAATCTGTTGACAGTCAAGCCTTCTTGAGTAATCATCAAAACCTCCGAAAATTGCTCTAAACCAAATACTGACGAACAATTAATTGCTTTTCCTTTTTCCCAAGAACGATAAAGTACCTCTTTCACCAAACTCGATTTCCCACTTCCCGATACGCCTGTAATCGCAGTGATTTGCCCAGCGAAAAAGTCCACATTAATCTGCTTTAGATTGTGCGCAAAAGCACCTTTCACCCCAAAAGCTTGCCCTGCCGAGTTTTCACTTTTCTTTACGTTCTCTCTTCGTTCATTTAAAAGTTGAGCTGTTACCGATTCTTTCACTTTACTTACACCTTCAACCGTTCCCTGATAAATGAGCTCGCCACCATTTCGACCAGCCTCAGGTCCCATTTCAATCAAGTAATCAGCCTGACCAATGAAGACAGGATCATGCTCTACCACCACCACAGTATTGCCATTGGACACCAGTTTTTTCAACGCTTTTGAAAGTATGAGTACTTGTTCTTCATCTAACCCAATAGTCGGTTCGTCTAACACGTAAATCACCCCGAAAAGATGCTTAGAAAGTTGACCAGCAAGTGTTACTCGCTGACGTTCACCACCCGAAAGGGTGCTCACTGCTCTGTCGAGGTTTAGGTAACCCAACCCTAAATCGATCATCGTTTGCAGCGATGCTTTCACCGATGGCAACACCACCTGAGCAATTGCCCATACCGTAGAATCATTAGAAGCTGAAGTTTCTTCCAATAATGACAAACATTCACTGATGCTCAGTGATGAAAGTTCGTGTATGTTTTTGCCCAAGAAAGTGGGAGTTAACAACTCTGGTTTCAGTCGGCTACCCTGGCAAGTAGCGCAAGTCACTTCGTGCATTAAACTTTCAAAATCGCTCAACTTTTTGTTGTGCAACCTGCGTTGATATTCTTCGTCAATATAGCGGCAAAAGCCTTTCCAAGGGGCTTTAATTTCTTGCTGGCCCTCTCCTGTTTTGGTTTTGTACTGCCAAGTGGTTTCCCAAATTTGGTTGCCCGTTCCATATAGAATGGCTTCTTGAATTTCAGGATCGAGTTCCTGCCACGGTTGCTCTAAATTCCACGACTTTTGGTGCGCAACTTCTTTCAACGTAGCCATAAACTGACCGTCTACATCGGCATAATAGGCAATAGCTTTGTTGGTTGAAACAGCTCCTTCAAAAACCGAATCACGTGGGTTCACAATAATTGCTTCAGGGTCGCATTTCAGCTGAATTCCCATGCCTTCGCAAGCTGGGCAAGCTCCCAAATAATGATTGAAAGAGAAATGCTGTGCCGTGAATACTTCTCCCTGATGTTGGGCAATTCGTGAGTACAGCAATCGAAAGGCATCGTGAATGGTAGATTGTGTTCCCACCGTAGACCGTTTAGATGGGCTGCCACCTCTTCGGTTAATGCCAATGGCTGGCCCCAAACCACTGAACGATTTGATTTCTGCTTCGCTATTTTGCTGCAAAAAGCTTCTGTGGTACGTAGAAAGTGATTCGGTAAATCGGGCATTCGACTCGGCAAAAAGCGTGTCGTAAACCAACGATGATTTTCCACTTCCAGAAAGACCCGTTACTACCGTTAGCTTGTTTTTAGGAACCCGAACATCTACATTTTTAAGACCATGAGTTGTTACTCCTTCCAAGAAAATTTGGTTCGTTAAAAGCTTTTTGGTTGACGCTTGACTCTTTTGAACATTTACCCTAGTTCTGCTTTGTTGTGGTACTCCCTGGTAAAGAATGGTTCCACCTTTTTGACCACTTTCTGGCCCTAACTCAATGTGCCAATCACTGTGGGCAATCACCGTCTCGTTCTGTTCAATACACACAATGGTGTTTCCCTTTTGCTTGATTCTTTCGAACAAACGCAAGAGCGAATGGATGTTATCGTGGTGCAGGCCAATGCTCGGTTCTATGATTACGTAAAGCGTATCGCCCGTATCTTTTTTCTGTAGTTGATTGGCGATTTTAATTCGCTGGGCTTCGCCACCAGACAAGGTGGAAGAAGACTGACCTAAAGTAAGGTAACCCAAGCCCATTTCTTCTAACAGTTGAAGTCCTGCAAGTACTTTTTTGTCTTTTGAAAAGAACGCCACTGCGTCAATCACCGACAATCTATACACATCGGCTATGGATAAGCCTTTGTACTTCACCTCTAGCGTTTCTTGGTTAAACCGATCACCATTACAGGTTCCGCAAACAAGCTCTACATTACCGAGAAAGTGCATCCCGATCTGAATCTTTCCCGCCCCTTGACAAGTCTCACAGCGTCCACCTTTATTGTTGAATGAAAATCGCGACTTGGTAAATTTCCTTTCTTTCGACTCTGGCAACTGCGCAAATATATCGCGGATATAATCTGACAAGCCCAAATAAGTAGCAGGGTTGCTTCTTGGCGTTTTTCCGATGGGCGAATGATCGATAAAAATCAGTTTATTGATGGCTTCTAGGTTTCGATGTTCGTTAACTTTCACTTTCCCATCTACCGAAACACCTAACTGCTGCTCTACCGCCTTGAGCAAAGTACCTTTCACCAAGCTCGACTTGCCTGCTCCCGACCGGCCACTCACTACATTGAGTTGCCCCAGATGAAAGCTAACATCAATATTTTTGAGGTTTCTTTCAGAACAACCGATGAGTTCTATCGCTGCTTTCTTTTCGGTTGATTTTGGTGTAGAAACCGTATCAGTTGTCGTTTGTAAAGCTCTAAAAGTAGGACTCGTTGCTGCCAAATCTTTTTGTTGAAGAAAATCAGACAAAGCTCCGTTAAAGATGAGCTCTCCTCCATTCACTCCCGCTTCAGGACCTATTTCTATGATATGATCTGCACTTTTAATGGTGGCCAAATCATGCTCTACCACAATTACAGTATTGCCCTTGCGCACCAACTCTTTGAAGTGATGAATCATTCTTTGCTTTTCGTGCCAATGCAAACCAATGGATGGTTCATCGAACACGTAAAGCACATCGCTAAGCGGCACTAAAATCTGATTGGCCACGCGAATTCGTTGTATTTCACTTGCTCTGAGCGAAGCCGAAGGTCGGTCTAAGGTAAGGTGCCCCAACCCTAAATCTGCCAGTAAATCGGTTTGAGCTTTTATTCTTTGTACTATCTCGGTGGCGACTTCGTTCCAATTGTTTGCTTCTATCCAAGCTTTGAGTTCATTCAATTCGAAACGGCTAACCTCTGCAATGTTTTTGTCTTGCACCCGAACACTCAGCGCATCTTGATTGAGTCTTGCCCCATGGCATTCAGGACAAGTAACTGCGCTCACAAATCGGAGAATGTTCGGGTTCCTATCGCGCTTCAAAATATCAGCCATGATGGTAAGAATGCCTTTGTAATAGCCTTCTTCCCTGGGTTTAGCCTTCATGCCTGTCCACCGTAAACGCGATTCTAAGGTGTGTTTACCGAAAGGCACTTTTATCTTGTCACTACCGTGAAGAATCACATGGCGTTGAGCATCGGTGAGATCGTTCCAAGGAACATCAACACTAAAACCCTCGGCTTCGCAAACTTGATTGAGTACATCAATAGTTACCTGAGAATACGTAATGTAGCCATTGGGCAAAGTGGTGGCCAGGGCGCCTTCTCTAATGGTTTTCTCAGGAAAAGCGACCAGCTTGTTGACATCAATTTGCTCTTCTTGGCCAATTCCGTTGCAACGTGGGCATTTGCCGATAGAAGAATTGAAGGAAAATAGTGAACGTGTGGGTTTTATATTTCGCTGTGTCTCTCCTGTTCTGGCAAATAGTAATCGGAGTAGATCGTGTATATCGGTAAGGGTTCCTACGGTAGATCGAGCATGAGAGCCACTTGTGCGCTGACCAATGGCAATTACTGGAGAAAGCCCTTCAATTTCATCAACTTCTGGACGATTCAGTTTGCCCATAAATTTTCGGGCGAAAGAAGGCAAGGTTTCGAAGTACCTACGCTGCCCTTCTTGGGCTATAATATCGAAGACCAAACTCGACTTTCCCGAACCTGAAATACCCGTGACTACAATCAGTTGATTGTGGGGAATTTTAAGCGAAATATCCTTTAGGTTATTGGCTTTAGCACCTTTTATAAGAATGGCAGGCTGCGAACTCTCTTGCATTCCGTGAAATTAGTAAAAGCCCTATGGAATGCTAATTATGCCTCTTGTCACCAGCAAGTAAAATCAGACCGATTATATTCAAACATAGAAGTCTTAGACGCTAAGACTAGTAAGGATCATGCTGAGGTACAAAGCATCTTATGCAGCCTAGTAGTCCTGTTAATCAATCTAGCTTCTACCCCTGCCCTAAAGGGTGAATGATGAAGATTTCGAACTGATGAAGCTAAAATCCCCTTTAGGGGAGTTAGGGGTCATGCTGAGGTACGAAGCATCTTATGCGGCCTTGCAAATCCTTGCTTGCGGATAGGATTCTTCTCTGCGTTCAGAATGACTTAGACGCAACCGTATCGGTAACCGCCTGTGCCCTTGCTGTATTGTCACCAACTAGCAAAGTAAGACTGATTGTATTCAAATATAAAAGTCTTAGCGAGACGCTAAGACTAGTGAGAGGTTTTATATTTCGTTGGGTCTCTCCTGTTCTGGCAAAAAGTAATCGGAGTAGATCGTGGATATCGGTAAGAGTTCCTACCGTAGACCTTGCGTGAGAACCACTTGTGCGCTGACCAATAGCAATGACTGGAGAAAGCCCTTCAATTTCATCTACCTCTGGGCGATTGAGTTTACCCATAAATTTTCGGGCGAAAGAAGGCAAGGTTTCGAAGTACCTGCGCTGCCCTTCTTGAGCAATTACATCGAAGACCAAGCTAGACTTTCCAGAACCCGAAATACCCGTAACTACAATCAACTGATTGTGGGGAATTTTAAGCGAAATATCCTTAAGGTTATTGGCTTTAGCACCTTTAATAAGAATGGCAGGCTGCGAACTCTCTTGCATTCCGTGAAATTAGTAAAAGCCCTATGGAATGCTAAACCTCACTTGGTCTCATATGTCTTAGCCAGATGCTAAGACTAGTTAGAGCTACGGCTTACCATATTACCCTTGCAAATAAACCCCGAATTAACTTTCTTGACCTCAAGAAAACACACACATATTCAATCTCCCCTGTGATTTTCTTAAAAACTTAAAAGGTGCATATAGCAGCACACCAATATGGTGTGCTAACGCTCACGTTTATGGGCATTAGCACACGTTGTACAGCGTAAAAAAGTAATAACAGGCAATCAATGAAAATTTTTAAAGTTGAAATCTCCAAGTTTAGGTCAATCGATAAAGGAGAGTTTCATTTAAGCCAATTAAATGCAATTGTAGGGCAAAACAACTCTGGAAAATCGGGAGTTATGAGAGCATTAAACTCTTTTTTTAATCCAAAAAATGAAATCGAATATTATAAGGATGGCACTAACCTTTATAGCTCTACTAATACAGTACCAAGAATAACTATTGTTTTTACGAATGTTCAACAAGATTCTATCCTAAGCAAATACGTTCAGAACGGTTATCTATCCATCAAACATGAGTATAATAAAAAAAGAAAAAGATTAGACTACTCGGTATTTGATACCAACAAAAAATACCGTGCATTAACTGAAGATGAATTAGACCAATTGCATCAGGGTATTCAATTTGTTTTGATTCCTTCTGAAAGAGGTTCTATGCACAACCTAAGAAATGAAACCGGTGTTTTGAGACAGCTTTTTGATACTTTTTTCACTAGTCATACTGCAAAAAGAGATACGTTAACACCTAAAGTAAAAAGTGCGTTCAATTATTTTAAGGATAATGCTCTAAACAAAGTTGCTCAAGGAATTGAAGGAAAATATTTAGCAAAAAGAGGCTTTAAAATAAACATAGACAGTCAATTCCCCTTGAGTTACGACTTGTTCGTCAATGATTTAATAATAAAAATAAGTGAAGGGGATAGAGATTTTAGTTTAGAAGAATGTGGTAGTGGTATTCAAAGTTTAGTAGCGATTTCTGTATATAAATATTTAGCTGAGCTAAACCATTCAAATTTCATTATCGGAATAGAGGAACCTGAAGTCAATTTACATCCACAAGCGCAAAAAGAGTTAATTCATTCTTTGTTAGATGAAATCAATGAAAATGATGTCCAGATTATTTTCACAACTCATTCTACTGTAATTATTGACCAATTAGACCATTCTGACATTATATTAGTTAGAAAAGTAACAGACCCTAAAAGGAAGTTTAAAACAAAAATCAAACAGTTATCCTCAACATTTTGGAATGATTACAGTCTTGATGAATTAAAATACAATAAGTTTCACAGGTTTAGGAACTCTGAGTTTTTTTTCGCTAACCATATATTAGTTACAGAAAGCGACACTGACTCTGAAGTCTTCAGGGAACTTCTGGATAGAAATAAGATTAACATCGAAAAATCTGGTATCTCGGTACTAGAATTAGGAGGAATAACATCATTAAAGTACGCCTTTTATCTAATTCGGGATTTAGAGCTTGAAAAGACCTTTGTAATTGACAAAGACTTTTTCTTCCCATATTCAAATAACAAAAAAGTGGACAGTAGAGATGGTAGAGGATTCTTTAAGTACGGTAAAACATTTAAATCGAATCAACTAATAAACGAGCTTTTTGATAACGAAAGTAAGAGATCAATAATCGAAGACTATCTTGCAAACAACCACACTAAGTCGTTACAACTTACACCTGATTTTGATGTCATATGCATGAAATATAATTTAGAAATGGATTTACTAGCTACTTCTAATTCACAAAATGTAGTTTACAACTATTTAAATGTACAACCAGAACAAAGAAATACAGCATACCTTTTTTTGAACAAAGAAGATGCTTTAAAAGAGGTATCCCTACTATTGCATGTAATTCAGAATTCGACAAGACAAAATCTTCCCTATTCTTATAGATACATAATTAAACGCTTCGAAAAGTATGCTAACAAATAAAAAAGCTGTACAACAATACCTATGACACCATGTCGTGTCGGTGGATTACGATAGGTTTGTAGTTACTTGATAGACCGCGAATTCTCTGAATGCGCCTAGTGTGAAAAAGAAATTACTATGCGAATTCAAAGATTTCGCTACTTAGATAAACGAAATACGAACTTAAACACGCCATGGTCCATACCCAAACCATTCTCATTCCCCCTCCCATTCACCATCAAACATTAAACTTTGAACATTCACCATTAAACCTTAAACATTGAACATCAAACATTCAACATTAAGCCTGCGGTCGATTAAACAATATTAACATCCTCCCTCAGTTACCCTTTTGAATTAATTACTATTTTTGACTTCAAATCATTCTGCATTGGCTAAGGAAATCAAGAAACATAAGCGCAAAAAGAAACTCGGATCATACCACTACGTCAGTGTCATCTTTAGTGCAACTCTAGCCTTATTTGTCATCGGTTTATTCGGCATAGTTATTCTGCAAGCCAACAAGCTTACTTCTATTATCAAGCAGAATATTGAAGTACAAGTCTATCTGAACAAAGACCTTTCTAATAGCCAAAAGAACAGAATTCAAAGCACGCTCACTTCTAGCGATTTCATTCTCAATGAAGAAGGAGAAGAACCGATTAACTTTATTTCTAAAGAAGAAGCGGCCACCCAGTTTATTGAAGAAACCGGAGAAGACTTCACTGAATTTTTAGGTGAGAATCCGTTGAGAGATGCCTACGTAATCAGAATTGCACCAACCTATCAGACCAATACCAAACTGGATAGCATAGCGAATGTCATTGAAGATATCAGTGGTGTGTATGAAGTAACTTACGTGCAAAACTTGGTCGACTCAATTAACAGCAACCTAACCAAACTCAGTCTTATTCTGGTGGGTATTGCTGCCCTATTGACCATTATTGTCATTCTGTTGATCAACAATTCTATTAAGCTAGCATTATTCTCACAGCGATTCCTGATCAGGAGTATGCAGTTGGTTGGAGCCAAAAGCGGATTCATCAAGAAGCCTTTCCTTTCTAGGTCTTTGCTTCATGGTGCCATTGCTGGTTTAATTGCTTCAGGACTTTTATTTGGGCTCAAGCAGTTTGCCAACCAAAAAGTGGAAGGCTTAGATCAGCTTCAGCAGCAAGAATTGATATTAGCGCTTTATGGCGTTTTGATTTTATTAGGGGCTTTAATCTCTTACTTTAGCACCATCAAAGCCATGAACAAGTATTTGAAAATGTCTTTGGACGAACTCTATTAGTATGTCGGAAAAGAAAAAGAACAACTTCGCTTTCAGCAAAGAAAATTATAAGTGGATGCTTATCGGATTAGGAACCATATTGGTTGGTTTCGTTATCATGTCATTAGACGGTGAGCAGCACGGACAAGGCTTCTTAGGCCTAACCCTCGGCCCAATCGTAATTATGGCTGGCTTTATCCTAGAGTTCTTCGCTATTTTCAAAAAATCAAAATAAATGACTTGGTTCGAAGCCCTAATTCTTGGCTTGGTTCAAGGGTTAACTGAGTTTCTCCCTGTAAGCAGTAGCGGACACTTGGAGATTACCAAAGCCATTTTTGGCGATAATAGCTTACCAGAAGAAAGCTTACTAATGACTGTGGTTTTGCATGCAGCCACTGCTTTGAGCACCATTGTCATCTTCCGAAAAGATATTGCTGAAATACTCAGGGGATTACTCCAATTCAAGAACAATGAGGAGTTTCGATTCTCTTTGAAAATCATCATTTCTATGATTCCTGCAGCCGTGGTTGGTGTTCTTTTTGAAGAAGAGATTGAGCAGTTTTTCGGTGGAAACCTTCTGCTGGTAGGTTCTATGCTTATCCTCACTGCTGGCTTACTTTTCTTGGCCGATAAAGCCAAAAGCACATTGAATCCTGTGTCTTACAAAAACGCATTTGTAATAGGTGTGGCTCAGGCAGTAGCTATTCTACCTGGAATTTCAAGATCTGGAGCAACTATTTCTACCTCAGTGCTTTTAGGAGTAGATAGACAAAAAGCAGCGCGTTTCTCCTTTTTAATGGTCGTACCATTGATTTTAGGGAAAATGGCTAAAGATATTTTGAGCGGAGACTTGGCCGAAACACAAACCGAGACCAGCCTTCTTATAGTTGGTTTTATAGCTGCATTTGTGGCTGGTTTAATCGCTTGCCAATGGATGATTGCGCTGGTAAAGAAAAGTCAACTTAAATATTTCTCCTTCTACTGCCTGATTGTTGGTATTATTGCCATCATCTACACCCTAGCTTAATGCTGAATTTAGATCCGGAACTAAGTAAGCAAGAAAACTTTCTTGCTGGTCAGGTATTACTGATCGACAAACCATTGGAGTGGACTTCTTTCGATGTTGTAAAGAAGGTTCGCAACAACATCAAGATTAAGAAAGTAGGCCATGCTGGTACCTTAGACCCATTGGCTACAGGCTTGCTCATTGTCTGCACAGGCAAAATGACCAAGTCTATTGAGACTTTTATGGGGCAGGAAAAGGAGTATACTGGTTCCTTCACTATCGGTCAGACCACTCCAACCTACGATTTGGAATCGGAACCTACAGAAGCGGTTGCCATAGACCATATTACTGAGGCCGGCCTAGAAAAGGCCAGACAGCCATTTTTAGGAGAAATCAGCCAGACCCCTCCCATTCACTCTGCCATTAAAGTGGGCGGAAAGAGAGTTTACGAACTGGCTCGTAAGGGAGAAGACGTAAAGTTGAAATCGAGACAGGTGACTATTTCAGAATTCGAACTCACCAAAGTAGATTTACCCCGAATTGAATTCCGTGTAGTTTGTTCAAAAGGCACATACATTCGTAGCTTAGCTAACGATTTTGGTGCAGCCTTAGGTGTGGGAGCACATTTAAGTAGCTTGAGAAGAACTAAAATTGGCGAATTTGATGTTGAAAATGCTTATCAGTTAGAACAACTGATAGACTTTCTAAAAGAGCTTTCATGAAGATTCATCTGGGAACAGAAGCTATTGAAAATATAAAAAATGCCGTTGTTACTTCTGGCACTTTCGATGGCGTACACATGGGCCATCAGAAAATCATAGATCGCCTAAAAGAAGAAGCCCGCAGAATTGATGGCGAAACAGTGCTCATCACCTATTGGCCTCATCCTAGGTTGGTTTTAAAGCCTTGGGACAGCTCACTCCAACTGCTTTCTACTTTTCCAGAAAAAGCAAACCTGCTAGAAGAGTACGGTATCGACCATTTGGTTAAAGTGCCTTTTACTAAGGAGTTTGCCTCCATGCAGGCCGAAGATTACATTAGAGTAATACTCAGTGAACGCATTCAAACCAAGAAAATAATCATTGGCTACGATCACCGTTTTGGTAAAGACAGAAGTGGTGGTTTGGAAGAGCTACACCAATTTTCTGATAAATATTGCTACGAGGTAGAAGAAATTCCTCGTCAGGATATTGAAGAAATAGGCATCAGCTCTACAAAAATCCGCAGAGCCTTAGAGGTTGGAGATGTACAACAAGCCAATACATTTTTAGGAAGAAACTATGCCATTACTGGCCGTGTAGTGCATGGTGAAAAAATTGGCAGATCTTTAGGATTCCCTACAGCCAACATTTCCATTAAAGAAAACTACAAACTCATTCCTGCCGATGGTATATATGCCGTTCGTGTTTGTCTTAAGTACAACAAATTCGATGGCATGCTCAACATTGGTAACCGCCCAACCATTGGTGGCGACCATAAAACAATTGAAGTAAACATTTTTGACTTCAATGAAGATATCTATGAGAGTGAGATCTCAATTGAATTTGTAGATTTGATTCGGAAGGAAATTAAATTCAGCTCGCTCGATGCGCTGAAGGAGCAGCTCAAAATTGACAAGCAGTCGGTTACTGAGCGATTAAGTAAACTATAAAATCAATTGCTATGATTAATAAGGTGGTCAACAATGCTGAAGAAGCCATTGCAGACATTCCTGATAACGCCACACTCATGTTGGGTGGTTTCGGCCTATGTGGAATACCCGAAAACTGTATCAGTGCACTAGTAAAGAAAGGCGTAACTGGCCTTACTTGTATTTCTAATAATGCTGGTGTAGATGATTTTGGAATCGGCCTAATGCTTCAAACCCGTCAGGTTAAAAAAATGATCTCCTCTTACGTAGGAGAGAATGCTGAATTCGAAAGACAGCTACTTTCGGGTGAATTGGAGGTAGACCTAATTCCACAAGGTACTTTGGCCGAAAGAATTAGGGCTGGTGGAGCTGGTATTCCTGCATTCTTCACTCCTGCTGGTTATGGAACCGAGGTAGCTGAAGGCAAAGAAGTAAGAGAATTCGATGGTAAACACTACTTATTGGAATCTTGGCTGAGGGCAGACTTTGCCTTAGTGAAAGCTTGGAAAGGCGATAAAGCTGGTAATCTAGTCTTTAAAGGAACGGCTAGAAACTTCAACCCAATGATGGCCACTGCTGGTAAAATCACCATTGCAGAAGTTGAAGAGCTAGTTGAAGTTGGTGAGTTAGATCCAAACCAAATTCATACTTCGGGTATTTTCGTTCAGCGAATTTTCGAAGGAAAAAACTACGAAAAGAGAATCGAACAGCGAACTACTAAAATTAAATGATTTGATGATTAGATAATTCGGTAATTTAATAATGCACTTAACAAACACACATGAGAACAGACAGAGAATTGAGGTTCAAAGGTTCGATTATAAAAGTGCTTTCGAAAAATATATCGACCAGTAAATCATCAAATTGACTCATCTTCAAATTTTCAAATTATGTCTTTAGACAAAATAGGTATAGCAAAACGTATTGCCCAAGAAGTTCAAGATGGCACATACATCAACTTAGGCATTGGCATCCCTACCCTAGTGGCCAACTTTATTCCTGACAATATTAATGTGGTGCTTCAATCTGAAAATGGGCTATTAGGTATTGGTCCTTTCCCTGAAGAGGAAGAAGTAGATGCTGATTTAATCAATGCAGGAAAGCAAACGGTGACAACCATGGCTGGTTCTTCACTTTTCAGTTCAGCAGAAAGCTTCGCTATGATTCGCGGTGGCCATGTAGACCTCACTATTCTTGGAGCTATGGAAGTATCAGAGAATGGCGACATTGCCAACTGGAAGATTCCAGGCAAAATGGTGAAAGGCATGGGTGGAGCTATGGACTTGGTGGCTTCGGCAGAAAACATCATTGTAGCCATGCAGCACTGCAGCAGAAGTGGAGACTCTAAATTATTAAAAGAGTGTACCCTTCCTATTACAGGTATCAGATGTGTAAAAAAGATAGTGACAGACTTAGCCGTAATGGATGTACTTCCTGAAGGTGGCTTTAAACTAATTGAAAGAGCACCTGGCGTATCTGTTGAAGAAATAGAAGCTGCTACAGAAGGAAAACTAATTATTGAAGGAGAAATTCCTGAAATGCAAATAGACTAACTAATACAGAAATGAAAGATTCAGAGATTAAGCTGAAAATAAAACTAGACAAAGACGCTATTCCAGAAACCATTACCTGGGATGCTACCGACAAAGACATTCCTGGAGAAGAGGAAACAAAGGCCTTTAACCTGGCCATTTGGGATCACAACACCATGAGCACTTTGCGCATTGATTTGTGGAACAAAGAAATGCCTGTAGACGAAATGAAGCGCTTTTATGTGGATTGTTTAGGTGGTCTAGCACAAAGCATATTGAACTCTACTGGAGACGAATTCATGTCTTCTGCTATGAACAGGCTTTGTGATAAACTGGTAAAACACCTTGAAGAGGAAAACCGCAAAAATTCCCAATAGAATTCACCCTATATGCTATAAAACCGCGCTTTGCCGTTCTTGCAGAAATATTATGCATGACGAATAAAATTACGCGCGGTACTTTTTAAACATCAAAAACATTGTATTTTTGGACTGATGCCTATGATTCAATTTCTGAGATCATAGGACCGCCAAACTTTATTTGTTTCAAAAACCTTAGTATGAAGAACTTGATGAAAATTTTTAAAGGTCTGCTACCGGTCCTGCTCTTAATGCAATCGATTACTGCGCTTGCTCAAGATCAGGTAAAGATATCTGGTAGAGTTATTGACGCTGCTAGCAGTCAGACCCTACCCGGAGTTAACATTCGGGTAAAAGACAAAGTGGTTGGAACAATCTCAAACGCCAATGGAGATTTCAACCTCACTGTCAATCAATCAGCACCACTAACATTGATTTTTTCTTATGTTGGCTACACTCCACAAGAAGTAGAAATCACTCAATCAAATGTTACTGGGTTAGAAATAAAAATGGAGGAACAAATCATATTCGGTCAAGAAGTAGTAGTATCTGCTTCTAGGTTCGAAGAGAACATCCTCACCTCTCCTGTTTCTATTGAAAAACTAGACATTCTGGATATTAAAGCCACTGCAGCCCCTTCATTTTATGAAGGCTTAGCTAACCTAAAAGGTATAGACTTTAGTACCCAAAGTTTAACGTTTAAATCGATCAACGCTCGTGGATTTGGAGCAAACGGTAACACCAGATTCGTTCAGTTGATAGATGGTATAGACAATCAAGCACCAGGCTTAAACTTTGCCGTAGGTAACATTGTAGGTATTAACGACCTAGACCTTGAGTCTGCTGAATTAATACCTGGTGCAGCTTCTGCCCTTTACGGACCAAACGCGATAAACGGTATTTTACTGCTAAACTCTAAAAACCCTTTCGAGTATCAAGGACTTAGCGTTTATGCTAAAACTGGTTTAAACAGTGTAGATTATGGTGCTTCTGAAGAACAAGAGTTTTACCAAGATTATGGATTTAGATGGGCTAAAGCCTTCAATAACAAACTAGCATTTAAAGTAACAGGTTCTTACCTAAGAGCTACAGACTTTGTAGGTATAGACACAAGAGACCAAGGTTTGGCTACTGGTGGTGCTGTAGAAAGAGGCACTACCGAAAGAGGTAACAATCGTTTTTATGATGGTGTAAACGTATATGGTGACTTCGGTATTACCGTAGGGGCTGTAGCAGATGCTGCCATTGCAGGTGGAACAACTTCTTTAGTTCCATTAAGAACCCTTTTCCCTGACGATCAGGACGGATATTTTACTCCTACTGGTTTCACCGAGAACTCGTTCGTAGACAATACTACTGAAAGTATAAAGTTTGGAGGTGCGCTTCACTACAGATTGAATGACAAACTAGAGTTATTCGGTCAAGTAAATTATGGTGCAGGTAGCACGGTATACACTGCCAACGATAGATTCGTACTAGATAATTTCTCAATTACTACTGCCAAAGTAGAATTAAGAGGTTCGGAATTCTACGCTAGAGCTTACACCACCCAAGAGAACTCAGGCGATAGTTACGCAGCTAACACCTTAGCTTCATTGATTAACCAGCAAACTTACTTATCTCCGTATCTTCAGACTTTTGCAGGTGCAAGATTAACAGGTGCATCAATTGAACAATCTCACGCTGCAGCACGTCAGGCAGCAGATGCAGCTCAGCCTCAACCAGGTTCTGCTGAATTCGAAACCTTAGCCAATTCACTAAGACAAGTTTCTATTGCCGATGGTGGTGCTAAGTTCTTAGACAAATCAGCACTTTGGCATATGGAAGGTAGCTGGGATTTAGGTGAAAGAATTGAGTGGGCCGATGTAGTAGTTGGTGCAAACTGGAGAAGATACTCATTGAATTCTGAGGGTACTCTTTTCGCTTTAACTAATGATGGCGAAGAAGTAAGCATAGATGAGTTTGGTGCTTATACTCAAGTTTCTAAGAACTTTTTAGACGACAACCTGAAGCTTCAAGGCTCGGTTAGATATGATAAAAACGAGAACTTTGAAGGCCAGCTTTCTCCAAGAATTTCAGCAGTTGGTACAATTGCAGACAATCACAACATTAGAGGTTCATTCCAGAGAGGTTTCCGTATCCCCACTACTCAAGATCAATTCATTGACTTAGATGTGGTTTCTAGAAGACTAATTGGTAGCAATGAGCTATTGGTAAATAGATACAACTTCTCTCCTCAAAACACTTACAGAAGTGAAAGTGTAGCGGCTGCTAGAGCTGCTGGCAACCCAGATCTTTTGGTTTTGGAAACTAGAGTAGACGATGGTTTTAAAACTGAAAAGGTTAACACCTTCGAAGTAGGATATAAAGGTCTTTTCCTAGACGGTAGACTTCTTGTTGATGCTTACTACTACTACAGTAGATACTCAGACTTCATTGCGGAGATCGATTTCACTCAAGCAGTACCTAATGGTATTAGAGGTTCAAAAGTAGACGATAGCCCTGCTGTTCGTCAAGATATAGTTGATGGTTCTGTTCCTACACAAAGATTCGGTTTTGACATCAATGCTGATGGTAATGTAGAAGCACAAGGTTGGGCTGTTGAAGTTGATTATACCTTAGATGGTGGCTACTACCTTGGTGGTAACGTGGCATTCAACCAACTAATCTCTCAAAGCGACCTTATTGCTCAAGGCTTTAGAGCTTCTTACAACACTCCTGAATATAGATTCAATCTGCAAGTAGGTAACCGTAAGGTAACTGATAAGCTTGGTTTCCAAGTAAACTATAGATGGCAGCAAGCATTCCTTTGGGAATCTTCTTTTGGTACTGGTGTAATTCCTGATTTTGGAACACTAGATGCTCAGGTTTCTTATAAAGTGCCTGAGTGGAAGTCTACCTTAAAACTTGGTGCTAGCAATATTCTTAATGAGCGTTATACAACCTCATTTGGTAACCCAACATTAGGTAGCATCTACTACTTCCAAATCACGTTTGACGAATTCTTCAATTAATTGAGAATGAAAATGAAAAGACTTAAAACATACTTATTCGCTCTACTTCCGCTTGCTTTCATTACGTTTAGCTGCGATGAAGAAGACATACTAGTACAAGAACAGCTAGACAATAACCCGCTACCTGGTGCCGAAACTGGAGACGGTGGAGTATTAGACCTTTCCAATTATATCTCGCTAGGTAATTCAATTACAGCGGGTTTTATGGACAATGCGCTCTACACCAACGGGCAGAACCATTCATTCCCTAACCTATTGGCAACTCAGTTTGCTATTCAGGGTGTAGGAGGTGGTTCTTTTAACCAACCAGATATTAATTCAGCTAATGGTTTTTCAGGGGTTTCAGGAACTAATATCTTAGGAAGATATGAGCTAAGCCTTGCTCAACAAAGACCAGTGCCAACAGTGGGTGAAGCAATTGGTGACTTTAGCGGAAACAAGTCAGAGTTGAACAATTTTGGTGTACCAGGTATGAAAATAACTGATGCAACAAACCCTGGCTTTGCAAATCCATATTATTTGAGGTTTGCCTCTAACCCTGGTACTAGTACAGTGTTGGGAGATGCCTTGTCTACCACACCTACTTTCTTTTCTTATTGGTTAGGCAACAATGACATTCTTGGTTACGCTGTTGCTGGTGGAGTTGACGAAAGTAGCATTACTAGTCAACCTAACTTCCAAAGTGCACTAGAACAGTCTTTAGGCGCGTTGGTACAGTCAGGCGCAGAAGGAGTAGTAATGACACTCCCTCCTTTTGTACTGCTTCCTTACTTTAGAGCAGTAAAATGGAATGCCATTACGCTAGATCAAGCTACCGCAGATCAGTTGAATGCAGGTCTTGGCTCTGTAAATCAAGTGCTAGAAGGAATGGTTGAAGCCAATCTGATTACTCAGGCAGACTACGATGAAAGAGAAATCTCTTATTCTGCTGGTGCAAATCCAATCTTGGCTCACGACACTGAACTTGAAGACCTAGGTCCAAAATTTGACTTATTACTTCTATTAAACAGAATCAGTGCGGCTCAAAGAGAGCAGCTAAGACCTTATGAGCAATCTCGACCGTTGAGAAATGGTGAGTTACCATTATTGACTGCAGGTTCTCTATTAGGTACTGAAGCTGATGGTGATAACTCAGCCAATACCCCTACTACTACTATTGGTGCGGTTATCCCTCTCGGATACAACCTTTTAAATCCATCAAACTCAGATGGTGATGGCCTATTCCTCAATATAGAGGAGTTTGAAACCGTAGTAGAAATGACAGCTACTTATAATGCTACAATTGCAGGAGTTGTTGCGGGAATCAACGCACAGGCTAATGGATCAATCACCTTAGTAGATGTTCAGCCTGCTTTTGCAGATGCCTTTGGACTTTCGCCAGCTTTAGCAAATGCGTTGTTCGATCCATCGAATGGTGCAAACCCAGCCTTAGCAGCTTTCGCAGATGCAGCAGAAGCAAGAGCAGATGGCACTTTAGGTATTATGATAGAAGGCCACAACCTTCAACCAGACTTTGCTCCTAACGGTATTTTCTCAACCGATGGTATTCATCCAAACCCAAGAGGTCATGCCATTATCGCTAACCTTATTATTGAGGCATTGAATAATCAAAAAGGTGCTGATATTCCTATGGTAAACGTAACTGCTCTAAGAGGCATACTCGCAAGAGACTTCTAAAGCAGAAGTATTGAAATTATATTGAAAGAGGCTTCGGCCTCTTTTTTTTATGCATAAAAAAAGAACCCCGAAGACGTATTCTTCGGGGTTCACCTCAACCAAATAGATTATTAACCATCAACTTCACTAACCAACCAGGTTACGATTGTAACCACAACACATAATAGGCAAAGGCATTGCCAACTAACTCTAAACATCATAAAACATTGACAATCTGTTACTTACACAAAACTTATGATGTGCCAAAAATCAAAATCAAGACCATAGCTAGACTTCATTCCCATAATGGGATTTTTATTAACTCTTCAAGAACGCATAAGCTTTTTGAAATGAGTTATTCTCACTTATGAGAGCTAAGTATTTCTATCTATTTTTGACAAAAATTATAATACATGCCAGGATTTGAGTTTTTCGGAGACGAAGAGAGAAAAGAAGTAAATGATGTGTTGAACACGGGGATTCTAATGCGCTATGGTTTCGATGGTATGAGACAGGGCCACTGGAAAGCCAAAGAATTAGAGAAGGCTATTACTGAGACTTTCGGTGTTAGACATGCTCAATTAACATCTAGTGGAACAACAGCCCTTAGCACAGCTATGGCTGTTATGGGAGTTGGACATGGAGATGAAGTGATAATGCCTACTTTCACTTTTGTAGCCAGCTTTGAAGCTATTATTGCTGCTGGTGCAATTCCAATACTAGTTGATATTGATGAAACGCTTTGCTTAGACCCTAAAGCCGTAGAAGCTGCTATTACCCCTAGAACCAAAATGGTAATGCCTGTTCATATGTGTGGCTCTATGGCTCAGATGGACGAACTTCAGGCAATCTGTAAGAAACACAATCTACTTTTATTAGAAGATGCTTGCCAAGCCATTGGAGGTACTTTTAATGGGCAGAAGCTCGGAACCATTGGAGATGGCGGCACTTTCTCATTCGACTTTGTAAAAACCATTACCTGTGGTGAGGGTGGTGCATTCTTAACCAACAATGAAGAATACTTTCTCAACGCGGACCATTACACCGACCACGGCCACGACCATATTGGCACCGATAGAGGTGCCGAAAGTCATCCATTCTTAGGTTATAACTTTAGAATTTCTGAGCTGCACGCTGCTGTTGGGCTTGGTCAAATCCGTAAGCTCGACAAAATCTTAGAAACGCAGAAGAAGCACAATGCCATCATTAAGGCTGCTTTAGAGAAAGTTGAAGGCATTACTTTTAGAAAAATCCCTGATCCGCAAGGTGATAATGCTTCTTTCCTATCCTTCTTCCTCCCTACTGAAGAATTGGCAAGAAAGGCGCACAAAGCACTTCTAGCCAACGGGCTTGGTGGAAATTTCTATTGGTTCGATAACAACTGGCATTATATTAAAAAGTGGGATCACCTGAAGAACGCTACTTCCCTATTCCCATTAAACCCAACATTAGTTCAGGCAATTGAAGAAACAGATTTCAACTCATTCGCTCAATCTGATACAGTAATGGGTAGAACTATATCATCATTAATCAACTTAAACTGGACGGAAGAACAAGCTAAAGAGAGAGCCTCTAAAATGGCTGAAACCATTCAATCGGTATTATAATGAAAGCAGTTGCATTGATTCCTGCCCGATACGATGCCACACGTTTCCCCGGTAAACTAATGGCAAAACTAGGCTCAAAGTCTGTGATTTTGAGAACCTACGAGTCAACGGTGAATACTGGTTTGTTTGAAGAAGTTTACGTAGTCACTGACTCAGACATCATATTTGAGGAGATTACGGCAAGTGGTGGCAAAGCCATAAAGAGTCAAAAAGAGCATGAATGTGGCAGTGATAGAATTGCCGAAGCCGCAGAAAAGATAGAGGCCGATATTATAGTAAATGTTCAGGGAGACGAACCATTTACCAAAAAAGAGCCATTGGTTAAGCTGCTCGAAGTTTTTGAAGGAGAAGATGCCAAAGAGATTGATTTAGCTTCTCTTATGCAGGTACTTACTAAGGTAAATCAGATTGAAGACCCAAACTATGTGAAGGTGGTGGTAGACCAAAATAACTTCGCCATGTTCTTTTCTAGGTCTCCAATTCCTTACCCAAGAAATAAGGCAGCAAACGCCAAATACTACGAGCACATTGGTGTATATGCTTTCAGAAAGCAGGCTTTGCTCGACTTTTACAATACGCCTATGACTATACTTGAAGACACTGAAAAAATTGAGTGCCTAAGGTATTTGGAAACAGGCAAAAAGATTAAAATGGTAGAAACAGAATATATGGGTATTGAAATAGATACTCCTGAAGATCTGGAGAATGCCAAAACATTTATTGAAGACTAATATGAAATTCAAGAATTTCCCAATGGTTAAAATGGTCGTTTACGGCAGAGGCTGTTTCGATCAAACCGCAGATATAATTAAACCACATAGAAAAGGAGACTATCCGTTTATCTACATTGTAGATGATGTGTTTAAAGACAAGCAAGAGCTAATTGGCCGAGTTCCCCTTTCAGGTACTGATAAAATTGTTTTTGCAAGTGCTGCCGATGAACCAAAAACCAAGCAAGTAGATGCAATTGCCAATGAGCTAAAAGACACTTACGGAGAAGTTTCTGGTGTAATAGGCATAGGTGGTGGAAGCATGCTAGATTTAGCCAAAGCTGTTTCGTTGATGATGACCAACCCTGGTTCTTCTGCAGATTATCAAGGCTGGGATTTGGTTAAAGTACCTGGCGCTTATCATGTTGGTATTCCTACACTCTCAGGTACTGGAGCTGAGGTCTCTAGAACTACAGTGCTTACTGGCCCAGAAAGAAAGCTGGGAATGAACTCAGACTACACGCCTTTCGATCAGATTGTGCTAGACCCTGAGTTGATTAAAAATGCTCCTAAAAACCAGAGGTTTTACACTGGTATGGATTGTTACATCCACTGTGTAGAATCTTTAACAGGAACTTACCTAAACACTTTTTCCCAATCTTACGGAGAGAAAGCTAATGAACTTTGTGAAGAGATTTTCCTAGAAAAAAATGAGTGGGACGATGACTCTGATGATAAGCTAATGATGGCTTCTTTTCATGGAGGAATGTCCATTGCCTATTCTCAAGTAGGTGTAGCACACGCTCTTTCTTATGGATTAAGCTTTTTACTAGGCACCAAGCACGGCATTGGGAACTGTATAGTTTTCGATCATCTTGAAGAGTTCTATCCTGATGGAGTTAAGAAGTTTAAGGCGATGGTAGATAAGCACGAAATCTACATTCCTAAAGGAATCTGTGCCGACCTTACCGATGCTCAGTTCGAGAAAATGATTGATGTAGCCATGTTCCTTGAACCACTTTGGGAAAATGCCCTTGGCAAAAACTGGAGAGAAACCATCACCAGAAAGAAACTTAGAGAAATGTACGAATTGATGTAAAAGTCAATTTTCAAGACATAAGGCAGTCAGCTCTCTTTGAGATGGCTGCCTTTTTTGTTTCAAACCTTTAAAAGGCCACACTTTAAGAACATATATTCTTAGGGAACACCTCTTCTCATTGGGCGGTTTCGCCCAATGAATAACAAAATCTAGTTTACTTCCCTCCTTTTTCTTAGTTTCAAAAGAATTATTTCGAAAAGAAATCTACAGATAATCATGAAACGCAGAAACTTTTTACAATCCGCAGCCTTAGCAGGCTCAGCTGCCTTAGTGGCACCTTCGGCTCTTGCTGAAGCAATGCGAAGAGAGAAAATCAAAGAGTTTGGTTTTCAGTCTTACACCGTCCGTGATTTTATTATGAAAGACATGGCTGGCACGCTAAAGCGACTCAGAAAAGCTGGCTACACCAACATGGAAGGCTTTAACTTTGGTGAAGGCAAACTACTCGGCAAGCCAATCGCTGAAGCCAAAGAAATCATCAGTGACAATAAAATCACACTCAAGAGCATTCACATAATGACACCAAACCTTGGTGACAACATGCAAAAAACCATTGATGATGCAGCAGAGCTCGGCACCGAATATTTGGTGTGCGCATACCTAATGCCTAACGAGAGAGAGTCAATTGACCAATACAAGGCACTATGTGAGCAGTTTAACACTTTTGGTGAAATGACTAAAAAGTCGGGAATCCAATTTGCTTATCACAACCACGATTTTGAGTTTCAGGAAATTGATGGCCAATTGCCGATGGATGTAATCCTAAAGGAAACTTCTTCAAGCAACGTCAAGATTGAACTAGACATTTACTGGGCTAGAAAAGCAGGCATCAACCCACTGACTTTCTTCAGAGATAACTCTGGCCGAGTTCCATTATGGCATGTGAAAGACCTTTCTTTAGACGAAGGGCAACCAATGACCGAGATTGGAAATGGCATTATAGACTGGAAACAGATCTTTGCTCACAAAAAAGACGCAGGGCTGAAGTACTTCTTCATTGAACAAGACGCCAACTTTGAGGTGGACTCTCTAACCAGTTTGGAGACCAGTATTCAACACCTCAAAAAACTGTCATATTAAAAAGATCAATTCATTATGAAATACAAAGGGCTACTTTCAGTAGCTCTTTGTATTTTAATTAATAAGTAAAACTCAGGTCAGCCAACCTACCGATGCACCTTAATTTCTAAGACTTTGTGATTAAGGTATTTATAGTAAATTACATTTTCAATTCAACCTTAATGAACGCTAAAAAAGTCTACTTCTGGTCTATAGCAGGAGCCCTTGCTGGTTTCCTCTTCGGTTTCGATACCATTGTAATCAACGGTGCAGAACAAGAGCTACAAGCTTTGTGGTCAACCTATACACTCAACGGCAGCAATGACCTTTTTCACGGTCTTATCGTTGTTGGTTCCGCGCTTTGGGGTACTGTTATAGGCGCTATGCTGGGAGGCATCCCAAACGACAAATTAGGTCGCAAGAAAACTCTTCTAATTATAGGAATCTTATATACTATCTCTGCACTAGGCTCGGCCATGGTGAGCGACCCTTGGCTGTTTGCTATATTCAGATTTATCGGTGGGCTTGGTGTTGGTGCTTCTACCATTGCCGCCCCTACGTTCGTATCGGAAATTGCCCCAGCACAAATGCGAGGCAGACTCGTTGCTCTGTATCAACTAAACATTGTTTTCGGTATACTTATAGCCTTTGTTTCTAATTACCTTATCGCTATAAATGTAGACACAGAAGCTTGGCGATGGATGATTGGTATTGAGGCTGTTCCAGCCCTAGCGTATACCCTTATAGTCTTGACTGTACCAAGAAGCCCTCGTTGGCTTATGCTAAAGAAAAACGATGAAGAAGGGGCACGAAAAATATTTGAATGCATTTACCCAGAAAATGAAGTGGAAGCTCAGCTTACCATTGTCCGTACATCTTCAGTTCAGAAGCATAGCACAGTAGAAAGCCTGTTTTCTTCTAAGTACAGAGTACCTTTAATGCTTGCATTTGCCATTGCATTCTTCAATCAGTTCAGTGGAATTAATGCATTGCTATACTACGCCAGAAGAATATTCTCAGAGGCAGGGTTGGGAGATGATGCCGTATTCTTGAGTACTGTTGGAGTTGGCATTGCCAATTTCATTTTCACCATAATAGGTGTACTTATTATAGACAGAGTAGGCAGAAAAAAGCTGATGTACATTGGTTCGTTTGGCTACATCATAACACTCGCTACTACTTCTTTGGCCTTTTTCAATGGGTGGTCTTCCATTATTCCTCCAGCGCTTTTTCTATTTATTGGAGCTCACGCCATTGGTCAAGGTGCGGTTATTTGGGTCTTTATATCTGAGATTTTCCCGAACCACCTGAGGTCAAAGGGTCAGTCATTCGGTTCCTCTGTTCACTGGTGGTTAGCGGCCATAATTCCAGCCATGGTTCCAGCTTTATTCACCTCTATTGGTGCAGGTTGGGTATTTGCCGTCTTCGCCATCTTTATGGTATTCCAACTTTTATTCGTTTGGAGGTTTATGCCTGAAACAAAAGGTAAATCACTAGAACAATTAGAGAAAGAACTAATCCGTCAATAATGAAAAAACTGTCCTTACTCCTTCTTACCATTCTAATACTCTCCTCTTGTAATCAAGAAAAGCAGAAAAAAGAGCAACAAGAAGAACTCTCTTTTCCTGACGACAAATTCAGGTCGCAAATTCACTTCACCCCAAAAGAAGCCTGGATGAACGACCCCAACGGGATGGTATATTACGATGGTGAATACCACCTTTTCTATCAATACTATCCTGACAGTACGGTGTGGGGACCAATGCATTGGGGGCATGCAGTAAGCCCAGACATGGTACATTGGAAACACTTACCTATAGCCCTTTACCCTGATGAATTAGGATATATATTCTCTGGTTCGGCAGTAGTTGACTGGAACAACACCAGTGGCTTTCAAACTGGAGAACACCCTCCCATGATTGCTATTTTTACTCATCATGAACCTGTTGGTGCTGAAGAAGAAGGCAACAACACCTATCAATATCAAAGCATAGCCTATAGCAATGACAAAGGTAGAACATGGACCAAGTATGAGGGTAATCCTGTAGTACCGAACCCTGGCATCAAAGATTTTCGCGACCCAAAAGTAATATGGCTCGAAGATTTCCAGCAGTGGTTAATGGTTTTTGCTGCACTTGATAGAGTGAAATTTTACACCTCTCCCAACTTAATAGACTGGAAATTTCAGAGTGACTTTGGAATGAATGATGGGTCTCACGGTGGTGTATGGGAATGCCCAGATCTTTTTCAGCTTCAGGTTGAAGGTAGCGAAGAAAAAAAATGGGTACTGTTGCTCAGTATTAATCCTGGAGGGCCAAATGGCGGTTCTGCTACCCAGTATTTTGTGGGAGACTTTGACGGAAAAACCTTTACCAACAGTCAAGACCCAAATGCAAGCCAGTGGCTAGACCATGGACCTGACAATTACGCTGGAGTTACTTGGAGCGATATTCCAGAAGAAGATGGTAGAAGGCTATTCTTAGGCTGGATGGGTAATTGGAATTATGCGCAAGTGGTTCCTACGGAAAAATGGCGCAGCGCGATGACCATTCCTAGAAGCCTCCACCTTACCAAAAATCAGACATCTGGAGTTTATACGGTAGCTTCTCGGCCAGTAAATGAATTAGCGAGTCTGCATACAAAATCAGTCGATTTTGAGAAGGAGTCGGTTAATGCAGGCACCAGGTTCTCCTTGATGAATACTGATGATTTAGGCTTGACCGTTCCTTTCAAGTCTGAATTCACTGTGAATACGTCTGGCAGACAAAGCAATTTCCGCTTAGTCTTAGACAATCCAAAAACTCAAGAAGAGTTTGTATTTAGATTCCAAGACGGTACTCTGTATGGTAATCGCGCAAAATCAGGTTTAACGGATTTTGCAGATAATTTTGCTCACCAAGAAGCAACAGCACCATTTCAACAATTATTGAAAGAGAAAGAGTTGAAAGTTGAGTTTTTCGTAGATGAATCCTCCATTGAAATATTCTTAAATGATGGCTCTGTAGTAATGACCGAAGTATTTTTCCCTACTGAAGGTTTTACCCGAGCCTACCTGATTTCAGACGATAATCCACTAGAAATCAATAGCGCAAGAACTACTCAACTCAAAAGTATTTGGTAACCACCTATACCCTTTTTATTGTATCATTTTTATGGAATGGGTACATTCCATCTTCAATCTTAATATATCAACCATGAAACAATTACTCAAACTCACTTTAGTAGCCTTGCTACTCTCACCGCTCAGCCTGCTGGCTCAGAAAAAAATTGTCGCACCAGAAAGCATAACGCTAGATGTTGGACAAAAAATGAAACTAGATATCTACGTAACAGAAGATGGCAAAAAATCTGACGAAACAGTTAGAGCGTTTTCAAGAGCTAGAAGAAGTCTTTATGTAGACGCTGACCTTATGGTTGAGGCTTTCAAGCCAGGTGAATATGAAGTTTTAGTAATTGGTGGCGGCTCGGTAGAAGACTACCCAGAAGGTAATAACCGTACCAGCATTAAGGTTTTGGTAAAGTATCCAGCAATCGCTGAGATAAAAGTAGAGGGCATTCCTAATAAAATCTATGCGGGAACTCCAGTACCGCTCAATTACACTGTTATTGATGAGGCCGGCCTAACCAGAGAAGATGTTCAAGTGACTTTCACTTCTAAGAACGAGAATATTGCTTCAGTATCAAGCTATGGCATCATCAACACCTTCAAAGAAGGTCGCGTTTCCATCACCGCAAAGGCAGAAGACATTGAAAATACTATCAACTTAAATGTGGTGAAAAACCCTATCACTAAAATTGAATTAACTGCCGATGGAGACCAAGCAAGAACTGGTGATGTTTTCCACTTTACAGCAAAAGCTATGGATGCAAAAGGCAATGTAATTGCCGATGCTCCTATCACCTATTCTTTCTATGGCGTTTCTGACGATGTAAGTCAAAGTGCTTCAGGGCTTATTAAGCAAGATGGAAGATTTGTTGCCGATGAGGCTGGAATCTATACCGTAACTGCTGCTGCAGGAGTTGCTTCAGCATCAAAAACGCTCAAGATTGTACCTAGAGATGTTCAAAGAAAAATTGAAATGGTTGGTCAAGGTTCTGTGAACGACAAACACACTTCAGATTTATGGATTTGGGAAGGTGTAGATGGAAGAGATTACGCAGTTACTGGAACTTGGGGTGCAGATGGTAAAGCCTATTTCTGGGACGTAACCGACCCTGCCAATATTTACAAAATAGATTCGGTACAGGTAGATGCTAGAACCGTGAACGATGTAAAAATTTCTGAAGATGGAACCATCTGTGTAATCAGTAGAGAAGGTGCTTCAAACAGAAAAAATGGCTTGGTAATCATTGATGTGAAGAATCCAAGAGACGTTCAAATTCTGTCTAGATTCGATGAAAACATGACTGGTGGTGTACACAACGTATTCATTTACCAAGACCATGTATATGCCCTAAGTGCTGGCCAAAAGTACTATGCTATCAATATTGAAGATCCTAAAAATCCGTATGCGGTTTCTAAGTTTGAATTAGACACTCCTGGTCATGCGATTCACGATGTTTGGGTAGAAGACGGAATTGCCTACAGCTCAAACTGGGCCGATGGTATTCAGTTAGTAGATGTTGGAAATGGAATAGCTGGTGGTTCTCCAAGTAACCCTGTTCAGTTTGCCAGTTATGCCTACCCTAACGGAGCTAACCATGCTTCTTTCCCATACAGAAGTAAGACAGGCAAGTTCTACGTTATTGGTGGTGACGAGATTTTCCCTTACGGCCTAAATACTGGCAAAGGCGGTGTTAACATGGCTGGTGGATATTTGCACATTGTAGACTTCACGGATCTTGAAAACCCTGAAGAAATTGCCAGAGTTGAAATTCCTTACGCTGGTTCTCACAACTACTGGATTGAAGATGACATCCTCTACGTAGCCTTCTATAATGCAGGAGTTAGAGTTTTCGATTTAAGTGGTGAATTAATGGGCGACTTAAGAAAGCAAGGAAGAGAAATAGCATGGTTTATTCCGAATGATGGCAACGGTTACACTGCCAATGCACCATTCACTTGGGGGGCACAGCTTCACAAAGGGCACATTTTCTTCTCTGACTGGAACAGTGGACTTTGGTCTGCCAAACTAGAGCCTGAAAAACCAAAAGAGACTCAAATTCAGTCGAAATAAGTCTGAAAATTAATATGTATTGATGTTGTGAAGTTGGCCATGAACCATCGGTCTTGGACTAATGACTAAGCACATCTCGCTCAGTGTCTCCCTTTAGGAGACACTGAGCGACAAATAATCAGAGTCCTCTTAAAGAGACTCTGATTGAGATTAAAAAACACTGATAATCGTTAACGGATAACCGATAACTAAAAAAATGAAAAAGCTTATTGTATTAATCTGTTTGCTGGCAGCCAGTTCACTATCTGCTCAAGACTATTACATCTATGTAACTGCAGAGTCTGAAGATGAAGTTTCTGTGGTAAAGTTTGATGGAAAGAAAGCTGAAACCATCAAGAACATACCTGTGGGGGTCTGGCCAGCAGAAATTGAAGGCCCGCACGGCATTACTGTAGACCCTGAAGGCGAGTATTGGTACTTAAGCCTGGCACATGGCAACCCATACGGCATGCTTTATAAGTTCAAAACCGGCACAGACGAAGTGGTTGGAACTACGCAACTTGGCCTCTTCCCTGCCTCTATGCAAATATCTCCTGTTACGGGTCTTCTTTACTGCGTAAACTTTAATCTGCATGGAGATATGGTACCAAGCACAGTATCGGTAGTAGATGTTGAATCTATGACTGAATTAGAGCAAATCACTACTGGAGCAATGCCTCACGGAAGTCGTTTATCTAGAGATGGCATGAAGCATTATTCTGTAGCAATGATGTCTGGTGAACTATTTGAAATTGATGCTTTGGACTTAAGAGTTTCGCGCCAGTTAGACCTAGACGAAGCCAGCAAAATGGTAGGCATGGATCATTCTAAGATGGATCACAGTCAAATGGGACATGATATGTCTGGAATGAAAAAACAAGAATCGATGGATCATTCAAAGTTGGATCATTCAAAAATGAATCATGACATGGGTGGCATGAAACATTCGGCTTTTAAACCAACATGGGTAAGCCCTCACCCTAGTAAAGACTTGGTTTATGTGGCAGGCAATGGTTCTGATGAGGTTTTGGAGATTGACACCAAATCTTGGAAAGCTACGCGCAAGTTCAAAACAGACAAAGGCCCATATAACATAGACCTCTCTCCTGACGGTAAATTTATGGTAGTGTCTTATAAGTCTGCAGCCAAGACAGGTATCTGGAATTTAGAAACAGGAGAAGAAGTAGCTAGGCTAGACAACAGCCAGAAAGTTACGCATGGTGTGGCCATTTCATCGGACTCAAAATATGCCTTTGTAAGTGTTGAAGGTATTGGCGATGCCCCTGGCATGGTGGATGTATTTGATTTACAAACGCTTAAGCTGATAGACACTGCTTATCTTGGAAAGCAAGCAGGAGGCATAGCTTTTTGGAAAATTGAGGACTGAAAAAAAAGTTGATATTTTTCTCTCAAAACGTTTTCAAATATAAGATCAAACACTACTTTTGTACTCCCAATTCAAGGATGGTCTATGGTGTAACTGGCAACACGTCTGATTTTGGTTCAGAAGAGTCTAGGTTCGAGCCCTAGTAGACCAACAAAAAGCTTCACAGAAATGTGGAGCTTTTTTTGTTTCGACTGATCAATAACTTCAAGAAACTCATCCTCGATTGTATCGAGGATACCCGAAAAGTCAGTTTATAACTGACACCCAACTCACCCACTAACGTTACTTAGCACCCTAATTTCCTATCCTGAGCGCAGCCGAATGATCTGCCCAATAAAGTCGACTAGCTGATTCCTCCTTTCCTCGGGATGAAAAAAGGCAGTTCATCAGTTATTCGAGCATCTTTGAACTTCGATTTCAATTGTATCGACCAGTTATGGCCACAAGTTTGTTAAAGGTTAGATCAACTCATCCTCGATTGTATCAAGGATACCCGAAAAGTCAGTTTATAACTGACACCCAACTCCCCCACTAACGTTACTAGTCCTAAATTCCCTATCCTGAGCGAAGCCGAAGGACCTGCCCAATAAAGTCGACTAGCTGATCCCTCCTTTCCTCGGGATGAAAAAAAGGTAGTTCATCAGTTATTCGAGCATCTTTGAACTTCGATTTCAATTGTATCGACCAATTATGGCCACAGGTTTGTTAAAGGTTAGACTCCACATCTCATTTCTCCCTATCTTCAGCAAATTTTCAATTATGAGGTTACTTTCATTTTTAGCGCTGCTCCTAATCGCCACTTCATCTTTCGCACAAGAATTTACACGTCAAGACTCGTTGCGTGGTACAATTACAGAAGAACGTAAATGGTGGGATTTAACCCATTACCATCTCAGTGTAGAAGTTTTACCCAATGAGAAGAGAATAACCGGAAGTAACACCATTCAATACAAAGTGCTAGAAGAGCACAACCTTATGCAAGTTGACCTTCAAGCTCCTCTTCAGATCACAAAGGTTATTCAGAATGGCCAAGAGCTGGACTTTAGCTCAGAGGGCAATGCCCACTTTATTCTTTTTACCGAGAAACAAACGCCAGGCTCGATCAATAAAGTTACTGTACACTATGAAGGCAAACCCAGAGAAGCAAGAAGAGCCCCTTGGGATGGTGGTTTCAGCTGGAAGAAAGACGCTAACGGAATGGATTTTATTGCCACCTCTTGCCAAGGTTTGGGTGCTTCTGTTTGGTGGCCTTGTAAAGACCATATGTATGACGAGGTAGACAGCATGGATATTAGTGTGGAAGTTCCAGAACATCTAGCCGATGTTTCTAATGGTCAGCTAGTGAAAATCGATAGAAATAGAAAGAAAAAAACCAGGACATTTCACTGGACAGTCAAAAACCCAATCAACAATTATGGAATCAATTTAAACATTGGAAACTACGTGAATTGGGAAGAAACTTACCAAGGCGAAAAAGGAGATTTACAGGTTAGCTATTGGGCACTTAAACCAGACGAAGCTAAGGCAAGAGAACAATTCAAAGAAGTACCTAGAATGCTAGAAGCCTTTGAACACTGGTTCGGAGCATATCCATTTTACGAAGACGGATTCAAACTTGTACAGGCTCCATACCTAGGCATGGAGCATCAAAGTTCAGTGACCTACGGAAACGGTTTTCAAAATGGCTATTTAGGTAGAGATTTAAGCTCTACTGGCTGGGGCTTGAAGTTCGATTTCATAATAGTTCATGAATCAGGCCATGAGTGGTTCGCTAACAATATTACCCATAAAGACATGGCCGATATGTGGATTCACGAAAGCTTCACCAACTATTCTGAAAGTCTGTTTTTAGACTATTTTTTCGGCAAAGAAGCAGGCCAAGAATACGTTAGAGGAACCAGAACAGCCATTGGAAACACACAACCCATGATTGGTCCATACGGAGTCAATTACCAAGACTACCCAGGTGACGTGTACTACAAAGGAGGCAACATGCTGAACACACTTAGAACCATTGTAAATGATGATGAGCAATGGAGAGGTGTACTCCGAGGGCTTGGAGAACAATTCTACCATAAAACGGTCCATACTTCAGATATTGAAAATTTCATAGCTGAATTTCTCAACCTAGATCTCACAGCATTTTTCAATCAATACTTGAGAGATAGAAGGGTACCCACATTGGAGTACTATTTTAAAGATGGTAAGCTATACCATCGCTGGATCAACTCTATCTCTTCATTCGATATGCCTGTTGACGTTACCGTTGGTCGTCAAAGCATTAGACTTACCCCAACTTCACGCTGGCAAAACCAAGAAGTAACAGGCAAAGAGCTGAAAGCAGACTTAAACTATTACATCGCAACACTTCAAAGCAGGTAAGAACTAATCAAGGGCAATTGATAAAATGGCAACACCCGAAGAACGACTTAAAGAACTAGGACTTATATTACCCGAAGTATCTACTCCTGGAGGGAGTTATGTTTCGGTAAATATCCGCGAGCAAATTGCCTATGTGGCCATTCAGTTCCCAATTCTGAACAAAGAGTATCTCTATCAAGGGCGCTTGGGAGAGTCAATTACAACAGAAGATGGTTACAAGGCCATGCAGCTATGTGCTCTAAACGTATTATCTCAAATAAAAGCGAAAGTAGGCTTCGACAGAGTTATCGGGCTTAATCAGTTTGATGCCTATTATCAGTCGGCAGAAGATTGGGACGATGCACCGAAAGTAGTGAATGGAGCATCTGATCTATTCGCGAAGGTTTTGGAAGAAAAAGGCACACATACTAGGGCTATTTTTGGCGTTCATAAGCTCCCACGAAACTTTTGCGTTGGCCTTACTGCTACTTTTACCATAGCGAAAACCCAATAAGACTCACATCCTAAATTGGAGGTAAAATCTGTTTTCGAGAAACAATTATAAATTCATTATTTTCCCTACCTTTGCAGCTCGAAAATTAGGCATTGTGAGTAATACATCCAGAGAACACAAAATTTTTGCAGGAAATGGTTCAGCAGACCTTGGGAAGAAGATCGGTGAGTTCTTCGGACAGGGATTAGGCGGAATAAAACTGCAAACATTCTCTGACGGAGAAATGGCTCCTTACTTCACTGAATCCATTCGTGGGGCAAACGTATTTTTGGTACAATCTACTATGGCACCAGCAGAAAACTTGTTGGAGCTATGTTTAATGATTGACGCTGCCAAAAGAGCCAGTGCTTATAAAGTAATTGCTGTACTTCCGTACTTCGGTTATGCCCGTCAGGACAGAAAAGACAAACCAAGAATAGCCATTGGTGCTAAATTGGTTGCCAACATTCTAACAGCTGCTGGTGCCGATAGAATTATGACTTGCGATTTACACGCTGGCCAGATTCAAGGCTTCTTTGACATTCCGGTAGACCATCTAGACGGTTCGGCCATATTTGTTCCTTACCTACGTAGTCTAAACCTAGACAACCTGCTTTTTGCTTCTCCAGATGTTGGAGGTGTGAAAAGAACTAGAGAGTTCGCGCAGCACTTTAATGCTGAAATGGTGGTGATTGATAAGCACCGTAAAAGACCAAATGAGGTTGCCGAAATGCGAATTATTGGTAGTGTAGAAGGCAAAAATGTAGTGCTTATAGATGACCTTGTAGATACAGGTGGCACGCTTTGTAAGGCTGCTAAAATCTGTATGGATGAAGGAGCAAAATCTGTAAGAGCAGTATGTACTCACCCAGTGCTTTCTGGCAAAGCCTATGAAAATATTGAAGGTTCTGTATTAGATGAATTGGTAGTAACCGATACTATTCCACTCAAGCAAGAGTCTTCTAAAATCCGTGTATTAACAGTGGCAGAGCTTTTCGCGAAAGCCATTAAGAACATCACCACGGATGGTTCAATTAGTCAATTATTTATTTAACAATTATATACAATGAGAGAAGTAGAGATTATAGGGTTTAAAAGAGCAAATCTCGGAAAAACTGAGTCTAACAGACTAAGAGCTGAAGGTAATGTACCAGGTGTTTTATATGGTGGCGATACGCAAGTGCATTTTTATGCTCCTGCTATTCAATTTAAGCCTGTATTGTACACTCCAGAAGCTTGTTTCATCAAGTTGAACATAGAGGGTGAAATCTATGAAACAATTATTCAAGAGTCGCAATGGCATCCAGTAAGTGAGGCTTTATTGCACGTAGACTTGCTACAATTGTTCAGAGGTACTCCTATTAAAATGAATATCCCTGTTAAAACTGTAGGAAATGCAGTTGGTGTTAAGAATGGTGGTACTTTAATTATTAAGAACCCTAAACTAGCCATCAAAGCGTTGCCTAAAGATATGCCAGAGGTAATCGAGATTGATGTAACTAACTTAAGAATTGGTAAGGCTATTAAAGTTGGTGAATTGCCAACAGAGAACTTCGAGTTCTTAACTAGCCCAATCGTAACAGTAGTGAACGTAGCTATTCCAAGAGCACTTAGAGGTAAATCTGCCGAAGAGCTTGAAGCTGCCGAAGCTGAAGATGATAGCGCTGAGTAATTCAGATAAAATCTTAGAAATGAATCCTGCTCAATTTTGGGCAGGATTTTTTATTTAATACCGTTCAAAGTTTAAAGTATAAATACTGACTGCTTACTTTGAGCATTGAAAACAAACTTGAAACTTAGATTTCATGAAATACCTCATCATCGGACTGGGGAATATAGGCCCCGAATATGAGCTTACGCGTCATAATATTGGCTTTCTAACGCTAGATCGTCTGGCAGACCAAAAAGGTGTCAACTTTGAAATGTCTCGCCTAGCTTATCATGCAGAAGCAAAGCACAAAGGCAGAACCATTCATATGATTAAGCCTACCACGTATATGAACCTAAGCGGCAAAGCCATGCGCCACTGGATGAATGAGCTAAACGTGTCAAAGGAAAACTGTCTAGTGATAGTAGATGATATTGCCATTCCTTTCGGTAAGTTGAGAATGCGTGCAAAAGGCTCTAGTGCTGGCCACAACGGGCTCAAGAACATTGAAGATCTCACAGGTGGACAAAACTATCCTCGCCTTAAATTTGGTATTGGTGATGACTTTGCAAAAGGTCGACAAGTTGATTATGTACTAGGGAAATTCACGAAACAAGAATTTGATGAACTACCATTCGCCATGGATAAGGCTATAGACATGATTTATAGCTTCTGCACCATTGGCATCATCAGAACCATGACAGAGTACAATGACTAGTTAGTTCTATGTTTCATGTTTTAAGTTCAACGTTTGAACTTTGAACAAACACATACCTAATTTTCTTATACATAAGAAAATTAGGTATACTTGTATATGTCTTCAAGTAAATTGCTAAAGGGAAGCTTAGCCACTATTGTTCTTCGACTATTAGAAGAGCAAGAAAAGATGTATGGCTATGAAATCACCCAAAAAGTAAAGCAGCTCACTGCTGGTGAATTTAAACTTACCGAAGGAGCCCTCTACCCCACTCTCCATAAGTTAGAAGCAGAAGGCTACCTAACCACAGAAACTCAGCAGGTTGATGGCCGAGTTCGCAAATACTACTCCCTAACCAAAGAAGGCAATGCCGAGGCTAAAGCAAAAGTCTCTGAACTAGAAGATTTTCTAGTAAACCTACAAAAAGTGTTGAACCCTAAACTTGGATTGGGATGAGTATGAATCAACATGATATTATTGGCAAATACCTTCAAGCCATTGGTGTAATGACGAGGGAATTCTTCTATGAAATGGAAGATCATATTTTATCATCATTTGAAAACAGAAAAGATAAGACTCAAACCCTTCAGGAGCATATTCGGGATGAAGTCCAACCCAGTTTTGGCGGAGTTAAGAAGATACTTTCTATTGAAAAAACTCAGATGAATGCGCGCAGGAAGCTCATCTGGAAGCGTTTCTTTCAAATATTAATGAGCTACCTTTTGGGCTGGCCTAACATGATTATAACAGCTGGTGTATCTGGAGTGGTTTACATCTCAAGTCTTTACATCAATAATTCTAAGCTTTTTGGGATATCTCTTGCCCTATGGTTCATTCTCGTTTTTGTATTTATGTCTAGAATTCTCTGGTATTCTTATCAATGCAAGACAAAGAAAAAATACTATAAAACCTCGCAAGTATATTCAGTTTTAGGCAACGACATGTCCCTATTCATTTCTATCCCAAATGTTGTTTTTCAGCTTTTCACATTATCTGGCGGATCGGAATTACTTATGAAATGGGTCAATTCTCCTATTTTAACTATTCCAGGAACAGTGCTACTGATCCTGTTCTTCATTAGCAGTCAGAAACTCTACAAAGAAGAATTTAGGTTGCAAATTCAAGCATTGAACTAATGGAAAGCCTTTTAACTACTCACAATCAGATTACCCCGAGAGAAGCTTACCATATCCAAGAGTTTCTTCTTCTTCATAAGTTCAACACAGAAGAGCTTTACGAGGAAATGTTCGATCACATAGCAACTAGCTTTGAGGAGAATACTAACTATGAAATTAGCATTGTTGATCATTTGAATGCCTTCTACCACCAGTGTGGTGGAGAAACGGGTTTGAGAAAAATTAGGAATAAAAAAGCGTATGCCTACAATTCTGCTCACAGAAGCCTTTTCTTGCAAGAGCTAAAGACATATTTCCGTTGGCCCATATTTATCTATTTACTAGCTGCTTTTGTCTCTATATATTGGCTCAATACCGTGTTTAACGAGAAAACAGTATCACTGATTTTCATACTCTTAAGTTTTGCTTCTGCCATAATAGTTCAGTCTTGTATAATTATAAGTTATAGAAAGTCTTGTAAGTCGCTCAACAAACCATATAAGCGTAGTTTAGCCAATACAACCTCACTGGCATGGGTCTTGAATCCAGTTTTACTAAGCAATTGTGTGAATCTACTCCGCGATGCATTTGGGGAGGATTACTATTATATCTACCTCCCCCTATCCGCCTTTCTAATCACATTTGTGGTTATATCTGAAATAGCCGCCATCAAGGTATCAATGATCAACAGTAAACTAAAGCCAGCACTATGAAACTAGCACAAGATCAAATAACTGAAATCAAGAAATTCATTCACTCCAGAGGCTTTACTCATATTGAAATAGAGATGGAGATTCTAGATCATGTGGCTTCTGCTGTTGAGGCTAAAATGGAGAAAAACCCAAATAAATCAATCTCTAAGGCTATCCATGAGGTTCACGCTGGCTTTGGGGTAATGGGCTTTTCTGTAATGGAAGATGAATTTAGAAAAAGCTTTTCAAAGCTCAGCAGAGATAAATTGGTAGATATAGTTTTCGATTACATTGCCAGTGTCAAAGCTTTAAGAACACTTGCAATCCTATTATTCTTCTACTTAATAGGCGATACGATTCTACCTTTTGAGAACGGTACTTATTACAAGATCTACTTTTACCTACTTGGAATGATTGAGGCTATTATTCTTTTACTAGCGTTATACTCTGGCACTAAAAAATGGAGAAAAAAGTCTTTTGTATTTTCCGTTTACGGAATGTATACTGCGTTTTCATTCACCTTATTTGGACAAGGCTTCGGAATTCTAACCGACATATTCTACCAAACAAATCGCCTAATTCCAGGCTTACTCTTTGCTATGTTCAGCACAATTACGGTTTTATATGCCATCATATTCTATGAAATGATGCAATGGGGATACCGATGGACTAATGAACGGTATTTGAAGTATGCTTAAAGCAAGAACATTTAACTGCTAGACTTCCTTAAAACAGCTGCCAACAAAACATTCGCCCCATTCTCCACATCTTTATCGTGAGAGAACTCTTCCACATTGTGACTAATGCCTCGTACACTTGGGATGAAAATCATGGTTGATGGACAAAAATGGGCCATCATCTGAGCATCATGCCCAGCACCACTTGACATTCTTTTATAAGTTAGCCCTAGAGACTGTGTAGCAATTTGCACACTGTCCGTCATACTAAGGGGAAAACGAACAGGACTAAACCGAACCAATTCCTCTCTTTCGAAATTCAATTCATCAGCCTCAACGGTCTCTTCTATATACTTATCAATTCGCTTTTGGGCTTTGCGAAGCAGTGCTTCATCGGTACTTCTTACATCTAAAGTAAATACAGCAGACTCTGGTACTATATTGATTGCATCTGGCGAGAGCTTAACCGACCCGACTGTAGTTAACACTTTACCTTCTTTCCTTCTGGTGTATTTACCTATGAATTGCTGAATTTTTGCAGCGGCAAAACCAGCATCTTTTCGGTAATAAACAGGCGTGGTTCCTGCGTGATTCGCCTCACCCAGAACTTTATACCGTGTCCAGTATATTCCCTGAACCTGCTCCACCACTCCAATATCAATTTGTTCTAGCTCTAAAACTGGTCCTTGCTCAATGTGCAGCTCATAAAATGCATCGAATTGAATGGCTCCAGGTTCCATTTCACCATCATATCCTATGGATTTCAGGCAACTCCCTACTGTTTCATTGGGATTGTCATAAGCAGGTGAGTTGAGAATATCGGAGAGGTCGGCCATACCAGCATGGACATGACTGCCCATCATGTCTGGTGCAAACCTCACTCCCTCTTCATTGGTAAAGTTCACCAACGCAAGAGGCTTCTCTGTCTCAATCTGATTGTCATTTAAGGTTTGAATGAGTTCCAAACCAGCAAGAACACCCAGTGCACCATCATACCTTCCTCCAGAATAGACAGTATCTAAATGTGAGCCAAAAGCAACTGGATTCCCCTCTCTTTTACCTTTGCGAATACCATTCATATTCCCCAACTGATCGATGTGAACTTGCAATCCAGCATCAATCATTTGGGCTTTTAATAAGTCGCGAGCTCGTTTATCTTCTTCAGATAGAGCAATACGCTCAACGCCAATACTGCCCATCTTCCCTATTTGCGCATAGCGATCAAGGTTTTCCAGTAAGCGTTGGGCGTTAATTTTCATAGAACTGTTTTATGTTCAGGGTTTAAGGTTTAAAGTCTATGTCCACCCCCTTCCCCCGCCAGCGGGGGACATTGAGCCACAGTTAATTGCGGTTTGCACGAATACCCTCCTTCGGAGGAGAACACATTAAACAATAACTTTAAACCTTAAACTAACTAACGGTAGAACCAGGGTTTACGTTTTCATTTGGCTGAATGAGTCTAAGGTTACCCTCAGCATCTTCGGCCATAAGAATCATTCCTTCTGAAACAGTACCCATCATTGGTCTTGGTGCCAAATTAGCCACAATGGTCACTTGCTTACCAATCATTTCTTCTGGAGAATAATGTTTAGCAATTCCACTCAAAATGGTTCTTTTATCAACTCCAGTATCTACTAAAAACTGAAGTAGTTTATTCGACTTTTCAACTTTCTTAGCTTCAAGGATAGTTCCTACCCTTAAATCGAGCTTCATAAAGTCATCAAATACGATAGTATCTTTCAATGGCGCTACTTCTATTTCCTTATTCTCCATCTCGTTCTGTTTCTTAGTATTTTCTAGTTTTTGTACTTGTTCTTCTATGGTTTTGTCTTCGATTTTATCGAAGAGCAACTGCGCTTTTTCTAATTGATGTCCGGCAGCTAAAAGCTCATCAGAACCTGCACTCGACCAATCGAGTTCACCAAGGTTCAAAAAGTCTCTAAGCTTATCTGTGCTGAAAGGAATAAATGGTTCAGCAACAATTGAAAGGTTGGCGACCAATTGTAAAGCAATATTCAGAATAGTCTTTACTCTTTCCTCATCTGTTTTGATCAGCTTCCAAGGCTCGGTGTCAGCTAAGTATTTGTTACCAATTCTAGCCAAGTCCATCATCTCAGCTAATGCCTCTCTGAAGCGATATCTTTCGATAGAATCGCCTACCTTTTTAGGCACCTGACCTAAAGCGTTAAGCACTTCTGAATCGATATCGAAAAGCTCTCCCCTCTCAGGCACTTTCCCTTCAAAATACTTGTGAGTCAACACCACAGCACGATTCACAAAGTTACCGAGGATGGCTACTAATTCGCTGTTATTTCTAGCCTGAAAGTCTTTCCAGGTAAAGTCATTGTCTTTGGTTTCCGGAGCATTAGCACAAAGCGCGTAACGCAATACATCTTGCTTGCCAGGAAGCTCCTCTAAATATTCGTGTAACCAAACAGCCCAGTTTCTTGAGGTTGAAATCTTGTCACTCTCAAGGTTCAAGAATTCATTGGCTGGTACATTATCAGGTAAAATATAATCACCATGAGCCTTTAGAATGGCTGGGAAGATAATGCAGTGGAACACGATATTATCCTTTCCGATAAAGTGAACCAGCTTGGTGTCCTTATCTTTCCAGTAAGGTTCCCAATCAATTCCCTTTTCCGTTGCCCATTCCTTAGTAGCCGAAATATAGCCAATTGGTGCATCGAACCACACGTAAAGGACTTTTCCTTCAGCTCCTTTTACTGGCACTTTTATACCCCAATCGAGATCACGAGTCATTGCTCTAGATTGTAAGCCTCCATCGATCCACGATTTACACTGTCCCCAAACATTCGACTTCCAGTCGCTCTTATGTCCTTCTACTATCCACTGGTTCAACCACTTTTCATAGTCTTGCAAAGGCAAATACCAGTGCTTGGTTTCCTTTAATACAGGAGGGTTTCCGGTAAGCGTAGACTTTGGGTTAATCAGGTCTGTTGGGTTTAATGACGAACCACAATTTTCGCACTGATCACCATATGCTGAAGGATGACTACACTTAGGACAAGTTCCAATAATGTATCTGTCGGCTAAAAACTGCTTAGCCTCTTCATCGTAATACTGCTCGCTTTGGCGTTCTTCGAATTTACCATCATCATAAAGGGTTTTGAAAAACTCCTGAGCTGTTTCATGATGAACCTGATTAGAGGTTCTTGAATAGATATCAAAAGAAATTCCCAACTGACCAAAACTGTCTTTGATCATGTTATGATACTTATCTACGATCTCTTGCGGGTTAATTCCTTCTTTTCTGGCACGCATGGTTATGGCCATTCCGTGCTCATCGGAACCACAAATGAATGCTACATCTTCTCCCTTAGAACGCAAATAGCGCACATAAATATCGGCTGGGACATATACACCCGCTAAGTGACCTATATGCACAGGTCCGTTGGCGTAAGGTAAAGCAGCCGTTACAGTATGTCTTTTGAAATCCGTTTTTGTCATGGCTGCAAAGATAGTTTTTAGATTGCTGAAGTCAGATTTTAAGTGCTCAATTTTGCCTCGATTTGTGAAGGAAGCAGTTCCTATTCTGGTAAAAGATGAAGCAACCAAATCATTTCGTATCCTGAGCGCAGTCGAAGGGTCTACAATAATTTGTAATTAAGCCGATCCCTCGTCCCGATGCCTCGAGACCTCGGGATGGAAACAATAAGCCCACGGTTGAGGCCGTGGGCTTATTGTTGTTTCTAAAGATTTGGAGATTTCCGCTCCCGATGGTTCGGGACGCGAGGATGACAGTTCTCACTCCTTCAGAGTCCCTCTTAGGAGACTCTGAGGGTGGTTTTACCTCTTGTTATTCATTTTATTTTTTCTTGCTCCCTGATAGATAGCATTAAAGATGAGCTTATAAGTACCTCTTGGTTGGCCTCTGAACTGTGGCTTAAAACCAAATAAAACAAGGTTTCCGCCTCCATACTGAGCGTTCAGCATAGCCGAAGTTCCAGCAAGATGTTCGTCTTCGCCCATGGCCCAACCACTCATTAGTAAATCTTTATCGGCATAACGAGCTACCTCTGTGATTCCCTGAGCACCAGATTCAACCTCAAATGCTCCGCTATTATCAAAAGAAGCCGCTACTTCATCCATCATTCCGAAAGCCAGTGGGTTAGATGTATCTATCTTGGTTCTAATTAATGAACCAGGAATAAAGAACTCAGAGCTATTGAGATCTGATAGCACATTTTTGACTGGTAGATTAAACTGGTTGATAGCGAAATCAGTAGAGCCATCGAAGAAGATAATTGAACCGCCACTCTTAGCATAGGTATCCAATGCAGCTACGCCTTCTTCTCCTATTCCTCCTACAAATTTTTCAGGGGCTCTTCTCGCGCTATTTCCTTCTAAAATTCCTCGCTCGCTTTGATCTGGGAAAATAATAGCACTGTACTGAGAGAGGTTTCCACTTTGGATGTCTTCATTATGAAGGGTGTCTAAATCGAAATCGAATTGTTCTAGCATCCAGCGTGTCCAACCTTCATCCATATTTGCCTGCCAAGACTTGTAAATACCTACTTTTACAGGGTTCAACTCAGCTAGTTCGGCCGAAGGCTTACTTCTTAAACCAGTAAAGTTTAGACCTAATTCTTTGCTTAGGTTTTCAACCTCTGAGTCTAATCCTCGCTTGCTTCTCACTATGATAGAACCTGCCTTAACATCGCCTTCATCTGAGCCCAGAACACTTACCGTGTAACCCGCTTTTTGAAGCTTATTCACTGCCTTAGCACTCAAGTTATCTCTATTAGAAAAAGCATATCCATATCTTCCTGTTCCACTAACTGTACCTGGCGTAGGCTTCAGCTTTTCAGTTATTTCTTCTGCCTGTGCATTGAATGAAGCGGTAATTCTATCTACCTGAACTCCCATTTGCATTGGAAGTGTCCAACCAGCTAAATCGTATGGAGGCATTGGCGGGCCACCTGGGTATCTAAACTGATCTGGATAAACTTGCTTCTCCATAAGATCGGCCAGAAAAGGCCTGAAGGCTTGTGCTCCATAAAAAATAATTGAACCAGCCTCGTAATTCTTTCCATTTGCAGTGAAGTCGGAAGTAGCTTTATGCGCCTCTACCCCACCTTGCATCATAATATTGGTAAGGTTCATGGCCTCACTCGGATTCCATTGCCCCTTAGGTATTACATAGGCAAATGCACCCGTTTTGTCTTCAATAGCATCTCTACCCATGCTGTAGATGTTATAAAGAAACTCATCTTTCTTATCTGCAGCTAAATCAAGAATTGCTATTGACGATTCTAGCATATATTCAATGGCCGATCGGAAATGTAGTGTCCCACCTTTCCATGGGTATGGATAGAAAATCTCGGTTGAGTTTGCTTGCTTTCCTCCTACAAACTCAGGCATTTTTTCTGGGTCATATTCTGTTGGTGTTGGAGAAGGCTGCGCTGTTTCGGTCAAAATACCAATCTGATTATGGTAGTATGGAGCAGTTCTCATTCCACCATTCCAAAACATACTGTATGATGTGGTAGCAATAGCCCCAGGCATCTTCTTCATGGCAAAACGGTTTGCCATTGCAGTACCCACCAAATTCACACCTGTAGTTACTCCTGGATGAATTTTCTGGTTAACAGGGCTTCTGAATGGAGGAATGAATATCATGGCCCAACGTGGAGCAGTTTGGTGATGGTTATGTACAATTTGAGGATACCACTCATCATACAATACCTTAGTAATGGCCTGAGTCTCTACCATGTTATTCATAAACCAGTCACGATTATTGTCGTGACCAACGTATTTCTGATAAAGCACAGGAGGGCTAGAAGTCTCGTAAGGTGTACCCAAATTCTTTCTATACCAATCAGCCACTATATCTAATCCATCGGGGTTAATAACGGGCGCTACTAGGGTAATAACATTTTCCCTTATCTTTTGCATTTCTTCCGACTCCTCAGAAGCCACTCTCCACATGAGTTCAGCGGTCATCTGAGCAGGAGCCCTTTCAGTAGCATGCATTCCACCATCAAACCAAACAATAGCCTTTCCATCTTTCGACAATCTTCTTGCTTCAGCTTCGGAAATTTCAGCCCTAGAAAGCTTTTCACTAATTTCTCTCCACTTTTCAAGCTGAGCCATGTTTTCTTCACTAGAAATAAAGAAAAGCTTCATTGATTTGCCCATAGAAGACTTTCCAATCTCTATCATCTGAACACGATCTGTAGAAGCCGCTAGCTTGTTATAGTACTCTAACATTTGACTGTAGTCTGCCAGCTTGTAATCTGCTCCAACTTCATGTCCAAATGTTTCTCTCGGATGAGGAATTTGCGCCTGAGCAATAGCAGACGCTCCAGCCATAATAGCCAGAAACATAGTTAATAGTCTTTTCATATCAGGTTTAAGATTTCCTTGAATATAACAGGTTATACTAGACATGCCTGCCACTTATTGGGCAACCACCAAATTTTTGAAATGAATGGGAAATTATTGGTATAGACAGTTTTACAGGTACTACTAGAGAGAATTTGACCATAAGATTTGCTAAAAGAGTGATAGCACCTGATATTCAATGGAATTTTGAAACGCGCAACATGAAAAAATCATTAAAAACCATCACTTTTACACTTGCCTTAATGAGTGCCTCTGCATTTGCAGGATGGCACGGTAATGAGTTATTCGATAAAGATATCTCTAGTCAAATTATCAGCCGGGCTGAAGCTGATCACAGCTCAGAAGAATGGGGAGAGTTTATTGTTTACACACCAGAAAATGGCACTAATACTTACGGCACAAAGAATATGCTTACTGCTATGGCTGAAATAAAACCAGGTCAACAAATACACCCTCCTCATCAACACACTGCAGAAGAATTCATCTACATATTAGAAGGAACTGGTATTTGGAGCATGGAAGGACAAGAAATACCTTTAAAAGCAGGTGATGTAATGTATGCTGAACCTTGGGACTGGCACGGCTTAAAAAATACCGGAGAAACTACACTGAAATTCTTTGTAGTAAAATGGGATAGTAAAGGGGTTAAAATGCCTAAACAGAAATAACCCCTCCATTATTTTTAAAGGATAATGATTAATAAGAGAATAACGATAATAGCACCGGTAGAGATGAACAATCCACCAGATCTGTGTCGGTGCTCATCTCTTTCTCTAATATCCTTTCTCATATCTCTCAGCTCTTTTCTCAATGCCTTTTTCTCATCGCGAGTAAGCTCAGATTTATCCATTTCTTTAATTTCCATTATTCTGGCCTCAATAGCCATTACTTCTTCTTTAGTATATGGTTGCACTTCACCTTTAACATCGGCTCCATCATTAGGGTCTGTTGCTGATACTGCAGGCAGTGCGAGAAGAAGAAAGATTAATACATAAACGATTTTTTTCATTTCTAAAAAAGTTAGGTTAATAAGAAATCAACCCGGAACACTTTCAAATGTTTAGACTTGTGACCAACTATTCTACCTCAATACAACCATCGCTACTAATGAGAGAATAAGAAGCTAAAGGTTTTGTCAGACACTCCACTCTAAGTTTAAACCTGAAAACCCCACCTCCACTAATTGATTTTATACACTTATATAAAGCCATTTTTAACTCTTCCATAATCTAACATCAAACCAGTTCTAGTTTGAATCCATCATCAGATAAACTAGATTCAAACATTCTTAAACATCTATGAAACTCACTACCTCTACCCTACTTATAGTTCTTCTATTTACGCTTTCCTGTCAGCCTAAGCGAGAGATCAAATTCCCAACCACCAACCTTGAAGAAGCTGCGGTTATTCCTAAGCCGCTAGAAGTATCAGCCTCAAGCAGCGGGTTTGCTCTAGACCAATACACCAAGCTCAGTGTGGTTTCGGAAGATGAAGCATTCGAAGATGTTGCTAACTATTTAAGCGATAAAATCAAAAGTAGAACAGGAGTTGACCTGAAAAACACCTCAAGAAACTATACCCAGCTAAGTATTCAACAGGCTGAAGGTTTCACCAATGAAGAAGGTTATGAGTTGGAGATAAGACAAGACTCTCTAATTCTAAAGGCTGGTACGGCCGCTGGTGCCTTCAGAGGAATTCAAACCATTCGACAGCTAATTCCTGAAGAAGCCAATAAAACCCTTACTGATTATCCTATATGGGTAATTCCTACAGGCACTATTAAAGATGAACCTCAGTTTGGTTTTAGAAGTACCATGCTAGATGTAGCCAGACATTTCTTTACCGTTGAGGACGTGAAGAAGTACATCGATATTCTGGCATATTATAAGTTGAATACTTTTCACATGCACTTGACCGATGACCAAGGATGGCGAATTGAAATTAAGTCTTGGCCGAAGCTGACTGAAGTAGGCAGCACAACGGGCGTTGGTGGTGGACCTGGTGGTTTCTACACTCAGGAAGACTATAAGGAGATTGTTGCTTATGCGGCTGAAAGATACATCACCGTGATTCCTGAAGTGGATATGCCAGGGCATACCAATTCGGCTTCGCTGGCTTATCCTTTCCTCAATGGCAACGGAAAAGAAATCGAAATAGTGACCAGTATGGCAGTGGGTTACAGCACCTTCGACACGAGAAAAGATACGGTTTACGCCTTTATCGATGATGTGATTCGAGAGATAAGCGCCATGACTCCTGGCCCTTATTTTCATATTGGTGGCGATGAAAGCTTAGTGACTAAAGACGATGATTATGTTTATTTCATTGAAAAGGTTGAAAAGATAGTCAGCAAGTACGGTAAGAAGATGATAGGGTGGGACGAAGTAGCTACGGCTAACCTAGGCAGTGGAGCTGTTGCTCAATGGTGGAACAGTAAAAAGAATGCTGACTTGGCCATTAAGCTAAACATGAAGCTAATCCTCTCCCCTGCTAAAAAGGCTTATCTCGATATGAAGTATGATGACAATTCCGAGTTCGGTCTGCGCTGGGCTGGTTACATCCCGGTTGATACGGCTTACATATGGAATCCAGAATCGTACTTTCCAATGGAGAATGTTTTAGGGGTTGAAGCTCCACTTTGGTCGGAGACTATCCGCACTCTTGATGAGCTAGAGTACCTAGCCTTTCCAAGAGTGATTGGCTATGCCGAGCTAGGCTGGTCTACCCAGGAAAACCGTAATTGGGAAGACTATAAAAAGAGATTGGCTCACCATAGATTGTTTTTAGATGCAAATGGCGTGAATTATTATAAGAGTCCTGTGATTGAGATGGAGCATTGAGCCCCGAGGCCTCGGGATGGGTATTGAGTAGAGAGTATTGCGATGTGGGTAATGAGTATAGGGTAATAAGTATAGTGATCTTCGTATGGAGTATTGCGACAAACTCCTTTTAGGAGAATGAACTCCAAATCAAAAAATCCCCGATATGTACCCAATGATAGCAGCACTTGTGAACTGAACATTCTCCCAATTAAAGTCCTCCTTTTTGTTATAAACTCTACTCCTTCTTTGAAGGATAGTAATAGTTATACCAACTAACAGAAATGCAAAACCTATCAGAAATTCATAAATATCCATTTTACTTCTCACTCTGGTTCGCACGTGCTGTGCAGAGCCATTTTGATTAAGACTTGAAGTCTAAAGTAAGAAAGTACTCACCTGCGGTGAGTACTTGTTAATTAAACATTAGCGCAATCTAACTCCCCTCCTGATTCAGGAGGGGCTGGGGGTGGTCAACCAAAAAGTGCCCCAGCGATAGTGGCTGTCATCATGGTGGCGAGGGTGGCGGCCATAAGGGCTTTTACCCCAAGTTTGGATAGGTCTCCCTGACGTTCTGGTGCCATTCCTCCAATACCTCCAATCTGAATAGCGATAGATGAGAAGTTTGCAAAACCACAAAGTGCATAGGTAGAAATGATAATGGCTTTCTGGCTTAACAAACCATCAGCTTTCATATCTGCTAAGGCCAAATAGGCTACAAACTCATTGATAACTGTTTTCTGACCAATTAATGAACCTACCTGAAGTGTTTCATTCCAGTCTACGCCCATGGCAAAAGCAAATACTCTAAAGATTTGTCCAAGAATGTACTGTAAGCTCAAGCCATCGAACACACCATTAGTACTTTCGATAATTATAGCATTAAGGCCAGTGATTTCACCGATTCCATCAACCAACACCCAGTTGAGGGTATAGATAACGGCAATAAAAGCCAAGAGCATGGCTCCAATATTAGCCGCTAGTTTCAGTCCATCACTAGCTCCACCGGCCAATGCATCGATTACATTCGCTCCAATCTGGTCTTTGGAAACCTTCAATTCTTCATCTACCTCTTCTGTTTCTGGAAGGAAGATTTTAGCCATTAGTATGGCAGCTGGCGCATTCATAATTGATGCACTCAACAAATAAGTGGCAAACTGAGCTTGCTGTTCAGGATCTCCTCCACCCAAGAAAGAAACATAAGCCCCAAGCACAGAACCTGCAATGGTGGCCATTCCACCCGTCATTAAGCAGAGTAATTCTGACTTAGTCATTTTGCCAATAAAGGGCTTTACAAGAAGCGGTGCTTCTGTTTGACCCAAGAATACGTTACCTGCAGCAGACATAGACTCTGCTCCGGAAAGCCTCATGGTTTTGGCCATAATCCAAGCAAATACGTAAACGATTTTTTGGAGGATGCCCAAATAATAAAGTCCTGCTGTTATGGCCGAAAAGAAGATTACCGTTGGTAGCGCCTGAAAAACAAATAGGAACCCAAGGCTGTGCCTAGTTCCTTCTACAGCATCACTATTTCTGGCAAGGTCACCGTAAAGGAATTCAGCTCCGTCTAAAGCAAAGTTGAGGAAGGTAACGAAGCCTTCACTCATTAGTCTGAAGGCAGACTGGACTATTGGAACGTAAGAAATTAATAGGGCGATAATTATCTGAAGGGTGATACCTACTCCCACCAATCGCCAGCTAACTTTCTTCTTGTTTCCTGACAATAAATAGGCTATTCCGATTAGAATAGCCAGTCCAAATACTGCTCTTAATATGTCCATTATTGTTGTTCTATTACAGGAGAATCATCAGTGGACACAACAATAGCCCTCTGAATGATTTGGAAGTTAACTTCTTCTGTTGATTTCGTCTCTAATTTTTGCCGCTTTTTCGTAGTCTTCGGCTTTTAATGCTTCATCTAGCATTTCATTCAGCTTATCTACGGTAAAGTCTTGAAGCCTGTCACCTTTCTTCTCTACTACTATCGGCTCATCCTCTTCGTCCACAATCTCTTCCTCATCGGTAAGAATAATTCCAGCTTCAGACAGCACTGATTCGTAGGTATAAAAAGGAACTTCGAACCTGATACCAATGGCTATGGCATCAGAAGGGCGTGAGTCTACTTCGATGGTTCGGTCACCATCGGTACAAATAATCTTAGCGAAAAATATTCCTTCCTTCAGGTCAGAAATAATGATTTCAGTGATTTCATAGTTGAAAGCATGCGCAAACGACTTGAAAAGATCATGCGTCATAGGTCTATTTGGAGTAATCTTTTCGATTTCCAATGCAATAGCCTGAGCCTCGAACATACCAATGATAATTGGCAGTCTTCTCTCGCCTTCTACTTCACCTAAAACAAGGGCAAACGAGCCAGTCGATTGTGACTGACTCGATGACAATCCTAAAATTTCAATCTTTACTTTTTCCAAGATAAAAAAGTCTAAGCTAGGGCTTTCTTAAGCGCCTCATTCAGCTTTGGTACAACTTCGAAAGCATCTCCCACAATACCGTAATCTGCGGCTTTAAAGAATGGAGCTTCCTCATCTTTGTTAATAACTACAATATACTTAGAAGAATTGACACCTGCTAAGTGCTGAATTGCACCAGAAATACCAACTGCAACGTAAAGCGTAGGGCTCACTTTTACTCCCGTTTGACCCACATGCTCGTGGTGAGGTCTCCAGTCCATATCAGAAACTGGTTTAGAACAACCTGTTGCTGCACCAAGTGTTTTGGCAAGATCTTCGATCATTCCCCAGTTTTCAGGACCTTTCAATCCTCTTCCTCCTGAAACTACAATGTCTGCTTCTGGTAAAAGTACATCGCCTTCAGCTTTATCTGTAGAAGTAATTTTTGCACCGAAAAGCGCATCGTCTAGAGATACGGAGAATGCTTCAACAGCAGCTGAACCACCATCAGTTTTCACTTCAATAGCATTTTTCTTGATGGCCAAGATTTTCTTATCGGTTGTAATGGAAGTATTCGCGAAAGCTTTACCTGTGTAAATGCTTCTCTTCACCACAAAGCCATTCGAAGTATCTGGTAAACCAACTACATTAGAAACCAATCCGGCTCCAAGTTTAGCAGCAACTCTACCAACTACAGCATCGGCCAAAGAAGACTTTGCTGTAACAATTGTTTCTGCACCTGACTCATTAGCCGCGGCAGCAAGCACCTCGGCATAAGGTTGAATCAAACCTGCATTTAATCTATCATCGGCAACATGAAGTACTTTTGAGGCACCATTGTTACCAGCTGAAGCCAACTCATCGGCATCAGCAGTTCCAAGTGCTACAGCAACGGTGTCTCCCATTGCAGCTGCAAAAGATATAGCCTCTCTAGAAGATTTCTTGATTTTGCCTTCCTCTAATTCTATAAATACTAGTACTGACATTTCTTTCTATTTAAGGTTATATCACTTTTGCTTCGTTCTTCAACAAGTCTACCAACTCTTCAACATTGTCGGCATCTATCATCTTCACAGCACCTTTTGCAGGTGGAAGCTCATACTTTGAAAGCTCACTGTGCACTGTGGCATCAGTTGGCTCAACAACGTTCAAAGGCTTAGTTCTGGCAGACATAATTCCACGCATGTTAGGAATTTTCCACTCAGCAATTGGCTCTTGGCAACCCGCAACAAAAGGCAAGTTCACTTCCAACTTCTCTTTTCCACCTTCAATTTCTCTGGTGATTTTAGCAGTAGAACCATCAACATCTAGCTGCATTACTGGAGAGAAAGATGGTAAACCTAGAAGTTCTCCAACCATACCATGCACCATACCTCCGTTAAAGTCTATAGACTCACGTCCCATTAAAATCAGATCATACTCACCTTGCTTAGCTACTGCAGCTATTTGATTAGCAACAAAGAATGAATCTGAAGGGAATGCATTTACTCTAACCGCTTCATCGGCACCAATAGCCAATGCTTTACGAATAGTTGGGTCAGACTCTGCTTCACCTACGTTAAGAACCGTAATTTTTCCTCCATGCTGTTCCTTTAACTCAACAGCTCTTGCCAACGCATAATCATCATAAGGCCCAATAATGAACTGGACTCCATTCTTATCGAATTCTGTATTATCGTTGGTAAAAGCAATGCGAGAAGTGGTATCAGGAACATGTGTAATACAAACCAATATGTTCATGCTTGCTTTATAGTTTAATGATTTATGAATCAAACCCAGAGTCTGCTTAAGTGTTTATAAAAGTCGCCCTTAACAAAAGCTAAAGCAGTGGGTATTGCTTAAATTTGCCCGAAGATAGTCAATAATGAAGTAAATAAAAACGAGTGTTAGGCATGAATGAAAGCCGAATTGAACTACTAGAAAAGTACATTAAAGAAGAACCAAACGAACCTTTTAATCACTACGCTTTGGCCAACGAATATATGGCTTCAGATGGTAAAAAGGCGTTGGATATTTTCTTGAATGTATTAAAGGAATTTCCAGACTACCTGCCTACTTACTATCAGGCCGCCAAGCTTTTAGAAGAGTTTGAAATGGAAGAAAAAGCCCTAGAAGTTTACACCTTAGGAATTGATTTGGCTAAAACTCAGGGCAACCACAAGACTTTAAATGAACTAAAAACAGCCCATCAGAATTTACTGTTTGAAATATAGAATACAGCTTGATACAGGCCCCCTTCAAATAATTTCACTTTATGACAAAAATTAATATCCGAGTTGGCGGAGTACCAGAACATTTCAACCTACCTATTCACCAGATTAATGAGAATGGTACATTAGATCGCAATGGAATCTCCCTTGAGTGGACCGATTTTTATGGTGGCACTGGTCAAATGACAAAAGCACTGAGAGAAGGTGAAGTTGACATTTGTATTCTTTTAACCGAAGGGATTGTAAAAGACATTATCAAAGGTAGCCCAAGTAAAATCATTAGTGAATATGTGATCACTCCACTTACTTGGGGAATACACACAGGTCTAGAAAACTCGTTACAAAAGAAAGACTTCATTTTCGATAAAAAGCATGCAATCAGTCGGTTTGGGTCTGGTTCACATTTAATTTCCATTGTAAATGCGAACAGTAAAAACCAACAGATTGCTGAAGATCAGTTTACTGTAATCAATGATATTAATGGCGCTATAAAGTCATTGAATGCACTAGAAACAGATGTCTTTTACTGGGAAAAATATACAACCAAACCATATGTTGACGCTGGTATTATCCGCAGAATTGATGAATACCTGACTCCTTGGCCTTGTTTTGTCATAGCTGCTACAGACAGTATTCTAGAAAAGCACCCTGAGCAAATAGATCTGTTACTCGACCTGATTCAGGAAAGCTGTAAAAAGTTTATGAAAGATGATTCTGTGATTCCAGTTGTTGCGGAACGATATGACCAACAACTACCCGATGTAGAGCGCTGGTATCATAGCACTGAATGGGCCACCAACAGCTGGGTAAGCGATAAGATGCTCAAGAGTGTGATCTACCACCTTAAGTCGGCCAATATTATTAATGAAGATGAGTACATTCCAGAATTGATTTGGAAGAAGTAAATCCGAAAAGCCACGTTTATTAGTATATAAGTGGAATAGAGTGAACATCAAAACGCAACGTCCACCACACTTAACACTGAAGAAACACTCAAAAAGTGAGCATTCATTATCTTCGCAACCAATGCTGAAACTGATCAGACACGTATTAATACTCCTTCTGCTTTTTAGTTTCACCAAGGCTTACACTCAAGAAAAGGAATCGCTCCCCTACACTAAAAAAGGGCAATTCTACTTTTACTGGGGCTACAACTGGTCTTCCTACACGGACTCTGACATCCACTTTAGAGGTTCAGACCATGACTTTACGCTGTATGATGTGGTTGCGCATGATAGGCCTAGCAAGTTCACCTTAGAGACCTACTTTAATATTTTCAACTTTTCGGCACCCCAGTTTAGCACTCGCTTTGGCTATTTCATTAAAGACAATTGGGAGCTATCATTAGGAATGGATCACATGAAATATGTGGCCAAACAACTTCAAAACACCACCATAACAGGCTGGATTGAAGAAGACGGCACAACCACAATATACAATAATGATGACATCAGACTACTTTATAGCTTTCTACAATACGAACATACTGATGGATTGAACTACATCAATCTAGGATTGAGAAGAACCATCAATATCATTAACAAGGGTAAGTTTGACTTAAACCTAATTGCAGGCTTTGAGTCTGGCATTATCATGCCTCGCTCTGATGTAACTCTGCTCGGGAAAGACCGATCTGACCGCTACCATTTATCGGGTTATGGTTTGAATCTGGTTGGCGCTATCAACTTTACTTTTTTCGAGAAATACTTCTTTCAAGCAGAGCTGAAAGGTGGCTATGTAAATATGCCTAAAGTCCTGACTTCATTTGAAGGAGATATTGCCAGTCAAGACTTCTTTTTCTCTCAAACCAACATCTCTTTTGGTGGATACTTTCCTTTGTTTAGACGGAAGGTAAAGGATTAAAGAGCTGCTACCTAAGACTAAAACCTGAAAAGGTTCAGCATAAAAAAACCGACCTCCTTCGAAGTCGGTTTTTTTTATTTTTTTATTGATTATCTGATAATTACCTAGTCACCACACCACCTTTGGCGCTGTCTACAGTAATTTTCGGAGTACCTCTACCTGATACAATCCAACGAACCTTTACAATTGAATTACCTGGAATGTTATTCACCTCAAGCTTTGCAGGATTCACCTTTTGTTCTCTGGTAACATTGGTATCTTCATTGTCTACAATCATACCTGCCTGAACGTCTACACCTTCAATAGTTATATAATCAGGACGCTCAATTCTATACTTCAAGTCTTGTGAAGCGTGAGTTGGCATTAACCTTTCGTTCTTGATGTAAGCAGTAATTTCTCTCATTCCGCCACCAAGATCTTTCTCCTTAACCTCAGCAATACTCAACTTAGGCATGTGATAAGCATGATACATGGTGAAGGCCATGTTTCTGTGTAATTCTTCTTCTAGCATAAAACCAGGAGTAGCTCTACCAAAATTCTTCTTGAAGCCACCAATTTCTATCTCACCATAAGTTGGGTGGTCGTAGGTAGTCCAAGGCTTAAATGCATCACCAAACAGTAAGTCTGAATCTACTTTATACGACTGATCTGGATCTCTCTGGTTAGACTTATAATAGGCGAAGTTGGTGAAGATTTCATTGGTAAAAGTATAAATACCTCTACTACCGTAGAACCAATCCAGCTCACCACCAAACACAGAGTATAAGTCTTTATAAACTGTTAGATAGCGGTAACCAGGCATTATCTCTTCACCTTTTCTACCAATAGCATCATAAATTCTAAGGTCAGCACGGTTGTAAGTAGAAAGGTCTTCTTCAGCTCCAGGGCCTCTAAGAATCATTCCACCTGAGTTATGGTAACTCTGTGCACCTGCAATGTTAGGATGAGCCAATACAAAGTCGGCTACATTTCTATTCTCCGGCACACTGAATGGGTATTTATAAGCACCACCTTGAATATAGTCTGGCTGCCACTTCCAAGCCCAGTCTCTGTTCGGATCGTAATAACCGATTCTATCCTCGTTTATACTTCCATCACCATCATTGTCTATACCCTCTGAACCCAAATACTCGTAACGCTCTACGCCAGCAGGCACTTCATCGTCAGGTCCTATCTGAATCATTTTTCTAGGATCTTTCGGATCGAGAATAAAGTCGCCATAAGGATTCTTTCTTCTCATCTGAGTGATAGAACCGTCTCCATCCAAATCGTCTGGCTGATCTTCATCGAACAAACCATCTCTATCATCATCTAGAGGAATCATACCAGACCTTGGCGAACTACCAGTGTTTGGTTCCGTCATGTAGTTGTGTCTAGCATCTGGATTTAGGGTTGGAAGAATGTAGAAAATTCTATCGTCCAACATCTCAGTAATGTAATCAATTGCACCATACTGCTCAGTTAAATACCAAGCGGTATAAATTGAAATTTCAGCTCCTTGGATCTCATTAGAGTGGATGTTACCATCTATATAGAAACCAGGTTTTCTATCAGGGTTACCCTTCTGAAAATTAGTGATTTGCAACATGTACATTTCCCTTCCTTCAAAAGATTTCCCGATAGAAACTCGCTTTACCAGATTAGGATGAGCGTCCGCAATCTTTTTAGTAATAGCAGCTAAACCATCAGGTGTATAGTACCTATTGAAAGAAATCTGAACCTTAGGATTCTCTGGTGAACCCACAGCTCTGAATACTTCACTTGCCGACTGAGCAAATGCTGGAATTGAAAAACCTATTAAAAGGAAACCAGCGAATATATGTTTGAAATACTTTTTCATCTGTTCTCTTATTTAAGGTTTACACTAATTTGATCAGTACCTGCATGTGCTGCACCAGCTTCAATCTGAAGACTACCCTTTCCTTTTACCAACCAAGTTAGCTGTCTAGACTCATCGCCATCTAAGCTGCTGAACATTTGTATTTTGGTTCCAGAAACAATCTCCTGACCATTTCCTAGTTTCACCTCTACCTTAATTCTTCTCAACCACTTAGATCTAGTTCCCATTTGTGAATGAGTAGGTAAAGTACCAGGGTTATAAAGATCTACAGTAACTCTAGTAAGCCCTTTGCCAACCGCTTCAGTTTTTAGGTTAACCAATTGAACATCAGACTGCATTGAGGCTAATTTTAGAATAAACTCGTTGTGCTTTTGTGCAGCATCGTCAATCATAGAGATTGGAGGGTTCATCATTTTGAAAGGTGCAATTCCACCTACTTCAACCTTCTGACCTGGGAAATCAGGGTGTTGAATTTCTGTCCACTCTACAAAGTAGTTTGACAAGCCTTCTTGAGCAGCCCATCTTAAGAAATTCACCTCTCTATTTTTGTCCTTATTAGCAGTTTCTCCTTCTTGAGCCTCCACCATAGGAGCCCACCAACCTGGTGTACCAAAGCTCATTCTACCAAAGTGAAAATAAGCCCATTGGAAGAAGTCGCCACCTTGCGCACCAGATGCAGGAGCATCTTTCATACCTACTACATCATTGTAAGCTTTTGAAGCTAGAGCATTCAAACCAGCATCTTCATTAAGAACGCTAGTAACCACTCTTTTAGAAGCTCCAGCTCTGTTATATTTCCAAGGGGAAGAAAGGTTGTTTCCTGGCCCAAAAGTAAAGAAGCCATAAATATTGAACTTAGTGTAAAGTTCATCTAATAGCGCTCTATTTTCCAGTTCAGAAACAGAGTGCTCTCCAGAACCAGCAACAAAATAAGGATACTCATAAGTTAAGTTTTTATTGAAGTGGATTCCACCAGGACCATCTTCATTGAACTTACCGTCCTTATCATTATCTCTTCCTTCAGTGAAATAGTGATACTTACCTTTTTCACCCTCACCTTTATCGGCTTTAATCATTACTCTATCATCGGCAGGATGAGTAACCCAATCACCAGTTACGTCTTCTACCCTCATCATGGTAATGATTCCGTCACCGTTTAAATCTTCGAATGGGTCTTCACCATTTTTTCCATCACGGTCATCATCAGTTTCCTTAGCATTACCGCTTCTTTCCCATTTTAGAGAAGCAAAATATTGTTCATAAGCGTCTGGGCTCATGTTTGGAAAAACATAAAAAGTAGTGTTATCCAATGCTTGCGAGTTATTCTTCACAACATCTTCTGCAAATCTAATGGCCATTTCTACGCCCAAAAGATGACTACCTTCTACACCACCAACTACAGCCATTGCTGGCTTATTTTCAACATCTCCCTTACCCAGGGTTAACATCCAAATGTCTTTACCACCAAGTGTTTTGGTGAGTGATTTGAGTGAAGCCAGGTCTGAAGAATTTGCCAACGAGCGTAAACGCTGCGACTGTTCATTTAGCGTAGGGTAATCTTGTGCCCACACCGAGAACATCATGCAAACTCCCATCCCCAAAAGGCTCAGCTTTCGTAAGTTGTACTTCATAGAGTTCTTAGTTTGATAAAAATTGAAACAACAATTAACCAAAAGGCCACTTCTGGTTAAATAGTTGGACTTCTAAACGGTTGCCTATTGTTATGGATGGAAAGTGAGACTGTGAAATCAGCCAAACATCATAATTCTAAATCGTCATTATTTCGAAACACACAATCAGAAAAAACTATCGCACCACCAGAAATCCTTTCTTCATCATCAAGATCAGACATTTTAAAAATTGCACTTTTCTAATTAACATCAAACAAACCATCGAATCATCAAGGCAAAAAATAATTACTCTCCAAATGAGCAAAAAGAACACCCCAAACAACACAAAGACTAAATAAAGATAAAATTTAAGCATTTTTTCAGAGCAACACTCTTACACATTGTCACAAAAAAAATGTTGATGAGCTTAAATTATACCAGAAATCAGGAAAAACCGACAACGTACATCAAATCAATTTATTGCATTATTTTAACCAACCCCGTACATTCATGGTACAGATTAAGCAAGCGCTTAACTCTGTTAAGTAACCTAAACTTCAGACTCATGAAAATCAACAGAAGCAAAGCTATTGCTCAGGAACCATTAACTGTAATAGCGGCTGGAACCACATTTACTGGCAGAATAGAATCTAACCAAACAGTCAGAATTGAAGGCAACTTCATTGGAGATATTAACGGAACTGGCAAAGTAATTACCTGCCCTGACTCATCCATTCAAGGCAATGTTGAAGCCAATGAATTAATAGTTGGAGGAAACATCAAAGGAGAGCTGTCGGGATTTACATCCATAACTATACAGAATACAGGAGTTGTTGAAGGAACCATTCAGTCGGACACCATAGTAATTGAAAAGGGAGGTCTTTTTGAGGGCGACTGTGTGATGTACAGAAAAGAAATAGAGGTTATAGAAATGGGGCCTCACCTTCTTGAAAAACAAGCATAACAGCATATCAACCATCTAAAAATAATGGTTCATGAGAGCATTCTTGCACCGTTTATCTATAGCTTTGAGCATACTCTCTTGCTCATTCGCATACTCCCAATCTGTGGGTATTGGCGATGAAAAATTCACCCCGCATCCATCAGCTTTACTCGAACTAAAGTCGGGAGCAAAGGGGCTTCTCATCCCAAGAGTTACGGAGTCAGATCGACAGGCTATTGACAATCCAGCCGAAGGCCTGCTAATTTACCAGACTGATGGCAGTGCAGGCTTTTATCTCTACTCAGCCAGTAGATGGTCACTTCTGATCACAGAATCGAACCTCCCTGTAGACGACAACCAACAACTGTCCTTCAACTTAACCAACTATCGACTTACTCTAGAAAACGGTGGAGAAGTTGACCTGTCGATTCTTAGGAATGGCAGAAGTCTAATAGAAACTATAGACAATGGAGATGGCACATTTACTTTTAAGTATAATGATGGCACATCTTTTACCACAAGAAATTTACAAGGTCCACAGGGACTAAAAGGAGATAAGGGAACTGACGGCACAAATGGAGTAGACGGTGCTGACGGCCAAGATGGCAACACTATTCTTAATGGCAACATTGACCCAAATAATACACAAGGGACGGATGGAGACATCTATATCAACACAGCGACCAATACTTATTTCGGACCTAAAACTGCTGGGGTTTGGGGTGCCGGAACTTCTCTCATTGGCCCTGCCGGGGCCGATGGTGCTGACGGAACTAATGGTATAGATGGAACCAATGGAGTAGATGGCCAGGACGGCAACACTATTCTTAGTGGCAACACTGACCCAATGAATACACAAGGAAAAGATGGCGATATCTACATCAATACAGCTACAAATACTTATTTCGGTCCTAAAACTACTGGGGTTTGGGGTGCTGGAACTTCCCTCATTGGCCCTGCTGGAGCAGATGGTACTGACGGAACTAATGGAATAAACGGAACTAACGGAGTAGATGGCCAAGATGGCAACACTATTCTTAGTGGCAACACGGATCCAAACAATACGCAAGGAACGGATGGTGATATCTACATCAACACAGCTACAAATACTTATTTCGGCCCTAAAACTGCTGGGGTTTGGGGTGCCGGAACTTCTCT
>NZ_LRPC01000027.1 GCF_001592965.1 Roseivirga spongicola | reverse complement strand
TCAACCTTGAAGATGTTCACTTAGCTCAGGCTAAAAACTACGTAGTTGCCTATGATAAGCCCATAGGCTTGCTTATTAATTTTGGAGCCAGAAGCTTACAGTTTAAGAAAGTATTCAACCCGAAATATTCATCAGGATCATGATTTACAGGATAAAAGTATGAACAGGGATAAAAGAACAAGCAACAGGGAAAGTATAATGAAGCACAACCCAAATCCAGAAAATCAAGTAATCCTGCGAATCCTGATGCAGACAATTAACCCTGTCAGGACTAAGATTCACAAGATGTTAGGATG
>NZ_LRPC01000026.1 GCF_001592965.1 Roseivirga spongicola | reverse complement strand
ATCACCAGCTTGCCGAAGTCGTTATTGAAGGCTTTGTCTTTACCTGTGCCGCGGTGGCCGAGGTCTTGGCCATTGGCTTTTACTTGCACACGGTATATATAGGTTCCGTTGGCTAATACATCGCCAAACTCATCTCGTCCATCCCATGCATAGTCTGTGATATTGTTTCCCACGCGGACGGAGCCAATCTCATCTTGAGTTATTTCTCGTACTAACTTGCCAGAAACTGTAAAGATCTGAATCTTAATCTGATCAGGGATTTCGCTTCCTGTTAAGGTAAACACAAACCTTGTACTAGTAGAGAA
>NZ_LRPC01000025.1 GCF_001592965.1 Roseivirga spongicola | reverse complement strand
GTGATGGTAACAGGCGTAGCACTATTCACCATTTTGGTGATGTTCTTAGTAACCACAGTAGGTGCAATGTTGTCTTCTACTGTGATGGTGACAGTTTCACTAACAGTATTGCCACTGTTGTCTGTTACTGTAATGGTAACGGAGTTGTCTCCTAAATTACCACAAGAGAATTCTGTTTGACTGATGTTGACAGAAGCAATTCCGCAGTTATCAGAAAGCTGATCTACAATTTGTTGTTCAGAAATTGTTAACTCTCCCTCTTCATCTAAATAGCCAGTGAAATCAGAAGTAGTAAAAGTTGGTAGAATATCATCTACCACAGTCACAGTAGCAGTAGCGGTAGCAGCGTTACCACTAGCATCTACACCAGAAAGTGTAACCGT
>NZ_LRPC01000024.1 GCF_001592965.1 Roseivirga spongicola | reverse complement strand
GCCAATGGCAATGCTACCCTTACTCCTCAAATGGTTGACAACGGGTCTAGCGATGCTTGTGGCAACGTTACCCTTGAAGTATCTAAAACAAGCTTCGACTGTTCTAACATTGGAGCTAACACCGTAACACTTATTGTTAAAGATGCTTCTGGTAACACGGCTACCAAAACAGCTACTGTAAATGTAATTGACAACCTTGCACCTGCCATTCAAACCCAGAACATCTTGGTTTACCTAGATGAAAACGGAAAGGCTAAAATCTACGATAAAGACGTACTATATGTTTGTGAAGGTACTGTTATTGAAACTGGTAACTCTGGCGGTTCTGGTGGACTCGGTGGAGGCCTTGGAGGTGGACTCAGCGGTGGACTTACTGGTGGGCTTACCGGTGGCCTTGGTGGAGGACTCGGTGGAAACATTGGCGGAGGTACCGATGTACCTTACAGCACAATTACTGTTACAAGCGATGTATCTCAGTTTACTTCTTGCACCAAAGACAACTGCAAAATCACTTCTGTAGCAACATCTAAAACTTTATTCGATTGCTCTAACATTGGTGATAATACTGTAACGGTAAC
>NZ_LRPC01000023.1 GCF_001592965.1 Roseivirga spongicola | reverse complement strand
TCGAAGGGCATTAATCCTAACGGTTTGTGTATGTGCCGTGCAAACCACTAACAATTGAATAACGGCACTAACTTTCGCTGCATGGCATATACACTTTGTTATGCACCGTTTTTTAAATGATTGAAATGAAAATACTAAAACTTAGAAAAGTAAAATTGGGTAATGAATACCCCTTAATTAGAGTTACTTATAAAACCTTGTTTGGGAGCAAGCAAAGAGATGTAATAAAGAAAACTGGTATAGGTTGGAAATGGGTGGATACAGACGATTTCTGCTTAAATGATTGCTTGCTGGATAAATTTCACGAGAGCAGTGAATTTGAGTATGTGCTAAATGGTGCATAACGCTTTGGGCGTATGCTCAGTGACAACGATTAAAATTTTATGATATGGAAAAACTGTTAGACATCAAAAATAGCACTAAAGAAGAGCTATTAAATGAGTATGAGAATTGTATGAATGATTGGGGTAAATATAGCTGTGATTCATTCGGCTACTATATCCAAGCTCTTCATAGGGAAATCGTAGATCGTGGCGGATGGAGCAATAAAATTTTAAGTAAAGTTGGAATCTGAGCATTTGGTTCAAGGCATTGAGCATAAGCCATGTTGTACTCTGTGACCCCGTAAAAAGATGAAGATGGAAAAAGATATGAAGCAAATATTGATTGACTTCTTAGATGTCATTCGAGAACATCCTTCTATTCAGATTTTCGCACCTACTCAGGTGGTTGTTGATTGGCATGAGAAGGAAATCAATTGCCTTGAAGCAAAGCCCAAAGCGTTGCACTCAATGAAGTGTGACGAGAAGGTTTGCTGCTACGAGTTAAGTGATGAAGAATTTTTAAATACTAAAGTATCTGATACTTGTAAATGTAATAAAGACGAATGCAAACATGAAGGCACACGACCCTCTAGGGGTCATTGAGTGCAACGGCACTTGTATATAAAATCGTAAAATTATGGAAGATATAATAACAAAAGACAGAGAACAATTTTTACTTTCTGAAATGAAACACTTTGGCAAAAGAAGTATTGAAAGGTTCAAAAAGTATATGAAAGATATGGACACAACTTGTAAAAATTGTGGTGTTTATTATTGGAAAGGTTGTAAAAAGAGGTGTGAATGCGAATAATTTTATGTTTTATATACAATGTTATGTTCTCGTTTTAATGGAACATAACTCCCATATATCATTAACCCCTACCTAACTATCTAATAGACGGCACAATAGAATGAGTCAAAAGCTAAAATCTTCCACACATGCATTTATACAGAAAATGCGTGTTTTAAGGTACGGAGAGACAACCATAAAAGCATACTCTAAGAGTTTAGAAGATCTTTTTATTTTTTGTCAAGGCACGCCACCTGCCAAGATAACCTACAACCAGGTTGAAGCATTTCTTTACAAGAGGTATCTAGATGGTGTTTCTTGGAGTACTCAGAATGTCTACATAAATTCATTTAATCTCTGGCAAAAGTTAGCCTTTAAACAGAAGAAAAGAAATTACGATAAGTTTAGGCCAAGGAAGACTAAAACCCTACCTAAACCTATTAGCAAAGAGCAAATCAAGTCTGGGTTCAGTCAAATCAAAAACAAAAAACACTTGGCAATCTGCCAGCTTCTTTACTACTGCGGACTTAGACGAAGCGAAGTTATAAATGTGAAGTTTACTTGGTTCAACGCAGACAAGACTATCACAATATTTGGTAAGGGAGGTAAAGAAAGAAGTGTGCCTTGTGACATTATTTCCGAAAGCTTAAGTGCGTATGTAAAAGAATTTCAGCCAAAAACCTACCTGTTTAATGGACAAAAAGGAGAAAAATACACTGCGAGCAGCATCTATAGCATTGTCAATAAGTACTTTCATTGCAGCCCTCACCAATTAAGGCACTCATTTGCTACACATCTATATCTAGCCAAAACAGACCTAATCACTATTAAAGAACTACTTGGCCACGAGAAGCTAGAAACCACACAGATTTACACTAAGCTTGACATTGACACAAAAAAAGAAGCCGTCAGGGTTTTGGCAGCTTCTTGAATTTAATCTAGTTTTGTAACGTTTTGTTTGTGAATGGCCTAAACCGCTGTTTGCATCTTGGGAGGGGTAGTGTCCTCCCTTCTTTTTTGGTAAAAATCGTTAATTGCCGAATTAAAGAAGCTGTTTGATTGGTGTACACTCTTAGTAAGATTCACATGCTTATACCACCCCTCAGTAATACTTATGCTAGAATGACCCAATATTTCAGAGACAACCTCTATCGGCATACCGCTTTGAAGCATAAAAGCGCCAAACCCGTGCCTAGCAGTATGCCATGTAAGGAGGTTATATTTCTTCTCGTAAGTCTCTACCCTCTCCGATCCATCTGGATATTTGACAACTTTTATCCTCTCGTCTAGCCCAAGGCTCTTATTCATATTATTCAAACGGTCAAGAGATCTTTTAAGGCTTTGATTAGTGAATGAAGATTTTCCGCTAAAGTTATAAATCAATGGCTCTTTTGTAGGGTCTAAAACCTTACTAGGGCGCTCAGATATGATTTCTAACAATATTTCAGAGCACGGGGTAAACAAGTCTTGTTTTTTCCCCTTCTGACTCTCGTTTAAAATCCCTTTCACCTGCTTTAGTTCTCCATCAACACTAGCAGTTCTTGTAACTATATCTGAATACTTTCTATCTAATATCTCAGAAACTCTCATTCCTGTAAAGTATAGAGCAACATATAGGTTGATGTAAAACCTGTACCTATTTGGAAGCTGTTTAGCCGCCTCATAAAGCTCTATTGTTTCTTCAACCGAAAGATACACTCTTTCTTTTTCTGCTCTATCTGGAACCCTGTATCCCCTTAGTAAATCAGCCTTTCTCACATCAGGAATCTCAAGTATCTTTGAATCAACAAGGCTCCTCTTTTCTACTTTCTTTCTGTTAATAATTTTCTTAGCCTCATTTATCGCATTGATGACATAAGTTATCCTAATCTTGGCAGTCTCAAGGCTTCTCTTTTCTACCTCGTTTTTACAGATTGCAAATGCATGGTCATAATCAAAGTCAAAAGCGCTCAACTTCTTGCCTATTAGCCCCTCATACTCTTCTACTGATTTTATTGAGTACCTTATGACTTTCTCGGTATTCTTACTTCTTTTCTTCAGACTTAACAGGTCGTGAATTAAGTCCGTTAGTAAAGGGATATTTGTTTTTTCTTGGCTACTTTTTATTGACAGCTTTTTTTCAATAGCATCAAAAAACATGAGCGCTGAAGGTTGAAAACCTTCTTGTTCTACTATTGAATCTTTAAGTTCAAAAACAACATAGTCCCTGAGATCAAGCAGCTTGCTCCTGACTTTTTTATCAGCTAATGATGATGCACTGACTATTTTGCTCTTACTGTCCCAAGAAGATCTTTTTATCGTTACGCCTGTCGACCCAGACTTCCTTTCCCCAAGGTATCTCACTCGGTACATTACGTTCACAAAATCTGATTTACCTCTATGAATAAAGAACGAAAAGCTTACTTTGCCACTCATTTATTAGATATTTTATTTTGAATTTACTCGTAGTATAAAATATTATTTGCACATAATATTACACATAATTACAAAAAATGCGATCAATTTTCAAGTATTTAGTGCATAACATTAATTAACTATTATTGTTATTGAAAAAACACTTTCAAACGACTAGAAATGAAAAGTACTTTATCAATTTTTTTAATGCTCTTAGCATTTACCGCTACCAGTCAGACTGGTTGGCAGGGAAAGTTTGAGCAAATGGGCAACATGCTCCCAACCCCGAACCAATATAGGACAGGTTCTGGAGAGCCGGGACCAAGTTATTGGCAGCAGAAAGCCGACTACAAGATTAAGCTTGAGTTGGACGATGAGAACCAAAAAATCACAGGTTCTGAAGTGGTAACTTATTACAACAATTCCCCCTCGGCATTGAGGTATCTTTGGGTTCAGTTAGACCAGAACGTTAGGCAAAAAGACAACCTTTCTAGCCTTACCAGTGGCACAAGGGGTATTCCTGACAACGTAACCAGTTTAAGAACTACTCAAGCACAAAGTGCTTTGGGAGACACTGGTTTTGATGGTGGATTTAAACTAATGGCGGTTAAAGACACCAAAGGAAACGACTTAGACTATGTTGTGAACTTTACAATGATGAAGATTAACCTGCCTGAGCCATTGGAATCAGGTGACTCTTTTAGTTTTAATATCGATTGGTGGTATAACATCAATGACAGAGGCTTAATTGGAGGTCGCTCTGGTTACGAATACTTCAAAGAAGACGACAATTACCTTTATACCATCGCTCAGTTCTACCCTAGAATGGCGGTGTATGACGATTTCAACGGATGGCAAAACAAGCAATTCATTGGCTCTGGAGAGTTTGCTTTGACTTTCGGTGACTTTGAGGTAGAAATTACCGTTCCTTCAGACCACATTGTGGCATCTACAGGAGAGCTTCAAAACCCTAAAGATGTGCTTACATCTAAAGAGCTACAGCGATATGAGCGTGCTAAGGAATCTTTCGACAAACAAGTTTTTATTGTTACGGAAGACGAAGCTAAGAAAAAGGAAAAATCTAGATCTAGTAAGAAGTCTACTTGGGTCTATCATGCAGAAAACGTAAGAGACTTTGCTTTTGCCTCTTCTAGAAAGTTTATCTGGGATGCTCAAGCGGTGAAAGTTGGAGAAAAAACTCCTTTAGCCATGTCTTATTATCCTAAAGAAGGCAATCCCCTTTGGGAAAGAGAATCTACAAAGGCAGTGATCAATACATTAATCAACTATTCTGAAATGACCATTGACTACCCTTATCCTGTAGCCATTTCGGTTCATGCTGCAAGTATTGGTATGGAATACCCTATGATCTGTTTCAACTTTGGTCGCCCGAGACCTGATGGTACTTACAACGATTTTGTAAAAACCAGAATGGTATCAGTAATTGTGCACGAGGTTGGACACAACTACTTCCCTATGATCATCAATTCTGATGAGCGCCAATGGGCATGGATGGATGAAGGATTAGACTCATTTATGGAATACATGACCATGAAGCGTTTTTACCCAGACCTTCCGTACAACTCCAATACACCAGAAGCCATCATCCCATACATGAAAGGAAGCAAGGATTACATGCGACCTATCATGACTAACCCTGAGCAATCTCTACAACTAGGGCCTGAAGCATACTCAAAACCATCTGCCGCTTTAGTGGTGCTTCGCGAAGAAGTAATGGGGCCTGAGCTTTTTGATGCCGCTTTTAAAGAGTACTCTAGAAGATGGGCGTTTAAACATCCTAAACCAGCAGATTTCTTTAGAACGATGGAAGATGCTTCTGCTGTAGATCTAGATTGGTTTTGGAAAGGTTGGTTCTTTTCTACAGACAATGTAGATGTTGAGGTAGCCGATGTGAAATGGTTCAAGATTAAGGGCGAAAACAAATCTTTAGAGGGCGAAGTAAAAGCGCAAGCTGGCAACCTTGGTGGTAATAGCCAGACCAACGAAGACAACCCTTTTTACGGACAGCCGCAGGAGTTGAGCCTTAATGATGATCAGGTAAGAGGCGAGTACCGAGGTGAAATTGATAACGAAGCCATAAAACAGAGGTTTGCAGGCAAAAACGTTTATCAGATCACTTTCAAAAATAATGGTGGGCTAATCACTCCAATAACTTTGGAGTGGACCTATAAAGATGGCTCGAAGGAAATTGAAAAGATACCTGCCGAAATCTGGAGAAGAAATGAGGCAGAAGTAACTAAGCTTTTTGTAAAAGATAAAGAGGTAGACAATGTAGTGTTCGATCCATTTAAGCAATTGGGCGATGTGAACACTGAGAACAACTCTTTCCCGCAAGGAGAGTCAAGAAACTCTAGATTCGATCAGTTCAAAAAGAACTAAGAGCGGAAACATCAACCGTAACATAGAAGAGGCTGTTTCAAGAGCTAACTGTAATTTCCGACCCCGTCCAGATAAGTCAGGAGGGTATGACGAAAAGTAGCATTTGAAGCAACCTCTTTTTTTTATTGCAAATACATGATCTCAGAATTACACTAGAATGTACTAGACCTGACAAATGAATTGAAAATCTACCGTTTGTCAGAAACATTAGCCTTAGCTACTAGGCTTCGCGTTAGCTGCTTTATACTTTTTTAATGTGGACGAGAGACAACAACTAGTAGCACAGCCAGCTCACAAACTGGCCATTCCCCTTTTTCTGTTAACTGCACTGCTTTACATGGGCACTGTTGCTTTTGAATACTTTACCAACTGTTGCCATGCTTTCGATGAAACTTTCGCTTGGTTCGGTGGCTTCTATATTACTTTAGGAGTGATTTTCTTGGTAATTAAGAACCTGAAAAGTCAAGAATAGGCTATCTAATTCTTCATTCCATCATTTCCAAGTAGAAAACCTACTGGCTTCAGGATTGGGATATGATCACAGGCAATTTTTACAATACCGAAAAGAGGAATAAAGGTAACCATCCCCATTATCCCCCAAATACTTCCTCCTAATACAACTACAATGATAATAGCCACAGGGTTAAGACTCACCTTATCGCCCACCACGTACGGCTGCAGTATATAGTTTTCTACAACTTGAGCTACGCCAAACGTAATAAACACTCCTATGAAGGTTCCTAAATCTCCACCAGAAAAAGCAGCCAAAGCTAAGGCTAGAGCAAAACCGATAATATTCCCTATATAAGGAAGAAACGTGAGCACAGCAGCTATTACACTAATGAGGATGGCATGCTTTACGCCAGAAATGGCTAGGCCGGCAGAATACAGAATAGCGAGAAAAAGAATCAGCAAAAACTTACCAACTAAGTACCCCTGAGAAAGCTTTACCGACTCTTCAATCATATTCTGAGCTTTCTCTTGTTCACCTTCAGCTACAAACTTGAGCAAGGACTTCTTAAGCATTCTTCGATAAAAGAGTAAAAAGAACAGATATATGAGTGTAAGAAATGCTAAAGAGAGAAAGTCAAAAAAACTGAGTAATGCTTGCCCTGCAGATTTTATAACCGAAGAGTTTTTGAGCATTTCTTCCTTCTTATCCTCTTTCTTGGAAGACTCTGCCCCTTCATCAGAAAAGATATCGAACAGATTGGTTTCGTTGAAAGTAGACATGCCAGTTTTTTCTGCCAACCAATCTTGAGCATTGCCCACTTTAGGTTTCATTTGTTCTTCTATCTCTGGCCAGTCGGAAGCTATACTACTCACTTGAAGGCTAAGTAGAAAGAACATGCCCACAAAGAATAAAGCAGCAATAGATATAGAAGTAAGTGATGACAAACCTCTATTCAGCCCCAACTTTTCTAGCTTGTTGGCTAGTGGCGAAAACATCATGGTCAATAACATAGCCATAGTTAGAGGCGCCAAGAAAGATTTGGCGGAGACTAACCCCTCGATTAGAAAGTATACTCCAACAATTAAGGCGAACGCTACAAAAAGTGATTTTTGTCCTTTAGAAAAGCTCATGGTTAAAAAATGGTCTACCTATAATTGACCTTTGAAAAGGCATTTTGTTTGAATAGATCAGAGGACTTTCGAAACTAAACTACAAAAAACAATAGCCAGTGATGGCTGGCTATTGCTTTTTGTCGGGATGACAGGATTTGAACCTGCGACCACTCGCCCCCCAGACGAGTACGCTACCGGACTGCGCCACATCCCGAAGAGGGGTACAATTATACCTTTTTGGATGAGATTTTTAACTAATACCTACCACCTAGCTCTTTTTCCTCTTACATCTACATGGATAAAACCGCTGTGACGTCCGTTCTCTTTATAGAAGCCTAGTCCACCGACAAGGTTTGAAAACTAAATCGTACTACAATTGAGGGCTAAAGTCTATTCATCTTTTAAAACTTTAACAGGATTAGTTTTTGCAGTCTTCAAAGTTTGAAAAACAACTACTAAAAAAGTTATCCCAACTAAGGAGAAAACAGCAATTAAGTATTGAATTGGAGATTGTTGTGTTCTGTAGGCAAAAGAATCTAACCATAAATCCACACCCCAAATTGCTATAGGAATAGCCACGGCTACAGCTATTGAAACGAGTTTACCAAAATAGCTTGTCACTAAGAGAATAACCGAATTTATTGATGCTCCATACACCTTTCGGATTCCAATCTCCTTCATTCTCTGCTGATTAGTATGTCTCACGATACCAATAAGACCAATACAGGCTAAAAGAATACTCATAATGGTATAGGCCAAAATAACTTTACTAAGTTTAGTTTCTCTCTCAACTAGCTGGCCAAAGGAACTCTCTAAATAAACCGGTTCGAAAGGCGTACCATCTGCAATTTGGTCCCACTGAGCCCTAATTCTAGAAACTGCTTCTTTTTCATTTCCTTCAGCCATTCTAACCATCAAAATTCTAGGCCATGTTGGTTGATAGATCATGATAAGAGGCTCTATTTCGTTCATAAAACTCTGCCAATGAAAGTTTTTAACTACTCCGACAATTGGTCTGCCATTTTGGCCCAGCGTTTTTTTACCTACCACTTCATCTAAACCTAACTGATCCCTGGCCGCTTCATTTATAATAAGAGCTGCGGAGTCTGTTGGTATGCTTCTATCAAAGTTCCTACCTTCCACAATGGTCATGTTCATGGTCTCAATTAGGCGGTCATCAATATAGTTTGACTGACCTCGGGCTGAAAGTGTATCACCTTCATGGATAATAGTTAGACCTCCTGCGTTGTAAGTACCTAAAAACTCATAGAGTACTTTCCCGGTAGAGACTACCAATGGCTCAGTATCTAATTTTTCTGCAAACGTATTGAAATCGTTCCAGCTCATATTTGAAGGTCTGGTGATGGATATGGTTGAGGCCTTTTCATACCCTAAATCTTTATTTTCTACATAGCTTAGCTGTTTTAAAAACATAAGACTACCAACAGCCATAACAGCCGTAAGCACAAACTGTAAAACTACCAACGCATTTCTACCACCCAAAAACGGTGTTTTACCTGTTGAGAACTTACCTTTTAAAATATCTGTGGTCTTGAATAGTATAGCTTTCGTAGAGACATATATACCAGAAATTACGCCTAACAATATGCCAGACAAAACCAAAATGAATATGGTAATTGGGTTATTGAGCAAGCTTAAATCACTAGCATAAACACCTACTATGAAAGGACTTTTCAGTATAACTTCGGCCAAAACCAAGGCAACAAGAGCACTGATCACACTAATAGAAAGCGACTCCAGCAACATTCTTTTCATTATACCCTTGTTGGAAGAGCCCAATGTTTTACGTACACCAAACTCTTTTGCTCTAGAAAACGATTTGGAGATATAGAGAATAGAAAAATTAACAGATGATATTAGAAGCACTACTAAACCTACTGCTATTAAGACTTTAGTAAACAACTCATTACCCGGCTGCCCTGGCTCAAAAAGATTATCGGCATTATAGTGAATATCATTAAGCTGCTGAACAGGGAACTCCAAATTGAAACTACCCCCAAAGTCTGCCGCGTATATAGGGTTGGCAGTTTCGTTAAGCTTTTCTGTTAGAAATGCAGCATCGTAAACGTTGTTAGTTTTAAAGAAAACATGGACAGGAAACCCAGCTCTCATGCTACTCATATTTTCCCAGCCCGGATTAGAAGAGCCAGAAATGAGCAGATTGAATTGTATAAAAGAATTAGAAGGAATCTTTTCGGTAACTCCCGTAATTTTTAAAGTCTTGTTCTCACCTACCTCTCCTGGATATTCTATGATGATGGTTTCTCCTAAAACATCTTTTCTACCGAAAAACCTTTGTGCATATTCTTCGCTAAGTATAATACTATTCGGTTCTGCTAGAGCCACACTAGCGTCTCCCTGGGCCAAAGGATAAGATAGAACATCCAAAAAATCGGCATCAGTATAAAACCCTTGCCGCTGAGGGATATCGAATTTCACACCGTTGACATTGAAGACTTGACTTGCCTGAATAGTTTGAAACTTTGTAGCCACTTCAACTTCTGGTAGCTTTTCTTCCAAAATAATAGGCAAATGACCATTGGTAATGGCCCACTTTACTTCCTGATTACCCCTCTTAAAATAAGTGGTGGCCCTATAGATCTTGTCATGATCGGCCAAAGAAGTATCGTAATCTCTCTCATGATTAATTACAGTTAGAATTACACCAAAGCCAGAAAGACCAACAATTAACAACAAGAAGAATAAAAGAGAGGAATATTTATCCTTCCACAGACCTCTAAATATGATTTTGAATAACATGATAGATTGAGTTTTGATGAAACTAAAGAGTATTGACCAACTTCGCCTGTTCTATTTTGCTAAAAAATCATAAATCATAATGAAATTTCTACCAATAGTACATTCCGACTATGAATGGTACTAAAAAGACGGTTTTGCGAAGTTCTAGTTCTTAATTACCATCACCCCTAAAGCTTATTTAATTTACATAAGTATAAAATATTTGGAATTCAGACTTTATATTATTTACATTTATATAAAATATAAGTTATGAAAGGAGACTCCTTAGGAGAGTTTGAAGAATTGGTGTTACTGGCTACCTGTTCATTGGGAGAAGAAGCCTATGCCAATACTATTAAGGATGAAGTTGAAACACATAGCCAACGCACTTATAATCTAAGTGCTATTCATGCTGCCCTCTACAGGTTAGAAGACAAAGGCTTTCTCAGCTCCCATTTGGGTGACCCTACTCAAAAGCGGGGCGGTAAACGTAAACGTATTTTTCAGCCTACCTCTTATGGAATTAAGAGCTTGAAAAAGAACAGGGAAATGCGTGAATCGCTCTGGCAAAACATTCCAGCCTCCACCTTAAACCTAGCCAAGTGATGCACCAACCTCCTAAAGCTCCCCTAAAGCTTTTTAGATGGTTCTGCTCTAGCGAACGGGTTGAAGAAATTGAGGGCGACTTATTCGAAGCCTACCAAGATTGGCGTGAAACCAAAAGCAAGCTAAACTCCAATTGGCTTTACTGGTGGACGGTTATCCGATCGTTTAGATTCTACCTTATGAAAAAACACACATCCAACCCCAGTATGTTTTTGCTTATGCTAAGGCACTTTATCAAAACTGCTTTTAGAGGTTCACTCAAGCATAAGTCTCATACTTTCATCAACCTTTCGGGGCTAAGCATTGGCATTGCCACTAGCCTAATGTTAGCCATGTTCATTGTTGATGAAGTTAGAATGGATTATGACTTGAAAGACAAAGAGCTAATCTATCGGGTTGAAAGCTACAACGCCCTGAGGTCACAAGAGGGCTTTAATGGCCGGGTTCACACTGGCCTAGGGCCTACTTTGGTTGAAATGATTCCGGAGATCACTCATCAGACTAGAATGGGTAAACTCAACTGGACGGTGATGATTGAGGAAGATGAGAAAAGAAGCTTCTTTCAGGAAGAGTTTATTCTAACAGACTCAACTTTCTTCGAGTTCTTTCCTCTGGAGTTTATTCACGGGAGCGAAAAACAGGTACTAACCAAAGTAGGAGATGCAGTGCTTACAGAGTCGCTTGCTTTAAAGCTTTATGGCACTACCGATGTTGTTGGAAAGGAACTCAACACCACCACACGACACAATCAACAATACTTTGTTAAAGGAGTGGTAAAGAACCCAAAACCTCATTCAAGTATTCAATTCAATATTCTTATATTCAAAGATACTCACCTAGACAATATTCGGTTTCCGCTTTCCGTACGTTCGGCCACGTATATCAAGGTTCTCCGTTCTGTTTCGCCAAAATTACTAGAAGCCAAAATCAACAAGACGATAAAGCCTATAGTTTCCGGAAAAACCATGAAGGCCACCACTTTCAAACTGTCTTCATTTCATGATGCTAAATACGACAAACACACTGATGACACCATAATTGAGGCCCGTGACAAACAGATGTCTGCTGTTTTTGCAATGGTCGCTGTTTTTATTCTGGTTTTGGCTATCATTAATTACACTAACCTCACCGCGGCCAGGGCTTTGCAAAGAGGTCAAGAGGCGGGAATCAGAAAAATTATTGGAGCAGGCCGAAAAAGCTTCTTTTTTCAGTTTGTTACAGAGTCTACTCTAATGTGCTTTTCATCACTAGCGGTTGCTCTTCTGCTTACTGCTTCTCTCCTACCCTCCTTCGAACAGGCTATCAACCGACCACTGCTATTTAATTATTGGGTCGACCCGTGGTTCTGGGGAATAGTCATTTCTGCCATCATCTTACTTTCAACTATTGCTGGAATTTACCCCGCCATATTAGTTTCCCGATTTAGGTTCTCTGAGTTTATCAAAGGCAATATTGCCAACTCAACCAAAGGGGCTCTTCTGAGGAAAAGCTTGGTTATTTTTCAGTTTGCAGTGGCCATAATTATGATTGTTAGTGCCACGGTGGTGAAAGATCAAATCGATTTCATCATTAACAAAAAGCTGACCTATAAACCAGAGCAGGTCATCTTAGTGGAAAATACTGTTTCCAAAAACCTTGGTCTTTTCAGAGATCAGCTCAGCCGTATTCCCGATGTAAACTTAGCGTCAGTTACAACAAGCCCTCCTGGCGGAAGTTCACATAGGGTGAGCAGTGATAGAAATGTATTTGGACAAGCCATTTACCAACATAATATAGATCACAATTATGCTGAGCTTCTCAATTTTGAATTCATTAGCGGAGAAAACTTTAACCCAGAAAAACCCTCTATAAACGAAGAGGAAGTCATCATTAACGAAACATTAGCAAAGCTCATCCAATCCGTGAACCCTAAGAATGTGAATGAACCATTGGCCGAAACTTATCAATTCACTGTTGAGCCGGTCAAGATAAAGGGAATCATAAAAGACATTCACATGGAGTCTCTCTATGAATCAGTTAAACCAATGATTTTTGCTTATGAGCCATCGAATGGTTTTAATGTGTCTCGGGTTTTAATTGAAATCCGCACGGACCAAATACAGGAGACCATTTCAGCCATTGAAGACTTATGGACTGAAGTTATTCCTGATCAAGGTTTCAACTTTCAGTTTTTGGACTCGCGCTTTGAAAAGCTCTATACCTCTGAAATTAGATTGGGCAAAATCATGAGTATCTTCACCTCTATAGCCATTCTGATTTCTTGCATGGGGCTTTATGGACTAATAATGTTCTCCATTCAATCGAAAACCAAGGAAGTTGGCATTAGAAAAGTAATGGGCGCTTCGGTTTCTCAAATCGTCATGCTCTTCAATAAGCAAGTTTTCTGGTTAATTGGCTTAGCTGTTTTAGTAGCCATTCCAATTGCCTACTGGACTATGAATAGCTGGCTCAATGGATTTGCATATCATATAGACATCTCAACCTTGACCATCATTTTGACCATTTGCTCTAGTTTTGTACTGGCCTTTTTAACGGTGTTCTTCAAATCATACGGAGCAGCCAATGCTAATCCGGTGGATGTCTTAAGGAGTGAGTAATAGTGATTCTAAAACAAGTTCAGAATGAAGAATTCATGAAATGCAAAAAGTCTATTTTTTGTCTAAGAAGTGTATTGGATTATATCGCTACGCTCATGATATCTCGGGGGACCTCGTGAAGCTCCGCTTTCGAACCAACTGGCTCTCATCTCAAAACATTACAATCAAAAAGACCAGCCGTTTGGCTGGTCTTTTTGATTGTGGGATATACTGGATTCGAACCAGTGACCTCTGCCCTGTCAAGGCAGCGCTCTAAACCAACTGAGCTAATATCCCTTATGCTCTAAACCTCCCGATAACTATCGAGAGAGCTAATATACCAATAAGAAAGGCAGTCTCTCAACTGCCTTGCAATATTAGTAAAAGTCTTAATTCCTCTTAATGATTATACAGCTTTTTATAGTACTCATCGGCCATGCGTGATGCCCTGAAATACTTATTCACATCTTCCATACTTTGAAAATTGACCTCAACCCAACGGTCATGATCATCATAATACATCGGTACAATTTCTTCTTCCAAAATACGCATCATGTGATCTGCATCCCACTGGTCTTGCTCACCCTCTGGTGCAGATGTATCAGCTTCAGGAATTACGAAACCGTTTTTCCCGTGCTCACCAAACTCCAGTATCCAACCATCATTAGTTGAAAAATTGAGAGAACCATTCATAGCAGCCGTCATACCAGATGTTCCGGAAGCTTCTAGTGGAATTCTTGGGTTGTTCAGCCAAACATCAGATCCTTTCTTCATTAAGGCAGAAAGGCTCAACTCATAGCCTGTAAGAATGGTGGCATTGTGGTACTTTCTAGTAAAATGCACCAACCAGTTAAAAGTACTTACTGCTGAATGATCTAGTGGATATGGTTTCCCTGCCCAAATCACCTGAACTGGGTAGTCTTTATTATTTAATAAACGCTCGAACCTCGCAACATCTCTTGCTATCAGGTCAGCCCTTTTATATCCGGCAAATCTCCTTGCCCAAACTATAGTGAGTGCATTCGGATCTAGAATTTTCCCTGTCTGATCTGCAACCAATTGAAACAACTCGTTTTTGAGCTCCTTCTTACGCTTTACAAACTTCTTAGCATTACGTTTATCATACGCCTTCTCTAATTCTTTGTCCGTCCAATAAGCCTGGTTCTGGGCATTAGTAATGGGTATGATGTCGCAGATATTCTCAAACTCTCCCCACATTTCATTAGAAACCTGCTGATGTTTCTTAGAAACAGCATTGGCAATTTTAGACAGTCTTAAAGCAGCTAAAGTATGATTGAACATGCCCTGATCTAAACCGATTAGCTCATCAATTTCTTGAATGCTGAACCCATTGAAGAACCCTAGTTTATGCAGAAAATTAGGATCGTTAACTTCATTACCTGCTTTTACAGGCGTATGAGTAGTAAACACCAACTTCTCTTTCACTTTTTCAACACTTCCTAACTTTTCCAATAGCCTAAAAGCAGCGGGTAAAGCATGTGCCTCATTGAAGTGATACATATCTACTTCATGCCCCAGCGCCTCTAAAACCTTAGCTCCACCAACGCCCAATAAAATATACTGTGCAATTCTTGTCGCTATGTTATTGTCATAAAGCTTATGCGTAATGGTATGCGCCAGGTGATCATTTTCAGGATGATCGGTAGAGAGTAAAAAGATAGGTGCTGTCCCAAATACTTCAGGAGCCAAGTAATATACCTTTGCTTTTACTGGATGGTTATCAACCGAAACTTCAATATCGAAATCCATTTCCTGTAAGAAATTGTAATGCCTTTCTTGCCAAAGTACATCCAGTTCATTATTGTGCTTCCTCACCTGATCGTAGTATCCGTATTTCCATAGAATACCGATACCCACAACGTTCTGCTTAAGATCGTAAGCGCTTCTCATGTGAGATCCTGCCAAAAATCCGAGACCACCAGAGTAGATTTTCAGTGGTTGATCTATGGCAAACTCCATTGAAAAATAGGCCACAGGCTTTTCGTAGCCCTTGCCAAACTTGTACGGATGCTTAAGCTTGAAACTCATATCGATTCAATTGTTGAGATATTAAAATTACACGATTGGTTCAGCTATTTAACCGAGCCTGAACATTTCTTTTATGCAAACGATTGAGAACTTAACATGAAAAAACAGAGCATAAAAAGCTTATTCAAATTTCATTGTTATATGATCTAAATCAACTTTCTACGGGGCAGCTTTCAGCACCTTTGCCTCAAACAAAATCGCCATGAAAGTCAACTCCGCTTTAGAAGCAGTATCCATATTAAAATCTGGCCACAACGTATACCTTCATACAGCCGCGGCAACCCCAATTGCTCTTGTAGAAGCTATGAGCTCAAGAGCTTCAGAACTTAGAAATGTTTCTATCTATCAAATGCATACAGAAGGCCCTGCGCCTTATGCTGAACCAGAACATGAAGAATCATTCATTATCAACTCCATGTTTATTGGAGGAAATGTCCGCAAGGCTCACAAAGAAGGTAGGGCTAACTTTATTCCGTGTTTTTTGAGTGAGGTACCCATCATGATCAGGTCAGGGGTAGTTCCTATAGATGTGGCAATGATTCAGGTTTCTCCGCCCGACAGCCACGGTTTTTGCTCTTTAGGAGTTTCTGTAGATGCTACAAAAGCAGCAGTAGACACCGCACAAATTGTTATTGCACAGGTGAACCCAAGAATGCCAAGAACTCATGGCGATGGACTTATTCACCTCAGCAAATTTACTCGGTACTTTGAGCATGAAGCAGAACTACCTGAGCACCCAGCTCATGAATTAACTGACGTAGAACAAGAAATTGGTCAAAATGTAGCAGAACTAATCGAGGATGGTGCCACGCTACAGATGGGGATTGGTGCCATTCCTGATGCGGTGCTTTCATGCCTTGGTGGCCATAAAAACTTGGGAGTACACACTGAGATGTTCTCCGATGGTGTTATTCCTCTCATTGAAAAAGGTGTAATCAACAACAAGTTTAAAACTAAACATAAAGACTACTTGGTTTCTGGCTTTATGATTGGCACAAAAAAGCTTTACGATTTTGTAGATGACAACCCTATGATTAGAATGCTGGACATTCAATATGTAAATGACACTGCGGTGATCAGAAGAATGCCAAAAATGACCAGCATCAACTCAGCCATTGAAGTAGACCTTACAGGGCAAATATGCGCAGACTCTATCGGTACTATGATGTACTCGGGTGTTGGTGGTCAAATGGACTTTATTAGGGGAGCTAGTCTCTCGCCAGGCGGAAAACCAATTATTGCCCTTCCTTCAATTACGGGTAGAGGCGAAAGCAAAATTGTCCCTTTATTGAAACCTGGAGCAGGAGTTGTAACTACACGTGCACACGTACATTATGTAGTCACTGAATTTGGCGTGGCAGATCTCTACGGTAAAAGCATAAAGCAAAGAGCACAAGCACTTATCAATATTGCTCACCCAAACCACAGGGAGGAACTCAGCAGAGCCGCTTCAGCAAGGTTTATGGGCAAGTGCTTTAAGTAATAGAAAAAGCCTCCATCCCGAGATGGAGGCTTTTTCTTTATCTAATAACAATGAACTTCTTCCTAAGAAGCTTATTCTCACTTCTTACAAGCACTATATGTGTACCTTCCGGAAGGTATGATACATCAAGGCTTACCTGCCTTGTGGCTTGCTGAAGGGTAGTTTGACTAAACTCTGTACCAATATTGCTCAGTAGCTTAATGGTAGTTCCTTTTTGCAAGGTCTCTTCGAACTCAAGTTCCAGTACATCAGTGGCAGGAACAGGGTAAATCTTGGCCGAAATCTCCTGATAACCATCTTCTATACCTGCAAGCACTACTTCCACTAACTCTGAAGTAACTGAACATCCATTGGCATTAGTAGCTCTTAGCGAGTATTGTCCTGAAAGAACAGGTTCAAAAGCACTCGATGTTGCCCCTTCAATCTCTTCTCCATCCAAAGTCCATTGGTAGGAGATATTACTTACCTCTGTGGTTGTAAGCGTTCCCTGATTGTTAGTGACTGTTGGTACATCAGGTATACTATAAAGACTTGCTGTAACAGGAATTCTGAGCTTTGATTCTATACCTGAGAAAATGCCCGCAACGTAATAAGTCTTAGTCTCTGTTACATTAACTTCTATACTGCTACTCGTTGCAAAGGATGTTCCTTCTAATGCTGAGGTATACCAGTTATAATCGTCAGCTCCGGATGCTGATAAGTTTATTGAACCTGGACCACAGCTTCCTTCGTCTTTAACAGCAATATTAGAACCAAGTACGTCTACCGAGATTGTAATGGTCTTAGTATCTACTCCTCCATTAGCTGTTCCTCCATTATCCTTGATAGTTACCTCGATCGTTCCGCTACCGGTTTGATCTTGGATAGTTTGGAAGTTAAGCGTTGCGGATTCATTATCTGAGTTGATTGATATTGACGAACTTTCTACAATTCCAGAAACAGAGCTATTCAGTTCTATAGTCTGGTTTGCTTCTTCTCCTGCACTTAGCCCTGTTACAGTTAAGCTCAGCTCTCCAAGGTTCCGAACTATCTCTATTGCTTCTACCTCATTAATAGTTGGCTCCTCATTTACGTCAGTTACACTTATACTGAACGTTTTCGAATAGGAACCTTCATAATTATCTGTGGCTGTAACTGTAATGCTGTAGGTCGACTTCTCTTCAAAATCCAAGACATCCTTGACAACTAGGTTTGATCCATTAATCTCGAACGAATCATTATCTGTTACCCCTGACTCTAGCTCATAGGTATGCGTATCGGTACTATTCTGGTCTGTAGTAGAAAGTAATCCTATTACTGTAGCACTAGCTGAATTTTCCAGAACAGTAAGGCCTGAGATTTGGATGTCTTCGGGCACTATGTTCAACACTTTAAGGGTAGCTGTGGTTTCTCCTTGATAATTAGCATCATCAATCACAACTTTCACTATATACTCCCCTACTGTGGAAGGCACAGCTGACTCTTCATCATATGTAAGGGTGTAGTTCAAACCCGATGGAACTGTTGTGACTGTAACTGGTGTTTCCGCCTCACTATTAACAAACTCTAGTTCACCTAACATAATTTCAGCTTCAGCCTTGGCGATGTTCACTGCAAAAGTGGTAGTCACTGATTTACCTCTAGTATCCGTTGCCTTTAAAGTTACATTGGCTTCTCCTGCTCCCTGAACATTCATGTTCAAAACACCATCTGTAGAACTGATTGCCTCTGCAGTAACCACTGCTTCTGAGTCTATAGAAACAACTTCATAAGTCAGTTCTTGATCAGTACTCTCTGCATCTCTAAAATAGTCAAACAAACTTACCTCAAACTGACCCTCAGGAGCATAGGTCTCTTCCTGAGAAGGGATGTCCAATGCTGCCGGAGCTGTGTTTGGAGCTAATACATTGATAGTGATTTCTTGCTCTTTGACCTTTCCCTTACCATCGGAAATGAACAAAGTAAAACTATGCTCTCCTATATCCGATTCTTGAGGTGTTCCTGAGATAGTAGGCACAGTGTAACTTAATCTGTCTATTCTATTTGGTCCGCCTAATAAAACATCTCCATTAGAAAGTTCTTTTATGGCATAAACAGGAGAGAACACTACATCTTCTACATTTCCATAAATCGGCCCTTGGTATCCCTTCCCAGCAATAGTTGAGATGGTTCCCTCTTTCAAGTCAAGCTCCCTTAGAGACAAGTTGAAATCATCAAAAAATAGAATTTTACCATTTCTTAATAACTCAGAACTAGAAACTGAAGAAAACTGCGCCTCTTCCAAGCTTCCATCCTTAAACCCATAACCTTTAAACCCAGAGATAGACCTTACACTATTATCAGCCAATAACTTTAGTTTGTAGTTCTGGCTATCCCATATCAATATTGAGTCTTTGCCTAAAGCTATCAATGACTTGATGTTATAGAACCTCGCATCAGACAGAGCTCCATCAGCATCTTCTGGCGTAAATGTAAATGCCGGATTACCTGATAAATGTGAGTAATTACCTGTATCATCAACCTTTCCCAAAGAGAAAAGCTCGCCAGAAAATAAGCTACCAGTAACGTCTTCTACCAGCCCAGAAATCCAGAAAGGTATAGGGTCTCCAGAGTTATGATCGAAACCTGTATAAGCGGATAGTTGAGCGATAGGTCCTGATCCTAAAAGCGTAGAAACTTGACCATTAGCATCAATTAACCTGATAGAGGCATTTTTCCTGTCTCCAATTAATATATCTCCATTTGACCTTACTAGTAGACGTCTTGGCCAGTTAAATTGAGCTTCTGAAACATCGCCATTCAAATAGCCGGCTTCACCTGTACCTGCAAAAACCTCAAACTTTCCGTCTACTAACTTCATAATTCTATGCCCAGAACCATCTACAATTAGCGTATCACCCGTATGGGTAACTGCAATATCACTTACATTCACCGCCAACCGTTGTTGACTTGAGTCTGGCAAGGACTCAGAATAAATTGTATTAATAAACTCTTGGACTACCTGAGTAGAGTCCGCTGTAAGCCAGCCAGGGAAATCAGTAGAATTAAAAGCTAGGATATCACCATCCAAATCGCTTGCATCAAAGTTTAAGTCAAAGGAACTTCCTACTTCAACTTCAACATGGTCAGTTCCTGTGAAAATTGGCAAATCATTCTCTGGTTCTATAAAGAGGGAGATTTGGCCATTCATAGCCAACCTTCCTCCTAACTTTTTGAATTCAAAAAGGATATCAAATGTGGACCAATTTTCAGAAGAGAAATGGAGACAGGAAAGTATCTGATTGATTTGCTCTACATTTCCATTGATTAACCAAGCACCATCGCTCTGCCTTTCTAAAACACTTTTTTCATTGTGTATTAGATCAACTTCTATACCTTCGTTAACAGCAATTTTTACCTCCACGTTTTCTGATAAATCCGCTTCAATAGTTATTTCTGGAAGTTCAACTCTATTGGTTGATTCCTTTGCAAACAATACAGTATCTAGACCGGAGACTTGCAGTCTATCGTTTGAGAAAACCTGAATTTGAAATTCCTCAGACGCTATACCATCTTGATGATCCTTTACAGTCAACCTTATATGATTTTCACCCACATCGCTATCTTCCGGTAGTCCATAAAGCACTGGAACATCTACCCAAATTCTCCTAAGAGAGAATCTATCTGCTACATAAATTGCATTGTCTTCGATCAATAAATTGCCAACACTTCGGAATTGAATTTCATCTTCTAACCCGTCAGAGTACAGGTCACTATTGGCTACACCTGCTAGGGTCTCAATAAATCCAGAATTATTAATTTTCCTTAACAAAGTCCCTCCAGCATCTGTAAAATAGATTTCTCCATTTTTAGCTTCCTTTATCCCTCTTACACTACTAAGAGTCGCTTGACTTGAATATCCATCCGAAAGGCCATACCCTGCCCCATATTGATATAAGTATTGTCCAACTGAATTGAATCGATAAATGGCGTTTGTCGCTGCTATCAGGAAATCTCCATTGCTAGCTATATCGAAGGAATTCATTCCATTAAGAGTAACACTGGAAACGTTCAGTAGTGTTGAAACTTCTTTATCAATGAGATCCAAAACTCTAATTTCATTTCTCTGTTGAATGTAAATTTTGGTTTCGTCTTCAGAGAGTTCCAAATGTCGAATCCCTGCAAAAGTGGCTTCCTCTGATGTTCCATTAGCATTCCCATTCTCTCCAGTTCCTGCAAGGGTTGAAACATTCATATCCAAATCAATAAGCCTAATCACATTATTACCTGCGTCTGCAACGTAAATGAGACCTTCCGAAGAAATTGCTACTCCTTTTGGATTATGAAAAAGAGCCGAATTTGTAGAGCCATTTAAATAGCCTAGTTTCCCTTTACCTGCAACAAGAGATACCTCTCCCGAGTCAGCTATCTTAACTATTGAATGAGTTGCAGCGTCTGTCATTATAATCTCACCTTCTGAATTGAAGGCCATGTACTGAGACTCATATGGCCCAAAGTATAATTCCTTTTTAAAGAAGAATCCATCTCCATTAGGATCACCAGCAACCAATTCAGATTTGGACTTGGCTAATCGATAGGTTAACCAACTAGGCTTCTCTTGGAATTCTATACTCAGGTTCTTTCCATCTTCAGGGTCATTGAACTCAACTGGAATAATTATATTCTCGTTAACGAAGCTTACTGTGTCAGATATACTCTCAATTGTTGGCAAATCGTTAACAGGAGTCACATTCAGAGATATATAATCTTTATAAAAGAGCTTTCCTCCCTCCTTTCTGATATTAAACTCTACATAGCCGTTATAACTATTATTGAGTGACGGTTCAAACGAAAGCGTGGTTAGAATGTTATTCAACTCACTTTTAGAAGCTTTAAGATGATAGCTTTGACCTGCCTTAAACAAGGACAGGTCAGTATGCGAGGACTGAATAGTTCCAAAAGCATTGTATAGTCTAAAGGATACCTCAAAAATTTCATTCTCCTCTCCTGAAACAATTTCTATTGGATCCAGATCAAATTTCGGGTCATCCTCAATGTAGTTGAAAGCCTGAGGAAGCCCCGTTACATCAGGCCTGTCTCCAGGAAGTACTTCAAGAGGTACGTCTTTATTTATAGTATTGCCTGTAACATCTGTAATCTTAAATACTAGGTTAGTAGAACCAGTTGCCCCTTCAGTCGGAACACCAGTTAATTTATATTGTGGATTAAGTGTAATAACACGAATATCTCCATAGAGATTATCAAAAAAGGCATATCTATTTTTACCAATCCTAACAATATCAGAGTAATTACCCCAACTTGATTCTTCAATGTCGCCATCAGCTAGTGGTAAAATTCCTCTAGCTGTGATCGACCTGAAACGATTCGTTGAACTATCATATAGGTAGATAGTTCTATTGAGAAAAACGAGGATTTTCGAATTTTCGAAAGCAAAAAACTTTGTAGGATATGCAAAATTAGAATTAGACAGTGGAAATGCGTACTCAATAACCTCATTTCTAAGCCTGTGGTATTTTCTTCCACTGGTAGCACTTGAAATAATAACAGAACCATCTGTATCTAATTGAATAGCAGTTATGTTATCGAAATAAAATGGATTACCCAGCTCATCCTGAACAAAGCCATTGCCAGCAACTGTTTTAACGAGGAAATCAGCAGACATATGCCTCAGGGTATTTCTACTTGCAATAAAAAAACCATCATTTCCATCTGAAATTACATCTCGAATGTCATTAAAGTATGCATTTGTACCACTTCCATCAACATCACTAGTGAATCCACTTTCATTACCAGCCAAAATTTCCAGTGAATTATTAGCAAAGCGAAATATTCTGGAATTATCGAATAAATAGATTTGGTCATTTATAATCTTTATTCCTTTAAATCCAGAGAAGTTAGCTAAACTATATCCGGCATCATAAATGGTAACAACTTCTCCCTGTTCAGATACTCTTCTAATCTTATTTTTATCGGCTACATAGAAATAACGAGACTCCAGATTGTAAGCTAAACCTCTTGGTGAAGAGAATTTTGCTTCACCTTCGCCTCCATCAGTAATTTGGTTTTCGTTATAAACAATCTGAAAATCTGCAAGGGTTGAAACCTGAGCACTTAAGTCTATGTTCAACGCCATCCAATCGGGCATATTCTCGACATCAAGAACATACATATCGTTATCACCGTCTTCCACATTAACTTGGATATCCAAATTCAGGCCTTCCATTGCCTGCATGGCCAAGGGTGAGATTAAAACTGGATCATCATTTACAGGGCTCAGGTTAATTTGGAATTGTGCTTCCCTCGTAAAAAACCCATTCTCTCTCTTTGCTTTTACACCTACTACAATAGTCCCCGAGAAATCCTCTTGCGGATAAAACTCAAATGAATTCAAGAAATCATTTAGTTCAGTTTGAGTCCCTTTTATCCTCCATTCTCCTGTTTGCTCATTGTACCCGTTTTCTAATGTGGTACTCAGCTTAAACTTACCAGCATTAGGGTTGGATAAAGTAAGACTCAACTCAATATTAGCATCTGTCACTCCTGACATACTCATACCAGATAGGCTAACTGTCTCTTCATCTTCAACCCCAAAGAATGTCTGTTCCATTCCAATCAAAACGGGCATTCCATTCGATCTAACCTCTATCTCCATATCCAAAAGATAAGAAGACTGATAACCCTCGCTAAACTGAACCTTAAGCTGATTACTTCCTAGGTCAATATCTGATGGAGTACCATAACCTGTAATGCTCTGAATCCTCACTCTTCTTAAGTTACCTTGGTTAGAGTCGGCAATTAGTAGAAAACCGTCTCTTGTATTTACAAGGCTTAGCGGATTGTTAAATAGAGCTTCCTCGCCTACCCCATTTTCATAACCATAAGTATCGGATCCTGCAATAGTTCTCACAACTCCGTTCGATGTGAGAACACGTAGCCTATTCTGCTCTAAAAACCATGTGTTTCCATAATCATCTACCTCAATGCTTCTTATAATTGTTATGCCTGCATCAGTACCCTGGCCATCAGAACTAATAAATGAGCCGTTTCCAGCCAAAACTGTGATGTTTTCTGATGAAAGATCTGCTTCCCATACGTACCTTTCTCCAGCCATTAATAATTTACCAGTTGGAGAAAATGCGATAGTTCCCACATAACCACCTCCAAAGGTGGAAAATGCCCCCTCATTATTGTTAGTATATTTTCTTTCGACTACAATTTCAACTTCTTTATCTGGAGATAGCTTCAGTATTCTCCAAGGGTCATAAGTGTTTCCTTCTAGTATATATAGCTCTCCTTCAGGAGAAACAACCATGTCTCTTATCAGATTGATGTAAAGTGAAGGTTTCCATCCATTTTCTAGCCATGAACGACTTTCACCTGCAATAGTCCTCACAACACCTTCTCTGTCAAGCATTTTCAGCTTGTTATTCCAGGTGTCACCAAAGTAAATATTACCGGATTGATCAACGGCAATTCCTGACAACAGACCAAACTTGGCATTAGCGGCAGGGCCATCTTGATCTCCATTATTTATTGAACCCGCTATAGTACTTACAACACCAGTTGGACTAATTTTCCGAACTGAATACTGGTCTAGAAAAACGATAGTGCCATCTTCCAGTCTAACCATATTTGATGGGTTAACATATCGGGCTTCATCTAAACTCCCATCCAGTATGGTTTTTTCATCTATTGAACCACTATAAGCAAATACCTCAGGTTCTGATTTGATTGTTAACCAATCAGGCTTATCTAAAACCTCAAAATCGAAGTAGTAGTCGTCAGGGTCTGTTAGACTAAAATCTGTAAAGTACGGTATTTCGTTGTAGGCACTATCAGCAGGTAGAGGTTCAATAACCAAAGGGTCATTCACCGGGATTACCTCAAGAGTAATTGTTCCAGTATTTGGAACATGGCCTCCATTCCTAATGATTCTAACTTCTATTTGTGAGTCCTTGTCCAGGTTTTCCGTTGGAATAAACTGAACCTGCGCTAATGCTGTATTCACTTGTCCTGTTGTTCCAATGACTGACCATTCTCCTGAATTAGCAACATATGACTCCCCACTTCCAGATTCTGCTGATAGAATTCCTTGATTAGGCTTTTTAAATGATAATAGGACTTCAATGAGTTCATCTGCCGTTGTTCCTGAGATTACAATATCCTCTAGATCTACTACCGCATCTTCGGTATAAGTTAGGCTTTGGTTTAGGTTAGTAGCAGTCACTTTGTCTGAGGGAGACACATTAATAACAGTACTATGAAATCTTTCTACTCCAAAAATATCCCTAGCTATCAAAGATAGTTCTTGTTCGCCTACATCGTCATGATCAAAAACACCCTTTACTTTATCTATGGATTGATAGTGAATCATTAGCGTACCTCTCCTCTCATCATTGACTAGAATTCTTCCTTCATCAACGAACAACTCAAACCCAAGAATACTATGATGCAAAGAATTCCCCTCCTCAATAAATGGAGCGGCTCCTGCTCCAGCAATCTGATTAAGCTCCTTTGTAATCAAATTGAATGTATACAATTTGAGCAGGTTGTCTACTTCCATATTAAAGACAACAACATCATCTGTCAAATAGGCTATGTTTGTTGACTTGAATTCCTGATTGGGTAATGGAATTATTTCCATTACCCCATTTTTCACCTTGTACAGATTATGCGAAAAGTGGTCTGCAACAATAATCTCATCTCGAGAGTTTATATCAGCTGCAGTAGGGTAAGCCCATTCATTTGTGTCAAAATAGGTGGATACAACATTATTGTTAGTATCAAGCTTTCGAATACGCCCACCAATTGGCTCTATTATATATATATGCCCTTTACTATCTATTAAAACATCACTTGGATCCAGTAGTTCAGCGACATTTGCAGGACCATCAACATATCCATCACGCCCATGCTTCCCAATAATAACTGTACCTTCTGCTTCTGGTGTTATCTTAATCAACCTGTCTTCCCAACCATCATCGATGACATAGAGGTTATCATTACCGTCAATAGTAATACCTGACGGCCCTTTAAACTGTAACTCTGAGCCAATTCCTTCATTGAGACCGTGAGTCCCTCCCGCGAATAAAGAAACCTCTCCAGAAGGTGTAACTTTGTATATTTTAAAGTTACCCCTATCCATTATAAAGTAATTTCCTCTTGAATCCTTGACTAAACGGTTAGGCTGATTGAATTGAGCGGAAATCCTTCCTCCTAGACGATCCCCCTTAACACCTGTCCCTAGGAAGGTAGCAACTCTCCATGTAAGATTAGCACTTAGTGACTCTGGTAACTCTAAAGGCAAGACCTGTACTGGAATCTGGGTCTCAACTTCTGGTATATGGTTAAATTCAAGCTCAGCATAAGCGTTTACCTCTGTTGGTGATACAAAGTCAATTTGGTTAGGATACGGCAAAACAATAACTGGCTGATAAATCACTGTATTCAATGCCCCGTCTGATAGTCTGAGTCTAAGATCTGTAACCCCTAAATCTTTATTGTTTGTTTTAAATTTGACTTTATAAGAAGACTTGTCTTCCAAATACTCAAAAGTCACATCGTTACCATCCACAAAGTCATTATCAGAGGAAATATCCATTTCCATTGTAACACTCTCATCTTCATAAAGTCCTGGAGAGACTCCGGTTATTAAAAACTCATATTCTCCAGCATCACTAAACTGAAAAAATTGAGGTTCAATAGGATCAGTAATAGGCGGATCATTTCTTCCAGCCACTTCAACTATTGCAGTTCTCTCATCATCTGAGAGAAACTCTCCATCCGTTGCCCTCAACTTAAAGGCTTCAAGTTCACCGAATTGATCCTTAGATGGAGTCCAACTATAGTTTAAAGTTCTGTACAACGTATCGCCTACTTGCGCTTCTCGATAGTCTCCCTCGAAACTACCTTCAATCTTTCCTGAAATTAACTCAGTAAGCAGATACCTCACCTCATCTCCATCTTGATCAGAAGAAATAACACGATACCAGAAGTTTGAAGATTGAAAGTCCAAGGCATAATCCTCCACCCCTCCCGTTATTAACCTAATTTCAGTTAACTCAGGTTTGTAATCATTAACAGGGTTCACTATAAATGGGCCTACCAATGTTTCTACAAGGTTAATCCCATCTTGGATTGTCACTTTAATATTATCTACTTGACCGTATTCATCTTCTAATGGCGTGAGTATTAGTTCAAAGAATGTAGTATCTCCATCAGTACTTAGTTGATTCACCTGAAGCCCAGAATTGTTCATTAATGAGGTTCCAGCCTCATCAATGCTAGCCGAAACCTTAAGTAAGTCTTGTTCTTTATCAACTACCTTGAAGGTCATTCTACCATCATTATCTTCATCTACAATAGTGGATGAAGTTTGCCTATATACCACAGGCTTTGAATTACTAGCTGTGCTGAACCAACTTAAACTTTCCGAATTATCCACCGCAGCGACTGAATACACTCTTTCATCTAAAGTTGGCAAATCAACACCAGAGAAGGGCTCTGATATTGACTGTATAAATACGGTATCCAACACATTATCCTTCATCGTAGAATAAACCCGCAATTCAGTAGTAGATGGATGAGTCATTCCGAATGAAAGACTTAATTGATTTAAATAATCGGTGTTATCATGCTTTCTACGAGAAGTTAACACTGGAGGCATTAGGAGATTTGTTGAAGCTGGTGTATTCAGAAAACCAGAATAGTCGACCACTCCATAACTAATGTAGTCATTATAGTGATAGATTGTTTCCTCTATTTGATCCGAAGTTGTATACTGATCAAAGTAGTTACTCTTGGCATCTACTGGCTTTGAGCTTAAATTACTAATAGCATCTAAAGGATGTGAATAGAAATTTGAGTTATTAACAACGAACGAGGCGAAGTTCTCCAAACCCAATACTCCGTTGGTTCGTCCTCCATCATAGTTAACCAAAGTTGAATTAAGTATTTTAGACTCTCCTGATATATTATAACCATCATACCCTGAAATATGAATAGCCCATCTTCCGCCATCCCCATTCACGTAACAATCTGTCATTAATAGTCTACCCACTTTGAGTGGAGCTGCTACGTATATTGTACCAGACGAACCATTTGATAAATTCTTGTCTACAAAAAAGACAGATTTATCAGCGATAACGTAAGCACTAGGCAAGTGAATGGGAGAGTTAATAAACTTCGAATTGGCTATATTAATAGGGCCAGCCTTTGGATTCCCATCCCCCTCAATAACTTTTGAGTCAACCAAAGTGGTATTTCGAAAATCGAGATTTGCTCCACAGCAACCAATAAGAAACTCACTATCATAGAATGAATTATGACTTAATAATATCCCTGCGTTATATGAACCACTATAGATTCTGGAATTTTCACCTTTAGAATCCCTTATTTCTATTGGCTCACTTCTTGGATATGCTCCGTACACCGTGGTATAATTCAGGTATGAGTGTTTAATAACCAACTTACCTGAGCTTTGATAGCCATCTGTTGCCAGATAGTTACCGAGAAAACTAGAATTTGAAACAGTCAGTGTTCCTGTTACTTTGATAGGCGCTTGTTGATGTTCGGTCTCTTTGCTTACTCTTAAAAAGAGTGATTTAATATCATAATTAGAAGCCCTAGACTCAACTTGAAGATAGGAGAGAGCACTGTTTGATAAGTTTGTTTCCTGAAAACTTAGAAAAAATTTAGATTCTGAAGCCTGACTAATCAACCCATCTTCAAACCTTATTGAATCAGTACTAGCCCCTTGCGCATTTAAGGAACCTTTAATAAGAATTTGAACATTTCCAGTTCGTCTAACAATTACCCCTGGCTCAATAGTCAAAGTAACTCCTGTCCCAATTCCCACATCACCAGTTAAAACATATGGCGAATTGGTCTTAGACCAAGTTGTGTTGGTTAAAATATTCCCACTAACATTGGTCTGAGAAAATAGAACTGTACTGCAAATAATTAGCAGAAAGGAGATTAATAGTGCACGCATATCTAAAAATTAATGGCCAATAATACCACTACAAACACACCTAAAAAAGCCGTTGAAATAATATATTTTCAAAGAAATAAGAAATATCACTTTTTCTTGACAAGACTCTCGAAATAAAAATGAAAACACAAAAAAAAGCCTCCAATTGGAGGCTTTGAACTTCAATTTCTGTTAAGAGAACTACTCCCCTTTTATACTTGCACTTAAGTACTCTCTATTCATTCTAGCTATGTTGTCTAGGGAAATTCCTTTAGGGCATTCCACTTCACATGCACCAGTGTTTGAACAGTTTCCGAAGCCTTCTTCGTCCATTACTTTTACCATGTTTTGTACACGTTCTTTAGCTTCTACCTGACCTTGTGGTAACAAGGCAAACTGAGAAACTTTAGCAGAAACGAACAACATAGCAGAAGCATTCTTACAAGAAGCTACACAAGCACCACAACCAATACAGGTGGCTGCATCGAAAGCTTCATCGGCCTTTTGCTTCTCAATAGGAATAGCGTTAGCATCTTGGGTGTTACCTGAAGTATTGACACTTACAAACCCACCGGCAGCCATTACTCTATCAAAAGCACTTCTGTCTACCATCAAGTCTTTGATAACAGGGAAAGCCTTTGCTCTCCATGGCTCAATGTAAATGGTATCGCCATTATTGAATTCTCTCATATGGAGCTGGCAAGTAGTAATACCTCTACCAGGGCCATGAGCTTCTCCGTTAATGTACATTGAGCAGCTACCACAGATACCTTCTCTACAGTCGTGATCGAATACCACAGGCTCTTTACCCTCTTCAATCAACTGTTCGTTTAATATATCCATCATCTCTAGGAAAGAGCTATCTGGTGAAATATCAGAAACCTGATAAGTCTCCATTTGGCCTTTTTCCTTTTGACTTTTCTGTCTCCAAACTTTAAGCGTAAGGTTTAATCCTTTATGAGCTGACATATTTTGAATATCTATTTTCTTAAATCAATTATTTGTAGGAACGAGTCTTGAGTTCAATATTCTCATAGACTAATGGCTCCTTGTGTACCACTGCATCTGAAGGCTCTCCTTTATATTCCCAAGCAGAAACGTAAGTGTAATTTGCGTCATCGCGCATTGCCTCACCTTCTTCAGTACTGTGCTCTTCTCTAAAGTGACCACCGCAAGACTCTTCTCTTTCCAGAGCGTCTCTTGCAAACAACTCCCCTAATTCTAGGAAGTCTGCCACTCTACCAGCCTTCTCCAACTCTTGGTTGATTCCTTCTGCAGAGCCAGGCACCTTTACATCTTTCCAGAATTCCTCACGGATTTGTTTGATTTCAGCAATAGCTTCGTTCAATCCTTGAGCATTTCTAGCCATACCCACTTTATTCCACATTACTTTACCTAAACGCTTGTGGAAATAATCTACCGACTTGCTTCCTTTATTATTCATAAAGAAGTCGATTCTATCTTTTACCGCTTTCTCAGCCTCATCGAACTCTGGTAAGTCAGTAGAAATTTCGCCAGTTCTAATGTCATCTGCTAAGTAGTCTCCAATGGTATAAGGCAATACGAAGTACCCATCTGCCAAACCTTGCATTAGAGCAGAAGCACCTAAGCGGTTGGCTCCGTGGTCTGAGAAGTTAGCCTCACCAATAGCGTAACAACCAGGAATGGTAGTCATTAAATTATAATCAACCCAAACACCACCCATTGTATAGTGTACTGCTGGGTAAATCTTCATTGGAGTTTTGTATGGGTTATCTGCAGTAATCTTCTCGTACATCTGGAAGAGGTTACCGTATTTTTTCTCAACTACTTTTTCTCCCAACTCTCTAATTTGAGTTTGAGAAGCGTTGTGGTATCCTTTTACATTCGCTTCTTCCTGGCCATATCTCATAATGGCTGAAGAGAAGTCTAAGTAAACAGCTTCACCAGTTTCGTTCGTACCTACTCCGTAACCAGCATCGCAACGCTCTTTAGCAGCTCTAGAGGCAACATCTCTAGGTACTAGGTTACCGAATGAAGGATATCTTCTTTCTAAGTAGTAATCTCTGTCTTCTTCAGCAATATTAGTCGGATCTAATTTTCCGGCTCTTACCGCTTCGGCATCTTCTTTCTTTTTCGGAACCCAAATTCTACCATCATTTCTCAATGACTCAGACATCAATGTTAGCTTAGATTGCTGGTCTCCATGTTGAGGGATACAAGTAGGGTGAATTTGAGTGTAGCAAGGGTTAGCGAAGAAAGCACCTTTTTTGTGCACTTTCCATCCTGCTGAGACATTAGACCCCATTGCATTAGTAGAAAGGAAGAATACGTTACCATACCCTCCCGATGCTATTACTACAGCGTGAGCAGAGTGTCTTTCAACTTCACCAGTAACCAAGTTACGTGCGATAATACCACGAGCTTTTCCGTTTACAATCACCAAATCGAGCATCTCGTGGCGATTGTACATTTTGATTTTACCTTTACCAATTTGACGAGACATGGCTGAATAACAACCTAGTAACAGCTGCTGACCTGTCTGCCCTTTGGCATAGAAAGTTCTTGATACTTGAACACCACCGAATGAACGGTTATCTAACAATCCACCGTAATCTCTAGCGAATGGAACACCTTGCGCTACACACTGGTCAATGATGTTTGCAGATACTTCTGCCAAACGGTATACATTAGCTTCTCTAGAACGATAGTCACCACCCTTTACAGTATCATAAAACAATCTGTAAGTAGAGTCACCATCACCCTGATAGTTCTTTGCTGCGTTGATCCCCCCTTGAGCTGCAATTGAGTGAGCTCTCCTAGGAGAATCTTGGTAACAAAATGCTTTTACGTTGTAACCCAATTCAGCAAGAGTTGCTGCCGCTGAGCCACCAGCCAAGCCCGTACCCACCACAATAACATCGATAAGACGTTTGTTTGCAGGGTTTACTAGCTTGATATTATTCTTATGATTGGTCCATTTATCTGCAATAGGACCTTGAGGGATTTTTGAATCTAGCTTTGTCATTCTTACTTACTTAATGTGAAGTTAAATGATGATATAAGGCGATGAAGATGAATCCGGCAGGAATCAAAATCGCGTAGATGTTTCCGAACTTTTTGATGCCCGGAGTATATTTTGGATGTCTCGCTCCCATAGACTGAAAGGCCGACTGAAAACCGTGCATTAAGTGCATGGCAAGTAGTATAAAAGAAAGTGAGTAAATACCTACTCTCACAGGGTCATGGAACTTCTCAACCATCTCATGATAATAGCGATATTCGCCATTTATCATTCCAGACATATCTCCTTCAATATACTTGGTAGTAATCTCAGGCACCCAGAAGTCGTAGAAGTGCAGCCCTAAAAAGGCTAAAATCACCGCTCCTGAGATAATCATGTTACGAGAGAACCAAGATGAATTTGCCTGCCCTTTATTCATGGCATACTTAACTTCTCTTGAATTTCTGTTCTTAATTTCTAGAGCAAATCCCATTGCAAAGTGATACACCACAGCAAAAATAAGAACTGGCTGAAGTGCGAACTGCACAAGAGCATTCGTTCCCATAAAATGAGAAATGTCGTTAAAGACAGTCTCACTAAATACTGAGGTGAAGTTGATGACAAAATGCTGAAGAAGGAAGATCATTAGGAAGAGTGCCGAAAGTGCCATGGCAAACTTTCTTCCTATCGAACTGCTGAAGGTATTCTTTACCCAACTCATTTAATTTCAATAGTTAAAATTCAGAATCAAAATTACTGTTCAAACCTTTGCAAACAAAAGCAATTTAGCTTGGAACTATTCTAAATAAGCTCCATGCCAGACGAACAGCCTGTTTTAAAAGTTTGTTTGGGCAATACTGGTAATTATTTAGAAATCTAAGCCCAACTAGAAAAATGCTCACAGTGTCTTAAAGGTAGGTTATTTATTATCTCAGGTGTGATATTGGTAACCTTAGCGTGATTTTTCTGTTTGAAGATATAACTTAGAGACTTAATTGCGTTTAGCAAAAGGGCTATTGACATTATGCTGCGAAAACTTCTACTTCTAACTATCCTTCTATCGTTTGCAGCCATTGAGGCTTGGGCAACCCACATAAGAGCAGGAGAACTGACTGCGGTTCGAATTTCTCAATCTAGTCTTAGGTATCGTTTTACACTCGTAATATATAGAGATACAGAGTCTGGAGTAATTGTTGGAGAAGGCGGGCTTTTGAATTTTGGTCAAGGAAGAATTTTGGAAGGAAAGCCAGAATTAGAGGCCGCCTCTGTGAGTGGCTCTTTCTCAGAAACCAATATAGGCAACCAAACCTCAAAAGTGGTTATTGAATGGGAACACACTTTCGATGGCCCTGGGGTTTATGTAGTTAGTTACACAGAACAAAACAGGAATGCCAATATTGTGAACCTTGGAGGTGCTTCTTCAGACAACATCCCATTCCACATTGAGACGGTAATCCGAATTGACCCAGGGTTAGATGTAAATGGCACACCACAACTAACCATTCCTCCTATAGATAGGGCTTGCATTGGAGCTAAATTCATTCATAACCCAGGTGCTTACGACCCAGACGGTGACAGCTTAGCATATAAACTAGTAACCCCACTACAAGATAGAGGCACTGAAGTAGTTCCTTATTTGCCTCTAGATGATCCCTCAATTTCTACAATCAGTGAAGGAGGAGGTAGTCCGGCTCAATTTAGTATTGACCCTGAAACAGGAGATTTGATTTGGAACGCCCCTATGTTTGCCGGAGAATACAATGTTGCATTCATTGTTGAAGAATGGCGTTTTTCCTCGTTTACTGGTCGTTATGAGCTTTTGGGTTATGTGACTAGAGATATGCAAATCATTGTAGAAGATTGCGATAATGAACGCCCCCTTTTAGAAATACCAAACGACACATGTATTGAAGCTGGTACGCAATTAGAAGCATTAATTCGAGCTACCGACCCTGATGGCAATGATGTATTAGTAGAGGCTTTTGGAGGACCATTTCAGGTTAATACATCTCAAGCCGAATTCTTGAATCTGCCTGGCCTAGACGATACTCGCGACTTTAGACCTGAACCATCTGAACACTTATTCAGATGGCAAACGAACTTCTCACACATTCAGTCTAGACCCTTTGAAGTACAATTTAAAGTGACTGATCAACCTAATGATCCTGATGCACCTAAACTTACTGATTTTCAAAGATGGAACATTAAGGTTGTGGCTCCAGCACCTACAGGGTTAACAGCTAACATACTAACAGGTCAATCCATCGAACTCAATTGGGACAACTATGTGGCCGCCAACCTGAATCCAAAAATGGAGATTTACAGAAGAGTGGAAAGCTACGATTTCACCCCTGAGAATTGTAATGTTGGAATCCCTGCTAACTCTGGATACGAATTGGTAGATGACGTTGCCATTGGCCAAACTTCTTTTACCGATGATAACGACCTTAGACCAGGAGTAAACTATTGCTACAGAATTGTAGCAGAATTTCCATTGCCTTCTGGAGGAACCAGCTATGCATCTTCCGAGGTTTGCGTTCTTATTCCGCTAGATGTGCCAGCTATAACAAATGTATCTGTAGAAGAAACTAGTGATACCAATGGTGAGATTTTCGTGAAGTGGACCTCTCCTCTTGAGATCGACCAAACCTTATTTCCCCCACCTTATACTTATGAATTAGTAAGGTACAATGGTTTTAATGGAACAAGTGGAAGGACTTTACTTACCACTACTACCGATACAGTTTTTAACGACACTGGCTTGAACACAATGGATCAGCCATACAATTATCAGGTTAGATTTTACGATGCTGGCGACAATCTGATAGACAGTTCTGCCACTGCATCTTCTGTTAGACTAGAAGCACTAGGCAGAGTTAAAGCTGTTGACCTTTCATGGTCTGCAGATGTCCCTTGGTCATTACAAATCCAAAGCGCCCCTTATCATCTAATCTATAGGAACAGAACTGATGCTGCAGCTGAAGACGAAAGTAACTTTGTCCTAATTGATAGTGCACTGGTCACAGCAGACGGATTAAAGTATTACGATGATGGCTCTTTTAATGGTATAGAACTGCTAGACGATAGGGAGTACTGTTACTTCATTACAACCAGAGGTGGCTATGGAAACCCAAAAATCCCTTCACCTTTAATTAATAATTCACAAATTCTATGTGTTCAACCTAACGATGAGGTTGCACCTGAAAAGCCTGTTATTGAAGTAGACCCAGAAAAACCAACTGAAGAGATTGAAGGGCCAGATGGACCTTTGGTTGTGTTGGAAAATGAAAACTGTGAGAGACTTCAGTTCGAACCCTGTAGCTTTGCTAACTTTAGCAACACCATTACTTGGACTTCTGATGATATAGATGATGATATCGCTAGGTATAATATATACTTCTCTCCAACTGGTGCGGAAGCTGATTATAGTTTGGTGGGAACTAGTCAACAAACCTCCTTCCAACATACTGGACTAGCCTCGTTAAAAGGCTGTTACAAGGTGTCTGCAGTAGATAGGAGCAATAACGAAAGCGAATTGAGTTCAGCTATTTGCTTCGACAATTGTCCTTATTATGAGTTACCAAACACTTTCACTCCAAATGATGATGGTATTAATGATACGTTCAGAGCATTTGATCAACCCAACGGCAAATGTCCGAGGTTTGTGGAGTCGGTTGCTTTCAAAGTATTCGACAGATGGGGAGGAAAAGAAATTTTCAGCTACTCTACTACAGACACTACCGAGCCTAACTTCTTTATCGACTGGAATGGCTTAGATTCTAACGGAGTTCAGCTACCTAGTGGAACCTATTATTATACAGCTACTGTTACTTTTGATGTACTTGACAAGAGAAAAGAAACACAAGAGTTTAAGAATTGGGTAAAGCTGATAAGATAGTGGAGAAAGATATTTTACTATTTGACGGGGTCTGTAACTTGTGCAACAGTTCCGTCAATTTCATCATCGATCACGACCCCAAGGGGCACTTCAAGTTTGCGGCATTGCAATCTGAATTCGGCCAAAAGAAACTTGAAGAGTTAGGATTTGACCAAGAAGAGTTCGATAGCTTGGTGCTATTGTCTGGAGACAAAGTTTACAAGAAAAGCTCGGCTGCCTTAAGAATTGCCAAGAAGCTTTCAGGACTGTATCCACTCCTATACGTCTTCATCATTATTCCCCCGTTTATTAGACATGGAATTTATAACATTATAGCCAAAAACCGCTACAAGTGGTGGGGAAAAAGAGACAGCTGCAGAATGCCTTCATCAAATTTACAGGCTCGCTTCAAAATAAAATAATTTGATTTATTGAAAATCTTAACCTATTAATGCATATGTTTATTTAAAAAGAAAATAATCGCATATGAAAACTCTATTTGTAATTCTCATTTCGTTTATGACAATTCCAACAACCTCAAAAGTTATTGAAAATGACTCTTTTGGAAATACATCGCCCTCATTTGAATTACTAATGTATGATTCAAGTGGTAATTTGGTAGACCCGAGTACAATTTCATCTGGTTCAGGTTATAATTTTAGAGCAAGGGCAATAGGTAATATCTGTCCAAATAATTCTGCTTATCAGGTTGTAGAAATATTCAATGTTTCCTCATCTCTTCTTGGTTACGCAAGAGATGCATCATGCGGAACATTCACAATAGCCGGTGGTAATTTTTCTGTTAATTCCTCCAATTGGTATGTCACCGTAGCGCCACTTGATACACAAACTTGGAACCCTGATATGGGTTCTGCAAAATGCATAGGCCCAAGTCAACTTGCTCCTTGTATTTAATATTAACACGAACATTTTAAGCAAAGAGATCGTGATGGCGATCGCTTTTTTATTAATACCAAATGATATCTCATTTATGAAAGCATATGTTTTCCCAGGTCAGGGAGCACAATTTCCAGGAATGGCGAAAGACCTTTACGAGTCTTCCGAAGAAGCAAAGAGACTGCTGGAAGTAGCCAACGAAATTTTAGGATTCAGAATCACTGACATCATGTTCGATGGAACTGATGAAGAGTTGAAGCAAACTAAGGTGACCCAACCTGCCATATTTCTCCATTCTGTGATACTAGCCAAGATTTCTGATGATTTTAAGCCAGACATGGTAGCTGGTCATTCTCTTGGAGAGTTTTCTGCCCTTGTAGCCAGTGGCGTGCTATCATTTGAAGACGGATTAAAATTAGTCTCGCAGAGAGCTTTAGCCATGCAAAAAGCTTGCGAAACCAACCCTTCTACTATGGCGGCTATTCTAGGTTTGGAAGATGCTGTTGTAGAAAAAATATGCTCTGACATTGATGAAGTAGTTGTTGCAGCCAATTATAACTGCCCTGGACAACTGGTTATTTCAGGTTCACATAAAGGTATTGAATTAGCTTGCGCTGCTGCTAAAGAAGCTGGAGCGAAGAGAGCCCTCCCCCTACCCGTTGGTGGAGCATTCCACTCTCCACTTATGGAGCCTGCAAGGGAAGAACTAGAAAAAGCAATCGACTCAACAGTATTCAGCCAAGGCATTTGTCCTATTTATCAAAATGTGACTGCCAAAGCCTCTACTGACATCAACGAGATCAAGGAAAACTTGAAAATTCAATTAACGGCTCCAGTACGATGGACTCAATCGGTTCAGGCTATGGTGGCCGATGGTGCAACTCAGTTTGTGGAATCTGGCCCAGGCAAGGTACTACAAGGCTTAGTGAAGAAAATTCACAGAGCAGCTGAAGTAAGTAGCATCTAAAATCACCTTCCGAATAATATTATAGGCCTGATTCTTATGAATCGGGCTTTTTATTTTCAAAAAAATCTTTTCTCTTCCAATCACTCTATCATCTAAAAAACCAATACCTAAAACCCTACCATTCATAACATGTCTATTGTGATTGAAGTGTCTTTTCTGGAATTTTCTAATTAAACCACGATCACTTTTATGAAAACGCGCTTCATATTAATCCTATTTCTAACGGCTATCAGCTTATCAGCTCAAACTGGCAAAGTCTACGACAACCTCTCCTTAAAAAGCGAGATATTGAAGATGGATAGGAAATTTGCCATCTACCTTCCTCCTGACTATGAGACTTCCGAGAGAAGCTATCCAGTCCTGTATTTACTTCATGGAGCAGGAGACGATCAAACAGGTTGGGTACAATTTGGAGAGGTACTTAGAATTACTGACCAAGCCATTAAAGATGGTTCCGCCACCCCAATGATCATTGTAATGCCCGATGCCAATACAGGCCAGCGAGGCTACTTCAATATTCCAAAAAGCGAGTGGAGATACGAAGATTTCTTCTTCGAAGAATTAATGCCTTATGTAGAAGACACTTATCGCATAAAAAAAGAGAAAAGGTTTAGAGCCATATCTGGTCTTTCTATGGGAGGCGGTGGCACATTTATGTACGCTATGCACAGACCAGATTTGTTTTCTTCAGCAGCACCATTGAGTGCGTACATAGGTCCTCTTTCGCTAGAACAATACAAACAACAGGTGCAACGCATGAACCTTGAGGCATCTGATGCCGAAATAGAGACCTATTTCAAAAGACACAACGCCCTTTCATTAATTGAAGAAGGAGATGTAAAAGAACTAAGCTCTGTTAGATGGTTCATAGACTGCGGAGATGATGACTTTCTTTATGAGGGCAATAGCCTTGTACATATCGCCATGCGCAAAAAAGATATACAGCATGAGTACCGAGTTAGACAAGGAGGGCACACGTGGACCTATTGGAGAGAATCTCTACCTGTTGTGCTCAAATTTGTTTCAGACGCTTTTCACCAGTACTAGTATTGATCAAACACGGAAACCTCTAGCTGATCTTCACAAACACTAAGAAGTTCAGCTTGAGTTTTCTCCAGAACCGGATGCACCATTTCTGAAGCAATTTCTACCAAGGGTACTAATGTAAACCTTCTGTCTGCAATCCCTGGGTGAGGCAAACTCAAGTCGTTCTCTTGAAAAATCAGATCATTGAAGTAAAGAATATCTATATCAATGAGTCGTTTACCCCACTTCTCGTAACGAACCCTACCCATTTCATTTTCTATAAGCTGAGTGATCTGAAGCAGACGCTGAGGAGATTTCTTAGTTTCTATCTCAATTACTTGATTTAAGAACGCCTCTTGATCTTCATTCCCCCAAGCTGCGGTCTCGTATATCTGAGACTCCTTCTTTATGGTTATACCATTACTGACTATCAATTCTTTAGCTCGATCGAGATTCTTCAATCTTCGTCCAATATTGGATCCTAGTAAAAGATAAATTCCAGACATGGCTGCAAATATAGGCTTTGTTATTGGAGTTGAAGGGCTACCTAAGTATTTTGCCACTTCATAAGCAAGAATACATGAGTGAACTAAGACACGACTGGACGAAAGAGGAGATTCTTGAAATCTATAATAGACCATTGCTAGACTTGGTCTATGAAGCAGCATCGATTCACAGAAAATATCACAACCCCAATGAAGTACAGGTAAGTACTTTGCTCTCCATTAAGACTGGAGGTTGCCCAGAAGACTGCGGGTACTGTCCGCAAGCAGCGCGTTATCATACAGACATTGAGACCAATGACTTGATGACTGTTCAACAAGTGAAGGCGCAGGCCCTACGAGCAAAATCTTCAGGCTCATCTAGAGTTTGTATGGGAGCCGCTTGGAGAAATGTGGAAGACGGCCCAGAGTTCGATCAAGTGTTGGACATGGTTCGCACCATCAACTCGCTAGATATGGAAGTATGTTGTACGCTAGGGATGTTAACAGAAAATCAAGCTCAGCGTTTGGCAGAAGCAGGACTTTATGCCTATAACCATAACCTAGATTCATCGGAAGAATATTATAAAGAGATAATCTCTACTCGTGGTTGGGAAGACAGACTTGAGACCCTGAAAAATGTTCGCAAGACGAACGTAACGGTGTGTAGTGGCGGAATCATTGGAATGGGAGAATCTATTGAAGATAGAGCCGGCATGCTGGTAGCGTTATCATCTCTAAGCCCACAACCTGAATCAGTTCCAATTAACGCGCTGGTTTCGGTTGAAGGAACACCTTTAGAAGAGCAGCAAGTAGTACCGATCTGGGATATGATCCGTATGGTGGCTACTACAAGAATTGTACTTCCTACTACCACCGTCAGGCTTTCAGCAGGTAGAACCGAAATGAGCAAAGAAGGTCAGGCCTTCTGTTTCTTGGCAGGAGCAGGTTCTATTTTTGCAGGAGACAAACTATTAACCACTCCGAATCCTGATGTTAATGAGGACATGGAGTTGTTCAATATCTTAGGAATCAACCCTATGAAACCATATGCAAAAGGAGCCAAACCTCAGCCATTACCTATGGATGAAATGACTCCTGAAGAAGGAGAGAAAGTGAAATGGAGTCGTCCTAAGCACAGAATTGAAAAGAACGTAGAAGCCACTAAAAAGGCCAATCAAAAAAGAAAGGAAGCTATATAGCTTCCTTTCTTTTTTTCTCTAATACAAAAACTCAAAGGCACTTCTGTAGCCTCCAACCTTCTGAGCATAGTCTAAAACGGCATTGTAAAAGTTGTCCTTTCCTAGAGTTCCAGAGTCACCAATAATTACTAATTGAGTTTTGGCTCGGGTCATGGCTACATTCATCCTGCGATATTCCTTAAGGAAACCTATCTCATTTTTGTCATTGGAACGTGTGAGGCTGATATAGATAATATCTCTCTCCTGCCCTTGAAACGCATCTACTGAATTGATGCTTATGTTATCACGAACCTCATCGAAAGCTTCATTGTCCTTTATCAGCTCTCTGAGAACTTCAGTTTGAGCTTTATACGGAGCAATTATTCCGATCGACATATCTACTTGAAGGTTATCAGCAAGGTGCTTCACTAATAGAGCGGCCTCCTCCTCATTATAAGTGCTGAGCGTTTGCTTCTTCACTTTTTCAGAAAAACCAGTTCCGGCAGTGTCAATAAACACAAAGTGTTCAACAGTCGATTCTCTTTCCCTTTCAATTACCGAGTCAGCAGTTTTCAAACCTCCTTCATAGAAATAATCGCTTGAGAATTGCATAATCTGAGGATGCATGCGGTACTGAGTTTCCAGCATAACAGAAGCAGGTGGAATCTTCATTGCTTTCTCAAAGAGTGTATTCTCTAACCCTTCTTTAGCCGCCTTGATAGACTTTACCGTGGGAGGCAACTGTAAATGATCACCAGCCATTACTACGCGATAAGCTTTGCGAATGGCTATCCAGGCACCTGGTTCCAGCGCTTGAGAAGCTTCATCGATAAAGACTGTCTTGAAGATTCTGTCATTAACCAACGAATGGGTTGAACCAACCAAAGTACAAGCAATTACCTGTGCTCTATCGAGCAAATCTTCTGTAATGTGCTGCTCTATTCTATCGGCATCTTCCTTTAGCATTCGAGCTTCCTTTCTCAGCAGGTCGCGCTGCATGCGTTCATGATGACCGAAGTTGCGTTTGTATTTACCTGCCATTCTTCGGTACTCTTCAGACCGCTTTCTAATTTCTCGAAGTTCTTTGAAATAAGCATGACCAGAGATTTTAACATCCAAGCTATTCTCAATCACCTCTGGAGTAAGTCTGGCCGGGTGGCCCAGTCGTAAAACATCTAGTCCTAGGCTATCTAGTTTTTCGACCAGCAAATCGACAGCAGCATTGCTTTGAGCACAAACCATCACTTGGCGCTCATTTTTCACCACTTCCTTTATGGCATTGACCAAAGTGGTAGTCTTGCCCGTTCCCGGAGGGCCATGAATAATGGCTATATCTTGCGCATTAAAGATATTGGTGAGCGCCTTATTCTGGCTTTCATTGAGGTTGACCGATTGGAACTCAAAACCATTTTTAAATGAGGGCTCTTTGGCACCATAGAAGATTTCTCTTAAGTCAGCTAGTCTGCCATGCTCTGCATTCAGCACTTCTTTCAGTGCCTTTTTCATCTCGCGGTAGCTACCTTCATCGAAGAGCAGATTCACTCCAAGCTTACCATCGTTAATCCAATCGGGCAGCTCATCACTATTGATAACAATTCGCATTTTGTTATCTCTAATAAAGCTAATGACACCTTGAGTAGTACTGTCCTTTTCGTCTTCACCAAGAAACAAGCTCACCACTGCTCCCGACTGGAAAGCATGATTTTGTTCGAGATGAGAAGTCCGTTCTACCTCTACGGTCCAGCGCTCCCCTGTACTAATGAAGTGATTTACCTTCACCGCTGGGTACCAGGTCACCCCTTGTTTTCTGCGTTCTTCTAAAGAAGTATTCAGCATCTTTTTCTGATACTGAGCATAGTCTTCGTCCTTCTCTATTTTCAGAAGATCGATTAGTTTGGATATTTCGGCTTGCGCTGGAGTCATTTCTTAGAAAGGCCGCAAGATGGGGGATTGTTTTGAAAATCAGGAATCGAAATCGTAAATAGAACGTCATCCCCGACCTGATTGTGGATCTCAATGGTATTGAAAAAGATTTAGGGATTCCCGCCTACGCGGGAATGACGGTATCACTGACTACTTACGCACCCTGATCATTGTAATCTTAGATTGAGCAATAGGAGCATCAATAGGTGGGTTCTTCTTAGCCACAGCTACTTTTACTTCTGTAACTGTTGGAAACTGCTCGAAGCACTTTTCAATGATTCTGCCGGCAACTCGCTCTAAAAGTTTGGTCGATATTTCCATTTCAGCCTTCACCAAGGCATGAAGCTCTTCGTAGTTGACGGTTCCGGAAAGCTCGTCTGTTTCAGCGGCCTTTTCGAATGAGGTAGTCAGGGCAACATCCACCACAAAATGATTACCCTTTTCTCTCTCCTCTTCATAAAAACCATGAAAGGCATAGAACTCCATGCCTTCCAGTGCAACGATATCTTTATTCATCGATTCGCTTAAATATTGGAATGAATATCCTCAATCGTCCAATGGTGATGACACCATCTATGGCGTGAGGTGAGTTAATTGAATCAGTCGAACTGATCGAAGAAAGAGCCTTTTTCCTTATTCTCAGAAACCCCTTCCATTACTTGTTCTTGCTTCTTTGGCTTTTCGGCCTTCGGTTCTTCTGGCTTCGGCTGCTCCGGCTTAATTTCTTTGGTTTCGGTAGTTTGAGGAGTTTCATCAATATCTTCTACCATAGCAATTGAATCCTCATCGTCAGTATCTTCTACCATTTCATCGATACTGGCCTCAGCTTCCTTTTTCTCGTTGTGGGCAATAATTTTATTCACATCCACCGGGCCATTATTCTCATTCACCTCTCTGGCCAATTCTTTGGCCTTCTTTATATGAGGTTTAATATCTGCCGGAAAATCTTCGTGACGACCGAGCTTAGATAGGATATCTTCTGCCAACATTTTTAAGTCTCCCATCAAAGAGGCCTTATTGGCATCGAGGCTTCTGAAAACCTGTTCGAGCTGACGAATTTCGTCTTCCATATCTTCTACAATCTGGCCAGCTCTATCTTCAGCATCTTCTATGATAGACTTCGCTCTAGACTTTGCTTCGCTCATCAATGCATCAGCCTTCATTTCGGTTTCACGCATATGAAGCTCAGCTGTTCTGGTTGCCTGCTCAATCATGTTGGCGCCAGTATCTTCTGCCGTTTTCAATGTTTTGAATAGTGAGTTTTCTACTTCGCGCAGCTTCTTCACTTCTTCATGAGCCGCTTCCAACTTAAACTTTAATTCCTTGTTTAAATCGTTTAGCTTCTCCCACTCTATGGAAAGAGAGTTTAAAAAGGCTTTAACCTCGTCTTTGTCAAAGCCTCTGAAGTTCTTTTCGAACTCCTTTTGTCTAATTTCTAATGGTGTAATATTCATTCCTCAGAAAATTTAAAATTGATATCCCAGATTGAAATACTCCGGTCGTCACTTGCCGACAATAGTAGGTTGTTGAAGTTGGTCCATAGTACTTTATTGACTGAAGTACCGTGACCTGCGTGTCGCGCTTTGTCTATGACTTTTAGCAGATGGAAAGTCTCGGCATCCCAGACCTTTATTGACTTATCCATGCTACAAGTTACAAAATGTTTGCCATCAGCACTAAAAACCAGATGGTTAATTGCATACATATGCGCCACTATAGACTCTTTAAGCCTATAATCAGATTCAACATCCCAAATTTTTAAATGAGCATCTCTACTGCCACTGAGTAGATAACGTTGATCTGGCGAATATTGTACTGTGAAAACAGAGATTTTATGGGCTGGAATTACTCTTTTCTCACTGAAATCGTGAAGGTTATAAATCCGAATATGGTTATCGCTAAAGCCAACTGCAAACTCTCTGTTTACTTCAGAAATTGCTATACACCTAGCACTTTCGGTTGAGGCTTTTATCACTTTAATTGTTTCTAGCGATGTAATGTCCAAAATGTGGATTTCTCCGTTACCGAGAGAACAAAACACCCTATCGTTCAATACTTTTATATCGAAAATCTGAGTATTCCCAAGCTGAATAGATCCACGCTCTTTGCGCTCTTCAAGATCTATAATGTGGATTCCATCGAAGTTTTGCCCTACCACTAAAGCGTTCCGCTTCGGATAATAGCAAAGGGCATACACGGAACTCGGAACTTTTGCCAGCATTCGTCCTTCTTGTGGCTTGGTCAAATCCCACTCGGCAATTACACCATCACCTCCGGAAGAGAAAAAAACATGTTCTTTTGGACCTTTTTCAATGGTATACACACAGTCTTGATGACCTGCGATAGTATCTACTTTAGTGACTTGAATTTTAGACATATCTTTGGCTCATTGAAAGGGCTTGCAAAATTAAGCAGCACAAAATCAAATTCGCAGTAAGTACATGCCTATTATAAAAAAAGGTTTAAACGAACCAAATATTCAGTTTGCCATTTGGGAAATCACTGAGAGTGAAAATGAGTTATTTGACGCTTTGGGCTCGAGCATTAAGGACGATGAACCTTTAGCAGAAATTAAAGTTGAATCAAGACGTTTAGAGTCATTAGCCGCCAGGTGCGCTTTACAAGAACTACTTAAGCCTTATGGGGATTTTGAGATTTACAAAGATCAGTTTGGCAAACCTCATTTACGCGATGAAAGCATAGGCCTTTCTATTTCTCATGCTAAAGGTTTTGCTGCCGCTGCTATTAATTTGGATGGTGACATTGGAATTGACATTGAGCATGAGCGTGATCAGGTAGTTAAAATTGCTCACAAATTCATTCATTCTACAGAGAGAGAATGGGTGGCTCAAGACATTCATAGACTTACACAGGTTTGGTCTGCCAAAGAGGCCCTGTACAAACTGCATGGGAGAACTAAATTAGCCTTTGCTGAACAGTTAATCACCAAAAACTTAGACCGAGAACTCGGGGAAGGTAAAATTATAGAGAAAAAAGAAGGAGTTTCGCTATACAAGCTTTACCAGCCCAACGAAACTCCTTTGGTTACAGTAATTGCTTACTGATCTACCTTCTCTTCAATTATTCTGAGCATTTCAGCCACTTCTTCTACCTTTTCTGTGTGGCCTAGCTTTTCATGTGCATGACTTAAGTTTCTCAAAACTCTGGCCACGATTTCCACATTTTCGCATGGCTCATAGTACTTATCGTTTGGAGAGAGTCTTAAATTAGTTAAGTACTCATCTATCTCCTTTTTTGAAAAAACTAGCCCCCTATTAAATGCGTTGATGTAAAATTGAACATCTCCCTGTTTGTAAGTCATTACGAAAAGGTTCGGCAAATTTACTCCGTAAATAGGCAGGTTCAATTTTTGGGCAACCAACATGTAGATAACGCAAAGGGCTATTGGATTACCCTTTTTTGTTTGCAGCACCACATTGAGCATTGAATTGCCCGGAGAATGAAAATTCTTTGTGTTAGCTCCAAACTTGAGCTTATTGAACAACACCGAATTGATCAGCTTCACTTGATCTACCGGATGCAACTCGCTTTTGAATTCCATCCATACATCATAATAGATTTGCTCAATTTCTTTGCTGAGTTGCTCTAACTCCAAATCAGGATATTGATAGGTACTAATGAGCCACATACCCTCTAACAGATCTTTGCCACCTTGTGCCTTCCAAGCATATAGTTTTTCTTTGGTGAGCTCAAATTGCAAGCTATGCACGAGTTCTTCTATACGCTTCTGAACAACAGGGTTAAAACTGCTCTCCCACTCAAACTCTAAGTACGGTATTATATACGTACCCAAAGCCATTATCCTATCTTCCACATGTTGAACTACCTCGATGTCATCATCATCTAATAATGACACCAAGGCTTTAAGCTCATTGTTATTCAAATTACCCGATTCTTCCATACTTAAGTCTGAATCACACCTACATTAAAAGACTCTTTAATAGGTGCATGATTCGCTGCTTCTATACCTTTTGATATTACTTTTCTGGTTTCTTGAGGATCAATAATTCCATCGACCCATAATCTTGATGCGGCATAATACGGGCTCATTTGTTCATCGTACTTAGCCTTAATATCTTCCAAAAGCGATTTCTCTTCTTCTGGAGAAATCTCCTTACCCTGTGCTTTTAAGGTAGATACCTTGATTTGCAAAAGCGTTTTCGCAGCAGAAGCTCCACTCATAACTGCTATTTGAGCGGTTGGCCAAGCGTAGATTAACCTAGGATCATAGGCCTTTCCACACATAGCGTAGTTACCTGCTCCAAATGAGTTACCTGTAATGATGGTAAATTTTGGCACCACTGAGTTGGCCATGGCATTCACCATTTTAGCACCATCCTTAATAATTCCTCCATGCTCGGCTCTACTCCCTACCATAAACCCACTTACATCTTGCAAGAAGACCAATGGTATCTTTCGCTGGTTGCAATTCATAATAAACCTTGCTGATTTATCTGCTGAGTCGGAGTAAATAACTCCTCCCATTTGCATTTCGCCTTTTTTAGACTTTACAACCACGCGCTGGTTAGCTACAATACCAACAGCCCATCCATCTATTCTGGCGTAGCCACACACAATGGTTTGTCCATACTTTTCTTTATACTCTTCAAACTCAGAGTTGTCTGCAATTCTGGCTATGATATCGCGAACATCATAAGGCTTCACGCGATCTTGCGGCATTATACCGTAAATCTCTTTAGCATCTTTCTTTGGGGCTACAGGCTCTTTTCTATCGAAGCCTGCCTTTTCAAAAGAGCCAATCTTATCGAAAATAGACTTGATATAGTCTAAGCAACTCTGATCATCTGGAAACTTATTATCAGTGACTCCTGATATTTCGCTTTGGGTTGTTGCCCCACCTAGTGTTTCATTGTCAATATCTTCACCAATAGCGGCTTTTACCAGATAAGAACCCGCTAAAAATATAGACCCTGTTTTATCGACAATAGCAGCCTCATCGCTCATAATTGGCAAATATGCTCCTCCTGCCACACAGCTACCCATAATAGCAGCCACCTGAATAATACCCATAGAAGACATTTTTGCGTTATTTCTAAACTGTCTTCCGAAGTGTTCTTTATCAGGAAAAATCTCATCCTGCATTGGTAAGAAAACACCTGCACTATCTACCAAATAGATAATTGGCAACCTGTTCTCCATGGCAATTTCTTGCGCTCGTAGGTTTTTCTTGGCCGTAATTGGAAACCAAGCACCGGCTTTTACAGTAGCATCATTGGCTACAATCATACACTGTCGGCCGCTTACGGTTCCAATACCCGTTACCACGCCTCCAGAAGGGCAACCACCAACATCTGAATACATGCCATCGCCTGCAAAGGCACCAACCTCTAAAAAGTCTTCTTGGTTATCAATCAGGTAGTCTATCCGTTCACGAGCAGTGAGCTTTCCTTTCTTGTGCTGAGATTCGATTTTCTTTTCTCCTCCTCCAAGCTTCACCTTCTTCAACCTAGTGTTTAGTTGAAAAATGAGCTGACGCATTTGGTCGTCATTTTTATTGAAGTCTATATCCATTCAATTTCCGTTGTGAGTTACTCAATTCCATTATAGTTTACAGGTCTAAAAATAGACCCGTACACTAAGAATTCAAACCGGAAATTTGAGCGACTGTTTGGAACTGCTATCTATTTGAGCTTCTACCGTCAGCAGGTGGACGATTTTTTCTGCCGAAAAGAGAGAAATGCATGTAGCGTTTCGGGTTATAACGCAAGTCTATCATCAGACTATCCAGGTCTGCCATAGTCTGTGTAAGGGTGTTATAAAGAGAGTCGTTGGTCATTAATTTGCCCAAAGTACCATCGTTAGAGTTAAGCCTAGTAATGAATGTTTCGGCTCCAGTGAGTACAGAATCTATTTTAACAAGTCTACTTTCGAAATCAACAGCATTAAGCTTTTCGCCCAATTGCTGATATTCTGCCAAAAGTGGCTTTACTCCTCCCATGGCAACCACCAAAGAATCTGTTACATACTCCATTTGCAGTCTAAACTGTTCCATGGTTGTTTGTGCAACTCTATTGGTAACAATAAGCTCATCAGATAGCTTTTTGAAGTTATCCAAAGCAGCACCGATGGTATCACTTTTTTCCACAAAAGGATCTAACACATCATTGATTTTATTTACCAAAGAGGTTAATTGATTGGCTGCAGAGATACCTTCTTGTGTAAGTAGTTCAGTAATACCTCCGTCTACTTCACCATTAAGTGTATCGCCCATTTCTAGGAGTCTTGTTCCTCCTGGCTTTAGAATAAGCTGAACTTCTATACCACCTAGTAAGTCTGGCTTGGCTAACCGTGCATAGGTACTATCGGTTAGTTTGATCGTTTTATCGATAGCCATGGTAACCAAGATTTCGTTGTACTGATCGTTTGAGAACTTTCGCTCAACTACACTACCAACATCTAAGCCGTTGAGTATAATTCTATCTCCTTTGTTAAGCCCACTTACGTTCTGATATTTCACGTAGTAAGTGTTTAATGGAGAAAATACGTTCAACCCTCTTAGGTAGTTAAAACCTATGTACAACACAGCGGCCATTACGACCACAAATAACCCAACCTTAAATTCTCTGCCTTTAGCCACTAGTTCTGTGTGGTTTTTAAGTATTCAAAATAATCTCTAATTGCCCTAAAAATAGCCGAGGCTATATAGTCCTGAACTTGCTCAGTAGCTAACTCACTCTCCTCTTTCGGGTTGGTAAGATAACCTATTTCTATCAAAACACTTGGCATTGCCGTGTTCCACAGCACCCATAGGCTCGACTGTTTTACACCTCTACTCTTTCTACCTGCCCTTTTAGAGAATTGCTCCTCAACGTTCTGAGCTAATCTAATGCTATTTTCCTGATATGCCTCCTGCTGAATTTCAAACATAATATTCACCTCTGGTGCCTCAGGATCAAAACCTTGGTACTTCTCCTTATAATCTGCCTCTAGCATAATTACGGAGTTCTCTCTCTTTGCTACTTCAAAGTTTCTTCCTTCGTTTTTAGTTCCCATTACATAAGTTTCGGTTCCGAACACATGGGAATTACCTGCTGGCATAGCATTTGCGTGGATGGACACGAACAAATCTGCTTCTGCCTGATTGGCTTTTGTAGCTCTAACTGCAGGATGGCTATACTCATCTTTAGTACGCGTAAAAATGACCTCAATGTCGTCAGTATACTCATTTAGGTACTTCCCTACCTTTATTGCAACTGGGAGCACCACATCTTTTTCTTTCAGCTTTGCCCCCATGGTTCCAGAATCCTTGCCTCCGTGGCCAGGATCTAAAACTACCTTGTACTTCTTTTTTTGCGTTTGCCCGAAAGAATTAGTCGTCAAACCGGCAAGGATTGTTAAAAGAACTAAAGGAATCAGATAAAATTTCACTTTAATGCGCATGAAACGGCTGATTGAAATAACTTTACGCAAAAATCTTAAAAATTCGGAAAAACCGAAATACAGCGTGTTTTCAAACGGAAAAATATATTTACTTCTCATTTTTCTTTTTTGCTTCTCCAAAGGTATGGCTCAGACTAGTCCGATCCTCCAAGAAGATAGACAAAACCGTGCCGATCTTAATAGCATCAATGAGAACGATACAATTCCTGGACAGTCAGATTCTCTACAAGTTGTTGTAAATGGAATTCAAACCACAATAAAATACTACGCTGCCGACTCCATAATTACTAAACTTTTAACAAACCAAACCTACCTCTATGGAAAAGCCCGAATTGAATACGGTGATATAAACCTCGCAGCGGAAAGAATTGTTATCGACAGAAACAAAAATGAGCTAACCGCCACAGGAGTTCAAGACTCTACGGGAGTCTGGCTGGGCAGACCTGTTTTCAAAGACGGTTCAGATATCTTTGACACTGAAGAGATTAGATACAACTTTGAAACACAGAAAGCCTATATTAAAGGAGTAGCCACTCAACAGCAGGAAGGCTTCTTGAGGGGGAGTGTAGTAAAAAGAGAGGCCGATGAAAGTGCATATATAAAGGATGGAAAATATATACCGTGCCCAGATGACCCTGATGCAGGCACATACATCAAAGCCAAAAAAATTAAGATCAACCCGGGTAAAAATGTCATAACAGGGCCTTTCCTATTATACGTGGGTAATATTCCAACTCCACTAGGCCTACCCTTTGGTTACTTCCCTGATACACAAGAAGCTACTTCTGGCATATTGTTCCCTAAATACGGTGATGAGCGAAGAAGAGGGCTTTTCTTGAAAGAAGGGGGATATTATTTTGCTTGGAATGACTACATCCATACTGCTGCAACTGCTGACGTCTATTCTAAAGGTAGTTGGGCAACCACTATTAGGTCTGTGTACAGGAAGCGCTATAGCTACGGTGGACAGTTCAACGTTACTTATAATAAAAACATTACACCCGAGTACGATCCTGATAGACTGAACTCTAGAGATTTTTGGGTGAGTTGGTCGCACACTCCTGAGTCTAGAGGAAGAAACTCTCGGTTCTCTGCTAGTGTGAATGCAGGTACTAGCACTTACAACCAAAACAATTTAAACACCACAAACCTATCTAACAACGTCCGTTCCGAGTTTAGGTCAAACATTCAGTATAGTGGTTCTATCCCAAGGTCACCGTTTAGTTACTCTTTTAGTGCAAGACATAATCAAAACGTTCAAACAGGAGTAATAGATGTAGCCTTACCAGAAATGTCATTAAACATGAATAGGATTTATCCATTCAAAAATGCTGAGGCAGACATTTTAAATAGAGTAAACTTTGATTGGAGGTTTAACGCATCAAATCAGATAACAAATATTGTTAGGCCAGGCTCTGCAGGCTTTAACATTGCCAATAGAGCCACTGAAATTGACACCATTACTGTAGGTTTTGATACGCTTGGTGAACTCTTAGATAATGCTAAAAATGGAGCCAGGCACAATGTGGGGCTATCCACTTCTTTCACCTTACTGGAACACTTTAACTTTTCACCATCTTTTCAAATAGAAGAACTCTGGTATTTGCAAGAATTAGACTATGAGTTTCTTGAAGAAGAGAATGCAGTAAAAATTGATACCATAAACGGCTTTAGCAGAGCAATGACCTACAGCGCTTCATTAGGTCTGTCTACACAAATCTATGGAAAGTTCAACTTCCCTAAGAGCCGTAAAGTCGAAGCGATAAGACACATCATGAGTCCAAATATTAGTTTCAGCTACAGACCAGACTTTAGTGATCCTAAATATGGTTTTTACCAAGAGGTTCAAACCGATACAACAGGAAATGGCACATATAGACTTCTTTCAAAGTATGATGGCTTTCGCTTTGGCTCACCAAGTTTAGGGGAGTCTGCTTCAATTGGTTTTGGAGTTAGCAATAAATTTGAGATGAAAGTAAAGAACGACACAGCCAAGGCAGAAAAAGTAGCACTTCTAGAAAGCTTAAACTTTCAAGGCAGTTATAACTTCTTAGCCGATTCATTTAATCTTTCTCCCATAGCCATCACAGCCAGAACCACTTTATTTAATAGAAAACTTAGTATTAACGCAGGCGCTACATTAGATCCATACACTTACTTAACTCAAGTTTCTGAAACAGGTGTTGAAACCTTAAGAAGAGTTGACGCCCTAGCGATAAGGTCTGGACAAGGGCTCGGCAGAATAACAAGTGCAAGATTCTCGCTTTCCACTAGCTTAAACTCAAAGGCTGCCAACTCCGGAGGAAACAATCAGGGTTTCTCAAGAGAAAATGCCAGTATGATAGGCAGTATGGGTGATGAAAATGAATTTGGCACAATCAATAATGGAGGAAGCGACATAGTACGGCAAATGGAGCAGTACTTTTATGACGAAAACTCCTACGTGGATATCAGTGTTCCTTGGAATATTAGGTTGAGTATGGATTATAGCTATCGCTGGACACCAACAAATACCACGACTAGAAAGTCAATAAAAGCCAACGGACAAATTGGTCTGACCCCAAAATGGCAGGTAACCTACAATACTGGGTATGACTTCGATGCCAAAGACTTCACTACTACATCAGTAGGACTGTATCGTGACTTAGGTTGTTGGGAAATGAGAGCCAACTGGATTCCTTTTGGTGCTTTCACATCTTACACCATAGACATTCAAATTAAATCTTCCGTACTAAAAGACTTAAAAATTAGCCGAAGAAGAAGTCAGTTTGATAATAATAGAGGATTCTAAGACACAAAAAAAGCACATACTTTGCAGCATGTGCTCTCATTTATTTTTCTACTAATCTTTATCCAACAAACTCCACCGTCAGCGAGTCGTCAGTTTTCTGTACTTTGGCTAAGCCATTTTTAGTTAACTCCTTAATGGCTTTATCCCACTTCTTATTTGAAAGACCTGTACTTTCTTTAAATGAGTTTAAGTCAGTTTTACCAGCTTTCTTCAAAGATTCCATTACACCTTTGGCATCTTCACTCAACTCCACAGAAACTTTTTTCTCTGGCTTCATTTGAGGAAAGAACAACACATCTTGAATAGAGTTTGAATTAGTCATAATCATGGAAAGCCTGTCTATACCTACACCTAAACCAGCCGTAGGTGGCATACCATACTCTAAAGCGCGAAGGAAGTCTTCATCGAGCACCATGGCTTCATCATCTCCTCTTTTACCTAGCTCTAGTTGCTCTTCGAATCTGGCTCTTTGATCAATAGGATCATTCAACTCAGAGAAAGCATTACAGATTTCTTTTCCATTACAAATGGCCTCAAAACGCTCCACTAATCCTTCTTTAGTGTTGTGCTTCTTAGCCAATGGAGACATTTCTACTGGGTAATCAGTAATGAAAGTTGGCTGAATCAACTTAGGTTCGCAGTGCTCACCAAAAATTTCATCAATCAGTTTTCCTTTACCCATTGAATCATCTACATCTACCTTTAGATCCTTAGCCGTTGCCCTTAGCGCGTCTTCGTCCATTTCGGAAATATCAACGCCAGTAAAGTGCTCAATAGCCTCGAACATAGTGAAACGCTTCCAAGGTCTTTGGAAGTTGATTTCATTCTCGCCCACCTTTACTTTAGTGGTTCCGTGAAGATCCATTGCTACTTTTTCGATCATAGCCTCCACAGTGTCCATCATCCAGTTGTAGTCCTTATAAGCTACATACAACTCTACCTGAGTGAATTCAGGGTTATGGAAACGAGACATACCTTCATTTCTAAAATCTTTTGAGAACTCAAACACACCATCGAAACCACCAACAATCAATCTTTTTAAGTAAAGTTCGTTGGCAATTCTCAGATATAAAGTCATATCTAAGGTGTTGTGATGAGTCTTGAATGGACGAGCTGCTGCTCCACCATAAAGTGGCTGAAGAATTGGTGTTTCCACTTCTAAGTAGCCTTTATCGGCCAAGAAGTTTCTCATTGAATTCACCAATTGTGTCCTTTGAACGAAAGTCTTTTTCACCTGCGGATTCACCACTAAATCTACATAGCGCTGACGGTATCTTTGCTCTGGATCAGTAAAGGCATCGTGCACCTTACCTTCTGCATCAGTTTTTGGTAATGGCAGTGGCTTAAGTGATTTAGAAAGCACTACAAGCTCTGTTACATGTACAGAAATCTCTCCAACCTTAGTCTTAAAAACATGCCCTTTTACCCCAATAAAGTCACCGATGCTCAAAATCTTTTTGAAAACGGTGTTATATAAAGTCTTGTCCTCTTCAGGACTCACCTCATCTCTAGCAACGTAAACTTGAATTCGGCCTTGTGAGTCTTGTATTTCGGCAAAAGAAGCTGATCCCATAATTCTACGGCTCATCATTCTACCGGCCAAAGTCACCTCTTTGTATTGATCAGGATTCTTATCGAAGTTTTCCTTTATTTCCTTTGAAAATGCGGTTACCTCAAATGTCTTTGAAGGATATGGGTTTATCCCCATTTGCTCCAATTCTTCTTTCTCCTGTCTTCGTTGAATTTCCTGTTCGCTCAATACTTGCATTTCGCATCAAAATTTTGAAGCCGCAAAGTTAATCATTCAACCAAAACATTTAAACAATTGACCTCTTGTGTTTACAGGTGAAAAAGAATTCCTAGTTTTCTAGGAGTTGTCCGAAATTATTAGGACATTTCCGAAATACTTAGGAGTTATGAAAGATTTAACGAAAGCGGAAGAGCAAGTAATGCAGATAGTATGGGAGTACGATCAGCTCTTCATAAAAGAAATTGTAGATAAAATGCCCGAACCAAAACCTGCATACAACACTGTGGGAACATTTCTGAAAATATTAGAAAGCAAGGGCTTTGTAACTAGGACTAAATTAGGCAACACCTTCTCCTACTCTTCGGCAATTGAAAAGAAAGCATATACCCGAAAGTCTATGAATGGACTATTGAGTAATTACTTTGAAGGATCAGCTGAAAAGCTATTCTCTTTTATGGTTCAGGAAAAGAAACTGAACATGGAGCAGGTTGAGGATTTAATGAAAAAGCTGAAAGACGATGAGTAATTTCCTAATTGAATCGTCCATTTGCTTGGCAGTTTTCTACCTGTTCTACTGGGTGTTTCTGCATAGAGAGAAGCTGCTCAACATAAACAGAGCATACCTTTTAATATCAGTTATTATCTCTCTGATTATCCCATTTCTGAACATTGAAACGAACTGGAACCTGTTTCCTTCAACTCCACCTATTCAAGAGGCAGTTTCAGTAGAAGACTCAATTGCAACAAATGGTAAAGGCGGCATTAGCATTTCATTTGGGTTAATCTACATACTCGGGCTAACCACCTCTTTAGCACTCCTTTTAGTAAAGCTCTTGCTTGTTAAAAGAAAGCTAGGCAAAAACTTCGTTCTAAATAGAAAGCATGTTGAGATAATCGAAATAGAAGGCAATGAAGCGTTCAGCTTCTTGAATACTATTTACATTGGCAAGGATTTAGCTTCCCAACACAAGTTCCGAGAGCAAGTCATAGCCCATGAATTTGCTCATATTGATGGAAAACACACTTTAGACACACTATTTTTTGAATTACTGAAGTGTTTCTATTGGTTCAATCCATTTAGCTACTTCTATAGTAAATCGGCTCAGCTTCAGCATGAATTTATTGCCGACCATTATGCACTTAGCAAATCTGACGCAAGGGCCTATGAAAAATCATTGCTTGAATTAACACTGAGCAAAATAAATCCTAGCCTAGTCGCCAACTTCGGTCAACACCCGATTCAAAAAAGATTGAAAATGATAAAAACTATAAACTCAAATATCATGAAACGTTTAAAACCATTATTCGCATTACCGGTACTTGGAGCATTGGTCTTTGCTCTCGCATGTACTGAAGAGGCAAATCCTGAAACCAATGAAATTGTGTTCGAGGAAACGGAAATTCCAATTGATGTAGACTTAAATCCAATAGTGGAGAATGTAACGAGGTCGTACTGGAGCCCCACTGACTCACTTGTGGCTTCCAAAATGATCAACGGAAAAGTCAAAGTATACTTAAGCCCTCAAATTCAAAAAAGAGTGGATGACAATACAGTTATTGAGGAAGAGGAAATCCCATTAAGCAGAGTTGTGTCTGTCGAAATTATTAAGAGGGACTAGAACCTATCGTTCCTCAAAAAAGAAAGGCTGGAAAATATTTTCCAGCCTTTCTTTTTTTATGTGTTATTAGAACTATCAGAACTTATCCTGATGCCCTAACTGCTTCTTAAATAACTTCCTTCTAGAGAGCTCCTTTTTAACGTTGCTCAGTTCCCTTCCACTCTGACCTTTAACCGAGGTGTTTTCGTTGGCTCTTCTAATTAAGTAAGGAATTGTAGCCTTTAGTGGCCCGTAAGGCACATATTTAATCACGTTATAACCAGCATCGGCTAGATTAAAGGAAATATGGTCACTCATGCCATACAACTGACCAAAGAAAATACGGTGGTCGTTCTTTTGTAAGCCCAGTTCATCCATCACGAGCGTGAGCTTATAATTTGATGCTTCATTATGGGTTCCTGAGAAAAGACCAATTTCATGGATATGTTCCACACAGTACCTCACAGCTAAATCGAAGTCTCTATCAGAAGCCTCTTTGTTAGGCTGAATAGGATCTTCGTACTCCATTTCTTCAGCTCTCGCTCTCTCCTTTTCCATGTAGGCTCCTCTAACCAACTTGGCCCCCAAGCGATAACCATTATCCCTACCATGTTGATGAAGCCTCTTGAGATTATCTAACATGCTATGGCAATACATTTGGAAAGTATAGTAGATGAGCGCTTTTTCTCGGTTATAGATACTCATCATTTTGAGCGTCAGTTCATCTACAGGCTTTTGAATCCACGTTTCCTCCGCATCTATCAGTACAGAAACATCTTTCTCGTAGGCCAGCCTACAGATTTTATCTACTCTTTCGAAAACCCGATCATAAGCAGCTTGCTCATCTGGAGTTAGCTTTTCACCAGCATGGATTTTGGCTAAAAGGTCGAACGATGCCAACCCTGTAATCTTAAAAGCGGCAAAGCGGATGTACTCCATCTCTCCTGCCCTTTCAATTGTTCTCAACAGTTCGTTTGTGGTTTGATCGAACCCCTCTTCTGTTTTTTCACCTTCTACGGAATAATCGAAGATGGCACCAATACCAAAAGCCGCTAGCTCGTGAGAAGAACGTTGACAACCATCTAAGGTTTCTCCTCCACAAAACATATCAAAGATGGTACTTTTAATAAGCCCTTTAACTGGCAACCGAGCGGCTAGCGCAAACTTAGTCATGGTGGTTCCTATTTTAACCAGCCATGGCCATTGCATAGTACTGAAAATGAAATGACGCTTTTTCAGCGCTTCATCGGTTTTAGATCTGAAGGCTGTTTCTAATTCGTCAAAATCGACAAACTTCTTTAACTCCATAGGCGAATTTAGGTCGGCAAATATAAGAACAAACCAATAGGTTTTTACTTTTGTTATTTGGTTCTAAAAGCCATTGCTCATGAACATCCGCGAACTTAAAAATTGGTATCAGGACTACAAAAAACCATTGATTATTTCAGGGCCCTGTAGTGTAGAAACTGAGCAACAGTTTAGAGATAGTGTATTACCTATTTTAAATAAAGTAGACTTTGTAAGAGGGGGAATTTGGAAACCTAGAACTAGGCCTGGCAACTTTGAAGGCAATGGAGAAAAAGCCCTTAAGTGGGTAAAGGCTTTGAAAGAAGAAACTCCATTCAAATTTGCCATGGAAGTGGCCACCCCAGAACATGTAGAGCTAGCTCATCAATACCAAGTTGATTTAGTTTGGATTGGCGCAAGAACAACCGTAAACCCTTTCAATGTTGCAGAGCTCGCTGAAGCCTTACAGGGGTCCGAATTACCAGTTTTGGTCAAAAACCCCATCCATGCAGAGCTTTCCCTTTGGAAAGGAGCTCTAGAAAGATTCAGCAAAGCGGGCGTCACTAAATTAGGAGCTATACATAGGGGCTTCCATACTTACCAGCAAAGTAAGTACAGGAACATTCCCATGTGGCAAATTCCTCTTGACTTAAAAAGTGAGTTTCCCGAATTACCATTAGTATGCGACCCAAGTCACATTGCTGGTGCTCGAGATTTAGTGCCTGAAATTGCTCAAAAAGCAATGGATCTAAACTATGATGGTTTAATGATTGAGGCTCATTGTGAGCCTTCTAAAGCCTGGAGTGATGCTGCGCAACAAGTTCCTAGCAACGACCTCAGCGCCCTTCTTGACAATATAATATTAAGAGACTCCGCATTTACTAAAGATAACATCATTAATCAGTTAGAGGTAATTCGAGAGCAAATTGATGCTGCAGACAGAGAAATTCTAGAGGCAGTAAATTTAAGGATGAACTTAGTGGAGAAAATTGGTGAGTTCAAGAAAGAGAATAATGTAGCCATTTTTCAGCTAAGCAGATGGAAGGAAATCTTCAACTCTAGACAGGAATGGGCCGAACAGCTCAACCTGGATAAGGATTTTGTGGTAGATATACTAAGGCTACTACATCAGCAGTCTGTCAAAACTCAAACCGAAGTTTTCAATAAAAACGAACAAAATATAAATTTACCGAATGACTGACTTAGGCCTTCTTGGGCCAGAATACACTTTTCATGATTTAGCCCGTAGACGCTTTTTGCCAGAATTAAAGCATACCTACTACAGCTCATTTGATGAGGTATTCAACGCCCTGAAAAGTGGAGAAATTAAACATGCTCTTATTGCTTTGAGAAACTCGCACAGTGGAGATGTAAATACTAACAGTAAGTTAATACAGAACAAAGGACTTAAGCTTTTAAAAGAATTCGATCTGGAAGTCAACCTTTGCTTAGGCGGCTTCTTCAAAAACAATATCAGCTCTATTCAAAAAATTCATTCACACCCAATGGCCATAAAGGAGACTCGTGATTATTTCTCCAAATACAGTCATATCAAATTCATCTCTAGTAAGAGCACTGCTGGAGCTATTGAAGAATTACGAAATGGACGAGATAAATGGGCAGCCGTCATTAGTTCTAAAGAAGCTCTAATAGCGAACTCACTTTCTATTGTCGCAGAAAACATACAAGATAGCAACCAAAACGTCACTACTTTTGGTCTTGTATCTCACTAACTAACAAACGTTTGTTTCTACAATCGATTTCCAAAATTTCTAAAATAAAGTTTTCTATGTTTCTAGAAACTCAATATGTTTAAGGCATGAAGACATGGTTCGCGGCTTACTTTTACTTTTTTTATTTCTTTACGAGAGTGAGGTGAACCGCAGCTTATTAGAAAAAATTTAACTTAACATATAAGCCCGGTTCACAAGAGCCGGGCTTTTTTATTGTCAAAATCATGGAAATTGTAGACATCAAAGATTGGGGTTTAGGACTATCGGAGCACACCTTAATCGCTGGCCCTTGCAGTGCAGAGAGCCCAGAACAAATTGAGGCTATCGCTAGAGGCTTAAAAGGTAGCAGAGTAGAAATGTTCAGATCTGGAGTATGGAAACCAAGAACAAGGCCTGGCTCTTTCGAAGGTATTGGAGAAGATGCTCTGGAATGGCTCAATATTGCCAAAGACATATTGAACGTGCCCGTTACTGTAGAAGTGGCCAATGCAGCTCATGTTGAAGCAGCATTAAAAGGTGGTGTAGACGTTCTTTGGATAGGTGCCAGAACAACTGTAAACCCTTTTTCCGTTCAAGAAATCTGTGACTCATTAAAAGGAGTTGATATTCCTGTAATGGTAAAAAACCCAATCAACCCAGACCTACAACTTTGGCTTGGAGCATTCGAAAGACTAAGCAAAGTAGGCATCAATAAATTGGCAGGTATTCACAGAGGCTTCTCCGACCCATACGAAAAACGGTACAGAAATAAACCTGAGTGGAGTATGCCTATTCACCTAAAACGCATGATGCCGGGTATATCTGTAATTTGTGACCCTAGCCACATTGCAGGGACCCGTGAAATCATTGCATCTGTAAGTCAAAGAGCCATCAACTTTGGCTTAGATGGTCTAATGATTGAAACCCACCATGACCCTGACAAAGCTTGGAGTGATGCCAAGCAACAAATAACTCCAGATACCTTAAAAATTATTTACGACAATTTAAATTTCCGTGAGTCGATAGATAAACACCCTGAGGCAATTACAGAACTCGAAGAGCTCAGACAAAAAATTGACCTATTAGATGCGCAATTAATTGAGTTATTTGCCGACAGATTCCAAATCATTAAGCAGGTAGGTGACTATAAGCGGGAACACAATCTTGCAGTGTACCAACCAGGCCGATGGCAAGAAGTGATGGAGTCTAGAATTAAAACCGGGAATAAAAAGGGCATGACTGAGAAGTTTATGAAGAGCTTACTTTTCGCTATACATGAAGAATCGGTAAAAATGCAAGAGGCCCAACTCAAAGAAGCTAAAGCTGAAATTAAAGCATGAGCATAAAAATCGATGACATTGGCACTAGCCTTTCAGGTTATTTTGCTGAACATCAGTACTCAAAGGTAGCGGTGTTGGTAGATGAAAATACACACCAATACTGCTACCCTATAATCGAGAGTCTTTTACCTCCACATGTTCTCATTCAGATTCAATCTGGAGAGATCAATAAAAACTTAAGCACTTGTGAACATATCTGGTCGGCTTTAACCGAAAACCAATTCGACAGAAAATCGCTTCTAATCAACTTAGGCGGTGGAGTGATTGGCGACATGGGTGGCTTTTGTGCAGTTACTTATAAAAGAGGTATAGACTTCATCAATATTCCTACTACCCTATTGGCTGCAGTTGATGCCAATATTGGAGGAAAACTAGGAATTGACTTTAATGGATTTAAAAACCACCTAGGCTTCTTCCAAGATCCAAATGAAGTATTCATTGACCCTGTTTTTCTTGAAACTCTTAGTGAAAGAGAATTAAGGAGTGGGTTTGCTGAAGTAGTCAAACATGGCCTAATTACTGACAAAGACTATTTCAATGAAGTGACCAAAGATGGGTTAAATCAAGCCAATTGGAATGCCGTGATTGCCCACAGTGTTCAAATCAAAAATGCAGTAGTTACTGAAGACCCGAAAGAAAAGGGCTTAAGAAAAATCTTAAACTTCGGGCATACGGTTGGGCATGCTATTGAGAGTTTTTATCTCGACACGGAGAACCATTTACTTCATGGCGAAGCCATTGCTATTGGTATGATTTGCGAAGCCTTTCTTTCTACAAAACTATTGGGCATGGCTAAGGAAGAATTGGAAATCATAAAAACTACCTTAACCCTAATCTATCCGAATCTAAACATTCATAAAGGAGACTTTACATCCATTATAAAACTGATGTATCAGGACAAAAAGAATGTCAATAGCTTTTTAAATCATTCTTTGCTTTACGAAATTGGTCGTGCCGGATATGATGTTGCGGTAGATGAAAAGGACGTAATGGACTCACTGTTCTACTATCATAAAATATAGACTCAACTTGGAATCAATAGAACTACAACATTGCTCGAGCCTCAAAACTGTAGAGGTACCGCTAGAGGCCTCAAAGAGTGAGAGCAATAGAGCCTTGATCATTAATGCCGTTTCAGGAGATAAATCTACTCTCCACAATTTATCGAATGCGAGAGATACTCAAACCATGTTGAGGTTATTGAAATCGGACGATGAAACCCTGGATGTACTAGATGCGGGAACAACCATGCGCTTTCTTACGGCATACAGCATTTTAGGAGATAAGCCTAGAGTAATGACGGGAACTGAACGCATGCAACAGCGCCCTATTCACATTTTAGTTAAGTCTCTAAAGCAAATTGGTGCAAAGATTAAGTACTTAAACGAAGAAGGTTACCCACCCCACAGAATCAAACCTCTTGAGGTACAGAAGACCAATCAGGTAGGCATAAAAGGTGATGTCAGCAGTCAATTTATTTCTGCTTTGCTAATGATTGCTCCTGCCCTTCCACAAGGACTCTCTCTAAGACTCAAAGGAAAAGTTGGTAGCCGCCCCTACATTCAGATGACACTGGATATGATGAAGCTCTTTGGTGTACAGGCCAGTTGGACGAACAATACCATTGAGATTGAACCGCAAGAATACAAAGAGTACCCTTACGTAGTAGAGTCAGATTGGTCTGGTGCAAGCTACTGGTACAGCTTTGTGGCTTTGGCAAAAGAAGCCAAAATCAAACTGCTCGGCTTAAGACAAAAGTCGCTTCAAGGCGATATTGCGATTGTACACATCATGAACCGACTCGGAGTAATGAGCACATTCGAAGAAGATGGTGTAGTACTTGAGAAAATTCCGCATCAACAAGAGTTTGAATATGATTTCTCGGATTGCCCTGATTTAGCCCAAACTGTTGCTGTAGTTTGTGGAGTCAAAGGTATAGAGGCTAAGTTCACAGGCCTTGAAAGCTTGAAAATTAAAGAAACCGACAGAATTAAGGCCTTGAAAAAAGAGCTGAAAAAGTTCAAAATCAAGCTAAAAGAGACTGAAGAAGGAGTTTATGAAATTAAGTCGAAGTTTCAACCTACTGAGGAAATCATAGAAGTAGAAACCTATGAAGACCACCGCATGGCCATGGCTTTCGCTCCTATGCTTACGCATCAATCGATCAGAATTTTAGATCCTTCCGTAGTGAATAAATCTTACCCAAGCTTCTGGGAGCATGTGGAGTTGGTGACTGATCTGTAATTGTCTGCTGAATTACTTTTCCTAAATTGAATTAATTCTTATGAGGTGGCGTTAGCCACAGATTAGCATTGATTTATGGCGAAAAAGAACAAACTCGAAAATATATCGGTCAAGGAGGTATTTAGCAGAATTATTTGGCCCAAACGCGGCATGCTCCTCTTCGGCTTAGTACTCATCTTACTTAGAAGTGCCGCTACCATCATCCCTCCAAAAGCAACTCAGTACTTGATAGATGATGTAGTAATAGATGGTGATTTACAAGAACTTAAGCTTACGGTAGGCCTCATTGTTTTAGCTATTATAGTACAAGCAGTAACCTCTTTTACACTCACAAGAATTCTGAGTGTGCAGGCACAGAAACTCATTGCAAAATTGAGAGTGCAGGTGCAAAAGAAAATACTTTCTCTACCTATCAACTTCTTCGACAGTCAAAAATCTGGAGCTTTGGTTTCCCGAATAATGACTGATGTAGAAGGGGTGAGAAATTTGGTGGGAACCGGTTTTGTTCAGCTTATTGGTGGTGCTATCACTGCTGTAGCTGTGCTTTTTATCCTCATCAACACCAATGCTAAGCTTACCGCCCTAATTGTTTTACCTATTATTCTCTTTGGAGTAATTGCCATGAAGGCCTTCGGTGTACTTCGCCCAGAGTTCAGGAAAAGAGGAAAACTAAATGCAGAGGTAACTGGCAGGTTGACCGAAACGCTGAATGGCGTTAGAGTAATTAAAGGCTTCGGGGCTGAACAACAAGAAATTAAAATCTTCGAAAAAGGGGTTGACTCCCTCTACAAAGTGGTGAAAAAGACACTGACCGCCACTGCCTTTGTTTCTAGTTCAGCTACTTTCCTACTTGCCGGAGTAGCCAGCACCAGTATTCTTGGCTTGGGCGGATATTACATTATGGAAGGCACTATGACTCCTGGTGAACTCTTTGCCTTTATAGGATTACTAGCTGTGGTTGTAGCTCCCGTACTACAAATGTCAAACATTGGTAGTCAGATCACCGAAGCCTTCGCTGGGTTAGATAGAACGGAGGAAATAATGCAAACTCCTTCTGAAGAAGATGATACATCTAGAACTGAGGAGCTAGGTATAATTCATGGCGAAGTAAAGTTCGACCAGGTTTCATTTGCTTATGAAGAAGATGATGATGTAATCAAGAATGTGTCGTTCAATGCTCCTGCAGGCTCTGTTACCGCACTTGTAGGTTCGTCTGGCTCGGGTAAGTCTACAATTGCTGGATTAGCGGCTACTTTTTTAAACCCTAGAGAGGGAACCATAACGATTGATGGAACAGATCTTTCAAAGGTTAAGCTAAGAAGCTTCCGCTCGCAGTTAGGAGTTGTACTGCAAGACGATTTCTTATTTGAAGGCACCATAAGAGATAACATTCTATTTCCTCGCCCGGAATCTACTGAAGCAGAGTTACAAGCAGCAGTAAAGGCAGCATATGTGAATGAATTCACGGATAGGTTCGAAAAAGGACTAGATACAGTAATTGGAGAACGTGGGGTTAAGCTCTCTGGTGGTCAGAGACAAAGGCTAGCTATTGCTAGAGCCATTTTGGCCGATCCAAGAATACTCATCTTAGATGAGGCCACCTCTAACTTGGATACCGAAAGTGAATCGTACATTCAGCAAAGCTTGAATGAGCTAATGAAAGGTAGAACCACATTTGTGATTGCGCATAGGCTAAGCACCATTAAACGAGCAGACCAGATTTTGGTCATTGAAAAAGGCGAAATTGCCGAACAAGGAACTCACGATGAACTAATTGCCAAAGAAGGCAGGTACTATCAATTATACACCTATCAGGCCAGAATATAATGGAAGAACGAGTTAAGATTATTGAAGAAAGGAGTCTCTCCGAAGGCTGGTTCAACCTTAAAGAGGTTATTTACGATTACACTTGGTTCAACGGCAGGGTGCAAAGACAGTCAAGAGAGGTAGCCAAGAAAGGAAACTACGCTGGCATTCTACTTTACAACAAAGAGAAACGCACTGTTATTCTAACCAGACAATTTAGAATGCCTTCTTATTTGAATGATACCTCAGATGGTTTTATAGTAGAGGCGTGTGCTGGAATGCTTGATGATGATGCCCCCGAAGAATGTGCAAAGCGCGAAGCACTTGAAGAAACTGGTTTTAAAGTCAAGAATATTGAAAAGGCCTTTGAAGCATACACCTCTCCGGGCACTCTGAGTGAACTTGCACATCTTTATGTAGGTGCCTATGAAGACGATATGAAAGTGTCTAAAGGAGGTGGTGCAGACGAAGATGAAGATATAGAAGTGCTAGAAATCTCCTTTACCCAAGCATTGGAAATGATTAAAACTGGTGAAATTAAAGATGCCAAGACGATAATGCTTTTACAGTACGCTCAAATAAATGAGCTTTTAAACTAGTACGCGAACCGCAATTTTCCACTAATGAAAAAGACCAACTATCTACTAATCATATTATTACTCATTACTTCTATCGACCTATTTGGTCAAGACCCATTAAGGTTTGCTGAAGAGGTTAAAAAGTTCGAAAACGCTTCATTGCAGTATCCTGCACAAAACCGAATTGTATTCACGGGTAGCTCTAGCATAAGACTTTGGGTAGATTTTAAGTCTTACTTTCCTGAACACAACGTCATCAACACTGGCTTCGGTGGTTCAGAGACTTCTGACCTGATTCACTACAAAGACCTATTGATTTCTCAGTTCAACCCAAAGCAGGTATTCATTTATGAAGGCGATAATGATGTAAACTCTGGAAAGTCAGGGCTGCAGATATTAGCAGACATGAATAAACTAGTAAACGACCTGCTAGAAGAGGGTGTAGAAAACATAGTGATCATCACTCCTAAACCAAGCGTAGCACGTTGGGAACTAAAAGAAAAGTACGAAAAAGTAAACGCGTCTTTTAAAGCTATGGCAGACCTCTCACCAAATGTAAAATTTGCAGATGTTTGGGCACCAATGCTCAACGAAGATGGTAAAGTGAAGAGTGATATCTTCATAGAAGACAACCTCCACATGAACAAAAAAGGCTACGATATCTGGATAAAGGTGATAGGCCCACTGTTAATAAAGCCTTGATAAAGACTATTTTAACGAGCTAAAAAAGCCTTCTCAATCTAAAGAGAGGGCTTTTTTTCGCTAATACGTAAAGTTAACACTACATGAATCAATAAAACTTTTTATGAATATATGTTGAATTTTTCATGTAAAGTCTCCATCTTTAAAAACCGTTTCACCTAAACGTATGAAAACATTAGCCGTCTATGCACTAGTGCTTGGGACAGGCGTAATGAGCTTGCTTTCTCTTTCCGAGAGTAAGGAAGATCATACCGCTGAATTCCCGAGTTTGGAATTAAGCTCACTTTTAGAGCTAAACTCCAACGAATTACCAAGCTTACCAAGTGCCACACCACACTCAGAAGTAAGAAAGAAAGAATATCACATCTATTTTGAAAATAGAGCAGAAGAGCCTCTAGAAGTTGCTATTAGATATAAAGACTACAATGGTGACTGGCAAACAGAAGGATTCGTAACCCTAAAGTCTGGAGAAAAAAGACATATGGGAGTATCCGATCAAAAGACCTACTTCTATTATGCCGAAAATCAACACAAGTGGAAAAAAAGAAAATGGGCGGGGAAGTATAGTTTCCCCGTCAACGAAGCTGCATCTAATAAGCTTCGATTTGTGAAGCAAGATATTTGGGAGTGTTACGACACTAAAATGTGCAACACATTTGCCGTGTTTAGGTAATGTTGAGAGGGAAGCTGCTGGGGCTTCCCTTCTTTTTTTGCCAAGACTTTGTTTCTCCCTAATCCCACTCACCAACAAGGGCTTAGGCCATACGGCAACATAACCTAAGGGCAATTACCTTTGACGAACTTCATTAAGATACGCCTCCACTAGATGCGAACTTTGCAGTTGCTAGAATCAAAAGTTAGTCAAAGATTGACAGCAAAGTCTTGTGACCGCTAATCTCCGCCTTTGGTGGTCTTGTGACCGCCACACCTATGGCAGCAATGCTTCGAGGCTTACAAAGACTTGAAATAAGCAGGAGCTTTCACTAATCGGCTTCCATACCAACTGAACATTTCTCCATCTACCAACCTCACTTCTACATTGGGTAGTTCAGCTTTCAGTTCTTCAATATGCTTATCTTTGAAAGGATAAGGTTCAGAACTCAAAAGCACTACTTCAGGAGCAAGGTCTTTGATTTCTTGTACGGTCAGTTCTGGGTACCGATCTTTCTTTACTTGATTTTCGAAACCAGCTACCTTAAGCATTTCATTGATAAACGTTCCTTGACCGGCAGCCATATATGGCCCTTTCCAAATAAGGTAAACGGCCTTCTTTGCAGGAACATCTCTTTCTTCCAATTCAGCAAATCCACTGAGGATATCGACTACTATTCCTTCGGCTTCCCTTTCCCTGGCTGTAAGATCACCGATCATCTCAATCATATCCAAAGCCTCATTGAGGTTTGAAATATCGCTCATCCATACAGGGTATTTCTTTGCCAGCTCAGTGATGAATCCCTCCTCATTCTCTTCCTTATTTCCGATGATAAGGTCAGGCTGAAGTTGATCGATAATATCGAAATGAACTTGTTTAGTCCCTCCTACAATGGTCTTTTCTTTTCGCCACTCTTGAGGATAAACACAGAATTTGGTGATACCTACAACTTCGGAACCCAGTCCCAAATCATAAAGCAATTCTGTTTGCGAAGGAACAAGAGAAATGATTCTTAAAGGGGCTTCAGGTACGTTGACCTTTCGCCCCATTTGATCTTTTACAGTTGGCATTATTTTAAATACCTGAAGTCATGACCACCTTCTAGCTGAGTCAAGAATTGATACATCAATTCTATTACCTGCTCAATATCTGTTTCATGAGCTGTCTCGACAGTAGTATGCATGTACTTAAGTGGAAGTGAAATCAATGCAGCCGGAACTCCCTCATTAGAGTAAGCAAAAGCATCAGTATCTGTTCCTGTAGACCTTGAAGCTGCCGAGCGCTGGAATGGAATTTCATTCTTCTCTGCCACCTCAATCAGCATATTCAAAAGGTTATTCTGAACTGCTGGACCATAAGTAAGTACAGGGCCGTTTCCAGATTTTTGATCTCCTTGTAGTTTCTTATCATACATAGGAGAATGAGTATCGTGGCAAACATCAGTGATGATAGCCACATTAGGTTTGATTCTCGCAGCAATCATTTCAGCTCCTCTCAAACCAATTTCCTCCTGAACAGCATTCACTATGTATAGGCCGAAAGGCAATTCTTTACCTTCCTCCTTTAACTTTCTGGCAACCTGAGCAATCATATAACCACCAATTCGGTTATCCAAGGCTCTACCACACCAATATTTCTCGTTCAGTTTGAAGATTTCATCATCGAAAGTAGCCACAGTTCCCACATGGATTCCCATATCTAAAACCTCTTGCTTGGTGCTAGCACCTACATCAATAAAGATGTTCTTCAATGAAGGTGCACTTTCACTTTCTTTCTCTCTAACATGAATGGCTGGCCACCCGAACACTCCCTTCACCACTCCTTTTGAAGTATGGAGATTCACCCTTTTTGAAGGTGCTATTTGGTGATCACTACCTCCATTTCTGATCACATAGATATAACCATCATCAGAGATATAATTTACAAACCAGCTAATCTCATCAGCATGTGCTTCGATAACCACTTTGTATTCTGCTTCAGGATTAATAACCCCTACAGCAGTACCATAATTATCCGTGAAGTATTCATCTACATAAGGCTTCATATAATCTAACCAAATTTGTTGGCCACTAGACTCGAATCCTGTTGGTGATGCGTTATTTAAATATTTAACTAAAAACTCTTCTCTTTCCATCATCTGCTATCTATTAAATATTCATTAAAGCGGAATGTTACCATGCTTTTTCTTAGGTAGAGTATCTACCTTATTCTCAAGCATTTTGAATGCTCTAATTAACTTCTCTCTAGTTTTTTCAGGCTCAATTACTTCATCTACATAACCACGTTTTGCTGCATTGTATGGATTCGCAAATTTGGCTGTGTATTCATCAACCTTCTCTTGAAGTTTGGCTTCAGGATCTTCAGCAGCAGCAATTTCTTTACGGAAAATGATTTCGGCAGCTCCTTTTGCACCCATCACCGCAATTTCCGCCATTGGCCAAGCGTAATTCATGTCCGCACCAATGTGCTTCGAGTTCATTACATCATACGCTCCACCATATGCCTTTCTCGTAATTACAGTAATTCTTGGAACAGTGGCCTCAGCAAATGCATAAAGTAATTTAGCTCCATTAGTGATAATTCCATTCCACTCTTGGTCGGTTCCAGGAAGGAAGCCTGGCACATCTTCCAACACCAAAAGAGGAATATTAAAGCTATCGCAGAAACGCACAAAACGAGCACCCTTCGTTGAAGCATGGATATCCAAAACCCCGGCCAGCGCAGCAGGCTGATTACCCACAATACCAACACTTCTTCCTCCAATTCGGGCGAAGCCTACAATAATATTCTCTGCAAAGTTCTTATGCACTTCAAAGAAAGAATCCTCATCTACCAAATGCTCAATAACCTCATGCATATCATAAGGCTGATTTGGATTATCAGGAATGATTTGGTTCAGTTCCTTTCTGATTTCAGACTGCGCATCATACTTGTAGATGGGAGCATCGTCTTCACAGTTTTGTGGAACGTAAGACAATAGTCTCTTAATATCGTTGATACATTGTACCTCATTGGCTGAAGCAAAATGTGTTACACCACTCTTAGTGCTATGCGTACTTGCTCCACCAAGTTCTTCAGAAGTAACATCTTCTTGAGTTACTGTTTTTACCACATTTGGGCCAGTAACAAACATATATGAAGTGTTCTCTACCATGAAGATAAAGTCGGTAATTGCTGGAGAATATACAGCACCACCAGCACAAGGCCCCATTACTGCGGAAATCTGAGGAATAAGTCCTGAAGCACGAGTATTTCGGTAGAAGATATCGGCATAGCCACCTAATGACACCACACCTTCTTGAATTCTGGCTCCACCACTATCGTTCAAACCAATGATTGGAGCTCCATTTTTCATAGCCAGGTCCATGATTTTACAGATTTTCTCTGCATGGGTTTCAGAAAGTGAGCCTCCAAAAACGGTAAAGTCTTGTGAATACACATAAACCAAACGGCCGTTTACTGTTCCATAACCGGTAACCACTCCATCGCCCAGAAACTTTTGCTTATCAAGACCAAAGTCAGTAGCTCTATGCTCTACAAACTTTCCAATTTCTTCAAACGAACCTTCATCCATCAATAAAGCTATTCGTTCTCTTGCGGTAAGCTTATTTCCATCGTGCTGTGCATCAATTCTCTTTTGCCCACCCCCTAAAAGTGCTTTCTGATTCTTTTCCTCTAGCAAAGCGTATTTCTCTGCTTTGCTAAGAAGTTTAACTGAAGAAGATTCTGATTTTTTGTCTGCCATAGGTTCCATTAGATTTGGTAGCCAAAGATATGGACATACGTGGAAATATGAATTTCAAAGCCATGAATTGTCCTTCCGAACAGCCTTATTTTTAGGGAATAATATTATATATTCGGCCAACTTTTCGAGGAGTGTGGCATGAGGAAAGCTGTAATAGATTTAGGTACTAATACTTTCCACCTGTTCATTGTTGAACTGGAGGATGGTCAGCTAAAGACGCTCTACAAGGAGAAAATTGCTGTGAAAATTGGCAAAAACGGCATCAGTAAGGGCTATATAGCCAAAGATGCCATGAAAAGGGCAGTTCATACTCTTGAGGTATTCAAAACTGTGCTTGACCAATTTCATACTACCGATGTTATCGGTGTGCCTACCAGTGCCATCAGAAACGCAAAAAACGGTCAGGAACTACTAGACCAAATTTACGATTCAACTCAGATAGAGATTCAAATTATTAGTGGTGACCGCGAGGCAGAACTAATTTTTGAGGGAGTTAGAGCTGCAGAAGCCGTAGATAACGCGCCACAGTTGGTGATGGATATCGGAGGCGGCAGCGTTGAGTTTATTATAGGAAATGACTCTCAAATTTTCTGGAAGAGAAGTTTTGAAATTGGCGCGCAACGCTTGCTGGATAAATTCCACAAGCATGACCCTATGCCTGCTAGCTCGGTAAACGAAATGTTTAACTGGCTAGAAGCAGAACTTCAAGAGCTTAAAACAGCCATTGAGAAACATAAGCCAATTGGCCTGATAGGATGTTCAGGAACGTTTGATACGCTCGTAGAAATACACTTTAAACAAACTGGAGAAGACAGGCCAGTGCATCCGAAAGTATTTGAGCTCCCTATTAAGGCCTACCGAGACATGCACCGAGATTTACTTATTAAAGATAAGGAAGCTAGACTGCTGATTCCCGGTATGGTTTCTATGAGAGTAGACATGATTGTGGTAGCCAGTTGCCTTATCTCTTTCGTTACAGACCTCATTCCTACAGAACACATTACTGGGTGTACCTACGCTTTAAAGGAAGGTGTTCTTTATTCCATGGAACACAAACCTATTGCAGAAAAGCAATAACATTTTCCCAATGAATCATTTTAGCTACGACCAACTATATCGTTTTTCCAAAGACATTTTCATCGCTATGGGTTGCCCTGAAAGTGATGCAGAAACAGCGACCAAAACATTACTATCCGCAGATATGCGAGGGGTAGACTCTCACGGGGTAGCTAGACTTAGTGGTTATGTTAGGCTTTGGGATAAACAAAGAATTAACGCTAAGCCAGATATTAAGGTGATACATGAAACACCAAGTACAGCCACCATCGATGGTGATGCAGGACTTGGTTTAGTGGTAGCGCCTTTTGCCATGCAAGTGGCTATTGAGAAGGCTAAAAATGCTGGGACAGGCTGGGTAGCGGTTAAGAATTCAAACCACTACGGAATTGCAGGCTATCATGCCATGAAGGCCTTAGATCATGACATGATTGGCATGTCAATGACCAATGCAAGCCCATTGGTTTCGCCTACATTCTCTAAGGAAAGAATGTTAGGCACTAACCCAATTGCCGTTGCTATTCCTGCCAATGAGCAACCTCCATTTGTAGGTGACTTTGCTACAACACCAGCAGCTAATGGAAAACTTGAGGTGCTTATGCGAAAAGGCGAAAATGCTCCTCTCGGATGGATTCAGGACCAAGGTGGGCAAAGTACAGACAATGCTCACGGCATTAAAGAAGGCGGATCTTGGCTACCACTTGGAGGTGATAGAGAGCATGGAAGTCACAAAGGTTTCATCTTGGGTTCCATTGTCGATATATTTTCTGCCGTACTTTCTGGCGCTAATTATGGCCCATGGGCTCCTCCTTTTGTTACCTTCCTAGAACCAAGCAAAGACCCAGTGGGCGAAGGGCTCGGACACTTCTTTGGGGCAATGAGAGTAGATGCCTTCCGTCCTGCCGAAGAATTTAAATCGCACATGGACAACTGGATTACTAGATTTAGAGAATCGGACCGAACCGATGCAAATCAGCCTGTCGTTATTCCTGGCGATCCGGAAAGAACTTACGAAAAAGAAAGAAGTGAAAATGGCATTCCTCTACTTGAGCCAGTAGAAAAAGACTTGAGAGCTTTAGGAGAACGATTTGGGGTGAAATTTTAAGGTGAAACGAAGGCCTTCAGCCCTTGAAGGACTCATTGCCTTAAGACTTATCTCACTATTATCCCTCCTCTACTAGCCAGGGGGCTACCATAAGGCGATCTATTATCATCATAAATCACATTATACATCAGCACCAAATTGACCGATAGATTGTGGCCTATAGGATATGTTACCCCCCCTCCGATAAAGAAACCAGGAACCCAGTCTCTACCAGTATTGGAAGTACCGTCATTAAGTGGCACTAAGGTATTAAGACTTTCAAATTCTGTCTGAAAAAAGTAGTTATCTAAGAAACGATAACGTAGAAAGGCTCTCGGACCATAAGTGTTGTTTTTAAGCTTAACGCGGTTATAGCTAGGCAAAAAGATATACTCTCTAGATACATAGAGGTAAGACAAGGAAAGTCCACCTGAAAATGTCTCGGAGAACCTATACCCCACCAAAGGAGACACTTCTATGTATTGCGACTCAACATCTCCAAAGGAGAAGCTTAACCCAAAGTTTCCTCCAAAAAACACCCTGTCCTCCAGTGGAATCTTCTCGGTCTCTTCTTTGTCCTTTTTTTCTTCTTCAAAATACTGTGCCGATACACTATTCGAAATGGCTATCAACAAAAGGAAGCCTAATACAAGTCTATTCATGAGCTCAATAAAAAAGTCCTCGAGTGAGGACTTATCTTAATCTTCTATTACAATCATATAGAGGTCTTCACTCTTTTTCTTCATCATGTAGTTTTCTCTCGCAAACTTTTCGAGCAGTTCAGTATTTGTACTGAGCTCTTCACGATCTTTTAAAACCTCTGTTTTCTTTTCCAGATAATACTCTTTCTCAGCCTGCAAATCATTCAGTTTGCGAGTCATTCTAATTTGTGACACCACATCATTGGAGTCTACAAACAACATCCAGATAACGAAGAAGAGACCAAATAGAACATAATAGTTCTTGAGAAATTTCGGGAGCCTGGTGAAAGGATTCATAATATAAAGATACGGAAGTTTTAATTTGAAAGTCAATGCTGTTTGAAATCCTCCGGCCTTTGACCACCTGCTTAAAAAAGGAAGAATGATTGGTGCCAGAGTTGAGAGATTCCTCCCGATAAATATCGGGATCGCGGGAATGGCAGTACCTAGACATAAAAAAAGCACCTCGTTCGAGGTGCTTCTGTCTAATATATAAAGTCTATGTACTCAGTACTTTGTACCAGATACTAATACGCTTTTCTAAAGTCCTTACCAGGGAACCTTCCAACTTCGCCAAGTTCTTCTTCGATTCTGATCAATTGGTTGTATTTAGCCATTCTGTCTGAACGAGAAGCTGAACCAGTTTTGATCTGACCGGTGTTCAATGCTACTGCCAAGTCAGCGATAGTATTGTCTTCAGTTTCACCAGACCTGTGTGACATTACAGCAGTGTAACCATTCGTCTTAGCCAGGTTAACAGCAGCAATAGTTTCAGTCAAAGTACCAATTTGGTTTACTTTGATTAGGATTGAATTAGCAATACCGTTATCGATACCTTTCTGAAGTCTTTCTACGTTAGTCACGAACAAATCGTCACCTACTAGCTGTACTTTATCACCGATTTTCTCAGTCAAAGCTTTCCAACCTTCCCAGTCATCTTCAAACATACCGTCTTCGATAGAAACGATAGGATATTTCTCGGCAAGACCTGCTAAGTAGTCAGCCATTTCTACTGGAGAAAGTTTCTTACCTGTTGAATCTTTAAAGTAGTAAACGTTCTCATCTTCTAAGTAGAACTCTGAAGAGGCTACGTCTAATGCGTAAACGATGTCTTCACCTACTTTATAACCAGCATTGGTTACTGCCAAAGAGATAACTTCTAATGCCTCATCGTCAGAACCTAAATTAGGAGCGAAACCACCTTCATCTCCAACGTTTGTAGCCAAACCTCTTTCTGAAAGTACTTTCTTCAGGTGATGGAAAACCTCAGCACCCATTCTGATTGACTCAGAGAATGACTTTCCGCCTACAGGCATAATCATAAACTCTTGGAAGTCGATTGAGTTATCGGCATGAGAACCACCGTTGATGATGTTCATCATAGGAACAGGAAGCGTGTTAGCGCTTACACCACCTACGTATCTGTACAGTGGAAGTCCAAGTTCAGCAGCAGCCGCTTTAGCAACAGCAAGAGAAACACCCAAAATAGCGTTTGCTCCTAAGTTTCCTTTGTTTGGAGTACCATCGGCCTCCAACATGATCTTGTCGATCAAGTTTTGTTCGAAAACTGAGAAACCGATGATTTCAGCTGCCAACACATCGTTAACATTCTGAACCGCCTTAGTTACTCCTTTTCCTAAGTATTTTGATTTATCGCCATCTCTTAGTTCTACAGCTTCGTGTGCTCCAGTAGAGGCACCAGAAGGAACTGCTGCTCTTCCTAGTACTCCATTTTCAGTAACTACATCTACTTCAATGGTTGGGTTACCACGAGAATCTAATATTTGTCTGGCGTGTACGCTTTCAATTAAGCTCATATTGATTATGATTTAAATAGGTCTATGAATTGGTCGAACAAATAACGCGAATCGTGAGGGCCCGGACTAGACTCTGGGTGATATTGTACGGAAAACGTTTTCTTTCCCTTTACAGCAATCCCTGCACAAGTATCATCGTTCAAGTTTACGTGAGTAAGCTCTACCAAATCAGACTTTTCTACATCTTCTCTGTTTACGGCAAATCCATGGTTTTGAGAAGTAACTTCACTTTTGCCAGAAACTAAGTTCTTAACAGGGTGATTCAATCCTCTGTGACCATTATGCATCTTAAAGGTTGGCACACCACAAGCCAGCGAAATAATTTGGTGACCTAAACAGATACCGAATAGCGGATAATCTTCTTCCATTATTTTCTTAGCTGTTTCTACGGCATAAGGCATAGAAGCTGGGTCACCAGGACCGTTAGAAAGGAAATAACCATTTGGTGCCCACTCCTTCATTTCTTCAAATGAAGTTTTAGCAGGAAACACTTTTAAGTAAGCTCCTCTATATGAAAGGTGCTTAAGAATGCTTGTTTTAACCCCTAGGTCTAAAACAGCCACCTTATAAGGGGCACTCTCATCTCCAACAAAATACGGCTCTTTAGTAGATACGAAAGAAGACAACTCTAGGCCATTCATATCTGGCACTTCGGCCAACTTAGCAGCCAATTGCTCATCAGTTAGATCTTCAGAAGAAATGATAGCATTCATAGCCCCTTTATCTCTGATATGCCTTACTAACAAACGAGTGTCTAACTCTGAAATACCTACAATGTTATTTTTGTCTAGATAATTCTGAAGTGAGTCTGTTCCTGTTGGTCTACTAAAATCTTGAGAGAAGGTATTTACTACCAAACCTCTAATCTTAGGAGAGTCAGACTCTTGTTCTTCATCTTCTACACCGTAGTTACCTATATGAGAAGTAGTATTTACTACAATCTGCCCAAAGTACGAAGGATCTGTATAGATCTCCTGATACCCGGTCATACCGGTGTTAAAGCAGATTTCTCCACCTATCGTTCCAATTTTACCAATGGCTATCCCCTCGAAACGAGAACCGTCTGCAAGTAGTAAAACAGCCTTTTTTTGTGATTGATCAAATGTTTTTTGCGACATATTTTGAATGGCTTGCGTTTAACGCATCGTGCAAAAATAACAGGTATTTATTTGGTAGCAAAACCAAATAAAAAAGGGATTGAACTTCCGCTCAATCCCTTTCAATATCTAGTAATATAAAATTACTCTTTGCTTACTTTTTCTCTTCTTCAGCGTTATCAGCAGCTTCAGCTTTAGGAGCTTCCTCCTTTGCCTCTTCTACCTTAGCTTCTTCTGCTGCTGGTGCGGCAGTAGTAGCCTCAGTAGCTTTCTTGCCACCTCTTCTGCTTCTTCTGGTTTTCTTAGCGCTGTCGTCTTTAGTTTCACCTAACAACAACTCGTTATAGTCAACCAATTCGATGATACACATGTCAGCATTATCACCAAGTCTGTTACCAGTTTTGATAATTCTGGTGTATCCACCTGGTCTTGTTGCTACCTTCTCTGCTACTTCATTAAAAAGTGTAGTAACAGATTCTTTGTCTTGCAGGTAAGAGAACACTACTCTTCTAGAGTTAGTTGAATCGTCCTTTGCTTTAGTAATCAAAGGTTCAACATACTTTCTTAAAGCTTTCGCTTTTGCTACAGTTGTAGTGATTCTTTTATGCTGAATCAAAGAAGAAGCCATGTTAGAAAGCATCGCCTTTCTGTGCGAAGCCGTTCTACCTAAATGATTGAATTTCTTCCCGTGTCTCATCTCTATTAATCCTCTTCCAGTTTATATTTAGCCAAATCCATACCGAAGGTAAGGTTCTTTTCAGCTACAAGTTGTTCCAACTCGGCCAAAGACTTCTTACCGAAGTTTCTGAACTTCATCATGTCAGAAATCTCTAATTTCACCAAGTCGCCAAGTGTACGAACATCAGCAGCTTTAAGGCAGTTGTAAGCTCTCACAGAAAGATCTAGATCGTTCAATGAAGTCTTAAGCAACTTACGCATGTGAAGCATCTCTTCGTCTACTTGCTCTGGCTCATCCAATGCTCCTGTCTCTAAGATCATATTCTGATCAGAGAACAACATGAAGTGTTGAATAAGGATATGAGCAGCACCTTTCAATGCATTCTCAGGGTGAATAGAACCATCAGTTTTGATGTCTAAAACTAACATTTCGTAGTCAGTCTTTTGCTCAACCCTTGTGTTCTCCACGCTGTATTTCACATTCTTAATAGGTGTGAAAATAGCATCGATTGGAATGAATCCGAAAACTTGTTCGCTTGGCTTGTTTTCCTCTGCAGGAAGGTAACCTCTACCCTTCTCGATAGTCAATTCAATCTCGAATTTGATATCGTTGTCTATGTGACAAACAACATCTTCTGGGTTCAAGATTTCGAAAGCGCTGGTGAATTTTCCAATATCACCAGCTGTAAACTTATCCTGACCGTCTATTACGACATTGATTTTATTATCTACTGTATCAGAGATTTTCTTGAACCTTACTTTCTTCAGGTTAAGGATGATTTCTGATACGTCTTCTACAACACCTTCAATAGTAGAGAACTCGTGCAACACACCAGGTATTTTGATACCGGTGATGGCGTAGCCCTCTAGAGAAGAAAGCAATATTCTTCTCAAAGCATTACCGATAGTAACCCCGTAGCCTTTTTCAAGGGGTTTGAACGTGAACAGACCGTGAAAATCGTCTGCCTTCTCCATCACCACTTTCTCCGGGATTTGAAATGCGAGTATCGACATATATGTAATGTTTAAAAGGTTCTTAAATTGATTATTTAGAGTAAAGCTCGACAATCAGCTGCTCCTTAATGTTCTCTGGAATATCTTCTCTTGTTGGAACATTAATCATTTTACCAGCTAATTCAGCTTTGTTGAACTCTAACCAAGGGTACCTCTGAACAGTGTTAGCAGCAACGCTATCAGAAATTAACTCCAATGATTTAGACTTCTCTCTTACTGCCACTACATCGCCAGGCTGCACGTGGAAAGATGGAATGTTCACAATTTCACCGTTAACAGTGATGTGCTTGTGAGATACCAACTGTCTTGCAGCTCTTCTTGTAGGAGCGATACCCAATCTGTATACCAAGTTGTCTAATCTCGCCTCCAATAACTGAAGCAAAATTTCACCTGTAATACCAGATCTTCTTGAAGCTTTGTCGAATAGATTAGCAAATTGTCTTTCTAACACACCGTAAGTGTACTTAGCCTTTTGCTTCTCCATCAACTGGATGGCATATTCAGATTGCTTTCTTCTTCTTCCTCTACCGTGTTGGCCAGGAGGATAAGCCTTCTTCTGTAATGCTTTGCTATGACCGAAAATAGGATCGTTAAACCTTCTCGCGATTTTAGCCTTTGGTCCGTTATATCTTGCCATTACTTCTTAAATTCTTAATTAAACTCTTCTTCTTTTCGGTGGACGACATCCGTTGTGAGGTAGTGGAGTTACGTCTCTAATCACAGTAACTTCGATACCTGAATTTTGGATGGTTCTGATAGCTGATTCACGACCAGATCCAGGACCTTTCACAAAAACCTCAACTTTTCTTAAGCCTAATTCATAAGCCTTTTGAGCACAGTCTTGTGCTGCCATCTGAGCTGCGTAAGGAGTGTTCTTTTTAGAACCCTTAAAGCCCATTTTACCAGCAGAAGCCCAAGAGATAACCTGTCCTTGCTGATTAGTCAAAGAGATGATGATGTTGTTGAAAGACGCCTTAATGTGCGCCTGTCCAAGAGCATCAACCTGTACTACTCTCTTCTTAGCTTTATCTTTTCTTTTTTGAGCCATTTTCTAATTCTTTTTCGGCATTAAAAAACTCACCTATTACTTAGTTGCTTTCTTCTTGTTAGCAACCGTCTTTCTCTTACCTTTTCTGGTTCTAGAGTTGTTCTTGGTGTGCTGACCACGAACAGGAAGACCTCTTCTGTGTCTCAAACCTCTGTAACAACCAATGTCCATCAATCGCTTGATGTTCATTTGTACTTCAGACTTAAGAACACCTTCAATTTTGAACTCTTCACTAATGATAGTTCTGATGTCTTTCTGCTGATCGTCATCCAGGTCGCCAATTTTAGTATTTACATCAATACCTGCTTTAGCCAAAATGTAGTTGGCTGAGCTACGACCGATACCGAAAATGTATGTCAAACCAATTTCGGATCTTTTGTGATCTGGAATATCTACTCCTGCAATCCTTGCCATAATTACCCTTGTCTTTGTTTGAATCTAGGATTCTTCTTATTAATCACGTACAACTTTCCGTTTCTGCGGATTATCTTACAATCGGCACTACGCTTCTTAATAGAGGCTTTAACTTTCATTTTTCTTTATTTATACCTGTAAGTAATTCTTCCTTTTGATAAATCGTAAGGAGACATTTCTAGTTTTACTCTATCTCCTGGCAAAATTTTGATGTAGTGCATTCTCATTTTTCCTGAGATATGAGCCAACACCACATGTCCATTTTCAAGCTCAACACGAAACTGTGCATTAGGCAATGCCTCTACAATTGTTCCGTCTTGTTCTATAGATCCTTGTTTAGCCATATTAAAATTTTACTACTTCTTCTATGTATTTATGACTTGTCAATATTTCAGTCCTGTCTTTGAAGATAGCTATCGTATGCTCAAAATGTGCAGAAGGCTTTCTGTCTCTGGTTCTAATCGTCCAGCCATCGCTTTCTTGCACAATATTTCGAGTTCCTAGATTGATCATAGGTTCAATAGCAATAACTAAACCTTCATTCAACTTTGGACCACGGCCTCTCTTGCCATAATTTGGAACTTCAGGACCCTCATGAAGGCTTCTGCCCAATCCATGTCCTACTAGTTCTCTAACCACTGTATAACCTCTGTCTTCTACATACTTCTGTATGGCGAAAGCAAGATCACCTATGCGGTTACCAAACTTGGCTTCTTCAATACCTACATACAACGACTCTTTCGTTGTCTTAAGAAGTGATAAAATTTCTGGGGATGTGTCTCCTACGGGGTAAGTGTAAGCGGAATCGCTATGAAAACCTTGGTAGAAGACTCCACAATCTACAGAGATTATATCACCGTCTTTCAATTCATAATCGCTCGGAAATCCGTGAACAACTACCTCATTCACAGAAATACAAAGCGTGGCGGGAAAACCATTATAACCTTTAAAGGAACCGGTTGCCCCATGATCTGCGATAAACTCTTCAGCGACCTTATCTAGATCTTTGGTTTTTATGCCAGGCTTAATAAGCTTGGCTACTTCTCCGTGAGCTTTTGCTAATATCTCAGCACTCTCACGTATCTTTTGAATTTCTTCTTCTGTCTTATAAAAGATCATATTTACGCTACAGCCATGTTTTGAGACCTACCTCTCATTTTTCCTGACTTCATCATTCCTTCGTAATGTCTCATCAATAGGTAGCTTTCAATTTGCTGTAAGGTATCTAAGATCACACCAACCATAATCAACAATGATGTACCTCCGTAGAAGTATGAAAACTGCTGCCCTACTCCTGCATTGTATGCGAAAGTTGGAAGGATGGCGATAATAGCCAAGAAAATAGATCCTGGCAAAGTGATTTTATCTAAAACGCTTCCGATAAACTCAGAAGTAGGTCTTCCTGGCTTAATACCCGGAATGAAACCACCGTTTCTCTTCAGATCATCCGCCATGCTAGACGGGTTAACAGTAATTGCTGTATAGAAGAAAGTAAATGCGATGATCAAAATAGCGAACACCACAGTGTATTGCCATGAATAAGGATTAGAGAAAACATTTGCCACTCTAAGTGCTAAATCACTTTCTTCTTGCCAAATCTGACCAATCAATGTTGGCAGAATCATTAAGGCTTGAGCGAAAATAATTGGCATAACCCCAGCAGCGTTAACCTTTAAAGGTATAAACTGACGCTGGCCACCATATACTTTACCTCCTACAACCTGCTTAGCATATTGTACGGGAATTCTTCTTACAGCTTGTACTAACGCTACTGTTATTATTACAACACCGAACAATACAAGTATTTCCACTACAGAGAATAATGCTCTGCTTAATCCATTTGTAGTAACAAATTCATACCACGCAGCACCTGGAAGGCTAGAGATAATACCGATCATGATCAACATTGAGATACCGTTTCCGATACCCTTATCAGTAATTTTCTCACCTAACCACATACAGAACATTGTACCTGAGGTTAAAAGAACCATTGAAGAGATCATGAAGAATGTAGGATCGATATTCGGAGAGATTGCTTCACTAGGAATAGTCACTCTCAAATACCCTACACTCTGAGCAAGAGTAACCAATATAGTTAGCACTCTTGTGATCTGTGTCAACTTCTTTCTTCCAGATTCTCCTTCTTTTTGCATCTTCTGGAAACTAGGTACAGCCACGGTCATCAACTGAATCACAATGGAAGCAGAGATGTAAGGCATAATACCTAAACCAAAAATAGAAGCTCTACTAAATGAGCCTCCTAAAAGAGTATTAAGGATACCAAGAATACCACTGTCCGCATCATTCAACATAGTAGGATCTACACCTGGTAGAACCACGAATGATCCAAGTCTGAAAATGACAAGGAATCCTAGCGTAGCCAGGATCCTGTTTCTTAATTCCTCAATGGAAAAAATGTTCTTTATCGTAGTTATGAATTTCTTCATCTGATTACAGCTTTGTAACAGTTCCGCCAACTTTCTCTATAGCTGCCTCAGCAGATGCAGAGAATTTGTGAGCTGTCACGTCTACCTTTGATTTCAATTCGCCTCGGCCTAAAACTTTGATCAAGTCATTTTTAGCGGCTAAACCATGAGAAGCTAATACTTCTACAGTGATATTAGACTCGCCAGACTGATCTACCAACTGTTGTAGTGTATCTAGGTTAATAGCCTTATACTCTACTCTGTTAGGATTAGTGAAACCGAATTTAGGAACTCTTCTCTGAAGTGGCATCTGACCACCTTCGAAACCAGACTTGGTTTTATAACCTGATCTTGATTTAGCTCCTTTATGACCTCTTGTAGAAGTACCACCTCTACCGGATCCTTGACCTCTACCAATTCTTTTATCTGATTTTGTAGAACCTTCTGCAGGTTTTAATGTATTCAGTTTCATCTTATGCTTCCTTTACAGATACAAGGTGATTTACTTTATCAATCATTCCAGCAATCTGAGGAGTCATTTCAACTTCTACAGATCTGTTGATTTTGCCCAAGCCGAGTGCCTGAATAGTTCTCTTCTGTCTCTCAGGTCTGTCTATGGTGCTTCTAGTTTGTGTAATAATAACCTTCGCCATCTTCTTACCCGTTAAAAACTTTATCTAATCCAACACCTCTTTGCTCAGCCACAGTGTAAGGGTCTCTCATTTGCAATAAAGCATCGAAAGTAGCCTTAACCACGTTGTGTGGGTTTGAAGAACCTTTTGACTTAGCAAGTACATTGTGAATACCAGCCGATTCAAATACAGCACGCATTGCACCACCAGCAATTACACCAGTACCTTCTGATGCAGGCTTCACAAGAACGAAACCACCACCAAACTTACCAAGAGTCTCATGAGGAACAGTACCCTTAAATACTGGCACCTCTACCAAGTTCTTCTTAGCATCATCTATACCTTTAGTGATAGCATCGGTTACCTCATTAGCTTTTCCTAAACCGTAACCAACAACACCGTTTCCGTCACCTACTACTACAATTGCAGAGAAACTGAACCTTCTACCACCTTTTACTACTTTAGCTACACGCTTAATGGCAACAACTTTTTCTTTCAAGTCGATGTCACTAGCCTTAACTCTGTTCATTTTTTGTGTCATCTCTAATTAAAATTTAAGACCACCTTCTCTGGCACCATCTGCCAAAGCTTTCACTTTACCGTGGTAGATATATCCATTTCTATCAAATACTACTTCACTAATTCCGTTGGCAGCAGCTTTTTCAGCTAACTTCTTACCAACTTCTTTAGCTACTTCAATATTGGTGTTTTTCTTAGCACCAAGCTCAGCAGATGAAGCCGACACTAGAGTGTGCCCTTGCTCATCGTCTATGATTTGAGCGTATATCCTTGTATTGCTCTTGAAAACAGAGATTCTAGGCCTAACTGCCGATCCAGAAATCTTTTTTCTGATACCTCTCTTAATTCTAAGTCTACTCTTACTAATAGCCATGATAACTTTTATTTAGCAGCAGTTTTACCAGCCTTTCTTCTAATCTTCTCACCAACAAACTTGATACCTTTACCTTTGTAAGGCTCAATTTTTCTAAGTGATCTGATCTGAGCAGCTACTTGTCCAATCAATTCTTTATCGCTACTGCTTAGAGTAACAATTGGGTTTTTACCTTTCTCCATTTTGGCATCAGCAGAAACCTCTTGAGGAACCTGAAGATAAATATTGTGAGAGTAACCCAAGTTAAGCTCCAACACATTATTTGCAACAGCGGCTTTATAACCTACACCTACTAGCTCCAACTCTTTGATGTAACCTGTATGAACACCAACTACCATATTGTTAATCAAAGCTCTGTATAAACCATGAAGAGACTTATGTCTTTTCTGATCTGTAGGCCTCTCTATCGAGACAACACCCTCTTCAACAGATACTTTAAAGTCAGGATCTATCGCCTGAGTCAATTCTCCTTTCGGCCCTTTAACAGTAACCGCTGATGCAGCTACGTCTACAGACACTCCCGAAGGAAGATTAATCGGTTTTTTACCAATTCGTGACATCTATCTATAATCTAGTATACGTGACACAATATTTCTCCACCAATGTGCTGAGTTCTTGCTTCCTTATCGGTCATAATACCTTTAGAAGTAGAAATAATAGCTATACCAAGACCATTCAATACTCTTGGAAGCTCACCAGCACCAGCGTACTTTCTCAAACCAGGCTTACTGATTCTTTCCAGCTTTATAATCGCTGGTTCTTTAGTACGCGAATTATATTTCAAGGCTATTTTAATCTTACCTTGAACACCATCATCTTCAAACTTGTAGTTCAAGATGTAGCCTTTGTCAAAAAGCACTTTAGTCATCTCCTTCTTCACATTCGAAGCAGGAATTTCGATAACCCTATGCCTTGCTTTAATAGCGTTTCTTAAACGCGTTAAATAATCTGCTATTGGATCAGTCATTTTCAAAATGTTTTACGCCCTTTAGGCGTGTGTACCTTGGCGATATCTCCCAAGAATACCCTTTATAAAATGTTAAATACCTTCCGGCCGAAACCGGCCTGCAAAGGTATTAATAATTTTCAGATATAAAAAGAAAGATTACCAGCTTGCTTTAGTCACTCCAGGTATTTTACCTGCAGAGGCCATCTCTCTAAAAGTTACCCTAGAGATACCGAACTTACGCATATAACCTTTAGGTCTACCAGTAAGCTTACATCTATTGTGAAGTCTTACAGGCGATGCGTTTCTTGGCAACTTATCGAGACCCTCGTAATCACCTTCAGCTTTAAGCCTTGCTCTTTTCTCAGCATAGCGAGCTACAAGTTTCTCTCTTTTTCTTTCTCTAGCTTTTACTGCTTCTCTTGCCATAATTAGTCTTGTTTTTTACCAGAAGCGAAAGGCATTCCCATAGCCTTTAGCAACTCATAACTTTCTTCATCAGTATTTGCTGTGGTAACGAACGTAATGTCCATACCAGTGATTTTATTCACTTTCTCGATAGAGATCTCAGGGAAGATAATTTGTTCCTTGATACCTAAAGTGTAGTTACCACGTCCATCGAAACCTTTATCTTTTACACCTCTGAAGTCTCTTACACGAGGAAGAGCAATATTCAAAAGTCTGTCGATAAATTCGTACATTCTATCACCGCGCAATGTAACTTTTGCACCAATTGGCATACCGTCTCTTAACTTAAAGTTTGAGATGGAGTTCTTAGCAACAGTTGGAACAGCCTTCTGACCAGTAATGGTAGTTAGCTCTTCTACTCCTACATCTACCAATTTCTTATCGGCTACAGCAGCACCAATACCTTTATTAAGTACAACCTTGGTGATTTTTGGCACCTGCATAACGCTGGTGTACTGGAATTTCTCCTTTAGCGCAGGAGCAATCTCCTTGCTATATGTTTCTTTTAATCTCGGACTAGCCATTTTTAATTACCTCCCCAGATTTTTTAGAGTATCTAACAAGTTTTCCATTTTCATCAGCTTTTCTACCTACTCTGGTTGCATCACCTGATGAAGGATCTACTACCATGAGGTTAGAAAGATGAATAGAAGCTTCTGTCTTCTCAATACCACCATTTGGATTGGAAGCCGAAGGTTTAATATGCTTGGAGACAACGTTTACACCTTCTACAATAGCTCTATATTTTGAAGGGATTACCTCAAGAACTGTCCCGGTTTTGCCTTTGCTATTACCAGAGATCACCTTAACGGTATCGCCTTTTCTCACATGAAGCTTTTTCACAACTGTTTGATTCTTATCCATGATTACAATACTTCAGGAGCCAATGAAACAATCTTCATAAATTGCTTTTCACGCAACTCTCTGGCTACAGGTCCGAACATACGAGTACCTCTTGGCTCATCGTTATTGTTCAATAACACTGCAGCATTATCCTCAAAACGGATATAAGATCCGTCTTTTCTTCTTACCTCTTTTTTGGTTCTTACGATTACTGCTTTAGAAACAGTTCCTTTTTTGAGGTTACTTGAAGAATGAGCAGATTTTACTGAAACCACAATTTTATCACCTACTGTGGCGTACTTCTTTTTAGTACCACCAAGTACACGAATACAGAGCACCTCTTTAGCACCACTGTTATCGGCAACGCTTAGTCTTGATTCTTGTCTAATCATGATTACTTGGCTCTTTCAATAATTTCTACTAGTCTCCAACGCTTGTTTTTACTCAGCGGACGAGTCTCCATGATCTTCACGGTATCTCCGATACCACAATCATTCTTTTCGTCATGAGCGGCAAATTTTGTTGTTTTCTTAACAAACTTACCATAGATCGGGTGCTTCTCTTTTCTTTGAACAGCTACAGTGATGGTCTTATCCATCTTGTTGCTTGTTACTACCCCGACTCTCTCTTTTCTAAGATTTCTGGTCTCCATGCTCATATTAGTTAGCAAGTTCCTTAGCCCTTAACTCTGTTCTCAATCTCGCGATCAGACGTTTTGAATGTCTGATTTTCATCGGATTTTCAATAGGAGAAATAGCATGTGCAAAGTTTAACTTCTGCAGACCGCTAACTTCCGTATTTATCTTTTCTCTAAGCTCCTCTACAGTGAGCGCCTTGATTTCTGAATTCTTCATAACTATGCCACGTAATCTCTACGAACAATAAATTTGGTAGAAAGAGGCAACTTCTGAGCTGCAAGTCTCAAGGCTTCTTTCGCCAATTCAACATTTACACCAGCTGCTTCGAAAAGCACTGTACCTGGTTTTACAACAGCTACCCAATATTCAGGAGCACCTTTACCCTTACCCATCCTTACTTCAGCAGGCTTGCTAGTAATAGGCTTGTCCGGGAATATTCTAATCCATACTTGGCCTTCTCTTTTCATTGCTCTCGTCATAGCAATACGAGCAGCTTCGATCTGACGGCTTGTAATCCAACCTGGCTCAAGAGACTTGATACCGAAGGTTCCGAAATCCAATGTATGTCCACGTCCGGCCACACCTTTGATGCGACCTTTCTGCATTTTTCTAAACTTGGTTCTTTTAGGCTGTAACATCTTCTCTCCTTTTTACAGTTGGGTTACTTCTTTTTATTACGGTTAGGTCTTCTAGCACCACCTCTACGGTCGCCACCACCCATTTGATTAGGGTTACCAACGTTTGGAGATAAGTCTCTCTTACCGTAAACCTCGCCTTTGAAAATCCATACCTTGATTCCGATTTTACCGTAAACAGTGTCGGCCTCAGAGATAGCGTAATCAATATCTGCTCTTAATGTATGAAGAGGAATTCTTCCTTCTTTGTACATCTCAGTTCTTGCCATTTCAGCACCACCAAGACGACCAGAGCATTTAACCTTGATACCTTGAGCACCTACTCTAACAGCAGAAGCAATAGCTTGCTTCATAGCTCTTCTGTAGGAAATTCTTGCTTGCAACTGCTGAGCGATTGACTCACCCACCAATTTTGCATCTAGCTCAGGTCTCTTGATTTCGAAGATGTTGATTTGAACGTCCTTTCCAGTAAGCTTCTTCAACTCTTCTTTAATACGATCAACTTCTTGCCCTCCTTTACCGATTACAACACCAGGTCTGGCAGTATGAACAGTAATGGTGATTCTTTTGATAGTTCTCTCAATTATAACTTTTGAGATACCACCTTTAGGAATTCGGGCATCGATATATTTTCTGATCTCCTGATCTTCAACCAGTTTATCAGAGAAGTCTTTTCCACCGTACCAGCTAGAATCCCAGCCACGTACAACTCCTAATCTGAAACCAACAGGGTTAACTTTTTGTCCCATCTGTTTTTAATTATCAGTTTCGTTATTTATTACTTCTTCAGCGGTAACCTCGGTTGAATTCTTTGAATCAACTACGATGGTCACATGATTTGATCTTTTTCTAATTCTATGAGCTCTACCTTGAGGTGCAGGTCTTAATCTCTTTAACATTCTGCCACCATCAACGCGAATTTCTTTAATAAAAAGATCTGCGTCTTCAAGTCTCTCATCTTCGTTTTTAGCTTGCCAGTTAGAGATTGCTGAAAGCAACAATTTCTGTAGCCTAGCAGCGCCTTCCTTCGGCTCGAATTTCAAGATGTTCAACGCAGTATTCACGCGCTCGCCTCTGATCATATCAGCGACCATTCTCATCTTACGAGGAGAAGTTGGAACATTGTTAAGTTTTGCAACAGCTTCCATTATCTCTTCTTATCTTTTTTAGCAATGTGACCTCTAAAGTTTCTTGTCGGAGCAAACTCACCAAACTTGTGTCCTACCATGTTTTCAGTAACAAACACAGGGATGAATTTATTTCCGTTATGAACTGCAAATGTGTGGCCGATGAAATCTGGAGAGATCATAGATCTTCTAGACCAGGTTTTGATAACTGACTTCTTGCCAGTTTCTTCCATCGCATCGACTTTGTTTGCCAATCTAAAATCGATATATGGTCCTTTTTTTAATGAACGTGCCATGCTAGATTATTTCTTTTTACCGATTATTAGTCTATTCGAGTATTTCTTAGGAGTTCTGGTTTTTTGACCTTTAGCGTAAAGGCCTTTTCTAGATCTTGGATGACCTCCAGATGATCTACCTTCACCACCACCCATTGGGTGATCTACCGGGTTCATTACCACACCTCTTACTCTAGGTCTTCTTCCTAACCATCTCTTTCTACCAGCTTTACCTAACCTCACGTTCATGTGTTCAGCATTACCTACGGCACCAATAGTAGCCATACATGTAGATAAGATGTTTCTTTGCTCGCCTGAAGGAAGCTTTACAGTAGCGTATTTCCCTTCTCTAGCAACCAACTGAACATAAGATCCTGCGCTTCTTGCCAAAGCAGCACCTTTACCAGGCTTAAACTCCACATTATGGATAATAGTACCCAAAGGAATTTTTGACAAAGGAAGAGCGTTTCCAACCTCAGGAGCAACAGCTTCACCAGATACAATCTGCTGGCCAACTTCTAATCCTTGAGGAGCGACTATATATCTTTTCTCACCATCCGCGTAATAAAGCAATGCAACTCTGGCACTTCTAGACGGATCGTACTCAATGCTTTTAACTGTAGCCGGCACATCGAATTTATCTCTTTTGAAATCGATAACTCTCAGTTTTCTTTTGTGACCACCACCCATGTAGCGCATGGTCATTTTACCGGTATTGTTTCTACCTCCAGATCTCTTAAGAGGAGCAAGCAAAGACTTTTCAGGAGTTGATGTTGTTACATCAGCAAAGTCTGGAGCTATACGGCCTCTTGTGCCGGGGGTCATTGGTCTTAATTTCTTTACACCCATCTTACTTCAATTAAATGCCGCTATAAAAATCGATTACCTCTCCTTCAGCAACAGTTACAATTGCTTTCTTAAACGAACTTGCTCTACCAGAAATGATTCTGGACTTAGTGTAGCGTGATTTGTCTTTACCCTGATATTTCATGGTATTAACATCTTCTACGGTTACACCGTACATATCTTCTACAGCCTTCTTAATTTCAACTTTATTGGCATTCAGGTCTACAATAAAACCGTACTTACCTTTTTCGTTTAAGGCCGATACTTTCTCAGTTACTAATGGCTTCTTTAAAACACTCATCTTCAGATTACTTTAGAAGGTTTTCAAGCTTTTCAATTGAACTTTCGCTAATCAATAGGCTATCAGCGTTCAACACATCATAAGTGTTCAATGAGTCAGCCGTTGTAATTTTAGCATTCTTCACATTTCTACCTGAAAGCACAACATTCTTGTTAGCCGAATCAGGAAGAACCAAAAGAGTTTTCTTGTCAGCCACAGAAAGGCCATTAAGAACTTTTACGAAATCTTTGGTCTTTGGAGATTCGAAGTTGATATCTTCTAACACCACTAAACCATTGTCTTTCGCTTTATAAGCCAATGCAGACTTTCTAGCTAAAGACTTCAATTTCTTGTTCAGCTTAAAGCTGTAATCTCTAGGCTGAGGACCGAATACTCTACCTCCACCTCTAAATATAGGAGACTTAATACTACCTGCTCTCGCAGTACCAGTACCCTTTTGTCTCTTTATCTTTTTCGTAGAACCAGCAATTTCATTTCTTTCCTTAGACTTATGAGTTCCTTGACGCTGATTCGCCAAGTATTGCTTAACATCTAAGTAGATGGCATGATCGTTTGGCTCAATACCGAAGATATCGTCTGAAAGAGTAATCTTTCTTCCAGTGTCTTCTCCACTATTTTTTAATACTGAAATCTCCATCTTCTTATTTCTCTAGTACTACGATTGAATTCTTAGCACCTGGAACAGAACCACTCACTACGATAAGATTCTTTTCAGGCATTACTTTCATCACTTTCAGGTTCAAAACCTTCACTCTGTCGTTACCCATTCTTCCAGCCATACGAGTACCTTTAAATACTCTAGCAGGATAAGAGGCACCACCAATAGAACCCGGAGCTCTCATTCTGTTGTGCTGACCGTGCGTAGCTTGACCAACACCACCGAAGCCGTGCCTTTTAACCACACCCTGGAAACCCTTACCTTTAGAGGTTCCAATAGCATCAACAAAATCGCCTTCTTCAAACACATCACCCACATTGATGACGTTTCCTAGAACGACTTTATCTTCGAATTCTTCACGGAAATCTCGAAACTCAACCACTTCTTTCTTAGGCGTTGTATTGGCTTTTTTGAAATGCCCCTTCAACGAACTTGGCGTATTTTTTTCTTTACGCTCACCGTAAGCAAGTTGTACAGCTCTGTATCCGTCTGTTTCCTCATTTTTTACTTGCGTAACCACGCAAGGACCAGCTTCTATAACCGTGCATGCGACACTAAGTCCATCGGCACCATAGATGCTAGTCATTCCGATTTTTTTTCCGATTATTCCAGACATCTTTTAATTCTTTTTAAACGCTACAAATCTAGCGCTTCCGAGAAACGGACTGCAAAGATAGGAAATTAATATTCTGCAGCAAACGGCACCGTTAGAATTTCTAAGAAATATTTAGCTAACTGTTTGACTGACAATAAAAAGCCCTCTCTATGCATAAAAAAGAGGCCATTCTAAGCAGAACAGCCTCTCTTAATTTCTCAGTATTATATAATTATACCTTAATCTCTACGTCTACACCAGATGGAAGCTCAAGCTTCATCAAAGCATCTACCGTCTTTGCACTAGATGAGTAGATATCTACTAATCTCTTGTAAGTACAAAGTTGGAATTGCTCACGCGACTTCTTATTCACGTGTGGTGATCTTAGCACTGTAAATTTCTCTTTTACTGTTGGCAACGGAATTGGTCCGCTAACAATAGCACCAGTTGTTTTCACAGCTCTCACGATCTTCTCTGATGACTTATCCACCAAGTTGTGATCGTATGACTTTAATTTGATTCTTATCTTCTGTGTCATCTTATTAAAAATTTACAGCTTATTCGCCTTTTGTCTTTTTGATCACTTCTTCAGCAATGTTGTTAGGAACAACATCATAGTGAGAGAATGTCAAAGAAGCAGTTGCTCTACCAGAAGACATTGTTCTCAAATCCGTTACGTAACCAAACAATTCTGAAAGTGGCACACTAGCCTTAATTACAGTAGAAGTACCTTTGGTATCCATACCTTTCATAATACCTCTTCTTCTGTTCAAGTCACCAGTGATAGATCCTGTATAATCATCTGGAGTTACCACATCTACAGCCATAATTGGTTCCATCAATTTAGGGGTAGCCTTTCTAGCCGCCTCTTTGAAACCAAGTCTTGCTGCCATTTCAAAAGAGAGTGCATCTGAATCCACATCGTGGAATGAACCGTGGTACAATCTCACTTTCATTCTCTCTACTGGGTAACCAGCCAAAGGACCGTTATCCATAGCAGATTTGAAGCCTTTCTCAATTGCTGGGATAAATTCTTTAGGAATTACACCACCAACAATTCCATTAACAAACTGAAGACCTAAACCTTCAAATTCATCATCGGCAGGGCTAAGTTCGAATACGATATCGGCAAACTTACCTTTACCACCCGATTGCTTCTTGTAAACCTCTTTGTGCTCTACTAGTGAGTTAACTGACTCTTTATAAGCAACCTGAGGAGCACCTTGATTAACCTCTACCTTGAATTCTCTTCTCAAACGATCCATGATGATATCTAGGTGAAGCTCACCCATACCTCTAAGGATTGTTTGACCTGTTTCTTCGTCAGTATTTACTGTCAAAGTTGGATCTTCTTCAACTAGCTTGGCAATAGCCATACCCAGTTTGTCTACATCAGCCTGAGTTTTAGGCTCAATAGCATATCCAATTACAGGATCAGGGAACACCATAGATTCAAGAACAATTCTATTCTTCTCGTCACAAAGTGTATCACCCGTCTTAATATCTTTAAATCCTACCACAGCAGCGATATCACCAGCGTGCAATTTCTCAATTGCATTCTGCTTGTTAGCGTGCATTTGGAAGATTCTAGAAATCCTCTCTTTCTTATTAGTTCTTGTGTTGTACACATAAGAACCTGAATCTAACATACCAGAGTAAGATCTTACAAAGCAAAGACGACCTACGAATGGGTCAGTTGCAATCTTAAATGCCAAAGCAGCAAATGGCCCATTTGGATCTGGCTTTCTAGTGATCTTCTCTTCAGTATCAGGATCAGTTCCAACAATGTTATCTCTATCTAGAGGTGAAGGAAGAAGTTCCATCACATAGTTCAACATTGATTGAACACCCTTGTTTTTGAAAGCTGAACCACAAAGCATTGGAACGAAGTCCAAGTTGATGGTAGCTTGTCTCAAAGCAGCAAGGATTTCATCTTTGGTGATTGAATCTGGATCTTCGAAGAATTTCTCCATCAAAGTATCATCATATTCAGCGATGGCCTCCAACAGATACTCTCTGTACTCAGCAACATCATCAACCATATCTTCAGGAATGTCGATCTCGCTATAAGTCATACCTTGATCTTCCTCATTCCAAACAATTGCCTTGTTCTCTACTAAATCAACCACTCCCTTGAATGTGTCTTCAGCACCGATAGGTAATTGAAGAGGAACTGCCTTTGTACCTAACATTTCCTTTACTTGCTTACAAACAGCAAGGAAGTCAGCACCAGCACGGTCCATCTTGTTCACAAAACCAAGTCTTGCTACTTTGTAGTTATCTGCAAGTCTCCAGTTAGTCTCAGACTGAGGCTCAACACCATCTACTGCAGAAAACAAGAACACTAGACCATCCAATACACGAAGCGATCTGTTTACCTCTACGGTAAAGTCAACGTGACCAGGAGTGTCAATAATGTTAATGTGGTACTCCTCATCTTTGTAAGGCCAAAACACTGTGGTAGCAGCAGAAGTAATAGTAATACCTCTTTCTTGCTCTTGCTCCATCCAGTCCATGGTAGCAGCACCATCGTGAACCTCACCAATTTTGTGAGAAACACCTGTATAATAAAGGATACGCTCGGTAGTAGTTGTCTTACCCGCATCAATATGGGCTGCAATACCGATATTCCGAGTTAATCTTAAATCTCTTGCCATGATTTGTTTAGGAATTAAAATCTAAAGTGTGAAAATGCTTTGTTAGCGTCTGCCATTCTGTGAGTATCATCCTTCTTCTTCACAGCACCACCTTCTCCTTTAGAAGCGGCAATGATTTCTCCAGCCAATCTCTCTGTCATGGTTTTCTCGCCTCTCTTTCTTGAGAAAGAAATCATCCACTTAATTCCTAGTGATGTTTTTCTGGCAGGTCTAACTTCAGTAGGCACCTGAAAGGTTGCACCACCTACTCTCCTTGACTTTACTTCGACAGAAGGCATGATGTTACTCAATGCTTTTTTCCAAGTCTCAAGACCATTCTCACCAGTACGCTTCTCTACCAATGCTACTGCATCATAGAAAATTCCGTAGGCAATACTCTTCTTACCGTCCACCATAAGGTAGTTCACGAACTTCGTTACCAAAGTATCTCCGAACTTCGGGTCAGGAAGAATATATCTCTTCTTTGGTTTAGCTTTTCTCATTATTAAATAGTGTTATCTTATTTTTTGTCTTTTGGTCTTTTGGCACCGTATTTAGATCTTCTTTGCAGTCGACCATTTACACCGGCAGTATCCAAAGCTCCACGGATGATGTGATATCTCACACCTGGAAGGTCTTTTACTCTACCTCCTCTAATCAATACAATTGAGTGCTCTTGAAGGTTGTGACCTTCACCTGGGATGTAGGCGTTCACTTCTTTTCCGTTAGTCAACCTTACTCTTGCTACTTTTCTCATAGCTGAGTTAGGTTTCTTTGGAGTAGTTGTATACACCCTAGTACAAACCCCTCTTCTCTGTGGGCAGCTATCCAAAGCTGGAGACTTTGACTTCGAAGTCAATTTCTTACGGCCCTTTCTTACTAGTTGTTGTATAGTAGGCATTTACAGAATTTTAGATTTTATTTCCTAGTTACAAATTTTGGACTGCAAAGGTAGTGAAAGGATTCTTAAGAACAAATAGAGAAAAGTAAATTAAAATCATGACGATGAAGCGATTAAAAGGTAGTCGGGCTATTGAGGATAAGAGAATTTCATTGCCTCCGCATCAATCTGTGCAACATTAGGCGTTCACAACCTTATGTGGTATACTAAGATTTTTGAACCAGATTCTATATCATCTTACGCATTTTGACATAGGCTCCATACTATTGCAAAGGAGGATTAAAAAACAAATTCCAATTTGAAAAAAGAATGAGTGTATAAATTATGACAAGTAATAGGCCAGACCAAATCCTCGTTTTGATTGACTTTCGAATATCAAAGAAAAGACCTGCAACTGAAATAACAACTGCAGTTGGAACCCCGATAAATGCTAAATAAATATACTCCTTAATCATTATTGAAGCGACAATTATAGGAAGACCAATAATCAGCATCAAGGCAAGTATATAATACTGCCCCTTCTGAATGGGACTCGATTCTGTCCGGAATGAATTTATTTCAGAACCTTCCTCCTCCAATTCACTTTCAACGGCTTCCTCAAAATTTGAGTCTTGAGTATCAGAAAAAAGTGGTGTCTCAGGTTGGGTTCGAATCTCTGCTTTTGGAGTAGTTAACTTCTTAAGTTCTTGAATAAACAGTCCTTGATCCTCTTCCAACACCTTAATTCTTGCCTTTAATCTTTTCAAATCCTCATCCTTAGAAGCGCTTATTTTCGAAACCTCACTTACCATACCTTCTCTTTCTTCAAGCTTTCCCCTTAACTCTGACATCTCATCATGCATTGATTTATGTTTTCTATTCAACTGAGATTCAATAAAAGGAACTTGTTCTGATTCTTCTAATTGAGAAAATTGCTCAAGAAACACGTTGTCTGCCATACAACTGAGCATCACCCTTTCATCATTGATACCCATTAATTTAAATTTTTGTGCTGATTGTTGCACAGCCACAGAATGATTAGAGTTTGTATCGAAAGCCGTGCTTGAAAGAGCAGAGATAAATGCTTTTTTATAATCGTCCGTAGGAAGAGGTATAAACCTCAGTAGCTTCCCTAGAAGAAAGCTCGGCAAAAAAAACACTGGCACATAAACTGTTCTATCACTTCTTAGTCTATATTTATCAAACCCTATCAAAGTTTTATCAAGAGTTAATCCATAGTACTTTACATCATTCATTGATACAGCCTTAGTACCTCTTAAAAACAAAATAGCTTCACGCAAGAATACGTCATGTTCTAAGAGATGGTCGTCTTTAGGTTGTTTATAATCTAACCCTTTTTCGACTCTAGTTTCATTTCTAAACTTCTCGTACTCCTTAAATGCACTTGTTTCATTTATTATATGTTGATACCCACTCTCTTCTCTTAGACTTTTAAAGTTCGAGTTATAAATTAATACGCCTTTTTCTTTAAGGGAGGCAATATGATGATCAATAATTTCAGTAGGATGCGGAGTTTCATCACCATACTCTAACTTCTGCTCATAATATTTCTTAGAGAAACCGTCAAGATTACCAGATGATAGCAGGGCACTTATTTGATGCTTAGTGAAACTTGTCCTTGCAATGTTTTTATCAAAATCTTTCTTTTTATTGAGTAATTCTTGACGAGTATCAGGTATATAAGTTAATCTGATGTTTAATTTATGATCTCTAATTATTCTGACAATTTGATTGCAAGCATCATCCTCATCGTGTTTATGCAAATTGAGGATTGAGTATAGAAAGTTGGTATCCAAGAAGACAACCCAATCCATAAAATTAAATTCGCTAGCTCTTTCATAAGTCTCCTTATCCATCCCTAGAGAAAAGAATAATTCAGCCTTGTACGCTAGTTTCTGCAAGTAATCTAAATCATCTGAATTCATCACATCAGTGAAATGCTCGACCAAGTCTGTAAAAACACGTTTTTCATTGGGGCTAAAACTATCAATGAATGGTTTTAATATTTGATGCTTAGTCCTCCTTTCAACCTCAGTCAGTTCACCTGATATAATATTTACTGCTCTTCTTCCATACTCATAGAAGCATTCATACATGTATTGAGTAAATGAAATAAGGATTTTTTTGTGTACCTCTGGAGCTAGATTAGAAGAGTCAATTTCATCAATATACTTCCCTATCCGTTTTTGCCTTTCCTCTTGCCTTAAAGCAATACTTCTGCTATGAGCTCTTAAATCAGCAACTCTTGAATCTGAAAGTTTAAACTTGGCATCTGCTATTCTTTCTAGATTACCCTTCTTTAGCATTTGTGAGGCCACACTTTTTAATTCAGCAGGGTCAAACTGAACGTCAAATTCCAATTTTATAAAATCACAAATAGCAGCTATATCCTGAGGTGAGTCTAGGGTATAAACAACGTATTCAATGAGGTTCGCAAGTGCTTCATCTCTATTTTCCGAAGTAACATAACCAAAAGCCTTAATCAGTTTGGCTAATTCCATATCAATTAGTATTGTGCAAAAAAATAAGAATATAAAAAAAGGGTCGCTTTTGCAACCCTTTCTTTTTCCTATTCATATTTGACTTTAAGCCTCTCCGACTGTACCCCCGAAATTCATCGGAAATTTAGGTGGAGCATCAGCCTGTTTTATCTCTCCGAAGTGATCTTCGAACTTATCGATATTATCCTTCAAAGCATATAACAAGCGTTTGGCATGTTCAGGAGTTATAACAATTCTAGACTTAACCTTAGCCTTTGGCACTCCAGGCATCATCTTTATAAAATCTATTACAAACTCGCTGTTCGAGTGAGCAATCATCGCTAAGTTGACATATTGGCCTTCGGCAACTTCTTCCGACAGCTCAATATTCAATTGGTTCTGTTGCTTTTGCTCGTCCTTTTCAGCCATGGCTTAAAGCTCTACTTTTTGTTCTGAAGACTCAGACTGATAAGCTTCTTGTGCGGCCTCAAGAGTTTCTAATTCCTCTTTATTACCAACAATTAGATTATCATACTCTCTCATTCCTGTACCAGCAGGGATCAAGTGTCCAACAATTACGTTTTCTTTCAATCCGTTTAATGTATCAGCTTTTCCTTTGATAGAGGCCTCGCTCAATACTTTAGTAGTTTCCTGGAATGAAGCTGCTGAAATGAAGCTATCAGTACCCAAAGATGCCTGAGTAATACCCTGCAACTTAGGCTTAGATACAGCTGGTTGAGCGTCTCTTACCTCTACCAATTTCAAGTCGCGTCTCTTCAAGCTCGAGTTCTCATCTCTTAGCTCTCTTGGGCTCACAATCTGACCTGGTTTAAGGTTTTCTGAATCACCTGCATCAGATACAACCTTCATATCAAGGATAGCATCATTCTCTTCCATGAAGACGAATTTATCTGCTACCTGACCAGGAAGGAACTGCGTATCACCAGCATCCATGATCTCTACCTTCTGCATCATTTGCTTCACAATAACCTCACAGTGCTTATCATTGATCTTCACACCCTGAAGTCTGTATACTTCTTGAATCTCGTTCACCAAGTATTCTTGTACAGCAGTTGGTCCCTGAATATTCAAGATATCGTTTGGAGTGATGGCACCATCAGATAATGGATAACCAGCTCTCACAAAGTCATTGTCTTGAACAAGGATGTGCTTAGAAAGTGGCACCATGTACTTCTTCTTCACACCGTCTTTAGACTCTACGAAGATTTCGCGGTTACCTCTCTTAATACCACCATATGTTACTACACCATCGATTTCAGAAACTACAGCTGGGTTAGAAGGATTTCTAGCCTCAAACAATTCTGTTACCCTAGGAAGACCACCAGTAATATCTCTCGATTTACCCATAGTTCTAGGAATCTTAGCCAATGGCTGACCAACTTTCACTTTATCTCCAATCTCTACAGCCAAGTGAGCGCCTACAGGAATGTTGTAAGACTTAGAATCGTCTTTATAGTTTACAACTACCGCAGGGTTCTTATTCTTGTCTTTAGTATCGGTGATTACTTTCTCTCTGTGACCAGTTTGTTCATCGAATACCTCTTTGAAGGTAATACCTTCTTCAATAGCATCGAACTCAATAGAACCGTCAAACTCTGAAAGAATTACAGCGTTATATGGATCCCACTTACAAAGCTCTTGACCCTTTTCTACTTTATCTCCCTCTTTCACCTTCAATACGGCACCGTAAGGAACGTGATTAGAGATCAACACTTTCTTAGACTTAGGATCGATCACTTGGATTTCACCAGTACGTCCCATTACAATGTCAATCTTATTGCCTTCATCGTCTGTAGTAGGAAGTGATCTCAACTCTTCGAATTGAATAACACCATCGAACTTCGCCTGAATCATTGCGTCTACAGCAATGTTCGAGGCAGTACCACCCACGTGGAAGGTTCTTAGTGTAAGCTGAGTACCTGGCTCACCAATAGACTGAGCAGCAATTACACCAACTGATTCACCTCTCTGTACCATTTTATTGGTTGAAAGGTTTCTACCATAACACTTAGAACAAACACCCTTCTTAGACTCACAAGTCAATACAGATCTGATCTCTACTTCTTCAATTGCAGACTCATCGAGTTGTTCAGCAATTTTCTCAGTGAACTCGTCACCAGAAGCAATGATCAATTCTTCTGTAATAGGATCATAAATATCATGAACAGATACTCTACCCAACACTCTTTCAGAAAGAGCTTCTACAACATCTTCGTTGTCTTTTAGGGCAGAAACTGTCAGACCTCTTAATGTACCACAGTCTTCTTCATTAACTACACAGTCTTGAGCAACGTCTACCAAACGTCTGGTTAGGTAACCAGCATCCGCTGTTTTAAGGGCGGTATCGGCAAGACCTTTACGAGCACCGTGAGTTGAAATAAAGTACTCCAATACATCAAGGCCCTCTTTAAAGTTCGAAAGAATCGGGTTCTCAATAATAGCTCCTACAGAACCTGCAAGGTTCTTTTGTGGCTTCGCCATTAGACCTCTCATACCACCTAACTGACGAATCTGCTCTCTTGAACCACGAGCTCCTGAGTGCATCATCATATAGATTGAGTTGAAACCTTGACGGTCTTCCTCCATCTCTTGCATCAATCCATTAGTCAACCTAGTATTCACACGAGTCCAGATATCAATTACCTGGTTGTATCTCTCGTTGTCTGTGATTAGACCCATTAAGTAGTTTTGCCATACAGCATCTACCTCTTCTTTGGCACTTTCAATAAGGCCGTCTTTGTTATCTGGAATGTGGATATCATCTAGACCCATTGAAAGACCACCTTGGTACGCCATTTGGAAACCAAGCTCTTTAATATCATCTAGGAATCTTGCAGTTTCTGCAACACCACAAATATTAACTACATTCTGAATAATCTTCTGAAGCTTTTTCTTGGTCAAAAGTTCATTCACAAAACCTACCTTTTCAGGAACAGTTTGGTTGAATAATACTCTACCAGCCACAGTTTCAATCACCTTCTCTACTAACTCTTCGTTCTCACGAACTTTAGTTTTCACATGAATGTATGCATGCTTAGAAAGCTTACCTTCATTCAAGGCAATGATTACTTCTTCTGCAGAGTAGAATCTCATACCCTCTCCTTCAACCTTGAAGTCGTCAGTACTTCTTCTACCTTTAGTTACATAGTAAAGACCCAAAACCATGTCTTGAGAAGGTACCGTAATTGGATTACCATTCGCAGGGTTAAGGATGTTGTGAGAAGAAAGCATTAGCATACTTGCCTCTAACACCGCATCATGACCTAGTGGTACGTGAACAGCCATCTGGTCACCATCAAAGTCAGCGTTAAATGCTGTACATACTAATGGGTGTAACTGAATAGCTTTACCTTCGATCAGTTTTGGTTGGAATGCCTGAATACCTAATCTGTGCAACGTAGGAGCACGGTTAAGTAGTACAGGGTGTCCTTTCAATACATTTTCAAGGATATCCCAAACCACAGGATCTTTTCTATCAACAATTTTCTTAGCCGACTTAACTGTCTTTACAATACCTCTTTCAATCAGCTTTCTGATAATGAATGGTTTGAACAGCTCAGCAGCCATATCTTTAGGAAGACCACACTCATGGAGTTTCAATTCAGGGCCTACTACGATCACCGAACGACCAGAGTAGTCAACCCTTTTACCCAACAAGTTTTGACGGAAACGACCTTGCTTACCTTTAAGCATATCACTTAAAGACTTAAGTGCTCTGTTTCCATCAGATCTTACCGCATTTACTTTTCTAGAGTTATCGAATAGTGAATCTACCGCCTCTTGAAGCATACGCTTTTCGTTTCTCAAAATCACCTCTGGTGCTTTGATATCTATCAGACGCTTCAAACGGTTGTTTCTAATGATCACTCTTCTATACAGATCGTTCAAATCTGAAGTAGCAAATCTACCTCCGTCTAGTGGAACCAATGGTCTCAATTCTGGTGGAATTACAGGGACCATCTTAATAATCATCCACTCAGGACGATTCTCGATTCTAGTTTTTGCATCACGGAATGCTTCTACTACTCTTAGTCTCTTCAAGGCCTCTGCCTTTCTTTGCTGAGAGGTATCTGTAGCTGCCTGGTGACGAAGTGCGTAAGACATTTCGTCTAACTGCAATCTTGAAAGCAACATTTCAAGACCTTCAGCCCCCATTTTCGCGATGAATTTCTGTGGATCTTCATCATCTAGCATTTGGTTCTCACGAGGAAGTTTATCTAGAATATCTAGATACTCATCTTCAGTTAAGAAATCCATGTAGCTGATGCCTTCCTCTTCTTTGATACCTGGCTGAATTACAACGTATCTTTCATAGTAGATAATCTGATCCAGCTTCTTGGTTGGCAAGCCAAGCAGGTAACCAATTTTGTTAGGAAGAGATTTGAAATACCAGATATGAGCAACAGGAACCACCAACTCGATGTGTCCCATTCTTTCTCTACGAACCTTCTTCTCTGTTACTTCAACACCGCAACGGTCGCAGATAATACCCTTATATCTGATTCTCTTATATTTTCCACAATGACATTCCCAGTCCTTCACAGGACCAAAGATTCTCTCACAGAACAAACCACCCATTTCTGGCTTGTAAGTTCTGTAGTTGATAGTCTCCGGTTGAGTTACTTCACCATGTGAAGACTCCAAAATAGATTCCGGAGAAGCCAAGCTAATAGTGACTTTGTTAAAGTCGTTGTTAAGTTTTCTATTCTTTTTAAATGCCATAGCTTTTTTGATTCAATTGTTGTGGCCGAAGCCAAATAAATATGCCTTAGTCTAAGGTAATTTCTAGAGCCAATCCTCTTAATTCGTGAACCAATACATTGAATGATTCTGGAATGTTTGGCTTAGGAATTGAATCGCCTTTAACGATCGCTTCATAAGCTTTAGCTCTACCAATTACATCATCAGACTTAACGGTCAAGATCTCTTGAAGCACGTGAGAAGCACCGAAGGCTTCTAATGCCCAAACCTCCATCTCACCGAATCTCTGACCACCAAATTGAGCTTTACCACCCAATGGTTGCTGAGTAATCAATGAGTAAGGTCCAATAGATCTTGCGTGCATCTTATCATCAACTAAGTGACCTAGTTTCAGCATATAAGCTACACCTACTGTTACTGGCTGATCGAATTTCTTACCGGTTAAACCATCGTATAAGTATACTCGACCTGCTTTAGGAAGTCCTGCAGCTGATAATTCAGCATCTACTTCTTCCATGCTAGCACCATCGAAAATTGGAGTAGCGTATTTCTTACCCAATTTCTCTCCGGCCCAAGCCAAAACAGTTTCATAAATCTGACCAATGTTCATCCTTGAAGGTACACCAAGTGGGTTCAATACGATATCCATTGGAGTTCCATCCTCAAGGAATGGCATATCTTCTTCTCTAACAATTCTGGCAACAACACCTTTGTTACCGTGACGACCTGCCATCTTATCACCAACTTTTAGTTTACGTTTCTTAGCGATGTAAACTTTTGCAAGCTGCACGATACCTGTTGGCAATTCATCTCCTACTTCAATAGTGAAACGCTCACGCTTGAATTCACCAGCGATCTCATTTCTCTTAATGTTGTAGTTCTTCACCATTCTGATGATAAGCTCATTAGTGTGCTCATCTTCTGTCCATCCGTCAAGATTCAAGTCAGCAATCAGGTTTACTTCTTCCTGAACGCTGTAGTTACTCTCATCTCTGTAGATGTTTTTCTCTGGGAAGAGATTGTTAGAAATATTGTTTCTATTGAATTTAACACCTTTAGAAATAATCTCATCTCCAAACTTATGCTTCACTCCTTGAGAAACTTTGCCTTCAAGAAGTTGAACAAGTTTGTCAACCATCTGATTTCTAACAACTGTTAAGTCTTTGCTGTACTGTGCTTTTAGCACTTCAACCTCTTTCTTAGACTTAGCTCTTAGGTCTTTGTCCTTCTTAGGTCTAGAGAAAAGCTTAGTATCGATAACCACACCTCTTAAAGATGGAGAAGCTTTCAATGAAGCATCTTTTACGTCACCAGCTTTATCACCGAAGATCGCTCTCAAGAGTTTTTCTTCAGGAGTTGGGTCAGTCTCTCCTTTAGGAGTGATTTTACCGATTAGAATGTCACCTTCCTTAATTTCAGCACCAACTCTGATTATACCATTCTCATCAAGGTTTTTAACTGCTTCCTCACTTACGTTCGGAATTTCAGAAGTTAACTCTTCTTCACCACGCTTAGTATCTCTTACCTCTAGCTCATACTCATCGATGTGAATAGAAGTAAAGACATCATCTCTTACAACTCTTTCAGAAATTACAATTGCATCCTCAAAGTTGTATCCTTGCCATGGCATGTAAGCCACTTTAAGGTTTTTACCTAGTGCTAACTCACCGTTCTGAGTAGAATAACCTTCACAAAGCACTTGTCCTTTTTGAACTTTATCTCCTTTAAGCACAATTGGCTTAAGGTTGATAGAAGTGTCTTGGTTAGTTCTTCTAAACTTAATTAGGTCGTATGTTCTATATTCAGTATCAAAGTTCACCAACTCATCTTCTTCAGACTGGTTGTACTTGATAACAATTTTCTTAGAATCTACGAAATGAACTGATCCGTTCTCTTCCGCAATTATTAGCGTTCTAGAATCTCTAGCGGCTCTACCTTCCAAACCAGTTCCTACAATTGGAGCCTCTGGTTTCAATAATGGAACTGCTTGACGCTGCATGTTCGATCCCATCAAAGCACGGTTTGCATCATCATGCTCCAAGAAAGGAATCAATGAAGCCGCTACCGATACAATTTGGTTAGGCGCTACATCCATGTAAGAAAGCTCTTTAGGCTCTACTACAGGGAAATCACCTTCGAATCTTGCTTTAACTCTATCGTTTTCGAAATCACCTTTATCACTAATTGGTGCATTTGCCTGAGCTATGTTGTGAGTATCTTCCTCTTCTGCAGTTAGATACTGAACATTCTCTGACATATTCACTTTACCATTGTTCACCTTTCTATACGGTGTCTCAATGAAGCCCATGCTGTTAACTTTCGCATGTACACAAAGAGAAGAGATCAAACCAATGTTTGGACCTTCCGGAGTCTCAATAGTACAAAGACGACCATAGTGAGTATAGTGAACGTCACGAACCTCGAAACCAGCTCTTTCTCTTGAAAGACCACCTGGTCCTAAAGCAGACATTCTTCTTTTGTGAGTAATCTCAGCCAATGGGTTTGTTTGATCCATGAACTGAGAAAGTTGGTTTGTTCCGAAGAATGAGTTGATTACAGAAGACAAAGTTCTCGCGTTGATCAAATCAACTGGCTTGAAGTCTTCATTATCACGAACGTTCATTCTTTCTTTAATGGTTCTAGCCATACGAGCCAAACCAACACCGAACTGAGCATAAAGCTGCTCACCTACTGTTCTTACCCTTCTGTTAGAAAGGTGATCAATATCATCTACAACTGCTCTTGAGTTGATCAAACCGATCAAGTACTTCACAATTGAAATGATATCTTCTGTAGTCAATACTCTTTTCTCAGAATCGATTTCTAGTTGAAGTTTCTTGTTGATTCTATATCTACCAACTTCACCTAAATCATATCTCTTATCTGAGAAGAAAAGCGACTGTATAATATCTCTTGCTGTTTGCTCATCTGGCGCTTCAGTATTTCTCAACTGACGATAGATTTGCTCAACTGCTTCTTTTTCTGAGTTTGAATTATCTTTTTGAAGCGTGTTATAGATGATAGTGTAGTCTGCAATATTGATATCCTCTCTATGAAGGATTACTGATTCTACATCTGCTTCAATGATTAACTCGATATCCTCTTCAGAAAGTACTGAGTCTCTTTCCAACAACACTTCATTTCTATGAATTGAAACTACTTCTCCAGTATCTTCATCCACGAAATCTTCAACCCAAGTTCTTAGTACCCTTGCTGCCAATTTTCTACCTACCGCCTTCTTCAGCTGAGTTTTGTTGGCTTTAATCTCTTCAGAAAGACCGAAAAGATCTAGGATATCTTTATCTGTACCGTAACCAATTGCTCTTAATAAAGTGGTTACAGGGAATTTTTTCTTACGGTCGATGTAGGCGTACATCACGCTATTCACATCTGTTGCAAATTCAATCCAGCTTCCTTTGAAAGGAATAATTCTGGCCGAATAAAGGGTAGTACCGTTAGTGTGCTTACTCTGTGCGAAGAACACACCTGGAGACCTGTGCAACTGAGATACAATAACTCTCTCGGCACCATTCACTACAAATGACCCCTTCTCGGTCATGTAAGGAATATTACCAAGGAACACCTCTTGCTCAATTGTCTCGAAGTCTTCGTTGTCCTCGTCATTACAAGTTAGACGAAGTTTCGCCTTCAATGGCACTGAATAAGTCAGACCTCTATCGATGCATTCAGACACATCATATTTTGGAGGATCGACCAAATAATCAATGAATTCTAATACGAAGTTTTCTCGTGAATCGGAGATTGGGAAGTTCTCAGAGAACACTTTGAAGAGTCCATCTTGAGTTCTTTTGTCGGCAGGGGTTTCTAACTGAAAGAAATCCTTGAACGACTTAATCTGCACATCAAGAAAATCAGGATAATCCAATACTGATTTAATCGAAGAGAAATTTATTCTTTCTGATTGATTTGCTAGAATAGCCAAGGCCGTATAATTTTTGTTTTCAATAATTCAAATTGCACCTGACCGGTGCTGGTAGGAGTTAGACACCTCCCAAGTGTGTACAAACAGGAAAAGACCCGTGATCCCGACCCCTCTAAAGAGGGACTGAGACCAGGGCCTGATCCTTGCCATAATTACTTATGGCTGTTCAAATTACTTAAGCTCTACTTCAGCGCCAGCTTCTTCTAGTTGCTTCTTAAGCGCTTCTGCTTCGTCTTTAGCAACTCCTTCTTTTACAGCTTTAGGAGCGCTGTCTACGATTTCTTTTGCTTCTTTCAATCCTAGGCCAGTAAGTTCTTTTACAAGCTTAACAACAGCAAGTTTAGATCCACCTGGAGCGTTCAATACTACATCGAATGAAGATTTCTCTTCAGCAGCACCTTCGCCATCACCACCAGCAGCAGGGCCAGCTACAGCTACAGCAGCAGCTGCAGGTTCGATACCGTATTCTTCTTTAAGGATATCAGCAAGTTCGTTTACTTCTTTCACAGTAAGGTTTACCAACTGTTCTGCGAATTCTTTCAAATCTGCCATTTTATTAATTGTTATAAAGTTTTAAATCTTAGTTAAATAATTAGTTCTCACGTTCAGACAAAGTCTTAAGAATACCAGCCAATTTGCCACCTGCACCTTGAAGTCCAGAGATAACATTTTTAGCAGGAGATTGTAGTATGGTGATAACTTCACCAATAAGCTCAGCCTTCGACTTAAGCTGGCTCAACATATCTAAATTCTCTTCTCCAATAAAAAGATCAGTGTCGATGGAAGCGCCTTTTAACACTGGAGATTGTCCGCCCGATTTTTTTCTAAATTCCTTGATTAATTTTGCTGGTGCGTTAGCATCCTCACCTGAGAACATAACACCAGAAAAACCTTTTAATACTTTCTCATCGAAAGGGGTATAGTCAGAATCCATCTGCTCCAACGCCTTAGCGATAAGTGTATTCTTTACAACTTTGTACTCGATACCTTTATCGAAGCACAGTCTTCTCAATGAGTTGGTCTGAGCAACCGACATTCCGGAAGCATCAGTGATGTAGAAGTTCATATTGGCTGAAAACTTTTCTACCAACTCGCCTATTACAACTGCTTTTTCTTCTCTAGTCATGATTATAATCCGGAAATAGAGTTTTTATCAACTTTCACACCAGGGCTCTGAGTTGTAGAAAGGTTGATACTTTTAAAGTATGTTCCTTTCGCAGATGCAGGCTTCAACTTAGAGATAGTCTGGATTACTTCATTTGCGTTGTCAGCAATTTTCTCAGGAGAGAAAGAAGCTTTACCAATACTTGTATGAATGATTCCGTACTTATCTACTTTGAAGTCGATTTTACCACCTTTTACATCTTGAACTGCTTTACCCACATCAAGAGTAACTGTACCCGCCTTAGGGTTTGGCATCAAACCTCTAGGACCTAGTACTCTACCTAAACGACCTACTTTCGCCATCACAGTTGGCATGGTGATAATCACATCGATATCTGTCCAACCACCTTCAATTTTAGCAATGTAATCGTCAAGTCCAACGTAATCAGCACCAGCATCTTTAGCCTCTTGCTCCTTATCTGGAGTACAAAGCACCAATACTTTCACTTCTTTACCAGTACCATGTGGAAGGGCAACAACGCCTCTTACCATTTGGTCTGCTTTACGTGGATCTACACCCAATCTAATATCAATGTCTACTGATGCATCGAAACTTGCAGAGTTTACCTCTTTAATGATTCCTGCAGCCTCAGTTAGCGCATATAATTTTGTTGGGTCATATTTACTTAAAGCCTCTTTTTGCTTTTTAGTTAACTTTCCCATGTGTTAAATCTTTAGTTTTCCCAAGGGGCTTTACCTGAAACCTTCAATCCCATACTTCTTGCTGTACCAGCCACCATTTTCATGGCAGACTCAACAGTAAAAGCATTTAAATCCGGCATCTTAACCTCAGCAATCTCCTTAACTTGATCCCAGGTTACACTTCCAACTTTTACTCGATTTGGTTCAGAAGAACCTTTCTTTTGTTTAGAAGCTTCCATCAACATCACCGGTGCTGGAGGAGTTTTAATTACAAAATCAAAAGACTTATCAGAATAAATAGTAACGAGAACAGGTAGAACCTGACCCATTTTATCCTGAGTACGTCCGTTGAATTGCTTACAAAACTCCATAATGTTAAGTCCCTTTGAACCCAAAGCAGGACCTACCGGAGGAGAAGGATTGGCTTGGCCACCCTTGACTTGCAACTTCAGATAACCAGAAATTTCCTTAGCCATCTTAATCTTGTTTTTCGACTTGCATGTAACTTAATTCAACGGGGGTATTTCGACCGAAGATCTTAACCATTACGTTAAGCTTTCTTCTTTCCTCGAAAACCTCCTCAATAGTACCCGTAAAACCACTAAAGGGACCGTCCATAACTTTAACGGTCTCTCCAACTATATATGGAGTATCTAGTTGTTCGTCAAACTCATCAATTTCCTCGACCTTACCTAAGATACGATCGACTTCACCTTGACGCAAAGCAACTGGCGGAGTGGAAGCATTGCCAGCTGAATGACCTAAGAACCCTATGATACCAGGTATATTCTTAATTAAATGAACGACTTCACCGTTTGATAAATCGGCCTGAACCATGATGTAACCAGGGAACATATTTCTGTCTCTTGACTTCTTCTTACCATTTCTGATTTCAAAAATCTTTTCAGACGGAATAAGTACTTGAGGAATTTGCTCAGAGAAATTCTCTTGAACAATCTCGTTATCGAGATACTCCTTCGCCTTACGCTCCTGGCCCGACACAGCCCTAACCATATACCACTTCAGTTCTGACATCGCTCCTTATATTATAGGTTATAAAACCAATCCATGATAGTATCGAACCCTAAATCGATTAAACCGATCACTAGGGCGAAAATCAAAGAGGCCACTAAAACTAATACAGAACTACTCTGGAGCTCTGATAGCTTAGGCCAACTTACTTTGTGTCTCATCTCATCGTATGATTCACTCACAAAGGATACTAATTTACTCATTGGTTTTACTCCTTAATTTTTGCACGGGTGGTAAGATTCGAACTCACGACCTTTGGTTTTGGAGACCACTGCTCTACCAACTGAGCTACACCCGTTTGTTAATGATTTTCAGACAGCAGAATGAAAATCAGTACTTTACAATATTTTAAAAAGCTTTTCTTTCCGAAAAACCATAACACAGCCGCATGAGTAGTGACCCAAAACGGGCTGCAAATGTAGACAAATTTATTTAACAGAACAAACGCGCTTCCGAAAATTCCGAAAACGCGTTTGTCTTAAATATATCTATTATTAGATGATTAGTCTAAGATCTCAGTAACCTGACCAGCACCTACGGTTCTACCACCTTCTCTGATAGCGAAACGAAGACCTTTGTTCAACGCAACAGGCTGAATCAAGTTAACTTCGATTGTTACGTTATCACCTGGCATTACCATTTCGATATCTGCTGGAAGTTTAATCTCACCAGTTACGTCAGTAGTTCTTAGGTAGAACTGAGGACGGTACTTGTTAAAGAATGGAGTGTGACGTCCACCTTCTTCTTTTGATAGAACGTAAACCTCTGCTTTGAAGTGAGCGTGAGGAGTAATTGAACCAGGCTTACAGATAATCATACCTCTTTTGATATCAGATTTCTCGATACCTCTAAGAAGAAGACCAACGTTGTCACCAGCTTCACCTCTATCCAAAATCTTACGGAACATCTCAACACCAGTAATGGTAGACTTAAGGTTTTCAGCACCCATACCGATAATATCTACAGGGTCACCTGAGTTGATAACACCACTTTCGATTCTACCAGTAGCAACAGTACCACGACCAGTGATCGAGAATACGTCCTCAACAGGCATCAAGAAGTCTTTGTCAGTAAGACGCTCAGGAAGTGGAATATAATCATCCACAGCAGCCATAAGCTCTTCGATCTTACCTACCCACTTGTCATCTCCGTTCAAACCACCAAGAGCAGAACCTTGAATAACAGGAATATCATCACCAGGGAATTCGTAGAAAGAAAGCAATTCTCTTACTTCCATTTCAACTAATTCTAAAAGCTCTTCATCATCAACTAAGTCAACCTTGTTCATGAATACAACTAGCGCAGGTACACCTACCTGACGAGCCAAAAGAATGTGCTCTCTAGTTTGAGGCATTGGACCATCAGTAGCCGCAACTACTAGGATCGCACCGTCCATCTGAGCTGCACCAGTTACCATGTTCTTAACGTAGTCAGCGTGACCTGGACAGTCAACGTGAGCATAGTGCCTGTTTGCAGTTTGATATTCAACGTGCGAAGTATTGATAGTGATACCTCTTTCTTTCTCTTCAGGAGCGTTGTCAATTGAAGAGAAGTCTCTTAGTTCAGCAAAACCAGCTTTTGCAAGAACTGTAGTAATCGCTGCAGTTAAAGTGGTCTTACCGTGGTCAACGTGACCGATAGTACCAATATTAACGTGCGGCTTGGAACGGTCAAAGGTTTCTTTAGCCATGATTGTAATTAGTTAATATTAATGTTTATATAATTCTAAAATCAGTCACCCATTTTGGGCACCATATTCAATTCCTCTTGGAGCCAATGACGAGATTTGAACTCGTGACCTCTTCCTTACCAAGGAAGCGCTCTACCCCTGAGCTACATCGGCTTAAATAGCTTTAAGCTCTAAGTTTCATGTTAGAAGTAACGGAACTTAAAACTCAAAACTTTGAACTCAAAGGTTTGAGCGGGTGACGAGGCTCGAACCCGCGACCTACAGCTTGGAAGGCTGTCGCTCTACCAACTGAGCTACACCCGCTTTTAAACTACACACCAAACCTCAAAAATCAATCCCTGACTAGCAGGGATTTGATCTATGATTTTGACGTTAGTCTTGGTGGGGGGAGAAGGATTCGAACCTTCGAAGTCATAAGACAACGGATTTACAGTCCGTCCCAGTTGGCCGCTTTGGTATCCCCCCGAATCAATCTTTAAAAGAACGATTTAAATAGCCTTTACGCGAAAGGGAATGCAAAATTAGACCCTTTTTTATATTAATCAAACAATTGCCACAAAAAGATAATTCTTTTTCTACCTCTTTATAAATATCAGTCTGAGACTCAGCAAACAAGCATTTATAAAAGGTGAAAATAATAGTTAAACATTCGCAAAAGTCTCAAGTGGTTTACTCTCTCACAATAAAAATAGTTACCTATATTTGTGCGATTTGGAACGGTGAATTTTTCACTTTCCTTTAAGTCTCAGAACAAACCTGAATTGATGTATCGCACGGAAACTGCTGCTGGAGATCAAGTCGAAATTTCTTTTGAAGGCAACAAGCCTTTATTTAATGGCTCTCCTATTAATTGGTCTCTTATAGAAGAAAAAAGTAAGAGATACCTTATATCTAAAGACCACAAGAATTTCAAATGTGAAGTTCTTAGTTTGGATCAACTCACCAAAACGGTGGAGATTAAAATCAACAAGAACATTTACACCATTAGCCTTAAAGACAAAATGGATGTTTTGCTAGAGCAAATGGGTATAGACATGGTGGCTGCTAATGTGGTAAATGATTTAAAAGCCCCTATGCCAGGCCTTGTTCTTGAAATACCAGTTTCGGTAGGTCAAGAAATAAAGAAAGGCGACCAGCTCATTATTTTGGAGGCTATGAAAATGGAGAACGTACTAAAAGCCGTTGGTGATGGCGTTGTAAAGAGCATTGAAGTAGGCAAAGGAGATAGCGTAGAAAAGAATCAAGTACTTATAAAGTTTTAACAATAGATGTCTTATAAAAGGATATTACTAAAACTGAGCGGAGAAGCTCTAATGGGTGACCAGAATTATGGAATTGACTCTAAGAGGCTCGAACAATACGCTTTGGAAATTCAAAGGGTGAAAGAGCAGGGAGTTGAAATTGCCATAGTTATTGGTGGTGGCAATATATATAGAGGCGTTCAGGCTGAAGCTTCAGGAATTGACAGAGTTCAGGGAGACTACATGGGCATGTTAGCTACAGTAATTAACGCTATGGCTATTCAGAGTGCATTAGAAAAGCACGGAATGTACACAAGGCTGATGTCGGGAATCAAAATGGAGGCTGTTTGTGAGCCATTCATTAGAAGAAGAGCAGTAAGACACCTAGAAAAAGGCAGAATAGTTATTTTTGGTGCTGGTATTGGCAACCCTTATTTCACAACAGACTCTACCGCCAGTTTGAGGGCTATTGAGGTTGAAGCTGATGTTGTACTGAAAGGAACTCGTGTAGACGGTGTTTACTCTGCCGACCCAGAAAAAGACCCTTCGGCCGTAAGGTTTGAGAAACTTAGTTTTGATGAAGTAATTCAAAATGGTTACAGTATCATGGATATGACAGCCTTTACGCTTTGTCAAGAAAACAATGTGCCAATCATTGTTTTTGACATGAATAAACCTGGAAACCTCGAGAGACTGGTGACAGGCGAAGAACAAGTAGGAACGCTTATTAGTTAAAGAATATCATGGAAGAGATTGAGATATATCTGGACGCTGCCCGAGAAATGATGGAAAAGGCAGTAGTACACACAAAAGCAGAACTTGCTAAAATTAGAGCAGGCAAAGCTATGCCTAGCATGCTAGATGGCCTCAGAGTTGAGTATTATGGAAACCCAACACCTGTTAGCCAAGTAGCTTCGGTATCTACCCCAGATGCCAGAACCATTTTTATTAAGCCTTGGGAAAAAGCTATGGTTGGCGAAATTGAAAAGGCCATCATTAACAGTGATTTAGGTTTAAACCCTCAAAACGATGGAGAGAATATTATCTTAAATATTCCACAACTCACTGAGGAAAGAAGAGGCCAACTAGCAAAACAAGCTAAAGCTGCCACTGAAGATGGTAAGATTAGCATAAGAAATGCTAGAAAAGAAGCTAATGACGAACTTAAAAAACTTCTAAAGGACGGAGTTTCTGAAGATGCCGTTAAAGGAGCTGAAGAAGAAGTTCAAGAGCTTACCGATAAGTTCGTTAAAAAAATGGACGAGCTTTATGAGCACAAGGAAAAAGAGATAATGACGGTGTAAATGTGGTAACCTCTAATCAAAAACTTAAAAGCACTCTAGTAGTGCTTTTTTTTATTTAAAAATATACGTTTTTAAAAACTGCTCTGAAGAAAGCACCGGAATCTCAGCAAAGTAAAAATCATCAAGGTTTTCTGTTACAATACATTTGCAGCCAGCCTCTACCGCTGCATAATACTGAAAACCATCTTCTACATCCTGCACCTTTGGATTTAACAAAGCTTTATTAACCGCTGCTTTATCAATTTTGGCAATTGAAAGGTGTTCGTAGATAAGCGCAAGTTTCTGCTTAGCCATTTGCTTACCTGATTTTTTTGTAGCGAAATAAAAACCAATTGCTAAGCACAAAGGGCTCGTGTATAACTCTACTCCTTTCAAGCTTCCCGAAGAAAGCACTCTAGAAGAATAAGTAAAAAGTGGATACTCTTTGTTCAGTACCGAAACAATCACATTTGCATCTACAAAAGCTTTTAGCATTACTTCTACTTCTTCTCGTAGAAATCTGACTTAGGGATTTTTCGCGACTTGGTATGATATTCGGCCTTACCTTCGGCAACTTCGTTTACCCAATCTGCAATTGGCAAACTGTCTAAGGACTTATAATCCTTAGATACGATTTGACTATACAGGTATTCTGTAAGGCGAGACAAACTGATATTATGTTGCTCAGCAAATGCTTTTGCTGAAGATATTACTTCCTTGTTGAAACTGAGTGTAACCTTTGCATCCATAACTCTAATGTTATACGACAAAAATATAATTTTTATACGTAAAAAAAAGAAGCTTGGTAAAGTCACTTGCGATTCGCCTCCTTTACCTACCAACTCAACACCAATAATTCACAACTCGTTACAAAAAAATTTTCTACTAACAACCTCTTCACTATCTATACCTTGTGAAGGTATCAAACTCATATTTTCTCTATTTGTATAAAATACCATTTTAGTCAGATTCATTTTTTATACATTTAATGAATAAATAGAATACTATGAAAGGAACCAACTTAGGAGAGTTTGAAGAGATAGTACTATTAACCATTGCTGCCCTTATGGAAGAAGCCTACAGCGTAGCAATATGTGACGAAATAGAAAAGGTTACTGGGAGAAAGGTAAAGCTAAGTGTAGTTCATGCCGTGCTTAACAGATTGTCAGATAAAGGTTATGTGCAATCTGAGCTCGGTGCCCCTACTAAAGAACGTGGTGGACGCAGAAAGCGCTTCTTCTATGTTACGCATGCGGGCAAAGTTGCACTAACAAAATCTAAAGAACAGCGAGACCAATTGTGGAGTCTTATCCCAAGTTTCAACCTAAAATTTACTTGAAGAATAAAAAGACCATACCGCCAAAATGGGCCGATCGCTTTCTAGAGTGGTACTGTAAGCCTTCGTTATTTGAAGACTTACAAGGCGACCTTTATGAACACTTCTACAGGCACATAGAAGATAAGGGAATTAGAAAGGCCAAGCTCATTTTCGTGTTGAACGTCTTTAAATTCTTCAAACCTTATACAGTCAAAAAACTCAATTTTCTGAATAAATTAACTCAATTCATCATGTTCAAGAATTACTTCAAAACCTCTTTTAGGAGCATTGCTCGAAACAAACTGTTCTCCTTTATCAATGTATTTGGCTTGGCGGTAAGCATGTCGGTATGTCTCTTAATGATCACCCTACTTACTGAAGTTAAAAGTTACGAGAAGTTTCATGCCGATGCTTCCGACATATACAGGGCAACCAATTTATATCAATACCTGGAAGAGGAGCCTAACCTTTTTGCCTCTACCTCAATCATTGCTGGTAAAAGAATAAAGGAAGAAATTGCTGGAGTCGAAGCTGCCACCATTATGCGAAGAAACTTTGCAGGCGATTTTGAAAATGACAATCAGAAGTTTGCCCTCAGAGGTATTTGGGCCGATGAAAGCTTCTTTGACGTTTTCTCCTTCGAAGTAATTTATGGAGACAAAGACCAAGCATTGACCAACCCAAAGTCTCTGGTTATTACAGACGAAACTGCTCTAAAAATATTCAATCAACTCAATGTTGTTGGAGAGACTTTGTTGAAGGGAGATGAACCATATCAGGTTACTGCAGTGGTAAAAACGCCACCATTCAACTCGCATATTAAGTTTGAGGTTATTGGGTCGTTTTCAACACTAGATCAGGCTCAAATGCAGAGAAACGCTACAGGTTGGTTGAGCTGGCAAAACATGTGGATGAACTACACCTACTTTAAAGTAGCCGATGGACAGTCAATAAAGAACATTCAAGCTGCTCTTGACAAAATAAGTATCGACCAAAACTCAAGAGAAAAGTACACCTCTATTCAATTGGGAGCTCAACCTATACTAAAAATAATGACAGGACCGCAAATATCTAACAGCCTCGGCATGAATATGGGAAGTGAAACATTATGGATCTTAGGCATTCTATCTTTTGTGGTTATTCTATCTGCAGGCTTTAACTATACCAACCTCTCTATAGCGAGGTCTTTAAGAAGAGCCAAAGAAGTTGGAATTAGGAAAGTGGTTGGCGCAAAACGGGGGCAAATATTCTCGCAGTTCACAGTTGAGGCCTGCATTATCTCCATCTTTTCACTCATACTTGCCTATGGAGGGTTTCTACTAATCAAGCCATTATTCTTAAGCCTTAATCCTGAAATGTCTAGGATGCTTCAGCTCAAGTTAGAACCAATTACAATTATCTATTTTGTGCTGTTCGCAATTCTTGTTGGCTTCGCTGCTGGTTTGCTCCCGTCTTTAGTGCTTTCTAAACTCAAGGCTATACAGGTTTTAAAAACCACTTCCAACACCAAGCTATTCTCTAGTGTAAGCCTTAGAAAAGCGCTGATAGTTATTCAGTTCACGTTGACCCTCGGCTTCATTATTTCTGCTAATGTGGCTTATAATCAATTCAAATACTCCGTGAATTTTGACAAAGGATTTAACGGGGAAAACATAATTACAATTGGCCTAGCAGGCAATGACCCAGAACAAGTAAAGACTCTATTTGAGCGAATTCCGGAAGTAGAACAAATATCTATGGCTGCCATGGTTCTTGGCACAGGAGAAAGATGGGGAGACGATTTGAAATACAAAGACCCGCTTGACTCTACCACCATATATTACTCTTCGGTAGACCAGAACTACATCCCTATGCTGAAGCACAATTTAATTGCTGGTAGCAACTTCCTTAGAACACCAACATCTGATAATGAGTCCGAGATAATTGTGAATGAAACACTTTTAAAAAGATTCAATATTGGTACGCCACAAGAAGCTATTGGAGAACAGGTACTTGTAGGTTCTAACAAGCTCACTATAATTGGTGTGGTTGAAGACTTCCATTATGCCCCCATTAACGAACCAATCGAGTCTTTCGGCTTTAGGCAAAACCTAGAAGATATTCAATTGCTTAACCTTAAAGTGAACAGCACTAACCTTGTGGGCACAATGGATAAACTGAGAGCTGCCTGGGAAGGCTTTGACGAAGTTCATCCTTTTGAATCTCGTTTTCACTCAGAACACATCGCAAGAGCCTACGACACTTATGAACTCATGTTCACGATTGTAACCTTCTTAGCTTTTGTAAGCATTTCTATTGCATGTTTAGGCCTATTAGGAATGGGAGTTTATACAGCAGAAACGCGCATGAAAGAAATTAGCATCAGAAAAGTGCTAGGAGCATCAGAAAGCAGTCTTATACAGTTATTAGTGAAGGGCTTTATGTATTTACTTCTCATTGCCGCAGTTATTGCCATCCCAGCCACCTACTATTTGTTCGATAGTATAATCTTAGCCGATCAAGCAAACAGAATCTCAATTGGTCTTAATGAAATGGGACTAGGTGTTCTATTTATATTCTGTATTGGGTTTTTAACCATTAGCTCACAAGTTTGGAAAGCCGCCAAGGCCAATCCTTCTTCTACATTAAGGAGCGAGTAAATGACCGAATAATCCGAGCTAATGCGTAAGCTCTTACCTACACATTAAACAACATAAATAATGGCGATCAGTCTTGAATCGCCATTTTGTTTTATTGAATGTTATATATTTAATCCATTTAGTCTTCATTTAAGAATTTAATCCCTATATTTCATCTCCATTTAAGAATTAAATAAAATGAAAGGCACTTACTTAGGCGAATTTCAAGAGGTAGTACTTCTCACCATTTTGGTGTTAGAAGGTAATGCTTATGGGGTAAGCATTCAGGAAGAAATTGAAAAACGTACGGGCAGAAGCGTAAGCCGCGGGGCATTGCATACCGCCCTGACCCGATTAGATGAAAAAGGGTTCATCAATTCCGAATATGGTGGTGCAACAGCAGAAAGAGGCGGCCGTAGGAAACGTTTCTATCAGGTAACCAACCTTGGCAAAAGCGCGCTGGAAGAAGCCAAGTCTTTAAGAGAAGACTTGTGGAGCAGCGTTCCAAAAGTGGCACTTCAAAAAATTCAAGGATAATGGAGAACAATAAAACACCACGATTCTGGACGAAAATCTTCAAATGGCTGTGCCATGACAGCCTATTTGAAGAACTACAGGGAGACTTAGAAGAGTCATACATTAACAACACCAATACCAGAGGAGAAAGAAAAGCAAAAGCTATCTACAGGAAAGAGGTTTTGAAGATGGTGAGAGGAAGCGTTATCCAAGCTAAACTTCCTATTCCTAAAAAACTCAAGCTCTCTCTTTTCCGAATGCATTTCATATTAAGCCTAAGAAGCATTAAGAGAAATACCTCTTTCACTATTCTTAATGTAGTTGGTTTTGCTGCAGCTATTAGCGTCTGTCTATTTATAGCCAACACAATTCTTACGGCTTATCAGCTAGACAAAAGCTTTACCAACAAAGAAAATATTTACAGGATAAGCACACATATCCATGACAGGGACGGTAGCCAGTTCACATCTTATAGCCCTGTTTATCTGTATGGCTATTTGAACACCATTCTACCAGAAGCAAAGCGCACTACTGGTTTTAAAGAGTTAAATCGTAGAATGAGCTTTAGAGGCAGGGATATAGACATCAGCAGTATTGAAGCCAGTCCTAACTTTCTAGAACTACTCGACTATAAAGTTTTAGAAGGGGCTATTGAAACGGTTATTGAAAACCCTTCGCATATAGCTTTAACCAAAGATTTCGTAGACAAATACTCACTTGGGCCTGACCTTATTGGAAAAGACTTTGGCGGACATATTATATCAGCAGTGCTTGAATCGCCAAAACTCACATCACACTTAGGTTTTGAGTGGCTTAACTATAATGATCAACTCGATTATGTTCCACCCGTAGAGCTGAAATACGAGTATTATGTCGATCGCTCACGTGTCAATTATATAGAGATACATGATAATGCTGAAATAGAAATCATTGAAGAAAAACTGAATAGGTTTGCTTCCAACATCAACGATACATTAGATACCAAATCTTATAAGTTTCAACTCGAAAATTTGGCAACTCTTGGGCTATCTAAGGCCTCATTATATCAGTCAGACTTATTGACTAGCGAAGGCATTGAGGTTATGCTCATTTTCATTTTAATAATGACTGTAATAGCCTCTATCAACTACACCAATCTTGCCAGTGCTAAAGCTATGCATAGACTTAAGGAAATTGGTGTTCGAAAAGTAATTGGAAGCAAAAAATCGCATATACTCAGTCAATTCCTTATTGAGACAGGTTTATTAGGCCTCTTAGGATTAGGTCTTGGCTTCCTTATCTACTTTTGGTTTTCAAAAGATGTAGGTGACTTAATTCCTTTTGGATTCAACCCACAAATTTCGGCACCAACCATTCTAGTTTTTATCATCACAGCCCTGCTTGTCTCCTTAATAGCCGGAATTGTACCTGGCATCTTCTTATCAAAGATTTCTCCTTTGAATTTGTTCAGACCTAAAATATCTAAGAAAAGCTTTAGCCTTCACACCTTAAGAAAGGTTCTATTAGTAATACAGCTTACGGTAAGTGCCTTTGTTTTTGTTTTTGGAAGCTTATTCTGGAAGCAATACGATACTTATCAAAGTGAAGAGCTGAGTATGGACATACGTGATACATATATGCTAGATTTTGACTGGCCAGACTCTACCAAACATTTGAGAGCTTTAAAGAATGAAATAGATAAAATTCCTGAAGTCGAAGCCAGCAGTTTTATGTCTAAACTGATTCCGATAGATGACGTCAATGGGCTTATGATGATCAAAACGGAGAGTGAGTCAGACTCTATTCTCACCTCCATCTCTTGGGCAGACACCTCATTTCTTCATACCCACCAACCAGAAATGAAACTACTAAATGCATCTATCATTAAAAACAATAGCTCATCGATGTTGGTCAACCAATCTTTGCTAGATCAATTGAACATTCCCCTAGAGTCTGCCTTAGGTACAATCATCAAGTCTGGAGAGAACTTACACCCTATTGCTGGGGTATTTGAAAAATCCATCAGCACCAACTACAGCCCTATTGTTTCTGTTGGAAAAGAGAATGGAGATAACTTTTCTGAAACTGTAATCTTAAAACCTAATTCCATTAATAATTTACTCATAGTAAAGGTCAATAATCAAGAAAAGAGCTTTGATAAAATTGAAAGTGAGTTTTTAAATCTATTTCCTGAAAAGCAACTCACCTTCAGGTCAATTGAAAGCCTTGCCAGAAATAGATACTCGGAATTAAGGAATGTATTGAAAATATTCACCTATGTGTTCTTGTGCATAATTTTGATAACACTTATGGGGCAAATGGGCATGGCCATATTCAACGCTAACATAAAAGCTAAAGAGATTGGAATCAGGAAAGTATTGGGAGCTTCTGTACCTCATTTAAGCTTCAACCTTGTTAAAGGAACCTTAACACAAGTCATCATTGCACTGCTCATAGCCATCCCGATAGCTACATTATTATTCAAGAACGCAATGGGAGATTATAGAAACCCCATCCCACTAACACCTCAACTCTATTCCTCCATTATACTAATATTCGTGTTGATTATAGTTATAACGGTTGTTACACTCATTGTACCTAGAGCAAAGGCCAATCCCACAGAATCTCTGAGAAATGAATAGTCAGCCACCTAAATATTTCACTCGCCTTCTAAAATGGTTTTGCCATTCTAGTCTGTTTGAAGAACTGCAGGGCGACTTAGAAGAATCATTCAATAAAAACACCAATACCAGAGGAGAAAGAAAAGCAAAAGCTATCTACAGGAAAGAGGTTTTGAAGATGGTGAGAATGTCGGCAATAAAGATTGAATTGAAACTTCCGAAATTTATTCATACTTCCCTTCTGAAGTTTCACTTTCTATTGGCTTTCAGAAACCTGAAGCGGAACAAAGTTTTTAGTGCCGTCAACATTTTTGGATTGGCGGCTGCACTTACTATCTGTTTGTTTGCGGTGAACATGATCTATACTGGATATCAGTATGACAAAGATTTCAAAGATGTGGATAGACTATATAGGATCACTACATCGGTAGAAAGCCCTCATGGCAAAACAAAATGGGCCACCTCCTCTTTTGCCCTGAAATGGTACTTAAACTCAATCCCTCAAATTGAAGCTTCCTCCATCATACTAACCAATATGTACGAGTATTTTGAGGTAAATGGTCAGGACATTTATATAAATGGCTACCCTATTGACCGGGAATTTCTCGACATGTTCAACTTTGAAGTGATCGAAGGCAATCCTTATGATCTATTCAATGATCTACAGTCAGTAGTTATAACCGACCAGCTAGCTCAGAAGGTTTTTGGCGATGAAAGTGCTATTGGCAAACAAACTAAATCTGGAGCCATTGTTCGAGCCGTAATCAAATCCCCTAAAAAGCAATCTCACTTCAATTTTGAATTCCTCTCGAATATAGAATTTCTGGGAAGTAGAATAAGTCCTGAGGAATTTGAATCCGTACTAAAAAGGTGGCAAAACTACGATCAAAGCTATTACAGCTACATCAAGTTGAACCAGAATTCCAATATCGATCAGCTAGAATCGCAATTTGAGCAGATCAGTAATAAAATGACCTCAGCAATGGCTGATGGCAACACCTACAGCATGCAATTGCAGCCTGTTTCAAACATAATGTTTGGCAAGGAGCTAATAGCAGATCACAGGCATGTCTATTCTAGAACAGCCCTCATTATTCTCATCGCACCAATTGCACTTTTAATTACGCTGGCATCATTTAACTACACCAACCTTTCTATTGCCAGGGCAATTCAACGCTCCAAAGAAATTGGAATTCGTAAAATCAACGGCAGTACACGTGGTCAAATCATTAGTCAAATTCTGGTTGAAACAGTGGTTTTCTCACTGCTGGCCCTTGTCTTAGCATTATGTTTCTACAAATACCTCGTGCCGTTTTTCGAGATGTACATCTCTGAATTTTCAGCGCTTTTTACCAGTCAGCTGAATGTTGAGATCATCACCTGGTTTGTATGTTTCAGCTTGCTGGTAGGTTTTATTGCCGGATTCTTACCTTCCCTTTATTTCTCGAAAATCTCACCATTGGCTTCAATCAATGAGTCGTTCAACAAAAAAGGAATTAGAATTTCAACGCTAAGGAAAGTCTTTGTTGGCATTCAGCTCACCTTCTCCACCTTTTGTATTCTGTTTGTAGTCCTTAGTTTGAATCAGAAAGACCAGATACTCAATACAGATCTTGGGTTTACTTCTGCTGACCTCATCGCCTTTCCGCTTAAAAAAGTTGATCCGAAACTAATTGAAGCAGAGTTGAGCAAAATTCCAGAGATAGAGAACTTCTCTTTTACCTCTATAATACCGGGAACTGGCGGGATGTCCAGAAGATTCGGCTTCAGTGAGAACAGAATGGACACTTTCTCAACCCGATATGCTACAACCGATGAGAGATTCAGCCAAGTTTACTCACCACAGTTAATCATAGGTTCAGACTTCACCGAAGGGCTTAACAACGAAATTCTGGTCGATGAAAACTTCCTCGCCTCTATCGGTGTTTCAACATTAGACGCACTCAATACTGAAGTAATCATTGATCATTATGATGTTGAAGAAAAGCTTCGGATTGTGGGAATCTTAGACAACTACATCTGCGATGGTCTGGAAGACAACAGCCTTCCATTAATGATCAGGAACTTGAAAGACACCTTTCTTACAAAGTATGCCACCATCAAGCTTCAGCCAGCAAATTCTGAAAAGGTATTGAGTAAGCTTGAGAGCATCTGGCTAAGTATTGCTGGTGACAAACCTCTTGAAACAGAATTCGTGGCAGATAAAATCGAACGTAACTATAGACCCTTTTTCAATATGATGAACATCTTCTTCATTACCGGATTATCCATCGTAATAATTGCTCTTTTGGGTCAGTTTGGTATGGCTCTATACGCTACACAAAGCAGAACCAAAGAAATTGGAATAAGAAAGGTGTTGGGAGCAAGTATTGGATCAATAATCACTTTGCTTTCACGCGGATCTTTTAAGACACTATTCTTCTCCACACTCATTGCCTTGCCACTTGTATTCCTAGTTTTTAGAGAGATGATTTTCCCCACCATTGCCATAAAGCTTGAGATATCCACCCCGCATTTACTTCTCACTGTTATTGGAACCTGGGCGATCGTCTTGGGCATTGTAGCACATCAATCATGGAGAACAGGTCTGGTTAACCCCACAGAATCGCTAAGAAATGAGTAACCTAACAACCAAATCAACTCATTTCTAAATCAACAAATCAACACCAAGTCTACATTTTAGAACTTTATTTTTTTTATCTTTCGTCTACAAATTAGAACTTGTAGATATGAAAGGGAATAATTTAGGTGAATTCGAAGAGCTTGCACTTTTAACCATTCTGGTTTTAGGCGATGATGCTTACGGAGTAACCATCAGACAAGAAATTGAAAAACAAGGGGAGCGAAAAATCAGCCGGGGCGCACTTCACACTGCTTTAAGCCGCTTGGAAGACAAGGGCTTTTTGAATTCACGCCAAGGCGAAGCTACTGAAGCTCGTGGCGGACATCCAAAGCGATATTACGAAGTAACCAACAAGGGTAAGGAAGCACTTCATGAAGCTAAAAACACCCGAGACAGGCTTTGGAATCAGATACCAGAAGTAAGGTTGGAGCTTCAATATGCATGGTAGCCAACACCCTTCTGAATTCTACCAAAGGCTCTTTCGGTGGTTTTGCAAAGATGAATTCTTCGATGAACTACAAGGAGACCTTGAAGAAGAGTTCTATTTCAACTTAAAAGAGCTAGGCACTAAGCAGGCACAAGCGATATATAAAAAGGAGGTACTGAAAATGATCAGGCCTTCGGTAATCAAAAGGTTTAAACTCAGCAACAACTCAATCTTTTACGACATGTTCAAAATCAACGCAAAACTCGCACTCCGCAACTTGGTCAAGCACAAACTTTATACAGCCATCAACATTGGTGGTTTGGCAGTAAGTATAGCCGTTTGTGCTATACTCCTACTCTATGTAAACAGTGAAACCAATTACGACAACTACCATCCCAACGGAGATCGAACTTACAGAATGGCACTCGACAGGTTCTATCCTGATCACACCTCTTACTATGCCATCACTCCATTTTCAATAGCAGAACAAGCTGCAATGGACTTCCCCGAAATAGAGGACTTCACCAGAATATTCCCAGCTGGCTTTGGGGTGAATGTAACCTATAACAATGAAACTTTTCTGGAGAACAACATCATCGCTAGCCAGGCAAATTTCTTCGAATTCTTTGGGATAAAGCTATTGGATGGTAATGCTGAAAAGATCTTCGATGTGCCCAATTCAATCATTCTTTCAGAAGACATGCAATTAAATACTTTGGCCAAGAAAATCCTCTAGGCAAAATACTGGAAACCGGAATTGGAGACAAAGTCGTTTCTGGCATAGTTGAAAACACACCTAAAAACACCCACTTTAAGTTCGACTTTCTGATCAACCTAGATGACCTACCATTTTTCCAACAGGCCAATTTTATCAACTTTTCGGTTCACAACTATTTTCGCCTTGGAGAAGGTGTAGAACCTGAGGTTATCAATGACAAACTTGTTGAAACAGTTGAAAAATATGCAGCCGGACAAATAGAAAGAGAGCAGAGAATTTCATTCGAAGAATTTAAAGCCAGTGGAAATGGCTATCACTATTACCTACAACCTGTTTCCGACATCCATCTAAAGTCTCATTTGGAAGCTGAGTTCGAACCCAATGGGAATATTACCTACGTCTATATTTCCCTTTCCATTGCGGTGTTCATTGTAGCTCTAGCTGCAGTGAATTTTATCAACCTGGCAACAGCAAGGTCTACCGAGAGAGCCAAAGAAGTTGGCATCAGAAAGGTGCTAGGCTCTGAAAAGAAACAGTTGGTCAGTCAGTTTATCATAGAGTCGGTCATGGTTAGCGTGGTCAGTGTAACCCTCGGATTGCTACTGGTTTACTTCATCATCTCCCCTTTCAATAACTACCTAGATAAGCAAATCGACATTATGAGTTTTGCCACTCCTTTGAACATTGGCCTCATTATCATCTTCAGTTTTGCCCTTGGACTTATTGCTGGTATTTATCCAGCATTTGTGCTTTCTAGCTTTAAGCCTGTAGTGGTACTTAAAGGCAAACTCATCAAGAGCAAGCAAGGCTACTGGATTCGAAATGGCTTAGTGGTTTTTCAGTTCTTCATTTCCATAGTACTCATTTGTTCAACGCTAATCGTAGGACAACAAATGAGGTACCTACAAAATAGAAATCTTGGTTTCGACCGAACCAATTTGGTCACCATTCAAAGAGCCTTTGCCGTACAAGACATGGAGACTTTCAAGAATGAGCTTTCTGCAATACCGGGAGTGTCTTCTGTAGGAATTACCTCTGCCATGCCTGGAAATGGCTTCTATTATGGAGCTTCATTTAGGCCTCAAGGCTCTAACGAATCTATTGCCCTCAACTGCGCGGTTTTTGATGAGGACTACATTCAAACCATGAACATAGAAATGGCTTCCGGTAGAAGTTTTTCCAGGGAGTTTCAGGATACCCTTTCTTTGATTTTGAATGAAAGTGGCGCTCGTGCTTTAGGTATTCAAGACGACCCAATTGGCAAGAGAATCATTAATGTTCAGGGAGCGAATAACCCTCAAGACATTATTTACGAAGTGGTTGGTGTTATTAAAGACTACAACTACAAGTCACTTCACACTGAAATAACGCCTATGGCCATCTTCAGTACTGAAGGAGCACAAGGTGGAAATGCAGGAATAATGACACTGAAAGTCAATCCTTCACAAGCCAGTAACATTGTTGCTCGTGCCGAAGAAGAATTTAAGCAAATGGCTCCTAATGAAACGTTCATCTACAACTATTTAGATGAAGAGCTCAACGAACTCTATGAAACAGAAAAACGATCTGGAGATATGTTCTTAGTCTTTTCAGGAATTGCCATCTGGATCGCTTGTATCGGACTATTTGGACTTGCCACCTTTATGATTGGCAATAGAATAAAAGAAATTGGAGTAAGAAAAGTCTTAGGTGCTAGTTCCCAATTAGTGGTTTGGTTGCTGTTAAAAGACTTCAATAAGCTTATTGCCATATCCTTACTTCTGGCAGTTCCTGCTTCGGTTTGGGTAATGGGTCAATGGCTTGGAAGCTTTGCTTATAGAATTGAAATGGTCGACACCTGGATTTCATTCATACTTGGTGGAGCACTTGCCCTTGTTGTAGCTTGGCTGACCGTAAGTTACCATTCAATTAGAGCAGCAATTGCCAATCCGGTGAAGAATCTGCGTACTGAATAGCTATCAGAAAACGGAGAAACGGGGGAACAGAAATCAGTGGATTAGCTCAATCAGTGTCTCCTGCAAGGGACACTGATTCATGCTGCGATCATCAGAGTCCTCTAAGAGAGACTCTGATGGATTGAAATAATGCACTAGTTTGATGTTTTGAAAACGTTGATAAAACTTAGCAGCGAGCTTCTAGTTTGACCTTTTACCTTGGTTTGTTAATTTGGTAAGGATAAACTGAACAAGTTTTCTTTCATGAATTATTTTCCAAAGCTGTCCAAATTCCTCGTTGTCATATTTCTGTTTACCGTAGAACTGAATCTTTCAGCTCAAGAGTCAAGTCGTCAGGAAATTTATTTCAACGATGTAAAAAGTGGAAATACTCAGCTTACTGGCTATGTTACCATAGCTATAGAACCTGTTTTTCTTAATAACCCATATATCAAAGCCAAATGGGAAAATATCAGAATAACTACGGTAAAATATAAAGGCAAGCTATTTAGCAAGGGTAGTTATGACTATGACCTTAACAAGCTTGGAGATTATTTCAACTTCCCATACTACGTAACGGATAAGTCAAAGCAAATTGGTGCTGAAATAAGCGTGTCTTCGTACCCCGATGATATAAGTACCTTATTAGTTCACAGCTTTCAGGCAGATCGTTTGGTCGGAATAACTGACACCTACGAATCAGAAGAAGCAACCGACTTCTTCAAGGAATACAAGAACGCAAACGGGCTGAGCGACAACGATGTATGGAAAAAAGCACGCCTAGATGACGCAAGAATCACCTATTTATCCGAAGGCATAGGCAGAGATATAGCCATGAAGTTAGACTTGTGGTTCAAAGAACAAGGCAAAAAAGCCTATGCCGATGAAGCCAAAAGTTGGATATCTAAAGCTAACCTATCATACGGAGCCAACAATGTGAACACTGTCAAGCAAGGTCTGGATCACATTAAAAAAGCGAAAGATGCTGCCGTTAAGGCGGGCAGTGCATCTTTACTTCAAAGAGCAGAAACACTCGAAGGCCAAATTGTCAATAAAATCACTGATCTAAATAAGCGAGAGTATGATGCCAAAATAGCTCAATATGAACGCGAGCAGAAGAGAAAGCAAGAGATCCAAAACCTAAGAAACGGACCTCAATACCAGACCTATGAGCAGAGGATGCAACAAATTGAGCAGAACTGGAATAATGGGTTCACTCAATTGGCTCAAATATTCACTTCAGGTTCTGGCTATAATGCTGAAAGAGAAACCAGAAGAGATGAAGCATTTATGGCTAGAATAAATGCCAGTAAAGCCAAGGCAGAACGAATGAAATCTTTCCTTGTCGGCTGGGATAATTTGGCGAAAGGTATGATGAATATTTTCACCGATTCTGGTGAAAGTACCAAAGTGATGCTAGATAAATCAGATCCTGGTAGTGGTGGAGGTTATAGCCCAAAGAGATTGAAAAATGAATTTAGATACTATATCTCTAGCCAGCGGCTATTTCCAAAAGGCTACTCCAGTCAAATAGACCATGAACGAATGTCTGGTAAAACCCAAAAACTAAACAATGTAGGCAGTACTTTTTCCTTGCAAGACAACCTAGAATTGGCCATCCGCAATAACATGAAACAGGTTTATGGTAAATGGATTGGCATTTCAGTAGACCTTCGAAAATTTCCGGACCGGTTCAATATAGACCTCAACACCATAGATGTAGAAATACCCACTGCCATGCTGGAAATCTTGCCAGACAATGAAGCCTTTAGCACCATTGAAAAGGGGATTAATTTTAAAAAACTGGGGATAGATAAAGACAATATTATCCTCACCTGGAACGATGAGTATTGCTACGAACAGAACAATACTACCTTGTGCAGAACCATACCTGGCTTCAATAAAGATTATTATGTAGATGGCCAAATGCTATTTTTCGCCTTTTCTACCGAAGAATCGCAACTGAACAGATTAGTGAACAAAATCCATCAAGATCTAAACCGACTAGGTGAGGTAAATGAAAAAAGCTCAAAGGATTTTGATATCACACCACTTCAAAAGCTTTATGCAGACAGCAGAAAATATGTCCGTGCGATTGAGAAAGACTTCGATACGCAAATGAGCAATGTTCAAGGTTTGTATCAAGACGGAAAGTGGAACGAGTGTAGAAAAGCCATTTCTGAGCTTTCGGCTTTCACTAGAAAGCACTCGTTTCTTGAACTACCAGCTCAGGCCGAATCCATATTCATTGAAAGCACCGAGAAATTGGAAGAGTTTATAGAACTGGTAAAAAAAGGCAATCAAGAATTAAATGAAGAGAACAAATTACTCGCTCTGGAATATTTCAAAAAGGCTCAAAGTATATATGCACACCATGCAGAGGCCAATGAAAAAATTGAAGAGCTATCTGTAGAATTGGATGCCAAAAGAGAAGCGTACCGAGAGGAGCTTGAGCTAATTGATAAAATGGAAACCGAGGGTTTAGTAACTGCAAAGAAAACAGCCAAATACTTAGATAGGGCTAGAACAGCGGCAGCTAAAGACCTAAGAGATATATTGCTTAGTAAGTCTACAAGCTCCGGAGAAATGATTGAGAGGTATGAATCTCACTTGAAGAAATATCCTAACGACCTGAATGGCACACTTGAATTCACTGAATACTTATTGACCAAGGAAGATCAGGACGAAAGAATTAATCAATTCATCTTAAAAATAGACTCACTTTCAGGAAGTCTCGGCCTTGGGTTAAGCAAGTCAGCTTGGTTAAAATTTAGAAAAGGCAAATACGAGGATGCTCTTCAAGATTTTGAAAGAGCTAATGAAATGCTCTCTTATGCCGATAGCATGGCCTTATACAGATCGCTCACCACTGCGGACTCGGCCTTCAGCAACTCTAGCTTTCAGCTGCTCCTTGAACCACAGGTTGGCAAATTAGCCTCTGTTGCTAAAGCCAGACAAATGGAACACCCTTCCATTGAAACCCTGCACAAGGCTACTTGCGATGGTTCTAAAGCATTCAATAGCTATTGTAGTGTTTCCTGGCCATACCGCACCCATAAAGGAAGGTGGATGATGATATTAGAAAAAGGAAAGTCTGACCAGACTTTAGAAAGGGCTATTTCCTTAGAAGAGGTACAGGCCCTGATGCTGGACTATCAGGACAAAGCTCTCTTTCAGGACTTGGCTAATAATGATCAGGAATTTCTGGCCGTTTTCGATCCTTCACTTTCGAGCAATAACCGATTGATTGCACAGAAGAACTTGGCAGATGTCAAAAAAGAGTATGAAACTGTACACAGAAGCACACATCGGTTTGTTGATGTAATACCTTATCGCGATCAGTGGCTTATGCTACTCTCTAATAATTCTGAACAGACATATGGCATTTTCGCCTTTAGCAGCACTGCTAACGCATTGATTAAAGGCTTTGATTCAGATAGTAAAAAGGGTGCTGAAACCATTAAACTTTCGGCTAATACCAAGTATTACCCTCGTAATGTCACCATTTCCAACTTTGTTAGTTTCTCCAGCAGAAACTTTACTGATGTTAAACGAGAAATTGCGACCAGTCAAGAACAATTCGACCAGAGTATTGAAGAGTATTTTAATAAAGGATATTACCCTCTGGAAACTAAATTATTGGAAGATAAAGCCGTAACCATCTTTATGAAGACAGATAAACCGAAAGATGATTATGTAATTAAATTCTACTATTCAGCATCGGAGGTATATAATGACTTTATGAAGAACTATCGAAACAAGTTCAGAATCATCAACCTGGAATATCACAGGTAAGGGTAAGATTTGGTGACATAAAATATAACATCATTCAGAGCGAAGCAAAGAACCTACTTGACTAGGGAGATTCTTCGGTCGTACCTCCCTCTGAATGACGTTCTTATTTATTTCCTGCTTCCAGGGTTGTAGGTTTCCTTAGCCCTGGCCACTACATCTTCTTTATAATAGGCTACATCCTTGAACTGAACATCGGCATAGCGTTGAGCCTGATCATCGAAGTGAGGTGAATTTGGATCATTACTTTGTCCACCAGCCAACATACTCTTAGCTTTTACCTTATCTCCAAATTCTACCACAGCAATAAAGCTGTTTCCTGAAGAGCCATAGATTTTTTTGGTGTCATGAGTGTTCGCTCCGAAAGAAGCCAAAGCTCCCCATCTGCCAGAGGCCATACCCACAGCAATACTCGGTTGGTCATCATCATACTTCAAATCTATATCTCCCGAAAGTCTTTGGAATCTGTTGTACTCACCCCAAGGTAATTTCCATGTCCCAAAATCATCTTCAATGTTCTTCAATGCAGTCTCTAAAATTTCAATCTTCTTAGTATCAGCCAGGCCATTTCCTAAGTATTCGAAACGCTCCATACCATTGCCTTGTCTTGGCATTTGACCACTTCTGTAGTAAGCATTTCCATAGAACTGAGCTATCGTCATGGCAATAGACTCCTTCCCTGTTGCAAAGTCCCAAGCCTTTAGAATATCATAAGCCTCTTTTAACTGCCGTTTCTTAGCTGGATTCTTATCCAAAGCTGAAATAAGTCCTGGAATAGTTCTTTCGAAGGCAGGAATATAAGGGTCGTAAGCCAAGTCAATCAATCCATCGAGTGTCAAATCATTGGCTTCGCTTAGTACACGAACTGCATGTACTCCCCTGAAATTCTCCTCATCAGGAGCCATGTAGAAAGGATAATCTTCTTGCTTTGGACTAAACTCTGCCGCAGCCGTAAATGGTGTAGAATTACAGTTTTGGATCCAGCCATTCTCAGGGTTTACAATTGTTATAATATCTTCTAGCTCATGCATTCCTTGCCAATCAGTTCTGGGGTCTGAACCATCAACAGGGCGCGAATAATCGAACTGAGGATCTCTTTTTGGAATAAAGTCACCATGATAGTAGGCAATTGTTCCGTTGGCATCGGCATAAACGGTGTTGTTTGAAGAGTTTCTTCTAATCTTCATCATCTCCCAAAACTCATCGTGGTTCTGAGTCTTGGTTCTTTTGTAAGATTGAATTAGTGCATCAACAGGCTCCCAATTCAGGGCGGTTGCAATCCACTTATCTCCAGACTTCCCTGTAATTGGCCCGTGGTGCGTTCTGTACAAAGGGAAAGTTCTCTCCTTCATTTCCTCTCCATCTTTATACTTTAGCGTTACTTCAGAAGTCCATACATCTCTCCACTCCTCACCATACTTATATTGAAGTTTTCCATCTCGCTCTTCTACAGTCTCTAAGAAATCGTCTTTGAAGTCTACTTGAGTGGAAGTATGCATCCAGCCATTATTCTCATTAAAACCTTGGTAGATGAAAAACTGCCCCCAAGTTGTAGCTCCGTAAGCGTTTAAGCCTTCTTCGCTAACCACTTGAGATTCTCCACGGAAGTAGAAACTAGTATGTGGGTTAATCAGCAACATGGCGTTGCCAGATGCGGTATGCTCTCCAGAAATGGCAAAGCCATTTGAACCTTTAGGCTCTTCATTGATATCTACTTCTTCGGTAAGGTCTGCCAAGGCTATCTCCTTGCCCTGCCCATAGAAAGAAGCGATTCCTCTTGTTGAAACACTTTCAATATCTCCACCAATTGAACCTTCAAAGAAGAACAACGGATACCATGGTTCGAACCTCGTTAAAACCTTAGGCTTTACATCCGGATGCGTATGGAGGTAATAATTAATGCCATCAGCATATGCTTCGCAAAGCTCTTTCAGCCAATCAGGAGCATCTTCATACATTTCCTTGGCTTCATCGATGGTCATATATAGGCGAGCTCTCAAATCTGAATAAAGCGCCTGCTCTCCTTCTACTTCGGCCAAGCGGCCAATGGCCCAATAGTAGTTTCTTTCCACCCTTGGAAAATCATCCTCGCATTGCGCGTAGAGCATACCAAATACAGCATCTGCATCGGTTTTTCCATAAATATGAGGAACACCAAAGTCGTCTCGGATAATTTCGACCCGAGCAGCCTGTTCTTCCCACTTCTCTACCTCTGTTTGCGGTTCAGATTGGCAGGAAATAATTAGGGCTAAAAGAAAAAGGAAAGATAGTTTCTTCATCAGATTAAGGTTTCCCTCAATTTGATGGAAGATTTACTATTCTGCAATAGTGATTTTGTGAATGGAGCTTATTTCTGCTCTAGAAGATACTTAGTGATCTGCCTAAGATCATCCATGGTTCTCATGCTCGACAGGTTGATCTTATATTTATGATTTACCACTATGGTAGGAACATTATCGATACGCCTTTCTACCCATAGCTCAGACATAGCTTTTGCTCTATTAATAACCGATTGACTGTTATACAACGCATCAAATTTAGACTCGGAAACTCCCTGATCTAAGAACAACTGCTTGATCTTGGCCTCTGAATCTATATTTTCTTGCTTTACATGAATGGCTGCAAAGAATGTTCTTCTAAGCTTCTCTTCCATATCTAAATCTAGCATCACATTGTAAGCCTTTACAATACCAAAACTCACCGCCTTATTATCTCTTGGTATATAATCTACATGAGACCTCTCGAAAGTTACGCTTTCAGGTAGAGAGTGATGTAATGAGTCTATGAACGGATCGAAGCTAAAGCAATGGCCACAGAACAAAGAAAAGAACTCTGTAACAGTTGGCTCCTCAGATTTCTTCTCTGCCACCACCTCATAGTGTTGACCTTCTATAAACCTGCTTTGTGCCATTGCCAAGGAACCGACAATAACTAGAGTTAGGACTAAAGCTACTTTTCTCATCTCTGTTCTTTTTTTGCGAAAATAGGTCAAAAGCTATTCGATTGAAAGACAAAACAAAGATTAGGCCTAAAGATGGTTTAATCAGTTTTCTGCTGCTTTGGTTGGCTCAGCTAGAGAAACTGCCTTATTAATTCCACGCTTGCCTTTGTCATATAAATACCTCTGCTCAGGATCAGTTCTATTTAGCTTACGGTACTCTTCGGCTGATAGCCCCACCCTCTCTCCATAGATTTTATAATAGGCGGCAAAGACTTCATCCATTACCTCAATGTACTTCTGATAAGTGCTTCCCCTATCGGTTTTAATTGACACTACTGCCTTACTTGGCCCATCAGACGAAGTGTCTTTTCCTAGATTGGCCCTGATATGACTCTTCATTGAAGGTGGCAGTGAGTTGAACACTTCAACATCACTAATATCATCTACCACTTTCTTGGCATTAGGACTTCTAAAGTTTAGCACGAAGTCATAAACCATTGCTCTCAATTGAGAAATGTCTTCTAAAAGTTCTTCTTCGACTAAAAGCTGATCTAAGGAATTAATCTGGATTTTTAATATGTTCCTCTCATTAATAGGCGTATCCGTAATAACATCTGTTTTGGGCGGCAACACCATAGGCAAACCCTTATCGGTTGCAATTTGTGTGGTTACTAGGAAGAAGATGAGAAGCAAGAAGGCAATATCGGCCATAGAGCCAGCATTAACTTCATTTTTAGGGCGATCTTTTCGGTACGACATAGCTTTAAAATTAAATACATAGTTAATTAACTATAATGTTAGTTTTAAATCAAACTGTTTATCGATTCGCTGAATAATTCTCCCCTCTAGTTATCGAAAATGGAAGAAACGCCTATTCTAACTCCAAAGTCTTTGGCTTTCCATCCTTGGAATGACTGAACTAACTCCAGTCTGAAAATACGAAACAGGTTATCTATTGTGTAACCTACTTCCATGTAGTTATCAGAAGTTGGCGTGTGCAGGTAATTCACAAATAGATTCTCCTTTATTCCCAATAATCGAACTGCAGGAATATGAGTAAAGGCCAACTTCCTAAAACGAATGTGAGTTAGAATGGAAGCATATTCTTGGGCGGTGCTGTATTTGTAGTAGTCTAGCATGCGGTAACTACCCGTCACATCCATCGGACTCACCTCTAGCCTGTTACCTCTAAAGTGCTTATAGTCCATAAACTCCAAGGTTGGGGTGCCGAAGAACTTACCAAATTCAGCATCTACATCAATGATTGCCCTGACTCCAAGGTTCATTTCTGCATTCAAACCAAGTTCTAGGTGGTCAAAATTAACCTCACTCCCCAACCCATTAATACCTTTTCTGTACGTAAGGAGAAATTCTGGAGATCTGTCATAAATAGGAATCAGCCTTCCGTTGTATTTCCTAAACTTCACCCAAGGCCTGGCCCTCAAAGTTACATTGGTGATTAACGCGGTATTATCTTCAAACCCTTGTGCACTGTTCTCAAAATTAGTTGGTGCGTTATCACTAAACCTCCTATTATCTCTATCAAAGAAGCTATAATCTGTGTTGTTAAATAGCTCACTTCTATTCGCATATTCAACACTTGCTCCAAGGGTATATCTATACTTAAACCTTCTGGCGAAGCTTGCCTTGGCGAACTGCTTTTCGTAAAGATTAGCGTAATTTCTTTCTAGCAAGAGTAAATACAACGAACCAACTAACGGATCGATTATACCGGGATTGAACTGCTCTACGTAGCTACCACCAGAAACTCTGATAGTACTCCTCTCTTCCGCCTTTCCTATTCCAAATACGCTCTCTACTTTAGCATAAGGCTGCTCACTAGCAAAACCGTACCGAACGAAAGGGGAAATTCTTAGTCTGGTAGTTGTATCATTTCTCCACTGAAAAGTTCCTGTAAAGGTTAGGTTCAGCCCTTCTACGGCATTGTAATGGATGTGTTCTAAGAAGCCAGGAAAATCATACCTCAACCTTTTTCCTAATTTGTAATAGCTGCCGGTTAGTACTTGGCCAGGTTTAAACTTCTGACCGCTTCTAACTTTATTAGAATCAGCCTCAGCCTGAATTTTCTCTGCAACGTACGTACTATCGTCTTTGGCGTAACCTGCCACTTCTTTAGAGGTCAATGGCACTGGCCTGATAGACTCCCAATACAATGAATCCATTTTGGCAGCAAGCGAATCCATTTTGTAACTATAATCTGAGATAACATCGGGCTCTTCTGTTTCTTCCAGCTCCTGCTTCTCATATTCCTTCATCATTTTTCGGAACTGCTTTCTAGACACCTCTTTCTCTTCTTCAAAGACTTGCTCCATACCAGCCTCCAAGTTCTTTTCTTTAATCGCTTCAATTTCTTCAGGCGTGGGCTCTATCTTTTCATCGACCAATACTACAGCCGCATCCAAGTCGGCATTAGCCACCACTTCATAATTAGACACAGAGGCCAAATAGCTATACTTTCCTGCCACTCCGAAAATCTGTCCAGAAAACTCATACTGCTGAGTTACCGGCATCCAAATTTCATCTTCTATTGGGGCAAAAATCTGCTGAACCTGAACTTCGAACCCATAAATACTCGTTTTAAGATCCAGTGAGTAGATATTCCAGAAGTCTTCTCTGATATATATTTCCCCTTCAAACACATCATCTCCCTTAGACCTTGGAGTAACCTTGATTTTATTCACTTCATAGCCATTTTCCCTAAAGCTTCCTTGATACTCAAATTTGTAGTACGAAAATGCTCGCGGGTGCAATGGAGAAATGGCATTTACCACCTTAGGTAAATAGAAGCTGCTATTAATATATGAGTTGGGACTGGCATTGGCCATATCTTCACCTGAAGCACGTACAGAAATCACTCTTTCAGAAAACGTATTCGGTCTCTCGAAAGAAATTTCACTCACTGATTCCGATGTAAAAACCCTGCTGGTATCTACTCCTTCTTTTTCCAACGTCTTTCTTAAAAACCAAGGTACTTTAGTCAACTGACCGGTACCTTTCATATACACCTGAGCAGTGTAGGAGTCATTCTGAAGCAAATGATACTTAGCCTTAGCAATGGCCTTTCGCATTATGGTATAAGAAGGATCTTCGGCCTTACCAGAAACCACCACCGTTGGCAACTCATAAACCTGAGGCCTCAGTGTAATATCTAGGGTGGTAAAACCATTGCCTACCTGAATTCTGCGTTGCTCTGAAGCAAAGCCCATAAACTGGAAAGAAACATCATAAGCACCTGGCTTTAGGGGAAGCTCGTAATCTCCTTCAAGGTTAGAGCTTGTTCCTGTCCCTGCTTGTTTCACATAAATAGATGCAAATGGCAAGGGTTTGCCTTCATTGTCTTTAATATTTCCTTTAATACCCTGAGCACTAAGTTGACCACATAGAATCAAGGCCATGAAAAGAATTGTTGAGGTTTTGAGCATGGTTTGAGTTTTTGACTTTCGAGCAAAATACAGACCAATAGTTAATTCTGCCCGGAAATTGAGTTTACAGTTTATAGACGCAATAAGCGGCTAAAAGGTATGCTTCAGTTTAGCTAAAAACCAGAAGATTATTGATAAAACTTCTTAAAACGAATGTAATCGATTACGGGAGAGGGAAGCAAATACTGAACAGAGTGATCGTTTCTTATTGAACTTCTTATGAAAGTAGCAGAGATATCTAGCATTGGCGAGTCTATGTATTTAATATTCTCGTGTTTGATCTTGATTTTGCTTTTATCTACCTGAGGGCGAGGGTAAACGTACAATCCAAAGTTTTCTAGTACCGATTCGTAGTTTTTCCATTTATGGAAATGGACTAAATTATCTTCCCCAATAATGAGCTTAAATTCATTCTGAGGGTATTTGTCTGAAAGATAGGCAAGTGTATCGGCAGTGTAGCTAGGTCTTGGCATGTTGAATTCAACATCAGAAGCCCTGAACTTGAAATTATCTTCAATGGCCAATTCAACCATCTTTAATCTATCGAACTCGTGAAGCAAAGAACTGCTGCTCTTAAAAGGATTCAGCGGGCTAACCACAAACCAAACCTGCTCTAGGTCTGTCTGGTCGGCCATTACATCTGCAATAACCAAATGACCTATGTGGATGGGATTAAAAGAACCAAAGAAAAGACCTACTCGCACAGCTTAAGCATTTAGAAACTCATCTACCAAAACCTGAGCTTTTTCATAAGACTCATCTAGGTTTTCGTTGAGAAGGGTAATATCAAATTTATTTTCGAAAGTAAGCTCAAACTCGGCTCTATACAGTCTTTGCGACATGCTCTCGCGAGACTCTGTACCTCTGCCAGTTAGTCTTTTCTTAAGCTCTTCTAATGATGGGACCTTAACAAAAATAGCCAAAGCCTGATCTCCGAAGTATTTTTTAAGGTTCATGGCTCCTTTAACTTCCACATCAAAGAGTACCGTTTTACCTAGGGCCCAAAGCCTTTCTACTTCAGATTTGAGTGTACCGTAATAATTACCAGTGTACACTTCTTCCCATTCAATAAATTCGTCAGAGTCTATTTTAGATTTGAATTCTTCCTTAGAAAGGAAGTAGTAATCTTTTCCATTTTCTTCTGTCCTGCCACGTTTATCTCTTGTAGAAGCAGAGATTGAAAACGCTAGTTGCGGATTATTGGCAAGCAGATGCTTTACGATGGTCGTTTTTCCTGAGCCTGATGGCGCAGTGAAAATAATGGCCTTTCCGGATGTCATGCTTAAAGGTCTACGCTCTTGCGAATAGTAGAAACTAAGTTGGTAGGCATTTCAGCCTTGTGTTCGCAGAGTTTCTTTTTAATCTCGAGTTTAATTGATTTTTCCTTCTCGTAAGACATGTTAGACTTAACACAGGTTCTAATTTTTTGCTCGAAAATCGTTCTTGATTCTTCGTCAGCCTCATTATCCAACACCAGTTGAACAATTTCAGCAAACTGCTTCTCATCAATCAAATTTCCTTGTTCGCAGTAGCACTTCTTGAATGTGTCCTTAAACCATACTGAGAATTCCGACATTGTTTCACTCATTTGTTATACCCCATTTCCTTTGCGTAACCGGCCAGTTTTTCTTTCATCATGTTTCTGGCTCTATGCAGTCTAGACCTTACTGTTCCAATCGGAATATCGAGAATTTTCGACATTTCTTCATAGGTAAAGCCCTCTAAATCACTCAATATTATTACAGTTCTGAAATCTACTGGTATGCCATTTAAAGCACCAGAAATCTCGTCCCCGATCATATGCTGTACAGTCTCAACCCTTAAGTCAGTAGTGAAGCTTTCATCTACATCGTCTGAGTTATAGTATTGTTCAACCTCGTTATAGTCTACCTTATTCGGTTGTTTACTCTTCTTTCTATACTCATTAATGAAGCTGTTCTTCAAAATGCGGAACAACCATGCTTTTGCGTTAGTTCCACGCTCAAATGAATTGATAAACCTAAATGCCTTCAAATAAGTATCTTGCACCAAATCCTTGGCATCATCTTCATCAAAAGCAAGGCGAAAGGCAAAGTTGTACATGGAGTCTACATGTGGCATGAACTCTCCATCGAAAATCTCTGTTTTCTCCTTCTCTGAGTAATCCTGTCTACGAGCTTGTTGCTCTTGTTCGGTTTCTTCAGACATGCATCAAATTTAAGAAATTAAACACCAGTGTCTAAGCGCAAGACACCGAACACAAACATACAACAGAAAAGGCTATTTGTCGTAAGTTTGCGGCATAGATTAAAATCAAAAGGTTTGCGAATACTATTTCTGACTTATCAAGGAGGCATGGCAGGCTCCACATATTCTATCACCTATTTAGCTAAAGGCCTGGCCGATCGTGGACACAAAGTATTTGCAGGGCTTCGAAAAGAAATGCCTATTTGGGACTTGATTGAACACCCAGGGGTAACCCGAGTCCCCATGCGCATTAAAGGGAAGTTCGATTTTGAGAATTGGAGAGAGATTCGTGATTTAGTTCGAAATGAAAAAATTGATATCATCAATGCTCAATCTAGTCACGACAGATACACCAGTATTTTCGCTAAACTGAGGTTTAATCTTCCAGTTCAGATAGTACATACACGCAGACAAAACCCTTTGAGTGCTGGTGGTTGGCTGCAACGCAAGTTTTACATAAAGAACACAGCTAATATTGTTGTAATCAGTGATGGCCTGAAAAGGATTTTTATTGAAAAGGGCTATCCTGAGCATCATATTAAGGTTATCCATAATGGTATTCCGAAGAAGCGATTTGAACAGTGGAGCCAAGAAAAAGTAGAGCAGTTCAGAAAGCAACTAAACCTTCAACCTGAAGACAAGGTGGTGGGCTGCATTTCCAGATTCAAAGAACAGCCTCAACTAATTGAAGCAATAGCAAGGCTAAATGACCCTAACATTAAACTCATTTTCGCAGGCATCTCGCCCGAGCAAATTCAACCCTATTTAGACAAGTTCAACATTGAGAATGAAGTGCATGTTTTAGGCAAAGTTCCGCCTGAAGATATTTTGAACATCTATAGATTACTCGATGTAAATGTTCTAGCCTCTACAATGGATGGTTTCGGATTGGTGTTGGTAGAAGCCATGGCCATGGAATGTCCTGTAATAGCAACCAATTTTGGCGGAATCCCTGATGTAATAGAAGATGGAGTAAATGGCTTTTTATTCGAAAACGAAGACATTGGAGGTTTAGCAGAACGAATTCAAAAGGTACTTTCTGACAACTCTTTAAGACAACAGCTGATAACTAATGGTCTTAAAACCGCCTTCGAGAAGTACACAATGGAAAAAACCATTGATGGTTATGAAGAATACTTTGAGAGCTTAGTGAGATAAATCTTTGTTGTAAAATTTATAGATTTAAGGAGTACCAAACACACTACATCACGTGTTGATGACAAAGACTATTAAGGTTTTTCAAACCTTGCTAATACTAACATATTTCGCCTTTTATTTCTTTCCAACATGGTTTGACTTTAACAGTCAAAGATGGTCGCACTACATTTTGGCTTTCCTTTTTGGTACGCTTATCGTGACAGGCATTTATGGGCTTCAGTCTAAAAGTCAAAACAGAAAAAGAAACTGAAGCATTGACACGCTCTCAAAAAATGAGGAGTATAACCTAAAATTGATTCGAGAAGCTTAAGCCCCGCTTTATTCAAGTCTACAAAAAGCTATCTTCTTATTGCAAAAGAGATGATTGAAAATTATACTTGTATAAATGCAATTCAATAAACACTCACTCCTTCTTTTACTTATACTTTGGGCTTGTTCTAAAAAAGAAGTCACCCAACAAGACACTCCCATAATAAGCGAGATTGCTACTAGTCTCGTTTCAGAGATTAAAATTGATAGTGTCTCTCTAGCACCAGAAAAATATTCGGGTTTGGGTCGCTTAGAGCTCATCAACAACAAGATTGTTTACCTAGACTTAGTTGATCATACAGTGAATTTCTTTGACGAGAGCTTAAAGCTCGAAGGAATGTACGGAGGACAGGGCAGTGGTCCTAATGAAGTGCGAAGCATCAACTATATCGCAGAAGCTCCTGGCTCAAACTATTTGATGATAGACAACTTCGGCTTTAATGTGTTTGAGAATGATTCCATTAAGCTTTCATTCAAACTTTTCGATTGGGACAGTCAAACCTCAAGCCAAGAGCTTTTAGCCAATCCCAATGCAGAAGACAAAGGAATGTACACCATAGATTGGAACCCCAATATACAAAGCAATTTTACCAGCATTCATAATGGTTTTCTTTACCTACCAATCATTACAGAGCACCCTGAAATGAATGCTTATCAAGACGAGGAGTTCTATACAGATACCTATGCAATAGGTAAGTTCAACATAGAAAGTGGAAAACTTGAAAAAATGGGAGTTAACTGGCCAAGCTTTTATTTGGAAAATAAGTTTATTCCAAATTTCGCTGGGCTAGATTTGACTCATTTAAAAGATCATCTAATAGTCGGTTTTCAGACAGATTCTTTGATCCATATTTATGACGAAAATCTCCAATTGGTAAAGAAGTTTGGCGTATCTGGTAAAGGCTTCAAATATGAATACAAAAGGACTAGAACAGTTGAAGAAGCCATCGACTCTTGGGATAGCGACCTAATGGACCAAAGCTATTATGCTAGCTTATGGGCTAATGAAAACATGGTTTTCCGAATCTACCATCCCAATGGAAAAAATGGTCATACGAAAATGCAGGTTTACCAAGGCGAGGTTTTAACCCATGATGTTGAAGTACCCCAAAGATTCAGAGTTATTGGTAAAATTGGCGATTACTACTATGCCGATGGCCATGTCAGCGAAACCGATGAATCTTTATTTGTATATCGATTTAAATTATCTCCGTAATGCACAAACTATTGATAAGCCTACTTCTTTTAGTCGGCTTTTCATCTTTACCATTTGCCCAACAAATTGAAGTGAAAGATACTGAAGGTAAGCCTTTACCTTTCTGCCACTTAAGAGTGGAGAATCAGAAAACTTCCAGTTTTTTTTTAACAGAACACTATCTTCTTATTACACAAACTACAAAAGGAAGGTATGGCAAAATCAGGGCTTAAGTGAATACATGGAACAGTATGGCAAGCATTTAGATTTTAGACAAGCTGTAGAATATGAGGCAATCAGACTATTGGGAACAATTCAACCAGTACCTCAATGAGATTGGTAAAAAAATGGGATTAGTTGGCCTGAAAACTAAGGATGTAGAAAAAAGTACTGGAAGATGGAGAAACAGAGACTCATGTTATCGAAAAGATTCTAAAGACCGTCTTCGAGAAGTACACTATGGAAAAAACCATTGATGGGTATGAAGAATACTTTGAGAGTTTGGTTTTAAGTTAATAATCAAATAAAAAAGCACTCCATTGAGAGTGCTTTTCACGCATAAAAACCTTAATCTCCTATTTTCTCGACTTATCTCGATTAATAAATTTCTTCATACCGAAAATCACATCATCTGTCATCCTTTCAGCTACTAGGTCAACTCCATCTAAATACCATTTCTCTACATTGCCCGTTTTCCTTTCTAAATCTGCGAGCATTATGGGGTCCATCTGAAAGTACGATGCACTCATCGTTAGACCATCTCTATACATATTCATTAGTTTAGCGCCAATTCTTCCGCTATATTCCTTATCCTTTTCATCATCGATAGTAGTTACCACAGCCATTTCAAAACCCCTGAACACCAGAGACCTACCTCCCTTTTCTATACTAACTCGTACCGCAATGAGCAAAGAAGCATCTAAACCGAGTTCCTCTGTAATCAAGCCAATATTAGAAGGTGACTTAAAGTCCATAGAAACAGTCTTAGCAGTAACAGGGTAAAAAGCATAACCATCGGCAGACACCGATCCAGTTCCTCCATTACTATTACCTTGTAACCTATTTAATAGGCCATTGCTGAAAAACTTTAAAATTCCACTCAATTCTACCCTAGAAGGGCCATTAAAGTAAATTTTCTTTTGCTCTTCGTTGGTAATAAACTCATCAGGCTCCATTAGATTAAAACCGGCCGAGGTGTATTTTGCTCTAATCTTAGGAAGTATCTCCTCCATTATCCTATTGGAGATCATGTTACTTCCATCTTCTGAGATAAAGTTTTTCTCATAATACACCCAACCACCTGCTTTACTAGACTTCCATGTACTCTCATCCCAAAGCTGAAAGGTTAGCACCCCAATATCCTTTGGGTTTGGCGTATTTTCTTCTTTTAATAATCCTACATCTATTAAGCCGTCAATGAGCATTAGTTGACTTATATAGTAGTCGCTTCCTTTTCTAAAATTATCCCACTTCTTGTCTTTCATTTGAGCAATCTCCATGAAATTCTTTTGAGCTATGAGAGATCCGTTAAGCACTAGTAGTAAGCCAATTATAAGCACCCTAGCCACTGAATTATTTTTTCTAATCTGATTCATTTGAATAAATTTTTGGTGATAATTTTCTTTTAAAAATTATAGCCCTATACCAAAGGTGTACCTTACTGCTAGCGTAAATAGATAAGCGTCACTGTAAGGCCTTAGACTTAGTTCATAATTGATAGAGCGAGTACCGTAGAATAGCTTCTGAAAGCCTATTCTGGCACCAAAAGAGGTAGCAGGATCTAACGGCACTACCTGCCCATTAGCATCCGTCCCAGGCTCTGGTAAATTTGTAATTGGGGTATAGATAAGGTCTAAGTAAAACTGTTTGTCGTAATGTGTGTCATAGATATAATCACCCACTTCCACTTTGGCATGCTCTCGTTTTCTACGAGTAATCCCGAGTGTCAGTCCGGCATTAGAAGCATCTGAACTACTAAAACTGTATAGACCTACTTTTGCTAATAAATCGGTTTTCACCTCACCACGAGGCCTGAAAGACTTTTCATAAGAGCTTATATAACTACTACTGTAGCTTCCCGCACTTTCAAGAATTATTTTTACATCGTCTTTCTTTTTCTTACCCGGAATAATAGGAAGCATCACTCCGCCATTCAGTTCCATGGGTTTGGCTTTATATTCTAAAGGCCCTCGATCTATATGACCTACCCCCACTAATTCTCTGTGACCCTGAAACCAAGCAGTAAGCGGCAGGCCAGGTATATCGTACTGCCCCCTTACTTCTAATGAAATACCAAGAATAGTGGCTCCACCGAGGAACATACCTCCTCCACCACCAATAAAACCTACATATTTATCTACATCAGACTCCAAAAGCTTATAGCTAAGCTTTTGACTTGTTACACTCTGAGCCTCAGCTAGGTCGACTCCAATTAGGGCAAATATTACTATGAGAAGGGTGAGTTTTTTCATTTCTTTAATGGTTGGATTTTAAAATTTAATGCCCTTCGCGCAAAGGCGAAGGGCTGCTCTCTTTCATAGATTCTCAAAGCCATCAGAGAGCAAATGAGTTTGTATATAAAGTTTTATTAATCTGAGATGACGGGTCAGAAACTGTACTAGAGTTTCTTGATAAAAAATAGGCATTATAAATAGATGCATGACTTTGAGAATTATTGATATCCCAAAGTTCACGCTTACACTCCTGACTCCCTCTCGTGGTAATTTGGTATTTGTATGTGGAAAATACGTAGATGGTCGTGTCTGACTTTATGTTTAAGCATTTTCAGCTTTTCAGCTTTTGGCCAAGGGGCTATAGACAGCCTGACTACCAAACTAGAAACCGCTTCAGACTCTTCTGAATTAATGATGATTTACAAGGCTCTTGGAGATGAGTACTTTAATCAGGAAAATGATCTAAAGGCATTAGAAACTTATGAAAAGCACCTTCAAATTAGTCTTGCTAGAGAAGACTCTTTCAATATCCTTTCAGGCTACTTCAATGTTATTCAACCCTTAATCTATTTGGAGAAACTACCTCGCCACCTTGAAATAGCTCGTGAAGGTTTTGACTACGCCTTGAAGTTTAGCAACTTAAAATACCAAGTGATTTTTGGTAATGAGATTGGAGTGCTATACCGTAAAATGGGTTTGGGCGATAGTTCCATAGTATATCTAAACTCTGCGCTTGAAGCTAGCATTGTACTTAAGAATAAAGGTTATGAATCTTTCATTCTAGAAAATCTAGGAAACACCTACAGTAATCAAGGTGATTTTATAGAGTCAATTCAATCCTATTTAGCCGCTCAAAAGATTTATCGAGAATCTAATGACCATAAAAGTCTACAAGAGTTAGAGTACAACCTTGGAGTTCTTTATAAAAAAATTGGAGAATATGGGAAGTCAATGGATAGTTACAAAGAGGTACTTCAGTATTTCATTCTGCAGAATGACACAACTTACATAAGAGGCACACTCCATAATATTGCTTCTCTTTATCAAATTCAGAATAGGCTAGACTCGGCTCTAATTTATGCCACAAAGAGTGCCAAGTTAGAGTTTAATATGGATGACCTGTGTAATTCCGGAAACTCTGCCTTGCTTGGGAGAATACATCTTGGCTTGGAACAATTAGACTCAGCAGAGTACTACTTAAATAAAGAACTTTCGACTATGGAGAACTGTAATTCAAAGTTCTACTATTCGCCAGCCAAATCAGCACTCGGAGAAATCTACCTAAGGAAAGGTCGTTTAGAACAGTCCGAAGCATACTTTAAAGAAAGCTACAATTACGCCATTGCAAACAATTACCAAGAAGACATAATTGAAAGCTCAAAAGGTTTATTTCAAGTGTACCTTGCCCAAAATGACTATAAAAAAGCTCTGACCTATCATAGAAAATTCAAAAATGCGGAAGACTCCCTACTTAACTTAGATAATACTAGAAAAATAGCTTGGCTAGAAGCTAATCAAAGAATGAATTACCTGGCAGATAGCCTCGAATTTGAGCGCCAACTGAGTGAAACTAAACTTAACGCAGAAATCAATTCCCAAAAAGTAAAAAGACGAACAATAGTCTTTATAGCAACCACGACATTAATAATTGCAGGGGTTTGGTTCTATTTTCTACAAAAAAGAAAACAGATTAGGCATAATGAGCAACTTGCTAAAGAACGAGAAGAAGGCCTTCAAAATGTCTTGGTGGCTACAGAAACAGAACGCAGTCGCATTAGCAAAGATTTACATGATGGAGTCGGACAGCAGCTCTCCGCCATTAAATTGGCGATGTCCGATATCATGGGCAAAGTAGAGGACTCAGCAAAACCCCAAATAGCGCAACTCAACGATCTGCTTACCAGGTCTGCTGAAGAGGTACGCACTATTTCACACCAAATGATGCCAAGAGCTCTTGTGGATCATGGTTTGATTGAAGCGATAGATGACCTACTCAAAAACTCTTTTACGTATTCTGAAATCGAATATGAATTTGAATACAAAAATATCTACAGCAGATTCGGAGAACGTATCGAAATCACTATCTATCGTATTTTACAAGAGCTTATAAACAATGTTCTAAAACACTCAAATGCTACATTAGTAAATGTTCAGCTTTATAAAACAGGCAATCAGCTTACTCTTTTGGTAGAAGATAATGGTGATGGATTAAAACATGACAAACCAAAAGGACATGGCCTGCAAAACATAAAGAGCCGACTCACAATTGTAAATGGCAAAGTAAATTTTGAAACAAGCCAAGGTACCACCGTTTTTGTTAGTATACCTGTAGATAAATGACCAAAGTAATAATAATTGATGATCACGAATTAGTTGCCGAAGGCATTAGCAGACTAATAAATCAACTTGAGGGTTTTGAACTGATAGGCATATATAGCAATTCGAATGAAGGTCTTACCAAAACAAAAGTTCTAAAACCAGATCTGCTTATAACCGACCTTGATATGCCTGGAATAAACGGACTCGAGCTTGTAGAAAAACTTATAACTGCTAATGCTAAACCCAATTGCATATTACTCACCATGCACTTGGATAGAAATACAGTAAAAAAGGCCTTAAAACTTGGAGTTGAGGGCTACATACTTAAAAATGCAGATTCTGAAGAATTCCTACACAGCATAAAAACTGTCAGTAAATCGCACACCTATTATACTCCAAAAGCAATGGAAGCTCTTATTGAAAATGGAAAAGAGGTGAAATCAAGCAGTCTGAAGAAAATCCAGCTCTTAACAGAACGCGAATTGGAAATTTTAAACCTTGTGGTTCAAGGCCTTTCAACCAACGAAATCTCCGAAAAACTCTTTATAGCACGGAGAACAACAGAAACTCACAGAAAATCAATCATGTCAAAACTAGGCGTTAACAATGTTGCTGGAATGGTTAGAATTGCCATGCAAGAAGGTCTAATCGATTAATTAGCAAAAGCAGTCTCACTTGTATTGATGGTTATTGACAATACTTCCAAACTTTGATTACCAAAAATTAGATTCAAGTCTTAACTTGCAGGGTCTTAGAAATCAGCGATTCACAATAATGATAAAGCTGATTTATTTCTCGATAGAAGCTTCTTGTGCTGAATGGATTTTCTCTCAACCCTTAATGAACCACAATACGAAGGTGTAGTAAACACCGAAGGCCCAGCCATGATTATTGCTGGAGCAGGATCTGGTAAAACTCGGGTACTCACCTACCGCATCGCTTACTTGATAAAGGAAAAAGGTGTTGATCCTTTCAACATACTATCACTGACCTTTACCAATAAGGCTGCAAGAGAAATGCGCGAGCGTATTGAAAAAGTGGCAGGCCTGAATGCCCGCAATCTTTGGATGGGCACCTTCCACTCCGTATTCGCCAGAATTCTGAGAGCCGAAGCAGATCGATTGGGTTACCCGAGCAACTTCACCATTTATGATAGTGACGATTCTAAATCGCTCATTAAAACTATCGTTAAGGAGTTTGGGCTAGATGATAAGGTTTACAAACCAAACGTAGTGCTCAACCGTATTTCGGGAGCTAAAAACCGACTGGTAGAATGGTCTGAGTACATCAACAATCCGCTTTACGCGGCAGATGATGCTGCAGCTCAAAAGCCAGAAATGGGTAGAATCTACAAAACCTATTGCCAACGCTGCTTCAAAGCAGACGCTATGGATTTTGATGACCTTCTGCTGAACACCAACATACTTTTTAGAGATCATTTAGATGTGCTGCACAAGTATCAACACAGATTTAAATATGTATTGGTCGATGAGTTTCAGGACACCAATGTTTCGCAGTACCTCATTACCAAGAAACTCTCTGCCGTAAGTCAGAATATTGCGGTAGTAGGTGACGATGCCCAGTCTATTTATGCCTTCCGTGGTGCTAATATTGAGAACATCCTCAACTTTGAGAAAGACTTTCCAGACCTTAAGGTCATTAAGCTAGAGCAGAATTATCGCTCTACTAAAAACATTGTTGAAGCGGCCAACTCACTGATCGCTCAAAACAAAGGGCAGCTTAAAAAGTCTGTTTGGACAGCCAATAATGATGGCAACCGAATAGAACTCATCAAGTCTATCTCAGACAATGAAGAAGGGCGATTTGTTTCTTCAACCATTTTCGAACAAAAAGCACAAAACAATTACGAAAATAAGGACTTCGCTATTCTCTATAGAACGAACAGCCAGTCGAGGGCTATAGAAGAAGCGCTTAGAAAAAGCGGTATTCCTTACAAAATCTATGGTGGTCTTTCCTTCTATCAAAGAAAGGAAATCAAAGACCTGATGGGCTATTTGAGGTTCGCCATCAATACCAACGATGAGCAATCTTTCAGAAGAATCATCAACCTACCGAAACGAGGCATTGGACCTACCTCGGTTGAAAAAATGGTGGTTGCGGCTTTTGAGCATGACATTCCGCTCTGGGAAGTGCTGACCAACATAGACATGTTCCTTCCGGGAAGAGCCGCCAATGCCGTTAGAGACTTTGTTACCTTGGTTAAAAGTTTCAAAATCTATGTAGACTCTAAAGATGCTTTTGAAGCGGCAAGTCATATAGCCAAAGCTTCGGGCTTGCTTAAAGAGCTTTACGATGACAAAACGGTTGAAGGACTTAACCGCTACGAAAACGTTCAGGAACTCCTGAATGCCATGAAGGAGTTCGTAGAAACGCCTGAAGTAGAAGACAAAACCTTGGGCGCATTTCTTCAAGACATTGCTCTATTGACGGATGCAGACAATGAAGACCCTACAGACAATGACTTCGTTTCTTTAATGACAATTCATGCATCGAAGGGACTAGAGTTTAAAAACGTATTCATCGTTGGTTTGGAAGAAGACCTCTTCCCTTCTCAAATGATGTTGAGCAGTAGAGCCGACTTAGAAGAAGAACGCAGGCTTTTTTATGTGGCCATTACGCGGGCTCAAGACAACCTGTACTTTTCTTATGCCCTTTCGCGTTACAGGTTTGGTAGGCTCATTAATTGTGAACCAAGCCGTTTTATTGAAGAAGTAGACCCCAATTATATCTTTGTGAACACACGCTTTGGAAGCAGAGAACCTAAGTTGGGTAAGAGCGAACAGCCACCGGGTTTTTCTTCAAGCTTTGCAAGAAACTTGATGAGCAATAAAAAACCAGTAGCCAAAAAGCCGCTTCAATACCATAAACCTTCGGTAGATTTTAAGCCTAGCGACACATCGAAGCTTGGAGAAGGCATGAAGGTAGAACATCCGAAATTCGGCTTCGGAAAAGTACGAAAACTAGACACCGAAGGCGCCAACAAAAAGGCAATAGTCATATTTGAAGACTTTGGCGAAAAAACGCTCTTGCTGGCCTTTGCAAAGCTTAGAATAGTAGAATAGATAAGCTTAAAACTAGCTTTTCAATAATAATTAGTAATTTGAACCAAGACTAAAAATCAATGGGATTAGAATATAATACGGAGCGATCTGAAGTGAAATTGTTAGAGTATGGTCGCAACATCCAAAAGTTGGTTAATCATATAAAAACGATAGAAGACAAGGAAAAAAGAAGCGCTTACGCAGAAACCTTGACAGATCTGATGAAGCAGATCAACACCAACATCAAAGGCAATCAGGATTACGATCAGAAAGTATGGGACGACTTGTATTTGATCTCCAACTTTGAACTAGAAGTTGAAGCGCCTTTTCCAATGCCTGACAAAGAAGCTATTGGCAAAAAACCACAAAGGGTTAATTACAAAAGCTCAAACATTAAGTACATGCACTACGGCCGTAGCGTAGAAATAATGATTGAGCAAGCCATTGCCATGGAAGACGCAGAAACTAGAGAGTCTGCCATTATTCACATTGGCAGACTGATGAAGTCTTTCTACAATACTTGGAACAAAGACAATATCGATGATGAAATCATCTTAAAGCACATTAAGGAGCTATCTAAGGGGCAGCTAGATATTGACATTGAGAAAGTGAAAGAATTCGGTCTCTTTAATAATAATGTTAAGGAATCGCATCGTTCTAACAGGAACAATAACCGCGACAATAACCGAAGAAGAAACAACAACAAAAGACGCAGAAACTAAATGTCCTCTTTCATTATTGAAGGTGGCACCCGCCTTTCAGGAGATATTATTCCACAAGGTGCCAAAAACGAAGCTTTACAAATTCTATGTGCAGTTTTGCTTACCGCAGAACCTGTTACAATTAACAAAGTCCCAGACATTCGTGATGTTAACAAGCTGATTGAGCTTTTGGCAGAAATGGGTGTAGATGTTAAATATCTTGGCAATGAGAGCTATCGCTTCTGTGCTAAAAATGTAGACATCGACTACCTAGAAACAGAGGACTTCAGAAAGAAAGCTTCATCTCTCAGAGGTTCAATAATGATTTTAGGTCCGCTTTTGGCTCGTTTTGGCAAAGGAAAGATTTCTAAACCTGGAGGAGACAAAATTGGTAGAAGAAGGCTAGACACTCACTTCATTGGCTTTCAAAAACTTGGAGCCAGATTCCTTTATGAGGCAGAGACAGGCATGTACCATATCGATGCTAGTCAGCTGAAAGGAACATACATGCTGCTTGACGAGGCTTCCGTAACCGGAACTGCCAACATCTTAATGGCAGCAGCCATGGCCAAAGGAAAAACCACCATTTACAATGCTGCTTGTGAGCCATATCTTCAACAGTTGAGTAAAATGCTTAACCGCATGGGAGCCAAAATCACTGGAATTGGCTCTAACTTACTTCATATCGAGGGAGTAGACTCACTAGGTGGTACAGAGCATACAATGCTGCCTGATATGATTGAAATTGGTTCTTTCATAGGCATGGCAGCTATGACTCAGTCTGAAATTACTATCAAAGATTGTAAGATTCCTGAGCTTGGTGTAATTCCTGATACCTTCAAAAGACTAGGAATCGATATGGAGTTCAGAGGTGATGACATCTTCATTCCTTCTCAAGATCGTTACGAAATTGAAACCTTCATAGATGGTTCAATTATGACTATTGCTGATGCTATTTGGCCTGGCCTTACCCCTGACCTTCTTAGTATTGTGCTAGTGGTGGCCACTCAGGCTAAAGGAACGGTTTTGGTTCACCAGAAAATGTTTGAAAGCCGCCTGTTCTTTGTAGATAAACTGATTGACATGGGCGCTCAAATCATCCTTTGCGATCCGCACAGAGCTACAGTTATTGGCTTGAATAGACAGCAAAAACTTAAGGGAATTAGAATGACATCTCCAGACATTCGTGCCGGACAAGCCCTGTTGATTGCAGCACTTTCTGCAGAAGGCCGATCTATTATTGACAATGTAGAACAAATAGATAGAGGCTACCAACATATTGACACCCGATTAAAAGCCCTTGGGGCAAAAATTGAAAGAATGGATTAATTTATAAGCCTGACACCCGTCAGGCTTTTTTATTTTTCACTCTACTTAGCCAAGCATTCAGACTATATTAGTACAAGTCTTACTACAAAATTGGTTATGGCTAAGCATATAGAACCCAGACTACATGGAGAGAATAAGTGGTTCTCTCGCTTCCAAGATTACATTGGAGAGTTCATTTATGGCGGCATTGATGGCTCCGTTACCACCTTTGCCGTAGTAGCTGGAGCTGCTGGCGCACAGCTAGATAGTGCAGTTGTGTTAATTCTTGGCTTCGCGAACCTGTTTGCCGATGGCTTTGCCATGTCTGTGGGCAGCTACCTTTCTACCAAGTCAGAGCAAGAGAATTACCGAAAACATAAAGCCATTGAATATTGGGAAGTAGACAATCTGCCTGAAAAGGAAAGAGAAGAGATTAGGGAAATATATGCTGCTAAGGGTTTTGAAGGTAAGCTTCTAGAGCAAGTAGTAGACAAAATCACTGAGAATAAAGATCGCTGGGTAGATGTAATGATGAAGGAAGAACTTAACATGACCGAAGAATCCAAATCTCCATTTCAAATGGGCTTTGTTACCTTCATTTCATTCCTTAGTCTAGGCATTATACCTCTGATCATATATGTCATCGACTACACAAGTTCAAGCATTTCTGGTGACCTATTTCTTTATTCATCTGTTCTTACTTTTGTAACATTTGCAGGAATAGGCTTTGCCAAAAGCTATGTAACTCAGGCCAACAAGCTCAGAAGCACTTTGGAAACACTTTTTCTTGGAGGTTCAGCAGCAGTATTAGCTTATTTCGTGGGCGACTTTCTTGAAAAAATGATAGCTTGAGAAGCTAATAAAATGGTAAGGTCAATTTCAGGAACAGCAAGTAATGGTCAAAATAGGTACTTCGAGGAGGCTTAAGAAATCAGCCGCTTCAAAAAAGTTAAGGAGAAGAGACTTCTTTACATATTTTATGGAAGTTTTGCTGATCATCTTTGGTATCAGCGTAGCCTATCAGCTCAATGTTTATTACGAGGGTCAGAAAGATCTTCAACTAGAAAAAGCTGCTTTAAGAAAGGTTTACCGCGAAAACGAAACCAATATGGAGAACTTCTACAGCATTGTTCCAAGCCGGAATGAACTGCAAGAAGATACTCGAGAATTAGCCAGAATACTATTTTCAGGTGGCTTGCTAGAAGACGACAACATTGGAACTTATCTCTTTAACATTAACAGAACTTACAAACCTATCATTCAGCTAGAAGCCATCAACTTCTACTTAAACACTAATTACACGAATAGAAATTCTGACGTAAAAAGTGAACTAATCACGCTCAAGAGCAAGTATTTGGAATTAAGAGACGTGGTAGATTACTATGTAAGGATGAAGGAGAAGTACTACTCAGAATTTTTGGTGTCGGACGTAGACTTCGGAGAAGAAAAAATCATCTCTTACGAGAAGATTAAAAGTGTAGAATTCAAAAACTTAGTAGTTAATCTGTTAGCCAATGAACAAGAGCTTAACCGATTGTTTGAAGACACCTTTGAGTTGGCCCTAGATTTGGATGAAATGATTGAAGAGAAGCTGCATTAATGAGACAACTAATAGGAGCTCTTCTTATCCCATTGGGCATTATATTTATATACCGAGCAATTTTACCGAAAGAGAAAAACCCTAATGACAAATACGAAGCATCACACCGTATAGAAACATTTTCTGGAGGGCTTTTCTTAACAGCAGCTGGAATACTGATGCTTTTCGGCTGGTAGTAAATGTAGTTTAGATGCTAGCAGTCGATTTATTTACCTGATGTAGCCCACACTCTTTTTGGGAGGTCTCCCAATACCATCTGCCGGCTCTTGGGTGTTCTCCTGGCTCAATGGCGCGAGTACATGGTGCACAACCTATGCTGATATATCCTTTGTCATGCAACTTGTTGTAAGGCACTTTGTATTGTTTGAGGTAATCGATCATTTCTTCATAAGACCAACGAAGAATTGGATTGAATTTGATGACCTGATTAGCTCCATCCCACTCCAAAAGATCAAAGCCCTGCCTATTCTCAGACTGATCTGACCGTAAGCCCGTCACCCAAACTTTAGCGCCTACCAAAGCTCGTTTTAATGGTTCAACCTTACGAATAAAGCAACATTCCTTACGGTTCTCTACAGACTCGTAAAAGCTGTGCATACCTTTTTTATTCACCATAGTCTCCACTCGCTCCGCTTTAGGGTAATAAACCTTAATTGGCTTTTTATATCTGGAACGAGTCTGATCTATCAGTTCATAAGCCTCTTTAAACAACCTGCCAGTGTCGAGTGTAAACACCTCTATATCGACATCGTTCCTAAAGATTGCATCGGCAACTACTTGGTCTTCCTGACCAAAAGCAGAAGAAAACCTAACCTTACCAGGAAAAGCGTTAGCAACAATGCTCAACGACTCCGCCAAAGACTTCCCTTCTATTTCCTCAATTAACTGGTTGATTATTGCTTCACTCATTTTCTAACTTTTATTGTAGCCCAAACTCGCTCATGTAGGTAATAGAGAATCATTTTAGTGACTACTTCAACCGAACCGATTGAAAAAGCAGTGGCAAAATCACCCGTAATAATATATGATATCACCATGGTGTCTATGGTACCTACAACCCTCCAGCTTACAGTTTTCAGTAAGCTTTTAAGGTTACTATCAGCCTTTCGGCTCTCCTCAATCTTTCCATTAACAAGCGTATCTACCAACATATTCTCTAGTCTTAAATAGATTCGATTCGACAAATCTATATATTCCCTACCATTTTAGTAGACTTTTAGCCGAGAAAATTTCTGAGCGGTTCAGAAAACTCAACGATTAGCTCAATAAAACGATTAGAATGTCACTATGTGATATTTGAAACTTATGAAAAAGAGCTTCTCTGCGGCCGGTCATGGTTCCCTCACTATGAGCTTCCCTGTTAGTAATCTTCAAATGTCAATCGGTGAAGACACAGATTGTAGCAAAAGGTTAATCAGAAACTTGAGATTGCTTGCCAGTCATTGTGTCCTCACCGTGACTCTGACAGTCTTAAACTAATACTCGAGAGTCAACCAGTAAAGACACATATTGCGGCCAAAGCTTCACTCTTGCTCAACCTAATAGGTGGAATTCCATTCTTAGTTTATTGAGATTTAAGAAGCAGAACTTCTTAGCACATCGGCCAAAGTCTTATTTTCCAATACCTTCAATGTATTGTCTCGAACCTCTGCCATAACGTGATTAAGCCCGCAAATCTCTTCTTGGCAGTTCTCACACTTCTCATAATAGTTTAGGCTTACACAAGGCAGCAGCGCAATTGGACCATCGAGCATACGAATAACCTTAGCCAGCTTAACTTCTTCTGGTGGCTTAATGAGGTAATAGCCTCCACCCTTACCCTTTTTACTTCCAAGCACTCCGGCCTTCTTCAGTTCGAGCAAGATATTCTCTAGAAACTTCAATGATATTTGTCTCTCTTGAGAAATCTCAGAGATCAGCACAGGCCCCTTATCCTTATTTTCAGCTAAATACGTAAGTGCGTGAAAGGCGTACTGGGTCTTCTTTGAGAGCATTTGTAATAATCGGTAATTTTAGTGTGAAACAAAAAAAGGAGCCTGAGCTCCTCTTTCATTTAATTATATAAAACATTAATAGTTGTTCAGCATAACTGGCATTACAAGCATCAAGATATCTTCGCTTTCGTCCTTCTCTGCAGGAATAATCAAACCAGCACGATTAGGAGCAGACATTTGAAGTGTAATTGATTTAGAGTGAATATTACCAAGCATCTCTACTAAGAACTTAGCATTGAAACCAATTTCAATATCCTCCCCTTCATGCTCACATGCCAAAGTTTCCTTCGCCTCATTTGAGAAATCTAGATCTTCAGCAGAGATAGTTAATTCACTACCAGTAATTTTTAACCTGATTTGGTGGGTTGTTTTGTTCGCGTAAATAGAGATACGCTTTAATGAACCTAACAACTCACTTCTCTCAATTGTCATTTCGATTGGGTTCTCCGCAGGGATTACGTTTTCATAATCTGGAAAACGCTCATCGATCAAACGACAAATCATTTTAATATTATTGAAATGGAAGTATGCATTAGAAGCATTGTATTCCATTACTACGTTCACATTTTCCGAAGGCAAAGTAGACTTCAACAAGTTCAAGGCCTTACGAGGAATAATGATAGACATTCCTGAGTCAGTCGCTACATCCACTCTTCTGTAACGTACCAATCTGTGTCCATCCGTTGCAACAAATGTTGTATTTGTATCTCCTAACTTTACGAAAACCCCAGTCATAGCTGGTCTTAATTCGTCATTAGAAGTGGCGAAAATGGTATTATTGATAGCACTGCTCAACACATCTGTAGACATATCTACAGAATATGCATCAGTAACTTCTGGTACCTTAGGGAAGTCTGTTGCATTCTCACCTGCCAGCTTATATCTACCATTATCAGAGTTTATTTCTACGCTATAAGTTTCGTTGTCTATGCTGAAAGTAACAGGCTGCTCAGGTAAGTTCTTGAGTGTGTCCATCAAAATTCTTGCTGGCACAGCAATACTACCATCTTCCTTGGCCTCTACATCAATCTCAGTAATCATAGAGGTCTGAAGATCGGAAGCAGTAACGGTCAAAAGGCCATCATTTATCTCGAAAAGGAAATTCTCGAGAATAGGAACAACCGGATTGGTTGTGATAACGCCATTGATATTTGATAGGCGCTTTAAAAGTTCAGCTGAAGAAACTATAAACTTCATAGAAGATTGAATTTTTGAGTGGTTTTAATAAGCGGATAAAATTAAAAATAAAATCTATATCGCCCATCAATTGTAAGGATTTTGGCGCATTCTACTTAGCCTCAACTTCATTTTGGCCTCAATATTTTCCCAAGGACTAAAGTTGATCATTGAAATACTAGATAAAAGCAAAAGAAAGCATTTCTGAATTATTACCCTACTTTTTTGGTAGACTTTATATTCTTTTATTTAAACTTGCATATCAAAAGCCATCTGTACTACCAGAAAAGAACAACTAACCATGAGCTTGACATATAAAAAGAACATCAGCGCAGCTGCCAAAAAAGACATTCTAGAGCTTGAAAAACGAATAGAAAAGTTCAATCAGGGAGAAATTGCTGAAGATAAATTTAAGCTCTACCGACTTACCCGAGGCGTTTATGGACAACGGCAAACAGGTGTTCAGATGATACGTATAAAGCTGCCCTACGGAAAGGTAACACCCCAACAGCTCATTACCATTGCCAATGTTTCGGACAAATATGCCACAGGCAACCTACATCTAACTACTCGGCAAGACATACAATTGCACTTTGTTAAGCTGGCAGATTCGCCTGCGCTTTGGGCAGAATTGGAAGAAAGCGATGTTACTCTTAGAGAAGCCTGCGGAAATACTGTTCGTAATGTCACTGCCTCTCCTGATGCGGGAGTTAACCCAAACGAACCCTTTGATGTAACGCCTTACGCTCATGCATTGACCCATTTCTTCCTGAGAAACCCAATCTGTCAGGATATGGGCAGGAAAATGAAAATCGCTTTCACGGCAGATGAAAGCGACACAGCCATGACTTACTTCCACGACATTGGCTTCATTCCTAAAATCGAAAATGGAACCAAAGGCTTCAAAATAGTAGTTGGCGGTGGCTTGGGCGCGGTAGCCATGACAGCCCAAACAGCGCATGAGTTTCTACCTGCCGAAGAAATCATTCCTTTCTCCGAAGCACTAATTAGAGTTTTCGATAGATATGGAGAAAGAGCAAATCGCAATAAAGCCCGGCTCAAGTTTCTATTGAAGAACATTGGTTTGGAAAAACTGATGGAGCTCATAAATGAAGAAAGGAAGTCCTTAAAAGCTACCGCTACAAATTTCGATCTTAGCCTTACAGAGGCCAACATACCTGAGATCAAGGCCATTCCAGAAACTCAAATAGAAGACTGGAACGCATTTGAAAACTGGAAACGCACCAATACTTTCGAGCAAAAGCAACAAGGGTATTATGGTATTTGGATTAGAGTTCCATTAGGAGATATTGATTCTAGCAGAGCCAGAAAGCTGGCTGCTCTAGTACAGGAATTTGCGGGAGATGACATTCGTGTTACTGCCAACCAAGGCCTTCTTATAAAGTACGTAAGGCCCGATTTACTGCCATTCTTCTACCAGTCACTTACCGAACTTAATCTTGCCAAACCAGGGTTCAATAGTACTCATGATGTTACTTCGTGCCCGGGTAGCGACACCTGCAACTTAGCGGTGACCAATAGCACAGGCTTGGCCACTGCTTTAGAAAACTTGCTTGCTACAGATTTCAAGCACCTAATTGATGAATCTAATATCAAAATCAAGATCAGTGGATGCATGAATGCCTGCGGGCAGCATATGGCGGCCAATATTGGCTTTCACGGTAGTTCTATCAAGCATAAAGGATTGGTAATTCCTGCAATGCAAGTGGTGATTGGTGGTGGTGTTTCACCTAATGGGGAAGGGTTTATGGCCGAAAAGGTGATCAAGCTCCCAACAAAAAGAATTCCTACCGCCCTTTCTTTACTCTTAAACGCTTTTGAAACGAATGCTGATTGGGGCGAATACTTCAACGACTTCTATCAACGATTAGGAAAAAGGCATTTCTACCATCTCTTGAAGCCTTTGGCCGAACTAGAAACACTAGATCAAGCTGAGTACATCGACTGGGGTAAAGAAGAAAAATTCATCCCGGAAATTGGAGTGGGAGAATGTGCCAGTGTAATGCTGGATGTAATTGGAACGATAATAGATGAAGCACAGGAAAGGTTAGAGTGGGCTGAAGCAGGTTTGAAAGAAGCAGCTCATGCCGATGCTATTTACAATTCCTATTCAGCTTTTGTAATCGGAGCAAAGGCTCTACTGCTAAGCGAAGACGTAAAGTGCAATACGCAAATCGGTATTCTTGAAAGCTTCGAAGAAGTGTTCGGCACCAATGCCAGATTCACCTTCGCAGAAGGATTCAAAGCTTATGTGCTTAGAATACAGCAACATGAGCCTTCGAATGAATTTGCTCAAGAGTATTTTAATCAATCGACCGAATTTTTAAGGACTGTCAGAAATTATAGAGGCGAACAGCTTGCAGCCCAAGGAGAAGATAAAGTAGTGATCAGCGATTTTTATAAAGCTTAAGATGAACAATAACGCAAAACTAACTTTGGTTGGTGCCGGTCCGGGAGATCCTGACTTAATCACCGTTAAGGGCATCAAAGCCATTGCCGATGCAGATGTAATCCTTTATGATGATTTGGCTAGCAAGGCCTTACTCTCCTACGCCAAACCCAAAGTGGAGAAAATCTATGTGGGTAAAAGAGTAGGAAAGCATAGTCATACACAGCAAACCATCAATGAGCTCATTGTTCACTTTGCACAAGAAAATGGGCATGTAGTTCGCCTGAAAGGTGGAGACCCTTTCATTTTCGGAAGGGGTTATGAGGAGTTGGAATTTGCTCGTCAATTCGACATTCCTTGCGAAATAGTACCAGGGATTAGCAGTGCTCATGCCGTGCCAGCACTTCAGCAAATACCCATGACCTCAAGAGGATTCAGTCAAAGTTATTGGGTGGTTACTGCTACCACCAAGGAAGGTGGACTTACTCCTGATATTGCACTTGCGGCTCAATCTACAGCCACTATTGTCATATTAATGGGTACCAAAAAACTTCATGAAATCTGCAACACTTTCCGCCACTATGGAAAGCAGGACACTCCTGTAGTGATCATTCAAAATGGAACTTTGGAAAATGAAAAAATGGTGATTGGCAACATTTCCAACATTGAGTTTGAGGCTTCGAAACACAACATCTCCTCACCTGCGGTTATTGTAGTGGGAGAAGTGGTAAAATTGGGCAAAGCCTACATAGAGGAATTCAAACACATTCAGGCAGTTTAATATGGCAAATGAGCTCTATCCTGTATTTCTGAAGGTTCACCAGTTTGAAACACTTATTGTCGGAGGTGGTGAAGTAGGTCTTGAAAAGTTGAGTTTTCTACTGAAAAGTAGTCCTCAGGCCAAGGTCACTTTGGTGGGAAAATCCATTAAAGAAGAGATCAAAACCTTGGTCAAGGCTCATCCTTCAGTTACTCTTTATGAGAGGGCATATTTCCCAGAAGATCTAACGGGAATGCAGATGGCACTAATAGCCACGGAAGATCATGAAACCAACATAGGGATTCAGGAAGAAGCCAAAAGTCGTGGCATCTTGGTCAATGTAGCTGACACTCCAGACTTGTGCGATTTTTACCTTGGTAGCATAGTTACCAAAGGCGACTTAAAGATTGGTATTTCAACCAATGGAAAGTCGCCAACAATTGCCAAAAGACTCAAGGAAACGCTAAATGAAGTACTGCCCGATGAAATTGATGAACTTTTACAGCGAATGAGGGAGATTCGTGATGAATTAAAAGGTAACTTCGGTTACAAAGTGAAAAAGCTGAACCAACTAACTTCGAGCTTGGTTTCAAAAAAGTCCATCGACAACGAGAATTAAAATGAAGGAAATAACAGTAAAAGAATTGAAGGCATTAATGGATAACGGTGCCGACTTTCAATTAATAGACGTTCGTGAACAGCACGAAGCAGAGATTGCTGAAATCGGTGCGGAGCTTATTCCATTAGGCACGGTGCCCGAAAATGTTGATAAATTCGCTAAAGACAAGCAAGTAGTGGTTCATTGCAGAAGTGGCGCCAGAAGTGGTAATGCCATTCAATGGTTGGAGGCTAACCATGGCTTTGAAAACCTTTACAATCTCAAGGGCGGCATCCTAGCTTGGGCAGATGAGATTGACCAGAGTGTGCAGAAATATTAATTGTATGCCATCCCCGCTGAGGCGGGGATCTCATAAATAATTGATGAGATTCTTCAGTCGGCCTATGGCCTCCTTCTGAATGACGAGACGAAAAAAACTTCGGCAACAATTCCTCCCCTAACCTAGGGGAGGTGCCCAACGGGCGGAGGGCTTCAAACTCACTTCTCAAACAAGTAGATAAACTTGGTATCTCCTGACATGAGAGGAAACTCTACCGTTTCCTTGGGCTCCCATGCTGGCATGTCAAAATCATGGGTCACAATCCTTGTTCTTTTAGGAGCATGTATTTCAAGTGGCAATGAAAATTTGTTCAGCTCATTGCGAGTAAGGTAAAGCAAGTAGACCGTTCCTTCTGAAAAATCATGTTCCGAAAAATCCTTTTGCCTGATTTCTATTCTATCTGAAAGTCCCGACTCCTCTACAGCTTTAGTGGCCATTTCAACAATCTCTGGATCAATTTCATAACCGATTGCTCTACAGCCATAACGCTGACAGGCCGCTATCATCACGTATCCATCACCGCAGCCCAGATCAATAATTAGGTCGTCTTTGGTTATCTGCGCCAATTCTAGCTTTTTATCAAGAAGTTCTTCAGGAGTCCTTACAAAAGGCTCTCTGTAGTATGTGTGTTCAGTCATTATTTAAAATGTATATTTACGCTTTCGTATATAGGCTCTAACAAAACCAAAAATTACCAGAATCACTAAAGGACCTGCCAAGTTCAGGGCCTGCCAGAAGCCTCTTTCCGATTGAAGTTTTGCTCGGTTCAACGGTCTTAAAGTGATTTCCTTGTTCCGAGAGGTAATCAATCCGTTTTCATCTGTGAGATAAGCCAACGCATTGAACATAAAGTCTTTATTAGCATAACGCACCTTTTCGCCATCTTCCCTGAATGGGTTCACGCCTAATTCATACGGTGTTCTATTTCTTAAATTCAGTTCATTGCGAATAAAGTCGCCATCGGAAACCACCACTATTTTGGATGGCAACCCTTCCTCGAGATAAGAAGCTTTATTCACTGAATCTGGTAAAACCCTGTTCTTGAAAAGTGAAGTAAAATTACCTTCGAGCAAATAACTCACAGCCTTCTTTCCTCCAGAGAATAAACTAGGGTCTGGTTGATTGGCATAATCTTCTAAAGCTACTGGTGCTGGAGCTGGCAAAACCCTCGTAAACTCAGAGGTGAACATCAACGGAGTTTTGGTAACACCATCAGCCTTAACTGTATCCATTGTGCTGAAGAAACGGAGATAAACTGCATCCAAATTCTTGGTGATAGGATGCTCCGCAAAGTCATTAACAGAAGCATAAAACGGCCATGGCAAATTGATAATCTCATTTTGTTCACCAACTACTACCGGATATCTCCCGAAATTCTGAATATCCTGAACATAATTTCCATTAAGTCTGATTCCATAACGGAAAAGCAAATCTTCCAAATTGTGATTGATAGGAGTAGCAAGTGTCCCCATTCCTGCCGCCTGAGACATATCGGCCTGCAATGATTCTATGAGGAACATGACCTTACCACCGTGCATCACATATTGATCGAGTACATACTTCTCCGATCGGCTAAAGGCAGAAGTAGGTTTCGCTATGATTAGGGCGTCATAATCTTCAGGATGAACCTCCTGATCCAGTTTCATCTCCTTCATATCGAAATACTGAACCATTTCACTCATAAAGCCCACAATATTCATGGAATCGAGTTCCTGATGACCACGCACCAAACCGATTGTTTTTCTATTGAGGTTAGCCAGGCGTTGTAAACCGACAGCCAGCTCAAACTCAACATTCTCAATAGCTTGATTAATGGTTTCATTCGGGCTTCCACCCTTTCCACCTTTGAGTAGTAAAATACCGGCAGCCTGTTCACCATAACGAACAATCACATAAGGGAAAATGATCTTCTGAATCTGCCTTCCATCTTCAGTATCCACTACATTGGTTGGCTCGAATCCATTTTGCATCAAATAGCGAATATTCTCATCGCGAGTTTTTGCATCTTCTGCTGCAGATGGATCAGTAAAAAAGTAATTGATCACCCCCGGCTTATAGACATCGAACTCATCGATGGTCTCTTTGATCGACTTTCTGAAACGCTCAAAACCGGCAGGTAAATCGCCAGCCAAGAGAATTTCAATGGTCATCGGCTGATCCAACTGCCTTAGTAATTCTTTTGTCGCAGGCTTCAGTGTGTACCTTTTATCCTCGGTAAGGTCGAATCGATAGAAAAAGTTGGCAGCCACAATATTGAAAACCAACAAAGCCAGCATACCGAGAAATACTCGCTTATAAAGTCTCGATCTGATAGGCTTGAAACTTAGCTTTCTAGCAATAATCTTCCAATGCGTGATAATCAGAATAAAGATGATAGTCGATAAGAAGAAGGTCAAATCTCTGGTATCAATCAAACCACGGCTAAGCGCATCGTAATGAAAGCTCAGGCTCAAATCTTCAATGTAAATGGCAGAAGGACCACTCACTAAATCGGCCAGAGAGCTTATGCCTGTATATAGGAAAAAGCAGAGAAAAACCGCCAGAATAAATGATACAATCTGATTTTCGGTAAAAGCCGAAGCCGCCAAACCAACAGCGGTAAACACACCTCCAAGTAGAATTAGACCAATATAGGACCCGATAATTCCTGGTATATCCAGATTACCAACAGGGTTGCCCAATTGATAAACCGAATAGAAATAAACGAGTGTGGGAACAACTGATAGAATAACCAGCGTAAAAGCCGCAAAGTATTTCCCCAGCACAATCTGCCACTCCGTCAATGGTTTGGTGAGCAGCAGCTCAATGGTTCCTGCCCTTCTTTCCTCCGCCACCATTCGCATGGTGATGGCCGGAATGAGGAACATAAACACAAATGGCCCCAATGAAAAGAGGCTTTCCATATCGGCAAAGCCATAATTGATGATGCTGGTTTCTGGGAACACCCACATTAATAGGCCAATTCCCGTGAGGAAAACGCCAATCACCACATAGGCGATGAGTGAATTGAGGAACTGACGGATTTCTTTAGAATAGATCGCCCACATATCAGTTCGCTTGGGTTAACTGGTGAAAAATCTCTTCCAATTCCTGAGTTTCCTGGCTCATGCTTAGAATTACCCAATCTTCTTCCTTGGCCATTTTGAAGAGCACCGACCGCAGGTCTTTTCCGGCTTCGCTGGAAATGCTAAACTGGTTTGCTCCCTTCTCCTCCACCTGACCTAAAACAGACAGTTTCTGTACATCCACAGCCGACTCAAATTCCACCTTCAGCACCACGCGGTTACCCATGAGGTTTTGAAGCGTATCATCGGCTACAATTTTGCCTTGGTTGATGATCACCACCCTATCACACAAAGCTTTCACTTCCTGCATAATATGGGTACTAAAAATCACAGTCTTGTTCTTACTAATTTCCTTGATCAGCTTTCTGATTTCCACCAGTTGATTGGGATCAAGCCCAGTGGTGGGTTCATCCAGAATCAATACTTCCGGATCGTGGAGCAGCGCCTGAGCCAGCCCCACCCTTTGCCTGTAACCCTTGGAGAGCATGGCAATCTTCTTGTTCTGCTCTTTGGTGAGCCCGCAGAGTGCCACCATTTCCTTTACCCGAGCCTTGGCCGATGCCCCTTTTAGCCCATGAGCCGATGCCATAAAAAGCAAATACTCATGCACATACATATCTAAATAAAGAGGATTATTCTCCGGCAGATAGCCAATCTTCCTTCTGGCTTCAACGGGCTGATTCATCACATCGATACCACAAACTTCTACCGAACCTTCAGAAGGTGGAATAAAACCAGTAGCAACCTTCATGGTGGTGGACTTGCCAGCTCCATTGGGACCCAAAAAGCCCAGAATCTCTCCCGGTTGGGCGATAAATGAAATATCATCTACCGCATGTTGTTGCCCATAAATTTTAATTAGCCCGGCTACCTTTACTGACATTGATGAATGAACGTCTTTTCGTTTTAGGAATTGTCAAAGATAGTGGAGAAGACGGAAGACCGAAGTCGGAAGCCGGAAGTTTTTGCTGTATAGGTTAATCGTTATCGGTTATCAGTTAATCGTGGATGGACAAATACTGTTGAGCCAAACTCCTCCCCTGAAGGGGAGGTGGCTGGAAGCCGGAGGGGTATATCCTCACTGAGAACCCATATAAGTGAATCCCTTGCATCAAGGGAACAACTGTTTCTATAGACTTGAAAGTCGTCTGACCACTTGGAGTGGTCTGACGACTAATCTTTGGAAGATTACCAATTCTTTATTCAGGCAAAACATTGCTGCAGTGAGCCCCTGACAGCATATAAAACAAAAAACCGAACAACTATGCTCGGTTTTCTAATCTTTCCAAATGGCTTTTAGCTCTCTGCTTCTCTACCCTTTCGGTTTCAGCGGTCTTACTTCCACATCTACTACATGGTAATTCGGATGAGTTTGTAGCGAACCTAGAATAGTCTGAGCGATGTCTTGAGGACGCATCATGTTTTCATTCGCGTTAGCAAACTCCATATCATCGAAGAAGTTGGTATTTGTACTACCTGGGTAGATGGTTGTCACCTTAATTCCGTAGTCTCTCAACTCTTGGAAAATTGAGTGTCCGATACCCGTTACTGCATGCTTAGACCCGACATAGCCACTCATGGTTTTCACACCATTGGTTCCTGCAATAGACGAGATATTCACAATATGTCCTTCCTGATTATCAATCATATCTGGTGCTGCCATTTTAATACAGTAAAATAAACCGTGCACATTCACATCGTACATAGACTTCCAGTCTTCAACATCTATCTCATGGATTAATCCCTGAATACCGAAACCTGCATTATTGATAAGCACAGCAGGGTTACCCAACTGCTCTTTAGTGGCCTTGTAAGAAGCCTGAACGTTCTCCCAGTCGGCAACATCAGTTTTAAAGAAGTGGTAATTTTTATGATCTATAGAGTTATTGGTTCTTCCCCAGCCTGCTACATACATGCCAGCTTCCAATAAAGTTTTAACTGTTTCTAAACCGATGCCTTTACTGACACCGGTTACTATCGCTAGTTTTCCTTTTAATTCCATGTGTATTTAATCAATCACGGAGCGATATAGTTTCACGTGATTCCAGTTTTTAGATTCCGGATATTTTTCTTTGCTCGAAAAACTGCAAAGAAAAATTACGGAATGACATACCGATATCAATTTGCTACCTTAGCCACCACCACATAAAAGTCTTAGGGAGATCCTAAGACTAGTTGTTGCATCCTTTCAGAAAATATTATTCTTCCTTTATGATGAATAAGATCCTTTGCTTCTCTCAGAATGATTGAGCCGAGCTTACCTCACTGACCGTCATTCCAGAAAATCTTTTGACACTTTTCCAGTCAAAAGATTTTCTGGAATCCTCTCAAACCAGCTTATTAGATTCCGGATATTTTTCTTTGCTCTAAAGCCTGCAAAGAAAAATTCCGGAATGACGAACGAATATCAATTCGCTACTCTAGTCACCACCTAATAAAAGTCTTAGGGAACCCTAAGACTAGTTGATGCATCCTTTCAAAAAATACTATTCTTCTGTAATTATGGATAAGATTCTTCGCACCTCTAAGAATGACTGAGCCGAGACTACCTCACTGACCGTCATTCCAGAAAATCTTTTGGCATTTTTTCCAGCCAAAAGATTTATCAGGAATCTCCTCAATCCAGTTTTTTAGATTCCGGATATTTTTCTTTGCTTCAAAATCTGCAAAGAAAAATTCCGGAATGACGTACTGATATCGATTCGCTACTCCTGTCACCACCGCATTAAAGTCTTAGGGGACCCTAAGACTAGTTGAAGCATCGTTTCAAAAAATACTATTCTTCTGTAATTATGGATAAGATTCTTCGCACCTCTAAGAATGACTGAGCCGAGACTACCTCACTGACCGTCATTACAGAAAATCTTTTGACATTTTTTCCAGTCAAAAGATTTTCTGTAATCTCCTCAAACCAGTTTTTAGATTCCGGATATTTTTCATTGCTCCAAAACCTGCAAAGAAAAATTCCGGAATGACGAACGAATATCAATTCGCTACTCTAGTCACCACCGAATAAAAGTCTTAGGGGACCCTATGACTAGTTGAAGCATCGTTTGAGAAAATACTATTCTTCCTTTATGATGAATAAGATTCTTCGCACCTCTAAGAATGACTGAGTCGAGACTATCTCACTGATCGTCATTCCAGAAAATCTTTTGGCATTTTTTCAGCAAAAAGATTTATCAGGAATCCTCTCAAACCAGCTTATTAGATTCCGGATATTTTTCTTTGCTCTAAAGCCTGCAAAGAAAAATTCCGGAATGACGTGCTAATATCTATTCGCTATTCTGATCACCACCACATAAAAGTCTTAAGGAGATCCTAAGACTAGTTGCTGCAACCTTTCAGAAAATACTATTCTTCCTTTAATGATTAATAAGATTCTTCGCTTCTCTCAGAATGATTGAGCCGAGACTACCTCACTGACCGTCATTCCAGAAAATCTTTTGACATTTTTTCCAGTCAAAAGATTTATCAGGAATCTCCTCAAACCAGTTTTTAGATTCCGGATATTTTTCATTGCTCTAAAACTGCAAAGAAAAATTCTGGAATGACGAACGAATATCAATTCGCTACCCTAGTCACCACCACATTAAAGTCTTAAAGGCCCTAAGACTAGCTGGCTAGTTGCCTCATCCAGATGATGTCCCTTCCAAATTGCCTAGAGAACGTTTAGTCGATCTTTCGGATTGAATAATACGACTTTTCTTATCTTGAACCCTGAATGAGCGAGAAAAAACCTTTTCTAGACAGTCAGACATACATCACCTTAGGTTATTTAACCGTAGTGTTGATTGGAATGATGTTCGATTATAAATACTACAATCACTTCGATATCAATATTTTTGAATATGCTGACATCCTTGACTTTTTGTTGGCTCCTGTTAAAAACTTTGAGCTTATCCTTTTTGCAGCAGCAAGTTTAATAGCCGTATTGATCTTCTTTCAAGTCGATAAGCTTTGGCAAGGGCGATGGCCGAAATCATATAAAAGGTTCAATTTCGGAATGTCTACCAACGCCTTGAAGAAATATCGCCCGTACATTATTGTTCTTTCCGCTTTGGCCTATTTGAATCTAGCCTCTGAATTCTACGGTGATAGAATGTTCAAGCGATTTGAAGAAGCTCCGAAAGAAATTGAAATCGTTTTTCAATCTGACGAAAGGGTTTTAAAAGGAAAGCTGATTGGCAAAAATGCAGACTATGTAATTATGCAAACCGATGACCAAGCTGTAAAGGCCATACCTGTTTCATCAGATGTACAAGAGATTATCATCCACAGATAAGCTCCATTCATTCTTCTTCTTTAGCAAGTAGCTACCAATAGCGCCAAGATTCACTAGCACTAGTGATTGCAACGGCAGGTGGTGTAATATACTTTTGCGCCATTATTAAGAATCAGTCTAAATAAGATGAAGAAAACTTTACAAATAATCATTCTACTGCTGTTAGCAGTACCAGCTTTTGCACAAACTGGTAGCCTCAAAGGTAAAGTGCTAGACAACAACCAAGAACCGCTCATAGGAGTGACCGTCCTGGTTCTTGGCACCGAAAAAGGAGCTGTAACAGATATAGACGGCACGTTTACTGTCGGCAACTTACCAACAGGACAGGCCGTTGCCCGTGTTTCATTCGTAGGCTTCAAAACGGTTGAACTTCCTATTACCATAGAAGCGAACCAAGCCACAACTTTAGAAGACATCACCCTATATGAGGGAAATGAAATTCTTCAAGATGTAGTGGTTACTGGAGAACGAATTAACCAGTTCTCTCGTGAGCAAACAGCTTACGTTTCTAAGCTGCCATTAAAAGACCTTGAAAATACGCAGGTGTATAGTACCATTACCAATGAGCTTTTAGTTTCTCAAACTGTAACCAATTTTGAAGACGCTCTTAAGAATGCCACTGGCGTTGATAAGCTCTGGACTTCTACTGGGCGCGGTGGTGACGGTGCTGGATATTATAGCTTGAGAGGTTTTTCGGTTCAACCCCAATTGGTAAACGGAATGCCAGGTTTAACCAACGGAACCATTAATGCAGCCAATATTGATAGAATTGAAGTAATTAAAGGTCCATCGGCTACCCTTTTTGGAAACTCCGTGGGTTCTTATGGAGGAATTATCAATGTAGTAACCAAAAAGCCATTTGCCGGAACCGGTGGTGGCATTAACTTCACAACGGGTTCATTTGGGTTGAACCAGTTGACTTTTGACTACAACACTCCACTAGATGCCGCTCAAGATATTTACTTCCGCCTAAATACTTCTTACCAGTATAAAGGAAGCTTTCAAGATGCTGGATTCAGAGAAACATTCTTTGTAGCTCCTTCATTGACTTACAGAGTAAACAACAAGCTAACCTTCTCCTTTTACGGAGAAATAACCAAAGCGGAGCAAACTAACCCGACCATGCTTTTCTTGAACAGAGCTGCACCGAGTGACGCTCCTGATTTAGATGCGCTAGGGTACAACAACAAGCTTTCGTTTACCAGCAACGGACTAACCATTGCCACTCCAACAAGCAATTTCAGAGGCGAGGTTAGCTATAAAATCTCTGATAACTGGACTTCTCAAACCGTAATATCTACTAGCCAGACCACAACCGATGGGTACTACTCCTACTTATATGATTATGGCGTATACCCTGGCAACATTTTCACCAGGTTCATTAATAAGCAGAATGCGCAGACCAATACTTTCGACATTCAGGAGAACATTATTGGTGATTTCAAAATTGGTGAATTAAGAAACAGACTGGTTTTCGGAATCGACTATTTAGAAGCAAAGTCGGTTGACAACAGTTCAGGATATGCCTACTATGGCAACGTAAGCCCTACAGGCGAACTTTTCCCAGACAACCCATTTACTCCTGCCACCGAAACCGGTCCATTTCCTCTAACCACTTCTGCTGTAGATCAAGCCATTGCTCCTTTAGCCAACGGAAGCTCAGTAGTTAGACAAAATGTAATCAGTTCTTATGTTTCAGATGTTATTAACTTCACTCCTAGCCTTTCTGTAATGGCTGGTGTTCGTTTAGATAGGTTTGAAAACTTGGGCGACATTAACGGTGAAGGTGGTTTCGACCAAACTACCCTATCTCCAAAATTCGGAGTGCTTTATCAGCCAATTGCGGATAAAATGTCAATATTCGCCAACTATCAGAACAGTTTTAACAATGTAGCCCCTGCCCTGGTAGGCGACCCAAATGCTGGCCCGCAGACGCTCAAGTCATTCGATCCTGAGCAAGCCAATCAGTTAGAATTTGGCTTAAAAACTAACCTTTTCGATTACCGACTAAATGCCACTATTAGCTACTATGACATTCAGGTGAGCGACAAAGTAATGACAGACCCTTCCAATCCTTTCAACCGGGTGCAAGAAGGAACTATAGAGAGCAGTGGTTTTGAACTAGAAGTGAACGCAAACCCTATCGATGGTTTCAACCTAAGGGGTGGGTACACTACCAATGAAAGTGAGATTACAGAAACTGACGATGCAAATCAGTTAGGAACTAGACCTTTGGAGGCTGGCCCGAAAAACCTTTACAACTTCTGGGCAAGCTATGAGCTACAAAACGGCAGTTTGAAAGGAATTGGTTTTGGGTTCGGAATTAACGGTTCCAGCGAAAGAGCAGTCTTGAACTATGCTAATACTGGCACCTTCTTGCTTCCTGAATACACCATAGCAAATGCCTCCGTGTTCTATCAGGTAGCCAAGTTCAGAGTAGACCTCAAAGTGAACAACCTTTTCGACAAAGAATACTATTCTGGTTGGTCTACTATTACTCCGCAAGAGCCAAGGGCATTCTTGATGAGCTTGAAGTATAGATTTTAGTTTTAGTTAGTTAACCCTAGGGTGTCGCTTAGTGATCATCATCAGGCGGCACCCCTTTTTGCTTTAAACCATGGTAAGCACATCTATTCTACTTTGCCTGCTTGGAAGTTTCTTCCTTTACAGTACCTCCACCAAAATGAAATCGGTGAATGTTGAGTTTCGAGGAATAAGCCAGTCACAAAACCGACTTAGAAAACATGCTGGACTTCTCCTTCTGCTAAGCTCGTACATCGTGCTAGGAATTTATGCCGGATTCGGAGCGGCAATAGCCTTTTTTCTGTTGATACTCACATTTGCCGTTTCCATGGTTGTGCTCCTTTATCCACTGAAAGTGCTCACCAAATTCAGCCTGCTTATCATTCTCTTTGTTTCACTCGCCATTGAATTTCTTATCTAATGCCAGCGAACCCTAAATACTTATCGTCAGGACCAGATCGTGCTGCAAAAATTACTGCGGGGCTCATTGGTGGCTACTTATTATCAGCCATGTTTCACTATGTGCTAGGCCTATTGGTAGAAAACAAAGCAGCGGTTGTGGCTACATCGGTCTATACGCTTTATATGCTCTGGATGGTATTTTTCATTATCCCATTTATGATGAAAAGTGGAGCCAAAGCCTGGGTCTACTACCTAGTCTCCATCGTTTTGCTTGTCACAATTGCCTACTTAATCCGATAGTCTGAATTATGAGTTCTGAATCGAAGAGAAATTATCACGTATTCTTTCACCTACATACGGTATCGGGTATTGTTATCAGCACAGCCTTGTTCGTCATTTTCTTTTGTGGTGCTTTTGCTTTAATAAAAGATGAAATCACTGCATGGGAAAAGGGGGATAAAGTGAATGTGGAAGAAGCGATCGACATTGATTATGACCGTGCCATTGAAGTAATCAAGTCTGAAGATTATGAACTATATGGTCGTGACTTACGCATTTTGGTTCCTGATGCTAAACAAGAGATTTACTTTCAGCTAAGTGAATCGCAAGACACTATTAAAGCCCCTACCAAAGAAGATAAACTCTACTATTTCTTTATAGATGCTCACGATTATACTTGGTCAGAATACTATTCTTTCTACAGTATTGGCGAGCTAGTTTACCGCCTGCACTTCTTCTCACAAATCCCTTACGTAGGCATTTATATTGCGGGTTTTGTAGCGTTTTTCTTTCTGCTAGCAATTGTATCAGGAGTAATTATTCATTGGAAGAAGATCGTTTCCAACTTTTATGTTTTCCGCCCTAAGGCCAAGGCCAAAACCATTTGGACCGATGCTCACACTGCTTTAGGAGTGATTGGTCTGCCGTTTCAATTCGTATTTGCTGTAACCAGCTGCTTTCTCTGCATGTCCATTTTTGTTTTAGCACCTGCCTCTCTTATCTATAATGGTGACCAAGACAAGCTACTTGAAGAAGTACGCCCAATGATGCGAACCTATGAGTTAGGTCAACCAACCGAGAATATTGGGAGCTTAAATGGCTTTATGGAAGATGTGCAAAGCCGTTGGGAAGGCTTTACGCCCGTGCAGGTTTACATCCGCAATTATGGAACAGACAACATGATGTTTCAAGTGGATGGCATGTTGATGAACCAGAAGAAGTTTGTAGCGCATGGCCGAGCCATCTATGATGTTGCCAGCCGTGAGCTTATTGCGGAGAAGCTACCAGATGAGCCAAACTATCTGGAAGGTGTTGAGGCAACCGTACGCGCCCTGCACTTTGGCGATTGGGGTGGTTACCCGCTCAAAATGGTGTATTTCATTCTGGCGCTTATCACCTGTTTTGTCATTATCAGTGGCGTATTAATTTGGCTAACCGCCCGCGAGAAAAAGAATATTTCTGCTAGCCAAAGGCTTTTCAATCGAAAAGTTGGCCACTCATTTATCGCCATCTGCATGTCTCTTTACCCGGTAACCGCTTTCGCTATGATTGTTGCGCGTGTGCTACCTCGTAGCATGGATGACAGCAGACAAAGCTTGCTTTACCTTGCTTTTTTCATTGTAGGAACCATAGTAACGCTATTCTTCCGCTTTAAGCGAAGTAACTACTTCACTACCAAATACACTTTGCTATCTGGTGCAGTGTTGGGGCTACTCATTCCTATTGTAAATGGATTGATTTCTGGTAACTGGGTTTGGACAATGATTGCTCAAAATCAGGTAGAAATTGCTTTGGTAGACCTTATCTGGATTGGCATGAGCGCCATCGTACTTTTCACCCTTACAAAAATTAAAAAGCCTGAGCCCCTTTCTCCAAGCCATAAAGAACTGCTGGCTCAACAAAAAGAAGAATTTACTGCTGAATCAACATCACAAACTGAAACAGAAAAACCAATGAAATATAAAATCGCTATACTCTGGCTGGCCAGTGCCATTGGCTACATATTGCACGGCATGTATGGGCTTTATGGTGTCTACTACCATGAAAACATGATGATGGATGATGCAACTGGTCATGTACCTTTATCACACCATTTATGGCGTGTAGGGCTAGAAGGACTTGCCTTTCTATTCTCGGTACTCTGCCTAGAAGTGAAAGTGCGCTGGTTCTATTGGACAGCCTTTACTTGGGCCATTTTGCAAGGAATGTTCAACGTTTATCATTTCTTCACTGCATTGATGTACGAAGCCTCAAACGTTTCTGAGATTGTGGCTTTAGCTGTTATGGTATTGATCAGCATCTTCCTTATCAAAGCATTCAGAGAATGGAATAAGGAGTTGATTGTCTGGATTGAAAAGTAAGGAATTATAGGTCGAAGCGAAAGGCTTCGACCAGAGAGACACAGTCGGGTGATCGACTAGCGCAGCTCTACAGGTAATAATGAAAATGAATGCTCTCCGCATATCGCTAGTGAGCATACAAAATCAATACACTTAAAGAACCTAGTAAGAAAAAAGGACATGAGTAAGGTTGAAATTTTCGAAAAAGAACGGGCTTCCAATTACAATCAGTTTGTATAAGACTGGATTCCGAACTACAGCTATTTTATGGAAAAGCTGCCCAAGCTTTTGAGTGACACCGACAACAAAGATCTTTTGGTAGTGGGTTGTGGTACTGGCAATGAAATAGTGCAGTTTGCTAAAGCTGATCAAGACTGGAAAATCACTGGAGTTGACCCTTCGCCTGAAATGATAAATCAAGCTAAGGAAAGACTAGCTAAACACGAAAACATAGAACTCATTAAAGGGCTTGTGAGCGACCTAAGTCAAGACAGAAAATACGGAGCTGTCACACTTCTGCTGATCCTACACTTTTTAGAAGACAATGGAGAAAAGCTAAACTTACTCAGGCAGATCGCTCAACGCTTAAAAACTGAGGCTCCCCTTGTTATGCTCGGTATAACAGGTGACCAGAAGCAGATGAAAACAAACCTCAAAGTGCTGAAGCAACTTCTCCCTAACAACCTAGACAAAGACCTGTTGCAAAATAGACTTCAAAGAATAGAAAACGACTTGCACTATGTGCCTGAAGAAAGGCTAATGGAGCTATGTCAAGAAGCTGGTTTCGAACGGCCGATCAGGTTCTTTCAAACTTCAATCTATATGGGTTGGATAACCTGGAAGAAGTAAAATCAACTACTCGACATATTGAGAACTAATGAATTCAGCCCTTCCGTTCATCAAAAAAATGCTCATCATGAGACTACCTAGAGATAGTCAAACTGGTCATTATTGCGAATTTTAATTTTTTTTAACACTTCAAGAATTTGAATTACGGTTTTTTTTCGCCCAATTCAGGGTTAAACTTTTTTTAGAAAATTATAAAAATATAAGGATGCTGTCTTTTCCACTTTAGTCCTTCTTTTCAATGCCACTTTTGCTTTCAGCATTACAAAAAATTAACTATTTCTTATTACAAAAATCTTGGCGAATACAAACTGACAAAACCGTAACCCCCTGTATTTCAAAATATTTACGCCCCTCACTCAATAGCTGAACAACCGAAACCTCAACTACGCACAGCCTATCATATTCATTAGAGAGCTCTACTAAAACACCTTCTTTTAAGGAGAAAAGAGCCACACACTAGATGAAAAAATACACTCAGTAAAATGAGCCACTTTTTGCTTCGCAGAGAGGCTAAAAGCGCAAAGACCAAGTGACCTTCAGGTAAGGGCTTAACTACTTCTCCATTGTGTTCTTTATATCTTTACCGAGAGAGAGGAAAACCATAATCAATACTATCTCTTCTCGGCTTTCTTATTCAACGCCTGAGCATTAGAGAGAAAATTACTCATCGGGTAAGCCGTAATTTTTGATTTACTAAAAATCCAAAAATTAAGTTTCAATTTGCCTATTAAAACCAATCAAATAAAAATAAGAAGATTCACTCACGTAAACGTTATATATTGATCACTACAATTAAACTACCCATTTATTTATGAAACATTTTTTACTAAGCTTTATGGCTCTGGTGCTTGTTATTTCGCAAGCCTCAGCGCAGCAAAGAACCGTAACGGGAAAGGTGACCACGGCAGAAGATGGCCTGGCATTTCCTGGTGTTTCCGTTTTCGTAAAAGGCACCACAGTTGGTGTTATTACGGATAGCAACGGAAATTACTCTCTGTCCATTCCTTCGGAAGCAGAGACACTAGTATTCTCCTTTATTGGATATACTTCACAAGAGAAGGAGATTGGCAACAACTCTGTTATTAATGTAGCTATGACCCCAGATGTAACTGAGCTGGGCGAAGTGGTAGTTACAGCTTTTGGTACAACTACTAAAAGGGACTTTACAGGGTCTGCCTCTTCTATTGCCTCAGAAGATCTAAAACTTAGACCTGTAACTAACCCAATTGCAGCAATTGAAGGTAATGCAACAGGTGTACAGTTCATTAATTCCTCTGGAGCTCCAGGTTCATCTCCGAACTTGGTAATTCGTGGAGTAGGAACATTGAATGGAGGTAGCACAAGCCCTCTTTTCATTGTAGATGGAGTGCAGTTCGAAGGAACGCTATCATTGATCAACCAAGAGGATATTGAGTCTTTCACAATCCTTAAGGATGCCGCTTCTACGTCATTATATGGATCTAGAGCAGCTAATGGTGTTGTTATAATCACTACGAAAAGCGGAAGAAAAGGCGAAGCAATGCAGGTAAACTTCTCAACCCAAACCGGTTGGATGTCACCAGCTATTGAGCAATATGAAGCTACCAACCCTAAGCAATACTACGAAGTAATGTGGGAAGCTTATAAAAACTCTTTAAGCGTAGCAGATCCTGCAGCACAAGCTTCAGCTAATATCTACAACAGATTAGGATACAACCCTTTCAATGTTCCTAACGATCAAATTGTAGGAACTGATGGTAGAATTAACCCTAATGCTGAGGTTAGATACCCAGCTCTAGATTGGTTCGATGTATTACAAAGACAGGGTACAAGACAAAACCACAACTTGAGTATCACTGGAGGAAGTGAGAATAGTTCTATATTCTTCTCAACAGGTTACTTAAAAGAAGAAGGTTATGTGATTGAGAGTGACTTTGAAAGGGTTACTACAAGATTAAAAGCAGACTTTACTCCAAAGGAATGGTTAACGATAGGAGGTAACATTAACCTATCCTTGTCTGACCAAGGCGGAGTTGGAGGAGCTGGCTCAGGAAGTATTGTAAACCCATTTGGTTTCGCTAAAAATATGGGAGCAATTTACCCTGTATATATTATAGATGATGCCACTGGCCAAATTGTTAGAGATGCTGCGGGTAATCCATTATATGATAGAGGTGAAGGTTACAGCCAGTATGGAATTTCTCCAAGACCTCAAAGCCCAGGTAGACATGCGATAGAAGAAGCTTATCTGAACGATATTTTCGATAGAGAAAACGCGTATGGTTTTAGAACCTATGTAGACATTGACATTCCAAAAGTTGAAGGTCTTAGCTTAAGAGTTACTTATGGTAGAGATTACCAAGAAAGAACACTTAAGGATTATGAGAATGCTGAAGTTGGTGATGGCCAGCCTACAGCAAGATACGCGGAGACTCGTTCAAGAAGAATTGTTGAAAACTTCAATCAAATTCTTACCTATAAAACATCTATTAATTACGATCACAACTTAGACATCACAGTTGGACATGAGAGCTTTGATAGAAACTTCTCTGGAAACAATACTTTCGCAACTACTCAAGTAGCCGAAGGTATTTATGAGTTCGACAACTTCTCTGTTCCAGTAAGCATTGGTGGATCTACTACTGACAAAACCCTAGAAGGTTATCTTGCTAGAATTAACTATAACTACAGAAATAAGTACTACCTGTCACTATCAGGAAGAAGAGACGGAAGTTCTGTATTCAGCGAAGATGTAAGATGGGGTAATTTCTACTCAGTTGGTGCTTCTTGGAGATTGAGTGAAGAGTCTTTCATGAGCAACGTTGGCTTCGTAGATGATTTGAAAATCAGAGCATCTTACGGTGAAGTAGGTAATGATAACCTTGGTGATTATTACATTTCGCAAGCCCGTTATCAATTGACTTCAAATGCGGGTAATCCTGCAATTTCACTTTCAGATCTTGGAAATCAAGCCCTTACTTGGGAGACAATCGAGAACTTTGATGTTGCTGTAGAATTCTCTCTATTCAACAACCTAATTGATGGTTCAGTAGAATACTACAGACGTAATTCTTCAGACCTCCTTTACAATGTGCCAATCGCAATCTCTAACGGATTGAATTCAATTCCTGATAATATTGCCGACATGTACAATGACGGTCTTGAGATTTCATTAACTGGTCATATTCTTCAAGATAGAGAAGGATTAAGCTGGGACATCACTGCTTTAGGTACTACTTTGAACAACCAGATTACTAATATCCCAGATCCATTCCAGAATGGTTCTAAAAGATGGGATGTTGGTCGTTCTAGATACGACTTCTACATCTACCATACTGCAGGTGTGGATCCTCTAACCGGTGATCAATTATATTATAAGTTCGAAGATGATCCAGAAACAGGAAATGGTGTTCCTGTATTAGATTCTGAAGGAAATCAAGTAACTACTAACGACTGGGCCGAAGCAAACAGGGCCTTTACCGGAGATAGTTCTATTCCAGACTTTATCGGATCAGTATCTAACAGACTGAATTACAAAGGATTCTCTTTAAGTATCCTTGTAGCATTCTCTTCAGGGGGTAAAATATTAGATGGTGGTTACTCTGCAATGATGGGTAGCGGAGACTTCGGTGAGTCTCACCACGTAGATCAACTTAATGCTTGGAAACAACCAGGAGATATTACAAGTGTTCCAAGGTTGGAGAATGGAAACGCAGAGCAGGTTCAAACGCAATCTACCAGATTCTTAACAGATGCTTCTTGGATCTCTTTACGTAACGTAAGCCTTTCTTATACATTCGATGACAGCATGGTGAACCGTTTAGGTCTTAGCAATTTGAATGTCTTCATTTCAGGTGACAACTTATGGTTCAGCGCTGCAAGAAAAGGCCTTAACCCTCAGTACAGCCTTGCTGGAACAGGATCAGGTAATGATTACAACCCGAACAAAATATTCTCAGTAGGTCTAAACCTAGGACTTTAAGATTTAAAGAAGTAAAAACATGAAACGAAGATTTTTATATTTATTGATTTCGTGCATGGTTTTGGCCAGCACGAGTTGCGATGATGAGTTTCTAGAAAGAACGCCTACAGATGCCATCGCGGCAAGTGATGCACTTGCAACCACTGCAAATATGAGACTTGTTATTAATGGACTTCACCGTTTATTATATGCTCAGTCTCAGGTTATTCTACCTGGAGGTTCTTCAACCTTCTCTGGAGAGCATTATTGGATTACATCTGACGATGCTATGGTAGGTAATGTAATTCACTCTGCCCCTGCAAATGGATGGTTAAGAGATGAGCTACAATGGAATGCACATAGCTTACCAACTGATCCTATCAACTTCCATAGATGGTATCAGAGATATCACATAGTTGCTAGTGCCAGTGCTATCATTAATAAAGTAGAAGAAGATGCTATTCCTGTAGATGATGAATTAGCAGATATTTTAGGTCAGGCTTATGCTTACCGTGCTTATGCTTATTATGACCTAATTACGCACTTCGCTAGAGGTTATTTAATCGGTAATCCAGCTTCAGATCCTGGTGTTCCGTTGCAAACGGGTACTGAGCCTCCTTACACTAGTGGCCCTAGAGCTACAGTGCAAGAGATTTATGACCAAATGAGAGCTGATATCAATGAGTCTATCAGCTTCTTTGAGCAGGCATCTGCCAGATGTACAGGTACTCCCGACTGTAAGTCTAACCTGAATATTAATGTTGCTCATGGACTTAAAGCTAGAATTGCACTTTCTAGTGGAGACTGGGCTACTGCAGCTGCTTCTGCTGTTGAGGCAAGACAAGGTTACCCTCTAATGTCAGAATCTGAGTGGAAGTCTGGTTTCAATACCAACTCTCTTCCAGAAGTAATTTGGGGTAGTAATGTAATTAGTACTGAAACCGTATTCTTCAGATCTTACTTCTACCTAATGTCTAACACCTTTAATGGTAGCCAGAACAGAGGTAATCCTAAGCTTTTCAATGCTGAAATGTATAATCAGATTCCAGATACTGATTACCGTAGAGATGTAGTTCTGCCTTTGGCTCCTAACACAAACCCTTCAGCTAACAATGATCAAGGTGGAAGCGCAGACGTAGATCCTAACTATGATGATCAGGCTAGATTTGAGTTTGTTGCTGATTCAATCAGAACAGTTTACGGTACAGATGGTTTGGGTCATAATCTTCACCCTTACATGCACTACAAAATGAAGAATAAGAACCCTGGAACTATTGATCCAGATGATATCATTCTTATGCGTTCTGCTGAAATGTACCTGATCGAAGCTGAAGCTGAAGCTATGCAAGGCAACATCCCTGCAGCTCAAAACGCCCTTCAGGAACTAGTTGGTTCTAGAAACTCTGCTTATAATGCTGCTCTATTCGCTACGCAGGCTGACTTGATGGATGAAATCAAGCTTCAGTGGTATGTGGAGTTATTTGGAGAAGGATTCGGTTATGAAAACCACATCAGATGGGATCAGCCATTAGACTTAACAAACTCTGGTGCTGACCCAACTTACTATGGTGACGGCTTTATGCAAGCTGCACCTTCAGTAAATGATGATTGGATTTGGAAGATTCCTCAAGCAGAAATCGATGCTAATCCAAACCTAACGGAGAACAATCAGAACTAAGAGCCACTTAGTTTAGGACCAAGGTCCGCTTAATACAGACAAAAAGGTCTCGCCCACTTGGAGCGAGACCTTTTTCGTTTACTAGATTTTCGTAAACTAACTCCAAGAGCAAACCACCCGTTCTTGGATCATAGGAGTGGCACATTAGAGTTACTGTAGGTCATACAATTTTATGAAAAGCCACTCTGCTTCCATATAATCGATTACCTTTGCATTGTTTTTAATCAGTCTAAATAAGAACTGCATTGATAGCAGCCATCTACGATCCACAATTCTTAACCCGCGAGGGTGCAAAAAAACTATTAGAGCAACATCAAGGTGTAGTGGCTACGCATGTATTCAATACAGAAATTAATTTGGAAGAGCAGATTAATAAAACCCAACCAGATTTTCTGATACTTGAGTACAAGGGTCAGCAAAGCATACAACCCGATACATTAGACAGAATAAAGAACAAGCTTCCTCAACTCAAAACATTGATAATAAGCGAAGATGACGACCCTATAGTTATCAGACAGTTCATCAATTCAGGAGTGGAAGGCTTTTTAACCAAGCGATGCTCAAATCAAGAAATTAAGACGGCTATTAGCTCCATAAGCGAAGGAGGTAAGTTCTACTGCGACAGAGTGATAAACATTATCACGAACAAAGACCTACCAAACCCTATGGAGTTATCTGACCGAGAAATGCAGGTAATCAGATACGTAGGGAAAGGACTTTCTTCAGAAGAAATTGCCTCAGAGCTCAATGTAAGTATCCATACGGTTAATTCTCACCGAAAGAACGTTCTAAAAAAACTTGGGCTTAAATCACCTACCGAACTTATTGTATATGCCTTAAAGCAAGGCTGGGTTTCTTTCTAGTTCAAGGCTTTAGTCGATTTAAACATACATCAATGACCTACTAGAAATAGCTACGCTCATTCACTAGTATTAGCCATTGTGATTAGCATGCCGGATGATGTACTTCACACAATTCCAAAAAAACAAGCCTGTGTGTAAAACTGAACCCGTTAACCTAGTAGAAGAACACTTCATTCACATCTCTATGTGTAAATGCTGCAAGCGCATTGGACTACATTACACCAATCTATTATGCAGCTTTCGGATTTTAGGATTCAAAAGCTTTGCCTCATCCATAATCAGAACCAATTTCAATTATAACGCGGTTTACTTCCCAGATCAGACAAACCGCATCATCATTAGCACTTGCCATCAGGATATTCAGTTCTGCTTTACAGAGCCTGAGTTCTATGATTTCCAACATGCCATGAACGAAGCATTACTTATGCTAGAAGTGCACATAGCTATCCAAGAGCCATAAGCCACACAAACTCTGAGTGTTGCTTAATGGTAGTATTCCGAACTGACCTCACTACTACTAGGGAGACTCTTTCACTAATACTAGTTATTGTTCGGCAAACCATTCTAGGCTTACATTTGCACTGTTTAGAATTAATCTAAATAAGAAAAGTAAATGAAGAAACTATTGGCCCTCGTTTTCTTAGCAACACTAACGGCTATACCTGCCATGGCTCAGTACTCTATTCAAGGCAAGGTTGTAGATAAAGGCGGCACCCCTATCGCCTTCACCACTATTCAATTGCTACAGACTAGTAAAGCCGTTAGCTCAAATGAAGCCGGTCAGTTTAGCATCAATAATGTAAGCCAAGGTTTCTATGCGCTGAAAGTATCTTTCGTAGGCTTTAAATCCATTACCCAACAGCTGACCGTAGCAAACGAAAACGTGGACTTAGGTACGATAGTCCTTTCAGAAGCCATCACTAATCTAGACCAAATGGTGGTTACCGCATCTAGATTGGAGCAAACCATCGCAGATGTTTCTATTCCTATTCAGGTGATAGATCAGAAACAGATTGAGCGAAGCAGCAACATCAGGCTCAACGAAATTTTAATGGAGCAAACTGGGCTAATGATCAACTCAGATCATGGTGCTGGTATTCAAATTCAAGGTCTTAATTCCGAATATATTCTGATTCTTGTTGATGGAGAGCCACTAATAGGAAGAACAGCTGGCACCTTAGACCTCACGCGAATAACTGTCAATAACATAGATAGAATTGAAGTGGTTAAAGGCCCCTCCTCTTCCCTCTATGGCAGTGAAGCGATGGGCGGAGTGATTAACATTATCACCAAAAATCCACGAAATGGTTTGGGAACTAGCCTTTCGGGAAGGCAAAGAAGGTTCAACACAACAGACTTAAATGCTACGTTAGAATATGCTAACGATAAAGTTCAGGTAAGCACCTTCTTTAACCGTTTAAGTTCCGGTGGTTACGACTTGAACGATAACACCCTTAGCCAAACTGTGGCTTCATATACCGCTAGCACTGCCCAGGCAAAGTTGAAATATAAACTTACTGACAACTTAGATTTATCTATTTCTGGGCGATACTATAACGAGCCTCAAGAAGATCAGACAACGGTTACAATTAGTAATGGAAGCGCAAGCTCAGATGTTGTTCACGACTATAATGCTCAACAAACCGACTGGAACATTCTCCCTAAGCTAGAATGGAGAATTGGAGAGAATTCACTGGTAACGCTCAGACAATACATTAGCAATTACCGAACTGAGACGCGCATCACCAGAGCATCAGACAACAACCTTTACAGCCTCGATATATTTGAACAGAAGTTCAGCAGAACGGAAGGCCAAGGAGACCTATTTATTAACGAAAACAGCACGATCACTTTTGGTGCAGGGTATATTTGGGAAGGTGTAAACTCCACTAGGTACGTAGATAGTTCATTCACATCGGCTTATGCATTTGCCCAATATTTATGGGAACCAACAGCCAAACTAGACATAACCACAGGCTTGAGATATGACGATCACGTGGCTTATGGCAACAACCTGAGCCCAAAACTAGCTGTGGGCTACAAGCTAAATGAAAAACTAAAAGTTCGAGCCTCGATTGGAGGAGGCTTCAAGGCGCCAGACTTCAGACAACTATTGCTAGACTTCTCAAATCCAACGGTTGGCTACAGCGTAATGGGTACTTCTGTAGTTCAAGATGGTATTGAAAGACTAATATCTGCTGGAGAAACCTTCCGAACAGACCCTCAAGAAAACCCTAATGCCATAAACAATGCGAGGGCAAACGCAGCGGTTGCAGCAGAAGGTTTGAGTGCTGAAAGATCGCTTTCAATCAACCTAGGTGCTAACTATCAGCTTACAGAAAAAATTCTTATCCAAGGAAACTTATTTAGAAACTATATTTCAAACCTTATCGATACTTGGGCTGTGGCACAAAAAGACAATGGTCAGTTTGTTTTTAGCTACCGCAATGTGGAAGATATTGTAACACAAGGTGCTGAGGTAGAAGCCACCGTTCAACTCAATTCTAACCTGAACATATCTGCTGGCTACCAGTACTTAGACACATACGATCAAAATGTAATTGACCAAATAAAGGAAGGAACCCTGGCCTATAGACCTTTGGGTGAAATTGTATCTCGAAGGGTGACCAGAGCCGATTATGGCGGGCTATTCGGTAGATCTCGACACTCCGGAAACTTTAAAGTAACCTATACCTACTCTCCCCTAGGCTTGACAATTTATTTCAGAAGCATCTACAGAGGAAGATGGGGCTTTGCCGATCGTGATGGCAATCAGGTGTTGGTTGGAGACTATGAGTATGCTGAGGGATACTTTCAACATAACCTCTCTATCCAGAAAGCTTTTGGTAAACACTGGACTGCAGATCTAGGTGCCAACAATCTGTTCAACACCACCAATGAATTTGAACCTACACTGGCAGGAACCATGTGGTTTGCAGGCCTAAAATTCAACCTACATAAAGACTAAGAATACCCTAAAACGAATAATTAAATAGTAAAAAGATGAGAAAAACGTATCTATTAACCCTAGCAGTGATGATGCTCGCAGTAGTTGCCTGTAGCGAAGATGATCCTCAGCCAGTAGCGCTTGAAGTGAAGTCAGAATCTAACTTTGAAGCCCCTGGAGATATCTATGACTACACCACTCAACCGCCAACTTTAGTACAGGAGAATGATTACCAATACTATGACTTCTCTACAAACAGCGAAGTAAGTGCTACGGGCGACTGGGATGTTGCAATTAAAGGCACCACCATCATCACCAATGGAGGGATAAATGGTGACGGAGGAGTTCAGGCCACAACGGTAGCGGCCATCTTCGATGAACTAGATGAAGTTCCAGCTAGCGCCACTTTTGCTGCGGATGCTGAAGCAGCTTTAGCCATTAACAAGAATACAGATTTTGCTAATAGATGGTACTCTTATGCTAATGGTATAATTAGTCCAGTTCCAGGAAGAGTTGTACTGATAAAAGATACAGAAGGCAATTATGTTAAGCTCGAGATTCAGTGCTACTATAGAGATTGCCCTACCGAGCCAACTGCTGGTTCTGACAATGGAATTTACACCTTCAGATATGTGTACCAACCAGATGGTTCAATGCAGTTCGACTTTACAGGAAACTAGTCTAAGCTCAAAGCGGCATGCTTAATAAGTGGGGATTAGAAATTACTGGAACAAGCGAAGAGTTTTAAGACAATGCCCCACTTGTTTGATTGTACGTTTCTAGTACATAGTGCGAATCGTTAAGGCCGCCCTCGGGTGGCCTTTTCATTTGTTGAGTCAAAGATCTTTTGTCTACCTCCTACCTCACAGCTCAACCGCCAAGAATAGCTCAACTTACCAGATGTACCCACCATAGCCCATAACCTGAATGTGAATAAGGAATATTACACATGAAACAGATCATAACCACTAGTACTAGTGATTGCATTACAAGCACTTAGCCAATACATTTGCTATGATTTAGAACTAATCTAAATAGGAACAAAAAACCTATCGTCACTGTGAATAGACTAAAAATATACTTAACCATTTTAATGCTCTCGCTTGCCTGTACAGCTCAAGCTCAGAGAATTATTACTGCCGGAAGCTCGTCTACTGAAATTGTCTGTGAACTCGGTCTTTGTGACAAAATTATAGCAACGGACAGAACTAGCCTTTACCCTCCGCAAATGCAGTCACTACCCTCCATAGGTTACAGAACTAGCATAACTGCTGAAGGCATCATCTCCCTAGAACCAGATGTTATGATCTTAGAGAAGGACTACGTGAACGATGTAGTGCTGAACCAGCTTAAAAATGCTGGGCAAAAAGTATTGGTTGTTGAAAACAACAGCAACCTAGAAGACACGAAGCTCAGAATCAGACAGATTGCTGCAGCCTTGAACAAAAAGCCTGAAGGTGAGACCTTAATTCAGAAGATGGAGACGGAACTAACTTCTTTGGCTAAGAAGGTAGCTCAAGCAAATAATACTCCCAAGGTACTTTGTGTCTATGCAAGAGGTGCTGGAAACCTCCAAGTTGCGGGTAACGACACAGGTTTTATGATCATTGAGATGGCCGGTACACAAAATGCCGTTCCAGAAATAAGTGGTTATAAACCACTCAATGCAGAGGCTCTTATTAATGCCAACCCCGATTACTTACTCTTCATGGCATCTGGCTTGGAAAGCCTTGGAGGCATAAACGGTGTACTAAAAATACCTGGAGTGGCGCAAACTACAGCAGGCAAGAAAATGCAAATTATTGCTATTGATGGCGTAAAACTCACCAACTGGGGACCAAGATTAGCCGAAGCAGCATTAGAAATCTTCGAGAAAACGCATTGAACTCATCAATTACCATATCGAAACTGAAATCTCAAAAGCTTACCGCGGGCTTCCTTACTACAGCCATGGCGCTATTCTTATTAGCCCTGTTCTTATTCTCCTTAACCATTGGTGCGGTAGAACTCAGCGTGAGCGAAATATCATCTATTCTTTTAGATAGACTAGGCTTTACCAACCAAAACTTCACGGCTGTTCAGTCTGTGGTTTTAATGGATATAAGATTGCCACGGCTCATTTTCACCATATTAATAGGTACTGCCTTGGGTGTTTCAGGCGCTGCACTACAAGGTATATTCAGAAATCCATTGGTAGAACCAGGAATAATTGGCGTTTCTAGCGGAGCGGCATTAGGAGCCTTTGTGGTAATTCTCGGACTTACTTCCTTCATCGGAGAAATACCCGACTCTCTGAAGGTTTGGCTGCTTCCTCCATTTGCCTTTCTAGGTGGAGTATTGGCCACTTTTATGACACTCAGGTTAGGCAACTATCAGGGTAAAGTACGAGTAACCATACTTATTTTGGCTGGAGTAGCCATTTCCACACTGGCCAATGCCATCATCGGTTTAGGCATTTACTATGCTGACGATCAGCAATTAAGAACCTTTACCTTTTGGACTTTAGGCGACCTAAGTGCGGGCACCTGGCAGAAGATTGGCATCATTACAATCCCCATTATCGCTTCAACCTTGATACTTACCAGAATGGCCAAATCTCTGAACGCTATTGCCTTGGGTGAATCAGAGGCCTTCCACAGCGGAGTGAATGTTGAAAAAGTGAAGCGCACCATCGTATTCCTTTCAGCGCTCTGCGTGGGCGTGGCGGTTTCCTTCTCTGGAATAATCGGCTTTGTTGGACTCGTAATTCCGCATATTATCAGAATGGCATTCTCTTCCGATCATAGGATTGTGATTCCTCTTTCTGCATTGGGTGGAGCAGCCTTACTTATTCTAGCCGATTTATTCGCCAGAACTGTGGTTGCACCTTCTGAATTGCCCATTGGCGTAGTAACTGCAGCATTAGGAACGCCATTCTTCATTTACCTACTCACCGTTGCTAAAAGAAAAAATCTAATCTGATGCTACAAGCCAACAACATATCATATCAAATTGGAAGTAAGAGTATACTTCGAAATTGCACTATAAAACTAAAGCCAAGGACATTCACCGCCATTGTTGGGCCTAATGGAGCGGGCAAAAGCACACTTCTAAAAGCAATTACCAACGAGGTGAAATTGCGCAATGGATCTATTACGGTAAATGGTCATTCATCTTCTGCACTAGATAGCAAAGCACTATCTCGAATTCGTGCAGTTATGCCTCAACACACCAGCATCAACTTCCCGTTTAGCATAGAGCAAATCATAGAAATTGGACGCTTCCCTCATCATACATCGCCCGTAGAAAATGTGGAGATCATTGAAAAGGTCATTGAAAAAACAAGGCTTCAATCCTACAAAGGTCGAACTTATCAGACCCTTTCTGGTGGAGAGAAACAAAGGGTACAACTCGCCAGAATTATGGCTCAGGTTTGGGACAAAAGTCCTCACCCAAAGTACTTGCTACTAGATGAACCCACATCTGATCTAGATATTCTACATCAACATGCCTTGCTGGGAACTGCCCGTGAATTAATGAGCGATAACTTGGGCGTTTTAGCTGTTCTTCACGACCTGAACTTAGCCGCCCAGTATGCTGATTATTTAGTTTTTATGAAAAATGGGGAAATAGTTAAGCAGGGTGAAACCCGAGAAGTATTTACAAAAGAAAATATAGAAACTACATTTAACCATCCGGTTCAAATGCTAGAAGATCCAACAACGGGTCAAACCATTGTGGTTTCCATTCCAAACCACATGCATTTAGAACCACAAAAAGAAATACGATATGCCTGAAGCATTAACTACAGCCGCAGCTACTTTAAAAGAACGCTGGGAGCAATTCAAGGAAGAAAATCCGAGAGTAAGAATTAGAGAAGCTGCTAATCAGCTAGGAGTAAGCGAAGCCGAGCTATTAGCAACTGGACTTGGAGATGATGTAATCAGACTTGAAGGAGACTGGACCGAACTACTCAAGAGCTTTAAGGAGCTAGGCAATGTGATGAGTCTCACTCGCAATGAAGCCTGTGTATTAGAGCACAAAGGTGCATTTGAAAAAGTTAGCACTTTTGGCAGAGGCAACCATCATATAGGTACCGTCCTTGGCCCAATTGAAACCCGTGTGTTCTTTCAGAACTGGGCATTCGCCTTTGCCAGTGTCATCAGAAAAGGTTCACGCGTTCTACCCAACATTCAGATTTTCGATAAAGCGGGCACAGCTATCACTAAAGTATACGTACAGGAAGATGGCGACCTAGAAGCTTATGAGCAGATAGTTGAGAAATTCACCTCAGCGAATCAATCTCCCAATCTGGAGATTAGCCCAATCGATAAAGTTGTGTATGCCGAAGGTATTGATCAGGAAGCCTTTTTAGCCGACTGGGCAGCCTTGGAAGACACCCATGACTTCTTCCCGATGCTCAGAAAGCACAAAGCCCAGAGAGAGCATGCGGTACAATTAGCAGAAGGCAAATTCACCAGAAAGATTGCCAACACGGCAGTGAATACCATTTTGGAGAAAGCATCTAAGAGCCAATTGCCAATCATGATCTTTGCCGGAAACCATGGCAACCTGCAGATTCATCAAGATGTGGTAAAGAAGATTGTACCGATAGAGAGAGAGGAAACTAGGTGGATCAACGTGATGGACCAGAAGTTCAACTTACACTTACGTACAGATCTTATCGCTAATAGCTATGCTGTGGAGAAGCCATCAAAAGACGGTATTGTGACCTCAGTAGAGTTATTTGATGAAAATAGAGAAATGATCGCTCAGTTCTTCGGTTTGAGAAAACCAGGCCAAACTGAATTGACAGACTGGAAAGAACTAGTAGCCGAACTCAATTAAAACAACAGATTTTTTCAACTCAGGGGTGCTGGGGTCATAGATTCCTTCACCCTACTTTTACCCTATTAATCTGGCTTTTTGGAATGACCTGACCAGTTTCTCACCTAGTTGAAGCGTCTCGCTTCGACTTAACACTAGGGTCTTAGCGAGACGCTAAAGACCAGAGAGAATTGCCAAATCCAAGGACTAAACAAAAGCCACGGTAACAGTCATGTTGAGGCCCCGAAGTATCGGGGGAAACATCTTATCCGCGACCAAAGACTAGACTTACTATTCGTCAGACCGACTCGAAGCGGTCGGACGAATCTCTCAGCTAGTGGAAGCAGTCAGACGAAATTACAGCCTAAGCTGAACGGTAAAGTAATAGCTCCTTGGGTCGGAAGGAATTATTCCCGGACCAGGGTATCCTGTTGCTCTTCGAGTAAAATACTTTTCATTCAATAAGTTGTTCACCCCAGTTTCCAGCTTCCACTTTCCTAACCTATAGGATAACGAAAAGTCCATAATGCTGTAAGCCGGAATTTTACCAATAAGTCCATTTCTAGCATCTCCAACCTCGGGTACTTCTGAGTTTTCAGCATCGGTAAATTGCTCTGACAGATAAGTAAATTGCAGGCTAGACATCAGGTTTCTCCAACCAAACTTGAGCCCCGTCTTTAGGTTAATGGCGGGAATAAACTCTACTTCCCTACCCTCCACATTATTTTCATCAGAATTCAAATACTCAGAAGTAGTAAAAGCGGTGTTGACGAAAAAGCTAGACTGAATAGCTCTATCTGACCAATTCGCAGTTTTAGCAATATCCCATTCCGAAAAAGCTTCGGCTCCTAAAATCAAAGCCTTGCCAATGTTCGTTCTTACTCGGTTGGCTCTATCATCTAGAATAATGCCTATTCTATCGTTATAAACCATGGTGAATCCGCCCACATCATAAGACAGCACACCATTCCATGCACCTCTGGCTCCAAAATCTGCGGTAAAGCCCTTTTCATCCTGAATATCTGGGTCGATAATGAAACTCGGATTCACCGTTCTAATATCGCTGAAAGTCACAGACCTGTAGTTCTGAGAGACATTGGCGTAAACCTCAAAGTCTTCCGACTGATCATAGCTAAAGCCAAGGCCAAAGAGAAAAAACGACCTTTCAAGTTCTCTGTTATCAGTCAGCTGTTGGTTGGAAATTGGATTGCCAGCATTATCGAAAACCACATTATTGTAGACTCCTGCACTCTCTGTTTTAATGTATTCAAACCTAAAGCCCGGAGTCAAAGAAATTTCATCATTCAAGTAGAAAATGTTCTCGCCAAACACTGAAGCATTGAGGTTCGGAAAATCAAAGTCCGACTGATTGGGGTATTCGGGATATTGGTCAATTGCCAGACTGAAATCAGCACCTGTACCATTACTTCCAGGCCCTTGTAGAGATGAGTTCTCAGCCTTATAGAACTTCGAACCAATTAAAAACACTGACTGATGTCCTCCTAAATTATACCTGGTCAACAATCTAGTTTCGGCACCCCAGTTGTTAAAATCACCTTTTATCAAATCTCTTGGATTGACAAAAGAGCCATCACTAGCCTGCTCATCAATATCGGTTATAGGGTTGGAATTCAAGTTAGACACGCTGCCTCTAAAACCTACGGCATTTCTGGCAGCATTTAGGCCGAATAAATTGAGGCTCCAATCCGTTCGGTCACTAAACTCATGTTCTAACTTTAAGCTGAATAAATTCCAATCTACACTAAACCAGTTTCTTGTACGGTTGCTGAAAGTTGGGTCGGTATTAAACTGAGCATCAGTTAGTCCTCCAGCTTGTTGAGCCAAATAATTTAGATAGGTATACTCTAAACTCAGTTGAGTTTTACTGGAAAGTTCATAGCCCAAATGAGCGTAGAAATTCTTCGATTCAAATTCGGAATTAGGTAGAAAACCATCTCCCTGTTTATAATTAAAGTAAGTGTAATAGCTCCATCGGTCTTTGGTTCCGCTTAAACTATTGAAAGAGGTGAACAGCCCGAAAGACCCCAAGGTTTGTCGGCTTACCCACTCCAGAGGCTTATCAGGATTAGGCTTCTTCATTTTAAAATTGATGAGTCCACCAAATTGAGTTCCGTATTGCAAAGAAGCCGCCCCTCTAATCACCTGAATTTCCTCCAAAGCCTCTGCTGGAGGCGTATAATAACTTTCAGGATATCCGAGCACATCGGCACTAATATCATATCCATTTTGACGCGTGTTGAAATTAGAAGTCCGGTTAGGATCTAGTCCTCTACCTCCAATACTCAGCTGCAAACCTGCCGCTTCACTATCGTAAATATTTAGCCCTACCACTTGAGCATAAACCTGCCTAGCATTGTTGGAGGCAAGATTCCCCACCATACCATTCAACAAAACCACCTCAGATTTCTTACCCGCATAAATGGCCGTTCCCTCTACAGGTCGCAGGCGACTAATGTTAAATACCTCTTCCCTCTCCTGAACTATTTCTACTTCCGATAGGTCGTTGGAAATTTCCTTCATACCAAAGTCTAGGGTAAGATCACCATCGACAACCACTAGGGTATCATTCACAGCGTAACCAAAAGCAAAGGCAACAATAGGGTAAGTACCTGCGGAGTCCACCGTCATTTGGTAGCGCCCATTTGCATCAACCCTGCTGATTTCCGTAGTCAGCTTATTATAGACTTCCGCTCGGTCTATGACTTCACCAGTATTGGCGTCCGTTACTTTTCCTGTAATTCTTATTTGAGCAAAAGCACAGTTAGCCAATGTAGCTAGCAGCACTAAACTAAAGACCTTTAATCTCATCGTTAAATGGAAGTATCCAGTATTTATGTTTAAATGATTCTTTCTGAAGTGTGAGGTCTATTTCCGGATTGATGTATGGTTGGCTTCTGCGCCCATTGAGCGCCACATAACTTTCAACATACACTCCTATATTTTTATGCCCCTGACTTTCAAAGTGCTCCTTCAGATAATGAGCATATTCCAGAATAAAATCGGGCTGAAAAGACATTTGCTTCTCCTGAAATGAGGTAAGAAAATCAGTGTTATCGACATAGAATCGCTCCCCTGTCGATTTATTCACTACTTTGAAGTTCGCATAGCCAGCCTTTTCCATCAGCATTACACGCCATGAAAACCGGAAACCCTCTTCGGTCCAAAACAATTCTCCAGGGTAGAGGTAATGCCTGAAAGGCATCAGCAATTGCAGAGCGAAAAAACCGACAATCAACTTTCTCTTGAAGCCTCTGCTGTCCCAAGTTTTTTGGTTCAAACTATTTCCATTCCCGAAGTGGTTGAATGGTATTTTAGCCCACCTTGAAACGATCGACAATATTCTCTGATGAATCGAAGCATCGAAGAATATTAACGAACTCACAATCATTATATAAGGGAACATGCCGATTGGAAACAGCACCCGTGTAAGCACGTGAAAGACAACCACCAGAACAAAGGCGAAGGGTCTGGTTTTTCTGTAAAGCAGTAGAAAAGGAATGGCCAAATCATAAGCTGCACCAGCCCATGAAAAACCGTAATGAACCCATTCTTGCTGTAGTAAATCGCCCAACAATGGAAGGTCATACCTGCCTGGCAGCCATATTTTTAGTGGCATGGCATTAATAAGCCAATCTGAATTGAGCTTTGCCAGACCAGCATAGAAATAAACTATCCCTAGAAGTAGCTTTATGCTATCAATTGTCCATCTGGGGATCAATTGATGACGGACTTCGCTGCGCTTAAAAGCATCATAAGAAAAGTAACTATTGGCTGGCAGAAACATCATCAGAAAACTAAGCAGGCTGATGAAATAGTAGTGATTTAGGTAAGTGGTTTTGTCCATCAGCTCTATGTAAGTAAAGCTGATAAAGAAGCTGATTATTGCCCATTTATAGCGATAGCCGAAGGCCACTGCCAATGCAGAAAGTGCACAAATCACAAACAGACCGTAGGTCCATAAGCCAAGCGGTTTCACCCATTCGAAACCATAGTAGGAGAAGAAGAATTTAGGTTGAATGTATAGCTTGTCGATCCATCCATTCGCCCAAAACCTGACGATACTGAAGAACATCATCAACCCAAAGAAAATACGAAAGACTGCCAATGGGGCAGCCTCTGTATTTTGATTAAAATATGTCTTCAGTCCAGACCTCATCAGTCACCGTCTGCATCTACATAATCGATGCGTATGTTCAATTTTTGAAACATATCTACCTTCATCAGAATCACATTTTTCTGTAACTCATCATATGCCTGAAGCATTTTAGAATTATCACTTTCCACTTGAAAGTAGAAGTTATCATTGAGCTGAGATACCGCGCTTTTTGCAGCTTCAAACTGATTGATGATCGCTACACTCAAATCTTCTGTGCTGTTTAGTTCGCTCAAATACCTTAAGTACTGCTCTAAGCTCTCGCCAGTTGACTCCGATTCAAAGTGTTTTCCTTTGAAGAAGTTAATGGTGGCATTCAGTGAAGCATTGAATAAGCCTTTCGAGTATTCTTTGCTGTAAAGCCCTTCAACTCTGTCGCTCAAAGGAGTACTAGAAAATACACCTGACGGAATTCCAATTTTTCCAGCCCTTAAGCTTTTCTCATAGTAGAACAAGAAGTCATTGACCAACTTGTTTACTGAACTACTGGCAGTAGAGCCACTATTCGACACAAATGTGTCTCTATAGCTGCCTTTCCACTCACTCAATACTTGGCTTGATAGAGTCTCTATTCTATCTACTAAGCTACTCAGGTAAGTTGAATAACTGTCAGAACTTAGCTTAACCAAAATCTCCGCATCTGTATCGGCCGTACCAAATAAGAGGTAGTCTAACGCAGGAAATCCCTGAGCATCTATAGTGCTGGGTAAAGTGAGATTATAGTCTCCAGAAGCTACAAAACTCTCTATTTCCGCAGCATCTGTAGGGTAAATGTTGGTGTAATTTCGGAGGCTAACCGATTCTGCTGGACCAATTTCAAACATTGAAACGCTTTGAAATGCAGTGTAAGCTTGAAGCCAGTTATTCCTAAGTTCTCCTAAGGTTGTAAGACTTGGCTGCGTAGTGAATGCATCGGTAGAAGCCTTCATATCTGCCACGGCAGAAGCATAGGCTTCATAAGAGGGTATGATAATGTTATCTGCCCAATTGACAAGCATAGCGCTTCTATCGAAGTTATCTGCCACTTCTGTAGGCTCTCCATCAGACGATGAGCAGGCCATGATCAGCGCAAAAGATAAAAACAGACTTACAATTTTCCTCATTACAACAAATTGGTTTGTTCAGAGATTTTGTTCGGCAATTAGTTACCTGCCTCAGCTACAGTAAAGTCGAACTTAGCGGCTATACTGGCCGAAATAGCGTCTAAAGTGGTAGCGTCCACATCCCAGAATCCATTGGTTGAACCGTACAGGTCATCGATCATTTGATCAACTTCTTCACGGCTAAAGAAGCTATCTCCAGCAATCGGGTTATGCGTAAAACGTAAGCTGTAAATGAAGCCAAAGCCTTCAGATAAATCGTGGAAGGCAGTACCATATTGCTGGTTCTCCAAGGCTATTTTTCCTTGTTGCAGATAGTAAACTGCTCTAATAGCTATTATCTCAGAAAGTTTTTGCTTGATGATGTCAGCTTGTGCATCTCTCACTTCATATTGTTGAGCAACAATTGCAGCCCTGCCTAATATCAAAGCGTCAAATACTTCTTGGGCTACACCTGCGAAATCAGCATCGCCTTCTACCCTTCCTAGGTATTTATTAAGGTAGCTATCTGAGCTACCAAGTTCTGTCAAAGGACTTGCTGTGTTGGCCGCATTACCGAAAAGGTAACCATAAGCCTCATCCCACTTATGTTCCATAGTGGTATAGTTTTTTCCGTCTGCCAAAACACCAGCATTATTATCTTCTTTGTTAGAAGCGGCATCTAGCACAGCTGTACTCAAGTAGTTATTCACCAACTGATCTAGCATAAGGCCACCGATCAAAGATTTGGTGAAGGCTTGGTTGTACTCCAAACCCTTAGCATTTACGTATCTGGTAGAGGTTCCATCGGCCAATTGACCTGCATTACCAGCAGTAGCCAGTTGGTTTCTATTTGGGTAAATCTCATTGATTTGACCTGCAATCCAGCTTTCGAACTGAGCCTTAATTTGAGACGACTCTGTGGTATTTGCAGCAAATAGATCTTGAGAAGCGGCTACTTTACTTTTGATGCTTTTGGTAGCGCTATTCAAGTCGGCATCTTCAAAAGGACTGACATCTCCGCCTTGTCCATCATCATTCCTAAACATTTCTAGCAAAAGCGCCTCTGTTGTATTGTCAAAATCCAAAAAGGCCGAATTCAATTCTTCTGCCATTTTTATTCTAGTTGTCTGTCCCGAGAAAGAAACTGTGCTTTGTGAGTTTCTCTCGAAGGAGTAACTCGAAGGAGCTTCAACTTCTGGTAAACCTTCATTATCATCACAAGAGAATAATGCTAAAACAAGGAGTAAAACAGCCAAGGGATAATTTCTGGTCATCTTTTGTTTTCTATTTTTATTTGGATTCATTTTAAACAGTGCGCAAAAGTATAACAGAGCACTCAGGCTAACAAGCATTAGGTTAACTTATTTTTAATCGATCTAAATAATAATAAAAATCAAAGGCCTATTCTAGATAACGGAAAAGTACCAGAAACAAGCAAGCTAGTCTATTGATTAGGTCTGCACTAGTTAAATAGCCTGGAGATTTAGGGATAGACTAGCAGGATGCTAAAGACTGGAAAGTTTTTTTGTAGTGCCCCAAACTTATTCGTCTGACCACTTTGAGTGGTCTGACGAATCCCCTCCTAGTTGAAGCGTCTCGCTTCAACTAAACACCAAGGCCTTGAACAAACACCTCGGTAACAGTCATGTTGAGGCCCCAAAGTATCGGGGGAAACATCTTATTACCCTTTGCTAAGCGCCTCTATTCAAGTATAAGATTCTTCGCTGCACTCAGAATGACATAGACGAGAGAGCATCTGGCAAAACAATCTAAGACAACTGCTATAATCCTTGTGACTACTAGTTGAAGCACCTCGACTCGACTAATCGCTGCGGACTTAGCGAGACACTAGAGACCAGCGTGCCTTCCACAAAAACCTCAATAACAGTCATGCTCAGATGCGAGCGATCAAATCCTTTTCCGACTTCTATTTAATAAATGTCCTAGCTCCATTCGTTTATCAGCAAACTAGTACTAACTGAAACACCAAATCCCACTTGTACTGAAACAATAATTGACACTAAAAATCATTTATGCTCATTTAATATTCGCATTTGTTATTTTTTGTTCATTATTTTGAATCACTTACTAGTATAGTATAGTTATGAATTACAATTTTATACAAGAAGCAATAGACAAAAGCGGGCAATCTATTACAAGCATTGCTGACAAAATTGGCATCAACAGAAACACACTATATAATTGGATAAAAGAAGGTGAAGACCTTAAGAAAAGTAAGCTTATCAGAATAGGCCAAGCAATTAATCATGACTTTACAGATGTAAAAAGAACCATTTACAATAAAAATGAAAATGAATTGATGATGTTGGACGAAGCTGAATTATTACAAAAGGTTCAAGCCCTGAGTGAGCAAATCCAACTATTAGAAAGTAAAGTGACACGTCTTGAGGTAGACATAATTAGGCTTAAAATGTATAAATAAATTAGGCAGTGGGTGGTGTACAAGTACATATACGCCAAGATTTGCAATTAAGTAAATTGAGATTTGCTGAACTACTCCATAAATAGCTCCAGCCACAATCACCCACTGCATCTAATTTGATATTATTAACCTAAAGAACCTTTCAATAAATATGTCTAGCCGATTTGAAAGACACATCAAAGAGGTAATCAGACCTACTGCTTACTGATTAATTCCTTTATAATCTTAGTCATTCCCTTCTCTGCTTTGAAGGCTGCTGCAAGAATATTGGCTATTTCAGCTTTCTCGAGGTTATCTGGATCGCAGAGATCTGTGATGGCTGACACCGCAAACACTGGCAAGTCCATATGCCGAGCCACAATCACTTCTGGAATGGTAGACATGCCTACTGCATCGCCACCAATTCTACCAATGAATCTGTACTCAGCTCTGGTTTCTAGGTTCGGACCGCTTACTCCGGCATACACTCCTTCGTGACAACGGATGTTATTAGCTTTGGCAATCTCTAGTGCTTCATCGATCATCTTACGCTCATAAGGCTCGCTCATGTCAGGGAAACGCCCGCCAAACTCATCAAGGTTTTTGCCTGTCAACGGGTTCTCTTTGGTTAGATCTATATGGTCTTCAATAATCATCAGATCGGCCACTTGATAATTCAGGTTGACTCCCCCAGCAGCGTTTGAAATAAAGAGCTTCTCGATGCCCAGTAACTTCATAACTCGTACAGGGAAAGTAACTTCCTTCATAGTATAACCTTCATAGTAATGAAATCGGCCTTGCATTGCCACTACCTTCTTTCCAAAAAGTTCTCCAAAAATGAGCTTACCATGATGGCTCTCTACCGTAGACACCGGAAAATGAGGAATCTCGTCATAGCCAATTTCAGAAGTGACATTAATTTCATCGACCAAGGCACCAAGCCCTGTGCCCAGAATAATTCCAAACTGAGGCACTACGTCAGTTTTAGATTGAATGAACTGAACTGATTCTTGAACTTTCTCTGTATAAGTCATGCCGTGAATTTAGTAGCTTATTTTTTATCAAGTAAGCTGAAAAACGACAAATAATCAGATTTCAATATCGATGATCCTTTGCCTCTAAAAGCCAACTCTGGCCGAATGAATGATGGAAGATTTACTAGTTAGCCTGAACTTTTTAGCTCAATTTAATTTTACCAATAAATACAAACAGATTTAGAGCCACCGAAACTCGGTCAATTAACTGAATGCCTTTAAGTTTGTAGCATAAGAAAAAGCATGATTAGTATAGTAGTTGGAACCAATAGAAAGAATTCAATGAGCACCAAAATCGCTCATTACTATAAATCGATTTTAGATACCAAAACCGACAGTGCCTGTCAAATAGTAGATTTGGTAGACTTACCCGAAGATTTCTTGTGTAATGCGTTATATGAAAACAACGGCAACAACGAGTCATTCAATGCTATTCGAGAAAAGGTTCAGGCTTCGGAAAAGATTGTTTTTATAGTTCCTGAATACAACGGTTCTTTCCCGGGTGTGCTAAAGGCTTTTTTAGATGGGTTGAAATACCCTGAAGGGGTTAGAGATAAAAAAGGAGCCTTAATTGGGGTTTCTTCTGGCGTACAAGGTAGTGTAATGGCCATGTCTCACTTAACCGACATACTTAACTACCTAGGTATGAATATTCTTGCTTTAAAACCTAAGCTTGCAGGCATTGAGCAACATTGGGACGGAGAGAAAATTACCCAGCCGTTGTACAACACTCTCCTACATCAACAAGCAGAAAAATTGGTGGCGTTTTAAAAAAGGAGACTGCCCCAAAAGCTAATCGTTATTCTCAACTACAGCCCGTTAAAGTCAAAAAAAGACTCTAAAGACCTATAGGGATTCCCAGTCGAGCTGGGAAAGACGAAAATAGCAGCACTTGAGGCAGTCTCATTCAATGAGAAGGCAAGTAGTTTATTGGTTATTTATATAAACTAACCTTGCCAATCTGTCCAATTCTTTCTCATCTACATACTTGCCGATTTCTTTGTAGAACCTATCCATATTATCGTAAGGTCTATACTCAAGAAATTCATGCACCATTTTATCGCTTAAGCCTGGTAGCGCCTTTATATCATCTTCAGAAGCAGAGTTTAGCTCAACTGGTACAAATACGTAGCTTTCGTACCTCTTCACTTCCGCATCGTCTACATACTTGCCAATCTCTCTTCTAAATTGTGCAATAGAAGTATATGGTCTGTATTCTTCGAACTCATGAGCCATTTTATCTCCAACACCTGGAATCATCTTGAAATCTCCTTCAGCAGTTGTATTCAAGTTAAAAGGAACAAAAATGCTTTTGTAAAGCTCTTCTTTGTTCATGTCTGCCGGCACTAGAGCATCAAAGTCATTCATGGTAATGAATGGACGATTTTCCATAACCTGCTGAATCATATCTGCTGTTAAACCAATCTGAGTGAGTTCTTCTTCACTAGCCAAATTAGCATTCAACACTACACTTGGAGCTACTTTTGATTCTGACTCTGTACTAACAGCATCGGTAGACTCTTCATTGCTTTTAGTATTACCACATGACACTAGACCAATTAGGGCTAAGGCCAAGAATAGAATGGAAATTTTATTTTGTTTCATTCTCGTTATTTATGCTTGATAAGTAAATAAATCCTAATAGTGTAAAGACCAACATGCTCATTGGAGCTAAGGCTGGCAGGGCTCCTGAAAAGCTAGCCCAAAACAAGTCTCCCCCAGAGTCATTTGGCCTCATCTCTTTTTCAAACTGGAAATTTGAGTCTAAATGAAAATAAACTCCGAGGACTCCAGCTACAGCACAAATACACAACACAACTCTGAAAATCTTTCTAATAGCTATAGTGTTATTGAGGAGTAGAATAATAAAAAGAAAGAGAGCCGACCCTATTGATATTATTGGTATCAGTTGGTTTGTGCCTTCATAATGCTCAATGAGAATTAACTCAAGCAAAGCTCCGACAGACGCCAGTACGATGCTAGTTACCACCAGAGAAATGGTCTTCGATTGATGATTTGAATTGAGCTTCTTTTCCAACGGTCACAAAAGTAGAAAAGGATTATTCTCACAGAAAATTATTTAGAACATTTCTAAATAATTTTCAGCTCGCACTCGTCTAGTAGCTTTTTCGATTCAGACAATGACCAGTTTTTATCAGCACTAAAAGAAGTAAGGCTTCTAGCCTTTAAGGACTGGAAGCCTTAAAGAAAAATTCTATCAACTAAAAAAGACAGCCCATGGCAGTAGGCTGTCTTTGTTCACATGTCTCAACTTTAACCGTTGATCAAGCTAAAAAAATGGATATCCTTAATCGACATTGTCATGAAGGAATTTATTGTCCCCCATAATCTCATCGTCATCATTTAGGTTATATCTTGAAATATTTCTCTCAGAAGATGGAGAGTTTTCACTCAAACGCACTTGTCTTCTTTGGTAAGCAGGAACTTCTAGTTTCTCCTTAAAATCATCGTTATTCATACCATAATTAGAAGAACCTCTGAGCCTTTCTTCTCTCAAACGTGCCTGCTCTTGAAGCTTCTGACGTTTCATTTCTAAGAAGTTCTTATTCCTGTCTTCATAGAAATCATTATCTAAAGACCTGCTTCTCTCTTCAGCCTCATCTTCTCTATCAGCATTAGATGAGTACTCTTCAATCTCATACTTTCTGGCCAACTTGGCTAAGAATGAATAGCCTGCTGGTAATTCGTTTTCATCCTCATCTTCTTGCGTATTCACTTCTGGACGAGACTCTTCTTTAGGCGTTTCTTTTGGAGCCTCGAAAAGAGTAGTCTGAGACTGTGGCTGTGGAGTGGTAAAGTTGTTTTCAGGCCTCATGTCGATCTCTCGATTACTCTCGAGATCAATCACCTTTTTTGTTGCCTCACTCGGACGTGTTTTCAACTCTGGAGATTCGAACCCCGTAGCGATTACAGTTACACTGATGTTCTGACCGTGGTTAGCATCGATACCATGCCCGAAGATCACCTCAGCATCATCACCAGCTTTCTCCTGAATGTATTCCGTAATATCGGTTAGTTCATCCATTTGCAACTCTGCTTCTTCTCCAGAAATAATGGAAAGAAGAATCTTGGTTGCTCCGTTAATATCTTTGTTGTTCAGTAACGGAGAAGAAATGGCCATCTCGGCTGCGCGAAGTGCTCTGCCCTCACCATCGGCAGTTGCTGAGCCCATTACTGCTGCTCCAGCTCCTTTCATTACCGTCTGAACATCCATAAAGTCCACATTCACATAACCAGGCACCGTGATTATTTCGGCAATACCTTTTGCTGCAGTGGTTAAGATGTTATCTGCTTCACCAAAGGCTTTACTAATCGGAAGATTACCGTGCACCTCTCTCAATTTATCATTGAGGATAACGAGCACCGTATCGCAATTCTCCTTGAGCTCCGCGATTCCTTGATTTGCAGCATTTGTCTTTTTCTTTCCTTCAAAACTGAAAGGAGCAGTTACAATACCTACTGTAAGCAAATCCATATCTCTCGCAATTTTAGCAATGATAGGAGCCGCACCAGTACCAGTACCTCCACCCATTCCGGCTGTTATGAATACCATTTTGGTATCGTCAGAAAGCATGGTTCTAATCTCTTCCTTACTTTCTATTGCTGCGTTTTTACCAATTTCAGGATTAGCACCCGCACCGAGTCCTTCGGTAAGGCCCATTCCCAATTGCAGTCGGTTAGGAACCGGACTACTTTTTAAAGCCTGCGCATCTGTATTGCACACTACGAATTCCACATCTTTAATCCCTTGATTATACATGTGGTTTACTGCGTTGCTTCCGCCACCGCCAACACCAATCACTTTAATGATTGATTTGTGGTGCTTTGGAAGTTCAAACATATATGAATCTGCCATGTCGTTATGTTTTGAGCTGGGAGCCAGAAGCTTGAAGCTTGAAGCTCACAGCAGTTATTTTAATCTTTTTCTAAATCCTACTATCATGTTCAAGAGGTTGAAACACCTGTCATAATTGACTGTAAATTCATCCTCAGTTAAATAACTCCTGTTCCTTGCTTTATAAAGACAAGTCACAACCTCTGCAATCGATCTTACAGAGTAACCTAAAAACCTACTGAACTCAGCGTCTGATTGACCAATCGATCCCTCTGAAATATTCAGAGCAACTGAATCTATCGCTCTTGTAATCTGACTAGAGAGATTGAACTTTTCCCGATCAGGGAACTTATAAGAAAGAGTATTAATCTCCTCACCTAAGTCCATCGCTTCTATCCAAATTTTCATTCGCTCAAACCTAAAGCTCATTTTGTGTGTGATCTAATTTCAAGTTTATAAGGAAGCCATTTGCTTCCCGCCTCATGCTCCTAGCTTCGTGCTAGTACTCTCCTTTATCATGGAAATCATCCATCAAAAGGCCTTTGGTTTTGTCTATCAGTTTGCTGAAAAACTCAGCTCCTTTTTTCTGTCCTTTGAACTCTTTTTTAACTCCCATGCCTGAAGCTTTAGTTTCGTTATAGCGATTTTCGCGCTCATCTAAAGCTCTAAAGCCTGAAAGGACCAAACCTACCGTTGTAGCATACATTGGACTTTTAATAGCTTCAATTTTAGATTTGCCCAAGTGTTCGTTAGGGTAGCCTATTCTCGCATCCATTCCTGTCATGTATTCGAACAGTTGCTGCACATAAGCCAGCATAGAACCACCACCGGTAATTACAATACCTCCGGCTAACTTATTGGCATAGCCTGAAGTAATGATTTCAGCATGTACCAACTCAATAATTTCCTCCATTCTAGCCTCAATTATGTGGGCCAGATTACGGATAGAAATCTCTTTTGGCGGTCTGTTTCTCAAGCCTGGGATAGACACAATCTCGTTTGGATTGGCCTCTTCGGCAATAGCTTTACCAAATTTGGTTTTCAACAATTCCGCCTGATTCTGCATCACCTTAAGGCCTTCCTTGATGTCGGTAGTTATTATGTTTCCACCGAAAGGAATTACCGCAGTATGACGAATAATATTATCGTGGAAAATAGCGATGTCAGTAGTACCACCACCAATATCCACAAGGCAAACACCAGCCTCTTTTTCTTCATCACTTAGTACCGAAAGGCTAGATGCCAATGGTTCTAAAATGAGATGTTCTATTTCTAAGCCACCACGCTTAACACACTTATTTATATTTCTAATAGCGTTAGTCTGAGCAGTAATTACATGGAAATCTGCCTCTAACTTAACACCAGACATACCTACAGGATCTTTAATGCCATCTTCATAGTCTACAATGTAGTCTTGTGGCATTACGTGAATAATTTCACAGCCCGGAGGCATTACTATTTTATGAATATCGTTGGTTAGCCTGCTAATATCTTCAACGGTAATCTCATCATCTACCCTATCTCTGGTAATGCTTCCGTGGTGTACTGAGCTCTTAATGTGCTGCCCAGCAATACCTACGTTCACCACATTAATTTCAATACCAGATTGCTCACCGGCCTCTGCAATGGCCTTTTCTATGGCAATGATGGTTTTGTCGATGTTGGTTACTATTCCACGGATTACCCCGTCTGAAACAGCTTTTCCCATTCCCAAGACTTCGAGCTTCCCGTACTCATTCTTGGTACCGACAATGGCACAAATCTTTGTTGTCCCTATGTCTAGTCCTACTACTATTTTATTGTGTTGCATGGCGTTGTTATTCACAAATTATCTGATCCTTATATTCTACATTTACCCTCTCATAGATGTTCCATCCTTTGCTTGGCATTATCTGCTTGAAGAATATCTCTAACTTCTTAAACTTCCTCTCCAAATCTTCAGCATAACCAAACTCCAGTCTCTGATCTCCCACCTGTGGGTACATTACTACTTTACCTTTACTATTAATATCTATCTGACCAATCTGCATGGCCCAAAACTTATGCTCATTGATGTAATTGATGAGTTCAAATACTTTCGAAGCATATTCATCTTCTGCCACTTCGCCTAAACCCATCAATTGCTCCGTATAACGCCCAGTAACAACCGGTACTCGAGCAGTATATTTAGGCGACACCGGAAGAATGTCTCCATCTTCTCCTATGTATGCATTTCTACCATTGTTAGAAATGAGTCGAGCCACAGGCTTATTCTGTCTTGCCTTTACTACCAAATGACCTTTCAGGTCTCTGTAAACCTCGGCATCCTTTACAAAGCTGTGCGACTTGATTCGTTGTTCAACGGCCTTTAAACTGACTGCATTAAAGCCGTCTCCAAGAATTGAATCGCTCTCATCTTGCATAATAAGCGCCATTACATCCTCTGCATCTACAAAGAAGTTCTCATAGGCATTTTCTATCTCCACATCGATATCTTCCATGTGATACCCCATGTCTCTGTTCTTCACAGAGCTTGCTAAAACCACCAAAATGAAGCACCCTACAACAATGCCTAGCACTCTCAAAACAGTATCTCTATTCTTCATGACAATGCATTTTTTATTGGTTGAACTAATTTGTCTATGTCGCCAGCACCCACGGTTAATAGCACCTCAGGCTGCCATGCTTTTATATTATCTATCAAGCTTTCTTTGCTTGAAATCATTTTCTTTTCACAGCTGATGCCTTCCATTAGCATCTCTGAATTCACTCCTTTAATTGGAAGTTCCCTTGCAGGATATATATCCAGCAAAATCACTTCATCGGCCAAAGACAGACTTTCAGAAAATTCTTGAGCAAAATCTCTAGTTCTGCTGAAAAGGTGTGGCTGAAAAACAGCAGTCACTTTCCTCCCTGCAAACAAGTCTTTCACAGACTTGAGCAATGCTGTAATTTCAACTGGATGATGCGCATAGTCATCTATGAACACCAAGTCATCTCTTTTGATGATGAACTCAAATCTCCTTTTTACTCCTCGGTAGCTTTCTACTCCAGCTTTAATGGAAGTATCATCTGCTCCTAGATGACGGCTTACTGAAATAGCCGCAAGCATATTCTCCACGTTGTGGTAGCCTGGAACATTCAGTCTTATCCCTTCAATAGTTTGTGCTCCATTCTTATAATCGAAGATGAAAGCGGCATCTTCAAAGCGAATATTTTCAGCAGTTATTGAAGCATCCGTCAAGGCGTAACCTTCATAGTTCAGCTCATCATCAGAAATCAATTCGGTAGCCAATTCATTCTTCACGAAGAGCTTACCTTCTTTCTTGATCTTTTTGATGAAATCCTTAAAAGAGTCTTTCAATGCATCCTTATGACCATAGATATCTAAATGATCTGCATCTGCTGCCGTCACCACCGCCCATTCAGGATGAAGTGTCAGGAATGATCTGTCGAATTCATCAGCTTCAATCACTGCGATAGCCTCACTGCTTTCGTTGAGGATCATGTTGGTATCGTAGTTGGCACTGATTCCACCAAGGAAGCCCGCCACATCGAAGCCAGATGCTTTGAGCAAGTGTACAACCATAGATGAAGTAGTAGTCTTTCCATGAGTACCTGCCACAGCAACGCTTCGCATATTCTGGGTAATAATTCCCAAAACTTGCGACCTCTTCAGCACTTCAAAACCATTATCCTTCAACCAATTCAACTCTGAATGATCTTTAGGAATAGCTGGAGTGAAAATGACCAAACTACCTTCAGGATTTGCTTTTACCTGATCATCTATCAGGTCGATATTATCTGTAAAGTGAACCTCAATTCCTTCCTGAGCCAATCGATTGGTTAACTCAGTTTGGGTGCGATCATAACCAGACACACGCTTGCCATTGTGCTTGAACCAACGGGCCAAAGCACTCATACCGATACCACCGATACCGACAAAATAGACGCTATGTATCTTTTCTAAATTCACGCGATGAGTTTCAATATTTCATCTACAATTTCATTGGCCGCATTTGGCTTGGCCATAGCCTTTATGTTAGAGCTCAATTGAGCTTTCTTCTCTTCATCTTTTAGCAACTCAATAGCTCTGTCAATAAGCGATCCCCTTGCCTCAGTATCTTTTACCAAGACAGCGGCATTGCTTTCTACCATGGCCTGTGCATTCTTAGTCTGGTGGTCTTCCGAGACATTGGGTGAAGGCACAAAAATGGTCGGCTTGCCAGCTATACTTAATTCAGAAACCGATAATGCTCCAGCTCTGCTAATCACCACATCGGCCACAGCATAAGCCAAGTCCATTTCTTTGAGAAACTCAAAAAGCTTAACAGAACCATTGTTAACCACCTTAGCAAGTTTTTCCTGCATTTCTGTGTGGTAGAACTTACCACATTGCCACAGCACCTGAACATTAGAATCTATTAGCTTCTCAATATTCTGAATCATACTGTCATTCAATGTTCTCGCCCCAAGACTTCCTCCTAATACCATTAGTACTGGTAAATCTGGATTCAGACCAAAGTGTGTAGCAGCAGTAGCTCTTTTATCGGCTAACTCGGTTATATCTTTTCTAACAGGATTACCCGTTAAAACCACCTTTTCAGCAGGAAAGAATCGATCCATATTTGGATATGCCACACATATCTTTTGGACCTTCTTTGCCAACATTTTATTGGTTAGACCAGCGTAAGAATTTTGTTCCTGTACTATGGCAGGCACCTTATTCTTTACGGCCATTCTCAATAATGGACCAGAGGCGTAGCCCCCAACCCCAACAGCCGCATGTGGCTTAAACCTTCTGATGATTTTTTTACTCTTCATCAGACTGTCGAGCACCTTAAATGGAAAAGAAAGATTGTCTAAAGTCAGCTTACGCTGAAGACCACTGATCCAAAGTCCCTTAATGGTGTAACCAGCCTCGGGCACTTTCTGCATCTCCATTTTACCCTTCGCCCCAACGAACAAAATCTCGGCATCTTCGAAGCGAGCTTTAAACGCGTTGGCAATGGCTATGGCAGGATACACATGTCCTCCGGTGCCTCCACCGCTAATGATCAATCGATATGGTTCTTTCTTTTCGATGATTAAGCTGTTCTTAATTTATTTTTCACTTCGCCATTCATGGCCGAATAATCTTCTTGTTCTCCACGGCTCACACTGAGGATAATTCCCAGAGAAAGGCCAGTGAATAGTAGGGAAGTTCCTCCCATACTTATCAGCGGAAGCGTTTGCCCCGTAACAGGACCAAGACCTACCACAACGCCAATGTTTACCAAAGCTTGAATCACAATAGCAAAGGTGAGCCCTGCCGAAAGCAAGCCGCCAAAAGCCCTATCACTGTTTGCCACTACTCGCATACCTCTGTAGAGCAAAACCAAGTAGAGGAAGAGTACAAAGACACCTCCTACCAAGCCATACTCTTCGATGATAATAGCGTAAGCAAAATCTGAATAAGCCTCTGGCAAGAAGTTCCTCTGAACACTACCACCGGGACCATTCCCAAAAACACCTCCTGTAGCAATAGCCATGTTGGCTACTTTAGCCTGATAAGGCACTTCCGTAGGATTAATGAACGATTCAACCCTGCTCAAAGCCGTAGCTCCACGTTGACCAACCTTCATTGCTATTAACCCGGCAAAAACACCCACTACTAAAAGCATAGCGAGGTATTTCACTGGTACACGACCAATGAAAAGCAAAAGCATACAGGTTGCAAAAAGCAACACCGCGGTAGAGATATTGGTCATGGCGATGAGGGCACAGATACCCCCACACCAAGCCAACATTGGAATTAAAGATTCTTTAAAGTCATCTATCTTTTGCTGGCGTTTGGCCAACATGGTAGCCAAGGCCGCAATCAATGCTAATTTTGCTAAGTCAGACGGTTGAAATTGTAATCCAATGAATGGTAATTGAATCCATCTAGAAGCTCCATTATGACTCTCCCCTTTTAGCCAAGCATAGAGTAAAAGCGGAACAGCCAAAAGCAAAGCATAACGAGTAAGCTTTGAATAATATCTATAATCAATCTTGTGGGCAATCCACATCACGAATAAGGAAAGACCAACCATAACGGCATGTCTTACCAAATACATTTCAGTGTTCACCCCTGCTCTGTAGGCTAATGAGCCTGTAGCCGAATAAACTACTAGAATACCAAAAACAGAAAGGCAAATAACCACCAGCCAGATGACTGGGTCACCCTCAATGTTTTTATCTGTCCAACTTTTTACTTTGTCTAGCATTCTACTTTCCCCCTTGTATCCCCCTGCTAAAGGGGAATTGGGTTTCGTTTATGTTTTTGGTCTCATCTTTACGATGAGGGTTCTTCTTTTCAAATTCCAACCAATCGATCGGAATCTAATTTCTCCCCTCTTAGGGGAGTCCCGAAGCTTCGGGACAGAGGGGTTACCCCCGACCCCTAAAGGGGTGCCTAGTAATCAGAGATCTAGAACAGCTTTCTTAAACTGTTTTCCTCTATCCACATAATTCTGGAACAAATCGAAACTGGCGCAAGCTGGAGAGAGCAATACTACATCTCCTGGCTCGGCAAGTTCTTTTGCCCAGCGTACTGCCTGAATTAAATCGTCAGTAGATTTTACTGTTGGCACCAGGTTTTCGAAAGAAGTGATGAGCTTGGAATTATCTTTTCCCAAGCAGATCAGCGCTTTCACTTTATCCTGCACCAATTGATTTACCAGACTATATTCATTTCCCTTATCAACTCCTCCGGCTATCCAAACAATAGGACTATCGAAGGCATCTAGGGCATACTTTACTGAATCTAGATTGGTTGCTTTAGAGTCGTTGATATACTCTACTCCATCGAGTTCGCGAACAGGTTCTAGCCTATGTTCAGCGCCTTTGAAAGTCTTAAGAGCTTCCAACAAAGCTTCTGGAGAAACGCCAGCTACCAAAGCTGCATTTCCGGCCGCGGCTGCATTCAACGCATTGTGTAGTCCCTTGATTGAGATATCTGCTCTGGGGGCAGATACCTCAATACCATTAGGGACATAAAACAACCTATCATTTTGTATATAAGTTATCTCAGCAGCGTCTCCGCTGAGCGAAAAGGGATGTGCATTTAGGCCATAAGTGGCTTTTGCAATGCCTTCCCCGATTTGGGTGTCATCCTGCCAATAAACAGCATGACGTCCCAGGTGTACAAGGTGAAATATGCGCATCTTAGATGCGATATATTTTTGAAAGTCATTGTCATATCTATCCAGATGATCTGGAGTGATATTCAATAGAACTCCTATTTCTAATTTCAATTCGTAGGAATCGTCTAACTGGAAGCTACTCAGTTCGAGCACATACCAATCAAAGTTTTCAGTCAGCACCTGACGTGCAAAACTTGTCCCTACATTTCCTGCCAGCCCAACATTAAACCCACCAGTTTTTAGTATGTGGTAAGTGAGCATTGCAGTGGTGGTTTTACCATTTGTTCCAGTAATACCAATCAATTTGGCATTGGTGAATTGCGCTGCGAACTCGATTTCTGAAATGATCAGATTTCCGTTAGCTCTAAGCTTTTGAATCAACTCAGCCTTTTCCGGTATACCTGGACTCTTTACAACAAGATCAGCCTGTAGTGCTTTTTCCGTTGTATGCTTCCCAGACTCAAACTCAATTCCATTATCCTGAAGCTCTTTGAGATATTGCTCTTTGATCGACCCAGCGTCAGACACGAAAACCTCATAGCCCTTTGCTTTTCCAAGCAAGGCTGCTCCGATTCCGCTTTCTCCAGCACCTAGTATGACCAACTTTCTTTTCAAGCCTATCTCAGTTTCAATGTTGCCAAAGCAATAATTGCAAGCAGGATTCCCACAATCCAGAATCGCGTAACGATTTTAGGTTCTGGGATTTCCATTTTCTGGTAATGATGGTGAAGCGGAGACATCTTGAAGATTCTTCTACCTTCACCATATTTCTTTTTAGTGTATTTGAAATAGCTCACCTGCAAAATCACAGAGAGGTTTTCTATCACGAAGATTCCGCACAATACAGGAATCAAAAGTTCTTTTCTGAGCACTAAGGCCAAAACCGCTATAATTCCACCTAATGACAGACTACCGGTATCTCCCATAAAGACCTGAGCCGGATAAGAGTTGTACCACAAGAAACCGACACAGGCTCCAACAAAAGCAGTACAGAAGATTACAAGCTCTCCTGAGTTTGGAATGAACATTACATTCAAGTACTCAGAAAATATGGCGTTACCCGATATATAAGCCAGTATAGCCAGCGTCAATCCTATAATAGCTGAAGTACCAGCAGCCAAACCATCGATTCCATCGGTGATATTTGCTCCATTAGAAATGGCGGTCACAAAAAAGATCACAATCAGAATGTAAATAGCGGCCGTAATCAGGTCATTCTCTGTTGGATTAAGTTTGCTGTAGTCCAACTCATTATTCTTAACAAAAGGGATTGTTGTGGTAGTAGACTTTACATCTTCATAATTAATAACAGTATCTCCGCTAGCCTGAATTTCTGTTGGCGTTTCACTGAATTCGCGCACCACTACATCTTCGCTAAAGAAAAGTGTAGCTCCAACAATTAAACCTACCGCAACTTGACCTACTACCTTGAACCTTCCGGCAAGGCCTTCTTTGTTCTTCTTAAATACTTTGATGTAATCATCTAAAAAGCCGATAGCTCCTAAAACCAAGGTGGTTACCAAAAGCAGAATGACATAAATATTTTCCAGCTTGGCGAACAACAGAGTAGGCACTACAATGGCCGCAATTATGATAAGCCCACCCATAGTTGGCGTACCCTTCTTCTGCATTTGACCTTCGAGCCCTAAATCACGTATGGTTTCCCCCACTTGCTTCTTTCTAAGCATAGTAATGAGAGACTCCCCAAAAGTGATAGTGATAAGTAAAGAGACCAATACAGCCATACCCGCCCTGAAGGAGATATACTGGAATACACCAGCTCCGATCAGGTCAAATTCTCTATCTAAGTAGTCGAATAAGTAGTATAACATGCTTAGTTAGGCTTATGTATTAGGTTCAACATTTCACTCAATACTTTTCGGTCGTCAAAGTCATTTCTCACTCCTTTAATTTCCTGATATGTCTCATGACCCTTTCCAGCCACAAGTATGATGTCATTTGGCTGCGCCATAGCACAAGCAGCCTTAATTGCCTCTCTTCTATCTTCGATAGTTAAGGTTTTTCTGAAGTTGGAAGGCGTTATTCCTGCCTGCATATCCTTCAGAATGTCGCCAGGCTCTTCGAAACGCGGGTTATCGGAGGTAAGAATTACCTTATCGCTTAAATCGCAAGCAATCTTAGCCATGATTGGTCGCTTGTCTTTATCACGATTCCCACCACAGCCTACAACTGTAATGACAGTTTCATTGCCTGTTCTGAATTCTTTTATGGTTGAAAGCACATTTTCCAGTGCATCTGGCGTATGAGCATAATCTACCAAAGCGGTAATTCCAGTATTGGTAATTACTTGTTCGAACCTGCCAGGTGCAGGATCCAAATTAGAAAGCTGCTCTAAAACCTCTGTTTCTTCCTCGCCCAGCAATACTGCAGTACCAAAAACCGCCAAGAGGTTATATGCATTGAAATCGCCAATGAGCTTAAACCAAACCGTGTAACCAGAAATATCTAGTTCTAAGCCCTGAAGGGTATTGGATAGTATTTTGGCTTTATAATCGGCAAATGACTTTAAGGCAAACTTATGCTTCCATGCTTTTGTATTCTGGAGCATGATTGGCCCTCGTTTGTCATCATAATTTACTAAAGCGAAAGAACCTGCTGGTAAATTATCGAACAGCAGTTTCTTCGCTTTAATGTACTCATCGAATGTTTTATGATAGTCCAGGTGTTCGTGTGAAAGATTTGTGAAGACAGCTCCTTGATATTTAAGTCCTGCAATTCTGTTTTGCACAATTGCGTGGGAGCTTGATTCCATAAAACAATGAGTACAGCCTTTAGACACCATCTGTGCCAAGGTTTCATTTAAAGTGATAGCATCCGGAGTGGTGTGTGTTGCCGGAAGCTCCTCTTCATTTATTTTGTTGACAACAGTTGAAAGGAGGCCTGTATTATACCCTAGAGCTCTGAACAACTGATGTAATAGCGTAACACAGGTAGTTTTACCGTTTGTACCTGTTACGCCAACTAATTTTAATTTCTCTGATGGGTTGCCGTAGAAGTTGGCAGCCATAAAGCCCAACGCTTTTGAAGAATCTTGCACCTGAATAAAGGCAACTCCTTCAGGTTGGTCTTGAGGCATTTCTTCGCAAATAATGGCAACAGCACCACTTTCAATGGAAGAAGAGATAAACTCGTGCCCATCTACCTGCGTGCCTTTAACTGCTACAAAAGCAGTTCCGTCTTGTACCTTTCTAGAGTCGAAGGCAAGCGATGTTACTTCAGTTTCCATATTACCAGAAACCGACTGTAAGGACACTTTATATAATATGTCTTTTAATGCCGCCATTACCCTAACTCCAATTCTATAGTCCGACCTTTTGAAGCCCTAACACCTGGCCCTAACGACTGCCTTTTGACACGTCCATTACCAGAAATAGAAACTTTCAACCCAATATTCTCGAGGATGTATATAGCATCGCGCAAAGTCATACCTTCCACATCGGGAACTAAGCCAGTATCCTCATGATTTTTTCGCCAAGTAATGGCATTGTTATTTACAGAGCTCCTCACCCATTCACCAGCCTCTTGGTTAGGGTGATTGGAAATACCTAAAAGATTACAAAGCTCATTCAACTCCTCTAATCTTCCCGCACGAATCACAGGAAACGTCCCGTTGTTAGCAGCCGTATATTCAGGAGTAAAGGAATCGTGAATCTCAAGATTCTGAGCATAGATCATGTCTGCAATTTCTTTGAACACCGGAGCTGAAACATCACCTCCATAGCGATTCCACCCCTTTGGGTTATCGATAACTACTATGCATGAATACAGAGGATCTTCAGCTGGGAAGTAACCCGCAAACGAAGCATAATAGCTTTGAGTCATGTAACGACCATTCACTAACCTTTGAGCTGTACCCGTTTTACCAGCAATTTTATAGTGTTCGTTTCTAACGTTTTTGGCAGTTCCTCTTTCCACAACCCCCTCTAACATTAGACGCAATTTCTCGAGTGTCTCGTCTGACGCAATCTTCTTATTCAACACTTTGGCCTTGAAAGTTTCAACAGGCTTATTGGCCCTGTTGATACTCTTTATAAGAATTGGCTGAATCATTTTGCCATCGTTGGCTACAGCGTTATAGAAAGCCAAAGTTTGAAGCGGAGTAAGATTAGTCTCATAACCTACTGACATCCAAGGCAATGTTGTACCATACCACTCAGGATCATCAGGCCCTTTGATTAACGGCTCTCCCTCACCAAGTAATTGAAAACCGAGAGGCTTACCATAACCTGTTCTCTTAATAAGATCTACATATTCTTGTGGATCATCGCCAAAATGATCAACCACAAGCTTTGCTATTCCTACGTTTGAAGACTTCTCAAAAACCTCCTGAACAGTAATCTTGCCGTAACCGCCATTCTTAACATCAGTTAATGTTCTATCGAAAAACTCAATTGTACCTTCACCAGTATCAACAGTATCAGACAAATCAACTTTTCCAGCTTCGAGTAAGGCTAGCATAGAAGCTAACTTAAAAGTGGACCCAGGGTCATTATTGGTTCCTACAGCATGATTATACAATTCAGCATAGCCACCAGAACTCGTTCTCTCAAGGTTAGAAATAGCCTTAATCTCACCAGTTTTTACCTCCATGAGAACAACCACTCCGTACTCAGCCTCATAGGTTGAAACAGCTCTTAACAAAGCATTTTGAGCAACATCTTGGAGGTTTATATCTATGGTAGTATGAACATCGTAACCATCGATTGGACGAACATCGGTTGAAGCATTTACCGGCTTCCAATTTCCACCAGCCACTCTTTGAAAGAGTCCTTCACCATTTTTACCCGCCAAATAATCTTCAAAACTTGCTTCGACACCAACAAGCCCTCTGCCTTCATTATCAAGAGAACCAACTGTTCTTTGTGCCAAGCGCCTGAAAGGCCTATGCCTTTCGTCCTCTTTTTCAAAAATAACACCACCCCTCATCTGGCCTTTTCTAAAAATTGGCCACTGTAACATCTCTAGCCTGTCTTGATAATTCACCAACTCTCGGTTAAGCACCAAGTAGCGGCTCTTCATTTGCCGAGCCTCCGAGATCTTCTTCTTATAGTAGTCTGAAGAATGATCTCGGAAAAATTTCGACAATAGGTATGAAAGGGAGTCTATTTTAGACGTAAATGTTTTATCATCGACCAACGAGGGATCAAATGCCAGCTTGTAAAACGGAAGTGATGTAGCTAACAGGTCTCCGCCATCGGCATATATATTGCCACGAGTGGCTTTAATAGTTCTATAATCGAGACTACTTTGCTGAGCCATTTCTCGCCAGTGATCTCCATCGATCATCTGAACCTCGACAAGCTTATAGACTACGGCCAAAACAAACAAAACCGCAACCAAGAAAGCTATTCGAACACGAAGCAGTATGGATCGCTTAATATTCATCTTTGTCTACAATGATTTTGATTGGCGGCTCTTTACTCTCTTCCAAACCAAGATCTTTAACCTTCTTGGCCACTTCAGACTGCTTACTGCTGTACATGTACTCCGCTTCTAGCGTAGTTACATCCGCGCGCAAATCTTCCACTTCTCCTTCTAGTTTATCCAGCGTTCTGGTAGACCTTTCGGCATAGTGGTTGTTCCATACGTAGACAATACCCAACAGAACTGCGAAAATCACCTTAGGCATATATTTAACAGGAAAGCCTGTCTCGAAGGCCTTGCCTAACTTTAAACCAGACGACAAAAACCCGAAGAATCCCTTCCCCGAGCCCTGATTTTCCGATTTAACTTTAAACCTGTTTTGTGCCATCTTCAATACGCTCAGCTACGCGAAGTTTCGCACTTCTCGATCGGCTGTTTTCTGTTAGTTCTTGTTGGTTTGCCGTTACCGGCTTTCTATTCACTGCCCCAAAGGGCTTTAATTCGTTTCCAAAAAAATCTTTCTCCACATCGCCAAAGACCTTGCCCTTGTTGATGTAATTCTTCACCATTCGGTCTTCCAGAGAATGGTAGCTCATCACCACCAATCGACCTCCTGGCTTCAGCACTTCTGCACTTTGACTTAAAAAGTCTTCCAACACAGCCATCTCTTCATTCACCTCTATTCTGATGGCCTGAAAAACCTGCGCGTAGTACTTGAATTCTTTTCCTCTTGGCGCAAACTTCTTCAGCAGCTCTATCAGATCGAAAGTAGTCTGAAATGGCTTCGAGAATCTTTGAGAGACAATTGCAGCAGCCACAGACTTTGCATTTCTGATCTCACCATAGATTCCGAGTATTTTATGCAACTCCCTTTCTTCATATTCATTCACCACGGTTTTAGCAGATTTAGCAGCCGACCTATCCATTCTCATATCCAATTCAGCATCACCGCGAGTTGAAAACCCACGAGAAGCCTCATCTATCTGATGAGAAGAAATTCCCAGATCAGCCAAAATTCCATCTACCTGCCTTACACCATGCAGTTTTAGGTAGCGCTTCAAATACCTGAAGTTGGCTTGTACAAATGTGAAAGAACGATTTTCTATAATCTCAGCATTCGCTTTTGCGTCCACATCTTGATCGAAACCAAAAAGCTTTCCGCCATCAGACAAATGCTTTAATATCTCTTTTGAGTGCCCTCCACCACCGAAGGTCACATCAACATAAATTCCGTCAGGTTTGATATTGAGCCCTTCAATACATTCTTTCAGCATTACGGGCACATGATATTCAGCCATCACTTGTTAATCTTCTGCCAAGTACTTTTCGGCCAATTTGGAGTATTCCGAAGTGTCGTTGATGAGGTTTTCTTCATACAGATCAGGATTCCATATCTCCACACGATTACCCAAACCCACCAAGACCACATCCTTTTCCAGCGAAGCAAAACTCATCATTCTTGCAGGGATATTAATTCTCCCAGAACCGTCCATCTCTATTTCTAGATTCCCACGGAAGAAGCTTCTCTGAAACCTCCTGTACTCTTCATTAAACTCGCTCAATGACCGAACGCGGTTGATAATCTTTTTATACTCGAGCATTGGATACAACACCAAACATGACTCAAAGCCCCTCCTAAGAACAAGCTCCTGAGCAGCCACATCAGGCAACGCTGCTTTCACCTTTGCAGGCAAAGCCAACCTTCCTTTTGCGTCTAGCTTACAGTCATATTCTCCAGTAAAAAAAGTCATTACACACCTGAACTAATACAAAGATAGAAAAACATTCCACTTCACCCCACTTTTTTCCCCTTTTTCCCACTTTGTGGTAGAAATTAAGAAAAAGCATTCAATTCAGCACTATTCAGCCAAAAACTAATCTGAAAATATTTCTAAGAAACATTTTACAAAATACTGTAAATCAGTTCTTTAACTCAATGCAAAACACCACAAGAAAGAAGAGTGTTAGAAAAGTGGAACTCGGTGGGAGATTTCCCCACACATGCTGTGGTTTACGAAAAAGAAGAAGCTAAAATGATTTTTAGAAGTGGGAGACTAAGGTTCTAAGCTAGTCTGGTTGTTCAAATTTTACAGATGAGAAATAACTAACTCATCGACCAACGAAAACAAATACTTTAACTACTAACAAATAGCACCCGTTGAGAAACACAGCGGGTGCTATCATTTTGAACGCTCGATAGTGAATTGAACAAGATCTAACAGACTCTGGCGGTATTTAGAATCAGGAAACTCCATTAATAGATTGCGAGACTTTTCGTAATACTCTTGCATTACCCCTTTAGCGTAATCGATTCCACCTGAGGCCTTTACGTAGTCAATTACTTCCTGTACTTTTTTGTTGGTCTGCTTATTACTCTTTACAATCCGCTTAATTCGCCTTCTATCTGAAGCACTTGCTTTTTGGAGCGCATAAATAAGCGGCAAGGTCATTTTCTTCTCTTTGATATCTATGCCTAGCGGCTTGCCTATTTCATTAGTACCATAATCGAATAGGTCGTCCTTAATTTGAAAGGCCATCCCCACATTGAGACCGAACTCTCTCATTTTCTGAACCGTTTCTTTGTCGGCTCCGGTAGACGCTGCTCCTACCGCACAGCAAGAAGCTATCAAAGAAGCCGTTTTCTGTCGAATGACTTCATAATAAATCTCTTCAGTAATATCTAGATTTCTGGCCTTAGCCATCTGAAGCAATTCACCTTCAGACATTTCCCTAACCGCCTCAGATACAATCTTAAGCAGATCGAAATCTTCATTATCAACCGAAAGCAACAAGCCTCTTGAGAGGAGATAATCTCCTACCAAAACTGCGATCTTATTCTTCCAGAGGGCATTAATTGAGAAGAAGCCTCTTCTGAAGTCTGAATCATCGACAACATCATCGTGAACCAATGTGGCAGTATGGAGCAATTCTATCAGAGACGCTCCCCTGTAGGTTCTATCTGTAATGGAGCCAGCGGCTCCTGCAGATAAAAACACGAACATAGGACGCATCTGCTTACCTTTCCGCTTGACAATATAACTCATGATCTTGTCTAGCAGAAAAACTTTGCTCTTCATGAATGACCTGAATTTCTCTTCGAAATCGACCATTTCGGAGGCTATCGGAGCCTGTATTTCTTTTAGTTGGAGGGCCATTTGACTTGAGTGGTACAATGATAATAGTTAAACTAGCAACCGCAAAAACATAACCGCAAATTCAAATAAACAAGGTGCATCAACTGACCAAAAAAGAACTTCTTATTTCGGGCCAAAGCCCGCTGAAGCCAATTACCGCAGACATTACCTTTAAGGACAATAACCAGCTCAAACCTTTGGTTATTTTTATTCATGGTTTTAAAGGATTTAAAGACTGGGGACCTTGGCCAATTGTAGCCAATAAATTTGCCGTTGAGGGTTTTTGTTTCTGCAAACTCAATTTTTCGTTCAACGGAATTACACCAAACAATCTCTCAGAAATAACTGACCTTGAAGCGTTTGGATACAATAACTTTAGCAAAGAGCTAGATGATATAGATAGGTTATTAGCGCATCTGGACGCTAATAATCTGTCAGATCAATTACAAATAGATCTAAATGAAGTATACCTGATTGGGCACAGCAGAGGTGGAGGCATCTCCATTATTAAAACCTCAGAAGATAGCAGAATAAAGAAACTTGTGACTTGGGCATCGGTTTATGACTTCGCTACATACTTCTCTCCTGCCGAGCTTATGTACTGGAAAACTCATGGAGTAGTTTATGTGAAAAATTCTCGCACAGGCCAGAACTTCCCTATGTATTACCAGTTTGTTGAAGACTTTTTGAGAAATGAAGAAAGGTTTGTGATAGAGAAAGCTATCATTAAAGTACAGCAACCTACATTATTCGTTCATGGCACAAATGACGAAACCGTAAATATCAATGCAGCCTTTCAGCTTAAGGAATGGAAGCCAGAAGCTTACTTACATGTAATAGAGCGAGCCAACCACACTTTTGGAGGAACACATCCATTTAGTGAAGAAAAACTACCAGAAGACTTAGAAAACGCAACCGATAAAACCATAGAGTTCCTTAAGGAGTAACGCCCTTAAAAGGTAACCTGAGGTCTAACTGAAAAGATATATAAGAATGCCTGCCGGCCCTGGTCTTAACCTCTCTACTCAACCAATTATATAATACACGAAATGTACTATGTTGGGTGTTAGTTACAAACCCAAGCCTTAAATGGCGAACCCACGGCACAATTTCTTCAGTTATCGGGCTATCATCATCAAAAACATGTCCTTCTATGGTTACATTATGGCCCACAGCCTCAATTCCATACCCAGCAAAGAAGTAGCTATGCTTTTCAATGGCATCGCTACCTTCTCCAATCAGGGCATTAAAAAAGGAACTATGCCTAAGGCTTTTAAGATTCCCAAACCTTAAGTCTACACGCTGCCTTAAGTTGGTAAATGCATTGCCTAGTGATCCAGAAGTAGATGTAACAAGGTCTATCTCCGAAGGTATGAGTTGAAATTGATAATTAAACTCTAGTTTGAAATCAGCCACGAAACCCGTAGAAATCTGCGTATCCCACCCTTCGGGATCTGGAAAGCCAAATAAGTTGTGATAACCTTCTTGAAATGCCTGTGCCCCAGATGGCTTACCAGTAACTCCAGCATCTACACCATACATTAACCTTGAGTTTTCACCATAAAAGCTAGCATCTCGGTACGACACATTAAGCATACCCGCGTATGGGCGATAATAAAATTGACTTCTCGTGATGGTAACATCTTGGGGAGTCCAAAACCTGTGAGATAAGCCTAGGGTGTAAACTCGCTTAACCCCACCTTTTGTAGAATCCTCTCTTGGAGACCACCTGTAATTCAGAAACACACCATTAGAATAGTACTTATCGAAATTCATTAGCAAGTACACATCATTCTCATTAGTGATAGACACCTCCTTATTACGGAACTCAACCTGAGCGGATAGATTTATAGAAATGAGAAAAGATGCTACAGCAATTGCCTTGAGAAACCTCATGTATTTGTAGATTGGTGGCAAAAGTGGCAATATTTTTCGTGTTGCCCTACCCTTTAGACTGAAATGGACTCACTAGAACACAAGCTTGAAGCTAGAAAAAAGGACAACTCCTTTAGGTCTTTAAAGAATGAAACTTCGGACTTAATAGACTTTTCTTCAAACGATTACCTTGGCCTGGCTAGGTCTGAAGAGTTGAAGCAGAAAATACTTTCTTCATACCAAAACGGACAGTGGCCCAATGGCGCCACAGGCTCTAGACTAATTACAGGCAGTAATGAACTAAGTAGCCTTGTTGAAGATAACTTATCTGCCATATTCAACTCACCTTCGGGATTAGTATTTAGCTCTGGCTACATGGCTAACCTAGCCATTTTCTCTACACTACCTCAAAGGGGCGACACTATTGTATATGATGAACTTTCTCATGCATGTATTAAAGACGGTGCTAGATTAAGCATGGCCAAAAGGCTCTCCTTTAAACACAACAGTTTAGAAGATCTGGAAAGGAAATTAAAAGCTGGCGAAGGCCAAATTTATGTGGCATGCGAATCTGTCTACTCAATGGATGGAGACATGGCTCCACTGAAGAATCTCAGTGAGCTTTGTGCTACTTATAACGCAAGACTGATTGTAGATGAAGCCCATAGTACAGGTGTTTGGGGTGCCCATGGATCGGGGCTAGTTAACGAACTAGGCTTAACTACTTCGGTATTTGCAACCACCTACACTTTTGGAAAGGCTATGGGAATACATGGAGCATTTGTAGCCTGCAGCCAAAATGTCCGAGATTTCCTGATCAACTTTTCTAGGCCATTCATTTACACAACAGCACCTTCTGCCTTCGAGCTTATATCAATACAATCGGCTTTCGAGCACCTAAAAACTCACCCAAGCCTTCAATTAAACGTACTTAGTAAATCTACTCTTTTCAATAGCCAACTACCTGAATTTTCGAGCCCTACTCCTATAAAATCGGTAATGATTGGAGGCAACAGCCAAACCAAAGCACTGGCTGGAGAGTTGCAAGAGTCAGGCTATGACGTTCGTCCTATCTTAAGCCCGACTGTAAAAGAAGGGACCGAAAGGCTCAGGATTTGTCTTCATAGCTTCAATACTGAAGAAGAAATTATATTACTTTGCGACCAATTAAAACGGCATTTAGACTAAACTGACCTTTCTAATGCCCGGTGATTCTTACTGAATGCAACAAATCTCTAAAGACTACAAAAAGCAAAAGTTCGACCAGGTGCTGCCTGGCGGAATTAATGAATGGCCTGTTGTTGAGCTTAGTAGAAACAGGGAAGCCTTTATTAAAGAGGTGGCCGAAGAGAGTATTAGAAGAATTAAAGCCCAGAATAAATCTCGCGATGCGCTCATTGAAGAAATCGAGACTACCGTCTATAGAGAAAAGTTAAGGATAAAGAGAAATCCTTGGGCTGTAGACCCACCAGACGAACAGAAATTTCTGAATTCGGTAAAAGCGCGATTAGTAGATATTTCAAACTCCGATGAGGAAGAAGAGAAGAACAGAATCTTAGATCAGATTCTATCTGAGTTTGTAATTCGCTATGCAGATGAAATTGCAGGCAACTTCAAAAAATCGCGCTATAGAATGGCCCGATCGATTGTTACTTTCGGTTTTGCCAGATTGCTGAACGCTTCTAGAGCTAGAGGTTTTTGGTCTATTTTCAGTACGCAGTACACTCTCCAAGATAAAATTCATATTACTGGGCAAGTAGACCAGATCAGAACCCTGGCTAAGAAAGGAACCATTATTATGGTACCTACTCATTTCAGTAATTTGGATTCCATTTTGATTGGTTGGGTTATTAACGCTTTGGGGCTTCCAGCCTTTATTTATGGTGCTGGCCTTAACCTGTTCAACATAAAAATCTTTGCCTACTTTATGAATAGCCTAGGTGCTTATAAAGTAGACCGGAGAAAGAAGAACATGCTTTACCTAGAGACGCTAAAAACTTACTCTAGCATGGCCATTCAGAAGGGTTGCCATAGTTTATTCTTTCCAGGAGGAACTAGGTCTAGGTCGGGACAAATTGAAAAAAGATTGAAGCTTGGCCTCTTGAGTACTGCTATTGAAGCCCAGCGCATCAACTACCAGAAAGGGAAACGAGATGAACTGGAAAAGATTTTCGTAGTACCAGTAACGCTCAATTACAACTTTGTTCTTGAAGCTCCAAGCTTAATAAAACAATACCTAAAACTACAAGGCCAAGAGCGATACTACGTAGAAAACGATGAGTACTCTACCTCATATAAGATTTCTGCCTTCTTACTAAAGTTCTTCACCAAAGGGTCCGACATTTCTGTTTCTATAGGTAGAGCAATGGACGTTCTCGGTAACTTTGTAGACGACCAAGGCCAGAGCTATGATAAAAGTGGACGAGTGATTGACACCCAAGAATACTTTACCCATGACGGGAAAATCATTTCCTCTAACCCACAAAGAGAAGACGAGTACACCAGAATGCTCAGTGAACGGATTGTGGAAGAATACCACAAAATTAATAAGGTCTTCGCCAGCCACTTAGTGGCTTTCACTGCCTTTGTTATTTTCCAAAGACAGTTCAAGAAATTAGACTTATATAACCTACTCAGGCTTCCGGAAGAAGACCTGTCTATTCCTTATGAAGAGTTTAAGACAGCCTTCGAAAGCGTATTAGCAAAGGTTCATCGCATGTACAATGCTGGTGAAATTGGAGTCTCACCATATTTAACTGGAGACGTTGACAAAATCATTAATCACGGACTAAAAAATGTGGGCATGTACCATGCTAAGCGTCCATTGATTAAGACCAAACGAGGTGATATTACAACGCAGGATCTTAACCTACTGTATTATTATCACAACAGACTATCGGGCTATAACTTAGAAAAGTATGTCTAAAGAATTGGTTGGAGTAATAGGAGCTGGCAGTTTTGGCACTGCGGTATCTAACATTCTAGCAAAAAACGTCAACGTGTTGCTCTATGCTCGTAACCCCGAGACCTTTGCAGAAATAAGTAAATCCAGAATTTCTGCTGGCCAAAAGTTAGATGACAATGTAGAGGTAACTAACTCATTAGAAGACCTTCCTCAGCAGTGCAATGTGCTATTCCCTGTAATCCCTTCCTCTAGCTTCAAGGACATGATCAAGGAGTTGGCACCGCACCTCAGACCATATCATATGATGATTCATGGCACCAAAGGACTACACTTGGAGTACCCTGAAAAGAGAAGCCATGATTTTGTATTGAACAAAGATTGCCTCTTTACCATGAGTGAGCTCATCAGAAAAGAGACTGTTGTTGTACGAGTCGGTTGTATGGCTGGGCCAAATTTAGCCTCTGAACTCTCTTTGGGTCATCCTGCGGCAACGGTTATAGCCTCTCCTTTCACCGAAGTGGTAGCAAAAGGGAAATCTTTGTTAAGATCTGAAAGCTTTCAGGTATATGGCAATTCTGACCTTAGAGGAGTAGAACTTTGCGGTGTACTCAAGAACATTATTGCTATTGGTTCTGGAATTCTCTCAGGTTTAGGTTTAGGCGAAAACTCTAGAGGCTTATTGGTAAGCCGTGGCTTGGTAGAAATGATTTATTTAGGAAAGGCACTTGGTGGAGAAATTAGCTCTTTCGTAGGACTGGCAGGTATTGGAGACTTGGTTGCAACCACCACAAGTACCAATAGCCGAAACTATACGCTTGGCCATAAAATAGGCAAAGGGGCAACGCTAGACCAAGCGCTTTCAGAAATGGACGAAACAGCTGAGGGAGTTAACACCATTAAGATTGTAAAGCAACTGGCCGAAAGTCAAGGCCTAAAACCACTTATTACTGATACGCTGCATAAGATCCTTTTTGAAGACATGACAGCAGAGCAAGGCGTGAACTACCTCATGCGCTACCAAGGCAATATTGATATCAACTTCCTTTAGTTAACTCTTCCATAGCCTCTAACCTTTGCAACAATGGCGGATGCGAATAATGGGCGAATACGTAAGCTGGGTGTGGAGTAAGATTACTCAAACTCGAAACAGAAAGCTTCTTCAATGCATCCATTAATGGCTTTCCTGCATATGTTGTAACTGCGTAAGCATCTGCCTCAAATTCATTTTTCCTACTTAAGGCATTCATCGCTAAGCCTGTCAATCTAGAAATAGGTGTGTATAGTAAGCCAAAAGCAATAAAGTTTAAGTGAATTGCCATTTGACTTCCACCTAAGGCTACCGATAAATTATCACTAAAAACGAATAGAGACAGCACATAAAATGTAACAGCCATCTGCAAAATGCTGAGCACCAAACTCAGCACAATGTGCTTCTTCTTAAAGTGCCCTACCTCATGCGCCAAAACAGCTACTAGCTCTTCTTCAGAATGCTTCTCGATTAAGGTATCGTATAACACAATCTTCTTCTTTTTCCCTATCCCTGAAAAGAATGCATTCGCTTTAGTAGACCTCTTGGAACCATCTATGACGAAGATATTATCTAGTGGAAAATCGACTCCTGAAGCATAGGCCATAATTTTTTCCTTTAGCGCGCCATCTTCCAATGGCTTCAGCTTATTAAAGATTGGAAGAATCAGTGAAGTATAAAACAGGTTCATAATCAGCATAAATGCCGAAACCAAGGCCAGTGCATACAGCCAAAAGTTATCTCCTAGTTGGTGAACAATCCAAAGTAGAGCATACCCCAGAACCCCACCTACAATGACGGTGAGTAAATAACCTTTGAGCTTATCCATCACAAAGGTTTTTACGGTCGTTTTGTTAAAACCAAAGCGCTCTTCAATTACAAAAGTTGAATAGAGCGAAAACGGTGTATTTACTATATCAGAAAGAATAAAAAGCACACCGAAGAAAGCCAAAGAAAGCAAAATTGGGTTTTCTATATAAGCTCTTAGAAATTCATCTAGCACACCAAAACCACCGAATAACAATACTACCATGGTCAGCAGCGTGCTAAATGCCGAAGTCAAAAATCCGAACCTAGACCGGGCTTTCTGGTAGGCTTGAGACCGAGCGTATTCCTCTTCATCGTACAGATCTTTAAGCTTATCGGGTACAGCAGTTTTCGAATGCTTGAAATTCAAGAAGTCGAGCAGTTGATCTATTACATAGTCTACCACTACTATACCTAAAATGAGGTAAAGCCATTCGTTCGGATTCATAAGAAAATGATTAGTTCTTAGGACAAGGAATTCTCCACCTATCTCTTGGCACCTTAACTGGCTTATTGAAATCTAAGAAATAGGAAAGCGAAAACTCATGAGCTCCACCAGCTTCTATGCCCAGCTCAGAGATGGTGTAATCAAAGCTATACCCAATATTGAAGTTGTTGGTAGTAACTCCCACCGAAAAAATGATAGCCTCATTATTCGGAAACTCTTCAAACTGTTTAAATGGCACTCCTCTATACTGAACACCAAGATTAATTGGCTCCAAATGAACAAAAGCACCAACATCTAGCTGAGAGAATTTACCTTGTGTTTTATACTGAAAAACCGGAGTTATACTTCTTTCTGCTCGAGTATAGGTTAGGTCTCTTCTCAACGGCCCCTCACCTATTTTTAATTTTATACCACCATGAATAGTTAACCTCTGTTGAAGCGGGCTTACTCCATCAATTAAAGACTGATTCGGTTCTGTTAGGTGTTGTACCGCAGCACCAAGAAACAAGGTTCTTGAATAAAGCACTCCACCAACACTAATATCTCCAAAAGAGGCTCTTAAATCTTTATCTAGTACGGAAGGGTCAGTCACGTTGAGATCCACCTGCCCAGTTATCGGGTCTATCTGATTGGCGAAAATAAGTCCATAGCCAGAGCTTCGTGTAAAGTAGCTAAACTGAACCCCAGGTCTAAATACCAGATTATCATTGATCTTTAACTGATAAGCATAACTACCACCAATACTGGTAGACTTTAATCCGATAGAGCCTTCTTGGTCTGTAGTTACAATTAAACCGATTCCACTATTGGCACCATACAAGTAGTGATCCATATAAAACGAAAAGGTCTTGAAAGAAGACTGAAGGTTAGGCCACTGATTTCTATAGTTTACTCCGAGCCGAGTGTAACCAGAAGCTCCGGTAAAGGCTGGGTTAATGTATAAAGGTGCCGCGTAGAACTGCGAGAACTGCGGATCTTGAGCCTTAAGCTCATTGAAAGACATTAGTGAGATTATCACAAATAAGAGTAGGCCGGTTCTGCGCATCTAAACTTTTAACAATTAAACGGAAAGAAACCCTGTTACTATTATATGATAGAATGAGGATTTTTTACTTTTTCTTGATTAACACCTCGTTCCAACATACAAGATTTCCGTTATCTTAGGGCATCGTAACGAAGGGCTGAATATAATAAAAACCTTTATAAATGCGTATAAGGGATACCGATTCGGCCGTTGTATCTAAGTTAGAAATCATAAAGTGTCCGTAAAGAAGCTAACTCTCTTACTAGTTGCTGTTCTGTTTCAAACTTTCTCCCTAACAGCACAGAATTTCACCCAGCATAATTGGTACTACTCTGGCAATGATCAGGCGCTGATTTTTGGTAAATCACCTGAAGCAACACCAATCTTAAGTCCTGGCAAAATTCCTTTAACCAATATTGGAGAAAAGCTAACAGCAACAGACCCGACCACTGGCGATCTGCTTTTTTATTCTGATGGAGTAAACATTTATGATGGAACAAATCAGGTGATGGTAAATGGAGCAGGCATAACGTCTGATCCGACCGCTATTCAAGGCTTAAGCACTAGCCCAGTACCCGGTACAGGCAATGAGTTTTTGCAGTACTTTTTCTATAGAAACGCTACCGGTGACATACTCTACACTATCGTTAATACCAGCGCCCAAGGCAATAGGCTCGAAGGCCCTCCGGCAGGAGAAGTTTCACTAGGCACTAAAAATATTCCCACCGGGATTACAGGCAGAGGAGATGGCATGATTGCCATTGGCTCTAGAGATTTAAGCGAGTTTTGGCTCCTTACACAAGACGAGGCAACTGGAATGTTTGAGTTGTATTCTATCCCTCAACCTGGAGGCACATTCGACCTTGTGACCAACCTTAATCTTACTGTAGACATAGACGCTTCTCATTTTTCCTATCACAATGCAACAGGTCAAATAGCCATTACGCCAGCGAATTCTACGAACATTCAGGTAATACAATTTACAGAAGGAGGAACCGGACCAGAATTAAACTTTACCAGAAGTATCTTAAACTCTTTCAATGCTGCTGAGCGCTTTGGCGGATCAACAGGTTGGTCTTATTCAGGGCAATTTCTCTACTTCAGTAGAAACGGTGCCGAAGGAGGGCTATATCGTTTCGACATTACTGACAATAGACCTGAAGCCTCTATAGAAACGGTTGAAACCTACAGTGGCCAAGAAAGCTTGAGTTTACAGCTAGCTCCAGACAGTACTATCTATCAAATTACTCAAGAAATAGGCGGAGGAGTAATGCAGGTAAATCGCATCAACTATGGAGATAGTGCGGTTGCCCAGTTACAATTCGAGTCTGGACTATTTGATGGCGAAGACCCAGAGTCTTCATACTTCAGTCAATTCAGTCCGCTAAAGAACCTACAACCTACCATAACAGTAGGCATCCAATCTGGCAACCTTTGTCAGAACACACCTATTCAGTTTTACCCAATTATTGACCCACCAACCGCAATTCCTAGCAGGGTTTTGTGGGACTTCACTTCACTTGGCATTGAGTCTGAAGCTTTTGCTCCTGTTGTAACATTCGATCAGGCAGGCCCTTTAATGGGTTCACTAGAAGTTGAAATTAACGGAATCACCTATCCAGGCATTATTTCTGGCAACATTGAGCAAAACGACCTTCAGTTATCATTACCTGATACTACCATTTGCCCAGGAGAAACGCTAGAGCTAGACGCTGAACCACAAAGTTCAGGAGGCGGAGGTGCTGGTGGTGGCGGCACCGGTGGCGGTGGTTCTTACGACTACCTTTGGAGCACAGGAGAGACTACCCAAACCATTGAAGTATCCGAATCTGGAGATTATTGGGTAGTAGTTACCCCAACAGGTGGAGGCTGCCCAGTGTATGGCACAGGACGAGTAACCGTTTATGGGGACGAAAATCAGACTTCTAACATTTGGTATTTTGGAAATGGTGCAGGACTAGACTTTAACGAAGAAGAAGGACTAGACCCTCCTCCACGGAGTATCACGGAAGCTCATGCTATGGATGCACCCGCAGGAACTTCTACCATTTCAGACGCCAATGGAGACGTACTTTTCTATACTAACGGAACCTCGGTTTGGAACAGAGAAAACGGCCTCATGCCGAACGGAAATCAAATTGGTGGTGATAGTGTGGCTGTTCAATCCGTGCTCATTATTCCGTTTGTGGAAGATGAAACCATGTACTATCTGTTTACAACCGAGCAGGTTTATGGAGAAAACACCTTCGCCTTAAAGTATTCAATTGTAGACATGAAGGCCGACAATGGCCGTGGTGATGTGGTAATGAAAGATGTGGTGCTTTATGCCAATAATACTGAGCGCTTGGCTTCTTTTGAAGGCGGAGATGGCTATTGGCTAGTGGCTCATGAATATGGCAATAATACATTCAGATCTTATCCAATTACTCCTGATGGAATTGGCACACCAATATTGTCTTCCGCAGGAGGTGTTCACTCTTACAATAATGCCTCCACAGCCCAGAGTGGAATGAAATTCTCTAGTACTGGCGAACGAATTGCAGTGTCTATAGTAGAGGGGAATGAAGACTATGTAGAGCTTTTCAACTTTGACACGAACACTGGAGAAATTACCGAATTTGAATACAGAATTGACCTCAATGAGGGAAGTGCTGGAACAGACGATGTTTATGATGTGCATTTTTCCCCTGGAGGAAACAAGTTGTTTGCTTCCATGAACAATAGGTCTGGAGGATCGCCAGGAGGAAGAATTCTAGAATATCGAGTAGACTCTATGTCTACAGAAACTACCAGACTGGCATCGCAAACCAACATTGCTGCCGCAACAACAGGCCTTAATTTCGGGCAAATACAAACAGGACCTAACGGAGTAATTTATGTTGCTGTTGAAACCCCAGGCAACCCTAGTGGATCAGCCTTTGTAAGCTCAATCAACGTAAATGAAGATACCTCAGCCACTTCAGGAATTACAGCTCAGGCTGTAGCCCTTACCGTAGGCAACTCTCGCCTTGGTCTTCCAAATATTGTACAAAGTAATGCCAACCCTCAGCAAGAGCCAGGCATGACTGCGCCAGATGAAGTTTGTGTGGAGCAACGAGTAGAAATGACTGGCTCTGGCACTTCAGATATAGATGTATTTGTTTGGTCTATTACTAGCCAAGATGATAACAGCACTGTATTTAGTGCAGAAGGTCAAGATACAGCCTATGTTTTCCCTGCCGAGCAATCTGGCCTGTTTAATATATCACTCAATATTTCCAACCGATGTGGTTTTGACACTACATTGGTGCAGCCGATTGAGGTACACCCTATTCCAGACCCACCACTTATTCCTCAATCCATTGCATTGTGTGAGGGAGATACCCATATTCTAGATGCTTTGGGCGAAGGCAACCCCGACAACCCAGATTTAACATTTGAATGGACGGATAGTCAGGGTAATGTGGTTTCTACGAGCAGAACCTATGAGGTCACTCAGCAAGAAATATACTCTGTAACTATTTCTAACCCTTTAGGGTGTAGTAGTTCTGGAGAAACTTTTGTTGGGCCTCCTTTTGAAATTCAGCTACCCGAATCTGCCACTATTTGTCAGGATGGATCTCTCACGTTAGATCCAGAGGTAAATGCCGACAATTATATATGGACAGTTACCGACTCTAACAACGCTACCACTACTCTACCAAATCAAAGAACCGCGGATGTTGATAGTAGTAATCCTGGAGATTTCCTGTATGTTGTATCAATAGAAGACCCAATCAACCCTGGCTGTTTTGTAAACGACTCAACCAGAGTTACCATTAACCCATTGGCTCAGGCTTCAGCTCAAAACATAATAAACCCAGCATGTGGTGCTACAAATGGAAGCTTTGAATTGAATATTAGTAGCACAGGAAGCTACTCATACACAGTTAACGGAAACTCGGCAGGACAAGTAGCGCAAAACTCTGTTACAGGCCCAACAACTCAACTTATAGACAACCTGACAGCAGACACTTATTCAGTAACCATAACTGATAACAGCAGTGGTTGTGTGAATACAGTTTCAGACATTCAGGTTCAAAACGATCCTCCTGACTTCACCATCACTTCCACTACTCCGTCAGATGCAGATTGCACCAACCCTACCGGAAGCGTGATTGTAAGTTTAAGTGCCGATGTATTCCCAATTGATTACGTGCTAACGAACAACACAGATGGAACAAGCTATACTGGAACAGTTAATACGGCCATACCTGCTACTACCTTTAACTTCGAAGTAACAGGGTTAAGCGGGGGTGAATATGATTTAGAAGTAACTTCAAACGGAGGCTGTGTTCAAAGTAGTACAGGCATTACTATTGACCAACCTCAACCTGTGCAGAACTTACAAATTAACGGAGACACGGAGGTTTGTGCTGTAAATCCTAGCACCAGCCTAACCGCTACTTCAGATAACGGCACTGCCTACACTTGGGTCACACCAAGTGGAACAACAATAAATGGCGCTACAATAACCGCTACTGAGTCTGGTGATTACACCGTGACAGCCGATGCTCCTGGCACAGCATGCCCTACTTCCGAAACCGTAACTGTAACACTTACTGTTCAGCCAGATGTAAGCTTCACTGTTGGTGATGTTTGTACAGGTGAAGCTCGCCTTGAGGCTGTCATTAATAATACTCAGCCTAATGCCTCTTACAACTACAGATGGACTAACGGCAGTGGAGATGTTATTGGAACGAGTAGAGTCATTACCGTAACTACCACCGATAATTACACATTAATAGTTAGAGAAGCCGGAGACCTAACTTGCTCTGGTACTTACAGCGAAGCAATTGATATTCCGGAAGAGCTTGAGGCAACTATTACTTCTTCTCCTGCTTGTGACGATGGTTCACCCGTAACACTTACTGTAGATGTTACCTCGGGCAATGCAACTAGTTTTACTTGGGTAAGAGGAGAAAATACTCCTGTACCTCAAACAGGATCTACTATTAGTGTAGACCAAGAAGGGGCTTACACAGTAACCATATCTAATGGCACCTGCTCTATTCAAAGAAGCATTAATGTTAGAAGACAAGCTATTCCTGAAGGCCTGCTTCCTGAGGTGGAATATTATTGTTCTACCAGAACCACCAACCCTACACTTTTAGCCGGCAGAGGTTTTGAAACCTACGAGTGGACATTAGATGGTCAACCTTACCCGGCCGCAGGCAGAACGCTAGATGTGGCTGCTCCAGGCGTATACGTAGTGACAATGACTACTGCTATAGGTTGTGTACAAACCGACACGGTGACTATTATTGAAAGCTGCGACCCTGAGGTTGTAGCACCAAATGCTTTTGCACCAAGTAGCCCTGCCCCTAACAATACTTTCTCTGTATTCCCGAACGACTTTGTAGACAATTTTGAAATTTTCATTTACACCAGATGGGGTGAATTGATCTACCAAAGCAACACCACAGAATTTAAGTGGGATGGAACATTGAACGGTGAGCTCGTGCCTGTTGGAGCTTATCCTTATGTAATTAGGTTCACTTCGAGGTTCGAGCCTGAGAGAGGAGTTTTTGAACAGCGGGGAACAGTGGCAGTCATCAGATAAAATCTTTACTCCCAACCAAAAAAAGGGTGCTCAAAATTAGATTCAAGCACCCTTTTTCTTTGATAAAGTTCTCTTTTAGTCTTCTAAAGCAGCAACTCCAGGTAACTCCTTACCCTCCATATATTCGAGCAAAGCACCTCCACCAGTAGAAACATACGAAACATCATTTCCATAACCCAAAGTGTTTACCGCAGCAGCAGAGTCTCCTCCACCAATGAGAGAGAAAGCACCGCCTTTTGTTGCTTCAACAATTGCTTCTGCCACAGCCTTAGTACCTGATGAGAATTTCTCCATTTCAAAAACACCCATTGGACCATTCCAAAGAATAGTTTTAGACTCTTTTACGGAGTTACTAAATACCTGAGCAGCTTCTGGACCTATATCTAAGCCCATCCAACCTTCCGGAATGGAAACATTCAGGCATATCTGTGTATTTGCATCATTACTGAAAGCATCTGCAATTACTGAGTCAATCGGGAGCATAAGGTTTACACCCAACTCTTTAGCCTTTTTAATCAGTTCTTTGGCTAAGTCTAGCTTATCTTCTTCTAGTAAAGAGCTGCCAATATTACCGCCCATTGCCTTAAAGAAGGTATACGCCATACCTCCACCAATCACTAGGTTGTCTACTTTTTCCAATAGCCTCTCAATAATTAAGATTTTATCGGAAATTTTGGCTCCACCCATAATGGCTGTATAAGGCTTTTGAGCATTATCTAATACCTTTTGAGCATTGTCTAACTCTGCCTGCATTACAAAACCACAGCCCTTTTGCTCAAAGAATTGAGCTATTATTGAAGTAGAAGCATGTGCTCTGTGAGCCGTACCAAATGCATCATTTATGTAGATATCTCCATGAGATGATAGCTTTTTGGCAAAGTCTTCATCTCCCGCAGTTTCTTCTTTGTAAAACCTTAGATTTTCCAAAAGGAGAATATCGCCAGATTCTAATGTAGAAGACAGCTTATTGGCCTCTTCGCCTACACAATCATCAGCAAACTTCACCTCTCTATTGAAGACTTGAGATAAATGAGACACCAAATGCTTTAGTGAGAATTTATCTTCTGGTCCCTCTTTAGGTCGGCCTAGGTGCGACATAAGTACTACTGCTCCTCCCTCATCCAAAATCTTTTGAATGGTTGGCACGGCAGCCTTAATTCTTGTATCATCAGTAATATTGAAGTCACTATCTAAAGGAACATTGAAGTCCACTCGGATGAGTGCTTTCTTTCCTGAAAAATCAAAGTCGTTGATGGTTTTCATAGGTTATTTTTTATTAGCTGTAGCTCTTTTTATACGATCGTTTATTGCACGACCTAGCCCTTCATTGGGCACAAATTCGACAAGTATGGTTTTTATTTTAGCTTCCTGATCCAGCCTTCTCAAAGCTGAAAACAGATTTCTAGCAGCCTCATCTAGGTTACTGGTATGCGAAAGAATCACTTGGTTTTCCAGCGGGATATCCTTCAGTGGCTTATTAAATACAATGGTACCAATTTGAGAAAAATCGATCTCCTTATTCCAATCGAAATCATTTATCAATTCAATCGATTTACCTGGTGCATAATGACTTTTAAGCATTCCAGGCGCAGTAGGTCTAGAACTAGAGTGCTGATTCACTTCCACTGAACCTATAACCTCTTCTATCTTCTCCACTGCTAAACCTCCCAGTCGTAAAACTCGAGGATTACCTTCCAAGAAGCTGACTATGGTAGACTCAACACCTACTCTACATTCGCCACCGTTCAATATATAAGCCACCTTTTCTCCCAGCTGAGCCTCTACATGCTCTGCAGCTGTAGGGCTCACATAACCAAAAGGATTCGCACTTGGAGCAGCCAGCGGAAAATCTATCTGCGAAAGTAACTCTAAGGTGAGGGGGTGAGAAGGAATTCTGACAGCCACCGAATCTAATCCTGAGGTGACTAGGTCTGGCACTATGGCCTTCTTTTTGAGCAAAATAGTGACGGGGCCAGGCCAAAATTCACTAACTAAAAGCCTTGCCTTTTCCGGTATAGCTTCAACAAAGCGTTCTACCTTTTCAATGCTGTTGGTATGAACAATGAGTGGGTCAAAGGAAGGCCTGTTTTTGGCTTTAAAAATTTTAGCAACAGCTTCCTCATTTAAGGCATTGGCCGCTAAACCATAAACAGTTTCAGTCGGAATTGCCACCAGATCTCCAGAGACAAGGCTACTTCTGGCTTCGGCTATATCGACTCCAATCTTTGCCACTACTGCATACAGTTTTGAGCAACCGCATCGGCCGCACCCTCAAAATTTAGATTTTGAGCCTCCATGAGGTAAGTACAACCATCTGTTTTATTGTCTAAGGCTAACTCTGCAAGACCTAACCAGTAGTAGGCTTCCCCATACTGAGGGTTCATTTCAATGGCCTTTTTCAAATCGTAAATAGCATCATCAGAATTATTAATCCTTAATTCGGCCTTCCCTTTGTTTAGATACAAAAGTGCGTTTTCAGGATCCATTCTTAAGGCAAACTCAAAGTCGAACAAAGCCCTGTCGAATTCATTATACTTAAAAAGGATAGCACCTCTATTGAGGTATGCATCTACTACATCTGGCTTCAACTCTATTACATAATCGTAATCTAGCATTGCCTCATTATCTCTACCTAATAACCTGAATGAATTTCCTCTATTAAAAAAGGCTTGGTACTGAGTTGTATCCGTATTAATAGCTTTAGTGAACACCTCTATAGATTCATCTAATTGGCCTAACCTGAGTAAGGCCACTCCCTTGGCATTCAATGCTGTATAATTGTTCGGCTCTTTCTCAAGGGCCTCATTGAACACTTTAACTGCCTCGGCATACTTATCGGCTGCCATTAAGTCTCTTCCTGACTCCACAAGTTCCTCTACTGGAGGAGAACAGGCTGCCAAAAAAGTAATTAGAATGATACCAAAGACTGATTTCCAGGTGGTTTTTAACATATCCTTTGTTTAAGGCTGTAAAGATAGCAGTACTATGAGAGTTGCGAAAAATTAATTGCGCTGAAGGATAACTCTTTTACTTTCCTCTCCACCTTCATGGGTGATTCTGATAATATATAAACCACTAGAAACTGGTTGTTCTTGGTTGTTAGTTCCATTCCAGAAAAAGTCATTCTCTCCCTGAAAAGCTAGACTACTAGTGATGCGCTTTACCTCGTTTCCATTGGTATCATAAATTCTCATAATAACGAATCGAGTATCAGGGGAATTGATTTTGATCAATACTTTTTCAGAAAAAGGGTTCGGATAGACCGTTTGAACTTCAAGTTTGTCTACCTCTACAAGGTTATCATTTTGCACAACTGAAGCAATCTGTGAAGTATACAAACCACCTCCATGAGTGGCTACTGCAATTTTACCATCTACCTGACGGTAATCGATCATATTGACAATAGTATTCCCTATACCCTCTGGAGATTCTTGTACCCAAACTGGTTCTACTCCTTCCTCAATAGATGTAGTAGAGAATAAACCTATACTCGTACCAGCATAATACTCATATCTACCTGATGTTTTCGGTACTATGGAAACCCACCTAACAGAAGGGCCTGTTCCTGCACCAGTTGGGTCTCCCTCTAGGTTGCCAGCAGCCATGTGAAAGCTCTCTCCCCCATCAACACTTCTATATATACTGTGAATATTATAGTTAGAAAAAGCTACCAGAATATGGTTTGCGTCTGTAGGGTCTACAGCAATACTCCTTATATATCCCTCACTGCTAAAAGATGAACTGGTAATCTCTGTAACCTCGTAAAGCTCACTATGAGCATTTTCTACCTTATAGAGTTGTCCGTTAGAAGTCCCAAAGTAAAGTATATTTCTAGGGTTGGTAGAGACTTGCAATGCACTTATAGTGCCGTCAGCTATTTCAGTTTCCTCTAATTTATCCCAGTTCACCGAGGTAGGCTGTTGAGAGCCTGACGGGATTTGAGACAAATTCTGGTTTCTCCAGATATGATCACCTCCTGCCAGATACATCCTATTGGCATAATTAGGGTCTAAAATATAAGGGTTAATAAAAAGATAAGATTGGGAAGGGTCGCTTCCTCCACCTATAGGATCTACTCTAGCAAAAGAGGTAAGCTGAGCCCTCTCATTCAGTGCAAGCCTGAATATTCTCGAGTTCTGAAATGACATGTAATAGTAAATCCCAAAGTCTGTAGTGGCAGAAAAGCCACCGTCTCCACCAATTACAGTCACCCCATTAGGGCCATTGTCTGTAGCTGTGTTAAAAGTGAGAATAGAGCCATTATCTTGAGTACCTCCAATAACTAAGTCTTCTGCCTGGTTTCTGCTAATTGCACCTGTGTAAAACTGAGTTGTAACATAACCATTGTTTAAAGAAATATATTCAACCTCATCAGCTAGGTTGTTTTCTGTTAAAAAGAGCCCGCCATCATTGGCAGAAATCATCTTATTCGGGTCACTTGGTAAGAATACAAGGTTATGCTGGTCTGGGTGGTGATTTTCATAAACAACTACATCTCCATCTTCGTCTAAAGCATAACCACCAATCCATTGAGTATTTTCGCTAGAAGTAAAACCATCAGTTGACCTGTATAAGTTAGTTCCTCCTACATAAACCACATTTGGATTTTCAGGATGAACACCTACTACCAGATTATATGATTCTTGAGACTCCAATTCTTCTATATCATCTCCCCCATCAGGAAGGTTGTCACCTAAATCAGTGAGCGCATCTGTAGAGGCGTTATACCTATACAGACTATAACCTCTATTCGCTCTATCCGATAAAAAATAGACAATGTTCGGATCAGAAGCCGAAGATGCTATTTCTGTTCTCTGCACAGGGCTAGAGTTCCAATTGGCTATTACAGACCAAGAGGCTCCATCATTTGACCTATAGACTCCTCCCTTAGATGAAAGATTACCACTTGAGTTTGTTACATTACTGAGTGTAGCGTAAAATACACCATTACCTGCCCTATGTATATCGGTATAAAATATAGCCTGAAGCTCATTAAGATCTGTAGACGAAGGTTGATTAAGAAAATTATCTCCCAATACAGTTGTCCACGTGTTACCTCCATCTGCCGACCGAACAATTCCTCCCCATACAGCTGCTAAAATCACATCTTCAGGAGAGTTAGGGTCTGTGGTTATATCCCACACATATTGAAAAGGAGATACAAAACCTGCCGGAGTTAAGCTTTGAGTAGATGTCAGTACCTGCCAAGATAAGCCTCCATCAACTGATTTAAAGATGCCGTCACCCCTAAAAGGTGCTCCAGGAGCTCTACCAGAGTTACCTACTAGCTCGCCTGTTCCATAATACCAAACATCTTCTTGGCCCGACCTTACATCTTGGGTAATTGCGGTTACACTTTGTATTTGATTTGGCGAGGTAGTTTTAGACCAAGACTGTCCGCCATTAGTTGAACGCCAGACTCCTCCTGAAACCCCTCCTGCTAGAATGGTATTTTCATTTCGAACATCTAAAGCTAAGGCCCTGGTTCTTCCTCCTATATTTTGTGGGCCAATTGATGTCCATTGATTTAAAACACTTAGGGCGTTAAAGTTATCGCTACCGGCAAGAGACTTCTGCAACCTCAGTTTTTCATTCTCGAATTTGAGTTGATTTAAGAACTTGAGCTCTTTGCTACGAATATCTTTAGGAACTTCACCCGTTTTTGGGTCGACCAGCATTTCTCTTTCGTAATCTGCTCTAGATTGAACATTTCCTTCCTGAAAGAAAGAAGCTTCAGGAGCAATCAGCTCTACAGATTCAGTTTCTGGTGAATGATTAGGCTTTAGAGAAATCACTGTGCAGGCTAATACATAGCACAGAATGGCACCTATTAAGAGGGACTGCTTTCTTATTATGGTCATTACTCAAATATAAATTAGAACCATTAAGGACGGGTAAATGGGTTTGCTAATTTCTTAACTTCTCAGTTTTACTAATCATTCTGCTAATAGAATCATTTTCTAGAAAGTAAGTCTTAGCTTCCTCTAACTTAACCCATTTCATGGAGTTAGACTCATGATTGATCTGAATTGTTTCGTCCATGTTTCCGTAAACCAAGAACCTAACATCATAATGATCGTGGCCCGGAATACCCTTACGTTCGGGAATAAAATGTATATCTAAATCAAAGATTTCGCCATCTGCCAGACAGATGTCTTTTAAGCCCGACTCTTCTGTAACCTCCTTCAAACAAACTCTACGCAATTCAGAGTCGCCATCGGCATGACCTCCAAGCTGAAGCCATCGGTTAAGTTTAGCATGGTGAGTAAGCAAACAATGAGTAAGCTCTCTGTTTACTAGCCAAGCAGAGGCCGTAAAGTGAGCATGGAGCAAGCTACGCTCGAAACAGTTGGGGTAATTGTTAAGCAAAAAAAGCATTCTCTCACGGAATGCCTTTTCTATCTCGCTGCTCGGCTCATAGGCCGTTAGCATATTTCTTAATACCTGTTTGTCAAAGTTCGGAGATGACGACATTGGCTTTATTCAACTTTTTCATTTCTAAATCGGAGATTATCTCTCCACCACCAGCATTGGTCATGTCGTCTTTCTCAACTCTTACGTAATATTCTTTCCTTGTAAGCTTTTTAAAAGTAACAACTCCTTTTTTGCTGGTTAATAAAGACTCTTGTACTGGGTTTTTCTCAGCTTTATAGTCTGCTGCGTTGGCATACAAGGTTACTCTGGCAGCAACTACCACATTCCCTAAATCGTCTACAACAGTAATTTTCAACTTAGTATTGAAAATTTGAGCCTGCGCTTCTGGCTTTATACCGACCGCAGCAATAGCTAAAAGTAGTACTACTAAATACTTTCTCATGTTTATGGTTTTATATCAAAGACTTTATCGAGTAAATCCTGAAAAGGTTCTGCTTCTGTATATTGGCGATCTTGATAGACATTTGCCATAAATTTTATATAACTGGGCTTTCTGTCTACATCAATCTTCTCAATGAGTACATTACCGAACCTCTGGTTTACAATTCCTGCCTCAAGTTCTTCTGAAATTGGCTTTAAATACCATTTTTCTATCGTTTCCTCATGACTCTCCTTGTCCAGAATTCTTCTATCTGCTTGAGCAATTTTGTAGCCATTTTCTAGAACTTTCTCTTTTAGGTAGTCGAAAATATTTCGAAAATTTTCTTTCCCTATGTTCTCATTATAACTGATAGCAAAGCCGTTGGCATATTTACTGTCTAGCAAATGTACATCTATCTCTGAAAGCATGCCTTGCTTTTTAAGATAGTAACCGCGTTCAATTTCCTTTAGCAAGTCTATCCCCTCCTCTGTGTGCAGCCATGCCTGATAGTTAGCCAACTGCTTTTCAGATCGCTCCAATACTTCGTGTATATAAGCGGCTTTTGAGGGCTGCTTACCGAAGAGTTTACCTACTACATCATCGAAAAAGCTCATAAATCAAAGGTAATGATAAGGCTTCAACTAAAAGACTTATTTGATAGTTCGTGAAAGTTTCAGAAAGCCGAATTCGTTGTAATGCAAATCTCCATGATCGATCAACTTAGAAAGCAAATTTAGAAAGAGTGTTTTGTCTGAAGGGTCTAACACTCTCACCATTTCATCTTCATTGAAGTCCTCATCTTTAGCTAACAACTCTAGTATTTGCTTTTTGTAATGAACTCGATGATAGCCGTCCTTTTCGTGCTTATGTCGGTTCAGACAGTTGTCGCATACCTCACAGTTTTTATAATCCTTCTCTCCAAAATAAGCCAATAGCAACTTGGTTCGGCAGTCTTCTTCATTGTGCAGGTAAGAGATTACCGACTCCATTTTATCTAGCTTCAGCTTTCGCTTAGCATTTAGTGCTTTTTGGTCGAGTCCTAATTTATCAGGGGCTTTCCTAGGGCTAAGAAAACTCAGCTGTGGCTTTTCCTTTTGCTCATTGTATTCTACAATCTCTCGTTGACTCAAATGCTTTAAGCTAGCGCGAAGTTGGCTTACACTTGTGCCCAAAAGAGCAGAAAGGTTGTTTTCTTGAAGACTAACGAAGTTCTGATATAGCTCCCCGCCATGAAGTCTTAGTAGTGCTTTTATTAGCGGATCGAACTGAGCATTGGCTATCTGAAACTCATACAACTTTCGCTGGTCAATCCTGAATTTGAGTTTACTTGGGCTGAAGAAAGACTCTGAGAGCGTGATGAGCCCCTGTTCCTGCAGCACTTTAACCGCATTGAATATCTCTAGTGGATGACGTTTAAAGCGTTTCGAAAATTCATCAAAATCAAAGTCGAAACTTTCCTGAGGCCAGCTACCAACAGCCAATTGGTAGTAATTTCCAAGCATTTGATAAACCTCCTTGAGCGTATCTAAATCGGGTAAAGACTGTTCTGTTTTTCGTCTTATATGCTCAATATCGGCCTGATTGCAAATGACTACAGCAAAAGCCTTTTTCTCATCTCTTCCCGCACGGCCAGCTTCCTGATAATAGGCCTCCAGATTATCTGGCAAATCCATATGCGCCACAACTCGTACATCGGGCTTATCGATTCCCATTCCAAAAGCATTGGTAGAAACAATGACTCTGGTTCGGTTGTGAATCCAGTCCTCTTGCCTAATATTTCTCTCCTGAAAGGTTAGGCCAGCATGATAGAAATCCGCTGAAATATGATACTGACTTAGCATTTGAGCAACTTCCCTAGCATGCTTTCTAGTACTTACATAAACCACTGCAGAACCCTGAATCTTTTGCAGAACTTCGAGCAGCTTTCGCTCTTTGTGTTCTTCATACCGAACAGAATATGAGAGATTAGGACGTGCAAAACTTTTTGTAAAAACCTTGGCCGACTTGAAATTCAGTCGTTTCTGAATATCCTCTCGCACCTTTGGGGTTGCCGTAGCAGTGAGAGCAATTACAGGCGTCTTGGGCAAAACCTCTCTCAGGTCGGCTATTTCCAAATAAGCGGGTCTGAAATCATAGCCCCACTGAGAAATACAGTGCGCTTCATCTACAGCAATAAGGCTTACACCGCGTCTATCGGCTACTTTCCTAATACGCTCAATGAAAATCTCGGTCTTCAACCTTTCTGGTGAACAATAGAGAAACTTGAGGTCGGAATTGGCCGCATTATCCAAGAGGTAATCAATCTCTCTTTTGGTTTGCCCTGCATGTAATGCAGCAGCAGAAATCCCCCGTTTTTGTAGTTGCTGTACCTGATCTTTCATCAGAGCAATAAGAGGAGAAATCACTAAACACAATCCATCCATTGCCATGGCCGGCACCTGAAAACAAATGGATTTACCTCCACCCGTTGGCAGCAGGGCCAATACATCATTTTGCTCAATTACAGCCTGTATTATATCCTCCTGCAGCGGACGAAAAGCATCGTATCCCCAGTATTGTTTAAGGATGTCTATTGGCTGGTTCATTTTTTTTGAATATAGTGATCGGTTGATCAGAAAATGGTTAATCATCTTAAAAGCCTATGGGTGCCCCTAAGAACAGATAAGTCTAACTATTTAAGGAATTGTGCCATATTCAGCAACTGAATTACTTTATAATATTAAGTGTTGTTTCTAAAGATAAATCACTAAAGTTTGCCGTTGTAGCTACCTTATAATAATCCTTGCCAACCTCGAGAATGGTAACAGTCAAAGTATCTCCTTCATTACCTAACAAAGAATCATCTCCACTTAAAACTTCCGAATTGAACAGTTGATATTTACAGTTGTCCAACCACTTTAATGAGTACTTCATTTTTATTCCCGATTTCTCATTGTATTCAACTTGATTCTTTTCGGTTCTAGTGATCAGAAAGTCTCCAAATTCTTCTGACTTCAACACAAACTCACCAGTCCTGACTGATTGACAGTTGTCTTGAGAAAAATTGGAAATACTGAGGAAAACCAAAAAATAAAAGACTGCCTTCATATGTTTATCGTTTTTAGCTATCGTTTAGGCACTAAACGAACCCAAATACAAGCCTGAGTGTATTTATGGTCTCAGGGTGACCCTAAGACCAGATTCGGTTTTGGAATCCAATATTTACCCCAACCCTAAAGGGTGAAAGATAAAGCTTCTACTCCATCCAAGTCCCCTTTAGGGGATTTAGGGGTCACCAGCTAGGCTTCTCTTTATTTAAGAAAGATGAAATTCCTTTCTGACAATCTTCTGAGGCTCGGGCTTTGGCATTTTGTTCTGCAGCGTGATTCAAACCATCTTCTAAACTCATTTCTTGAACCCCAGCAATCATTTGCTTGGTGAACTGCATAGATTGGCCAGAATTCTTCTTTACTAACTTCTTAGCAAAATCGCTTACCGTTCCATCCAACTCATCTTCTCCAACCACCTTATTCACAAGACCGAAATCTTTAGCTTCTTCTGCGGAAATCAGATCACCAGAAAGCAGCAATTCTTTTGCTTTTCCTTCTCCAATCTTTCTCAACAAAAACACTTTAACTATAGCTGGAATAAACCCGATTCTTACTTCGGTATAGCCAAACTGAGCTTCTTGAACAGTGAACGAAAAGTCGCAAACGGTAGCCAATCCACAACCACCTGCAATAGCATGACCTTGGATTTTAGCAATGACAACTTTCGGATGAGTGTAGATTTGGTAAAACAATTCTTTCAAGTGATTAGAGTCGGCTAAATTTTCTTCAAAAGTATTCTTCTGAAGCTGTTGTAAATAGGCCAAGTCTGCACCTGCACAAAAGGCTGAACCTCTAGCAGCCAAAACAATCACCTTGGCGTCAATATCTTCAGCGGCATAAGCAAATGCCTGCTTCAATTCACTCACAACCTGCTCGTTCAGAGCGTTTCGCTTGTCAGGCCTGTTGAGGGTTATGGTACAAATTCTGTCTTTTACCGAATATTCAACAAATGTCATTTTCTCCATAGACTGCTAAAATAGCCATTGGCACTGACTTGGTGTATATCAACTCGGTTTTCCTTAGCCTCTTCCAGTAAACTTCTTTGAGTGTAGAATGAATTAGACTTATCCAGAATAATCTGATCGGCTAAAATGAATGCTTCTAACTGTTTCAAGCTTTTAATCGCATTGTTAGAAATGATAAGAAAATCAACTTCTATCCGGTCGAAGTCAAAGTCGCCAAGTGGGCTGTTCAACCAAAGGATTGATTTTCCATCAAGTACTATAAGTTCGCCAAAAGGGAGTTTGGTATGTGGAACAGCTAATTCATCTTCCGTTATTTGCTGCTTCACCCCAGACATTAGCCTTTTTCCAGATAAGCTGAACTGTTGACTTTCAGGATCGTTCAAAAACTCATCATTGGCAAAAACTCTCCCCTTAAAACCAGTACGCAGATCTATTACTGAATGATTAGAAGCATTCAACACAGAAAGCTCTAGCGAATCTGAGTAGGAGCTAAAATGGGCAATCTGCGAAATACCGAAAGCCAAGGCACAGCTCAAACCTAACTTCAAATAGGCACCCTTCTTAGTTACCAAAAACAGAATTGTTCCACCTAAAACAGCATATACTAACCATGTATCTAGTATGGAAAAGTAAACGCCATCGATAGTGCTGTTTGGAAAGCCGCTGACTTGAGATACCAACCAATTCACCAAGCTGACCAGTCCTCCTAAAACAATTCCAAATAATGCTGCAATGGCTGGAGCAAAAGAAAGAGCTAAGAGTATCAGTCCACCAATCAGAATGGCAAAGGCAGCAGGAATGATGAATAAGTTGGAAACCAGAAAGTAAGTTGGGAATTGATGGAAGTACAGCATACTTAAGGGGCCTGTAGCTAATTGGGCCGCAATTGACACACAGGTTATCGTCCAGACTTTGTCTAGAAAACAGTTGTCAACTTGCCATAGTCCATAGACTTTTGGGTGCAAGTATACTATTCCGAATACTGCTAGAAATGAGAGCTGAAAGCCAACACTCATAATGAGGTAAGGATTGTAAAGCAGCAATGCCAAGGCAGAAAGAGATAGCGTATTGTAGATATTTCCCTTCCTAAAAAGTGCACGCCCCAAGGCCACAAAGGAAAACATGGTAACTGCCCTAAGCACCGAGGGTGACAGACCTGTGAGTAAAGCGTAAGTCCAAAGAACCAGAATACTAATAGCGGCCATCCACCATCTGTACTTTCTTTTGTGGAGCCCAACAGCCTTCAGCACCCAAAATATGATTCCGAAAATAATCCCAACGTGCAAACCCGAAACAGCCAGCACATGCATGGCACCGGTTGCAGAAAATGATTGAATCAATTCATTATCCAGCTCATCTTTCACACCGAGAACCAAGGCTAACACAACTGCTCTAGACTTTGGATTTTCTATATACTGGCTTAACTGGGCTACACAGACTTCTCTAATTTTTATAGCTCTTGCCACAAACCAATTGGGTTCAGCATGGCCTATTACATCAAAATCATCACCGACAAACTGCTGAAAATGAATATTCTGGTATGCCAGATAGTTTCTATAATCGAACTCGCCCGGGTTGGCAGGAGGAGTGGTTTCATTCGGAGTTCCATCAATTAGAAGTAAATCGCCATAAGAAAGAGCTACCCCCTCCTCTTTTGAGAAATAGCCATTTACTCTACTTTCACTTTTTACCCAACCAGAATCATTGAGCAATTCATAAACCTCCAAAACGGCTCTTGCCGAATTTTTCTTTTCCTCTGGTTCACTAATCAATTGCGCTTTGTAAGCCTTGGTTGACTCAAAATCTCCTTCATCATCTACCAAATAGAAATCTAACCTGTAGGCCCCTAAACTAAAGAGCAACACAAAACTTAGAATTGCCAATACCCGCTGATATTCAAGTGAATTCTTAAATAGCAGCAACAGATAACCAAGGATAACGGCAAAAAGCAGTAGTTCCGGTACTAGGACAACTTCGCCCAAGTAATGCCTAGAAACAATACCTAGAGCAAAGAAAAAAGTGAAGCGAACAAATGGAAACCGCTGAAACATTGTGTTGTTGCTTATTGATGCAGTAAACTCAACTTTACTCAGTTATTAAACCATTAATCACTCTTAAACTTAAAGCAATATTGAGTTCACAGCCTGTTGAATTTAGTGAATTTACTTTGAGCAAAAAATAAGATGGAGCTCTACGACTACCTCAACCAGTCATCAGCCTACGACTTAAAAGCTGTAATGAAGGAATACACTGTTCCCAAAGGGCATTCTATCTATACGCCTGGAGCATCTACCCATTATATGTATGAGGTGGTTAGTGGCGCTGTAAAACTTGGCAGCTATGGCAACCAAACCCAGAAAGTAACCTACGACATTCTTCCCCCTTCATTTACTTTTGGTAATTTGAGGTATTTAGATGGGCAGTTTTTTGAGTATGCCGAATCTATTATGCCTACCACTTTAAGAGCTTATCAGCTCGATTTTTTCAAGCGAATCATTGAAGAAGACCCAGTGGCTTCTGCTTGGTTTAATAGAAAAGTGGTAAGAAGATGGTGCATTGCAGAAACTCGTCTTTTCAAAATTCGTGGTCTAGACAAAAAAGAGAACCTCAAATCGATTATTACTGAGTTAAATACCGTTGTAAAAGATGCCTACGGCAGAACTAGAAACCTACTAAGTGAACTCAGTATGCAAGACTTGGGAGATCTTTCGGGCATGACCCGACAAACTGTGAGCACACAACTTAAGCAGTTAGATTTAGGGAAGAGCATTATCTTGAAAAAGGCGTTGTAAAGGTTAACAGACTGCCCAAAGTCTAGCTGCTCTGGAGCAGTCTGTACAACAACCTAATCGCTCTTATTTTTGCTTGAGAATACCCGGAAGTAATACTCCATCTGGTGCTTCAAAATCTAGCTGAAGCAGCTCTGAAATTAGAGGCGCTACATCTTCCAAGCCCATAATATGGATGGTCTTCCCTTTCTGCACTCCAGCACCAAAGGCTACAAAACCAGTTTCAATCTGCTTGAATTCAGGAAAATAACCGTGGGTACCTCCCCCGCCAGACACTACATCGTTTCCAGTAGCCGATGACGACATGGCCACTCCTGGAATTGGTGCAATACCAAAGGAAGCATTCGGGTCTGCCCCTACTTGGTTAAGCTCTTCTTTCTCTACTATTCTGAAAAGCTTTTTAGTTCTTTCTGGCAGTGCTTCTATTGCAGCTCTTACTTTCTTTAAAGTGGCTTGATCATTCTTGTCTTTTAAGTGTAAAAAGGCCGATGCCCCAGAAGTATGAAAAGCAGCCTTCCAGTTACCTCTGTCTTTCTCTTTTCCTATTAATCCCTCTTTCTGCAGCCATACATTTGGAGCTAACCTTGTATGAACATCAACAAAGCCATGGTCTCCCGATACTATGATGGTAGTTCTATCGGCAATACCAGCTCTTTCGGCTGCTTCCCAAATCTTACCGATGGCTCTATCTGCAGCAGCAAGTGCAAAAGCTACCTTTTCACCATCTCTTCCTCCTTCATGCTGAAAGTGATCAGTTGCAATAAGATGCAAGGTCATCAGGTTTGGCTTATACTTCTCTAGCACATAAGCAGCCATTTCACCAGTTCGGTCTTCACGGTTCATATAATCACCGTTGAAGGTTCTCTGATTTAACTTTCCAGTTACTTCTAACTCTAGTTCTTCTAAAAATCCATCAGGCACATCTTTGTCCCTCATAGGTTGAATTCTGTCGCTTCCACCTTCTAAATACCAAAACTCTGGCAGGTTATAATCAATAGGCGCATCTACTGAAACTGGCCAAATGAATGAGGCCGATTTCATTCCCTTTGCTTTAACAGCATCCCACAGAGTTGGCACCTTTATTTGGTTTTCGAACCAATACCAAGCACCTGTTTGGCCGTTCTCTTCGAATGGAGAGTTATAAAAAACACCATGTCGGGCTGGCTTGGCCCCCGTAATCAAAGTGGTGTGAGAAGGATATGTAACTGTAGGAAAAACACCCCTTACTCCTTCGGCCTTGGCTCCATTTTCGGCCATATACTTAAGGTATGCAGCTGGCCATTTTTCTTCCATATAAAAATCTGGCCTAAAGCCATCTATGGAAACCAAAACCACATGGTCAGAAAGTCGCTCTTGAGCACTTGCTGCAAAGCTGGCCAAGAGCGTTAAAATGAATAATACTTTTTTCATGAATAATATGATTAGCAAAAGCAGGTAGACTTATTCGTCTACCCGCCTTTACACTATGAAGAAAACTAACTAATTACTGACCGAAGGTGTATTTCAGGCCAAGCTGAAGCCTCCAAGGCGTTCCGCTTATTGGCTCGTTGGCCGAACCTGTTTGCACTGAATACTCATAGGCATTGGTTGCCTGATCGAAACCGGTGATTCTCATCAATTCACGGTTTCTTCCATAATTGTGGGTATTACCTTTAGACTTGTTCAAGAAATTGGCAAAGTTGAATAGGTCGGCAGAGAATTCTAAACCATGACCATGAGGCAACTTAAACTTCTTAATCAACCTTAAGTCTATGTTCGCAAAGAATGGGTTAACACCGGCATTTCTCTCGGCAAACCTTCCGAAATTATCTCTCAAGTAATCTTTGAAATGTTGTGGTACCTCAGGATCATCCAAAATCTCGTTGTAACCATTTCTAATAGCTTCAGGAGTTGCCGGATCATTCGGATCGAAGATATAGGCTTGGTCGTTTGAAAGGTTGAAGTCACCATTTGCACTTCTATTATTGTTGTCTACCACAAAGTTGAATGGAGTTCCACCAGTTCCTGTAATTGTAGCACCAAGCACAAAACCGTAGAACGAAGGAGTTGCAGCATTCACCACTAACTTCTCTCTAAAATTGTTGTCAGAGAAGCCATAGTTTAAATCTCTCGGATCTCCAGTAACAGGAAGGAAAGTTGAGGTATTTGCCACACAACAGTTGTAAGAAGAGTTGTCTTTAGATCTGTTCCAAGTGAAACTGGCATTTACGTAACCATCTTCTCCCACTCTAGCTGAACCAGAAACAATAAGGGCTTGCTGTCTAACAATACCCTCAGACTCAAGCACCAATGTTCTACCAATTTGATCAGAGATTCTGCTGTTTGTCCAGTCTGTAATACCGCCACTAGTAATAGTATTAGCAGGAACAAACACCTCTCTACCTTCAGGAGTAACAAAGTACGGCTGCTGAACTAAGTTGGCCTCTTGGTATACATAATTATTGGTGGTTTTACTTGCAATGAAGTTAACTGATACTGAATATCTATCATCGAAGTAGTGGGTATAATCCAAGTTCATTTTAGCAATAGTAGGCACTTCAAAATCATCGCCCACAGCATTGATTGTGCTGAATGGAGTCTGACCAGCAGGAACACCAGGAGCAGTACTCGGATCGTTTCTATAAGAATTGAAATCAGGAGTAGGCACATTGGCACCCGTTACGTCAATAGCACCTAATAAAGTACCTGAATTCTGAATGTTATTTACCTGAGCGTAATAGTGAGGCTGTGAGTTAAAAATACCTCCACCTAGCTTAATTACATCTGTATCTTTTCCACCAACATTCCAGATAGCCTGTAGCCTTGGCTGAATATTATCTAAGTCTGAAGGCTTGTTGTCTGTTCTGATTCCAAGTTCGTTAAACACTAGCGGGTTAAACTCAGCAGCTTCGCTGAAAATAGTAGCATCCCATCTCAAGCCAGCCGTTAAGTCTACGTCTGGGTGAGGCTGAAACTCTGCCTGGGCGAAAAGTGAAAGGTCATATACCGTTTGCTTTACCAAAGGCAAGCCCTGAAGTGGCACCTCTCTAGCATATCTGCTTGGCGTTAGGTTATCGAAATCATCTAATGAGTCGAAGAAGAACCTACCGTTTTGCTCATTGGAAAGTAAAGTTTCCAGATAAGTAATCATGTTATCTGTACCGAAAGTAAAGTTGAACTTTCCGCTTGTTAAATAAGCCGTGTTAGTAAACTGAACTTGCTTTTCTAAGTTAGTTTCTGGCGTAAAGCGTTGACCACCAATCTGAGCAGTAATTGTTCTGTTAGAACCATTTGGCAATACAGAGTTGATGTTTACAATAGCTCTTGGAATATTGGCTGAAGGCAACAATGGGCTAGCTTGGAAAGCTCTTTCAGCATGCTGATACTGTAGCTTAAACTCATTAGTAAAGTTGGCGTTGAAGGCAGAACGCAATGACAAGCCCAAAGTATTTTCTTTCGACTCAAAGTCTGACCAGCTCTCTCTAACTTCTATGCTTGAGTTATCACTAGTATTGAACGGTCTGAACCACTTGTTATAGTTGTTCTTGATGGTCAGTCTATGAATATCATTCAACTGCCAATCTATTCTGGCAAAGAATGTATTAGCTTCAGAGCTTCTTTCGAACTGACCTACTTGCTGATCGTCAGAAAGTCCATACTTATCTCTTGCAATTTGTAAGAACCTGTTCAGGTTAGCATCCGTTACACCCAATCTGTTCTCATCATCTTCAGTATTGATGTCGGCAATAAATAATGGCTCAGTAGCATCTTGCTGCTCATACACTGCAAAGAAGTGTACCTTGTCTTTGATTATTGGTCCGCCTACACTTAACCCATACTGAGTATTATTGAACTCAGCGGTTCTTTCGTTTTCTCTGATATCGAATTTATTCTGAAGGTTCTCATTTCTGTGGAAGACAAAGGCGCTACCAACAAAATCGTTAGTACCCGACTTGGTTACAGCTTTGATGGCTCCTCCACCCTGACGGCCTTGAGTTACATCATAATCGTTGGTAGAAACTTCGAAAGTACGGATAGCTTCTTGCGAAATAGTATAAGGACCACGGCCAATTTCACCTGCAGTAAGAGTGTTTCTAGCATTCAACCCATCGATAGTTACATTGGTTGAGGTTCTTCTCTGACCACCCAAGTTGATGCTTCCGCCTCCTTGAAGTGGAGAGAGGCTCACTAGGTTGGTAAAGTTTCTTCCTTCAGAGGGAAGGTTCTGAATTTGTCCAGCATCAATCAAAGTTCCCTCACCTTGTCGGTCTATGCTGGTTCTTAGCTGATCTGCGGTCACCACAAAAGTTTCCAAATCAACAGCCGACTCGCTTAATGTAAAGTTGATTTCCAGTTGGTCTCTCTGGTTGATGAAGAAACCTTCTTTCTTTTGAGTTCCAAAACTCACAAAGGAAACCGTGATTTCATAAGGACCGCCCAACGGTACTTGGCGGAAACGAAATTCGCCAGTGGCGCTAGTTAATGTTCCAGTTTCAAAGCCCGTAGCGGTATTTTTAAGCACTACGGAAGCTCCCGGAAGTGTAGTATTGTCGTCTGTTTTGACAACACCACGAATGTTGGCATCGGTAGCTTGACCGAATACCGAAGTGCTTATGCCAAATAACATAAGCAGCATCAGGGCACAAAAGGCCTGACTCTTCTTGATTAGGTTTGTTAGTCTCATAAGGATAGCATTTTGGTTCGAAGCTATCCTAAGTACTCTAGGCCGATATGTTAAAAATTAACATGCCGCCCTTAATTAACACAAGCATAAGAAAACTGTCAGATTGTTAACCCAACATTAATCCGACAGTAAAGGTGGGTTTAAGGTTGAAGGCTATTCTTTAGCCCTGAACCTTTTTCTGCATTTCGTAATGATCGATACCTACTTCATCGAACATTTCGCCAACTTTTTCAAAGCCAAAGCGGGTATAAAGGCCCATGGCCGCTACTTGAGAGTGAAGGTATATCAAAGTACCTTCCGCTAGGTCTTCCTTATCCAAGTAACCCAAAACGGTTTGCACTAATCTTTTACCAATACCCTCTCCTCTGAATTTCTCTAGAACAGCAAAGCGCTCAAGCTTTACGCCTTTAGAGGTGGTTCTAAATCTACACGTACCAGCGGGTTCGCCTTTTACATAGGCTATGAAGTGCGTGGCTTCTTCATCGAAATCATCGAACTCTTCTTCTTCCGGACAGGCTTGCCCTACAATGAATACTTCTCTTCTGATTTCAAAAGCTTCATCAAGCTCCTGCTGATTCTCTATTTTCTTTACTCTGATCACTTTTTTTAGTCGGTTTGTCGTATGCGTTTATAATCTCTTTAACCAATTTGTGTCTTACCACGTCCTTCGTATCCAACTCTACGGTAGCAATGCCCTTAACGTTTCTTAAAAGTCGCACTGCTTCGGCCAGCCCTGAATGATGATGACGAGGCAAATCTACCTGAGAACCATCTCCTGTTACTATCACCTTGGAGTTTGGTCCCATTCGGGTAAGAAACATTTTCATCTGCATAGATGTAGTGTTCTGCGCCTCATCTAAAAGTACGAAAGCGTTATTCAACGTCCTACCTCTCATGTAGGCAAGCGGAGCAATTTCTATGATATTATTCTCTTGATAGAACTTGAGTTTTTCGGAAGGTATCATTTCACCTAAAGCATCGTAAATAGGCCTTAAGTACGGATCTATCTTTTCCTTCAGGTCACCAGGAAGAAACCCGAGGTTCTCACCTGCTTCTACAGCCGGCCTGGTAATAATAATCTTTTGTACCTCCTTATTCTTCAGGGCTCTAACAGCCATTGCCACAGAAATGTAAGTTTTACCCGAACCAGCAGGCCCAATGGCAAACACTAAGTCGTTGTTATGCACCGCCTCAACCAACTTTCTTTGATTGTTGGTTTTAGGCTTAATTACATTGCCCCTGTTACCATAAACCAGTGTCTCATCACTAGCATCTTTGTCTAAATGACTGATTTCGCTACGTACGTAAGACCTAACGCTTTCTTGCGTTACTTTTCCGAATTTATGATAATGCTTTACCAATGACTGAACGATGTCATTGATCTGGATGATCTCAGAAGCACTTCCTTTTATCAATAGTTCATTTCCTCTTGAAACGATCTTGCTTTTTGGAAAAGCAGAGGCTACTTCCTTAATATTTTCATTCCCCACACCGAGGAAATCGACCATAGTAATATTATCGAGAGTTATAAGTTTTTCTACCAAATTTCAGATGCTTCTAAATGATTGTCTAAGCCTAAATTTTCAATACTTTTGCTATCACTAAATTATAGAATTAACGCCAAAAGCACATATGACCCTTATTACTTTCACTTCAGATTTTGGACGGAGTGACCACTACGTGGCGCAATATAAGGCGAGAATTCTATCGGAGTATTCAGAGGCTCAAGTGGTTGACATTTCTCATGAAATCAAAGCCTTCGATATTGCACACTTGTCATACACTGTTGGCTCAGTTTTTAGAGACTTCCCGAAAGGCACCATACACCTCATAGGAGGAAACAGCCGTGGCATCTATTTGGTTGCGCAGATTGAAGAACATTTGTTTGTTGCGCCAGATAATGGAGTACTCAGTCTTATTTCTGATCAAATAACTCAGGTTTATCAATTAAGGACTGAGAAAAACCCGAACAAGGAAATACCAGCCGCCATAGCCAAATTAGCACAAGGTGTAAAGCCAGAAAATATGGGTGAACCTGCTGCTGAATACAAGCAGTTTATGCGTAGAAAGTCAAGAGCCACTAAACAGGAAATTTCAGGCCATGTAATTCACGTAGATCATTTCGGTAACCTCATAACCAATATTGACAAAGTAGATTTCGATATTCTAAGCAGAGAAAGAAGGTACACCATCTTCTTTGCAAGAGAGAAAGTAAAACGAGTGCAATCTTCGGTAGACGAAGTAGACCCTGGAGATGTGTTTATTGTATTCACTGATGGAGAGCAATTAATGATTGGCATCAATCAAGGAAATGGAAGCCAACTGCTTGGTTTGGAATATGACAGCCCTGTAACTATTCAGTTTGAAGATTAATGACCCGGCCACTTCTGGTGTCTCAGCAAAAGAAATAATCATAGTGTAGACAAAAGTCTCGCTACCAAATAATTTAGACATGTTAGTACGCATAGTAAGAATGACCTTTAAGCCCGAAGAAGTTGATGCTTTCTTAGAACTATTCCACACCACTAAAGAGAAGATCAGAAACTTTGAAGGCTGTCAGCACTTGGAACTCATGCAAGACTTCAACCAAGATAATATTTTCGTTACCTACAGCTATTGGGAGTCTGAAGAGCATTTGAATCAGTATAGATTCTCACCTCTATTTGGTGAAGTGTGGAAAGCTACCAAAGCTAAGTTTGCCGATAAGCCAGTGGCGTTTTCTTCTAAGAAGGTGGTTGAGGTGTAATAAGTACGTCATAGCGGAAGAATAGGCCTTAAATTTAAAAAAGGGCCTATTCTATCCGGCATCTCACTATGGCTAGTGAGAAAAGAGATTCCGGAATTTTTCTTCCCCATTTTAATTTGAGCAGAAAAATTCCGGAATGACGATCAGATCAATTTTCCTTTACTTCAGTGTTGTTTAATAAAAAATCTTTATCCATTTTTGCACTCCCAATTTCAAGGGAGAAACGTTCTCCAAATGCCTTGGTGGCGGAATTGGTAGACGCGTTGGTCTCAAACACCAATGTCTTCGGACGTGCCGGTTCGACTCCGGCCCAAGGTACAAAAGCCTCGACATTGTCGGGGCTTTTTCTTTTTACCACTGAATTTATCGGAGAACTTACCCGATCTTTCCAACCTTGAGCTTGCCGAAAGATCTGCCCTATCGAATTTTCGTTTCAACACTATTTCTCTTGGCTGATCCCTCCGTTACGGTCGGGATGAAAAAGGATACCGCTTCTACGAAGCTCAGGATTCGGTCAAAACACTTTGGTTATGACATTGGGCTACGCTGTAGCCAGAAACGTGCTAATACAATTTAGTCTTAGAGCAAAGACCAATAGGCCGACTGCAAACCCTAGCTCCGCAGGATCTTAATGTTATAACAACCAAACTTAAAAGTAAAGTGAGTTCCAGAGGAGCGAAATGTCCAAACTATATAGACTACCTAATAATCACCAGCTTGCCGAAGTCGTTATTGAAGGCTTTGTCTTTACCTGTGCCGCGGTGGCCGAGG
>NZ_LRPC01000022.1 GCF_001592965.1 Roseivirga spongicola | reverse complement strand
TGCTACGCCTGTTACCATCACCCCTCAAGATGTGCTGGTGCTGAACTGTGGTTCTACGGGTATTTCAATGCCTCAGCCTGTTCCTGGAATGGGTGATGAAGAGATAGCCTTTGAAGCCAACTGTACTTCTGATAACTGTACCATTGTTTCCTATTCTTTGTCTAAAACATCTTTTACTTGTAACGATGCTGGACAAAACGTAGTAACAGTCACTGTTACTGACCAAAGTGGAAACGCAACTACCGCTACAGCAATTGTTACCGTTATAGACAACACGCTGCCTACGGCAAGAACTAAAACAGCTAATATCTACTTAAACGCCAATGGCAATGCTACCCTT
>NZ_LRPC01000021.1 GCF_001592965.1 Roseivirga spongicola | reverse complement strand
GTGCTGAACTGTGGTTCTACGGGTATTTCAATGCCTCAGCCTGTTCCTGGAATGGGCGATGAAGAGGTAGCATTTGAAGCCAACTGTACTTCTGATAACTGTACCATTGTTTCTTATTCTTTGTCTAAAACATCTTTCACTTGTAATGATGCAGGACAAAACGTAGTAACAGTCACTGTTACTGATCAAAGTGGAAACGCAACTACCGCTACAGCAATTGTTACCGTTGTAGACAACACACTGCCTACGGCAAGAACTAAAACAGCTAATATCTACTTAGATGCCAATGGCAATGCTACCCT
>NZ_LRPC01000020.1 GCF_001592965.1 Roseivirga spongicola | reverse complement strand
GTTAGGATTAATGCCCTTCGAGGGGCGTTCACTGCCATTTAAAAACTAGTAGCCTCCTCCTGAATATCCTGACCTATAATCCTTTCCATTTCAAATGGCATACAAAGCTGATTAGGTGGTATATCATCACCTCCATTATCTCTATCAGATTCATTATACCATTCTTCGTAATAATCTTCCGCTTTGTCTTCACATACTGGACACCAGTTGCACCCCATACTAACCACATGGTCAGGGATTTCAGGAGTCCTTCTAACTTCGTGCGTTTTACCACAACCTTCACAGGTAATGTTTATTGTACTCATATCTTATAGCGTTTTTAAATTCATCGTTCACTCATTAATCCTAACGTTCGCAGCGTCTCAATGCGCTGTTAACCGTACCACACCTCTTCGGGCACGTAATCCTAACATCTAGTATCAGCCATGAATCAGAGGCATTGAGCCGTCATCCGATCTTGTTTTCGGCCTCAAAAATTTCTATCGTTACCCTTACCTTATTTTTAAACATTTGATCTGGTATTGGGTAATCTCCAGAGTAAACCTCAGTATAATTGCCATGTAATGACATAGATATAAACTCATTGAATTCATCATGCAATACCTCATTAGGTTTAAATGTCTTTTGTATTTTCCTTGTCTTCATTTTTGATTCCTTCACAATTCACGTCTGATACCTGCGAACGTT
>NZ_LRPC01000019.1 GCF_001592965.1 Roseivirga spongicola | reverse complement strand
GTTTCTAGCTCTGACAACTGTACAATCGCTTCTAAAGTACTGAGTAAAACCTCTTTCAATTGTGATGACTTAGGCGACAATGATGTGACTCTTACCGTTACTGACATCAACGGTAATGCTACTACCAAAACCTTCAACGTATCTATTACTGATACTACCGCTCCTACGGTTATTGCCCAAGACTACACTGTTGCACTCGATGCAAACGGTAATGCTTCTATCTCAGTGCAAGACATTGACAATAGTTCTTACGACAACTGCTCGTTAACTCTTTCTTTGGATAAACTGACTTTTGATTGTTCTAATGTGGGTGACAATACGGTTACACTTTCTGGTGTA
>NZ_LRPC01000018.1 GCF_001592965.1 Roseivirga spongicola | reverse complement strand
GTTTCTAGCTCTGACAACTGTTCCATCACTTCTAAAGTACTGAGCAAAACCTCTTTCAATTGTGATGACTTAGGCGACAATGATGTAACTCTTACCGTTACTGACGCTAACGGCAATGCTACTACCAAGACCTTCAACGTATCTATTGCTGATACTACTGCTCCTACCGTTATTGCCCAAGACTACACTGTCGCACTCGATGCAAACGGTAATGCTTCTATTTCAGTGCAAGACATTGACAATGGTTCTTACGACAACTGCTCGTTGACTCTTTCTTTAGACAAACTGACTTTTGATTGTTCTAACGTTGGTGACAACACGGTTACACTTTCTGGTGTA
>NZ_LRPC01000017.1 GCF_001592965.1 Roseivirga spongicola | reverse complement strand
ACCTGACAGAATTGACCAGCTTCCTGTGTTACCAGTGCTATATGAAGCACCAAGGAAAGTAGATGTTCCACAAACGTTTTGGTCTGAGCCTGCATTGGCCGTTACCGCCTCGTCAAAAGTAATAACCACATCATCTGTGCTGTTGGTGCAAATTCCATTGCTGATCGTCCATCGAAGTGTATAATTAGCCCCTCTTATACCAGTAAAGGTTGCTGTTGGGCTATTTACATCACTAAAGCTACCACCTGCTCCAGAAACTACAGACCAAGCTCCTGTTTCATTGTAACCTGAAGCCGCGTTGGCAGCTAAAGTGGCTGAACCACCACATACTTCTTCATCGGACCCGGCATTGGCAATGGTAGCAGACGCACAAATATTGACCAAAACATCTGCAGTGCTAGGCATATTTGACGGTAAATCTTCAACCATCGAATTACCTACTGCATCATATACAACTCCATCTCCTACTGAAAAAGAATTTATAGATACTCCATCGGTATCTGAATCGCTGGCTTGTACGGTATATCTGAACTTAACTGAGTTAGAGTTAGTGCCAGATAAATAATGTGCGGCTCTTGTATTACTTCCTACCGTAATATTCAAAGCAGGAGGATTAACGCAGCCTTCATCAACATTTACCACTTCGCTAAATGTCAGAGTAAAGTCTAGATGCTCACCTGTTTCATAACTTCCGTCTGATGGCACTGTAATACTAGTAATAGTAGGCGCAGTGTTATCTAATGAGTATGTCTCATCGGTAGTAGGCTCTGTTATTGGTAAAGCATTTCCTGCTAAATCTGTAATATTTGGGCTTGATAAGTTTAAACCAACCACACCGCTGTAGGTAGATATATCCCCACCAGAAACTGTAACATCATAGGTAGATGCGGTTAATTGGCTTACCGCTATTGATGCTCCAGTAAGACCGGTAACAGCAAAATCATTTAAGTCTACACTGGTTACATCTTCGCTAAAAGTGGCTAAAAACACCAACTGACTAACAGAAGTAAGTGAACTGGTTGGGTTCTTCCTTGTAAAGCTTGTTATAGCTGGTGCGGTGTTATCAATAGCGTACGTATTGTCCCAAGTGCCTGTAGGAACAGTATTTATCAAGGCATTTCCTCCTGCATCTTTTACAACATGACCATTAACGAATCCTAGTGTAATGGTACCTTCTAAAGATTCCATATTTCCTCCAGAGATAGTTATCCTATAGGTATTACCACTTGGATTGCTTACAGAAGTGACAGTCCCCGTTGTACCTAAAACCGTTAAATCTTCGGGTCCAACATTACTAACCACTTCAGAGAAGGTAATATCCCAGCTTACTTGATCTGCATTGGTATGCGATGTGGTTGGCGACTGACGAACAATAGAGCTGATTCTCGGTGCTGCCTTATCGTTCATTGTAGCAGTATTATTGGCAGTTTGGTCTGCTATTGCGGTACGACCGTTAATATCAAAAACCTCATTAGCTTTAAGATCTACTTCAAGGGTTTCGTCTCCATCAGGAGTTCCTGTAACAGAGAAGAATATTCTGATTGTTGTTTCTCCACCTGATAAGGCAGAAGCAGACGCCTCTACAGTACTATTGTTCTGTTTAACACTAGAAATAGTGTTAAAGGTTGCTGAACCACCCGATATCTTCAAATCAAAATCAGCTACAGTAAGACCACCGCCACCGCAATTGTCTTCATAAACTCCTTCATTGAAGATTACATCTATATAAGAATTGTCTGCAGCTAAGCTTACCCCTGTTATGTATGGATCCACCAAATCATTCAGAATTCGTGTATTATTACTCTGAGTTGCCGCAGCAGCATTACCAGCTACATCAAAAACTGAACTACCATCAGCAAAGTTGATTGTTACGATTTCTCCTCCATCAGCTACTCCCGTAGTTGTAAAGTTTACTCTCAGGTTACTTTCGCCACCTACTAGATCAGAAGTTCCATTTAATTGTTTTAGACTGGTAATCACCGGATTGGTAGCCGTTCCACCAGAGATGGAGATGTCTATATCTGAAATTTCCAGTGCTCCACTGCCCCCATTTGTACTGTAAAGCCCTTCGTTGGCGAAAATCTCTACGAAGGCATTGCTATTGTTTAAGCCTAGGCTTGTGATAGAAGGAGGGGTAACATCATTCAAAGTAATGTTGAATGTCTGATTGGTTAATTCACCACCGTTGGGGTCGCTAACCTTAAACACAAAACTATCAGAAGTTCCAGATGAGTTGGTATATCTAATTTTGTCGTTGTTTAGATCATCTAAGGTAAATGTAGCATTAGCACTTAGCAATACATCTCCAGCATTGTAAGTGTTACTCGGGTTTGTATCAACAAACAAAGTACCATTGGTTGCTGCTGTAGTAATGGTAAATGTTATATCTGAAGCACTGCTCTCAGTATCAGTTGCATTTAACTTTCCTGTATCGATTAAACCAGTAGCTCCTTGATTCATCGTCAAACCATTGTTCACACTGACCGTTGGAGGGAAGTTCGTTGAGAAATTATAACTGGTGGAATTATAGATTCCAGCATAACCATTTCCTGCTAGATCATCAATAGCCGTTGGCGAGATTTGAACAGAATAAAGAGATGAAGGGTCTAAATTAGCACTTGGGTTAATCGTTAAAACCGCACCGCTAATAGAAGCTTGGGTTCCTGGAGAAGCAGCATCAATTAGAAACGATCTTGAACCATCTTTCTCATCCATAACTAAAATAGAGCCAGTGCCAAAAGCAATATTCTCGCTAAATGTTAGGGTTAAATTGTCGCTAATATTAAAGCCCGTAGCATCGTCTGCAGGATTGCTTGAAA
>NZ_LRPC01000016.1 GCF_001592965.1 Roseivirga spongicola | reverse complement strand
AAACCTTGTACTAGTAGAGAAAGGGTTTGGGTATGGGTAAAAGTGAGTAATAGTAGACTCACTTACTACCTCGAAAGTAATTTCATAAGGCCCTACACCTGCTCTGTTTCCAGAGGCATCTGCCGCATTCACTTGCAACAGATATTCACCATCATCTAAAGTTTCCGGCTGAAACTGAATCTTGAAATTTTCATTTTCGGCCAGACTCACAACACCAACTAGGGTGAAATGCCCCCATCTGCATCATACAGCAAGTAATAATGGCATGCGTTTAGTCTTCCCCGACCTTGAAAAACAAAACCCATTTTTCGCTGTCTCCAATGGCTATAGACATGTCTAACGTACTATCAGTTAATGAATTCCACCCGCCTTTACCGTTACCTTCCCATGGGTTGTTGCCCCAATTAGTGTAAAACCTTCTACTATTATTGTCTAATTCTCTCAATAATAGTGAAATTAAATGCTCAACCTTTTCTGTTGAGAGAACTTCTGAGTTTAGAAATGCCAAGTCAAATCTAAGCATCTGATGCATCATGATAGTGGCTTCATTTTTTTCAATTTTACGCCAACCATCACCAATTACATAGAGCCCCTCTTCTTTACAAATTCGATCAAGTATCTCTCTATCATCTATTCTTAAATCAGGCTCCATTTTGTCCGTTGAATAAGTTACAGCTCCACCTAAAAAGTATTTGTCCAATTCATTTACCTTGTAAAGGTCCTTCAATTTTTTCATCATTTAGTGATTTAAATAAAGGTGAAAATAAAACTCTATGGATTGGGATACATTGACTTTAACATCCAAACACCATTAACCTTAGAATAGATTGCTTGAACACTATACATGGTCACCTTTGATCCCCCGCCTGACGGATACCCATAACCAAAAGGTAAGCTTGCAGTAAGTTTTTGTACAAAACTATTTTGAATAGAAGAAGGATTGAACCCACTAGTTCCAGGCCCAGTATTTTGTAGTGCCTCTCTCACTCTATCAGAGGACTCAAATTTCGAACTGTAAAGTGGTGGAGTTGGTCGTTTTGAACCATCAGGTGCAACACCCGTATTTGCCCTTTTAATCAAAACCTCATCCGTTACATCATGCCCATGTCTTTCTAAGGAACGGGCATTAGGATGTTCTGTAAGCTTTGATAGGTCTGATTTTGAAGTCAAGAAATATCCAAGGTCATTTTATAATCTTCTCAGAGTTCCTTTTAGGGAATCCTGAATGTGCTGTTCAATCAATACGAATCTAATCAAAAATAAAATCAGTAGATTTATTATTTTAATCAACCTTTAAAAATTCACAAATCAAGGAAAGAAAGTACTGTTTAATCGATTCATTGTTATAGTTTGCCTTATTATAAACGATAAGTCGGTTTTCAATTGCAAAATCTAACCACTGGAATTCAGGATCCTCAAGGGCTTGTTTAATTTCCTTTTTCAATTGCAACTCATCTATATAACCTTCTTTAATGGATAACTCCAAACTCCCTAGGTTCTGATCTAGTGTTAAATCATATTCTTCTGAGAATATGTTAAAGACAACTCTTAAATTATCAAAACTATTATTCATTCTAAAATTCAGGGTACATTGTTAACAGCTTATAACTTCCTCCACCCACATCTTCATATATCGCCAAAGCCTTATTAGTAAATTGAAAAGACCTGTTATAGGCTGGCACTCCTTTTCCTAAATCTCCGTTGCTAGAAATATATGTAACTATTCGCCTATTTCCACTTTGTTTGCCACTAATCCAAGCACTGGTACCCGGTTGAGTATTATTTAATGCTTCCTTTAACTTATCCGGGCTGTTAAATTTAGAGCTAAACGGTGGGGGGATTTCCTCTTTGCGTTTTAGAGCCATCGGGTGCTATACCACTTTCTGCACGTTTGATTAGAGCTTCATCAGAAACATCATGACCATGGCGTTCCAGTACATGGGCATTTGGATGCTCTGTGAGCTTTGTTAAATCTGATTGTGAATATCCGCTTACATCAGGAGTCCTTTTGTAATGGTAATTATCACCATTTTTATATAATTGAGAACCTCCCTCTGGCTCTCCTATAGGTGACCCGCTACTGCCATATTTTGAAGGTAAAAGATTACCTTTTTTTACAACACCAATTTCATCACTATTTTTGGAAATTCTGATCAAAGAACCATCAATATCGGCTTTAAGCCCCAATTAAAGGGTATGGCCTGAAGTTTTTAGATGTTTCCTACCATACTTTACAAACTTAAAGCCTTTATGTACCACTCGGCCTTTGCGCCACACTGTTTTAAATAGCTTATCAGGAGTAAAAGTCTTCAAAATTAAGCCAACTATGCCAGCAGATGTGGGAGCAGCTCTTCCTGTTCTTAGTTTTGTTCCTTGAGGAATACTTACCTCTACCATTCTGTTAGGCGATCCCTCTGGTATGGCAAACTGACTTTTAATTTGTACAAGTGCAACCCTGTTATATCAGACTTCTTCATAATCCATCGTCCCTATCGAATTTTCATTCCAACACTATTTCTCTTGGCTGATCTCTCCGCTACGGTCGGGATGAAAAAGGATACCGCTTCTACGAAACTCAGATTTCGGCCAAAACACTTTGGTTATGACATTGGACTACGCTGTAGCCAGAAACGTGCTAATACAATTTAGTCTTAGAGCAAAGACCAATAGGCCAACTGCAAACCCTAGCTCCGTAGGAGCTACATGTTATAACAACCAAACTTGAAAATAAAGTGAGCTCCATAAGGGCTACTACTATTACAATCATTTTAGCTGATAATTAACAATTCTTCTAGTACCCGAAGCGCTTGTGCGTGCATTTAAGAATGATGATGTATTAGACTCTGTTTTATTTATAGCTTCAGATACAACTTCCGGGGAGTAGAAATTAGAATTATAAGCTGGTTTAATAAAGCGAGTATTATTTATTGTAGAACCATTAGGTGCAACACGGGCATTTAACCTTTCGTTAACGGTTTGTCCGATACATCAATTTTATGGTTCGCTTCAACAGCGATATGATTGAACCAATTACGTTTAACGGATAAACATTTTTGCTCCGAATTATTTTAATCTTATCCAGTCTGCAATCAGGAATTTATCCGGATTTTGTTTTTTTTTTTAATTCGAGATTTAAATTAAAAAAGACTGATGATCATAAAGATGAAAACGCCTAACACTATCAATATAATTGTTTAATTGTTGATACACCTCTTCAATATCAAACCATCTTTTTTAGTCCTCTAGCAATAAGATCAGCTGCTCTTCTATCTTTTTTTTCTGTGAATGATTGAGCATACTTTTTGCTTCTATTATTTCTAAGAGATGATATTCAACAATTGATTTTATGTCATTCGAGGAATAAATATCCACTGAATTGAACATCTTTGAGTTCTTGGCTATTTGATGCTAATCTACTGCAGCTAGGAGCATTGCACTTTTATATTCCTGTCGCAATCGTCCTAATTGAATAACTCTTTCGTTTATTAGGCGTTTAAGAGAGTCTCTACATCCGTCTACTCCCAACTCATATAACCATTCTTCTTCGAATAACTATAATACCTGTATTAACACCTTAAATGTCATGGTTTTATCGGGTGTATTGATGCCAGTTGCTACTGACCTAGAATAAGTTCATATTTAGCTTCAACAGAATAAATATCCTCAAAACCTTTCATATCCTTCTTAACACCTTTACTAAAAGGTATGAAACTAAAAGGATCTTTCTTTATGTGTTAATAAGTTGATAATCCCCACAGTCAAACGGCTCAAAGGTATCTCGAATTATCTTTGCGTTTATCTCATTCATATTAGAATTGGAAGGCCATTCAGTAAATCGTAGTTCCTTTTTAGTGTCATTATTAAAAAGTAGGTTAGCGTTTTTTATATCTATTGTATAATCACTGCCATATATATTTATCGGCTGAACTATTACTTGATTGCCTTTCAACGTATAAGACATTGGAATGCACTTTTCAAAATCAAAACTCTTTGCTGTAAAATCTACTAAATCTCCAATTCTAGAAACTTGAGAAGCAACCATTAACTCGCTGAATGATTTGAAATAGTAGGCATTTAACGCTATTACTATTTCATCACTTTTTATTCTATGCCCCCCTATAATACTTGGTTCTTCCAAGTAATAACCATTTTGTCTCAAAATCATGGTTTAAAAAACTGTTTAGTCAAACTATTATATTGATACCCACTACTGATAAGCGTGTGTACTTCTTTCCCAAAGAAACCAAGATTATCAAACAATGGTGAACCCGTTCCAAAAGAAGTCATATAATCTGCCACCTGACTAAAGTTATTAAAGTTCAAGTTCTGTGGGTTAAGATATAAGATGTTTGATGTTTGGACTGGATCAGCGGTTAATCGTATTATATCCTTCCTGAAAATAGCATCATCTAGCCAAGCCCTATTAAACTCCCATTTTTCATCAACAGTACCATTTGGCAAGTCTCCCAAAATATTCATCCCTCCTTTGTTACTACCTTGCTTCGCCAAACCAGCATTCCAAATGTTCTCAATTTGATTCTCCCATTTACCAATTACTGTTGTCGTTTTATTTGGAACGGTAACAATATCTCCACCAAACCCAGTGTATTTAAAAGTCAGTACATTGTTAGTTACTCTGGCAACTTCATCTCCATTTTTACTAATTCGAATAATGCTTCCATCGACATCAGCCTTAAGCCCTTTTTCCAGTGCTAAACCAATTTCATCAAGGTATTTTCTACTGTACTTTACAAACTTAAAGCCTTTACGTACCACTCGGCCTGTGCGCCACACTGTTTTAAATACCTTACCCGGAGGAAAGAACTCTGTGACAATTCCCACAATTCCTGCAGTTATGGCTACTGCATCCATCTTATTAGCACCTTCTATTAAGTCTTTAAAAGCTAAAGTCAACCCTCCACCTGGTACAGCTTCAATCAAAAGCTCACCGATTAAAGGCTTGAATATCCCCCATAGAGCCTCCCACTCCTGAGTTGAAAGAGGCCACCTACTTTCGTTTATTTGCTTTTTAACCTCTGGATAGAAATCAATGAAAGCGGCATTCCTCGTGATCTCCATCTGATGCACTGGATGGAGGTCGTCAATTTTAAAATTTACAGATTGCGCAGTTAAATAGACCTCACGCCCCATATAAGCTAAAACATGAAGCTCTTCAGCCGTTAGGCTTGGATCTGAAGCAGCCTCACTCAATGAATAGGCAACCTCTTGAGTGTCTGGGTACCTAATAAGCTCTGAAGCGGTTAAGGTCATAAAAGAGGCCAGAACATCTTTAGCATCTCCTGAAGGACCACTTTGAATCATTTCAGAGCCCGGATTATGCCCAAGGTCATCCTTTGGAGAATCTAAGTAATCCTCTAGACCTCCTGTATAATCCGTATGTCCTCCTCCTCCTCCAGTTCTATAAAAGTCATTATCATAGTAGATTGGGTCGTTGTAATTAGTGTCAGGATACCCACCACCATCAACTCCATCATAATAAGTAACAGGCGAATTAGGAGAAAGTGGATCATTGGGCCTAACTACAACTTCTGGAACGCAGTCTACCCAATACTCTGCGATGACATCACCAGTATTTGCGTTGATCACCCACTTTTTGGTACACATCAATCCATAATCCCACGGCTCAACATCACCATAATTAGAGTCTGGGGCATCTCTAAAAATTAACCCTCCTATGGTAATACTCTCGACAGCATTAATCTCTTTCTCTGCTTTTAATAAATATGATGCGACTAACAGCGACTGTCGTTGCATAAGCTGAGCCTCAGTAAGATTGTCATAAACACTCCTATCGGCTATTCTAAAAGTTTCTTCACCATTACTAAAACGCCTATATAGGAGCAACGCGTTAACTGAGCCTCCTTCTTCAGAAACCATAGGTATTAGGATTTCTTGCTCACCTATTTCCGACTGCACCTCTTCACTGCTTTCAGATGCTTCATAATTCTTTTTAACTGATTTCTTTATCCCTATTATACTATGATTCCATTGTGGGAAGCCTAGCTTTTCACTTAATGCCTTAGTTAAGTCGTTTGAATTAGGTTGGTTTCTAAATAAATCTATTGCCCATAATACTTCTCTGTTTGTCCCATCATACTCGAAAAATTGATTATGGATTTCGAGTTGTTTGATTTCCGATTGGTCGAGCGGATCTAACTCTTTATCTCTGTCACAACCAACAAAAAGAACTATTATCAGTAAAGGATAGATTATTTTTCTCATGGTGTTTATTATTTTTCAACAAACCACATTATAGCAATTCATTTTGTAACTTAAAATGATTGATTATGTATTTTATGATTTTATTAACAAGATCATGTTGTTTTACAGGTTAAAAAAACGACTCCTCTTCAAAAAAGAGAAAGCAATTAGCAACATGATTAATCTGTCCACTATAATTACTCGCGGGCAACTCTATAATGAACCACTTGAGTATAATAAAAGCTTTGTGAGGTTAACTAGCCGGCAGGGTTCAAAGACCAACAATAATCACCTAATAATCACCAGCTTGCCGAAGTCGTTATTGAAGGCTTTGTCTTTTCCTGTGCCGCGGTGGCCGAGG
>NZ_LRPC01000015.1 GCF_001592965.1 Roseivirga spongicola | reverse complement strand
CTGATCATCTGGATGTTCAACGGCATGCCGCTGAGCTCGCTCAAGTCTATGGTCACATAGGTGCTGGCTGGGTTAGGGAACACTCCGATCTGCTCTTCGCTGATCTGTCCGTTATCCAAGCCCGTCACTATCACACCTTCTCCACTCAATCCAATTTCCAATACATTGTCTTGGATGCTATTGGTGATGTCATAGTTGAACACCACAACTCCATTGTACACTTTGGCTTCTGTTGGTGTAAACACTGCGGTGATGTTCTTTGTATCACCTGGGTTAAGCTGAACAGAGCCTGGGTTAACACTAAAGCCTTGGCTTGAACTGATGATTCTAACTTCTGTAGCGGCTTCGCCTCGGTTTTCAATAGTCCAACTCTTAGTGGCCGAAAGACCAAGAATGGTTTCATCAAAGGTTCCTTCGCCTGTCACTACTATTACTGCTTCTGCCTCATTGATGATTTCTATGGTGAACACTTCTTCGTAGGTTCCTCCAAAGCTGTCATCTGTTTTCACTCTGATGCTGTAGCTGTTCTTAGTCTCAAAGTCGAAGACTTCTGCGGCTAGCAACTTATTACCAGTAATGGTGAAGCTTGCGTTGTCTGCATCTCCTGTTCCTGACACTAAAGTGTAAGTATGGCTGTCGCCAGCATCGGCATCTGTAGTACTGAATGCTCCAATCTCTGTTCCTACTGCATTATTTTCTTGAATGCTTGTTGTAGAAAGCGCGATATCTGTAGCTACAAAGTTGGTGGTGTACACCTCTCCTGTAAATGCTGAAGCTAGGGCATTGGTGGCTGCATCTATGATGCTGTCATCATCTTTGGCATTCAGGCCTATGGTGCCTTCGCCTGAGATTCCGTTCACGTTCACTGTATAGGTTTTACCATCTACTTGAGTGACTGTATTGACACTTGCTGTGGCTGTACCTGTGGTTGCCACTTGGAAGTCTGATGCATCTACTCCTGTTACATTCTCAGAGAACTTCACAGTGAAGTTGAGCTTGTCTACTCCTGTGTTCACTCGCTCTGATTCAACCCTTGCAATGCTTGTAATTGCTGGTGCTGTACCATCGAAGGTAGTTGCAATCTCAGCTGCTGAAGCTACACTGGTATTACCTGCAGCATCGGTTACTGCTGCTGCGGCTACTGCCACAGTAATTGCTCCGTCTGCTGTTGGGGTAATGTCTGCTGTCCAAACTAGGCCTGCGGTTACTACCGTTA
>NZ_LRPC01000014.1 GCF_001592965.1 Roseivirga spongicola | reverse complement strand
CGATGATGTAACCGCCAATGCTGGAGCAGACCAAAATGTATGTGGAACGAATACTTTCCTTGGTGCTTCATTTAGCACTGGTAGTACTGGAAGCTGGTCAATTCTATCTGGAGCAGGTGGAACAATCACTACTCCAACTAGTGCAATATCTACCTTCAAGGGTAAGGTTGGAACTACTTATACGCTTCAATGGACAGAAAACAATGGAAGCTGTTCAGATAACGATACAGTTGAAATCACCTTCTTCGATAATGTAACCGTTGCAGCAGCAGGTGTAGATCAGAAAATAGATGGTGCACTTGCCACTATGAACGCTACGTTAGCGGGTAATACTGCATCAGGATTCAGAGAAACTGGAACTTGGTCAGAAGTAGCAGGAGATGGTAATAGTGTGTTTAGTGATGCTAGCAGTGCAACTTCAACCTTTACAGGAACAGTAGGAGTAACTTATACTTTGCGTTGGACTATTAGTAATGGCGTTTGCCCAATTAGCTCAGATGATGTGCTAATTGAATTCGCTAACAATGCAGGCTTCACAATTACAGAGACGGCTTCGTCTACCGAAGTAGACGAGTCCGGTTCTACAGATACTTTCGATGTTGTGCTTGATTCAGAGCCAGCTTCAGATGTGGTAATCAATGTTTCAAGTGGAAGTACATCAGAAGTTACAGTAGACCAGTCTTCTTTGATCTTTACTTCAGGCAACTGGAATGTACCGCAAACGGTAACTGTTCAGGGTGTTGATGATTCAAAGGTTGATACTGATAAATCTGTTAAGATCACTTTGAGTATTGATGATGCTGCAAGTCATGATAACTACGATGCTGTAATTGATCAGAGCGTTTCGGTGATCAATGAAAACACAACAACTGCTAGTGTAACAGCAGCCGATGTATCTATAGCCGAAGCTGATGGAACAGCAACAGTAACCTTCACTTTAGATAATGCAGTTGAAGGAGGTCTTTCAGTAGATGTAAGCACGGTAAATGGTACTGCCACGGGCGGAGTAGACTTCTCACCAATAACAGCTCAAACCATTATGTTTGATGGTACAGCTGGCGAAACAGAAACACTTGATATCTCTATTACAGCTGATGCAATAGTTGAGGCAGATGAAACAATTACCGTTTCCATGAGCAACCTAACTCCTGTAACGGTGTCTTCAACAGACATTGATATTACAGACGGTGCCACGGTAACGATCAATAATGACGACCAAGCAACTGTAACCATTGCCGATGCAAGTGGAGCAGAAGCTGATGGAGCCATTACGCTAACGGCTACATTAGATAACGCAGTAGACGGAGGCTTCTTTGTAGAATTAAATACTGCCGATGTAACAGCGCTTTCAACCTCAGATTACACTGCGCTTATTAGCCAAAAGCTGACCTTCTCAGGAACAGCAGGAGAGCAGCAAACCTTCACTATTACTCCTACGGATGATAGTATTGAAGAATCTACGGAGACACTTACTGTGAGCATGAGCAACATCTCGGCAGGAACGGTAGATAAAAACAACATCGATATTACCGATGGAGCTACAATAACCATCACAGATGAAGATGATAATACCGCACCTGTTGGATATTCAGTTACCCTTGACGATGCCTTGATCGGCTCAGCCGAAACAGCCATCAGTACCTTCACCTTTGCAGGGGCAGAGATCGGTACTACATACAACTATATGGTGAACTCAGATAATGGCGGAACCAAGGTTGCAGGATCAGGAACAATTGCTACAGCTACAGATCAGGTAACATTAACAGACCTTTCAGGACTGAACGATGGAACACTGACCTTGTCAGTAACATTGACCGATGCCTCAAGCAATGTAGGAACAGTAGTAACTGCTCAAGCAACAATCGACCAGACCATGGAAGCTACCTTGTTACCAGCCGATGATGCGATTGACGTTCTACCAGATGCCAAACTAAGCATGGACTTTGGTGAAAATGTTTACAAAGGAACCGGTAACATCATCATTGCACAGAGCAGCAATGACGAGGTATTGGAAACTATAGACGTGACAAGTACTAATGTTGTGGTGAATGGATCTGAAGTAACCATAACTCCAACAAACCTATTGTTGCCACCAAGCACAGAGTTCTATGTTTCTATAGAAATAGGAGCAATTACAGACGATGCTGGTAATAGCTATTCAGGTGCTACAAACAAAACAGCTTGGACGTTTACAACAATTGCAGCACCAGTAGTAACCGCTACAACGGTTCCTACGGCAGAGACTTATGCGATAGGCGATAAGCTAACTTTCGAGACCAGCTTTACGCTGCCAGTAACTATTACAGGTACGCCAAGCCTGCCAATTACAATTGGGACAGAAACGAAGGCAGCCACACTAAGTGGAACAGTAAGCGAAAGCAACACTGCTACATTTACTTATACCATTACAGAAGGCGACTTGGATACAGACGGTATCACGGTTGGATCAACCATCGACCTGAACGGAGCTACCATAGTAGATGAGTTCGGAACCGATGCGATCTTAACGCTTAAGAATACCGCCAGCACGGCCAATGTTAACGTAGACGGAATAAGAGCAACACCGAGCATTACTTCAGTGGTGAGCGACCTGACCAATGCAGCATTTACAGTAACTGTTACTTATGATGAACCAGTTTCAGGCCTAACAGCCGAAGACCTGAACATCACCAACGGTACGGCAGATAATTTAACGGTAGTAACCGCAGGCC
>NZ_LRPC01000013.1 GCF_001592965.1 Roseivirga spongicola | reverse complement strand
AGCTGGTCAATTCTGTCAGGTGCGGGTGGTTCAATTACAAGTCCATCGAGTCCATTCTCAAGCTTTAGTGGAGTAGTTGGAACAGTTTATACGCTTCAGTGGACAGAAACTAATGGAAGCTGTTCAGATAATGATACGGTAAAAATCACCTTCTTTGATAACCCAACACCAGCCAATGCTGGCCTAGATAAGGATATCTGTGGGCCTACAGCATTATCAGCTAATACTGCATCAGGATTTAGAGAAACAGGTACTTGGTCTGTAGTTGCAGGAGCAGGCGGAAGCTTTAGCGATGCGAATAGCCCAACAGCGACATTTACAGGAACAGAAGGTGTGAATTATACATTGCGTTGGACCATCAGCAATGGTGTATGTCCAATCAGCTCAGACGATGTAGTAATTACAGTAGAAGTAAACGATGTTGAAGCTGATGCTGGATCAGATCAAAATGTATGTGGAACACAAACCTTCCTTGGTGCAGTTTATAGCACAGGTAGTACAGGAAGCTGGTCAATTCTATCGGGAGCAGGAGGAAGTGTAACTACACCAAGCAGTAATACTTCAAAATTCACAGGAACAGTAGGAACTACCTACACGCTTCAGTGGACTGAAAATAGTGGAACTTGTTCCGATACTGATATAGTTGAAATCACTTTCTTCGATAATGTGACCGTTGCAGCAGCAGGCTCAGACCAAGAGACATGTAACACTTCAGTGACCATGGCAGCCAATGCGGCCTCAGGATTTAGAGAGACCGGTACATGGTCTGTTGTTTCAGGAGCAGGAGGAAGCTTTGCCGATGCAAATAGCCCAATTTCAACCTTTACAGGAACCAAAGGTGTAAGCTATACGCTACGATGGACAATCAGCAATGGTGTTTGCCCAATTAGTTCAGACGATGTTGTCGTTACTTTGAGCGATGATGTAACCGCCAATGC